>JAEXBS010000078.1 GCA_023393915.1 Bacteroidota bacterium | reverse complement strand
AAGCTCTAAATCAAGCCTAAAAAAAATCCTCCGTGAAACTTAAAGTCCCTCCTTCATTTATCCTCTAACTCTCTTCTGCGCCCCTACTCTCTTTCGATTTGGGATTGCAAAGATAGGAAGATTTTCTTACGCTCCAAATTAATATTTGATTAATTTCATTTCTATTTACTAACCCATTGAAATTGAGCTAAAAAAAATTAAAGAAATTTTCTTTCCTAAGATTAAGTTCCTTTTATATCCAACTAAATTAAAAAAGCGCCTTTGTTTTAGACAAAGACGCTCAACTATAATCTTGCGTAATTATTGTGGTTATATTCTACGTAATGTTTACTCCCCCTCTTCCATTTTCTTATAAATCGTTTTAAGAAATTCAGCGTACGATCTTTCTAGTCCGATAATATCTCCGGACTTAATCGTAAGGCCACCCTGGTTGCCGCTTTGATCTGCTCGGATTCCAGAACGCAATACTTGAAAATATTGAACGGGTTGATTCTCTTTATAGCTAAGTAAAATCTTCGACCCAAGAAGACCGCCCACCCTAAGGGAGTAAACCTCTTGGGGTCTTAACTGAATGGCTATATAAGATCTTGGGCTCATTACGTAAATTTTTTCATTAATACGCACCTTCTGTTCCTTGTCTGAAGAAGAGAATAAAACGACCAAGTTACTATACTTTGGTTTTTCTTTAAGATCGTAAAGCTCTAATATATAATGTGAGGTATTGATCTGGGGAGGCTCACCGCCAAGCATTTCTCTTTCTTTGAGTTTAAAACCATTAGCTTTGATCGTTTTCGCTTTCTTATAAATCTGAGAAAAAACCTCTGCATCTTGAGTTGAGAAACCGTGAACTTCTATTTCTCCTAAATAAGTTTCTCCTTTAGAAAGAGAATCGATCAAGTACAAGAACTTATCTTTATTCTCTCCAACACGTTCAGCTCTACTGAGCGTTACGCTCTGAGCACTTAGGAGACTAAAAAGAAAAAGTGCGGCAAAGAGTTGAATTTTATTTCTCATTTTCTGAAATTTCCTGGATTGTTTCTTGTAAGCTTTCCTCCCAATACTTTATATCTAAATTAAAAGTTTGAGCTATTTTATCCAGAGCCATCGTGCTCCTTCTTGGGCGCTTTGCTGCCGTGGGATACTGATCTGTAGTAATGGGATGGAGAACAATGGAACTTTGACTCATTGATTTTATTGCAGAAGCAAACTCAAACCAATTGGTTTCTGGATAATTTGAATAATGGAAAACACCGTACTTATTTTTATCCTGAAGGACAATACTAATTAAAGCGTTAGCTAAATCATTTGCATTGGTGGGTTGGCCAAACTGATCACTCACTATATTTAGTGAATCTTTGCTTTTAAAAAGAGATAACATAGTTGTTAAAAAATTCTTTCCGAATTCAGAATACAACCATGATGTACGAACTACTATTGTCTTTGGATTGTTTTCTAAAGCTAATTCCTCTCCCTGTAATTTAGATGCACCATAAACACCTTGGGGAGATGTGAAATTGTCCTCCTCATAGGATATTTCGGTATCTCCATCAAACACATAATCCGTCGAAACGTGAATAAGCTTTATAGAATGCTCTTCACATAATTCTGCTAAATCACTTACACCAATTGCATTAACTGCATAGGCTCTATCTTGGTCTTCCTCAGCTTTATCGACTGCTGTATAAGCGGCCCCATTGATGATCCATTGAGGAGAATACTCCTCAAAGGCTTCTTCCATACTTAATCGACTTGTTAGATCAAAATCTTGGAAGTTAAGAAAAATCCAATCTATTGTGTCAGCACTAAAAAGGGATTGCTTTTTTAAACACTGACCTAATTGGCCTCCAGATCCTGTCACTAGGACTGTTATTTTTTTACTTGACATGCTTGTTCTGTTTTCTTAAATAGCTGACTCTTTCCTGAAAATCTTTCTGATCTAATTCCACCAGAAACTTTTTAAATAAATCTCTCGTATCGGGTGGATGAACTTCCGACCTACGTGTTTTCATATTAAAATAAATAACGGTAATCCAAAGCACCGAATGCACAGTCAGCCCATCGATACTTTTCATTAAAATTTCTACTTTTGATACTCGATCACCCAGTTCAATGGTTTTGCTTGAAATCAAAACCTTAGAGTTGTACTTAACTTCCTTTAAGTAGGCAATCTCATTTTGAATTGCAATCCAAGTACACCCTGTTTTTTTCATGTACTGCTCATAAGTAAAACCGTAAAACTCCTCTACATGATCTTCCCTTGCATTGAGCATATACTCTAAATACTTAACATTATTAAGGTGTCCAATTGGATCGCAATCGGAAAAACGCACCTTCACCTCAGTAGCAATTTCTCTATTCATAAGACAAAAATAAAAAAACCACCCGTTTGGGTGGTTAATAATATTTAAAATCTCAACTTAAAGTCCTAATTCTTTTTGAACTAAAGCAGTTGCATTAGGCAATCCATTGAAAACAATTCCAGGATTATTTGCGTCAACGATCAGATCCCAACCGTTTGCTTTTGCTACCCTGGTTACCGCATCATTGAATTTCTTTTCAATAGGCGCGTACGCTACTTCCGTTTTTTCTAAAATATCTTTTTGCGCAGCTTCTTGAAGCTTATCGATATTTTCCTGCAATTTTGCTAGCTCCTGAGTTCTTTGGTCGTTCACTTGCTGCGTTTGCTTAGGTGCTTCTGCATTGTACTTTTCAAAGGTAGTACGCATGGATTGCATTTGTTTTTCAATCTCTGCCCCTTTCGTATTTCTTAAGGTCATAATTTGTTGATCTGCCTTTTGTTTTTCTGGCATTAATCTAAGAATGGCAGCCACGTCCATTGATGCTATCTTTTGAGCCTTTGCAACTCCTACAGACATAACCATCATTACCGCTGCAAATAATACACTAAGTTTTTTCATAACTGAATTATAATTAATTTTAATTGTTTCTATGTTTCCTACTGACTTAGATAAGGTCATTTTAAAAAAGTTAAAAAACCCTTTTCACCATCAGCGCAAATCTACTGATTTTTTCTTTTCAATGGGCTTGTGTTTCTTTTTCATTAATCAAATGAAATAAGTCAAGCACCTAATTTTCTTTATTCTTTACAAGGACTGATTCATTAAGAAGTGAGTTTGCCATCCTGCTGGCTCACTTGAACCAATAGGCGAATCAAATCCGTAAGCAAAATCAAATCCAATAAGTCCAAACGCCCCCATATATACACGAATTCCTACACCTGCAGACCTTTTTAACTGGAAAGGATTAAATGTGCCCCAAGAATTCCAAGCATTTCCTCCCTCAACAAAACCAAGTGCGAAAATTTTTGCTGTTTGATTCAATGAAATCGGATATCTAAGCTCTGCTGAAAGTCTGCTATAAATGGTTGCACCTCCATATGGAGTAACATCGTAAGGAGAACTTGTTGTATAACCTGTTGTCGATGCGTTTTCATATCCACGAAGCGGAATTAACTCACGACCATCAAAACGTCCTCCAAAGAGCCCTGTACCTCCTACATAAAAACGCTCAAATGGCGGCGCTCCTAACTCTTTATTATATCCGTTCATAAAGCCCATCTCTGCGGTACTTCTTAGAACTAGTTTTCCGATAACAGAATTGTAAGTATCCGCCTTTAGCTTCACTTTATAAAACTCCATCCATTCGTACTTCTCAACCGCGCTCATTGAAGAATAATCTTTCTTGTTAAGCAAGGAATAAGGAGGAGTAAACTTCAGTGAAACTTCCAAATTGGAACCAGTCGTAGGGAAAATTGGGTCGAACCCGGCAGAGTTTCGACTTAAACCAACATTAAAAGTAAAGTTTTTCGCATTACCATAGTATTCAGTGGTTTGCCCAAACTGGAATGGATAATTTTCAAATTTATAGGATTGGAATTGAACACCCGTATAGAGTGAGAACCAATCGTCTGGCCAACTTAATCTACGGTTAAGTCCCGCACTTGCAGAGAAGATACCTAGTTTCTGATCTAGTCCAGTTGCATCGGTATAATTCACTTTGGAATAGTTTACACCAACCGATAGAGCGGTAGGCTTACTACCAAACAACCAAGGTTCAGTGAAATTAATTCCATAGTTTTGAAAGTATTGACCTGCTTGCGCTTGAATGGAAAAGGTTTGTCCATCACCCTGCGGAACCGGTTTGAAATCTTTGAATTTCAGGAAATTTCTCAATGAGAAATTATTAAAGGTTAATCCTAAGGTACCAATAAATGAATTCCCTCCGTATCCCGCTTGCAATTGAACTTGAGAAGAACCTTTCTCTACCACTGTCCAGTGCATATTTACTGTGTTGTCTAGCGGATTTGGATCAATATTCTGACCCAACTGTTGTGGATCAAAATAAGGCAATCCAGCGAGCGTAAAATATGTTCTCTTAATCATGGATTTGGAAAACAAATCGCCTGGCTTCGTTTCTAAAGAACGAAGTATTACGTGGTCATGAGTTGTTGTATTTCCGGACCAAGTAACCCTATTCCAAGAAGCCTTTTCCCCTTCATTTATTCGAATCTCAAGATTAATAGAGTCACCTACTACTGATTTTTCTACCGGAATTACTTGTGAAAACAAAAATCCGTTGTTCAAATACAACGATTTGATATCTGTATCGTCTTCAGACCCTCCGTCTTCACCCACTTTCTTATTAAATCCTACGGCATCGTAAATGTCTCCTGATTTATAACCTAGAAGCTTTTCGAGCACTTCCGTGGAGTATGTAGTATTACCTAAAAAAGTAATATCTCCGATGTAATATTTTTTTCCTTCTTCTAAATCAACTTTAATCTCATAATTGTTACGATCATTTCTCCAGATCGAATCAGAGACTACTTGTGCATCCCTAAATCCTAAGGACTGATAATATTGAATCAAATTGATTTTATCCTCCTCGTATTTTTCTTTAATAAATTTAGAGGATTTAAGAATACCACCAATTCCGAATCTTTTTTGCTTGGTTTCTTTAAATCCTTTCTTGCGCAGTTTGGCATCGGAAACATTTTCATTTCCTGTAAATTCAATGTGATCAATTTTGATCCTCTTGCCACGATCGACATTGATTGTCCAGTCCACAAGCGCAGGATCACTAGCATTAGCTTTTTCTTCTATGGTAAGCTTTGCATCCGCGTAACCCTTTCCAATATATTCTTGTGGGATTTTTGACTTAATTGTTGAGACCAAATCACTAGTAATCTTGGTTCCCGGTTTTAAATTGTGATCTTTAGTAAATTTCTCCTGCTTGGATTTGTTCACTCCTTTCCCTTCAAATGAAACTTCACCTAGCTCCTTAAGGTCTTCTAACCGGAACCTCAGCACGATCTGCTCTCCTTCAACACTCTCTACATAAACCTCAACAACAGAAAATATATTCTGTTCCCAAAGCCTTTTTATGGCGTTACTGATTCGTTGCCCCGGCACTTCTACACGCTCATTCTTATTTAATCCTGTAAAACGAAGTATCTGTGCAGGTGTATATTTTTGTACGCCATCAATCACGATATCTTTCAGGAAATAAGTTCCTGCGGTTTGACTCTGTGTTTCCGTGGAATTAGAGGCACCTGGGTTTCCCGTCGTTGGAGTTTCCTGACCATAGAAATAGGTCGAGGCTGCAAACATGATGATGGGCAATAATTTTAATCTCATCTTATCTTTTAAGTCTATACTACTTTATTCACTTTCGGATTCATTTTGGAGCTGCTCACTTATCTTTCCGTAGCGACGCTCTTTGCATTGGTAATCCACAATGCATTTAAAAAATTCCTCACGGTTAAAATCCGGCCAGAATATATCTAAAAACTGAAGTTCTGCATAGGCCAATTGCCATAGCAGAAAATTACTAATTCTTACTTCTCCACTGGTACGTATCATTAAATCCACCGGTGGGAAATCTTTAGTGTAGAGGTGCTCTTCAAAAACCTGTTCAGTTATATCTTCTTCCAAGAGTTGTCCCTCTTTCACTTTTCTACTAATGGATTTAACGGCAGAAAGAATTTCCTTTTGCGACCCATAACTTAGGGCTAAAATTAAATTACCATTCTTACTTTCTTTGGTCATTTCCATCATGGTTTCGAGCTGATCACGAACCAAATCAGGTAGCTTATGAATATCCCCTATTACATGAAGTCTCAACCCTTTATTGTAAATATTCTCAGCTTCTAATATAAGAGTCTCAGACAACAAAGACATTAAAGAACTGACTTCCTGTTGTGGTCGGTTCCAGTTTTCTGAAGAAAAAGTATAAAGCGTTAAATAGGGAATACCGATTTCATTACAGGCATTGATGGCATCTCGTACCGCATCAATAGCGTGCTTGTGACCAAAAGTACGGGTCTCTCCCCTTTCCTTGGCCCAACGACCGTTGCCATCCATAATTATGGCCACGTGCCTCGGTAATTTTTCAAAATTAATTTCCTCTTTATAACTCTTCATATACTATCCAATTAATCCAAACTTCGCTTCTTCTTTCTTCACTGAAACTTACCTATATAAAACACAAAGATACTTTAGCATTGTTCCACTAAAATCAAAAGAAAATTTCTGTTTTGATTATATTGCGTAAGGCATTACATCTCTTTTAAAAGAAGCAATACCAATACTTTTATTAGGATTTTACCCATTAGTAAAAGATGTGCAAATATAAAACAAATTTATATTAAGGAAATTCTTAAGAATTCGTTAAATAAGGATAAAAATACATAAATTCAAAACCAATTCCTACCCTAATTACACAAAATCGATTCCAATTTAAGAAACCTGAATTTCAGGAGATCCCTTATTAACTTACTTGCTTTTTTCTATGACGCTCTAATCTTGTTGACCACTCCCCCCGTTTTGCTTTCTCATAATCACTTATCAAACAGGGCAAGTTTTTTTCGATTTCCTTCTCATTACCGAAATACCACAAATTGCTAAATAATTCTCGATGAAAAGCATATTCTCCTTCTTGAGCCATGACCCAATAGGTCTCAAACTGTTTTTCTTGTGGATGTGATTTCCGAATACTAACGCCTTCTAAGAAATACCAAATCATCTGGGCCATTAGTTGAAAATTCAATTGAGTTTGATTTTCAATTTCCAAGTTGAACAGACCCATGCTCTTTAGGCTTTCACTCATGCCGATTTGCTTCATCACGCTGCAGACTTCTCTCCTGCTAAGTCCATTAATTTGTGGATGGATGGAAAATGCTTGGGAACAACTCTCTATGGCATCTGCATCTATAGTCACCAAATCCGAAAATCGCGTGTAAGGCTCAACCACCTCTGGTGAGTTCATAAGTTCTGCGAGCCGAACTGAATCAAACTCCACCTGACGAATCAAATCAATGCTTTCTTTGGAGTTCAAATGTTTTTGGTATCCTAAATGGGCGTAATTTTCAATCGAAAATTGTTTTGAGCTAAAAATTTTAGATAAAAAATTAGTTTCATCCAAAACATTTTCGCTCGACTTGAGTGATATTTTATTTGAAACCTGAGTATAACTTACTTGTTTCTGGTGAAAATTAAGTGCACTATATAATGTAAAACTAAGATCATTGCTGCCTCCAATCACTAAGGGAATAGTATTATTATAGTGACAAGCCGAAAGTAATTCTTGCAAAATATAAATAGTGTCTTCCTGGCTACGTCCTGAAACAAGATCTCCCATATCTGCAATCGGAATGGGGAATTCTAATTCTGCAAGGGAAAAGAGTTCCTTTCTTAAAACACTAAAATTTAATGGAAAGGCATCTCTCCCTGCTCCTCGATAGTCAGAAACAAAAACGAGGGCTACTCCAGATGCCATCAAGGAATCCTTTAGGCTCGCTCCCAGTTGCCATTTCTCAACCGCAATGGGCTTGGCGGGAACTAAAAAATCTTCATAATTCATAGCTTAAATCTCTTGTCCAAAGGTAGTAAAAACACACACTTTATAGGATTAAAGTTGAAAAGAAACCGCCTAGAATTATTTTTTAGAACTCGTTTTTTTTGTTCCAGTTTTTGGTTTTGCTGCCGCTTTTGGTTTTGTTGCTTTCTTTACCGCTGTTTTCTTTGCATCAAAAGCTTTTTTATCCTGTGCCAGAATCCATTTTTTCACCTCGTCGAGATCCACTTCCTTAAGTTCGTCTACAGAATACTTCTCATCGTTTTTCTTCTTCGGGATTTTAAAATTCGCTTTTTTAAACCGAATAAAAGGACCCCATCTTCCCATCTCAAGGGCAATACTTTCCTTCTCCCATTGCTTAATATAACGATTGGCTTCTTTCTCGATTTTAGCCGAAATCAGTTCTTCGATGTCATTGGAAGTTAAGTTATCAAAATCGTATTTCTTAGGAACATTGACAAAAAGATCCTTATATTTCAAAAAAGGACCAAAGCGACCTTTACCTTTGGTAACTGGCTCTCCTTTATAGTGATAAATAGGAGCGTCTGCTTTTTTCTTCTCTTCAATGAGTTCGATTGCACGATCTTGATCGACGCTTAGGGGATCTTCACCTTTGGGAATACTGATAAATACATCTCCCCATTTGATATAGGGCCCAAACCTTCCAACTGCCACGCTCACAGGAAGAGATTCTACCGGTTGCAAATCAAAAGGGAGCTTAAATAGCTCCAAAGCTTCTTCAAGAGTAATTGTGGCAATGTTTTGATTGGCCATAATGCTAGCATAAGAAGGCTTTTCCTCTTGATCACTTTCCCCAATTTGAATCATAGCTCCGTAACGACCCATTCTAGCATAGACGTTCTTTCCACTTTTTGGATCTGTCCCTAGTTTTCTTTCTCCTGTAGCTCGTTCTGCATTTTGCTCTACTTCTTGAATTCTAGGATGGAAAAAATCATAGAAATCACCCATGACGTTTTGCCACTCCTTTTTACCTTGTGCAATTTCATCAAACTCTTCTTCCACTCGTGCGGTAAATCCGTAATCAAGAATTTCGGCAAAATGCCCTGTTAAAAATTCATTTACTACTTCACCAATATCTGTTGGTATGAACTTGTTCTTGTCCCCTCCGTAATTTTCTTTTACTACTTCCCTTTTCAATTCCTTTGTGAGAGAAATCTTCACAACCTCTCTTGTCATTGGCTCCACTTCTCTTTTATCTACATACCCACGATTCTGTATCGTTTGAATGGTAGGCGCATAAGTGGAAGGTCTTCCAATTCCTAATTCCTCTAATTTACGCACAAGAGCTGCTTCAGTATAACGAGCTGAAGGACGCGAAAAGCGCTCCTGAGCAGTGATTTGTTGGTAAGTTAGCTTTTCTCCTACACTAACTTGAGGAAGGATACCGGTGTTTTGCTCTTCTTCATCTTCATTTTTTATTATTCCATAGGCTTTTAAAAAGCCTTCAAAAACAATAACCTCTCCTTGCGCTTCAAAATTTGGAGTAAGGCCATGGGTACCTATTTCAACTACGGTTTTTTCAATTTTAGCAGAACTCATCTGAGAGGCAAGTGTACGACGATAGATAAGTTGATACAGTTTGTTCAATTGAACATCCCCTACACTCTTTAGTGAAAAATCCGTTGGTCGGATCGCCTCGTGAGCCTCTTGAGCTGACGAAGACTTGGTCGTATAATTTTTGGGATTTGAGTAAGTCTCACCAAACTCAGAAATAATCTGCTCTTTTGCACTATTAATCGCATCTTGAGAAAGATTCACACTATCGGTTCTCATGTAGGTGATAAATCCTTCTTCATACAGCCTTTGAGCCAGTCGCATCGTAGTAGTTACATTATAACCTAAACGCGAAGAGGCTTCTTGCTGAAGTGTTGAAGTAGTAAATGGCGCAGAGGGTGATCTCTTGCCTGGCTTCTTCTCTATATTAAGTACTGAAAATTCCTTCCCTTTGGCTTTCTCTAAATACACCTTAGCCTCCTGCTCTTCTTTGAACTCACCTTTTAATTTGGCGGGTAAAGCGGCCTTAGCTGAAGTAAGGAAAGAACCTTCCACCTTAAAAACCGATTGGTATTTGAAATCACGAATTTCCTTTTCTCTTTCAACGACTAACCGCACTGCCACAGATTGTACACGTCCAGCAGATAGTCCTGTTTTTACTTTTTTCCAAAGTACAGGAGACATTTCAAACCCAACAATACGGTCCAAAATTCTACGTGCCTGTTGAGCGTTAACTAAATTATGGTCAATCGAACGAGGATTTTCTACTGCCCTTAGTATAGCATTCTTTGTGATTTCGTGAAAGACGATCCTTTTCGTGGTCTTTGAATCCAATTTTAATTCTTGAGCTAAATGCCAAGCAATCGCTTCTCCTTCCCGGTCCTCATCGGAAGCAAGCCACACAGTGTCGGCTTTCTTCACCGCATCTTTTAGTTCTCCGACCACCTTTTTCTTATCCGAAGAAACTTCGTAGTCAGGAGTAAAGGTTTGCAAATCAATCCCCATACCCTTTTTAGGTAAATCTCGGATATGCCCGAAACTGGATTTCACTTCGAAATCCTTACCCAGGTATTTCTGTATGGTTTTTGCTTTGGCCGGTGATTCAACGATTACTAAATTTTTTGACATCCTCAAAATTTTCTGCAAAAGTAGAGTTTTTTTTACATGTATCAATTTTGTGCTCTATTTGCCGACGGTTTCTTATACTAATTTAGCTGGGGACTAATTCGGATCAGCCCAATCCAATTTTATTTTTTAACTAATATTTTCACCCCATTGCATTCAAACCAAAACAAGAAGAATTAATCTGAAAAACACCTCGTTGGCATGATTTGGGAATAATAATTTCATAAATTTGAGTATTCATTCAGCAAGTGAAAAATTTCATCCAAAACACTTTTCAAAGTCAACGAGTTTTCTACCGATATTTTCGAAGAAAAGGCCTTAAACGCTTTATAAAAGAAAATATACTGCAAAGTGAAGGAAGCAATCTAAATAAAGCCCAGTCAATGGCACTGGGAATTTTCATTGGCTTTTCACCTTTTTGGGGCTTTCATACCGTTTTAGCACTAGCTCTTGCCGTTGCATTAAGGCTTAACAAAATGCTCGTGTTCATATTTACGCAAATCACGATTGCCCCCTTAATTCCCTTTCTCATTTACATCTCGATGCGCATTGGCGATCCCTTTGTTAAAGGTGAGACTGATTTTTCGTCAATGGAGTTCACGTTGTCTTCAATTCAATCCCACTTGCTTCAATACGTTATAGGGAGTCTTATATTGGCCTTTATTAGCGCTTCAATAGTTTTTGGAATTTCTTATCTTTTTTTAGAGAATTTTTCGCCTCATCGCAAGGTATCAAGAAGCAAAGAAAAATCCCGCTAGTTCCCCCTTTAAAATTGGTCAAAATTCCTTATATTCGCAGACTAAAATTCAATACTGAAAAGATTGACAATGAAGAAGTTTACCGAATATAAAAACCTTGATCTCACGGCGATAGCTAACGAAACCCTGAGCCTTTGGAAAGAGGAAAAAACCTTTGAAAAATCTGTAGCAAACCGAGAAGGATCTGCTGAGTTTGTATTCTATGAAGGTCCCCCTTCAGCTAACGGAATGCCGGGTATTCATCACGTAATGGCGCGAGCAATTAAAGATATATTCTGTCGATTTCAAACTCAAAACGGAAAAAAAGTATTTCGTAAAGCGGGTTGGGACACCCATGGACTACCGATTGAACTTGGTGTAGAGAAAGAATTAGGCATCACTAAAGAAGACATTGGAGTAAAAATTTCTGTTGAACAGTACAATGAAGCTTGTCGAAAAGCCGTGATGCGCTATACTGATGTATGGAATGAACTTACTGAGAAAATCGGATACTGGGTTGACTTAAAAGACCCCTACATTACCTACGAGCCTAAATACATGGAGACGGTTTGGTGGCTACTAAAACAGATGCATGAAAAAAATCTGCTTTATAAAGGATACACCATCCAACCCTACTCACCAAAAGCCGGTACGGGGCTTTCATCGCATGAACTTAACCAACCTGGCACTTACCGAGATGTTTCGGATACGACTATTATAGCTCAATTTAAAGTGAATGAGCTTTCTGGTTTAGCAAATAATATCATTGGTGAAACCTCTTCTCCTCTCTATCTTCTCGCTTGGACGACCACACCGTGGACCCTACCTTCCAATACTGGACTTGCCGTGGGCAGCTCTATTGAGTATGTAGTAATCAAGACATTTAACCAATATACTTTTGAACCTGTACATATCATCATGGCCCAAGCCTTGGTTGAAAAAGTACTAGGAAAAAAATACGTATTAAGTACTGCTGAGGAACTAGATAGTTTTTCGCCAGAGAATAAGACCATCCCTTATATAGTTCTTGGCTCACTAAAAGGAAGCGATCTTACTGGAACTACGTACGAGCAATTGATTCCCTGGTTCTCTCCGTACGAAAATCCACAAAATGCTTTTAGAGTGATAACGGGAGACTTCGTTACTACAGAAGACGGTACCGGTATTGTACATTTGGCTCCAACTTTTGGTCAAGACGACAGCCGCGTGGCCAAAGAAAATAATATTCCTGCTTTATTAGTTAAAGATAAAAACGACAATTTGGTTCCTTTGGTTGACTTAACAGGTCGCTTTCTAGAATCAGAAAAGGTTCCAGAAGTTTTTTCTGGTAAGTACATCAAAAACGAATACTACGATGAGGGTACGGCTCCTGAGAAATCCTGGGATGTAGAACTTGCTATTCTACTAAAAACAGAAAGCAAGGCCTTTAAAGTTGAAAAATACACCCACAGCTATCCTCATTGCTGGCGTACGGACAAGCCCGTACTTTATTACCCTCTGGATTCTTGGTTTGTCAAAATGACCGCCGTAAAAGATCGACTAACTTCCCTCAATCAAGAAATCAACTGGAAACCTAAATCCACCGGAGAAGGAAGGTTTGCCAACTGGCTTGAAAATGTGAACGACTGGAATTTATCTCGTTCCCGTTATTGGGGAATCCCTCTTCCTATATGGAGGACTCAAGACACTAAGGAAGAAAAAATCATAGGCTCTTTGGAAGAGCTTATGGGCGAAATTGAAAAATCGATAGCAAATGGACTCATGGAAAAAAATCCTTACCAAGGATTTGTACCTGGAGATTTTTCTGATGAAAATTATCAAAAAGTAGATTTACATAAGAACATTGTAGATCAAATCATCTTATGCTCTTCAACAGGCGAACCTATGTACAGAGAAAGTGATTTGATCGACGTCTGGTTTGATTCAGGATCTATGCCTTATGCTCAATTGCACTATCCTTTTGAGAACAAAGAACTCATCGACGAAAGAAAAGCTTTCCCTGCTGATTTCATCGCTGAAGGAGTGGATCAAACTCGTGGATGGTTCTATACACTTCACGCGATTGCCACAAGTGTATTTGATAGTGTGGCGTACAAGAACGTCGTTTCCAATGGACTTGTTCTTGACAAAAATGGACAAAAAATGTCCAAAAGACTTGGAAATGCAGTGGATCCTTTTAAAACCATAGAGGATTTTGGAGCGGATGCTACACGTTGGTATATGATTTCCAATGCCAATCCATGGGAGAATTTGAAATTTGATTCTGATGGGATTGATGAAGTACGACGTAAATTCTTTGGCACCCTTTACAACACTTACTCCTTCTTTGCACTCTACGCCAATGTAGATGGTTTTAAATACGAGGAAAAAGAAGTGGAAAATCGACCAGAAATCGACCGATGGATCCTCTCTGAGCTTCATTTACTTATAAAGGAGGTTAAAGCCTTCTATGAAGACTACGAACCTACTAAAGTAGCGCGTGCGATCAATACTTTTGTCAATGATAATTTGAGCAATTGGTACGTGAGACTCTGTCGCCGTCGTTTTTGGAAAGGAGACTATAGCGAGGATAAAATCTCGGCTTATCAAACGCTTTATACTTGCCTAGAGACCGTGGCAAAACTCTCCGCACCTATTGCGCCGTTCTTTATGGACCGACTTTATAGAGATTTGAACTCTCTAACCAAAAAAGACGCAAAGGATTCCGTACACTGGACGGATTTCCCAGAATTCAATCCAGCGCTCGTTGACCTGGATCTTGTAGAGAAAACCCATCTAGCTCAGACCATTACTTCGATGGTGTTTTCGCTTAGAAAGAAAGAGAACATCAAAGTACGACAGCCACTACAAAAAGTGCTTATTCCTGCACTAGATGAGAAGTCTCAAAACCAAATCTTAGCAGTACGTGATTTAATCCTGCAAGAGGTGAATGTGAAGGAATTAGAGCTGATTGGTAAACAGGAAGCGGAAGGACTGATTGTTAAACAAATCAAACCGAACTTTAAAACCTTAGGGCCTAAATTAGGAAAAGACATGAAAGTTGTCTCACAGGCCATTCAAAACCTGAGTAACGCAGAAATTAATCAGATAGAAACTGAGGGCAGACTAGCTATTGAAAACTACAATATTACTTTAGAGGATGTAGAGATCTCTACAAAGGACATCCCAGGGTGGACGGTTGCCACGGAAGGTAAATTATCTGTAGCGCTAGACCTTACTCTGGATGAGAAGCTTAAATCGGAAGGAATAGCAAGAGAACTAATCAATCGCATACAGAACCTGAGAAAAGACAAAAATTTTGAGCTAACTGATCGAATTCAGATCGTATTAGAAGAAGATTTTCCTTTCAAAGAGGCTCTGCAAAGCAACTCTGCATATATTTCAAATGAGGTATTGTCGGATAAAATAGAATTTGTAAATTCACTTGCCAATTTTGAGGAAATGGAGATCGACGGAGTTGAATTTAAACTACTCGTCGAAAAAAAATAAAACTAACCCAAATACTTAATTCACTTGAAATAAGTATTTAATAATTATTAAAATCGAGCACCATGGCAGAAGAAAGACAACGATACAGCGATGCTGATTTACTGGAGTTCAAAGAACTAATACAAGCCAAAATAGATAAAGCAGAAAAGGATCTATCACTTATTAACGAGAGTTTCATTAACGACCAAAATAACGGAACAGACGACACCTCACCTACATTCAAAGCCTTTGAAGAAGGTGCAGAGACCTTATCTAAAGAACAAAATGCAATCCTTGCAGGCCGACAGGAAAAATTCATTAGGGATTTAAAACATGCATTAATTCGCATTGAGAATAAAACCTATGGGGTTTGTCGTGTTACAGGAAAACTTATTCCTAAAGAAAGGCTACGCGCAGTTCCTCACGCCACTTTAAGTATTGAAGCGAAAAACATGCAACGATAAAAAAGAAAGATAGAACCTCTTTAAATAACAGAGGCCCTATTTCTTATTTTAAAAATTCTTATGAAGAAAGTTGCACTCATTACGTTTTTGATTCTCATAATTGATCAAGTTTCAAAATTTTATATCAAAACTAATTTTCATCTAGGTGAGAGCGTTGCGGTTTTAGGACAAGACTGGTTTCGAATCACTTTTGTGGAAAATCCGGGTATGGCCTACGGGCTTCATTTTGGCGGTCTAATAGGAAAATACTTCTTAGTTTTGGTTAGAATCATACTTGTGATTGGTATGGTCTATCTTTTTCGCAAATGGCAAAAAGAGGGACTCCAATCCCCATACCTTCTCTTACCAATGGCTATGATATTTGCGGGAGCCATTGGAAATTTAATCGACGGAATGTTCTACGGTCTCATTTTCGATACCGGCACAGTATTCGATGAGCAAATAGGAGTATGGATGGACTATGGTGGTGTTTCACAATTAGCATCTTTTGGCGAAGGATATTCCTCCTTTATGAAAGGATGTGTTGTAGATATGTTCCATTTTCCATTGGTCGATTGGACCGTTCCTGAAAATTGGCCTTTACTAGGTGGAAAACGTATTGAGTTTTTCAAATACATCTTTAACGTAGCCGATGCCGCAATAACAACTGGGGCCGTACTTTTGGTTGTTTTTCGAAAAAAGGCTTTCCCTAACGGTATGGATTTTTAATCCTTAGGGAAAACTCCAAGAAAAATAGGTCCATTCACTTTTTTATAAGGAATGGGCTTTTTTTCTTTTCATATGAATCCTTAATTTTGCACTACGAACGAATAAAATAATGGCAAGAATACTTACGGGAATCCAAGCTACAGGAACCCCACATTTAGGAAATTTATTAGGGGCTATTTTTCCCGCAATCGAACTTTCAAAAACGACGCAGAACGAATCGTTTTTGTTTATTGCAAACCTGCACTCTTTGACTCTGATAAAAAATGCAGAAACCTTAAAGAACAACACCTATCAAATTGCTGCTGCTTGGCTTGCTTGTGGACTGGACCCTGAAAAAACCTATTTCTATCGCCAAAGTGACATACCTCAAGCTTGTGAACTTTCCTGGTATTTATCCTGCTTTTTTCCTTACCAGCGCCTTACCTTGGCGCATTCCTTCAAAGACAAGGCGGATCGTTTAAATGATGTGAATGCAGGGCTCTTCACCTACCCGGTGCTAATGGCCGCTGATATTCTGCTTTATGATGCAGAAATTGTTCCCGTGGGAAAAGACCAACTTCAACACCTAGAAATGGCTAGAGACATGGGATCTCGTTTCAATAACCAAATGGGTGAAGTCTTTGTTTTACCGCAAGCCGAACTTCAAAAAAACACAATGTATGTACCGGGGACTGATGGGGAAAAAATGTCGAAATCAAGAGGAAATATCATTAATATCTTTTTGCCGGAAAAAGAACTCAAGAAACAAATTATGTCCATTGAAACGGACTCCACTCCTTTAGAAGAACCTAAAAATCCAGACAACGATAAAGTATTCGCTATTTACAAGCTTATTGCTACCGAAAGCCAACAAGAAGCAATGAGAGAAAAATATTTAGCAGGAGGATATGGCTACGGGCATGCGAAGAAAGAACTTCTAGAACTAATTCTTTCAAAATACGAAAAAGAAAGAACGCAGTTTAATTATTATATGACCCACTTGGATGAACTTGACACAATTTTAGAAAAAGGAGCCGACAAAACACGTAAAGTCGCTGAGGCAACATTAGAAAAAGTTCGATTAAGTCTTGGGCTGGCTTAACAACAGCATGTCGAAAAAAGGAGTGAAAAGTTTAAAAAAGTGACTTAAGTTCACTTAGGTGCTTAATTGACTTCACTCCTGGTGCGGAGTATCCATCTTTAAAAACATCAAAAAAGATGGCTTCCATTCCAAAAGCATTCGCTCCAAGCACATCGGCAATCCAGTCATCACCGATAAACACTGTATTTTCTAGTTTGCACCCTGCTTTATCTAAAGCAAATTGAAAGCACGAAGCATGCGGCTTACGATACCCCACTTCATCTGCACTGACAATGCTATGGAAGTAAGACTCAATCCCTGAGAGCTCACACTTTCTTTGGGTCACTTCTTTAAAGCCATTGGAAAGAATATGCAGAGTATAATCTTTGCTTTTTAGATATTCAAGTAGATCACTTGTTCCCTCTACGAGTTCGTTGAATTGTAAGATTTCGTCTAAAAACTGGTTCTCAAATCTTTCCGCTAGACTTTGATCTACAATATCAAATGCTGCAAAAGTATCTAAAAACCGATGCTCCCTTAAGTACTCTTTTGTAATTTCACCGTCGCGGATTAATTCCCATAGGCGCTCATTCACAGTATAATATTCTCGATAAAAATCATTAAAATAAAGACCGTACTTTTCAAAGAGCTCTTCACGTTTAAAGAGCATTTCTAAGGTAAGCTGAGCATTTTTTCTATGATCCCATAGGGTATTGTCTAAATCGAAAAACAAATGATTCTTCACAAAAGCTTACTTTTTAAATAAATCCACCAACATCACTACCGGCAAGTTTAAACTTACTCCAATATTCAACCCTTCAAGAGGTTTACCCCCAATCCCTTCTGAATCTAATGAGAAGCCGTAACCACCAGTAAGATCTAGTAGTCCAAACAAGCTAATTCCTGCTTTAGGCGCAATGTATTTTGTTGTGGCTTCTGCTCCAAGTAAAAAATAATAAGAATGATAAAAATCTACTCCTTTTTCAAAATTAAACAGTATATCTCCCTGAACCTTAGGAAGCACCTTCAAGTCACCAGTACTACTTCCAAAAAGCGCAGAGGCTCCTACACGATAGATAACATCGTCATTAGACAATAACAACAAGCGCCCTCCTACTTCACCAAAGTTATGGTTTTGATAAGTATAGCCTACATTGATTAAGGTATGAGCTGTCAATTGAGCCTTAGGCATCATCAACCCAAAACTGAAAATTAGCAGCGGAATTAAAAAGGTCTTTTTCATAAGATAGATGAAAACAAATGTATTGAAAATTCTTTATTAAAAAAGGCCATTCAAAATCGAATGGCCCTAGTTTAAAATGGGATCAAAGCCCAAATTTAGTTTTAATTTCCTCTACTTTATCTAGCTTTTCCCAAGTGAAAAATTCAAGATCATCTAGTGTTAGCTCGTTATCCTTCCCTTTATTAAAGGTTTTGCTTCCAACATAAGGTTCTCTTCCCATATGTCCGTAAGAAGCGGTTTCTTGATAAATAGGATTTCGAAGTTTAAGACTCTGCTCAATGGCGTAAGGACGAAGATCAAAAAGCTCAAGTACTTTGTTAGCGATCTCACCATCAGATAATTGAACATTAGAAGTACCGTAGGTATTTACATACAAACCACAAGGTTCTGAAACCCCAATAGCGTAAGACACCTGAATCAAAACCTCATCTGCAACTCCCGCAGCAACCAAGTTTTTGGCAATATGTCTAGCAGCATACGCTCCACTTCTATCCACTTTGGAAGGATCTTTACCAGAAAATGCTCCACCACCGTGCGCTCCTTTTCCACCGTAAGTATCTACAATAATTTTTCTTCCAGTTAATCCCGTGTCTCCGTGTGGACCTCCAATGACGAAGCGTCCGGTAGGATTGATATGGTATTTAACTTCACTTGTAAATAAATCTTGAATTTCCATTTTATGCTTCGCCTTCACTCTTGGAATAAGAATTCCAATCATATCTTGCTTAATCTTGGCTAGCATAGCTTCCTCACTACCAAAATCATCATGTTGGGTAGAAATTACAATGGAATCAATTCTTTGGGGCTTATGATCATCCGAATATTCAATAGTTACTTGGGACTTAGAATCCGGACGTAAATACGTGATTTCTCCGTTCTTTCTAAGTTCTGCAAGTTCCTTTAAAATGGAGTGAGCCAAGTCCAAGGCAAGTGGCATGTAGTTCTCCGTTTCATTGGTTGCGTATCCAAACATCATTCCTTGGTCACCGGCACCTTGGTCAAAAGGATCATTCGATATTTCTTGACGATCGACTCCTTGATTGATATCAGGTGACTGTTCATGAATTGCGGAAATCACACCACAAGAATCACCAGCAAACATATACTCTCCTTTAGTGTACCCAATACCATTAATTACTTCTCTGGCAATGGACTGCACATCTAAATAAGTTTTAGACTTTACTTCTCCCGCTAGAACAACTTGTCCTGTAGTTACTAAAGTTTCACATGCTACTTTGGAATTCGAATCGTAGGCTAAAAAATGATCGATGAGTGCATCGGATATTTGATCAGCAATCTTATCTGGGTGTCCTTCTGAGACAGACTCAGAGGTAAATAAATAGGGCATAGTTACTTGTTAAAAGTTATACGTCGAAAAGAAGGGAAGATTACAAGAACTAAAATAGAAAATCTGTTTTAGCATTTTTTATTGAGGTTGCAATCAGCCCAAATTTTTCCTCTTAAAATTCTCTGCAAATTTACTGACAATAATCTAAACAGCAAAGCTTTGAAACTCTAAAAGTCCTACTGAGGTTTAATACCTATGAAATCTTCAGGAGATTGATTATAACTTAGCTTATGTGCTACTGAGGCTCTAATGGAATCAATCAATTCGTCAATAATTCGCTGTTTATAAGTGGGCTTGTAATAAATGATGCTCACTTCTCGAAAAGGATAGGGCTTACGAAAACGATTCACTTTCTTCTTTTGCCCTTCTGTAAGCTGGCTTTTCGCTAACTCAGGAATTATGGTGATTCCACCTACTCGGTCTACAAGTTGGATTAAAGTATGAATACTTGAAGCCAAAAATTCTAAATTCTTTGGTTTTAAAGAGTTCTCTTTTATTTGACAGATATTTTCAAACTGAGTACGCAAACAATTTCCTTCTTCGAGTAACCATACCTTCTCTACATCAATTTCTTCCGGCACCACATAGGAATCTTTTGCATCATCTAGAACACTCGAATAAATCATTAATTCCTCATTGAATAAGAAATCTTGATAAAACTCTGAGGCCCCCTCATACGGTGTAGAAATAATACCCGCATCTAGTTCTCCACTTTTCAGTCCCTTAATTATGCCCTCGGTAGTGAGCTCTTTTATATTCATCTCAATCTTCCCGTTACGACCTAAGAAATCAAAAATCTCTGTAGGCAATATAAAAGAAGAGACTGTAGGAATAATTCCTAAAGTAATTTTCCCTCCAATTACATTCTTTAACTGATCCGCTTTATCTCTGAGTTCGTTTACTGCATCAATCACTTTTCGTGCTTGATTTATAATTTCAACTCCCACATCGGTAGTACGAATTGGATGAGTGGTTCGATCAAACACTTTGACATCCAGTTCATCTTCGAACTTCTGAATCATAGCGCTTAAAGTAGGTTGCGTAATAAAACAGGCTTGAGCTGCCTTACCGAAATGTTTAAATTTATCAACTGCGATAAGGTACTCTAACTGCTGTATATTCATAAGGAGAATTTTGTCTTATACAAATATACTAGTTTTTGTCCTATTCTCAAGTGAGTTGCAAAATCCCATTGCCTGGAACCTGACCGTAGATGATTCCAATGAAAAATCGGTTTTTTAAAGAAATAATGAGCCGCAATTACCATTAGAGAAAATTTAGCTAATTTGCATCCTCTAAAAAACATTAGCATGAGCCAATACCAAAATATTCGCATTGAAAACCAAGGCAGAATATCTATTCTTACCATCTCTCGTCCTGAAAGTCTAAATGCTCTAAACAAACAAACCATTTCTGAGCTATCAAATGCTTTGGAAGAACTAGAGCAAAGCAAAGAATGCAGAGTCGTTCTTTTGACTGGAGAGGGAGAAAAGTCTTTTGTTGCAGGTGCTGATATTAAAGAATTCAGTGACTTTAATAAAGAAGAAGCTCAAGCATTAGCTCGTGAGGGGCAACAGAACTTGTTCAATAAAATTGAAAAATTAAAAAAGCCGGTAATCGCAGCCATTAATGGTTTTGCCCTAGGAGGAGGATTAGAGCTTGCTCTGGCTTGCCATATACGTTACGCGTCGGATAATGCCAAATTAGGTCTTCCAGAAGTGACCCTTGGACTTATCCCTGGATATGGAGGAACTCAAAGACTTGCTCAACTGGTGGGTAAAGGCTGGGCAAATGAAATGATTTTTTCGGCCTCGATGATCCCCGCAAGTAAAGCAAAAGAAATTGGATTAGTAAATGAAGTATTTCCTATCAGTGAGTTACTAGTAGAAGCCACTAAGCTCGCAGAAAAAATTGCAAAGAATTCGCCACTCGCAATAGAACGGGCAATTCAAGCGATAAATCTTTCAAACACTACAGAAGGCTACCAATATGAAATCGAGCAGTTCGGTGAACTTTTTGAACTCGAAGATAAGAAAGAAGGAGTACAAGCTTTCTTAGAAAAAAGAAAACCTGAATTTTAATGGAAAGCACAAAATCAACAGTGAATAAATTCGATATCGCTTATTTAAAAATGGCTCTAGAGTGGGCAAAGCTTTCCTATTGTAATAGAAAACAAGTGGGCGCCTTAATTGTTAAAGATAGAATGATTATATCGGACGGCTACAATGGGACTCCGTCTGGCTCAGAAAACCAATGTGAAGATGAGAATGGAAATACTCATTGGTATGTACTGCATGCAGAGGCTAATGCCATTTTAAAACTAGCACGCTCAACTCAATCTGCTCACGATGCGACGCTTTACATCACGCTTTCCCCATGCAAAGAATGCAGTAAACTTATTTTACAATCGGGTATTTCAAGGTTGGTTTACGTCGATGCATACTCTGATGATCAAGGACTTAGTTTTCTTAAAAGTCATGGCGTTGAAATCCTTCAAATTCCCCGTGACCAACTTTTATAATCGGTAGAAATGGGATGGGAAGAGAAAATAAATGATTTTGAACAATATTTACGATTTGAACGTCATTTTTCTAACAATACGGTAGAGGCCTACCTGCGAGATCTAAAAAAACTTCACGAATTTTCTGTCAGTCGGCTAAAAGTCACCCCAGAAGAAATTAACTTCACTCAACTGCAAGAATTTTTGTACTTACTGGGAAAAGAGCAATTAAGTGAGCGTTCTCAGGCCCGTTGGATTTCTTCCATCAAAGCTTTTTTCAAATTTTTACTAGAAGATCAAATCCGTGAAGACAATCCCTCTGCTTTATTAGAATCCCCAAAGCTTGGAGTGTATCTACCCGACACTTTGAGTTTACAAGACATCGAAAAGCTTATCGATACAGTGGATCGAAGTACTCTTTTAGGTGAGAGAAACTATTGCATTATTGAAGTTCTTTATGGCTGTGGACTGCGAGTTTCCGAACTCCTAGATCTGAACATTTCAAGCATCAACTTCAAAGAGGAATATCTAATTGTTCATGGAAAAGGAGATAAAACGAGATTGGTTCCTCTTGCCCAGTACACCGCAACACTGCTTCAACATTACATCAAAAAGGTAAGGACGGAATTCAAAATTGGTAAAAAGTATGAAGACACTCTTTTCCTCAATTCAAGAGGACAGAAAATGTCCAGAACAATGGTTTTTCTTATAATAAAAGATCTTGCCGAAAAAGCAGGTATTAAAAAATCAATCTCTCCGCATACCTTTAGACATTCCTTTGCAACCCATCTTTTACAAAATGGAGCGGACCTTAGGTTTATTCAAGAGATGCTGGGGCATTCCAGCATCACCACTACAGAAATCTACACCCACCTTAAAACGGAGGAACTCCGCGATGTTATTTTAAATTACCACCCCCGAAACCAAGAATAAAATGCATGAAACCTCGATGAACTATTGCTCCCATTGCGGCAAATCAACCTTAAGTTGGGACGGAGAAAAAAAATGGACATGCGCTGAGTGTGGCTTTACTCTGTACCATAACTGCGCAGCAGCTGTAGCAGTATTACTTTGGTCAGAAGATAAAATTCTTTTTACGCGCAGAAATAAGAACCCCGGTAAAAACCTACTCGATCTTCCAGGAGGATTTGTGGATCCCAATGAAAGCGCGGGGGAGGCAGCTCAGAGGGAAATCATGGAAGAACTTTCCGTTACTATAGACCCTAACAAACTTCTTATAAAAGATAGTTTACCCAACAAGTACCCTTATAAAGGAATACTATACAATACTTTGGATCTTTTTTTGGAATACCGACTCTCAGATCATCCAACAGTAAGTTTACAGGAGACAGAGATTGCAGAGGTTTGTTGGCTGGGATTGGACGAATTAGCGGTTGAAGATTTGGCTTTCGAATCGCAAAGAATATTTTTCAAAAGACTGAAAAAAAGCTCCTAGTAGTTGCCCTGCTCCAAAACACTCTTAAAGTAATTTACTAGTCCCTCGCGCTGGTTTTCAGTAAGTCGAGCCCTGGGATGTTGAGCCGTATAACCAGGAACGGGCATCTCCCCTTCTTGCACAACCCTAATTGCATTTTTAAGCATGTTTGTTCGTAAATCCTTATTAAAGGAAGACCAATTTGAAAAATTAAGATGGACTCTCCCTTTACTTATATTATGCTGAATAGACCAAGAAACAGGAGCAATGTATGCGATTCTAGGGTATCTTGTTTCAAACGAATGGCAATCGTAACAAGATTGCTTAAGAATATCTTTTTCTCTTGCGGGCGTACGAACTACCTCAACAAAATTCTCTTCCTTTTTTATGGGTGGATGAGTTCTATCCACTGGCACGAACTGGATCAAAAGTAGAAAGACAATAAAATAAGCCAAGTACTTTAAAAACTTCTTCATTTATTCTTCTTCCGCATTATTCTCAATTATACTCTCTGGTTTCTCACTACTTGTATCGCTTTGAGTTTCCCCATTTAGTGGATCTTCTTGAACTTCCACAACTTGCTTAGGAAGCTCTGTGGTTCCGTTACTCCAATTCCAATACTCTCGATTCTCCCATAGAGGTCTAATTTCTATAACTTTTGGGAAAAGGTAGACCGGCTCGCTTAATTTCAATTCAGATAAGGAGGCCGCTTCCCATCTTCCATTACCGTCCTTATCTACTAGCATCCTCAATTGGTAGGTACCCGGCTTAACAAATTCTAAACGATTTACCTTTTCATTCGACTCCACTTGGAACTCTAACTCACCATTGTTACGCAAGAACTGCAACCAATACTTACCTTCAGGCGCCTGATTCAACTCCAAAACAAAAGTACCGTAGTTCTCCTCTCGATCTACTTCAAAATTAAACTGGTAGGCCTTTTCGTTGGTAGCATAAAAGGACTGAACCGAAGAAGCCCCCATGTCTAATGAGTATTTCTTTCCGGACTGAAAATCGGCTTCAATTACTATCCTACGTGCATTATCGTCTGCTATTTTAGCCGTAAAGGGAACTGTAGTCAAGCTATCCAAGCTGAGTTTCCACCGGGCGGTTTCCAAATTTTGAAGTTCATAATTGGAAATCACCTCAAACTTTCGATTTGGTTTAATGAGATTCCCAACCGCATTACTTAAAGTTAGCTCATTAGGGGAACTTAGACGATAAAATAGTGATGCTTCATCCGTTTTCTCATTCGTCGTGTAACGAAACTTTACATTCTCACTTTTATCAATTCCAATGTTCTCGCTTGCCGCATTAAACCAAACCGTGGCGGTATCCGAATAAGCGCGGTGAGTGACTTTGTATTCTTTGATCTTATTTTCCAATACCTCTATAGAAACGTTTTCAGGATTTCCTTCGAAAAGCACTTGAAAACCTCCCACAGATTCTTTTGCCTCCACATACCGAAAACTTTTCTCAGAAGGGTAAAGACCTAAGGGCATTCCAGAAATGCTTTCCTGCAGATCAATGACCTCTTCTAAAAAGCCAACCTTTTCTTTTCCCTCATCGTATACAGAGTTTTGATTCTCGTCTTCAAAAGCTAAGATCCGGTATTTTCCTGGAGTAACATAATTCAGTTCAAAATAACCGTCCGGGTCTGCTTTGGTCATATAATAAGGCTTGGTTTTATAATTTACCGTATCCTTCTCTTGGTAAAGTCCAACCACATAATTTTTATTGTCATTTCTTGTAATTTCGTCTGGATCTAACCTTCTTTGCATTGCATTGAAGATCTCTCCACTGATATACGTTTCTTCAAGTTTTTCTCCTGTTGAAAAAGCATAGTTAAAATAACTCAGAACATTTCCTTCATTTAAATCTTGAATTGCATTTCCGAAATTAAAACTGTAGGTTGTATTGTCTTGAAGTGGCTCTTCCCACTCAATTAAAATGTACCGGTTTCCAAGCATAGAAGGCAGGATCTTCTTAACGGCTATTGGAGGAGAAATCGTAAGATCTCTCTGTACATTTTTTAAGGTTATGTACTCATCAAAATCTAATCGGAGTGTTTTTAAATCCGTTGGAACATTCACCCGTGTAGAATCCAAGTTGGATCCTGTGAATACGGGAGGTAGTGTATCCTTCGTCCCCCCTAGAGGTGAACCTACACGCGCACAAGAATGCAAAAAGAGAACAAACAGCCCAAGGAGTAATACAATCCTTTTCATAAAACCTTATTTGCACAAATTTAAAGATTATTTTACTTCACGCTTGCTCTCACTTCCACTGTTTTTTGTAGTGAGTCGGCACTGCTCCCAAGTTCTTTATTGAGCTTTTCTCTTTCGTAAGGAAAATTCTCAAACAAGGCAGAGAGCGCTAAGGCAGAATAAACTCGCTGTGAATATTTATTTCCTATAGCTATGATAGTGACCTTACTCTGTAGCAGATGAGCAAAAACGGAATTGGACCCATGCCACCAACCGTTGTGGTAGGTTAACTTACTGTTCTCATCAAAAACTTTCATCCTAAAACCTAAACCGTAATTATTCACTCCTGGTCGCTCCTGACTGTAGGGAATAAAAACTTGCTCCATTAATTCTTTTTTTAAGAAATCTTCACTATACATTGCACGAGAAAAATTAAATAAATCCCTAGGTGTCGTATAAAGATTCTTATCTCCATAGATCAGGTCCAATCGATCATAAGGATGAACACTCGGCCCACGAGCGAAAAACGACTTTGCTGCGCTGAGCGTATCCTTTTCCTGAAAAATATAACTATCCTCCATTTCTAAGGGAGTAAAAACCATTTGTTTCATCGCCTGTGGAAATGGAGTAGAGGTTACTTTTTCAATGATAAGTGCTAAAAGTGCATAGTTGGTATTGCAGTACATAAAACCCGTGTCTGGCTTACGCGCTAAATCGGGTTTATGATCTATTAATAAATCCAGCACATCTTGATTGGTTAAAAATTTCTTTGCAAGCTGGGGGCTACTTTGATCAATTCGTTCAATAAAGTATTCGTATTTGGGAAGTCCGCTTCGTTGGTTAAGCAGCATTCGAACAGTAATACCCTGGTAGGGAAATTTAGGAAAGAGGGATGCTACTTCCTGATCTAAAGAAAGCTTACCTGCTTCCACTAACTTTAGAGTCGTCATTGCTGTTAATGACTTACTTACTGAAGCTACATGTAACGCAGTACCGGGATCAATTTTCGATTCTTCATTATCTTGTGCGTAACCTCGATAGCGCTCAAAAAGGATTTTATCCCCTTTAGCTATAAGAAAACCACCCCATAAATCGCCTTTTTCCCAAACCCTATCGTAGTATTGAGTAATCAATTGCTCCAGCTCACCTTCTCCGTCAATACGGTTGTCTGTATTTTTGAAAACTTCTTCTAATTTTACACTTCCGAAATTGGGCAGTCGTGTCGTCTCTTTGCTATTTAACTCTTTACTCTTTTGCCCGCATGAAAAAAGAACAAAACTTAAAAGGAACAACAATCCTCCCCTTTGTAAATACTTCATTAAAACACTCTTTTCTTCTATAAGCTTGCAAGGTAAGAGATTTTATAAAATTTTACAGATGACCTAGGTCATAAAAAATGTTAAGAAAAAGCTTTGATGATTTTTGAAGCGATAACGGAGGCTAGCTTTATTTTGCTTTGTAGCGTCCATCCTGCTATATGTGGAGTGAGGATAACTTGGTCGGAATCAATTAAAAATTGAAGATCTTCATTATTATTGGATAAGTTCTCAAAAGAGGACTTCTCGTACTCTAGTACATCTAATGCAGCACCTTTGATTTTTCCCGAACGAAGCCCCTCAACTAAATCTTTCGTTTTTACGTTTAGACCCCTAGCTGTATTAACTAAATAAAAAGGATTTTCAACTGCATCAATGAACTTTTGATCAACCAGGTAATGGGTTAGTTTTGTCAAGGGAACATGCAAACTAATCACCTCTGCTTGCCTGAATAATTCATCTAATGAGACCTGTTGAGCATACTCATCGGACAAACCTGGAATCAAATCATGAAATATTACCTTCACACCAAAACCACTGAGTCGTTTGGCTGTTGCTTTGCCCATGAATCCATAGCCAATGAGACCTACACATTTCCCTAGTAGTTCATCTCCTCTATTCCCTTCCCGAATCCATTCTCCATTTTCTACTTCTATCGAGGCGATTTTAAGACGGTGCATTAAAAGCAATAGCATGCCTACAACATGCTCAGCAACAGCATCGCGATTTCCTTCTGGAGAATTAATTAATGAAATATTAAGGCTCCGTGCTTTTTCAACATCTATATTCTCCATTCCTGCTCCAACTCGAGCAATAAACTTAAGATGAGAAGATTTTTCTAAAAAATGAGCATCAATAGGTAGCCGACTTCTTATAATGAGTCCGTCGTACCGAGCAATCTTATCAAGGACTTCTTGATAAGACGAACTGAAATCATCGTCAACACTAAAGCCCGCCTGCTCCAAAGTTTCCTTGAGAATGGGGTGATTAGAGTCAATCTGTAGTACTCGCATCATGATCCGCAAAAAAGCTTCTTAAGCTCAACGGATTCCTCAGGCTTCATTCTTCCAGAAAGAATTAAAGAAAGCTCTCTTCTTCGAAAAGCGGCATCAAATCGAAGTTTCTCCTCCCTTGTTTCAGGCTCCATCTGTGGAATAGGAACCGGCTTATTAAACTCATCCACTGCAACAAAAGTGTAAATCCCTTCATTGGTATGAGTTTTTTTACCTGCAATAGGGTCATCCAACCAAACATCAACATAAATTTCCATTGAAGTAGAAAAAGCTCTAGACACTTTCGATTCCAACACGACAATCCCACCCTCTGGAATAGGATGATTAAAAGAAACGTGATTCACAGAAGCAGTAACTACTCTTCGCTCACAATGTCTTGCAGCAGAAATAGAAGCACACCTGTCCATTTTTGATAAAAGCTCTCCTCCAAATAGATTCCTTAGAGAATTCGTTTCGTTCGGTAAGACGATATTGGTCATTACGGTTAGCGATTCGCTCGCTTTCTTTATTTTCGACATATATTAATGGACTGAAATTATTCTTTGAATGATTTGTTTTCTATATTATTTGATGCTGTCAATTTTGGGAAGTGCTGCAGACGCCTGAACCTTCTTCACAGATTTTTTATCGGAGCTCTTTTGCTTTAGTTCACTTTTCTTTCCAAAAAGAACCTCCTTCTGGGTATATGCCAACACCAATAGCCCTACAACCGATATCACAAAAAAAGCTTTCCATCCCCAATAACTGCTTCGAGCATACGGCTGATTGGGTGCAGCAGATTTCTTGCTACCTTTCTGAATCTCTTTAAGGTTAATCTGCTCTAATCCAAAAAGATGCGGAACCAATTCACTAATTCGTTCTCCCTCAAAAGCCATGGAGCTATCACTGATTCTAAAATGACCTAACTCCTCTATGCTAAATGCGTCGTTTGAGAGCAATTGATTTTTCCAAAAGGAAGTAAGCTTTTCAAGATGACTTTTTACCTCAATTTCTGAGCATCCTGCGTTTTGAGCGGTACGTTCAATAAACCCATTATCTTTAATTTGATAATCAATTCTCAAATCTATCACTCTAGAGGGAGGAAGAAGCTCTTCACTTTCTTTTGAAAACCGTGCAGTTGTATCTCTTAAAAAGAAAAGACCAAAACCCTCTAAAGCTACTTCAGAGTGCTTTTTGAGTTCATCTATTATACTGTTGACTAAGTTCATATTCGTGGCAAATTTAAGACATTCCTACGACTTAAAAGGGGAACCAACTCAACCAAGTGAAGGTTCCCTAATTCATTATTAGTTGCCGGAGAAATCAGACCTAATCAAAGCGGTACGAGAGACCAAAAAGAAAATTCGTTCCTGCTTGGGCAAAATAATACGGGGTTTGATCCCACACGTATCCATTATTTACATACTTCTTATTGAATAGATTGTTTACAAGGAGCTTTAGATCTACCTTATGCTTACCTATAGGGAGCTTATATCTAAAACTGAGATCAGACAGAAAATAGCCCTGTGTTTTTAAATCTTTATTTTGCGTATTATCCAAATACTGAGCCCCTACGTACTGATTCACAAGTGCCGCACTAAAGGAACTAGCAGGCGAATACCTTAAGGATAAATTTCCCATAAATTCTGGTGAAAAAGAAATGGGCGTATCTCCGTGGGACACCAGTTGATCCTGAGCAACCGATTTAAAATCTATATTTCTATTTTGACTTAAAGTAAGGTTCGAACTAAGCTCCCAGTTTTTAGAAACTTTAGCTACGGTACTGAGCTCTATACCTCGACGAAACGATTTTCCAGAATTCGTTCTAATAGGCTCACCAATGGAATTGATTTGACCACTCAATACGAGTTGATCGACATAATGCATATAGTATAGGTTAAGAGCCCATTGAAACTGTGAACTCGCTCGATGTTCCCACCCCGCCTCAAAGTCATGCAAAGTCTCGTGCTTCACCACGGGGTTAGCAATTAAATCATCTCGATTAGGCTCCCTACTGGCTTTCGCATAAGAAAGGAATAGTTTTCCGGATTCAAGTCCGTAGTTCAGACCGGCTTTTGGATTAAAAAAAGTCCAGTCCAAGTTGAGATTGGCGCCTTCTGCGTCACCTGGATCAAGGATCTTCATATCGTAGGATATTCGTCTTAGTTGCAAATCTCCGAACAGATCAAATCTACCTAAATGCAAAATGGCTTTACCAAAACCTGAGATTTCACTTTTAATGGATCGGTTCCTATAGTAAGGCTCGAACCGGCTATCGGACAGTAAATAGTCTTTAGCTTCTCCATAATGCGCCCCTGCATACTGGTTGAGCACTAAACCAAAATTCAAATCCAAGGACCCTGTTGTTCCATATAAGTTGGAGACCATACCGTAAAAATCATTATCCAACCACTTCTTTCGAACAAAATCGGAGTACTTGTCTGAACTTCCTTGCTCATAGGTCGCCAAGGATTCACCTTGTTTGTAATTTTCATAATATCCTTTTCCTTTCGTATAATGTAGGGTATTTTCAATCCTCCAACGTTCACTAAGATCTTGCTCTAAAAGAAACTGATAATGATTTTGGCGGTAATTGTCTGTTTCATTGGAATAAAAGCCTTCGATTTCACTCCAGTCACTAGAGTAGATAGCACCAGAGTAGTTAAATCTAGGGTTCACTTCCCATCTGGATTTATCGATTCCATTCCACGCCTGGTAGGTTTTCTCTATTCCTCCGAAAGCCAATAGCCTCAAAGAAGTGTTTCCTTTATGGTATCTAGCCGTAAAGTTGTAGGAATCCAAATCAGAGAAAGCGCGATCAATATATCCGTCCGAGTGAATCTTAGTGTAGCGTCCCATAAGTGAAACCGTATTATTAAAGAGCATCCCCGAACCTAATTCTAGAGAATATTTATACGTATTAAAGGAGCCGTAAGAATTATCACTTTGCACATAGAATTTTTCCTCAGGGTTTTTTGAAACTATGTTAACGCTCGCTCCAAAGGCTGAAACTCCATTGGTAGACGTTCCCACTCCTCTCTGAATAATAAGAGTAGAAGCGGAGCTGCTCAGATCGGGAACGTCCACAAAGAAGGTTCCCTGCGATTCAGAATCATTGTAAGGCACCCCATTCATCATTACATTAATGGAAGTTCCTCCTACTCCCCGGATTCTAAAACCCGTGTACCCCACTCCGTTTCCTGCATCAGAAGTGGAAATAACCGAAGTTTGATTCTTCAATAAAATCGGTAAATCTTGACCTAAATTTTTATAATCAAGATCTTTGCTCACATCGATAATTTCTTTGGTAACGGGCAAAGAGCGCGTAAAATGAATACTGGGAATCACCGTCTCTTTCAGTGAATCTTTTGCTGTGTTTTGGCCATAAGCCTGGGCGCCCACTAAGAGCCCCAAAATAAAAAATCCTTTCATTCGTTTAAATTTTAAAATTAATCGAATAAAAGGGGTAGATATAACGTGAAGACTAAAATCCACTGATTTTAATCAATCCCTAAACAGCATTACCTGTTCTAGGTTCAACGGGTATAATCTCAGCCGCAAAAAGCAGCACCCCTTTTTTTCTGGCGGTAAAGATAGGAAAAATCCTCTATTCTAAAAGCGATTGCCGTACCTATCGATGAAGTAATAGTTTTTGCCATCTTCACTCACTTCGAATAACCGGGCTAACTTCCAACTGAAATTTCGTTTAATATCGGCATACACAAATGGAATAACAATTTCTCCTTGAATATTGATCACACCGAAGCGGTTATCGTGGGCTGCAACGATCATGGGATTTTTCAAATCATCCCCCTCAAGTATATGTAAGTACTGAAATTGGGGATAGATAAGGTATTGACGATAATCCAATTCGTTGAAGAAATTTTTCTTTTCAATGACTCCATAATAGCCTTGTCGAACATAACTATGATAAAGTTGTTCTTTGTACTCAAAAGGACACTTCCCGAGTTCTTCATCTTTGTAGCGGTAAACTCTTTTTCCTTTATAGTCAATTCGGTAATCCACCCCCATGTACCTAACAGATGCGTACTGAGCCGACCCAAACTTTTGAACTTTTGGATCGCTTGAATTGAGTAAAGTACAATCTTCAGTAAAGAACCCTACATTGCTGTACACAGCTGGAATGAGTAGATCACCTTTCTGGTTAATGTACCCAAATTTCCCCTCAACTTTTCGAGGAATTAAATGAGGAATTGAGTCGTTGATTTTCTCATAGTTCTTTTCATCACCCTGAGGAAATTGATGAGCAGTCTTTTTCACAGATTGGGCTAAAACCAGTAATCCTGAAAACAAAAACAAAAGGCATATATATTTACTAGTCAATTTCATCCCTCTCTTTTTTACAAATTTCTAGCCAAAAATAAAGCATCCCTACATAAATACAAAGTATAGACTTTCCCCATGCAATTTATACATATTCTAAATTACATCCTTTAGGAACCCCCTTAAATTTTTCGTATTTTTGAAAAATATTTAGTAAGTGAATAATATAAAAAAGAACGAAGATATGACTTTTGACATCGACATGATCAAAAAGGTGTACGAACGTTACCCAGAGCGAGTCGCAGCTGCGCGGAAAGCCGTGGGTAAACCTCTCACCTTATCCGAAAAAATCTTATACACTCACCTTTGGCAAGGAGCTGCGAGCGAAGCTTATGAAAGGGGGAAATCCTATGTTGATTTCGCACCAGACCGTGTTGCAATGCAAGACGCAACAGCTCAAATGGCGTTACTTCAATTCATGCAAGCAGGGAAAACAAAAGTAGCAGTACCTTCTACAGCCCATGCGGATCACTTGATTCAAGCCAAAGTAGGAGCAGAAAAAGACTTACAAGAATCCATTAATAAGAACTCTGAAGTATTTAACTTCTTAAGTTCTGTTTGCGATAAATACGGAATCGGCTTCTGGAAGCCAGGAGCGGGAATCATTCACCAAGTAGTTCTTGAAAACTATGCATTCCCTGGAGGTATGATGATTGGAACAGACTCTCATACCGTTAATGCTGGAGGTTTAGGTATGGTGGCCATCGGAGTTGGTGGTGCTGATGCTGTAGACGTAATGGCAGGAATGGCTTGGGAACTTAAAATGCCTAAACTTATCGGTGTGAAACTTACCGGTAAATTAAGCGGATGGACCGCAGCAAAAGACGTTATTCTTAAAGTAGCTGGGATCTTAACTGTTAAAGGTGGTACAGGATGCATCGTTGAATATTTTGGAGAAGGAGCAGAATCCATGTCTGCTACAGGAAAAGGAACTATCTGTAATATGGGAGCTGAAATTGGAGCAACCACTTCTACATTCGGTTACGATGACTCCATGAGACGCTACCTTAACGCAACTGGAAGAGCAGATGTTGTAGAAGCAGCAGATAAAGTTCGTGAGCATTTAACTGCAGATCCAGAAGTCTATGCTAATCCAGAGCAATATTTCGATCAAGTTATTGAAATCAATCTTTCTGAATTAACACCTCATTTAAACGGTCCGTTTACTCCGGATCTTGCTACACCGGTTTCCGAATTTAAAGAAAAAGCGGAAGCAAACGGTTGGCCATTAGACGTAGAATGGGCATTAATAGGTTCTTGTACCAACTCTTCTTATGAAGACTTATCAAGAGCGGCCTCTATTGTTGAAGATGCTGTTGCAAAAGGAGTAAAACCTAAGGCTATTCTTGGGGTTAACCCAGGATCTGAGCAAGTGAAATTCACTGCTGAAAGAGACGGATTCTTAGATTCATTCCGCAAATTCGAAAATGCAAGAATTTTCACTAATGCTTGTGGACCGTGTATTGGACAGTGGGATCGTGAAGGGGCAGAAAAAGGAGAAAAGAACTCCATCATTCACTCCTTTAACCGAAATTTCGCTAAAAGAGCGGACGGAAATCCAAATACGCATGCATTTGTAGCCTCTCCGGAGATGGTTGCAGCAGTAGCAATTTCGGGAAGATTAGACTTCAACCCAATTACAGATACATTAACAAGTGAAACCGGAGAGCAAGTTCGTTTGGATGAGCCGAAAGGATTTGAACTTCCTTCAAAAGGATTTGATGTTGGAGACAATGGATACCAAGCTCCATCAGAAGACGGATCTTCTGTAGAAGTGATAGTAGATCCTAATTCCGATCGTTTACAACTGTTAGAACCTTTCACTCCATGGGACGGAAAGAATATTGAAGGAGCAAAAGTTCTTATTAAAGCTTTTGGTAAATGTACTACGGACCATATCTCTATGGCAGGTCCATGGTTAAAATACCGTGGTCACTTAGACAACATTTCGAACAATATGCTTATTGGAGCAGTAAATGCTTACAATATGGAAACTAACAACGTGAAAAACCTAATATCAGGTGAATACGGTGAAGTTCCTGCGGTTGCTCGCGCTTATAAAGCAGCTAACGTTCCTTCAATCGTCGTAGGAGATGAAAACTATGGGGAAGGATCCTCTAGAGAACATGCTGCGATGGAGCCAAGACACTTAGGCGTTAGAGCAGTACTTGTAAAATCATTCGCTCGTATCCATGAGACAAACTTGAAGAAGCAAGGAATGCTTGGTCTTACTTTCCAAGACAAGGCAGATTACGATAAAATCAAGGAAGACGACACAGTTAACTTCCTAGATTTAGATCAATTTGCTCCTGGCAAGCCATTGACTTTAGAATTCATTCACCAAGATGGAACTAAAGATACTGTAGTAACCAATCACACGTATAATGAGCAGCAAATCGGCTGGTTCAAAGCAGGTTCTGCTTTAAACCTTATTGCTGAGGAAGCTAAGCAAGGGTAATATATTACTACAATATAGAGCAAAGTGCCGCAGGAATTTTCTGCGGCACTTTCTTTTATTACTTTACTGTTCGAATCCGATCCCTACCTATCTTTCGCAAGCTTCCCAAATTGCATCATTCCCGGGTACAGGGGCTGTAACTTCAACAGTCTCTTTGGTTACTGGATGTAGAAAAATCAATTTTCTCGCATGCAAATGAATTCCCCCATCAGGATTGGAACGAGGGGATCCGTACTTCAAATCGCCTCTAATAGGAATCCCTAATTTCGAAAGCTGCGCACGAATTTGGTGATGCCTACCAGTTTTCAAATCTACTTCTAAAAGTAAATAATGATCCAATTCTTTTAAAACCTTATAATCTAATTCCGCTCGTTTTGCTCCAGGAGCTTCCCGAGGAAAGACGATTGCCTTGTTGTTCTTTTCATTTTTCTTTAAGAAATGAACTAATGTACCTTCCTTTGCAATAAGCTCTTTACTGGTTACCGCCCAATAAGTCTTTTGTACCTCGCGTTCACGCACCTTTTGCGTTAATCGAGATAAAGCCTTTGAAGTCTTTGCATAAATTACTAGCCCCGAAGTGGGCCGATCAATACGATGAACTAAACCAAGAAAAACATTTCCTGGTTTATTGTCTCTCTTTTTAATGTATGCTTTGATTAATTCAAGTAGTGAATCATCACCCGTCTTATCACCTTGTACGAGCTGCCCCACTTTTTTATTGACAACCATGAGATGATTGTCTTCTAGTAAGATTTGATCTGAACTAAACATAAACTAGTTACTTTCTTTCCTCTAACCTCTAGTTAGAGAGTCTGGCGATAAACGCTATTGCCTTCTAGATGCTCTAGGTCTATTGAAAAGAGAAATCAACACCCCTGCAAACAGACCGATCGTTTTCATTGAAGCAAATTTACTCTCAACTGGAAACAGGGCGCCAATTAGGCAAAGCGCCGCGGCAATATAGAGCGGGTAGACAAATTTAGGATTGGTTAAGGTAGGAGCCATCAAGGCAAAGCTCAGACCAATCATAACATAAAATACTCTATGATAGAGTAAATCATTTATTGTAGGGGAGAAAAAATTTAACCAACCTGCAAGAAGACATACCAAGGCACCGAAAGAAACGATTGCTTGAAGTGATTGTATTTGACTTATTTTATTCATTAGTAACTTTCATTTTGATTTGGAAAATTCACACTCTTTACGTCCTCAACATACTTCGATACGGCCCCAGTAATCTGCTCATGAAGATCTAAATACCTTCTCAAGAATTTAGGAGAAAAACCTTTATTCATTCCTACCATATCCTGATACACTAATACTTGACCATCACAATCAGGCCCTGCTCCAATACCAATTGTAGGAATCATAAGAGATTCACTCACTTTCTTGGCGAGATCAGCCGGGATTTTCTCAAGCACAATAGCAAAACAACCTAGCTCTTCAAGTAGCTTTGCATCTTGAATCAACTTATCAGCTTCTTCTTCTTGCTTTGCCCTAACTTTATATGTTCCAAACTGATAAATGGATTGTGGTGTGAGCCCTAAATGCCCCATTACGGGTATTCCCGCATTGACAATTTTGCGAATGGACTTTTCAATCTCTGCACCTCCTTCTATTTTAATCGCATGAGCACCTCCCTCTTTCATCATTCTGACAGCAGACTCCAAGGCCTTTTCTGCATTACTTTGGTACGTACCAAACGGAAGGTCTGCTACAACTAGCGCTCTATCCACACCTCTTACCACACACTGCGTATGGTAAATCATCTGGTCTAAAGTAATAGGAAGGGTAGTTTCAAACCCAGCCATTACATTCGCTGCACTATCTCCAATCAAAATCGAATCGACTCCGCCTGCGTCAACCATCTTAGCTGTAGTGAAATCATACGCCGTGAGCATAGTGATTTTTTCCTTGTCAAATTTCATTTGACGTAACGTCTCTGTGGTTACTTTCTTAATTTCCGAATGAACTGACATATTCTTTACTTAAAGTATTCAACAATAGGATTAAACAAAGTAGGTTAAATAGTTACGTGTCCTACTTTAATGAGCTTTTCTCGATTAATAATTTTAATATTTCTTCCTTCCGTCTCAATTAGCTCATCTTGTTTAAATTCAGAAATGAGTCGAATCGCACTCTCGGTTGCTGTACCAATTAAATTGGCTATTTCTTCACGGGTAAGAGAGATTTTAATAAATCCTTCCGGATCAACACCAAGCTTTTGCTCAAGCAGAAGTAGTACTTCAGCTAAACGCTCTCTCACGGTTTTCTGTGCTAAGTAAGTAATGGTATTAGAATATTCCCCAAGCTCAAATGCGAATTTCTGCAACATAGCAAAGGACAATTGTGAATCTACTTGTAAGAGATGAAGGAAGATCTCTCCTGTTAAAAAAACAGCTTCCACGTCAGACATTGCTTCAGCCTTTGCTTGAAAAGTTTCTCCTATTAAGAGAGAGCGGTAACCAATAAGATCTCCTTCTTTGATAAAACGCAAAATCTGATCCTTTCCGTAGACTCCAGATTTAGAGAGTTTTACCGTACCTTTCTTAATAAAATATACACCATTGGGATTCTCGTCTTCTAAAAAAAGTAGTTTTCCTTTTTTTATTGTAACGGTCTTTTTGGCCTCCATATACTTTCGGAAATCTTCATCCGAAAGAACCTCCCTAAAAGAATCTTCATTGAAAACTTTGAGAAAATTACGATCAATGAGCTCTTGCTTTTCAAGTGACATACCTATGACTTTTATCAGCAAAAATAGGCTTTTTTAATGCCAAAGGCAATTTTTTTTAACTAATTTTGCCTATTGGACCTTACAGATTGTTAGAGATATAAAATTGGAAAATTGTTTTCATTGCGGAGATAAAATAGGGAAAGATCGGATTTCTTTCGATGAGAAGGAATTTTGTTGCTCAGGTTGTAAAACAGTCTATGAAATATTAAGTTCCAACAAATTAGGCCAATTCTACCAGCTAAACGCTCGATCCGGAATTCGTCCAGAAAGCTCCGAAACAGCGTTTGATTATCTGGACACAAAAGAAATATACGACAAAGTAGTTGATTTCTCTGAAGACAAGACGGCTATTGTCACCTTTAAAATACCCGTAATTCACTGTTCCTCCTGCATCTGGCTTCTTGAAAGCTTAAGCACTATCAATCCTGCTATTCAGTATTCACAGGTACAGTTTACCCAGAAAACATTACAGGTTTATTTCAATCCGCAAACCCTACCATTAAGCAGATTGGCCGACCAACTCTCACAATTAGGATACCGACCACAAATCAATTTAGAGACATCAAGTAGAAAAACAGAAAAAACCGACAAATCCTTACTGATCAAATTAGCGGTCGCAGGTTTTGCTTTCGCTAACGGAATGCTGTTAAGCTTTCCGGAATATGTCGAAATGGTCTTAGGTACTACCGATTACTGGATGCAGCAATACAAGCATTTTTTTCGATTTGTCATGTTCCTTTTGGCTACCCCTGTTGTTTTTTACTCAGCTTCGGACTATTTTAAATCAGCCTACTTCGGTTTAAAAAACAAGATCATCAATATTGATGTACCCATTGTCTTAGGAATACTTGTTCTCTACGGACGCAGTATCTATGAAGTGTTAACCGATTACGGTCCAGGCTATTTTGACACCCTCTGTGGACTACTCTTTTTCATGCTTCTCGGCAAGATGTTTCAGAAAAGAACGTATAATGCATTATCTTATGACCGGGATTACAAATCCTTTTATCCTATTGCTGTTACAAAACTCGACGAAAACAACAATTCACAAAACATCTTACTCTCTGAACTAAAAATTGGAGATCGAATACTTGTTCGAAATCAGGAGATCATACCTGTAGACTCTATCCTATTGCAAGGTGAAGCTCATATTGACAATAGTTTTATCACAGGTGAGAGCTCCGCAGTTAGTAAAGAACCTGGAGAACGGATTTATGCCGGCGGGAAACAATTAGGTCCCGCATTACAGCTTGAGGTTATCAAAAACGTAGATCAAAGCTACCTCACTCAGCTATGGAACAAAGAAGCTTTCAAGAAAAAAGAACACGGATTAGACAATCTAACCAACCACATTAGTAAATACTTTACTATTGCCATTCTATTGATTACACTTGTGGCGGGGATCTATTGGTCAACCGTTGATTTTGAAAAAATGTTCCAAGTAGTATCCGCTATTCTTATTGTCGCTTGTCCCTGTGCTCTGGCATTATCAGCACCTTTTACTTTCGGACATATCATGCGTATTTTAGGGCGAAATAAATTCTATGTAAAGGATGCTTACACCATAGAAAAACTTGCGAAAACAGACACTTTAGTTTTCGATAAGACCGGAACCCTAACCAAGAGCAAGGGAACACTTATTCGATGGAGTGGAGACCACTTAACCGAGCAGGATTTAAGCAACCTTAAATCTCTTTTAATCAACTCCAACCACCCATTATCCAAAGCCTTATACGAACACTTGGATGTAGTTGATGAAAAATTCATATGTTCTAATTTTCAAGACATTCCAGGTAAAGGGTATAGCGCCGAAATCCGAGGAATCTATTACAAAATTGGTTCTGCTCGCTTCAATAATCAAACCAGCGAAAACACGGAAACCGCCGTGTACATCTCGAAAAACAACGAGTTTTTAGGAAAGTTCATTTTCAACAACGAATACCGACCTAATTTAAAAGCGCTTTTCAACCAACTCAAGGATTATGGGATTTTCGTCCTTTCAGGAGATAACGACTCAGAAAAGAACGAGCTTAGAAAGATAATTCCATTGGCAAAAGATTTTCTATTTGATCAAGATCCAGAAAGCAAACTTTCTTTCATTGAAGAGCGACAGACTAAGGGCGATAACGTTGTAATGTTAGGAGATGGACTGAACGATGCAGGAGCTCTAAAACAAAGTAATGTAGGGATCGCTGTCGCAGACGATACCAATTCCTTTACCCCATCATCAGATGTGATTATGTCAGGGAGCAAAGTCCCAATTTTGCATCAGTATTTACAACTCTCGAAGGACGCCATCAAAATCGTGAAATTCACATTTGCGATTTCTCTCCTATACAACGTGATAGGAATCACAATCGCAGTTTTAGGATACATGTCCCCCCTGGTAGCCGCAATCTTAATGCCTATTAGTTCGATTACCGTTGTCGCATTTACATCAGCCGCCACATGGCTTCGAAGCATGAAGTATTTCAAGCTATAATGTAGCAAACTGCCTTATTTAGAAGTATTTTAAATTAACAATATTTAACATACTCTGACTTTTATCATTATTTTTAACTAAATTTGACCATCTAAAAAATTAAATTTGCAGGTGCAATGGATATACTCTATTTGATGATTGTCTGCAGTGTATCTTTGGCCGCGGTTTTTTTGATTCTCTTCATTGTAAACGCCAAAAAGGGTCAGTTTGAGGACGATGAATCTCCTGCGGTAAGGATTTTATTTGATGACGAAATCAAAAATCCTGAAGCGACCGAAAACACTGATAAACAACAAAATACAAACCAGGATAAAAAAAGTAATGAGCAATATGGAAACACAAAAGTTTAGTTACGACAACAGTATTGTTCGAGCCTTCCTTTACGCCACTGTAGTTTTTGGGGTGCTAGGGTTCTTGTTCGGACTTACCGCTGCGTTAATGCTATTCTATCCGGAACTTCCGGAGTACTTTCTAGGTACAGACGACCCAACTATTAAAAGTCTTGCCTCAGGAAACATTCAAGGATTAATCAATTCTCAAGGGGCCTTTGGTTTCGGTAGAATTAGAATGATTCACACAACACTGGTCATCTTTGCATTTGTTTGTAACGGTGTTTTTGCCGGAGCTTACTACTCCATGCAGCGTTTACTAAAAGCCAGAATGTTCAGCGATGTTTTATCTTGGACTCACTTCTGGACCTGGCAGTTTATGATCGTTGCATCGATGGTGACCTTCTTTATGGGAATCAACACCTCTAAAGAATACGCCGAGCATGAATGGCCAATTGACATTTTAATTACACTCTCTTGGGTGCTGTTTGGTATTAACATGTTTGCTACTATTGCAAAGAGAAGAGTACGTCACTTATATGTTGCTATTTGGTTTTACATTGGAACCTGGTTAGCAGTGGCTATGCTCCATATTTTCAACAACCTAGAGGTTCCTTTAAATTTTTGGAAATCTTACTCCGCTTACTCTGGAGTAAAAGATGCATTAGTTCAGTGGTGGTATGGTCACAATGCAGTAGCATTCGTTTTAACAACACCTGTACTAGGTCTTATGTACTACTTCCTTCCTAAGGCAGCAAACAGACCTGTTTTCTCGTATAAATTATCCATTATTCACTTCTGGTCATTAATTTTCGTTTACATCTGGGCAGGACCTCACCACTTGCAGTACACTGCATTACCTGCATGGGCACAGGCAGTAGGAACAGGGTTCTCTATAATGCTTATTGCTCCATCATGGGGTGGGATGTTAAATGGACTACTTACTTTAAGAGGAGCATGGGACAAAGTACGAGAAGATCCAATTTTGAAATTCTTCGTTGTTGCAGTAACCTGCTACGGTATGGCGACTTTTGAAGGTCCGATACTAGCGACAAAAACATTAAATAAAATTGGTCACTTTACCGACTGGGTTATTGGTCACGTTCACCTAGGAGCACTAGGTTGGAACGGATTCATGACCTTTGGTATGATCTATTACCTCCTTCCAATTCTATGGAGAACTAAACTATATTCCACCAAACTTGCTAACTGGCACTTCTGGCTTGGAACTTTAGGAATTATATTTTATGCGGTTCCACTATACATTGCAGGATTTACTCAAGGTCTAATGTGGAAGCAGTTCAATCCGGACGGTACACTTCTTTGGAAGAACTGGTTGGATACTGTGACAGCGATCATTCCTTATTACATCATGCGTTTTGCCGGTGGATTATTCTATATTTCCGGTGCGCTATTAATGTGTTTTAACGTCTATATGACGGTAAGAAAAGGATCATTCCAGAAAAACGTTCCTGCAGAAGCACCTCCTTTGGCCAATATTGGGAATCAGAGAAAAGAAGGAGAAGGAGTGCACCTTTGGTTGGAAAGAATGCCAGTATACTTGTCGGTACTAGCGTTTATCGCAGTGGCTATTGGTGGAGCTGTACAGATCATCCCAACTCTTACCATAAAAGAGAATGTACCTACGATTTCAGCAGTAAAACCGTACACACCTCTTGAATTAGAAGGTCGTGACCTTTACATCCGTGAGGGATGTAATTCATGTCACTCCCAAATGATTCGTCCTTTCCGTGATGAAGTCGTTCGCTTTAACGGGAAAAATGGACAATATTCCAAAGCAGGAGAGTTTGTTTACGACCGTCCATTCCTTTGGGGATCTAAAAGAACCGGACCGGATTTACATCGTCAAGGAGGTAAAAACCCAAGTTCATGGCATTACAAGCACATGTACAACCCAAGATCTACTTCGGCAGGTTCGATCATGCCTCGTTACCCATGGCTAATTGCAAACGACCTAGATCGTAGCGAGACGATTAACAAGCTCACACTGATGAAGGATGTGTTTGATGTACCGTACACCGATGCACAAATCGATACTGCAGATGCATGGGTCGATAATCAAGCGAAGTACATTGTTAACCAAATTTTTACCGAAGCAGCCGATTTAAAGCAAGCTTATGCAACCAGACCTGAAGGGGAACTGGAGAAAAAGGAAATCATTGCACTAATCGCCTACCTTCAACGTTTGGGTACTGATATCAAAACAACACAAGTACAAACAGCAAGCAATAACTAATAAAGTACTAATCTAAGGGAACATGATACCACAAAATCTAAAAGACATCATTTCTAACGAAGCTTATACAGGTTTATTTCAAACCTTGGCTTTGGTAATCTTTCTGTTGTTTTTTTTAGGTGTGGTGGTCTACGTTTTTAGTCGTTCGAAAAAACACTACAACGAAGTTGCCAATGCGCCATTAGATGATGACAATGACCAACCTTTTAATTTATAAGATTAATCGTCATGAAACCAAGAACACCTGTTTACGTTAACATAGCAATCATTTTTGCAATCTTATTTATCCTGTATTACATGGTAGTACAGAGTAGTTCTTTCCTTTCTTCTATGTATTTCTGGGGTACGGTAGTAATTAGTGTGGTTCTCGCTCTAATTCACCATGCGATCGGTGATTTAATTGAAAATACGAAGTTTAAAGAACTTTCGCCTGAACTACGTGAAGAGTACCTTCAAGCAAAGAAAGCTCCTTACTTTAAAACTTTATTTCAATCAGCTTTTAAGAAGCAAACAGCAAAAGAGGAAAAAGACATACTTATCGATCATGGATTTGATGGCATTATGGAGCTTGACAACCAACTTCCAAAATGGTGGCTAGGTTTATTCTGGTTTGGAGTAGCCTACTGTGTATTCTATATCATTTCTTATAGCTTTACTGACTTTGCAGATCCAATCAAAGAATACGACGAAGAATACAAAGCACAGATTGCGTCGGTTGAAGAGTATATGAAAACAGCGCCTCAAGCAACTCTTGAAAACGCTGAATACAGTGGAGATATGATAGCAGAAGGAGAAGAAATCTTCAAAACAAACTGCGTATCTTGTCACATGGATGGTGGAAAAGGAGGTATCGGTCCTAACTTAACTGATAACTATTGGATCAACCAACCAGAAGAAACCTTATTCAAAAGTATTTTCCACGTTGTTTGGAACGGATCACCTAACAACCCAACGATGGTTCCTTTTGGTGGGAATGGGATCCTAACCGGAAACGATATCGAAAAAGTAGCATCTTATATTTACCATATAAACCAGGAACAGCAGCCAATCACCGTTGAACAAGGTGGAGCAGCACCTCAGGGAGAGGCAGCTAACTGGCAGCAATAATCAACCGGTTTTGAAATATTTAAAGAACATAATCTACTACTTTAAAACCGGTAGCAGATTATGTTCTTTTTTTTAATTATAGACAGAAAAAATGCAAGAGCAAGAAAATAACTATCGCGGAGGGCAAGGACAAGTTCTAGACCCAGAAACTTTTAGAGATTCCGTCAATACGATGGATCACACGGGGAAACGTAAATGGGTATTTCCACGCAAACCAAAAGGACGATACACTAATTATCGACTCTTAGTAAGTATCGTGCTACTAATCGTGTACTTTGCTCTACCCTTTCTAACCATTAATGGAAATCCTGTATTACTCCTCAACGTCATTGACCGTGAGTTTTACATCATGGGGCAACCTTTTTATCCGCAAGATTTTTTCATTCTAGCTTTAGGAGCTATCGCCTCCCTTGTTTTTATTATTCTTTTTACAGTTGTTTTCGGAAGAATATTTTGTGGCTGGATTTGTCCACAGACCATATTCATGGAAATGATATTCCGTAAAATCGAGTACGCTATCGAAGGAGATCGAAACAAACAAATACGATTAGATAACCAACCTTGGAACGCAGAAAAAATATGGAAGAAGGGCCTAAAATGGACAATCTTTCTATTGATTTCACTGATAATCACACATGTTATGTTCATGTACATCGTCGGGTACGAAAGAGTATTCGCGATTATGAAGGAAGGACCCTTTGCTTATCCAACCAACTTCATGGTTATGATTCTTTTTACTGCAGCATTTTACTTTGTATTTGCTTGGTTCAGAGAACAAGTTTGTACCCTTGTTTGCCCTTACGGCCGACTACAGGGAGTTTTAATCGATAAACAAACCATTAATGTTTATTACGATTTTAAAAGAGGAGAAAACCGTTCGAAGTGGCGTAAAGGTGAAGATCGTAAAGCGGCAGGAAAAGGAGACTGTATTGATTGTAACCAATGTGTAGTGGTGTGTCCTACAGGTATTGACATTAGAAACGGTCAACAATTAGAATGCGTGAATTGTACTGCCTGTATCGATGCTTGTGATGAAGTAATGGAAAAAGTTGGCTTACCAAAAGGACTAATTCGTTACGCTACGGAAGACGAAATCGAACAAGAGAAAGAATTCAAATTCACAACGAAAATGAAATCTTACACCGTTCTACTTGCTCTATTAGTAGGTTTCTTAGGATTTTTATTATACAACCGCGGTTCCATGGAAGCGAAATTCATTAAACCTGCAGGGTCTACCTTCTTTGTTAGAGACGGAAAAATCTCAAATATCTATAATTATACTTTCCTGAATAAATCAAATAAAGATCAAACCGTTACCATTAAGGTAATTAAACCTGAACACGGGACCATTACCTTTAGTAATTCCAATACAATACTTACGAAGCGAAATGAAATTACCAAAGGAACCGTCAATGTAAGTTTCCCTGAAAACGAAATTTTACTTTCAAAACAAAATGTCACCATCGGGGTCTATGATGAGAAGGGGAAACTCCTGGATTCATTCGAAACCTACTTTGAGGGACCTTTTAAAATTCAGTTCTAAAAAATAATATGTTTAAAAATTTCACATGGGGCCACGGCCTTGTAATCGCACTCGGAACTTTTATGTTATTTATCCTCTCTCTGATTTTTATTTTCACAAGAGGGTGGCAAAATGCAGAAATGGTATCTGATAATTATTACGAAGACGAACTGGTCTACCAACAGGTCATTGATGCCAAAAACAACGCTGATGCATTAAATGAAAAACCAAAATACGCTCAAAATGCAAACGGCATTCAAATACAATTTCCAAAATCTATAACAATAGATAAGCAAGAAGTTGAGTTCCATTTATTTCGAACAGATGACGCAAAGTTAGATGTAGAAAAAGAATTAAAAGCGGATGGAGCGGGAAGAATTCACATTCCCAATCAGATACTATTTCCAGGATCTTATACTTTAAAAATCAATTGGTCCACTGATGGCAAGCCTTACCAGGTGGACTATGATGTATTATGGAAGTAACAATGGTACTTGCCGCCTTAGGGCTAGGATTTGCTTCAGGATTTCATTGTATTGGCATGTGTGGGCCCATCGCGCTCACTTTAGGTCTTACACGAAATCAAGCTTTAAAGTTCCAAATTCAAAATCTTACTTACAATTTAGGTAGAATCACGACATATACCATTCTAGGAGCTTTACTTGGAATATTCGGTGAAACCTTTTCTTTTGCTGGGCTTCAACAGTACTTGACCCTATTTGCAGGGATCTGTCTAATTATAATGGCCTTGTTATCTTTTGGAGGGAGGGATTTTGCTTCTAAAATACCTCTACTCACTAGAGGACTGCAAAAAGTAAAATCACTATTAGGCGCTCTATTGCAACGCTCTGATTTAAAATCCCGTTACCTTACAGGTATTGTTAATGGACTTTTACCGTGCGGCATGGTGTACATGGCATTAACCGCTTCTTTAGCGGCAGGTGGTATTTACCAAAGTGCATTTTTTATGCTCCTCTTCGGGTTAGGTACTTTCCCTTTTATGTTCATGGTAGTATACGCCGGTTCACTAATGACCCAGGCACTCAGGATTAAAATATTGAAATGGGTTCCCATGTTAATGATCATTCTAGGCATGTTATTTATAGTACGAGGATTAGAACTGGGCATACCTTATTTATCTCCTAAAAAAGAAGCATTAGAAATCCGACACAACGATTCTCAAATGCATCACGAAGGTGACCATAGTTCTTGCCACTAAAAATAAAGACGGCAGTCTAGACTGCGGTCTTTATTAGAATAAAATTTTCTTTCCTACAATTAGGATATCAAATCAAATTTAGTATACTCTGCTATCTTACCTGGAATTCTAATTCCGTCTTCTGTTTGATTATTCTCTAGCAAAGCTGCCATAATTCTAGGCAATGCCATTGCAGAACCGTTCAATGTATGAACGAGTTGAGCTTTTTGGTCTCCCGATTTAAAACGACACTTCAAACGATTGGCCTGGAAGGTTTCAAAGTTCGATACTGAACTCACCTCTAGCCATTTTTCCTGAGCAGCGCTCCAAACTTCAAAGTCATAGGTAAGAGCGGAAGTAAAGCCCATATCTCCTCCACAAAGTCTTAATATACGGTAGGGAAGTTCAAGCGCTTCTAATAAGGACTGGACATGCTTTACCATTCCCTCTAGAGCTTCGTAAGAACGGTCTGGATGCTCGATACGAACAATCTCTACCTTTTCAAACTGGTGCAATCTATTGAGTCCTCTTACATGGGCGCCGTAACTACCAGCCTCTCTTCGATAGCACTGTGAAAATGCAGTATTGAGAACAGGAAGCTCTTTTTCATCGAGAATAACATCTCGATAAATGTTCGTTACACTTACTTCTGCCGTTGGAATTAAATACAGATCATCTAATCCTACATGATACATTTGCCCTTCTTTATCCGGCAATTGACCGGTACCGTAACCAGAGGCTTCATTTACGACATGGGGTGGATTAACTTCTAAATAACCTGCTTCTGTATTCTTATCTAAAAAGAACTGAACTAAAGCTCTTTGCAGTCGAGCTCCCTTACCCATATATACAGGAAAGCCTGCTCCTGCAATTTTAACACCCAGTTCAAAATCAATTAAATTATACTTTTTTGCAAGCTCCCAGTGCGGTAGTGCCTGATCACTCATCGAGTGCGGCTCTGCACTTTGATAGATAATTTCATTATCCTCTGCAGAAGTACCGGCTTTTACAATATCGGCTGGGATATTCGGTAGCAAATAAAGAACTTCTTGCAGTTTTTCTTCGGTACCCTCCAATTCAATTTTTAATTTTTGACTGGTCTCTTTATACTGCGAAGTTTGAGATTTTGCTTCTTCAGCCTCTTGCTTTTTTCCTTCTTTCAATAAACTTCCGATCTGCTTAGAAATACGGTTCATTTCTGCAAGGTTTTCATCTAACTCAAACTGCAAAGATTTTCTCTTCTCGTCAAGTTCGAGCGCTTGATCTAAAAGTTCTGGAGATTTAAATCCTCTTTTTTTAAGCCCTGCTAACGCACGCTGCTTATCTTCTTTTAATAAATTAATCTGTAACATATATCCGCTATTTAGCTAACGACGTTAACCTTTAAAATTATCTTGTTAAAACGATTTGATTGATGGTTTGTCCCGCTTTTTGAAACAGGAGCGTATCGTTTAGAAAAATCTGCTCAATACTAAACTCTTCTGGCGAAGAACTGTATCTGAAAATTAGAGTATCAATCTCCTCAGCACTATTATTCCCGTCCCGACTAATCATCTGGAGCGAGGAACGGTAACCTAAATCTACTCCTGGAAAAGCCTCTTCCACACGTGTTGCTCCGGCAACATACTCCAAATAGAAACCTTTTGTAGAATCTTGCTTCTTTTGAGTACTAACGCTTACACCCGCTCGCTCAGCATCCAAATCAATAAAGCTAACGCTATAGGGCGCTGGCTGAAGCATAGGATCTAATAAATCTTCTCCTAAACTATTTTTTAAATAAATCTGCACAACTTGATCAATCTTTTGGCTTGAGTAGGAATCTTCTCCTCTACAGGCAAAGAGGAAAAAGATTAAACCACATAAACTCAAAAGATTAAAGAAATTCATAGAATACAAATAAAAGAAGTGAATACTGAAATTCACAGCGTTGTAAAAAACTAGGAAGGCAATTTAACTCAAATAGATTGCTGCCCAACTTCGTTTTAGAGGCAAAAGAAAATCGGACAGAAAACTAACATAAGTGGATTTTGAGAAGTCAAAAACCTCTACCGTATCCTTTATGCTCCCGGACTTCACGCCTTCACGAAAATCCTTCAATGAAGTAGTAATTACCTTACCATCCTCTAGATAGCAGGCCTTCATTCGATCAAATAAACCAAAGCTATATTTTTGATCTAGGTCTTTTAAGAAAACGCCCAACGCATCAATTGAGCATCCTGACGCCATTTCCTTTTCTTCATCTATTGCGATAATAATAAACTGGTTCTTTTCTATTTTGAAAGAGGCAGAAAGCGGCTTTCCATGGGCTTGCCATCCAGCTAGAAACTCATAGAGCTCCTCAGCAATCATCTTACTCTCTTTTGTTGTAAAAGGTCTCGACGATGGATAGATTAGCACTCTAAAGTCGCTAGTCTCTACTATTTCAGAATCTACAATTTTCATTTGTATACTTTTTGTAAAGTTAAGAAAAATCTACAGGGGAACCTTAAAGGTCCTCGGCATCAGCCAGCAATTCTGCAATATCTCTCACTTGTACTTCACTATTAACATGTTTTACACCGTCACTCATCATCGTCATACAAAATGGACATCCCGTTGCAATTACATCGGGTTTTTCTTTTAATGCCTCCTCTGTACGTTCCACATTAATATCTTTACTTCCTTTTTCTGGTTCCTTGAACATTTGTGCACCTCCAGCTCCGCAGCATAATCCGTTTTGACGACAACGCTTCATTTCTACTAATTCTGCATCTAGCTTACTTAGAAGCTCTCTTGGTGCTTCGTACTCACCATTCGCGCGCCCTAAGTAGCACGGATCATGAAAAGTAATCTTTTTACCTTCAAACTTTCCTCCTTCGATTTTCAAACGTCCTTCCGACATTAGATTGCGCAAGAACTGTGTGTGGTGCATCACTTCATAATTCCCACCTAACTTGGGGTATTCATTCTTTAATGTATTAAAACAATGAGGACAAGCTGTTACAATTTTTTTTACTTCGTAGGCGTTCAATACTTCAATGTTGGTATGAGCCATCATTTGAAAAACAAACTCGTTTCCCGCCCTTTTGGCTGGATCACCAGTGCAACTTTCTTCCTGTCCTAAAACGGCATATTCTACACCTATATTATTTAATATTTTACAGAACGCGCGAGTGATTTTTTTCGCTCGATCATCGAAACTTCCAGCGCAGCCCACCCAAAAAAGAACCTCTGGCGAGGTACCTTCTGCTGCATATTCAGCCATCGTTTTTACTTTGAATTCCATAACTATCTGTTTTTTTTTGCTCCTAATGAGTCAACAAAGGGTATTTATTTCGCCCAGTTTAATCGGTCAGCTTGATTGTACTGCCAAGGAGCTCCATTATTTTCTATGTTAGTGATCATCATATTCCACTCTTGTGGGGCAGAGGACTCTTCCATAATCATATACCTTCTCAAATCCATAATTATAGATAACGGATCAATTAAGACAGGGCATGCTTCAACACACGCATTGCAAGTGGTACAAGCTCTAAGTTCCTCACGTAAAATATGATCGTCTAACAATTTTTTACCGTCATCTACAAACTTTCCATTTTTTCGAATATTATTTCCTACTTCTTCCAAACGGTCCCGTGTGTCCATCATGATTTTTCGAGGAGATAGCTTTTTACCGGTGATATTCGCTGGACATACAGAAGTACAGCGCCCACATTCTGTACAGGTATAGGCATTGAGTAATTGCACTTGATTAAGATCAAAAATATCTTGTGCTCCAAAACGCTCGGTTGCTCCTTCTTCTGGTTGAGCCGCGTACGGATCAGCACTAGGATCCATCATTAATTTGATTTCACGAGTAACCGCTTCTAAATTATCCAATTCTCCTTTCGGTTCCAGTTTTGCAAACCAAGTATTGGGAAAAGCAAAAAGGATATGTAGATGCTTTGAGTAGTACAAATAGTTCATGAAAAATAAAATTCCAACGAAATGAAACCACCACGCACCTCTCTCTATAAAACCAAGAGTAGAAGCACTTAGTTCAGAAAACCAAGGCAAAAATAAACTTTCACTTACGGGAAAATAGCCGTGAGCACTTAGGACATTTTGTTGTTGTAGCGCTAAATCTGAACTGTTCATCGTGAAGAAAGCTACCATGAGTAGAAACTCAATAACTAAAATCCAGTTAGCATCGTTTTTAGGCCAACCGAACAATTCTTTCATATTAAGACGCTTAACTCCGTAAAAATTTCTGCGGATAAAAAACACCACAACGGCAATAATCACTAGAGCTGCCAGAATTTCTAAAATGGAAGTGAAAGTGGCGTAAAGACTTTCTCCAAGCACAGAGGCTAGGAACCTATGGGTGCCAAATAATCCATCAACAATAATTTCTATTAGTTCAATGTTGATAATAACGAAACCAACATAGACCAAAATATGAAAAAAACCAGCTACTGGTCTGGCTCCCATCTTACTTTGACCTAAGGCAACTCGTGCCATGAGCGCCCACCTTTTTCCACTCTGGTCGTTTCGTTTGATCTTTTTACCTAGCTGAATATTACTCACAAGCAATTTCAAACTACGCACAAAAAGACCAACTCCTGCCAGCAGCAAAACAAGAAAGATCAGGTTGTCTAAGTACTCCATTTGTATTAATTTTTAATTAGCGTTCTTACCGAAAACAGAAAAATTAACGTATCGTTTTGGGTTCTCTCTTAAATCTTCTACCAATTTATTTAAATTTTCAGCAGCAGAATTAAGATTCTGATAAAGTTGCTCATCTTTTGTGAGTTTACCAAGAGAACCTTCCCCATTTTGTATTCCCGAAATAACATTATTTAATTGGTCAGAAGTTTGACTCAATTTATCAATAGTCTGATTTAATTTTTCTGTATCTACCGCTTCAGCTACACGTCCGTATTTATCAATCGCTTCTCTCGCACTTACAGTCGCTAAGTTGGCATTGGAAAGCATTTGCTGGATATACGGATCATTATTTCTTAAAGTAGCCTGCGCCTGTCTTGAAGTAGCTTCAAACCCAGCAACCGTCTGATTTAAATTTCGAAGCAGTGCTTTAATCTCGGCTTGATTTTGTGCACCAGTGATCATATTTGCATTGACCATCAGAGAATCAACTCTTTTTAAAACCACCTCTAGCTGATCCTTTACTGGACCTACTTGAGAAGAAAGAGAATTCATCATTGATTCCTTATAACCTCCTCTAAGAGTATCTCCGTCTTTAGCTTCCTCCCCACCGTACTGAAGATTAACCCTCACTTGCTTGCCAGACATAAGGCCGGGTTCAAAAATCTCAAGAGAAGAGTTTTTGGAAAATTTAAAATCATTGTCTACTAGAACTTTAAGTATAAAATGGATTTCACCTGTCTTTTCATTAACGGGAATAATTTCGTCGACTTGTCCTACTTTCAGCCCGTTAATGGAAACTGGAGAAGAAGGTGCTAATCCTTCCACATTATCGTATTTCGCATAGAAAATGTTATCGGAAGTAAATAAACTTTTCCCTTTCATAAATTGGATAAGAAAGACAAATCCTATGATAGCAAAAGCGGCAATTAGCCCCGCTTTTAATTCTTTTGATAATTTCACCTGGAGTAAATTTTGGATGAACAAATATATGACTATTTTAATAACTGACCCGAATTCTAAAGCTTGTAGAAGACCTTAATACATGTCTTAAACTTCCTTGAATCCTCTCTAATAACCCTTGACTTTTTCAATTGATTTTAAACCAAAATCACGCCAAGAATCCTCTTTTAGTTTTCGCGCTCTAGGACCACTGCGTTTAATTCTGCTTTTTGAAAATAAGAAACTTCGATATTACTTCGTCGTTGGCGCTTAAAATCTCTATTTGTAGGGTCTATAATTACTTGATAAAGACCTTCGTTAAGACCAGAGAACTTGAAAAAACCGTTAGGATTGGGAAGGGCTACTGCTGCAGTATCATTTGAACTATTTAGAGCGTAAACTACTGGGCGAGCATTAGAAGGAACGACACTTCCTTCAATTACTCCATTGGTCTTCTCGGTAAAGATTCGCACTTGGGGCTTCAATAAAAATCTAGACTTACCTATCATTATCACCGAGCGCGCAGCATCGACATCAAACCAAATCCGGCTCAGTTCTTGTCCGCGTAGTACATGGCTACTTTTCAGCTTTAGTCCCCGCTGCATACCGGAAGGCACTTCTAAAGGATATTGTATTCCCTCTACAGTAAGTGTATTATTTGTACCTAGGACCAAACGAATCTCCGAAATTTCACCAGGGGGCAGAGTAGCGGAAGCCAGTAGAACATCGCGTCCATTTTTAAACTTTAATAAATCGTAGCGTCCAGGATTGGGTAAAGCGAGCGAAAATTCTTCTTGCCCTTTCATTTTAACAAATAATTGCTGGATATCTATTGATAACTCTTCATAATGGGCAGGGCCATCGGTAAGTCTAAACTCAACACTTGGTTCGCTCTCTTGTAGAGCTTCGTCATTCTGGCAACTATTACATATAAAAAGTATACCTATAAAAGCCCAAATCAGAAATAAGTACTTAAGACAAAAGGATTCGAAATAAAATCTTGATTTCATCTAATAATTAGGTGGAAAATACTTATAGATATCAACTCAACTTTATAGCAACATTTCAATATCTATAAACAAATCGTCCTGAGAATCTCAGGACGAAAAGTTTCAATTATTTTGTATTACGAGATCTACTACTCTATCTAGAACTATAGAAATTACTGGACGTTGGTATCCCAGACCTCAATTCTATAATCTTCAATATCGGCATTGTCTACAAGGCTCTTCATTAAGAATTGCCCAAACATTTGCGCATTCTGAGCATTGATTGCCTGAGCAATCTGCTCATTATTACCTGGCTGTTTGTTAATAGTTTCCGATTTTTTGGTCACTAAATACACTCCGGTCATCCCTTCGATTGGTTGAGAAACTTTGCCTTTACCGATACCAAATGCTGCACCTGCCACTTTTGGTTCCATAGCTTGTCCGACCACTGGATTTAAGAAATTAACGGTTGTCGATTCCTTTTTAGATCCGAATAGTTTAGCCATAGCATCCAACGATGACACCTTAGAGTCCTGCATTTTCTTAAGAATAGCTTTAGCAGCTAATTGATTTTTTACTACCGGCTCGATTTGCTCTCTTACCGTTTCAGGATTCGCTAAACCTTTTTCTTGGCCCCCATTATAATATACCACGATGCGGTCACCTGTACCCTCAACAACAAAGAATTCAGTTTCTCCTTTCTCTCTTTTCTTATTAAAGGCCCAAGAAATAACTTCTCCGTCTTTGTCTGTCCCCAATCCTTGAATCATACCATCAAATCGCTTCACCATTTTTGGATTTGAGAAGGTATAATTTGATTTCTTTGCAAGATTAGCAAAGTCATTAAAGGATTTACCCTGAACCTGCTGAATAAACCTTCTAGCGTTCTTATCCACTTCGTTTTCGGTTTCTTCTGACGGCTTAATCGCTTTTACTAAATTGGCAACTTTGTACCCCATAGCTCCAGTCTTCTTATCTTGGATATTAATGATATGGTAACCGAATTGCGTTTCTACTACTCCCGTAGCCCCCTTTGGGTTGTTCCCTAAATATTCTAAAAACTCAGGTACAAAGGGAGTATTTGGTGTTGTCCATCCTAAACTTCCACCTTGGGCGGCAGAATTAGGATCGTTCGATAAATCAATAAACTCCGTGAAACGATTGGCATCTGCTTTTACAATAGCTCCAATAGAATCTGCTAATTTTTTAGCTTCCTCTTTAGTTCTCTTAACTCCTTGTGCCGCTGGACTTCTGTCGTAGGCGATAAGGATGTGACGTGAAAGTGTAGAATCTGAAGTTTTCTTATCTAACAATTTACTAACTACGTATAAGTTTTGCTCCTTGTAAGGACCATAAATCTGTCCAACAGTCCCCGATGCCACTTGATCCGCTATACTTGCAGGAAGTTGTTCTTTAGAAAAATAGGTAGGATTAAAAGGAAGATCAGAATAAAGAGTCACAAACATTGAGTCTTGCTCTGTGTTTCTGAAATTCTCTGTTCCCCCAGAAACATCCGTTCCTACATTGACTAGCTTTTCAATTTCTGCCTTAACTGCATTATCATCCGCTAGCGTTGGTGTAGCTGGGAAATGCACAACACCAATGTTTCGGCTTGCATCTGTTTTAAACGTATTAGGTCTTTCTTTAATAAAATTTGCTAAATCTTCCGTTGTAACTTTAATAGGATTCTTCTGCAAATAGGTTTGATAATCTACCTTTACGTAATCTATATCAGCATTTTTATCTCTTAAAGAAATAATTTCTTGAACTTCTTTTTTGCTTGAGGTAATACCAGAAGAAATACTTCCGAATACCTGGCGTGCCATCATTCGGTACTCAATGCTTCTTCTTACTTTTAGCCAATTATTATAATCTTGAATCTGTCCTGACGACTCCAGTCCTTCATAATAACGCTTAACTTCTTGTAATTTGAAGTTCCCTTTATCATCAAAATTGGAAGGATCCTGTGCAAACATCGGATCGTATTGGAGCTGACTCCAAAAGTATTCATCCTTAAGGTGTAGACCCATTTTATCAAATTCTTGTTGAATAAGTTTTGACTGCACCAACATCTGCCATGTTTGTTCCTCCAAACCAGCTTCACTTTGACCTTGAGCTCTGGCTTGTTGTTGAAGAAGCATTAGCTGGTCGTTATATTCCTCACGAGTAATTTGATCGCCATTAACCTTTCCTAAGATATTAGGATTCTTTTGAAAGACTTGATCCAACATGTCTGGAGTCACCAAAAATGCTAGAAGCGCAAAAGCAACTACCCCAATCATCAGCCAAGATCTTTTTCTAATTTCCCCTAAAACTGCCATTCTTTGTATTCTTTTTAATCAGTGTGCGAAAATACACATTTTAAACATATTAGAAAATAAATATTTCTATTTATTCCTTACACCAAGAATTTTATTTCAGGTAGTAAATCGAGTAATTCTGTCTTCAAAATAACCACAAATGCTGTTGGCATAGGAATTGACCTTCTTTCCTGTGACTCCTTTGTTTTGAAGCAATTGCCTACAAGACAAGGAGATTATTGTAAACTAACATCCACACAAGTGACAAACTGTCACGTACGAAGGACCCTTACATTATGATTGAATTTGAAGATATGAATTTGGAAGGTCTTCTTGAAGGAGACTTTACTGTAGTAGCCAGTGATTTGGGAGAACTAGACTCAAGCGACACCTTAATAAATAACGCGCAGGAAATCTATTCTGTACTTCCGGTACGAAATCTTGTTATGTTTCCACGTGTAGTCATTCCAATAACTGCAGGAAGGGAGCAAAGTAAAAAGCTTTTGGAGCAAGCCCAAAAATCTGGAGAGGTCATTGCGATTTTAAGTCAAAAAAACGCGGATGCAGATCTGCCTGGAATTGATGATTTGTATCAAATTGGCACCTTGGCCAGAATAGTGAAAATCATAACGCTACCGGAAGGAAACATTACCGCAATTACTAGAGGAATTAAACGTTTCAAGGTAAAAAAATTTGTGGAACAAGAACCTTTCTTTCGGGCACAGGTTCAACCCCTTAAAGATTCCAGCACTCGAAATAAGGAAGAGTACGAGGCACTTATCGATAACATTAAAGCGCTGGCGCTAAAGATCATTCAAATTGACCCGAACATTCCTAATGCAGCAACCTTTGCTATTAATAACCTTTCTCATCACGAAGATTTACTCAACTTCATTTGTACAAATGGAAACTTTTCATCAGAAATCAAACAGCGTCTATTAGAGGAAAAAAGCCTAATGAAGAGAGCGGTACGTTGTTACGAGCTCCTACATGATGATTTTAGAAAACTAGAACTCCGCAACCAAATCCATCAAAAAACCTCTAAAGACCTAGACAAACAGCAAAGAGATTACTATCTAAATCAACAGATTAAAACCATCCAAGAAGAGCTAGGAGGAGGTGTTGAAGGTGACGCTGAAGAACTCTCAGAGAAAGCAAAGAAAATTAACTGGAGTCAAGAAGTTCAAGAGCATTTCGAAAAGGAACTTCAAAGACTTTCTCGCCAACACCCTAGCTCTCCGGATTATAATGTTCAAAGGAATTACTTGGACTTTTTCACTGATCTACCTTGGGATAAATATTCGAAAGATGTTCTTGATATTTCTAAAGCTCAAAAGACTTTGGACCAAGATCATTTCGGACTAGAAGAAGTTAAAAAAAGAATTTTAGAACACATGGCCGTTCTAAAATTGAAAAACAATATGAAATCTCCTATTCTTTGCCTAAGTGGGCCTCCAGGAGTAGGAAAAACATCAATGGGAAAAAGCATCGCTAAAGCGCTAGGACGAAAATATGTGCGCGTTTCCTTAGGAGGACTTCATGACGAGAGCGAAATCCGAGGACATAGAAAAACCTATATCGGCGCAATGGCGGGAAGAATACTCCAATCCATCAAAAAATCAGGTACTTCAAATCCTGTAGTCGTCCTGGATGAAATTGATAAAATTGGTCAAGGTGCGCACGGCGATCCAAGCTCTGCTTTACTTGAAGTACTTGACCCGGAGCAGAATCATAGTTTTTACGACAACTATTTGGAGATGGGCTACGATCTATCTAAAGTAATGTTTATCGCTACGGCAAACAATCTATCCACGATTCAATCACCTTTACTGGACCGAATGGAAGTAATTGAAGTTTCTGGATATACCGCTGAGGAGAAAGTAGAAATTGCAAAAAGGCATCTAATTAAAAAACAAAAAGAGTCCAATGGACTTGCTTCTACTGCTTTTCGATTGGGTGTAAAAGAGCTGCGTTATATCATTGATCACCATACCTCTGAAAGCGGAGTAAGAACTCTAGAGAAAAGAATTGCTTCCATTGCCCGATGGACAGCGCTAAAAGTAGCATTGGAGCAGCCTTACGATCCGAAACTTTCTTTCTCTAAAATTGATCAAATATTAGGAGTTCCTAGACAGAAAACCCTTACAGAAAAGTCGGAAGTACCAGGTGTGGTTACTGGACTGGCTTGGACCAGTGTAGGTGGAGACATACTATTTATTGAAAGCATTCTAAGCGAAGGAAAAGGGCAACTTTCTATGACTGGTAATTTGGGAACAGTCATGAAAGAATCAGCCACCATAGCTTTAGAGTACATAAAAGCCAAACACGAGGAGCTAGGAATCTCGTCCGAGCACGTCAAAACACATAACATTCACGTCCATGTTCCTGAAGGAGCTACTCCCAAAGACGGTCCTTCGGCAGGTATTGCTATGTTAAGCTCGATGGTGTCGAGTTTCACACAGAAAAAAATTAAACCTGATTTAGCTATGACCGGAGAAATCACATTAAGAGGTAAAGTTCTTCCGGTTGGAGGAATCAAAGAAAAGCTTTTAGCAGCTAACAGAGCAGGAATCAAAGAAGTCATACTTTGCGAGGCCAATAAAAAAGACGTCGAAGAAATAAAGAAGGACTATTTGGAAAACCTTCAAATTCATTACGTTTCGCGCATGAGTGAAGTGATTGAATTAGCTTTAGAAAAATAAAGCATCACTTTTCAGTTGCAAGATAAGCGACTTGAAAATCAAGCCCTTTTGACCCAAGAAACTACTTTAGTTTCTTGGGTTATGTAAAATAAAACAAGCGCTAAAGAAAAAAGCAGTGGATAATTTCCGTACTTTTACCACTTAATTTTTTTTGCAGAAACATTAATTGAATTAGCTCTTATGTTAACCAAAGTAAACCCTTTAAACACAGTAGCCTGGGAAAAATTAGAACTGCATTCCGCACAAAACGAATTCGATCTTCGTACATTGTTCCAATACAATTCAGATCGATTTTCTAACTTTTCTATTCAAAGGCCTAATTACCTTTTCGATTACTCTAAAAATTTATTAGACGCGAGAACTGTCGATCTTCTAGTTGAACTTGCTGAGGAAACGAATTTAGGTTCTGCGATTAATTCTATGTTTAGTGGAGAAAAAATTAATGAAACAGAGAACCGGGCTGTCCTTCATACTGCGTTGAGAGATTTTTCTACAGAACCTATACTGGTGGACGGGAAAGACATTAAGCCACAAATTAAAAGTGTTCTGAATCACATGAAAACTTTTAGTGAAAGTATTATTTCTGGTTCACATAAGGGGTATAGTGGAAAAGAATTTACAGATGTCGTTAATATTGGAATTGGTGGGTCTGATCTAGGCCCAGCAATGGTAACTTCTGCATTAAAATACTACAAAACAAGACTTGATGTCCATTTTGTATCCAATGTTGATGGGAACCACTTAGCTGAAGTGGTTAAAAATTTAGATCCTGAGACCACTTTATTCATAATCGCCTCTAAAACTTTCACTACACAGGAAACCATGACTAACGCTCAATCAGCAAAGGATTGGTTCTTAAGTAAAGGAGCTGCTTCGCAGGATGTAGAGAAGCATTTTGTAGCTCTTTCTACCAATATTCAAGCAGTGGAGGAATTTGGAATTGCTAAAGAGAACATCTTTGAATTTTGGGATTGGGTTGGCGGTCGCTACTCATTATGGAGTGCGATTGGATTAAGTATTGTACTTGCTATTGGATACGATAATTTCGAAGAACTATTAAAAGGCGCAAGTGAAACCGATGTTCATTTTAAAACCGCTCCGCTAAAAGAGAATGTTCCAGTGCTCATGGCACTTATTGGAATTTGGTACAGAAATTTTTATGGTGCCTCTTCTTACGCCATCTTACCTTACTCTCAATACCTAGATCGTTTTGCTGCTTATCTGCAACAAGGAGATATGGAAAGCAATGGGAAGTGCGTAGATCGGGCAGGAGAATTTATTGAATACGAAACAGGACCAATTATTTGGGGGGAACCGGGAACCAATGGTCAGCATGCTTTCTATCAACTCATCCATCAAGGAACTGAACTTATACCTGCAGACTTTATTGCCTACACCAAATCACTTCATCAGCAGTCGGACCATCAGGAGAAACTCCTGGCTAATTTCTTTGCACAAACCCAAGCATTGGCCTTTGGAAAAACCCAAGAAGAAGCGATGGACGATCTCGAAAAATCAGGCGTGAGCCAGGAGGAAGCACAGAAACTGCTTAATTACAAAATTTTCGCCGGCAATTCTCCAACCAACTCGTTACTTTTCGAAGAGCTAACGCCTTTTACCTTAGGCGAACTCATCGCTCTTTATGAACATAAAATATTTGTACAAGGAGTTATTTGGAATATTTTCAGTTTTGACCAGTTTGGAGTCGAACTTGGAAAGGTTCTTGCAGGAAAATTACTTCCTGAACTAAAAGGAAGTGAAAAATTAACCTCCCATGATAGTTCTACTAATGGGCTAGTCAATTATTATAAGAAATCAGTTCAATAGCGAAAACTCTAAACCTAAGTTATGGCGCAAATTTTAGACGGTCTAAGGGTATCTAAAGACATCAAGCAAGAAATCAAAACCGAAGTAGATAAAATATTAGAGCAAGGGAAAAGAGCTCCTCACTTAGCAGCCATTTTGGTTGGTGAAAACGGAGCTAGTAAAGCATACGTTTCAAGTAAGGTGAAAGATTGTAGAGAGGTTGGATTTGAATCTACTCTAATCAAGCTTTCCGATACAGTCAGTGAAGAAGAGCTCTTAAATGAGATCAATAAATTAAATCAAGACCCTTTAATTGATGGATTCATTGTACAACTCCCTTTACCCAAAGGTATTGACCAAGAACTCATCATTGACGCGATAGACCCTAAAAAAGATGTGGACGGATTCCATCCTGAAAATTTTGGAAGAATGGCTTTAGAAATGGAAGCCTTTTTACCTGCCACCCCCTATGGAATCATGACCTTACTTGAACGATATCAGGTAAGTACACGAGGAAAACATGTGGTAGTGATTGGCAGAAGTCGAATTGTGGGAAGACCCATGAGTATCCTACTAAGCAGTAAAGGAGAACCAGGAGATGCGACTGTTACCGTCGTACACAGCCATACGCAAAATATTGAAGACTTTACGTTAAGCGCAGACATTCTTATCGTTGCGCTTGGAGCACCTAAATACTTGAAAGCGGAAATGATCAAACCAGGAGCAGTAGTTATTGATGTCGGAATTACGCGTGTAGAAGATCAAGGTGAGAAAGGTTATCATCTTGAAGGTGATGTTGACTATGATGAATGTAAGGAAATTGCCTCATGGATTACTCCAGTACCTGGAGGAGTAGGACCAATGACCCGTGCGATGCTAATGAAAAACACATTGCTTGCTTACAAGCGAGGAAATTAAAATATTAGGTTCTTGCTTAAGTCAGGAACATAAACAAATGACAAAGGAAAAAGAAAGCTTATTATTAGAAGGTAAAATGCTACCGGTAATGGAGCATTTTTATACGTTACAAGGGGAAGGAGCACACACAGGAAAGGCTGCGTATTTCATCCGTTTGGGAGGGTGTGATGTAGGTTGTCATTGGTGTGATGTAAAAGAAAGTTGGGATCCTGATTTACATCCCCTTCTGGATGCAATCGAAGTGGCAGAAACTGCTGCAAAGCAAAGTAAAACTATCGTTCTTACGGGGGGAGAACCGCTCATGTGGAAATTAGATGTACTGACAGGTAAATTAAAGGAACTAGGATGCGACATTCATATTGAGACTTCTGGAGCCTACCCACTGAGTGGACAAATCGATTGGATTACACTTTCTCCGAAAAAAAACTCGCTTCCATTGGACGATATTTATCCCTTGGCAAAAGAATTGAAGGTAATTGTTTACAATCAACATGATTTTCAATTTGCACAAGAGCAAGCTGAAAAAGTAAGTGATTCTTGTAGACTCTATCTTCAAAGCGAGTGGGGAAAGCGCGAATCAATGTATCCCAAAATCACAGACTTCATCATGGAAAACCCGCGATGGCAAGCTTCTGTGCAAACTCATAAATACCTCAACATTCCTTAATTAAGCAAGGTTCTTTGAATGGCAAAACAAGTAATTCCGTATGATGTCTAAACGATTCTTTACCGCCCTTGGCGAATACTTTGTCCTAATGGGAAAGACACTTCGCTCCCCACAGAAAAGGTCGGTTTTCTGGCGACTTTTCATGCGAGAAGTAAACGACTTAGGGGTCAACTCTTTTGGCCTAGTTGTATTCACTTCCATCTTTGTGGGAGCAGTAGTTGCGATCCAAATGTATAATAATTTCGATGCCTCCTCATTTCCTATTCCCACAAGCTTTGTCGGATATGCGACGAAAGCAGTTTTGGTACTTGAGTTTTCACCCACTATTATTTCACTAGTCTTGGCGGGTAAAGTAGGGTCTTATATTGCCTCTAGTATCGGTACCATGAGGGTATCAGAACAGATTGACGCTTTGGATATCATGGGAGTAAATTCACCAAACTTTCTAATTCTTCCAAAAGTTTTCGCTTGTTTGATTTTCAACCCACTTCTTATTGCCATTAGTATTGCAGTGGGAATTTTTGGTGGTTACTTAGCTGGTGAAATGACAGGAAACTGGACTTCTGGTGAGTACATTACCGGAATTCAGATGTACATGCCGAATTTGTTTTACTACTATGCCTTCATTAAAACGGCAGCATTTGCTTTTATCATTGCCACTGTACCTGCTTACTTTGGATACAATGTCAAAGGGGGTTCTTTGGAAGTAGGTAGAGCCAGTACACAAGCCGTGGTTTGGACGATGGTTTTTATAATCATCTCTGAACTTATATTAACTCAAATGATCCTAAGCTAATGATTGAAGTCAAAAATTTAAAGAAAAACTTTGACGGCACACAAGTGCTTAAAGGAATCTCTACCGTGTTTGAAACGGGGAAGGTCAATCTTATCATAGGACAGAGTGGATCAGGAAAAACCGTTTTTCTCAAATCTTTGCTGAATGTTCATCAGCCAAGTAGTGGCACTATCTTATTTGATGGCCGTGATATCATGAAAATGGGTCAAGAAGAGAAGCAAATTCTGCGAAGTGAAATTGGAACGGTATTTCAAGGAAGTGCTCTATTTGATTCCTTAACCGTTGAAGAAAATATTACTTTTCCCTTAGACATGTTCACCAACCTAACTTTTAGAGAAAAGAAAAGAAGGGCTTTGGAAGTAATGGGAAGAGTTCATTTGGATAAAGCTCAAAGAAAATATCCTTCCGAGATCTCTGGAGGAATGCAAAAAAGAGTTGCTATTGCAAGAGCAATTGTCAATAACCCGAAATATCTTTTCTGCGATGAACCCAATTCTGGACTGGATCCGTATACCTCCAATGTAATCGACGATTTGATTTTAGAAATCACAAAGGAATACAACACCACTACGATTATAAATACTCACGATATGAACTCCGTGATGACAATTGGCGAGAAAATTGTATACCTCAGAGAAGGAATATTGGAATGGGAGGGTGATAAAGATAAAGTTATCACTGCAGGAAATAAGAATCTAATCGATTTCGTATACTCCTCAGAGCTATTTAAAGAGCTTCGATCTTACTTTCTAGAAACCAACAAAACGTCAATCGATAATCAAACCATTAAACCGGACGACAATGAAAAAATTAATTAGTACCGCCCTACTTGGGTTAGCAGTTTCAGTTTCCGCGCAAGTATCTCTTGCTGCAAAAGCGAACCTATTATTCCCTACGGGAAAACCAACATGGAAAAATATTTCTCAAACAGCCACTGATGCTTATTCAGAAAGCGGCAAAAACAATACTGGATTTAATGTAGGTCTTTCAGCAAAAATTAATTTGCCTACTGCCTTCTTTGTAATGCCTGAGATTTATTACACTACGTTTAAAAATGAACTTACAGACCCTGTAACCAATACAACCATCGAAGCTAAAAGCAACCGTGTTGATGTACCTGTACTTCTAGGTATGAATGTTTTGGGAGAGAAACTGGGTGTTTTTGTCGGACCTGTAGCTAGCTACAATCTAAGTACTGACAATCAATACAATGACTTCAAAGAAAATGCAACATCTAATTTCACGGTCGGCTATCAATTTGGAGCTCAAGCTCAATTAAGCAACCTCATTATTAGTGCTCGCTACGAAGGTGCCTTTACTGAAGACCAAAGAGAGTTTATCAATAATAATGTAGCTGGTGAATCCTATACAGTTCGCTACGATAACAGACCAAGTCTATTTATGGTAGGATTAGGATATCAATTCTAAGAGAAAAGTTTTCAAGAATAAAAAGATCCCCAGAACTAATAGTTTTGGGGATTTGTATTGTCAGCATCTGGCTTTTGAACAACTTCCGATTGCAATTGTTTCTTCTCCAATTCTGCTGCTTTCTTTGCTAGTAGCTCTTTTTCTTTTTGCAGTTCTTTAAACTCACGACGCTTCTGCTCTTGTTTAAGTGCATTCCCTTTACTCACGTAACCTACCATTCCACCTAGAATCAGTCCAATCCCTATTCCAAAAAGGATTCCAATTATATGAGATAATCTCAAGTCTTCCACTGCAAAATCAGTACTAAGGTAAAAAAGCAGGGCAGAAACAATTAATAGAAGTATTCCAATAAAACTTATACTTTTCATAGCGGGGTAATTAAAAAACCTTTCCAAATTTAAGAAAAATTAGGAAAGGTTGGTATGTATAGTGATTTGATTAAATTTTACCCCCTGCCGCTTTATAATATTCCAAAGCTTTTGGTAGGGTTTTAGCAATTTGTGCCTTTCTATTTCCAGGACTAGGGTGAGTAGATAAAAACTCAGGAGGACGTGATCCGTTAGTACTCATAGATTCCATACGATCCCAAAAAGGACTTGCTCCACGAGGATCGTAACCTGCCATTGCCATTAAATACAGCCCCATTTCATCCGCTTCAAGCTCTTGACTACGTCCGTATTTTAGTAGCGCAACTTGCGCTCCAATAGGATAGGCAGCCCGGAAAACCTGTGCTAACTGTCCACTTGAAATAGTGCTTCCCAAGATGGCTCCACCGTATTGGGCTATCATTCCCTGAGAAATTCTTTCGTTTCCGTGACCTGCAAGTGCATGTGAAATTTCATGACCTAAAACTACGGCAAGTCCATTATCATTCTGAGATACGGGAAGCAATCCTGTATAAACAGCTACTTTTCCACCCGGCATACACCATGCGTTCACCGACTTATCTTCTATTAAATTATATTCCCACTTAAATTCTGAAAGGTCATCTAGACGTCCAATGGAACGGTAATAATTATTAGCCGCATTCTGGATTCGAAGTCCCACATTTTTAACTTGATTAGCAGCCGTTGTACCACGTACCACTTTAGATTTTGATAAAACTTCTTGATACTGCTGCACAGCCATCGTTGCAATCTGTTGATCGTTTACTAATTGCACTGAGCGTCTACCTGTTATTGGATTGGTTGTACAAGCCATAAGCATCAAAGCCGCTGATCCAGAAATAAAAACACTTTTTAGTTTCATAGTTTCAATGTTTAATGACTTTGAAAGGAACAACATCTATTCCAAAAAAGTATTTTTAACTACCTTTGATTAGTGGCAAACAAAATTTTATAATAAAGAACAAAAATTCTGAAAATGAAAAAATATCAAATCTTCATTGCTAGTATATTCATTATCCTCCTTAGCTCTTGCACATCGCAGACTTATCTGCTACCACAAGAGCTGCAATCGGTTCTAGAGAAAAAGGAATATACCTTCATGGCAACACGAGCGATTCCTTCATCCGGAGATGCGGCAAGGCTACTAAGTGGTACGCATTCTACTGCTGCCGGAAGAATTCTTGAATTGGACTATGGATATACTTTGGAAATAAAAGAATCTACTCTTACCGTGACCCTCCCTTATTTTGGTCGAGCTTACACGGGCTCTCTTGATCCAGAAAAACAAAGTCATCGGTTTACTTCAAAGAACTTTTCCTATGTGCAAACCAAGGGCAGGAAAAACACTACTGTTATTACCATGCGACCTAACGACGTTCAACACATTCAACATATTGTCATGGAAGTCTATCCAAACGCAAAAGCGTATTTGACCATTCAGGCTAGCGACAGACAGCTCATTTCCTACGATGGATACTTGAAAGAAAATCAGGAAAAGTAAGACTATCTATTACCAAGTAAGGCATTGACAAATGCCCTTGCTTCCGCCATAGGACTGGATTTTAAGTGAGTAGAATTATCCATATGCTCCTCGTACTTAGATTGTAATACTGAATCTCTTTGGGTTCGGTTAATTATGTATTGTTCCACCCAATACTTGAAGCGTTTTTCTGCTTGTTTTGCTCGATCAGTCGAAAATGTTCCGTTCGCTTTTTTTAGCTTAATAAATGCTGCAATAGCATCGTACACTTCCTCTATTCCAAGTTTATCCAGTGCTGAACCTAACAGAACGGGAGTCTTCCAATCCTTTTCCTTCTGTGGCATAAAATAAAGAGCACGGAGCAATTCTAACCTTGACTTTTTTGCAGCTTCTTTATTAGATTCCTCTACTTTATTAATAAATATCAGGTCGATCATTTCCATGATACCTCTTTTAATGCCTTGCAATTCATCCCCCTCGCCTAGAATTTTGACCATTAATAGTGCATCACAAATCTCTGAGACCATTACTTCACTTTGCCCCACTCCTACAGTTTCGATTAGAATGTAATCGTAGCCTGCAGCTTCACAAATCAACATTGACTCGTAAGTTGCATTCGCAATTCCACCAAGAAATCCTGAATTTGGAGAAGGCCTAATAAAGGCACTATCGGATCTACTTAACTCCTCCATTCGGGTTTTATCTCCCAAAATTGATCCGCCGTTCCTAAGTGAACTAGGATCTACTGCAAGAACAGCCACTTTACGGCCTTTTTCAATTGCTTTAAGACCAAAACTTTCAATAAATGTCGATTTTCCTGCACCCGGTACGCCTGTAATCCCAATACGGATCGAATTGCCACAGTAGGGTAATAAACCCTTTATGAGCTCTTCGGCGGCTTCACGGTCACTCTCACGAGAGCTTTCAACTAAAGTAATCGCCTTAGCTAAAATTCTTCTCTCACCCTTACGAATTCCTTCAATAAAATCAGACTTACTTAATTGCTTCATACTAAACGGCCTCGTTCTTAGTTCTTAAAAAAAATTCAATGCTCCGTATTTCCTTTTAAAGGTATGGGCTCATATTAAATTTGTGGATCTCTATATTTTAGTTAAATTTATCAAATATTACTTTTCTAAAATAATACAATGAAAAAAAGCATCGTACTATCTCTTTTTACAATTGGATTACTTGCCTCTTGTACTTACCAAGGAACACCAGGTGGTAAAAGAGCTGAAGCAAAAGCTATCGCTGAAGGTAAAGTTTTATTCGAAAATTCATGTCACAAATGCCATGCACTTCCAGAGCCTAAAGACTTTACAGATGAGCAATGGGTAGGTCTTGTAGAATCCATGACCCCAAAAGCAAAACTTACTAAGGAGCAAGGAGATAAAGTATACCAATACGTATCCTCAGCCAATTAGGCCTTTTCTCCCCTCAATAAAAATTCTAGAATCTCACAAGCCGCCTGGGGTAAATTTGTTCCAGGACCGAATATTTGAGAAGCTCCGCTTGAGTACAGGAAATCGTAATCTTGTTTTGGAATGACACCTCCTACCACGAGTTGTATATCTTCTGAGCCTAAACTTTTAAGCTCTGCGAGAACTTGTGGAACAAGTGTATTATGGCCTGCAGCTAGCGAAGAAATTCCTAACACATGAACGTCGTTCTCCACAGCTTGTCTGGCTACCTCTCCTGGGGTTTGGAATAATGGCGCGACATCTACATCGAATCCCATATCAGCAAAAGCTGTAGCGACAACTTTAGCTCCGCGGTCGTGTCCATCCTGTCCCATCTTAGCCACCATAATCCTAGGTCGACGACCCATTTGATTTTCAAATTCTTTACTTAACTCTTGAGCTTTTTCAAATTGCTCATTTTTGGCAGCATTCATAGCATAAACTCCTTGAATTGTTTGAATATTAGCTCGATATCTACCGAAAACTTCTTCTAAAATTGAGCTCATCTCCCCTAACGTGACTCGCCTTCTTGCAGCTTCAATGCATATTTCTAATAAGTTCTCCTCCGATTTTTCCGCAGCCTTCCTAAGTTTCTCTAAGATTTGTTCAACTGCTTGAGCATCTCTAGATTCTTTTATTTTACGCAGTCTTTCAATTTGCTCTGTTCTGACTTGAGAATTATCAATAGAGAGAATTTCTATCTCATTTTGCTTTAAGGACGATTGAAACGAGTTTACTCCAATAATAAACTCTTGAGAACTGTCTATTTTCGCTTGCTTTTCTGCTGCCGCTTCCTCAATTCTCATTTTAGGTATACCGAGCTCAATAGCCTTGGTCATACCCCCTTCTTTTTCTACTTCATCGATATACTTTCTTCCCTCTTCAATCATCTGCTTGGTAAGAGCCTCAACTAAATGGCTACCCGCATAAGGGTCCACTACAGAACAAACACCACTTTCCTTTTGGAGAATTAATTGAGTATTTCGTGCAATTTTTGCAGAATAGTCCGTCGGAAGGGCAATGGCTTCATCGAGTGCATTGGTGTGCAGCGACTGTGTCCCTCCCAATGCAGCAGACAAAGCTTCGATAGCAGTTCGAGTGACATTATTGTAAGGCTCCTGTTCCGTTAAACTCCATCCCGAAGTTTGGGAATGCGTTCTTAAGGCAAGACTTTTGGGATTTTTAGGTTCAAAAGGCCTAAGAAGTTCAGCCCAAAGATATCGTGCAGCACGCATTTTAGCAATTTCCATAAAATGATTCATCCCAACTGCCCAAAAGAAGGACAGACGTGGAGCGAAATCATCCACTTCCATCCCCGCACTTTTTCCAGTTCGAACGTATTCAAGTCCATCTGCTAATGTATATGCCATCTCAAGGACAGGTGTTGCTCCGGCCTCTTGCATATGATATCCAGAAATGGAAATAGAATTGAACTTCGGAATATTTTTAGAAGTATAAGAAAAAATGTCTGCAATAATCCTCATCGAAGGTTTAGGAGGATAGATATAAGTATTTCTCACCATAAACTCCTTTAGAATATCGTTCTGGATCGTTCCCGACAACTTGGATTGGTCCACTCCCTGTTCCTGGGCTGCAACAATGTAGAATGCCAGGATCGGAAGTACCGCGCCATTCATCGTCATAGAAACCGAAATTTGATCCAAAGGAATGCCTTGAAAAAGAATTTTCATGTCTTCTACAGAATCAATAGCTACCCCAGCTTTTCCAACATCTCCTTCTACACGGGGGTGATCGGAATCGTATCCACGATGCGTTGCTAAATCAAAAGCAACTGAAAGTCCTTTCTGTCCATTAGCTAGGTTTCTTAAATAGAAAGCATTAGATTCTTCTGCGGTTGAAAATCCAGCATACTGCCTTATCGTCCAAGGGCGTTGCACGTACATAGTGCTGTAAGGTCCTCTTAAATAGGGCGGGACTCCAGCATTAGAACCCTGAATTGCGGGATGAAGTGCATCTGCTTTGGAGTAAGCAGATTTAAGGGGCAAACCATCTTTCTCAAAAAAATAAGGTAATTTTTGCTCTGTAATAAATGTAAAGTCAGGACTACGGTTTACGATCTTCTTTCGCATAATTCAACTTCTAAAAGTAGTAGGTAAAAATACAAAATAATTAAAACCCTTAAAGGGAACTGCATTAATAAAAAATACCCATCGCATTTGCAACAGGTATTGTACTATAGATAAATTGTAGGCTCTAGTTTTCTGCCGATTCTTTTACATCACGTGCACCTTTTTCAACAGCCTCTGCCGCATCAGCAGTTATTTCTTTGGCTCCTTCTTTCACCTCTTTCGCTCCTTTTTCAATAGCTTGACCTGCATCATTCAGTGCCTCTTTTGCTGTACTGGCTGCCTTGTCTGCTTCTACTTTGACTTTCAATTGAGCAGAATCTAATTTTTCATCATCGAACCCAATGTGTTCAATGGTGGTCTTGTCTCCATCCGCTTCAGTGATCACGGTTTTTTCCTTTTCACAACTTTGGAAAAACAAAAAGGCAGTAGCCAAGAGAAGTACTAGTGATTTTTTCATAGCTTGATTTTTAATGATTTGCTTTATTCAGTGTGCAAATTTTAAACCAACTATTAATAATTTTCTTCTTCTCCTTTCATCTTCTCCGCATTTTCCGCCATAATAACAGCGTCAATCATCTCTTGAATGTCTCCATTCATATAGGCGTCAAGATTGTAAATGGACTTTCCAATACGGTGATCGGTCACTCGGCCTTGCGGATAGTTGTAGGTCTTGATCTTAGCAGATCTATCACCTGTAGAAACCATACTTTTTCTTTGTGCAGCTACATCTCCTTGGACTCTTTGCAGTTCAATATCGTAAAGTTTTGCTCTAAGCATTTCCATAGCAAGCTCTCTGTTGGCTAATTGAGAACGAGCTTGTTGACAAACCACTACAATACCCGACGGCTTATGGGTCAGCTGAACTTTCGTTTCTACCTTGTTAACGTTCTGACCTCCAGCACCTCCTGATCTAGAAGTTTGCATTTCAATATCTGCTGGATTAATCTCTACATCCACTTCTTCAGCTTCGGGAAGCACTGCTATAGTAATCGCTGAGGTATGCACCCTACCTTGGGATTCTGTCTCTGGAACTCTTTGAACTCGATGAACTCCTGATTCAAATTTCATGATTCCATAGACTCCTTCCCCTTCCACTTTCATGATCAGTTCCTTGTATCCCTTTGCCGCTTCGTTAGAGTCTGTGATTTCATGACGCCACCCCTTAGTTTTAAAATACATGCTGTACATTCGGTAGATGTCTTCCACAAAGATAGCAGCTTCATCCCCACCGGTCCCGGCGCGAAGTTCTACAATGACGTTTTTATCGTCTGCTGGGTCTTTTGGAATCAGTAAGATTTTCAATTCCTCTTCCAAAGCAGGAATTTTGTCTTGCGCCTCGAATTTCTCCATTTTGGCAAGATCAACAAAGTCCTTGTCAGCCCCTTCTGCTATGATTTCATCCGATTCCTTGATGGTATTTAATGCAGATTTATATTCCTCATAAACACTAACAATTTTCCCCAGATCGCTGTACTCCTTATTCAATTGAGAATAGCGTTTCTGATCGGTAATGATTTCGGGCTGGATAATCAGATCAGCAACTTCATTATAACGTTGCTTAATGGCCTCCAGTTTAGGTATCAAAGACTTTGACATGGCTCTTTTTTTGTGGGAGCAAAGATAGAGAAAATTGCATTAATCCCACAGGGACCCATTAATTGTCTTCTTGCTTCTCTACGATACGGTCTTCATAGAGTTGAATGAACATCTTAGAGATTCTCATTAGTACGGCTTGAATATCTCTACTTTGAAGGAATACATTGGTCTGTAGCACCCCTTCTTTTGTAGAGGGCTTATGCTGATTAATGTATTGCATTTGAAACTCTAACCTTTCATTAATGTACTCGCGAACCTTGTTTCGTTCATTACGAATCATCTCTAATTCTTCATCTGCAGTTTGCTCTAAGGTAACTAAGACAATATTAAAGAAATTGCTCATGCGTTCATCCAGGGATTTAAGATCCTCTAAAAATTTTTGATCGGAGATCACATGTAAATTCTTGACAAAATAAAGCGCATCATCCGCAAGAAACTTTGTGGACTGAGTTAAATCTTGAATGAAATCACTACTAAGTACGATCGCTTGAGCGGTTTGTTGATCATCGGTGGACAGCGACTTAATGTATTTAATACTTTGCCTTCTTAAATATCCTGCATGCTTATCGAGATCATGTAAATTCCTATGCGCCTTCTCTAATTTCGAGAGCCTTCCTTTCGTTAAACCTTCCATGATTAGACTGTAGGAGATAGCAATCTCAGAAACACTTGAACTTACAAGCGACTGGTATTTTTGAACTGTATCTAAATCGGAGCTACGAAGCACTTCCAAACGATCTTTGGTACGTTTTACCTCCTTCTCCTTTTTACTGAATCGGATCTGTGAGGCTATGATAAAGATAAAGACGATTCCAACAACGATGTAGGTCGCTGTTCTTCCCCCTTGAAACATAACAAAAGCCATTAAAGCAGAGACGCTAAATGCGATAAATGCAGTTACGAACCAACCCCCAATAACGGAAAGAACCCCTGCAACTCGATAAACGGCGCTGTCTCTACCCCAAGCATTATCCGCTAAAGAACTACCCATAGCCACCATAAAGGTAACATAAGTCGTTGAGAGCGGAAGCTTTTCTGAAGTTGCCCAGGCAATAATACTTGAAGCAATAACTAAATTGGTTGCTGCTCTTACTAAGTCGAATGCAGGCGCATCCTGACTTGAAGTAGCCTCGCGAATCTTTTTCTCTTCAATAGTTGTTCGGTACCGATTGGTAATCGAGCGTGGAATAATAACCGAAAACAATTTGCCAAACATTAAAGAGGAATTCACAATACTTCTGGAAACCATATTCGGCTTAAACCTTTCGTCTCCTTCATCTTGACGACCCAGGTTCACTTCGGTTTCAGTCACCTTCTTTGCTTTCGAACTTAACCAAATGGTAAGACCCATTACTAATCCTGCAATTAAAAGCATAAAATTAGGGACAATAACATCGTTACCTGCAAGATACTCCATAAAATACTCATTCGCAGGAACTCCGGATCCTAGCCAGTTCTGGTAAGCTAAAAGTCCCGTAATTGGAACTCCAATAAAGTTCACTAAATCGTTCCCTGCAAACGCCATGGCTAAGGAAAAGGTACCTAGTAAAACTACAGCTTTAAGAGGATTGAAATTAATGGTTTGTTTTAAAATAAATAGTATAGTAAAGGAAACTACAAATAGGCTAAATAATATAACTAAAACATTCTGCTGAATCCATTCGTTGGCCGTAGCGCTTACTATCGTCGTACCTTTTAGACCTTTAATAAGAAGAAAATAAAAAATAGAAGTGATTCCTGCGGCTGAAAAAAGTACTCCATAACTCTTTAACTTCGATTCGAAATTGAAGGTAAAAAGCAAACGTAAAACGTACTGAATAATTGCTCCAGCACTAAAAGCAATTAATACGGACAAAAATATTCCGGAAACTATACTACTGGTACTATCAAAATTGATGTATTTCCATACCTCAGAGATAGTATCGTTCTCAGCCATCGAAAATAAGAAACCAGACATAAGTGAGGCTCCTAATAGTTCGAACACAATGGAAACGGTTGTAGAAGTAGGAAGGCCTAAGCTGTTAAAAATGTCTAATAAAATAATATCGGTGAGCATAACCGCAAGGAAAACGATCATCAATACTTCAAAGGTAAAGTGTTGCGGATAAAATATACCTTTTCTTGCGATTTCCATAATCCCGCTTGAAAATACGGATCCGATAATGATACCGGCAACAGCAATTAAGACGATAGTAGTATAAGAAGCTACCTTGGAACCGATTGCTGAGTTAAGAAAATTAACTGCATCATTTGTAACCCCAACCACGACATCTAGTAAGGCTAACACTAAAAGTACGCCAACGATAAAAAGGAAATAATCCATGAAAATAGTTTGGGTGCAATTTACAAATCCCTTTCAGCTACCGCAACAAATATGAACAAAACTTAATATTTCATCAATATTTTATCAAATATGCAAAAAGCCAACCTTTGGAGGTTGGCTTATATATGATGTTTTGCTTGGGGCGATCTGTAAAAATAATCTACAGACAGCGTATCAATCAATTAATGATGATCTGAATGAACGAAGGGTCCTCTTCCTTTGGGATTGCTGTAGATTACTTCTGCTCCTTGCTCAGGAATCGTTTTTCTACGAACCTCTTCAGGATCAAAGGCTTTGGACTTGCCAAAATACTCCACAAGACCTTCTGTTAACCACATAGGGATGACAACTCCAAAGAACATAAAGATGCACCAAAATCCTATTAGGAACATTACAACGAAAAATACGAACCAAATAAATTGGTAGAAAGGCCACAATTCAAGTACTGTTAACATTTTCTTAGATTTTGAGCAAAAATACAGTTTTTTCTATTCCAAAAAAACTTTCTTTCGCAAATTTAACTGTTTATAATTATTCTAAAGTCTTTATTTACCTAAATCCATAAAGAAATCATTCCCTTTGTCGTCTGTAATAATAAATGCAGGGAAGTCTTTTACCTCAATTTTTCGAACGGCTTCCATCCCTAATTCAGGGAAATCAACGACCTCTACAGACTTTATATTTTCTTTGGCCAAGATGGCTGCTGGCCCTCCAATCGACCCTAAATAAAATCCTCCATGTTTTTGGCAAGCATCAGTAACTGATTTGCTTCTGTTACCTTTTGCTAGCATAACTAAACTTCCCCCGTTTTCTTGAAACTCATCAACGTACACGTCCATGCGGCCTGCGGTGGTCGGACCAAAACTTCCCGAAGGCATACCGTCGGGTGTTTTTGCAGGTCCAGCATAATAAATGGGATGATTTTTAAAATAATCTGGCATTGGTTTTCCACTATCTAAAAGCTCTTTGATCTTTGCATGCGCTGCATCTCTTGCAACAATCAAGGTTCCACTTAGCTTTAACCTTGTTTTTATCGGGTAAAGGAAAAGTTCTTTTCTGATTTCCTCCATAGGACGATTAAGATCAATCGCTACGGGCGCCTCTAAATGAGGAGGCGTTTCAGGCAAGAACCTTGCTGGATTTTCTTCCAATTGCTCTAGAAAAATCCCTTCTGAAGTGATTTTTGCTTTTATGTTTCTATCTGCTGAACACGACACCCCCATTCCCACTGGACAACTCGCAGCGTGTCTTGGAAGTCGAATAACTCTTACGTCATGGGTTAAATACTTTCCGCCGAATTGGGCGCCAATTTCTGATTCTTGACAGATTTGCTGAATTTTCTTCTCCCACTCCAAATCACGAAAAGCGCGTCCCGTTTCATCTCCAGTGGTAGGCAAGTGGTCATAATATTTTGCAGAGGCCTTCTTGACCGCTGCCATAGTTGCTTCGGCAGATGTCCCACCGATCACTAGAGCTAAGTGATAAGGAGGACAAGCAGCGGTACCAAGATCAAGAATCGAATTTTTGATCCACTCGGTGAGTGATTTTTCATTTAAAAGGGATTTGGTTTTCTGATACAAGAACGTTTTGTTTGCAGAACCACCACCTTTAGTTAAAAACAAAAACTCATAAGAAGCACCTTCCTTAGAATAGATATCAATTTGCGCCGGAAGGTTGGATCCTGAGTTTTTCTCCTCAAACATCGTTAAAGGAACAATTTGAGAGTACCGAAGATTTTTATTTTGAAAGGTATTATAAATACCTTGACTTAGATGCTTTGCATCATTAACACCCGTATAAACGTCTTCACCTTTCTTCGCAAAACAAATTGCCGTTCCGGTATCTTGACAAGAAGGAAGCGCTCCCTCTACAGCAACGGCCGCATTTTGTAATAAATTGTAAGCAACGAACCTGTCGTTATCGGTAGCTTCTGGATCTTCAATTATATTTCTAAGACTCTCTAAATGTTTACTACGAAGCATAAAAGAGACATCTTCCATGGCTTTTTCAGCCAACAATTCTAATCCCTTTGGATCAACAGTAAGGATTTCTCTTTCTCCTAATCGCTCTACTTTAACGTATTCGGAGGTTAGCTTTTTGTACTGGGTATCGTCCTTTTCAATTTGAAAAGGTTCGGCGTAATTAAATGGCATGTGAAATGAATATTATGATCGGTAAATTTAAGCATTTTCAGGAGGATTTCCATATACAAACAGTATAGAAAACGTTTTAGATCCTCTATCTGCAATTAAGATTTTGTACCTTTAATTCGTCAAATTACTATAATATATTATGAATTACCGTATTGAACACGACACAATGGGTGAGGTTAACGTTCCTGCTGATAAATTTTGGGGAGCCCAAACCGAACGCTCAAGATCAAATTTTAAAATAGGGCCTCAAGCCTCCATGCCTAAAGAAATCATTGAAGCCTTCGCCTATTTAAAAAAGGCCGCTGCATTCACCAATGCGGATTTAGGTACTTTAGCTGGAGAAAAAAAGGATTTAATTGCAAAAGTTTGTGATGAAATTCTTGAGGGAAAACTTTTTGACCAGTTCCCATTAGTGATCTGGCAGACAGGCTCCGGCACCCAAAGCAATATGAACCTTAACGAAGTAATCTCCAATCGAGCACTCGTTCTAAGTGGTGGAAAGCTTGGAGAGACTTCTCCAGTTCATCCAAACGATGATGTAAACAAATCTCAAAGCTCAAACGATACTTTTCCAACTGCCATGCACATTGCTGCATACAAAAAAGTAGTTGAGCACACTCTTCCCCAAGTAGAAGCACTTAAAAACACCTTAGAATCCAAGTCAAAAGAATTTTCTGATATTGTGAAAATTGGTAGAACTCACTTAATGGATGCAACACCCATCACTTTAGGTCAAGAGTTTTCTGCCTATGTAGCCCAATTGGATTACGCGATAAAAGCGATTCACAATGCGCTTCCTCACTTAAGTGAACTCGCCTTAGGGGGCACGGCAGTAGGTACAGGACTCAATACCCCAGAAGGATATAGTGAGAAAGTAGCTAATTACATAGCTGAGTTTACAGGACTCCCCTTTATTACTGCTCCGAATAAATTTGAAGCCCTGGCAGCACATGACGCCATAGTAGAAATGCATAATGCTTTGAAGCAACTAGCCGTTGGTCTTTATAAAATAGGTCAAGACATTCGACTACTAGCCTCTGGTCCCCGTTCAGGGATTGGGGAAATATTCATTCCAGAAAACGAACCTGGATCTTCTATAATGCCTGGAAAGGTAAACCCTACCCAAATTGAGGCACTTACCATGGTTTGCGCTCAAGTACTAGGAAACGATACAACAATTTCCTTTGCGGGTACCCAAGGAAACTACGAACTAAATGTCTTTAAACCCGTAATGGCGTTCAATTTTCTCCAATCTGCTGAGCTACTGGGTGACGCTTGTCAATCATTTAATGAGCATTGTGCTGTGGGAATCGCACCGAACCTACCACGAATAAAAGAGCTTTTAGAAAATTCTCTAATGCTAGTGACCGCATTAAATCCACACATCGGTTACGAGAACGCGGCCAAGATTGCAAAAACAGCTCATAAAAATGGAACAACCCTGCGTGAGGAAGCCAACAATTTAGGACTGGTCTCGCCAGAAGACTTTGACCTTTGGGTCAACCCTCGAGATATGGTCTAAAACTATAACGAAATTTCAGACTGAGCGCTTTCTTCATCTGGACCCATGGCAAAAAAAGCTTCCAGCTCCTTCAATGTTTCTACACTTGTCTTTATATCTCGTTGAACCTCTCCTTTGTGCAATAAGACAATACGCGTACTAACTTCTGTTGTATGAGCCAAGTCGTGGCTAGAAATTAAAAAAGTTACTTGGGATTGTGAAGACCATTCTTTGATCAGTGCTTTGAGTTTAATTTGTGTGGAAGGATCCAGATTCGCAAAAGGCTCATCGAGTATGATGATTTCTGGGTTGCCAATTAAAGACCCCACAATTCCTACTTTCTTTTGGTTTCCTTTTGAAAGGTCTCTTACGTATTTCTTCCCGTTTAATATTTCTCCATTGAAAAAATCAGAGAACTGCTTTAAAAACTCATCTACTTCTGCAGAAGTTTTTCCACGAAGTTCACCTAAGAAATAGAAGTACTCCTCGGGAGTTAAATACCCGATTAAAAAAGAATCATCAATAAAAGCAGATACTTTTTTCTTCCAAACTTCACTTTCATTGACTTTCAATCCGTCAATTTTCACTGAACCGGTTGAGGGCTGAATTAAATCCAATAAGAGGCTAAATAACGTCGTCTTACCTGCTCCATTATTACCAACCAAACCAAAACTCACCCCTTTAGGAATTTCCAAGCGCGATATATCTAGTACTTTTTTGTCACCATATACCTTGGAAAGATTTTCTATTACGATCATAGTATCACTGTTATATTGAAATTATGCTGCTTTTTTATAGGCATCCAATGCTGAATATTTTTCTTTCTTATAAACCTTGACAATTAAATCGAAGATTTTATCTCGGAGTAAAAATCCAATAAGCCCTAGAAATCCTAGCGCAATTACCCCCGCCCATAGGCCAAAAAAGTTTTTGGTAAGTGCAAATACTGCCATCGGAAGAATCATCTGTGGAATCATCAATAGAAAGGTCTTTAAGTTAAAGCTATTTTTACCACCCCCCATTGATTTGGTACTGGAATTAAGATCGACACCCTGCTTATTAAAAGCACCTGCTAGTAAAGTGATCTGAGAATTTACCCCCAGATTATAAAGTCCTCCTGCAAGAATAATAAGCCAAAGGTCCACCCCGAAAAACAAATACCAGGTAGAAAGCACTAAGGATATCACCACACCAACTACAAGTAAAGACCACTTTCCTTTCAGGTATTCTTTGTAAGGAACATTGGTAGTCATCATTAAAGGGTAGTAGGAACCATCCCACGAAGGAACCCGCTGCCCAAACATAAACATAAACCCTCCACTGACGAAAAGCCCGGCAAACAATTTCATGAAATCGGTTTCGTAAGCGGAATTAAAAAACAGCAGTCCATAAAAAAGAAACAGTACTCCCATAAATAAAGCAGAACGGGCGGCTTTACTTCTTTTTAGTAATCTAATATCGTTCTTAATAAAAGTCCCTGTGACTCCGAACTTATTGAGAAACGCAATATTTTCCGTTTTAGCTTCAGAAGCTGCAAGCTCTAAACCTTGGTCTAAATAAAAATTCTTTCGGATCGTTCGGTAAGCGAAATAAGCTGCCACTAGCATGAGGACCAGTGGTATTAAAGCAGTTATAGGCTTATCATAAAAACTATAGAATACCTTCTCGGAATAGGTTGTGAGAGGTAAATAGCCAAAATAATCCAGTGCACCTAAAGCTAGAGCAACTAGGACGGTGATTACTACAAAGACTGTCTTTCCATTAAGCAAAATGTTTAGAAAATTGCTAAAGTAAAACATAAACAAAATTGCTAAGGAAAAGCAAATCGTCCCTAAGACTGAATAAGTACCTTCATTGATTAATAGCCCTGCAAATGGAATCAAAAAGAGCAAATATCCCCAATTGAAGAAGTGCGTAAAGGTTTTTAGAATAGTGTACTTTACTAGGGTATCTTTAGAAATACCCAAGGTAAGAAAAGGCTTGATATTCTGCGTGGGCATCTGCTGCATGAAATAGCGAATCGTTAGATCAAGTACCCAATAATAGAAAAAGAATTGAGAAAACAACAAAAGTGGATCCACCTGAAGTTCATCCTTTGCTAAATAAAACAAGAGGAAAGGAAGCCCTAGATAAATCAGCCCAAAATACACCATTAGAAAACCCATTAGGATCTTCATCGCGAGGTTGGTTCCAAACTGTGGATTGCGGAAAAAATGTTTTAATTCTAACTTGAGAAGCCTTATGTACATGTCTTACTTCTTTTTCGAGATAAGTCGACATTGTATACAAAGTGTTACAAATTCCCTCTACTTCATTAGCTCCTTCGCTTGCGCAATGGCTGCCTCCGTTATTTTCGACCCGGATAGAAGTTGAGCGATTTGCTCTAGTTTTTGCTCCTCTGACAACGAAACAATTGTAGAGAGCGTTTTGCCTTCCTGCGTTTTTTTCATCACTTTGTAATGATCGTTACCTTTTGCAGCAACTTGTGCTAAATGGGTAATGACCACTAATTGCATGGACTCTCCCATCTCCTTCATAATTTTCCCCATTTCCTCGGCAACCCTTCCAGAAACACCCGTGTCAATTTCATCGAGTATCAAAGTTGGCAACTCACTAGATTGTGCAACAATCTTCTTGATTGCAAGCATGACTCTGGAGCGTTCACCACCGGAAATAGCTGATTCAATAGGTTTTAAGTCATATCCAGCATTGGCTTGAAACAGTAGCTGAATCGTTTCTTTTCCGTATCGATTTAATTCTTGGGTATCTTTTAACTGAAGTTCTACCCTGGACTTTTCCATTCCTAAACGTTCAAGTACCTTTTGCATTTGAGAAGAAAAATCAGGCGCTTGCTTTTTTCGATTTTCAGATAATAACTTTGCTTTACGCCCAAGACCCTCTTGAGCAGTTTGTAATTCCTTCTTAGTTTCTAATAGAAAGGCCTCCAGTTCTTCAACGCCTGTTTTTTCACCTAAGAGTTTTTCCCGAATGACAATTAAGTCCTCTACCCTCGAAACTTGATGCTTAACGAAAAGTGCTTCAATTCGATCCACCGTTAAATGAAGGGACGATAGAAGCTCAGGGCTCACCTCAACTTGCTCGGCCTTGTTCTGCAATTCGAATATGACATCCTTTAGTTCAACAAAATTGGCTTCTAGTCTGTCCTTAAGTTCAGTGAATTCATGAGATAATTCCGCTGCTTTTCCAAGTTTAGATTTGGCATCGAGTAAAGAATCTAAAATCCCCACTTCCTCGGTATCAAACCGAGCAAAAAAACTTTGCAGATTTTCTGTGATTAGTTCTGCATTTTGTTGGGTATTTAACTTGTTTTGCAGCCCCTCCCAATCCAGCTCATCTAGGTTCACCTCTTCCAGTTCGGTTAAAAGAAACGAATTGTAATCTTGATCTTTTCTTAAACTAGAAATCTGATTTTCTAAATCTCGTACTCTTCGCTCTAACAATTTGGTCTGATCAAATTCCGCTTGGTATTCAACTAGCAGGTTTTGACTCCCGGCTAACTGATCAATCAACTGAAATTGAAACTCCTGAGAAAAAAGTTCAGAGGAATCAAACTGAGAGTGAATATCGATCAGTTTTTCAGATAAAGATCTTAATACATCTAACGTGACGGGTTGATCATTTATAAAAGCTCGTGATTTTGAGTTAGGCAAAAGTTCTCTGCGCACTGTGGTTGGGTTCTCAAAATCAAGATCATTTTGCTCGAAAAATTCTATGTAGGAATCGCTGACAGAAAAATCAACCTCTACAACACACTTCTTCTCCGGGCTTGCCACCGCCTTTAAATCGGCACGATCTCCCATGACTAAGCGCAAGGCACCAAGCAGTATGGACTTTCCCGCACCTGTTTCACCGGTAATAACTTGCAAACCCTCGCCAAGTTCCAATTCAAGCATATCAATGAGGGCGAAATTCTGTACAAAAATTCTTTTGAGCATGGTACAAAAGTAAGGAATATTCGAGACTAAATTATAGCGCTAGCCGAAGTTAGAAGCGGTGAATTTTCAGTAGATACAATCAGTTTTAGGACAAAAAACGCTCAATTTGATCTAAGATATCCTGAGCGACCTTTGGTTTGGATTTTAAATCAAACGCTTGTACTTCTCCTGAGCTTATAATCTGTATTTTATTGGTGTCCCCTCTAAAACCAGCACCTGAATCTTTTAAAGAATTCAAAACGATCAAATCTAAATTCTTCTTTTGAAGTTTTGTTCTAGCATTCTCCAGTTCATTTTGCGTTTCAAGTGCAAATCCGACTAAAAACTGATTCTCTTTGCGCTCCCCCATCGTTTTAAGTATGTCTGGATTTTTTACAAGTTCAATTGTAAGTGAATCTTCATTTTTCTTGATTTTCTCTGTAGCTTGTACTTTCGGTGCATAATCCGCCACCGCTGCACTAGCAATGGCAATATCCACCTGAGAATAAAACTCAAATACTTTATCGAACATCTCTTTTGCACTGACCACTCGGTGCAATTCAATATTAGGATGTATAGGATTCAGTTGGCTAGGCCCTGAAATTAGAATAACCTTCGCACCTCTAGCGGCAGCGGCTTCTGCAAGAGCATAACCCATCTTGCCCGAAGAGTGATTACCAATAAAACGCACAGGGTCTATCGCTTCGTAAGTTGGGCCGGCAGTAATAAGGATGTTTTTGGAACTCAGAGAACTTTCTTTTGAAACAGAGGCAAAATACGCTTGAATTTCGCTTAGAATTTGTTCTGGCTCCATGAGCCTTCCTTGACCAACCAATCCGCTGGCTAGCTCTCCGAAGGCTGCTGGCAAAATGGCATGCCCAAAGTCTTGAGCCAATTCCAAATTTTGTTTAGTGGATGGGTGATCGTACATATCGAGATCCATAGCAGGAGCTATAAACACAGGACATTTTGCGGACATATACACGGCTAAGGCGAAATTATCACATTGACCGTGAACCATTTTAGACAGCGTACTAGCTGTGCAAGGGGCAACTAAGATCAAATCTGCCCATAATGCTAACTCGACATGATTATTCCAGGAGCCGTCTGGAGCCTGAAACTCAGAGAGCACAACGGATTCTGAAAGTGTAGAGAGGGTCAGTGTAGAAACAAAGTCTTTCGCACTTGGTGTTAATACGACTTTTACATTGCAATTCTCCTTTTTCAAATGGCGCACCAAATAATTCATTTTATAGGCTGCGATTCCGCCTGAAATAATTAATACAATATTCTTCTGTGTTAATGACATAAATCAAAGGATTTGCACTGCTAAATTAAAGAAATAAATAGAATAGAGGGATAAAGCTCAATTAAGAATCAGTAAAAAAAAATCACACCTCAGTAGAGATGTGATTGTATTTGTAATCAAAAAGTCTGATTCTATTTCGTCTCTTCCGTTTTACGGTAGTAGATTTCATCGTCTAACCATTCGGAGATAGCAATGGAAGTTGGCTTTGGCAACTTTTCATAATGCTTTGAAATTTCAATCTGCTCGCGGTTTTCAAATACTTCTTCAAGAGTTGTATTATGCACAGCGAATTCATCTAGTTTACCATGAAGTTCAGAACGAATCTCCGCATTGATTTGCTCCGCACGTTTTCCCATGATCACAATAGCTTCATAAATTGAACCTATTCCTCTTTCAATTTTATCACGGTCGTAAGTAACGGTAGACAGTTCTGCTTGGGTATCTTTTACACTCATTTTCAGTGAATTATTATAATTTTAGTCTGCAAAGATAGTTAATTTCTTTGAAATTTAAAAGTCTAGTTTCCGATTGGAGTCAGGGTCTCAGTCTTCTCTGCGCTTAAGGTATCCACAACAACTTCCTGCTCTTTTCTTTTTCTAGCTTCCTCTAATTCTAATTCCCTTTGTTTCGCTAAGATTCGAGCCTCTTCCTTTTCTACCATCTCTTTCGTTTTTGCAAACCGAACAGTTTCTGAGTTGAGCTTCTCTCTTAGATCCAAAGCTAGTTTACTTTGTGAAGAATCGGGAAGTTCCTTTTCCACAAATCGAGTGTACGCTAGAGCGCTTTCTAACCTTTCCTCTTTTTTATCGTAAACCGAGTTCATCGCAAGTTCAAACTTTGAACGCAAAACCATCTCGTAGATAGAGATGCGCAGCTTGGTGCTTGGAAAATCCTCCAAAACATTTTCAAATGATACGATAGCAGCTTTGTACTCTTTTATTTTATAGTAATGTCTTGCGTTTTCATAAGCTTTGAATTCCAACTTGTAGCTCAACTCATCAATCAAATCGTTGATGTTTCCACTTCTTTCTGAATTAGGATATTGATTTAGAAAATTCTGCAACTCTACGATTGCTGATTCCGTGTTGGATTGATCTAAGTTGTAGTCTAAAGAACCATTGTAATAACAAAGCGCCGACATGTAGGCTGCTTCTTCTGCTTTCGGGTCCTCCGGAAAAGTAACAGAATAATTTTTAAAGTGATGAGCAGCAATACGGTACTGCTTATCGTAGTAATTTGCATAAGCAGTATTGAAAACTACTGTTTTTGCATCATCCGTTCCAGCAACTAAATTGGGTAACCTTTCGTATAGAGCGATAGCTTGTGTCCACTTCTTGTTGGCGAAATACTCATTGGCAGTTTGTAATATCAGGTTTTTATCTGCACTCTTCATAGCCTGATCGTACTGCTTATTACAAGCACTAAAGATTAAAACTACCACCAAAATACTGAGTAACTTTCTCATAAATTCTTTGATCCTATTTGCAATTACTTTTACAATCTGCAAAAATAGGATTTTTTTTTAGCTATGAGTTTTTTTAAGATACTTTAACTCACCTAATGTTACGCCTTGTACCCTAATAAGGCGAAAATACTTTGGTAATTCGAGAGACGCACTTTTTCTTCTGCATTTTTTAAAAAGTCTTCCGCTTCACCATTAAGGTACTCTTGGTAAAAGCTTCGATTTCTGATTACAAAAACGGCAGAACCAATCATATGAGTAAGAACATCCTCCGCTTTTGGGGCGAAATGAAACATACCCATTGTTACTCCTTTTTCGATAACCACGTCAATAGTTTGAGTAGCGGTCCTATAAAACTCAATAAGCTCGTCCTTAACGAGTTCGGTATGACGAATCTCTTGCTTGACAAATGCATGAAAATAATTGTAACGGAACATTTGATTTACAACGAAACGAATGATTTCTTTCATTTGCATATCGGGTCTTCCTTCATGAATGGTATGAGCAAATTCCGCAAAACTTTCTCTTGTTCTTAGCACTCTATATTGGTACAGATAAGCAAGCATTTTCTCTTTAGATCCAAAATAATAAGAAATCATAGCAACATTGATTCCCGCTTTAGACGATATATCTCTTACGGAAGTTCCATCAAAACCTTTTCTTGCAATGAGTTCTTCGGCGACTTCCAAAATCGCTATCTGTTTTTCCGAGAATTTTTTCTTCATATAGGTGCTTTAGGTAAAATTAACTTTTTTTTAACAAATAGCAAAGCTATTTTCAAATTATCCTACAAGTTTTAATTAATTTTGAAACATGAAGTTTTTTGACTTCCATCATCATTCCCTTGGAAATACGGGAATTTACAATCTTGAATTGTACCAGGAGCCACCAGAACTTCCTTTTTCTGTGGGCCTTCACCCCATGAAATTATCTTCCTCATACCTTCACGATTTTCAGTGGGTAAAACAATTAGCCAAACACCCATTTTGCTGGGCGATTGGAGAATGTGGTTTGGATTCAAGAACTAATAGCCCCTATGAAAAAGAGGTGTTTAAAATGCACATAGAGCTAGCCAATAGCTTATCAAAACCATTAATCATCCACTGTGTAAGAAAGCACCATGAATTACTATCCTTTTACAATCACGGTAAAACGCCTTGGATTATTCACGGATTTAACCGAAAGCCATCAATTGCCAACCCTTTGATTTCAAAAGACATTCGACTCTCATTTGGAAAACCTCTACTTTCCAACTTATCTTTGCAAACTTTATTTCGAGAACTTTCTAATGATCAATTTTTTCTTGAAACAGACTCTCATGAAGTTGAAATAGAAGAAATTTACCAAAAAGCAGCAGAAATCAAAGGCATGAGTATAAATGAAATAAAGGAACAGATTACTATCAATTTAAAAGATATACGAAACAATGGATAAAAATTGGCAGGAAAGAACCGAACTATTAGTCAAACCCGAAGGGATTAAAAAACTACAATCTTCTCGTATACTTATTGTTGGACTTGGCGGCGTAGGATCCTATGCTGCAGAGTTTATAGCTCGATCCGGCATTGGTCACTTAACTATCGTTGATGGTGACACCGTAGATTTGACGAATATCAATAGACAACTTCCTGCCTTACATTCAACTATCGATCAAAAAAAAACCACTCTAGTAGCTGAGCGCTTACTTGATATCAACCCCCATCTGTCACTAGAAGTTCATTCCGAATTTTTTACCCCAGAAAAAATGCACCTACTAGTAGAAAACCAGAACTTTGATTACGTACTAGATTGCATCGATTCAGTCGCACCTAAGCTCCAACTAATCAAAGAATGTAGATCCAGAAAAATCAAGGTAATTTCGTGTATGGGAGCGGGGGGTAAACTTGACGCAACCAAAATCCTAGTTAGGGACATTGGCAGAACTTATAACTGTTACCTAGCTAAGCAAATTCGCAAAAGACTGAAAAAAGAATTCAACATAACCAAAGGGGTTAAATGTGTTTTCTCAAGTGAACTTCAGAAAGAAGATTCTTTGAAGATGACGGACGGATCCAATTTTAAAAAGTCATTTTATGGCACCATCAGCTTCATCCCTGCAGCCTTTGGTTTACATGCCGCCTCCGCGGTAGTGAATTATCTGCTTGAAAAAAACTAACTTTCCCATTGTGAAACCGCTAGGATACTCTCGAGCAAAAAAGCTCAAACAAAAAAAGGACATTTCCCTTCTATTTGAAAAAGGGAAATGGAAAACGGTAGGACCTTTACGAATTATTCATATTGCGCAAGAGGAAAATAGTATTGGGAAATTTGGTGTTTCCGTATCTAAAAGGCATTTCAAAAAAGCAACCGACCGAAATCGTATCAAACGATTGCTAAGGGAAGCGTACCGCTTGAACCGTAACGAATTTGAAATAAAATTCGGCTCCAATTCTTTAGCAATGCTCTTTTGGGCCTCTCCTCATATGCCCACCTCCTATGAAGCAGTCTCTAAACTGTTTTTAAAGCTTTGCGACAAGAGTAGTAAATGACACTGATCTGTTAGCATGATTTTTGTACTATATACGCTATAAAATATCTATAACCATGTTGGATTCATTGCCTTATGCTTCGTACCTATTAAGTGGATTTATTGGCCTAGGACTTGCGGCCGCTAGTGGATTCCGCGTCTTTCTACCTTTATTTTTTGTAAGTCTCGGTGCTTATTTAGGATGGATTCCCCTAAGTTCTTCTATGGAATGGCTCTCGGGTCTCCCTACTTTGATTGCAACAGGGCTAGCAATGATTTTTGAAATTCTTGCCTATTATCTTCCTTTTATCGATAATCTATTAGATACCGTTTCTATTCCCTTAGCTACTATTGCGGGCTCACTGATGTTTGCAAGTCAATTTACCGACCTAGGCACCTTTCCTTTATGGGCTTTAGCTTTAATTGCGGGGGGAGGAACTGCTGCGACTATTAGTAGTGGGTTTGCAGGCACACGAGTAGCTTCCAGTGCAAGTACCGGAGGAATTGGCAATTCCGCTGTGGCTTCTACGGAGACCGTAGGAGCCGGTCTCCTAACGTTCTTATCTATTGCTGCCCCTGTAATTGCTGGAATCTTAGCAATAGGACTGCTAATTTTCGTCTGGGTGATGGGAAGAAAACTATGGAACCGATTCATGATTCGCAAATCACCATCTACAGGAAAAACCATTGTGGTAGATACGGTTGAGAAAAAAGAACTACCTGAATAGGTAAGTACAATTATTTTTGAAAAAACATTTTAATGGCGACCACGAACATTAAAAGAGCAAAGCCTTTTCGAAGGGTATCTTGAGAGAGTGAAATTGCTGTTTTACTACCCAAATAGCTACCTAGGACAAATCCACAACATAGAAGCAGTGCCGTTCTAATATCAACATTTCCAGCTTTATAGTAGTTCATCACCCCAAAAATACCTACAGGAATCATCAGTAATGCCAAGGTTGTCCCTTGGGCCTTGTGCTGAGTAAATCCAAATAAAAATACCAGGACTGGAACCATTACAATACCCCCGCCGATTCCTACCAAACCACTCAAGTAGCCTGCGAGTAATCCTAGAAGAATCAGTCCGACAATAACCATTATATCCATTTTCATTTTATTTACCTGTTCGAATCTGTTTAATAGATTCTATTTTTTCTTCAAAATATTCTTTACGTTCAGGGTGCTTTCCTATTAATACTTCAAAAGCATTAATAGCTTTTGTATAGAGTCTTTGTTCAAGATACAAGCCTGCGAGCGTTTCGGTCATTAGATGTGAAATATCGTCTGGTTTTTCTTTTACTTGAACAGGCTCCTCTTTAAGTTTAGAGATTTTAGGTTCTGTTTCAATAAACTTCTCAATCGCTCTATTTTTAATCTGATCAATGGACAAGAGCTGCGTTTTCTGCGGCTCTCCCTGAGAAGTTCGATCAATTTTCAACCAATTTTGCCACGTAGAAATAAATACTGGAACATTGCTTGGCTCATTGGTCTCTTTGCCTTCGAAGGCCTCCTCATTACGCGGTTCCACATCTATTGGTTCATTTTCCTCGACCTTATTTTCAGTCTCTAAATGGAACCCAGCTTCTTTTCTTCCACTTGTAACCTGACCTATTTGGCTGTCTAAACTAGGAGAGTCTACTTGTAGCGGAACCCACGATGTTTTTGGGTCAGTTTGGAGATCCTGCTCTTCAGGAATTTCGCTTTGGGTATTTGCAGGAGTTTCCATCCCTTTACTGTTACTATCCAAAAAAGGCTGATGAGCTACAAAATTTATCTCCGAACTCTCAGCTTCTTCTTCTACTATCTTTGAAATAGATTGCTGAGTTTTATTCTTCTTCATCTTAGCTTCTACCTCTGCGATTAACCTCTGCATTTCTTCCTCGTGGCTGTTCTTGGCTTTTGGAGGAGTGTAAGATTCTACGTGCTTCTGAATCTCAGGTTGGATTTGCGGTAAATAATTCTCAACACTATGAAAATTGAGTGGTACCTCCTCCTCAGAGAATCCCTCTGCTAATTCTGCGGTGCTTTCGACTTCTGTGTCAACAGAATCAGTCTTAGGACCATCACCGGAAAGTGATGATTGAGAGGTGTTTTCTTCCATAGAATAAGTCACTAAAGCACCTGATTCCTCTGTCTGCTGCCAATCAATCTTTTCCACTTGATTACTTAAAAAGTCCTCTTCTCCCGGGAATAAAATTCTATTTATTTCCCCGCCCACAAAAACCTTCTCAGGATAACTTACTTCCTCAGGCTGAACCTTCTGAAAGGCATTAGTTGTTTCGCCTATATTTTCTTGGGAATCCTGCTCTTTAACCTGATCTACAATTTCCGTTGGCTCCGAATAGCCATTGATAAATTGAAATAAAATTTTCTTATCTGTTGTGTACGCGGAGGCTTTAGAAAGGGCATCGTTATAAGCCTCTTTCTTATACAAATGGGTAGCCTTAAGATAGAGTGCTCGTAGACTTTGGACGTAAGGAAACTTCTGAATTTCTTCTTCAAGAACAAGCAGGTCTCCTTCTAAAATTTGTTCAGGCTCTTTTAATAGCTCGAGGGTTCTAGGGTCCATCATTACCAATCTGCAATAATATCGTTGAAAATTTTATTTATAATCCGTTCATTTACAATCTTCACTTGGGAGGCTTCGATTGCATTAATATCCATATCGCTACTAAAAACGGCTTCATCTGTGTAAGTTCTATCAAAACCTTTTTCTGGCTCAATACTATTTTCGTAGTGAATTCTTACCGTAATAGTTAGTTTGTTCTGAGCCGCTTGAATCTGACCACCCGCTGTCGTTCCTATCGGAGCTGAAATCGTTGTAGGAGAAATTGAATAATCTACAATCTCGCCTTCAACCAGCAAGTGAGGATTTTGATTGGTTCCTTTTAAAGTAGTTCTTTGCAAAAAACGATTGTTTATGTCAATAGTAAACTGCTGTGCTAAAGTAGGATTCATTAGAGCAGCATTGTTTATAAAATCCTTGATTTGGATCGTTTTCACATCTTCATGCAGTGTATTTCCCTTAAAATTATAAACCGTGCAACCGCTCATAATTAGAGTAAGTAAAATTCCACCAAAGAAAAATATAGTAAGAGGCTTGATTCTCCCCATTTTGTTAGACCTTTTTTTCATGGTTTTGTAAATTACTTAATCTTCTAAATTATACTGCTTTATCTTTCGATAAAGGGTTCGCTGTGAAATACCTAATTCCTGAGCTGCTTTATTTCTCCTTCCTTTGTGCTTTTCTAAAGCTTTAACAATAAGATCTTTTTCATTGTTCTGCAAAGACAAGGAAGCGGGACTTGTTTCTTCCATTTCAATATCTTCTACATCCTCATATTCCTCTGATTGAGATCCACCAATAAGCGTAGGCGTTCCTTGCACTGGAGTGCGATTCTCAAAATACAGCAAGGAATTAGAGTTCCCTGCTTCCGGGGTATAAATCCTGTTGATTAAATCCTGCTCTTGGCTGGACAAACCAGAAGCTCCCCTAGTTTTTATAAGTTCGGAAGTTAACGATTTTAAATCATTTAGATCCTTGCGCATATCAAAAAGAAGCTTGTACATGATCTCACGTTCGGAATGAAATTCATTCGTGGAGACACCTGGTGCTTTGTTCTTATCAACAACAGCCGGCAAATGAGTGGTTTGCGGTAAATACTCTGCTAATTTCACAGAATCGATTCTTCTATTCTGTTCAACAACGGTCATTTGTTCCACTAAATTTCGTAATTGACGAATGTTCCCTGGAAACTCATATCCTTCAAGATAGGTCACTGCATCGGAGGAAAGTTCAATTTCTGGCATTCGATATTTTTCGGCGAAATCGATAGCAAACTTTCGAAAAAGCAAATGAATGTCTCCCTTTCTTTCTCTTAGTGGCGGAAGGTCGATTTGAACGGTATTAAGTCTATAGTACAGATCTTCACGGAAACGACCATCGGAAATCGCTTTTAACATATTTACATTGGTTGCCGCTACGATTCTCACATCGGTTTTTTGTACAACGGAAGACCCTACTTTCATGAATTCTCCACTCTCCAAAACACGCAGTAATCGTACTTGCGTTTGAAGGGGTAATTCTCCTACCTCATCTAAAAAAATTGTTCCACCGTCAGCTCCTTCGAAATACCCTTTTCTGGTTGATGTTGCCCCGGTAAAGGCCCCTTTTTCGTGACCGAAAAGCTCCGAATCAATTGTCCCTTCAGGGATGGCTCCACAGTTAACTACTATGTAAGGCTGGTGCTTTCTTTTGGATTCAGAATGAATTATTTTAGGAATGAATTCCTTTCCTACACCGCTTTCTCCGATTACTAAAACCGTGATGTCGGTAGGTGCTACTTGGACGGCTTTCTCTAGCGCTCTATTAAGCATTGGAAAGTTCCCAATGATGCCGAATCTATTTTTTATGGATTGCAAATTAGTCATCTCTCTTCTGCGTTGTTTTTAAATATTTACTCCTCGATCCTTCCAAGCAATGTACCTTGGGTGTTTCCATAAACATATACAGAAACAAGATCTCCTACCTTTTGGCCTTCTTCTTTATCGAATACACACACTGCATTTTGAGAATTTCTTCCCTTCCACTGATTATCATTCTTCTTTGAAGTCCCTTCAATAAGTATCTCATGAGTTCTACCAACATACCCAGCCATTCTTTCTCTTGAAAGCTCGCCTTGAAGTTTTATAATCTCGGAAAGCCTCCTTTGCTTTACCTCTGTAGGAACATCGTCCTTAAGTCTTTTGTGTGCAGGAGTTCCAGGTCGCTCACTGTAGGCAAACATGTATCCATAGTCGTACTTTACTTCCTTCATTAAAGAAAGTGTCTCTTGATGATCTTCTTCTGTTTCCCCGCAAAAACCGGTAATCATATCTTGAGAAAAAGCAATTTCAGGTACGATTTCCTTCGCTTTATTCACAAGCTCTAGGTATTCCTCCCGAGTATGTTGTCGATTCATCGCTTTTAAAATGGCATTACTTCCACTTTGTACCGGCAAATGAACATATTTACAAATATTTGGATATTTTGCCATCATGTGGAACACCTCTATGCTCATGTCCTGAGGGTTAGAGGTAGCAAATCGAATACGCATTTCAGGCACCTCTTTAGCCACTAGCTCAAGTAAGTGAGCGAAATCAATGGCCGTAGCTTTTTGCAGATCACTTGCTTTAGCAAAATCCTTCTTTGGCCCTCCACCGTACCATAAATAACTATCTACATTCTGACCTAAAAGCGTCACTTCTTTGTATCCGTTTTCCCAAAGCTCCTTACACTCTTTCAAAATGGAATGGGGATCTCTACTTCGCTCTCTTCCTCTAGTAAAAGGAACAACACAGAAGGTACACATGTTGTCGCATCCTCTTGTGATTGTTACGAAAGCTGTAACTCCGTTTCCACCCAGTCGAACAGGTGAAATGTCCGCATAAGTCTCTTCTTTGGAAAGAATCACATTAATAGCATCGTTCCCTTCATCCGTTTCCTTTAGTAGATTGGGTAGATCTCTATAAGCATCAGGTCCTACAACCAAATCCACCAAATGTTCTTCTTCTAAAAACTTTGTCTTTAATCGCTCCGCCATGCATCCTAAAACCCCCACGGTTAATGAAGGATTGGTCTGCTTTTGGTTTTTAAATTGGGAGAGTCGCATTCGCACAGTTTGCTCCGCCTTTTCACGAATAGAGCATGTATTAAGTAAAATCAAATCAGCTTCTTCCACTTTCAAAGTAGTATTATACCCCTGATCACGTAAAATAGAAGCTACAATTTCACTATCTGAGAAATTCATTTGGCAACCGTAGCTCTCTAAAAATAGCTTTTTAGTATTTCCAGGTTTAGCTACAGACTCGTAGGCTTCTCCTTGCTTGGTTTCGTCTATATATTTTTCTTGCACAATCTTCATTTTTTTTCGCGTCAACTCCACTCTGACTGCATCTATCCCTCTTAGAACACTGGGGAAAAACACGGAGAAAACACAGTTTTAGTCTGCAAAGATAATAAAATCCTGCCATAATGGCAGGATTTTTATAGTTTTCGTAAGAAGATTCAATCACCTTATAGTCCTTGAGCTTAACTCTATTTTCAAAGGGTCTATAACACTTCAATTTGATTGCGAAGTAAATCTTCAAACACTTCTCTTTTTCTTATCAAATGGGCCTGGTTATTATAAACCATTACTTCAGCAGGCTTTAGCCGCGAATTAAAATTGGAACTCATCTCAAATCCGTAGGCTCCAGCATTTCTGAAGACTAAAATATCAGACTCTCTAACTTCATTAATTTTACGATCCCAAGCAAAAGTATCAGTTTCACAAATATTTCCTACTACTGTATAGATACGTTCCGGACCTGAAGGATTGGATAAATTTTCAATTTCATGAAAAGAATCGTAAAACATAGGACGAATTAAATGATTAAATCCCGAATCAACTCCTACGAAAACCGTAGCTGTTGTCTGTTTTATTACATTGGCTTTCACTAATAAATGCCCGGCTGAACTAACCAAAAATTTTCCCGGTTCAAACCAAAGTTCAAATTCTCTACCGGTTTCTTTAGAAAACCTTGCCAGTGCTTCTTCGACTTTCTCACCTAGACTCTGAACATCCGTTTCCATATCTCCTTCCTGATAAGGTACCTTAAATCCGCTTCCCATATCGAGGTACTTTACATCCGGAAAATGCTGCGATAACTCAAACATAATTTCAAGACCCTGAAGAAAAACATCGGGATCTTTAATTTCACTTCCCGTATGCATATGTAGTCCCTCTATATTCAACTGTGTTGACTTCATCACCCTTTCGATATGCCTTAACTGATGAATGGAGATTCCAAACTTAGAATCAATGTGGCCTGTCGAAATTTTGTAATTCCCTCCAGCAAAAATATGGGGATTAATACGCACGAAAATCGGATAGCTACCTGCATAGGTATTACCAAACTGCTCTAATATCGAAATGTTATCTATATTGATATGGACACCAAGAGCCATAGCTTCTTCAATTTCAGCTAAGTCCACACAATTGGGGGTAAAAAGTACTCTTTCAGAAGGAAACCCAGCTTTCAACCCTAATTTCACTTCGTAGATTGAAACGCAATCAAGACTAGCACCTAATGACTCTACATACTTGAGTATGTTAATATTGGAAAGTGCTTTTGCTGCGTAAAAAAAACGAGTCGAAGGAGAAAAACTGTGGGTTAACTTCTCGTATTGTTTTTTTATTTCTTCTGTGTCGTACACATAGAGGGGAGTTGAGAATTCTTCTGCTAACTGTAAAAGTTCTTGATTGGTCATGCTTAAAAAAATTAAAAACCTGAAAGAAATAGTGCTTGAAAGAAGGAATTCATCGAGACTTCCAATCTTTTATTAAAGTGAAATCCACTATCTTTTAATTATTATTCAAAAATAGACCATTGGACTTAATCCTACAACGGTAATAAAAATTTATTTCAGGGGTAGGGGATGAATCTTAACGGTCGATTTTAAAAGTGTAAGTTTCATTTCATTTGAAAAATCCTTCTTCCCTGAATGCACGGGTATGGTCAGCCGATCAATTTTCTTAAGATCCTGGATTTGAGTATGGAGCTCATAAAACCCGTAACCTTTTATCGTGCCGGAATCTATTATATAAAAAGCTTTTTCTCCCAGTACCCTTCCCTCTGAAATCCACAGTTCCGTTCGGTTTTCAAGAGCAAGGTAATTTATCAAATCCTGGGGGTCCTTATACTTCTCTGACTCTATTAAAAAAGTCAGCGCCTTAAGTCCTTGTGTATAGGATTTAAAATGAAGTAACCCCTGGCTTTTTTTTTCTATGGTTTTTCTCTCAATAGTATATTTTCTTCCTCGATGCACTAAAATAAAAGGATACTTTTCAACGCGTTGAACGCCGCGCGAATGTAGCATCAGCTGAGCCAAAAGCGCATTAGGAGTCAAATCAAAATGAATCTGCTCCGTTTTGTTTTGAGCTTCTTGCAAACGCTTTGCTTTAGAACTAAAAAAATGGCGAGCACTTCGATTTATATCTTCTGCGTATTCAGTTAATAAAATCTCGCCTTGAGCGTCTTGATAGTACAAAATACCTGTTTTACTTGGCAGATCTTGAGTTAGCTTCTTGATTTTGTTAATATATGTTTTGGCGTTGGTCTCTTCGTGGTGCTTTTGAATAATTTCATTATCAGTGTCTTTCGTCACCAAGAGCTTAAAGAGATCTAAAGTGGCTCTTGCATCACCACCAGCTCGGTGTGCTTCCGTTAAAGGTATTCCTAAAGACTTCACTAGTTTACCAAGTGAGTAGCTTGGCAAATCCGGAATTAACTTTTTGGCTAATGGAATTGTATCTAGTGTATCTATCTCAAAACGATAGCCCAGACGTCTAAAAGACTGCCTTAGCATACGATAATCAAACTCGATGTTGTGTCCAACGAGAGTTGTGCCTTCTGTAATTTCTAAAACTCGCTTTGCAATTTCATGAAACTTCGGAGCTCTTGCTACCATTTTTGGGGTTATCCCCGTTAATTTTTGTACAAATGACGTGATTTCAGCTTCAGGATCAACAAGCGAGATGAATTGATCTACTACTTTTTGTCCATCATAGCGGTAAATCGCGATATCGATTATACACTCTTCTCTAAATCCACCACCGTTACCTTCGATATCAATTATGGAATACATAAATAATTTTTATTGCTTTAATTTTTATCACCTGCGTTTTGTTCCAAGACCAAGCATTCCAAGAACAAATTTCGCACCTTCTCTTGCCAAGGTAGTGGTAAAGGTTCTGCCTGCACGACTATTCATTACACTCTCTAGCACACTTGGCTCTGCTTTACTTACCACTTTTTTCCTTTCTCTTTCAGGCGCTTCTGCCACCGCCTTCTCCATTTTAGCTGTTAGTAGCTCATACGCTGAATCTTTATCTAAATCCTCTTCGTATTTTTCTACTAGCTTACTGGAAGAAACAAGTTCCCCTATCTCCCCTTGAGAAAGTACATCCATTCTAGATTCAGGAGATATTAGATAAGTATGCACTAGAGGAGTTGGAATCCCTTTCTCATCGAGCGCAGTGACAAAGGCTTCACCAATTCCTAAATTCTGAATCAATTGGGGTGCATCATAAAACTCAGTAATAGGATAATTCTCCACTGCTTTGGTGATTTCTTTTCTGTCCTTAGCTGTGAACCCTCTTAGCGCATGTTGAATTTTCATTCCTAGCTGAGAGAGCACTTCTTGAGGAATATCTCCCGGCACTTGAGTAATGAAATAGATCCCCACCCCTTTGGAACGAATAAGCATTACCATCGTCTCAATTTGCTGAGCTAAGGCTTTAGATGATTCTTTAAAAATCAAATGTGCTTCGTCTATAAAGAGAACTAATTTTGGCTTACCCGAATCTCCCTCTTCAGGGAAACTCATGTAAATCTCTGCAAAAAGAGACAACATAAAGGTGGAAAACAGTTGCGGCCGACTCTGAATATCTGCAACGCGCAAAATATTCACAACTCCTTTGCCATCTTTCACCTTGAGGAGGTCAAATACATCAAAGCTTGGCTCTCCAAAAAAACTAGTAGCCCCTTGCTGCTCTAGCGCTACAATACTTCTAAGGATAGCCCCTAACGAAGCTTTAGAAATAGATCCATAATCTTTTGATAGCTCCTCTTTCCCTTGGGGATGATCCGTTACGTATTGCAGGACTTTTTTGAGATCTTCCAAATCGATAAGCGGAAGTCCTTTATCATCGCAATACTTGAAAATAATTGACATGATAGAGGACTGCGTATCGTTTAGATTCAATATTTTGGAAAGCAGAACCGGTCCAAACTCTGTTGTAGTTGCACGAAGACGAACGCCCGGTTCTTTAGAAATACTCAGTAGTTCCACAGGAAAGTCTTGCGCCTCCCAATTAAGCTTGGTCTTACCGTACCTTTCTTCTATAATTTTATTTCTTTCCCCTGGTCTAGCAATACCAGAGAAATCTCCTTTTATATCTAAAACAAGAGAAGGGATTCCAGCATGGGAGAGCTGCTCGGCAAAAACTTGCACCGTTTTGGTTTTGCCCGTTCCTGTAGCACCTGCAATAAGTCCATGTCGGTTAATCGTTTTTAAGGGCAACGTCACATTCACCTCTGTAACTACCTCACCTTCAAGCATTCCTTTTCCTAAAATCAGATGCTCCCCTTTTGGTGAATAACGCAGGTTCAATTCCTCTATAAATTTAGATTTTTCGGGCATATATATAGTTTTTAAGGTAAATTTTCGCTCGTTAAATTTAGCATAAAATAATTGATATTTTTTGGTAATCACTAATAATTGGTCGTTAATTCCCTTCAATGACTGATTAATATCAACTCCAAAAGATGACTTCCCTCATAGTATTATTGCCTACCTCCATGTACATTTGTAATAGAAATGAAACGCTCGATTTTATTGCTTTTAACCCTCCTCACCTTTGTAGCCAGCTTGCAGAGCACGCTCTTATTTGTGGATTACCAAATCAATAAGTCCTTTTACGAAACCTATTGCGTCAATCAATCAAGACCTGAACTAGAATGCCATGGCAAGTGTAAATTCAAAGAAGAGCAAGAGAAATCTAAGATCCCTCTAACTTTAGTTCAAATGGGGTTTGAATTTCATATTATTTTATCCCCTACACTATTAGAGTTACCCAAAAATATTAGCGAGGAAAATAACAGAAAAAACCTCTCTTACCTAAGCCCTAGGGCGCTCAATCCACTTCGAGATTCTCCTACTCAACCGCCAGAGGATAAGATGTAAAATGTTACAAGTTCTCTTGGCTTTTATCTAAAAGTCAGGTCTCTTTCATTCACTTTATATCTATACCTATGAATCATTATTTCGGGTCTAAAACCCTTTTCTTGATGGCTGCATTATTTGGCCTCAAGCTCTCTTACGCACAGTCCGAAAAGGACAGTGTAAAAACACAATCTTTAGAAGTCGTAAGACTTATAAAACACCTAAAGTCTAGCGCTAATAACGATCTAACACCTGAGAACTCGGAACGACTTTCACATGACGCAGGACTATTTCTAACTCAGCTTCCAGAAATTGGTGCCATCAAAAGAGCAGGACAATACGGCCTGGATCCTGTGCTGCGAGGATTTAAAAATGAACAACTCAATATCACCATTGATGGAGCAATGGGAGCTATTAACGCTTGTCCTAGTCGAATGGATCCTCCCATTAGCCAGGTCAACCTAAGTAGGGTAAAAGAAGCACAAGTTTACAAGGGCCCTTACTTCTACCGCTTCGGTCCGGCACTAGGAGCCACTATTAACTTTGAAACATTGGATCCAGAATTCAAAGACGACCCAGAGTGGGGAGGAAAGTTTTCAAGTGCGCTTCAAACCAATGGAATGCACCACAAATCGGAAGCTGGGCTTCATTACTCAAATAAGCGGTTACATACCTCTCTGTTCGCTGGGCTTCAAAAATCAGACTCTTATAAGGATGGAGACGGTAATGAAGTTCCTTCCTCCTTTCTTCGATACAATTTGGGAAACAAAACCCATCTCCTCTGGAACTCGAACCACTCAACAGAAGTAGAAATATCCACCAACCAAGCGCGCGATGTTGAATTTGCAGCATTGTCCATGGACTTACTTTACGACAAAACTTGGATGGCTCAAATTCGACATAAAATTCTATTACCTAAAGGAATAATAAAATCAATCGACCTATCGCTTTTTAGAACTTCTGTAGATCACTCGATGGGCACCCCTGATCTTTCGATGGTTTCCAATGTAAAATCACAAACCCATGGAGCTAGAGCGGAGCTAAAGGCTCTGTCCAACGGATATTTACTCTACACGGGGCTAGATTACAAATTTCAAGGAGCTAAAAACACCTCCATGCAAATGAATATGGGCCACGGAATGCATCGAGAAGGTAGCAGTTGGCAAGATTCATACATAGGAGCCTTGGGTTGGTTTACCCAAGTAGAAAAATCCTTTCATTCCACCAAAATGACGCTTTCCTATCGTTTGGATTATGATCAAGCAGGAGCTCACGACTGGTCCAAACTATTTCTAGATCTCTATGGAAAACAAAAACAGGAGAATCTAAATCATAGCGTGAGTTTAGGAATTCAAAAGAACCTCTCTCCGAGCATTTCTCTAGCACTTTGGAGCGGAAGAGCTCAGCGGAGCCCTAGTTTAACGGAGCGCTACATTAATCTGTTTCCCGTAGGGAAAGACAATTACGAAATGCTAGGAAATCCACTTTTAAAACCAGAAACCAATTTTCAAGCGGACCTGATTTTCGGATACCGAGCAAAAGATCTATCCTTCCAAACCACCTTTTTTTATTCCCATTTAACGGACTACATTTCTGGAAGAATACGCTCAGACATTAAAAAATCTACGATGATGAGTCCGGGCGTAAGACAATACGTCAATATAGAACAAGTTCTTAAAGTGGGAGCCGAAGCTTCAACGCAAGTAAGATTTTCGCCACATTGGGATTCCTCTCTCGCCCTAGCTTACACCTACGGCGAAAACCGAAAAGAAAAAACACCTTTAGCGGAAATTGCACCTTTGGACCTAAGGTGGAAAACTCAATACCACTGGGAAGCATTTCATGCAGGAATTTTAGTTCGCCATGCTGCTAAACAAACCCGTATTGATCCCAGCTTTTCAGAACTTCCTACCAAAGCTTTTACGGTTGTAGATTTAGACATGAACTACCAATTAAACAATACTACAGAGCTTTTTTTCGCCATAAACAATTTGTTCAACACTACCTATAGCGAGCACTTAAGTCGAACCATGATTCAAGAGAATCAAAAAAGAATTCAGGCTCAAGGTAGAAACCTCGAAATTGGAGTTTCTTTTCGCTTTTAAAAAAGATTATGAGAAACCATTTGATTAAAACGGGAAAGATCTCCTGTACAATTACTGCTATTTTTTTGTAAATTTGTTAGAATACCTAGACAAAACACCAATGAATAGAAACGATATACTTACAGCGCTGATTGCTCAGCAGCAGACAATAATAGACAACTTAAAAGAATCAGTACAGCGGTATCAAATCGCTTCTGATTTGGATGAAGAAGCTACTCGTGACCCTGAAGATTATTCTAGACAAACCGAGGCTAAAGACATGCAACTACGTTTTGAAAAACTTCTTCGAGAAGCGACTACGGATTTAAAGTTTTTGGAAAGTGAAAAAGAGGCCTCTCATGAAACCATTGAAAAAGGCGCACTTTTTAGAACGAACCACAATTGGTTTTTTGTGGGAGTATCCCTCCCACAAACCAAAATCGGACAAGAACTAGTCGTCTCGTTTTCCGACCAAGCTCCTATTTTTAAGTCTTTTGCAAAAGCTACTTTAGGAGCATCTGTTGAAATTGGTGCAGTTCAACATAGAATTGAACAAATTCTGTAAGTTTGCTTGATTTCCCTGAATAAAAGATCCCATTTTTCAAAAACTTAATAGACTCTATGCATACAATCGGTTACCTCTTTGCCATTCTCATTGGAATTATCATGGGACTAATAGGAGGTGGAGGAAGTATCTTAAGTGTACCGGTCTTTGCTTACCTTTTTGAAATTGATGCAATTACTGCAACAGCGCTCTCACTTTTTGTGGTGGGAGTGACGAGCAGTGTAGGGTCTGTCAGCTTTATTCGACAAGGACACGTTCGATTTCAAACGGCACTACAATTTGGCTTGCCCTCGGTTTTAGGAATATTGTTCTCTAGAAGAGTGGTCCTACCCCATTTACCGCCCTATATCATTAACCGATGGGGAATCACCGTGACCAATGAAATGTTCATTCTTTTGCTCTTTGCCATTCTTATGATTATTGCGGCCATCAAAATGATACAAAAGAAGCAAAGAGTACCTCGTACCGCTCAAGTGGGAGGTCATTTAACCCTTCTGGCTTCTCAAGGACTGCTTGTGGGAATTGTTACTGGTTTTATAGGTGCAGGCGGAGGGTTTCTGATCGTACCCGCATTGGTCATGCTCATGGGGGTTAAAATGAAAGAGGCTGTGGGAACTTCGCTTTTCATTATTTCAGTGAATTCCCTCATAGGATTTATTTCATCATTAGATAAAGTAGCTGTAGATTGGGGTTTTTTACTACTGTTCACTTCCTTATCCATCATTGGCATCTTAGTAGGTGTCGCCTTTTCCAAACGAATCGAATCTAGAAAATTAAAACCCTTGTTTGGCTATCTTGTACTGACCATGGGTGTCCTTATTATTGTTAGTGAAATTTTAATAAAATAACTTCCATTATCATGAAAAACTTAATATTAACATTTGCCTGCCTTGCTTTTGCATTGAGCTGTACAAAAGAAAATCAGAAAATTGAAGCTTCTTCTGAGCAAAACGAAGTAGAAATTCACAGTCGACAAGAAACTCAGATTTTACACAGCAGTAAAGGCGATACCCTTCGTGTGACCTACTTAGCCTTAGGAGATAAAGTCGCTGTAGAAATCCAGAAAAACCAAGAACCCGGAAGAAAGCTAGAAGCAAAAACGGTCTCCACCACAGGCAATCCGGTATTTGCTGACGAAGAACTTAAGTGGGAAATGGGAACAGGAAATATTGGAGGGAAATTATCTGATGCAGAAGGAAACGCAATGAAATACCTCCCAGTAGACAACTAATTGACCGCATCAATGAACACAATCTAGAGGGAGAGTACTTCGGTTAAAAAAAATTAAACGAAATTTGCATTAACCTGGTCAAATTTAAATTGAACTATGATGAAAGTGGAACAAATATACACAGGATGTCTAGCGCAAGGCGCTTATTATATTGTCTCTGAAAATGAAGCGGTGATTATTGATCCTTTGCGCGAGACAAAACCTTATTTGGAGCGTTTAAAACAAGATGGCGTCACTTTGAAATATATACTTGAAACCCATTTTCATGCAGATTTTGTGTCAGGACATTTAGACTTAAGCCGAGAAACAGGAGCTCCGATAGTTTACGGACCAACTGCAAATCCAGAATTTGAAGCCTATATTGCAAAGGATGAGGAGGTTCTTCAACTAGGAAAAGCTCAAATTAAAGTTCTTCATACTCCAGGTCATACCCTTGAAAGTACCACTTACCTATTAATAGACCCAGAAGGTCAGCCTCATGCCATATTTTCAGGGGACACTCTGTTTCTAGGAGACGTTGGAAGACCAGATTTAGCTCAGAAGGACGCCAATCTCACACAGCAAGAACTCGCAGGCATGCTCTACGATAGTCTTGAGGCAAAAATTCTCCCGTTACCAGATGATCTCTTAGTCTATCCGGCTCATGGCGCAGGCTCTGCATGTGGAAAAAACATGCAGAAAGAAACGGTAGACACCTTAGGTAATCAGAAAAAAAGCAATTATGCTCTGAACCAACCTAACCGAGAATCGTTTATTGAAGCGGTGTTAGATGGACTGTCAGCTCCTCCCAAGTACTTTGGGATGAATGTAGAAATGAATAAAAAAGGGTATCAAAGTTTTGATAAAGTTTTAGACCAATCCTTACGTGAGCTTTCACCTGCAGAATTTCAAGAGATTGCAGAAAACAGTGGGGCCCTCATTTTAGATACTAGAAACGCTGCAGATTTTCATAAAGCCTTTATTCCCAACTCTATTAATATTGGCTTAAAAGGAGATTTTGCTCCTTGGGTAGGATCCATGATTGTTGAGGTGAAGCAGCCCCTGCTTTTAGTTACAGACCAAGGAACAGAGGAAGAAGCGATTACAAGACTTTCTCGTGTTGGCTTTGACAACGTACTTGGATACCTTAAAGGTGGAATGAATCAGTGGATCGAAGAAGGTAAAGAAATTGACGAAATCAACAGGATTCCCGCAAGTGAACTTAAAACCCAAATAAATCCAAATACCTTTATTTTAGACGTACGAAAGGAATCTGAATTTGAAAAAGGACACCTAGAAGGAGCGGTAAACTTACCTTTAAGTGAGATCTCCCAATGGACTACAAAAATCAAAGATCAAGACAACATCGTTCTACATTGTCAAGGAGGGTACCGCAGTATGATTGCAGGAAGCATCCTTAATTCTAGAGGAATTAGAAATTTTAAAGAAGTGGAAGGTGGATTTAATGCCATCAAGAAAGATTCTTCCCTTCCTTTAAACGAAGGTGGCGATTTTTGCTCCAACAATTAAGATCGTGGATTTCATTTTAAAATACCGTTTGCCTTTATTAGGTATTATTCTAGGAGGAATTATAGGTTTTGCTTATTATTATTTTATAGGATGCAACTCCGGTTCTTGCTCAATTACTTCCAAGCCCATTAATTCTACGTTGTACGGGATGGTAATGGGTTATCTACTATTATCTTTAAAAAAGGAGAACCCAAAAAGTAACAAATAACTGGTAAGATTAAGATTTTATTAAAATGTCTCAAAAATTTCAAGAACTCATCCATTCAGACCGACCTGTTTTAATCGATTTTTTTGCCACCTGGTGCCAACCGTGCAAAGTTCAATCGTCGGTGCTGACCACAGTGAAAGAGAAGATCGGAGAGCGAGCACGCATTGTTAAAATCGACGTCGATCAATATCCAAAAATCGCTTCAGAATACGGTGTACGGGGTGTTCCTACTCTTGCTGTTTTCAAAAAGGGTGAACTTCTATACAAACAGAGCGGTGTGCACGATGTACAAACCCTTACTCAGCTTCTAGAAAAATTCGCAAACTAAGGGGGACTTTTCTTATTCTACTTTTCTATGGTGAATCGATCCCGATCACCTAGAAAACTGTAGTGCTCCCTATAATTATCTAAGGCTTCTTTATCAAGTTCTGCCGACAAAACGGATTCCTCCGAAGTACTTATTTCCTTACCGTCAGCAAAATAAAAATAACTACTAGATAGATATTCTAGTCCATTGCCATCGGTTCCGGTCCGATTTACTCCAAACACATACGCTTGATTTTCAATTGCTCTAGCCTTTAATAGTGCTTCCCAATGGTGTACTCGCTTCTTAGGCCAATTGGCCACATAGACAATTGCATCATAATCCTCCTGGTTTCTGGAAAAAACAGGAAACCTAAGATCGTAACAAACTTGCAGTAAAATTCTTATTCCTCTATAAGAAACAATGACACGCTGATCTCCAGCACTATACACTTTATCTTCTCCAGAGAAAGAAAAAAGATGGCGTTTATCATAGTTTTCTGTCCTACCATCGGGGTGTACAAAATACATACGGTTCCAAAAATGCCCGTTTTCATAGACAGGCGCTGAAGCGCAAAAGGCTGCCTTCTTCCAATTTGCCATCTTTTTTAAAAAGTCGAGGCTCTCTAAGTTACGGTCCGCTACCTCATCTGGCTCCATTGAAAAGCCCGTAGAGAACATCTCCGGAAGCACAAATAGATCACCATCTAAGTTCCTGACTTTGTTTTCTATATATTGAAAATTTAGCTCTTTGTCATGCCATTGGATATCCAAATTAATGCCGATTACTTTCATTGAATACTTTTTAAATCTTTCTATTTTTATTCTAAAATTTACACTTTACCATCTAATTTACGCATTTTGGCTTCAAATTTGATTTTAACACCAAAACAATTAAAATTATATAAAATTATGAAAAAACTTGTTTTAGTTTTCTCCATGTTACTTACCACAGCAACTATTTCTGCACAGGCTTGGAACGGCAAAGGCGATCAAAAAGTACAAATTGGGTTAAGCGCTTGGGGGAACGGAACAGGAATCACAGGAACCTATGACTACGGAATCAGTGAAGTTGTATCATTAGGGGCTGGAGCTAATATTTATTTTAGCGATTACAAGGAAGATAGTAATTTTTTCGTTTTTGGACGTGCTAATTTCCATTTGCAGGAAGCATTGAATCTTCCCTCTCAATGGGATATATATCCAGGTGTTGACTTGGGACTTCTAGGTAATACTTTTGGACTTGGCGCTCATATCGGAGCGCGATATTACTTTAATGATCGCATTGGAGCTTTTGCCGAAATTGGCAACAATGGAAGCATTGGCGTTTCAATTAATCTATAAAACCAATAAAACAAACAATTATACAACTTAAAAATAATTTAATTATGAAAAAGATTTTAGCTGGCGCTGCCTTTGCAGTTGCAATGATGTTTGGAGTGACCCAAATGCAAGCTCAAACTTACAAAACAGGAGCAGGTGTACTTGTTGATTTTGGAGATGGTTCCACATTCGTAGGTCCTCACGTTAAGCACTTCTTCCAAGCGAACCATGCTGGGGAATTCGGAGTTCTTTTCGGTGATGGAGCAACTGTTTTACAAGCCAATTATCAATACCACCAGCCATTCCCTGGCGCTAATAACCTGCAATGGTATGTTGGAGCAGGACCTGGTATTATTTTCGGTGATGGATTTACTGAATTTGCACCATCTGCAATGCTTGGTCTAGATTACAAAATTCCTGGGGCTCCACTTGATTTCTCAATGGACTGGAGGCCACGATTCATAATTGGAGACCATTCCGACGCTGAAGCTGGACGTTTTGCAGCAGGATTTAGATTTACTTTCTAATGGTTGCTCTTTGTTGAGCGAAACGTAATAATCAACAAAACTTAATAATCCACTATAATGTAAAAGCGCTATAGTGGATTATTTTTTCATATAGTTGTTAGATGGTAATTCATCCTTTGCTTTTGCTAGGCAATTGTTTTGGCATGCTTTTGATAATACTTACCTTTGCCCAACTTATTTTTATTAGACATAATGACTTTTGCTCAATTATTACAGTTTTTTCTTAGTATCTCTATACTTGTTGTACTTCACGAACTAGGACATTTCCTTCCTGCAAAATGGTTTAAAACCCGAGTGGAAAAATTCTATTTATTCTTTGATCCTTGGTTTTCTATCGTTAAGAAAAAAATTGGAGGAACCGAATACGGTATAGGATGGCTTCCGCTAGGAGGTTATGTTAAAATTGCTGGAATGGTCGATGAAAGTATGGATACCGAGCAATTAAAAAAGCCGGCAGAACCGTGGGAGTTTAGAAGCAAACCCGCATGGCAAAGACTAATCATCATGCTAGGAGGAGTTACAGTGAACTTTTTTCTAGCTTGGCTTATTTACTCGTCTCTTTCCTTCTTTAAAGGGGAGGAATACCACGACAATACTAAATTCAAAAACGGTATTGCTGTTTCTGCAGAAGGAGAAAAAATGGGACTAAAAACAGGGGATAAAATTCTTGCCATTGACGGTAAACCTTCGCCACGCTTTGAGACCTCAATGGTTAATATGCTTTTTGCAGATGAAGTAACTGTTTTAAGAGATGGAAATGAGGTAACCTTTCCTGTGAATGAACTTGGCGTAAGAGATGTTTTGCAAGCAAATGAAGCAAGAGCTTACTTTTCACAGCGTTTTCCTACAGTCATTGATAGTGTAGTTGCAGGCTCTGGCGCCAGTAAGGCTTCTCTAAGAAAAGGAGATCAAATTGTAGCTATTGACAATAAGCCAACCCCTTTCTTTGATCAATTATCCGGAGAATTAGAAAATAAAAAGAACCAGACCGTTGCTTTAAGTATTAATCGAAACGGTGAGACCTTTCAAACCGAAGCGCTCGTAGATAAAGAAGGTAAACTAGGTTTCTCTACATCGGTTGAACCCTTAATCACTGCACTTGCAAAAACGAATGTTAAACAAGAATATAGTTTCTTTGAAGCTATCCCGAGAGGATTTACAAGAACTATTGATGTTTTGGTTATGCAAGTGAAACAATTCAAGATTGTATTCAACAGTACGACTCAAGGTTACAAAAAAGTTTCTGGCCCTATTGGAATCATAAAACAAATGCCTGAAAAGGTGAATTGGGAGTTTTTCTGGAGCTTCACAGCAATGTTCTCCGTCTGGCTCGCTTTCTTAAACTTAATTCCGATCCCAGGTCTTGACGGTGGTCACGTCATGTTTACCCTTTGGGAAATTATCACAGGAAAGCCTGTTCCTCAGAAAGTTTTAGAAAACGCACAGATGATTGGTGTGATTTTCTTACTGGGACTCATGGTGTTAATCTTTGGTAACGACATATTTAAGTGGATTACCGGAAAATTTTAAGGTTTTTTTGAAAAAATAGTTGTGTAAATTTTAAAAAGACATTATATTTGCACACGCTTAAAAGCAATAAACCATTCCTCCTTAGCTCAGTTGGTTAGAGCATCTGACTGTTAATCAGAGGGTCCTTGGTTCGAGCCCAAGAGGAGGAGCATTTAGCAATGGGATTTCACAGAAATGTGGAATCCTTTTTTTATTTTTGGCTGTAACAATACTGAAACATTTGGTCAAAATGGTATCATATTACTTTAAAATATTAGACTGTACTCAAGAAACAATAGAAAGCAAACAGCGAAAATTCTCAGACGACAATGATGAACTGTTAGAATACTTTAGTCAAGACCCTACAATTTTCTCTAATGCAAAGCATCATATTAGGGTATCGGACGTTAAATATTTAATAAATGCTAATAGAATTAGTGAGTTTAAAAATTTTCTGAAGAATTGCGATTTAATTTTTGATATCGATTTAATGATAGACGCACTACTATGGGCTAATTATGCATACTTCGAGTCCGTCCAATTTGTCCAAGACCCTATAGTTAAAGATCTGGACAAGATTCCAGATGACTTTAGATTATTATCTAATATTCTTAATAATGCTGAAAAAATATCAAAACTTGAAATGATTTCGTTCAAATTTTCTGACGGAACCATTCCGATTAGAAATCACTTTCTATTGGCCGATATCTTAGATTCATTGAAATCCACTTTTTCATCAGTTAACGAACATGTAAATTACAAAATGCAAATATTAGTCGAGAAAATAGAATTTGCCATAGTTAATGACTTGTTTAAATACATAAATGAATTAAATCCTCAAAAAAGCAATAGGACGATATACAGATTTATTGGAGAGTTTCTAAATCACGCGCAAATCCCCTCCACCAAAAGACATGATCTAATTGAAGTCGACGAAAGTCAAATATATAAACTACATAAAGGTAAAGATATTCTTAAATAATCTCATTTAAATCCAAAACTTGACAGACTGATCGGATTTCAGTTCGTTTTTTTTAGTTTTTCCGCTCAAATTCTTACTATCTCTGAATTTACTTTTGCCTCATAATTTTAAAAAATATTACAATGAAAAATTATGAGTTTAATGAGAAGGTAATAGAGCAGAAAACAATTCTAACCTTCAAAGAAGCTACTGATTATCTCGGAATTTCGGAGAGTAGCCTTTATAAGCTTACTTCTTCCTGTGCTATCACTTTTTACAAACCCAATGGTGGGAAAATATATTTCAAACGTGAAGATCTTGACAAATGGATGCTTCAGAATGAAGTAAAGTCCGTAACTCAAAGAGAGGAGGAATTAACTGCAAAATTTACAGGAGATGGAAAATAAGCAGTTATACAATGGAATAAGAAATGAATATATTCCCGCATATATTTATCAGAGATTACCTGAAATTCTTCACCCATTTCTCTTAGAGTACAAAGGGCGAGAACGGGATGTGGTATTAGTATCCGCTTTGGGCGCAATTAGCAGTTGCCTGCCAAAAATTGCAGGGTATTATGACAAACGGTTGTACTATGCAAATCTTTATGTGATGGTTTCTGCTCCTGCCGCATCAGGAAAGGGCGTAATGAACAAAGCAAGACTGCTTGTAAAGCCTATACATGAAAAGTTGGCGAAGGATAGCATTTCCGCAATCGACAAATGGAAAACCGATGTAAAAGAGAAAAAAACCAATGATCCAAAGCCTGAGATGCAGATCAAGATTCTAGCGGGCGATACTTCCTCAGCGCGGTTGTATACCTTAATGAAATCTTCTCCTGACGGTTTATTAATGATTGAGACAGAGGCAGACACTATCGGAAATATGCTGCAGAATGATTGGTCTAGTTATTCGCCTATTCTAAGGGCAGCATTTCATCACGAGCCAATTTCCGTAGTCAGAAAAGAAAATGATACTTTCATTGAGATTGAAAACCCCAAACTCTCTCTCCTCTTGAGCGGAACACCGGAGCAGTTTAAAAATATCATTAAATCCAAAGAAAACGGTCTATTCTCGAGATTTCTAGTGTACGCATTCGATGATACTCCACATTTTAGAAATGTATTCGAAAAAGCAGAATCAGACCCCGACAAACCTTTTAAGGATTTTGCTGACCAGCTTCATATTCTTTATGGAGAACTTACGAAGTTGTCCAAACCTATTTTGTTTCAATTTACTGAAAACCAAGAAAAAAGATTTATTAACAAATTTAGATTTATTCACACCGATATTCTTGAAAATCATCCCCAGGGATTTATCTCAAATCTCAATCGGTACGCGCTGATACAGTTTAAATTGGCAATGACTCTTAGTGCGATAAGAAATATGGATAAACTTGCAGAAACGAATAAAATTATCTGCAGTAATAATGACTATCTGGTTGCCGAAAAACTTACCAGCATTTTCATCAAGCACGCTCTAATAGTTTACTATAGCTTTGACAATTCTATTTTATCGGATACCGATGAACAGATATTATTTGCGCTAAAACCCCGATTCAGTCGACAAGAAGCGGTAGAAGCTGCACTCCGATTTGGGGTTGCCATCCGAACCTTAGACGACAAACTAAAGAAGTGGAAGCAAATGAAAATCATTCATTCTGTAGGTCACGGTCTTTACCGGAGAGATAAAAACTATTTCTAACTTTTTTCTGCAACACTGCAATTTCCGCAGTTTCTGCAACACTGCCCTATATTTTTTAGGGCAGTATTTAACCAATTAAATATTATTAAAATGAATTCGAGCATAAAATTTGTGATTGACAGTAAACCCCTGTCTAACGGTCAATATTCCGTGTATTTGCAAATCATTAAAGACCGGAAGCGCAAAAATATTTCTATAGGAATCAAGTGCTTAAAAGAACACTTTGAGAATGAAAAATTCTTGAAAGGTCATAAATCTCACAAGGTTGACAATGAAGTTCTTATAAGTTTAAAATCTAAAGCCATACAAATAATACGGGATTTTAAGATCGCCGGCATCAATTATTCTCTGGAAGATTTTGAAAATAAATTTCGTGGGAAGGATGAAATTAATTCGAAAAAAGTCAAACTATTTTTTGAGGAAATCATTGATGAGCAGAAGAAGTCGGGAAAAGTTTCCAACGCAAAAGCATATGCAGATACCAAAAGATCCTTCATGAAATTTGCAGGAGAAAACATAACCTTTGGGAATATTTCTGCTGAACTGATGGACAAGTACGAGGTATATTTAAGAAGCAGAGGTAATCAAAACGGCGGAATCGCATTTAAGATGCGCTACCTCAGAGCCCTGTTTAATATCGCAATTAAAAGAAAAGCTATGAGTCGAAAATTTTATCCTTTTGAAGATTATAAAATCGCAAAACTAAAGCAGGATAATAACAAAAAAGCATTATCAGCAGAAGATTTTAGAAAATTTCGGGATGTGGATTTAAGTGAGCGACCAGATCTCATACATTCGCACAATTACTTTATGTTCTCAGTGTATGCACGTGGGATGAATTTTGCGGATGAGATGAAATTGAAGTGGACGGATATTCACAATGGACGGATATTCTACAAAAGATCTAAAACCCGACACAGTTTTAATATCGAGATTAACGATGGGATGGCTGAAATCCTAACATATTACAGCAAACAAAAAAACAGCAGTCCCTATGTATTCCCTATCCTACTTAAAGAAAACCTGAATCCTACACAAATTGCAGACCGTAAGCAAAAAGCATTATTAAGGTATAATAAACAACTGAAAGAAATCGGAAAACTTGCAAAAATCGACGTACCGATAACCTCTTATGTTGCTAGGCATTCCTTTGCTACTTTATTAAAATTTTCTGGAACAAGTGTAGAAAAAATAAGTGAAATGATGGGGCATAGTAATGTAGAAATTACCAATTCGTATTTAAAAGATTTTGGGAACGATGCTCTTGACCACGAGGTAAATAAACTATTAAAATTATAAAAAATGAGAAATTCAATATTTGAATATGATGACATGGGCACATTGAATGGTGTTAAGCCAAAGGACTGGTACAATTTCGGCGAAGCAAGCAAAATCTTTAATCTCCCAAAAATCGGAAGAAACAAACTTCTTGAGATCTTAAGGGAATTAAGAGTACTTGACAAGACCAATTGGTACATGGCACCTTATTGGGATATGCCCGACCATTTTATGATGAATCCGATAAATGGAGTTAATATGCCACTCATTTCGATGAAGGGTATCAAATTAATTCAAGAGAAATTTCCGGATAGGTTGAAATAATCTTCTCAATAAAATATAAATATTCACTGGCTGCGTAAATGCAGCCTTTATATGTTAAATCTAAATTTATTAATATGCAACTAAGACAAAGTCAAAGACGCAAAGCCAAAATCAAGATGGCTCTGCAGGCTCCAAGTGGAGCAGGAAAAACAATGAGTGCGATACTCATAGCAAAAGGTCTCTGTAACGGAGACCTTTCTCGTGTAGCAGTAATAGATACTGAGAACGGTAGTGCAGACCTTTATGCGCATCTTGGAAACTACAATGTAATCTCTTTAAGACCTCCATTTACGCCACAGCAGTATGTCGAAGCCATCGAAATCTGTGAGAAGGCAGGAATGGAAGTTATCATTATCGACAGCATCAGTCACTGTTGGGATTATCTCTTGGACTATCACTCTTCTTTAGCAGGTAATTCCTTTACCAATTGGGCAAAGATTAAACCGCTGGAGAAGACTTTTATGGATAAAATCCTACAATCTAATGCCCATGTGCTTGCAACCATGAGAACAAAGCAGGATTATGTTCTCAATCAGAAAGATGGAAAATTCATACCTGAAAAGGTTGGTTTAAAAGCGGTGCAAAGAGATGGAGTAGATTTTGAGTTTACTTTGGTTCTTGATCTAGATATTAAGCATTATGCTACCGCATCAAAAGACAGAACGGGACTATTCATGGATAAACCAGAGTTTAAAATCACACCTGAAACTGGTATTAGAATACTAGAATGGTGTAATCAGGATTTCACAATAGACCAACAAGTACCTTCAGGAAAAAAATCTCCTCTAGATCAAGTACTAGACAGAATAAGAAAAGCAGAGAATATTAGTACACTCTTGGCTTTGTATAAGCAGTATCCCGAGTTTCAGGAGACGTTAAGGCCACAATATGAAATTCAGAAGAGAAAATTAATGCAAACACCTAACCCAAACACCTTTTCAAGAAATGGAAGCAACCACGTATAGAGCGTCACCGGAGGAAGCTTTTGAGATGGTGCCAGAATCTCCAAGAGAAATACAAGAAAATAGCAGAAATATAGATCTTAGAGATCTGAAGGTATTTCGCCAGGAGACGACTGGCAACGCAATTTTTCAAAAAAAACCATTTATAGAAGCAAATACTATAGAGGTTGATTTCAAACACCTTAAGAATGATTGCATTATACCTGTATTCAGCAAGGATAATGAGTTGACCATTGCACACCAGGAATTTATAGAATCAGTTATGAACTGTGTAAGTAGGGTGTTTCCCCATGAAGTAATCACAACGCCTGACATTAGAGTTAGCCACCAGATTAAAGGTAGAACTCCCGATGCATTACACCTTAAGGTTAACGATCTCCAGGATCACCACAAGACCATTTATTATGAACGAATGATGTTTGCGGGGAATATCACTAGCATTAGAGATGAAATAAATGGGAATGAACTGACATTGAGTTTTGGAGGTGTTCGTAGCTATAACTTGGAAAACCTTTACAGCAAGAAGACTATGGAACGCTTCAAGTTTTTCATTGGCTTCCAAAATAAGGTTTGTAGTAATATGTGTGTTTGGTCAGATGGCTTCATTTCGGATTTAAGAGTCTCCTCAGTTTCTGAATTGGAAAAGCGTATTACACAAACGATGCAGGAATATAATGCGGAACTGCATTTAATGGAAATGAAGGAACTAACCTATCATTCACTATCTGAACACCAATTTGCACAGTTAATAGGCAAGGCACGGCTTTATCAACACTTACCAAAGAAAGAGAAAGCCAAAATTCCGGAACTGCAGTTTAACGATTCCCATGTAAATCTAATGGCTAAAGGTTTTTACGAGGATGAAAATTTCAGCAGAGATGAAGAAGGACGAATAAATTTATGGCGGATATTTAACCTATTCACGCAGGCAAACAAATCTTCCTACATCGATTCGTTCCTCGACAGAAATCTGAACGCCTTTGAATTTTCCAAAGGAATTCAGAAAGCTCTCAATGGTAATTCCGATTATCATTGGTTTTTGAGTTAAGCAGACCACCTCACTTTTGTGGGGTGGTTTTACTATTTTTAAGAATGTAATTGATCATTATACCTGTTTGATAAAGCATGAATTCAACATCATACCCTCCAATATTCTCTCCATGCTTAACATTATTATTTTGATAATTCTCATAAAAATTAAGAACTGAAAAAAATAGGTTTCTAATTTCAATTGAAACACCAAATTCTTTAAGATATTTTAAAATTTCAGGTTTTTGTTTTTCAATACTCTTATTATTTTTCAAAATGGTTTTCAGCAATTGTTCAACTGCAAACCTTAGATTATCTAGAACAACTCTTTCATTTCCATTTTGACCAACTTGAGAAAGTGCTAATTGATATTTTTCATGTACTGATGGATACTGTGATAACCAGTCTAATACATCATATACAAGATGTTTATCAAAAAATTCATTCCCTTTCTGATAAGTTATGATTTGATTATTATTCTTTATTATTTCAATTTGAATTCTTGAAATGTTAATTGCGTCTTTTACTTTTTGATAGAAAATCTCTTTTTGTTCTTCTTTGAAAGTTGAAACCATAAATATTGCTTCAATCAGCATAATAAATTCTACCCTCCTATTTTCATTCAGGAAATGAGAATAGATTTTTGTTTCTGAAGTCTTACCAAAAGGGTTTCTAAAACCTGGCAAGATTTCCTTTTCGTGTATTTCACCAATATAGTCAAAAAAATCTGTCTCAGCCTCATTAGTGTTGAGGCTAAATTCAAAAACTCCTAAAGCATTGGTAACTCTTTTTCTAAAAATTTGCCAGCCTTGTTCATCATCAAGTTTGATTTCCCAACGACTATAAAAGTCTTTTATATTTTCAATTTTTTCTTCCATTACCCTTCCACAATTTTAATCTCCTCCTCACTCAACCCATACAGTTCATAAACCATTTGGTCTATTTCTTTATCAGTTTTGGTGATTTCAGACTCTAGGTTTTGTGCTTTTGCTTTTTCTTGGTTAAAATAATCTTCCCATTCTGCTTCCTCTGAAAGGGATAGTTTTATTTTTTGTTTTGCCAGTTCTTTAATAAATTCTGGGTAAGAGAGATTATACCACTCTTGAATTTTTTTTGAAAGATTTTCTATTTCAAAATTCCTTGTAATGGTTCTTTTAAATTTATCTGAAATTTCTTGTAATTGTTTGTTCAACATTAGTATCAAATTTACCTTATTAACAAAGGGTTCTTGATTTTCTTTTGATAATTTCTTAAAAGGAAACTTTCTCAAATCATTCAAAATTATTTTTGGGAATAATTTTCTAACTGATTTTGCAGTGTTTTTTATGAAATAATATGATACAAGTTTACTGTTTAAGACAGCCAAAACATACTTTAAACTTATATTAAAATTTTCTTTTTCTATAATTCCAATATTACTTCTATTGTAGAGAAAAAATTGGTCTGTATAAGTAGAAACAATACATCTTGGAAATTGTCCTGTTATTTCTCTTATTATTATTTTTTTCCCATCAAACAAATTGATGCTTCTTGGTGCAGCTAAATTATCACCATACTTCAAAAATTCACCTGACCAATTAAGTAAATACCTTCCAACATCAGCTCCTACTAAATATTCAAAAGTTGTGTCATCAAATTTATATTTGAAGTCATAAGGTCTATTATTAACATCCTCTACTGTTTGTTTAGGATTTCCTTTCCCTTTTTCATAAGCTTGAAGCCCTGCTTTTATTTCAACTAATTCATCTAAAATTACTGAATTAGAAGTCATTTTATTGATTATTTGAGTTGAGTTTTGGTCATTGAAAACTGTAAATTCATATCCTTCATTTTCTATAAAATCAGATATATTATTATTATGGAGTAAATTAAATTCAGTTCCCATATTTTGTAAAATTGCAACAGTTCCATTCTTTCTTGCAGAAGCCCCTAAAACTATGACTGTTTCAACATTTGCACTTTCAAAAGAATGTCCTAATAAATTTACTATTTGATAAATAGAAACATTATCTAATAAATATTTTCTCAAACCTTTTCCTGAATATGTCATTAACCAAGAGTTTGGCACAATTAAGCCACAACACCCATTATTATTGAGAATTTTAAAAGATTTTTCAATAAATAAAATGTAAGTGTTTACCTGATATTTTGCTGATTCATAATTATCTGAGTAGAACTCTTTTTCTTTATTTTCAAAATTTTCTCTGGCAAAAACATAAGGTGGATTACCAATAACCACATCAAAACCACCTCTAGCAAAAACCTGTGGAAATTCATGTTCCCAATTTAATGCTTTGTCTCCAGCAACCTCTGGATCATCAATTAATGAATTGCCACACTTAATGTTATTATTTAAGTCATTCAGTTTCCTATTAGGAACTGCTGTTCTTAACCACAGAGAAAGTTTGGCAATTTCTACAGATTCTTCATTAAGGTCAACGCCAAATAAATTGTTTTCCAAAATACTGTCAGAATGATAGCCAAAAGCAAGTGAAGAACCAGTTAATTTGGCTTCAAGTTCATCCACATACTTATGCTCATTTATCAAAAAATTTAAGGCTTCATTAAGAAAAGCACCAGAACCACAGGCAGGATCAATAATGGTAATTTGGTGTAGCCAATCTCTATAAGTATTGATTTTACCAAGAAGTATTTCTTTGGTTTTTTGCTGTCTTTTCTTATCAGTGAAATATTCTTCTTCTATGATGTTTAACTCTGCTTTCTTTTCATCACAAAGTTTACCTACAGTGTTTTCAACGATGTATTTGGTAATGTATTTTGGTGTATAGAAAACACCATCTTTTTTTCTCTTGGTTTTTGTTTTGTCAATTTCATGCCCTTCTAACTGTGCTTTTATTTCATCAATTTCATTCAGGGAATTTTCAAATATGTGTCCAAGAATATTGACATCTACTTCACTTGCATAATCATAGTCAGCAAGTTTCTTACTGTGCTTATAAAGTA
>JAEXBS010000002.1 GCA_023393915.1 Bacteroidota bacterium | reverse complement strand
TGACAGACAAAGTCTACAACGTCACCACACCGGGAGAAGTAGTCGACGCCATAGTGACCGAATACGGAGTCACCCTCAACCCGAGAAGAAAAGACCTGTTAGACGCCGTATCTGGTCTCAAGGGACTGCCCATAATCAGCATGGAAGAGCTGGCTGCGAGGGCGAAGAAAATGTCAGGCCCGACCGATCCCGTGGCGACCACAGACCGGATAATAGGAGTAGTCGAGTGGAGAGACGGCACCGTTATCGACGTCGTCAGACAGCTTAAAAAATAAGAATAGGGCAATAGCATAGATTATATACGGCACAAAAGTGCCGTATATAATCATATTTCACACTGTTTATATTCAAAACCATGCAAAAAGAAACATGTTATGGATAATAAATAAAAATGTTACATAAATTTTTCAACATTAATTTAGAGTTTAAGCATAAATCAATAAAATGGGTTTATAGAATAAGCAATAAAAATAAAAATAGGAGGTTATTGTTTATTATGAAAAAACTGGCGATATTAGGTATCTTTATTTTGCTTTTAGCTATTAGTGTATTCGCCTCTCCTGGCAAACTTTGCGCGGCAGAATGGCCTTCAGGTAAAGTTACCATGCTAATTCCGTTTAAAGCGGGCGGATCGTCGGATTCAATGGGGCGTGGATTAGCAAAATATTGGGAAAAATATCTTGGCGTACCGATCGTAATAGATAACAGAGATGGAGCTTCCAGTCAAGTTGGGACTACGATATATTCAAGACTGCCGGCCGATGGCAATACAATATACTTGGGATGCCAGGTATATTTCAGTTCTAATATCCTCACTCATAATGCTAAATATAAATTTGATCAGTTTGAGGTCATCAATATCCAGCAAGAAGATGCGATAGAGCTTGTCGTATTGAATGATTCAAAGTATAAAGATGTAAAATCACTTTTTGATGCGATAAGAAAAAATCCCGGCACTCTAAAGGGCGGATATATCGCCGGTGGGCCGCAGAATATAGCGGCATCCATTTTAAGAAAAGAATATGGTTTGAATTTCAAATCTATCACATATGACAACGGTAACGCTCTTAGGACTGCCCTGCTTGGAGAACATTTGGATTTTATGATTGGAAATTCAAGCGGAGATATTTCCGTTGCCGGCAAGGCTAAAATTCTGGTTATATTGGGAACGAAGAGAAGCGGGCTGTTCCCTAGCGTTCCGACATTTGCTGAAGCGTTTGACGGCAAGCAATTTCCTGATCTTTCTATGAGCACCTTTATTGCTGTACATTCAGACCTGAAAAAGAAACATCCTGAAAGATACCAAAAATTACTTGATACATATAAGCAGGCGCTGAATGATCCGGAATATAAAAAATTCCTTGTTGATTCCAAACAGGCCCCGATCAATCAATATATAGGACCGGAAAAGAGCGCGGTAGTAAATAGGTCCATACATGAGCTTGTGGAAAAATACAAGGACGAATTAGTCGTTAAACATTAGCATTTGGGTACGATAGGCTAAGGTCAGCATTTGTTTATAAATTGACTCTGCCCTTAGCCTGTTTTATTTTCTCAGGTTTGGAGGATTGGTAATGTATAGACTAATGGTGTCCCTCTTTGTGCCAAGTGTGGTTCTTATTCTTTCAGCTGCGTATTATATGGAAAGTCTCAATGTCGACCCCATAGATAAAATATTGATAAAACCCGTTTGCCTTCTGATACTAGTGTTTTATTTATATTTTATTGTCGTTGAAATCATCCGTTATAAAAAAATAAAACATTCCGATAATAAAATATGCCGTGATACTGTCGGCAGTAGAATCAAAATTCCCTTCAAAGAGGCAGGGATTATTTGCATGACGGCGCTTTATGTATGGATAATCCAGTATCTGGGTTTTGTGCTTACGAGCATCTTTTTTATGGGGGCGATGCTTTACATCCTCAATGTTCGTAAGTTTTGGGTAATTGTATGCTTTTCCGTTGTCAGCTCCGCGGTCCTATATCTTGCATTTAAAGTCGTACTTATGGTTCCGCTTCCAGGCGGAATTCTGGGTTTTTAGCGTAAGGAGGCATTTAAGATGGACTACACCCCCTTTATTGAAGGTTTTGCTATTGTACTAGTTCCCAAATATATAATGTATATGTTTTGCGGAGTATTCTTTGGGTTGGTGCTCGGCGCTCTTCCAGGCCTGACAGGAACGCTTGGTATAGCTCTAATGCTGCCGTTTACATATTCAATGGACCCGTTAACTGCGCTCGTATTTTTATTATCTATCTATTCCGGCGGACTTTTTGGCGGAGCGATAACTGCCATTATGATAAACACCCCCGGATCTCCGGCGAACATTGCGACGATGCTGGACGGGTATCCTATGATGAAAAAAGGGCTGGCCAGCGAAGCGCTTGGGCTTGCGCTCACCAGTTCTGTGATTGGCGGTATTATTGGGTGTGTATTCCTTTTGCTGATTACAGAACCTCTTGCCGCTCTGTCTTTGAAATTTGGCCCGGCGGAGATGTTTATGGTGGCGATATTCGGACTTTCAGTAGTAGGGAGCCTTGGTAATGATCCTTTAAAGGGAATATTCAGCGGATTATTTGGTATACTTCTGGGAACTATCGGCATGAATGCTAATGGAATTGAGCGTGGAACGTTTGGCGTGCTCTATTTGTTGGATGGGATCCCCCTTATTCCGTGCCTTATTGGTTTTCTATCTCTCCCAGAAATTTTATCTCTCATCGGTCAGCAATATGTGGTAAACGGTGAGATATCCAATCCAAGCCTGCTAAAGATATTGTCCGCATGGAAGGAGATAATAAAGAGGCCCATACAGGTCATATCCACCTCTATCCTAGGAGTTATCGTGGGAATAATGCCGGCGGCTGGCGCGACGGTGGCAAGTTTGCTTTCATATAATCAATGCAAGCAATTTTCAAAAAGAAGAAATCTCTTTGGTACGGGCATACCTGAAGGTATTATCGCCAGCGAAACTGCGAATAATGCCTCGGAAGGCGGAGCGATGTCGACGATGCTTGTTCTTGGTATTCCCGGAAGCGCTTCGACCGCCATGCTGCTTGGGGCGCTGATGCTGCAGGGATGGGTTCCAGGCCCCAGCCTTTTTATAGATCACAGGGATATAATATACGCCTCGATATCGTCTCTGTTCATCCAGCAGTTTGTAATGTACGTTGTTGGATTATTGCTGTGCTTGTGTGCCGCATATGTGCTCAAGGTACCTGTTCGTTACCTTATCCCGTGTGTCCTGATGTTTATGGTGCTTGGCGCGTTTGCGAATAGAAATGCCTTTTTTGACGCAGGGCTCATGTTGGTTTTTGGAGTGCTTGGCTATCTCATGAAGACCAATGATTTTCCGGTTATGCCGACGGTTTTGGGAATAATATTAGGTCCTATCGCAGACAGAGAACTGTTGCGCACTGTGCAGATGTATTCTGGAAACTATCTGGCCGCATTTCAAAAACCGATTGTACTGGTTCTCCTGTTTATAAGTATTACAAGTGTTGTCGTGCCGATGATATTAAAACATCGTGATACAAAGAATGGAATGTAGCGCTGACGTACCGGAAGAAAAAATCTTGAGTGTAGTTTTTAAGCAAAGAAACGGTTATTTTTAAACAATTCCTTCCGAGGCAAACCTTGTTGAAGTTGCGCGGCATGTCGACTGTAGAGTACAAAACTATCCCCTAAGGTGATCTTTATATCTGTACAAGTATCGCGTCCATGAAGACGCGATACTTGTAAGCTTACAGCATTGTTTTTATGTATCTGATTGATAATAAGTTTATTGTATGAGTATATTAAAAGAATATTTTAAATATACTGCGTAAATATGAAAGCATCAGACGGTAATAGCACACATATCGTCTTCACTCTATGCCTCCTGCACCGCGCCCTTCATTGACATTGCTATCAGGTGTGAACGGACGAAGCCGTAGCTGCGCAGGTCGTCGAGGAAGCGGTGCATGCGTTCTTTTGAGGAGAAAGCCGCTTCGATGAGGAAGTCCAGCTCGCCGTAGATTTCCTAAAAGTGGATAATGTCGGTGGATTGGCATAAAGGTGGAGTGCAAATACCATTTTGGCGAAGAATACGCAGAGGCAATCGTCTTTAATGTACCATGCCCATCACATCAGCTATTATGACGCTGTTTGTTATACTGGATAAAGCACCGGCGAGATTTCTGCTTAGTCTACTTAAAGCACGCTCTGCATCTCTTGAATGGTAGATGAAATGCCTTTAAGGGCGAAGTAAATGTCCTCCCCTACCGTCCCCGTGGCGACCGTCGCTAAGACAATAGGAGCAGCAGGGTGGAGAGACGGCACCGTTATTGAATTCGTGTAGCAACCCAAGAAGTATGATTCCTTTTGTTCTTAACCTGGCAATATCTTAGATAATAAAACAATGATAAAGATAGGTGCTCTGTGGAAAAGCGGAAGCACCTCTATTTCTACTTTGTACATATGTTATAATAACTTGGTCCATATAATTGTCGTGCCTTATAGGTGCGTTTAGTTGAAACAATGTAATGACGGTGCGTTTACTCATGCTTAAAGGTATAGAGTAACGCTTTTTGTGTAGATTTACAAAAAATTATTCACAGTAATTACATTGAATATTTATGATATAATTATCTGCGACAGCAAAGAAATTATTTGAGAGGTGTTTTCTATGGATTATTTTGCTCATATATCCGAAGATTTGGTACGAACACAGCTACTGCGTGAACACCTTGAAAAGACTGCAGAGCTAGCCGCAGGTTTTGCGGAAACTATTAACGAATCTTTTGTTGCATATATGCTTGGAATGATCCACGATGTTGGGAAATACAGTTATCATTGGCAGTGTTATTTGAAGAAGTCTTCGGGATATGACTTGTCAATTCCTGACGAATTGTGTGAGCGCGGCACGCATTCCACTGCCGGAGCCGCTTGGCTGTTAAATAATATGTCACAACCGGAATCCCTGCTTCTTTCATACACAATTCTTGGTCATCATGCCGGGCTTCCGGATTTTTATGACGGCTGCGGTGAGAGCCTGACGTCAAGGCTTTTCGACGATGGTATATTAAAGACAGGGCTTCTTGAAGAGATAAATTTCGGCGAAGTAAAGATCCCAGAGGTCGTCTTTCCCTCTCAAAAAATTGCGGAAATGCAGGATGAATATAAGCATCTTTGGGTCAGGCTGATCTTTTCATCTTTGGTGGACTCGGATTATTTAGATACCGAGAAGTTCATGGATAACAATGTAAATGCGGCAAGGGGCACGCGTGCTACGCTTGCACAGCTCAAAGTGAAGTTTGACTCTTTTATGGAGGCCAAATGCGCTTCCGCATCGCAGACCCAGGTCAATAAGATTAGAGCGGAGATACTTAAGCAATGTATTTTGGCCGCTAGGGGGCCTGCGGGGTTTTATTCGCTGACTGTTCCCACCGGAGGCGGCAAAACTCTTTCTGCGATGGCTTTTGCATTGGAACATGCCCTGAAAAATAATAAGCGGCGCGTCATAATGGCCATTCCATACACCAGCATTATAGAACAGACTGCCAAAACTTATAAATACGGAACCGATGACGATGAAAAAATAAAAACAATGAAGGAGCGCGGCGAATTTCTTTTTGGAGAAGAAAATGTGCTGGAACATCACAGCAATATTGACCCGGATAAAGAGCTTTATATGAATTTCCTCGCCTCACAGAATTGGGATGCTCCGGTGGTGGTGACGACCAATGTCCAGCTCTTTGAATCGCTTCTTGCCGCGAAGCCTTCCCGCTGCCGCAAGCTTCATAATCTTGCGCATAGTGTCATTATTTTAGACGAGGCTCAGAAGATCCCGGCGGAGTATCTGCATCCGGTATTGTCGGTCCTTAAGGGACTGGTGAAATACTTTGGCGTCACGGTCCTCTTCTGTACAGCCACACAACCGGCACTTACCGGCCAGATTGGTTCATCCAATACATGTATTGAGGGTATCAGCGGGTGTACTGAGATCATAAAGGACCCTGTACGGCTATATGAAAAGCTGAAGCGTGTAGAGTATATGGTCTATAAAAACGATATAAATGTCAGATCTTCATGGGAAGAGATTGCTGAAGAGCTGAAAAAAGTTTCGCAGGTGTTGTGTATAGTAAATAAACGCCGAGACTGCCGCGAGTTAATGAAATATATGCCTGAGGGGACAATACAGCTTTCAGGGCTAATGTGCGGCGAAGAGATAAGCTCCATTATTACTGAAATAAAGCAGCTCCTTAAAGAGGGCAGACCTGTGCGTGTCGTCTCAACACAGCTCATCGAGGCGGGCGTGGATTTAGATTTTCCCGAGGTTTGGCGCGCTCTTGCCCAGCTGGATTCAATTGTTCAGGCGGCTGGGCGAGCCAACAGGGAGGGGAAGTTAAAAGATGATTCCGGTAACCCCAGACTTGGCAGAGTCGTTGTTTTCAATCCCGAGTCGGAACCTTTCGGTGAGATCAAGATCGGGGCGCAAATAACGTCCAGCCTGGCGCGCAAAGCCGGCTATTTTGATTCCCTGTCTGCCGGTTCTTTTAATTTGTATTTCAAAAAATTCTATGCTGAGCACCAAAAACTTGATAAATGTGACTATGAAAAGCTGCTTGTCGATGAAGCGGACTGTGGCAGGTTTCAGTTCAGGAGTTTTGCGGAGGAGTTTAAGCTCATTGATACCTCCGGACAAAAAACTGTTTTTGTTCCCTTTGCCGATGGCGAAAAACTGATCTGCCAGCTGCGCGAAGGACATCCGGACCGCAGACTGATGAGCCGGCTGCAGCGTTTCTCAGTAAACATTCCCGTCTGTCTTTTTAACGATATCTATCAGAAAGGAGGCATCGAGATCATAAATAATTATTATGTTTTAAACAATGGTTTTTACGAACCCGGTAAGGGGGTGCTTATGGGCGAATTCTATAACTATGACGACCGTAACTTTATCTATTGATGAGGAGGGGTGTGGATGGAATTTCATGATCCTGTCTATTGTCTGGAAGTATGGGGAGATTACGCCTGCTTTACGCGTCCGGAGCTTAAAGTTGAACGTGTCAGCTATGACATAATAACACCGTCTTCCGCGAGAATGATTTTTCAGACTGTATTTTGGAAGCCGGCGATCAGATGGCAGGTCGAAAGGATTGATCTGCTCAATCCTATACGCTGGATATCTGTAAGACGTAATGAAACGGCAAAGCTGTGTTCCCCTAATGTAAAAAGTTTCTACATTGAGGAGGTGCGGCAACAGAAGTCGGGGCTTTTTCTGCGGGATGTTAGATACAGGATTTTCGCGAGGCAGATATATCTTCCCCCGGATAAACGGCCGCAGGCTAAAAAAGCGATCAGCGAGGAATTCTATGATATGGAGGAGCGTGAGACTAACCGCAGAGACGAGAATCCCGGAAAGTACCATGCTATGTTTGAAAGAAGAGCGAAAAAGGGGCAATGCCTTTTCCAGCCATACTTGGGATGCCGTGAATTCAGCTGTTACTTCAAGCTTATAGCGGAAGCCGCGGCAGAGGCGCCTCCGATACGAGAAACGAGGGATCTGGGTCTGATGCTCTACGATATGGATTACAGCGACGAGGCCGATATCACGCCGATGTTTTTCAGAGCGCAGATGAAGGACGGTACAGTCCTTGTGCCGCAGCCTGAGAGTGAGATGATATACAGATGATATTACAGGCGCTTGCGGACTATTACATTAGAGAATCTAAAAGAAAACAAAGCCGTATAGCCCCCTACGGTATGGAGAAAAAAGAGATCAAGTTCATTATTGAAATTGATGAAAATGGCGATTTTGTTAATTTGATAGACACGCGAACTGACGGTAAAAATGGCAAAATAATTCTTGTACCAAAATCAATAGGCAGATCCGGCTCTAACAGCTGGCAGACAGCCAACCTGCTGTGGGACCATTATGGATATGTTTTGGGACAGTCTCAGTTTAACAAAGATAATATCAATGCGTCGGGACAGAATGAGTCTTTTATCACCAAGCTCGAGTCTTTGCCGAAAGAGTTAAAAGAGAACAGGGAGATCTCTGCCGTCAGGAAGTTCTATAAAGGAGATGGCGTTCGAAAGGTCTTAGAGCATCAGAACTGGCCAAAGTGCCATAAGATACCCGGGTGTAATCTCACTTTTCAGCTTGACGATGAAAGCGTACCTGTGACAGAAAATGTTGAACTTCGCAGATGGCTATCCACTCAAAATGAAGAGCCGGAAAATTTTGACGACAAGACGGGGAAGATAATTGGAAGATGTCTCGTCACCGGAGAAGTCGGCGAAATTGCCAGAACGCATTCTAAAGTGAGGATTGGCGGAAATCAGGCTACCCTTGTAGGATTCCAAAAGGACAGCGGTTATGATTCATACGGCAAAGAGCAAGGATATAACGCGCCGATATCTCAAAAGGCGCAGTTCTATTATGTTACAGCTTTAAACACGCTTTTAAATTCAGAGTATAACCGGATGAACCTGGGAGACGTGGTGTTGCTCTTCTGGACGGCTCCTAAAATTCTTACTGACGAGACGGCGGAAAAGGCTGAAAAGGGCGTTAAGCTTATATGTAGTTCTCTCAAAGACAACGCCAATCTGGGAACTGAAAATGTAAAGAATATTTTTGAATCAATTTTTACCGGTAAAATTCCAAGTGATGTCGGAGACCGTTTTTACATTCTCGGTCTGTCTCCAAACAAAGCCAGGATCAGTGTCGTTTTTTGGAAAAACGGCAGTATTAAAGAAATAGCACAAAATATTCTCCAATACTTCAAAGACATAGAAATTATTAAAAATTCAGAATGGAGGGATATTACCTTTAGGGATATTTTATCTTCTTCGGAATATAAGGGGAAGGTTGAAAATGTTCCGTCGAACATGATACCGGCTTTGATATACTCCGTGTTTAACGGTACGCCATATCCATCGGCACTCTTTGGCCACATTATGGAAAGGGTACGGGCGGAAAGGAATCCCACTGTTCCGCGAGTTGCATTTATAAAGGCGTATCTGAATCGAAAATATAAAAATATAAAAGGAGTTGAAATAATAATGGATCTTGACAGGGAAAATGTACTCCCATCCTACAGGCTGGGGCGGCTCTTTGCCGTTCTTGAAAAAATTCAGGAGGAGGCGAATCCCGGGATCAACGCAACGATACGCGACCGGTTCTACGGCGCAATGTCCTCATGCCCGGCCTCCGTTTTTCCCATCTTGATAAGGCTTATGAATTATCATCTGGAAAAACTAGTGGTAGGACGCAAAATCAATTTAGAACGTGAAATTATGGAAATATTCTCGTCATTGCAGCCGGAGACGATGCCAAAGCATCTTTCGCTGGAGGAGCAGGGATATTTTGCCATTGGATATTATCACGAACGTCAGTATTTATATACGAAAAAGGAAAACTAGAGGAGGATGTTTTGATGAGCGAACTTAGGAATAAATACGATTTCATGTTCTTTTTTGATGTTAAAGACGGTAATCCAAACGGTGATCCCGACGCGGGAAATCTTCCGCGCATTGACGCCGAGACTGGCGATGGACTTGTAACGGATGTTTGCATCAAAAGAAAGATACGCAATTATTTCCAGACGGTATCGCCAGATAAATATGGTTTTGACATTTTTGTAAAAGAAAAGGCCGTCTTAAATAACATGATCGGGGCAATGTACGATGAACAAAACGGCGGCAGGGTTCCCACAACTCCGGCCGAAAGCCAGGAATTTGAAGATAAGACACAGGCTGGGATGTGCAGGAAGTACTTTGACATACGGGCTTTTGGTGCGGTAATGAGCACCGGAAATAAAGAAGAGGCAGAGGGGGCTTCCGATTCGGCTGAATCAGCAGAGGAAGAAAAAGGCGATAAGAAGAAAAAGGGAGCAGGAAAGGGGAAAATAGTTAAAAAAGCCGGACAGGTGAGAGGCCCGGTGCAGTTTACCTTTTCCAGATCCGTTGAACCAGTTATCGCGCAAGAACACGCAATCACCCGAATGGCCGTGACGAATGAAAAGGACATAGAGAAGGAACGTACAATGGGACGTAAATTTACCATTCCCTACGGCCTCTATTGCGGGTACGGTTTTATTTCGCCGCAGCTTGCAGGAAAAACAGGATTCACAGAAGAAGATCTGCAGGAGCTCTGGAAGGCGATGGAAAATATGTTTGAATTTGATCATTCAGCGGCGCGGGGACTGATGAGCCTTAGGAAACTGATTGTCTTCAAACATGATTCCGCGCTAGGTGACAGACCTGCGCAAGAGCTTTTTGACAGAGTAAAATGCGAACGTGTCACAGAAGGTCCTGCTCGCAGCTTCTGTGATTATATAATCAATGTAGACGGAAAATCCAATAAAAAGGTATTTGAAGAGATCCCGGCGAAATTGTAATGTACGCCGATGACGATCTCCTTCTGATATCAGGTCTGCAGCATCTGGCCTTCTGCGAAAGGCAGTGGATGCTTATTCATGTCGAGCAGCTATGGGCCGAGAATCTTCTTACCATCGAGGGAGA
>JAEXBS010000091.1 GCA_023393915.1 Bacteroidota bacterium | reverse complement strand
GGCGATCAAAGCATCCAAACCATCTAAAGCCCCGTCAGTGTTAAATGAAAGGTCTAGTAACGTAACATTATCTGCCATATTAAAAATTGTTAAAGAGGGCACCTGTTGCAGTGCCCCCGTAGTTATTAAATTTCAACTGTAAACCGTTCCATCATCACCCCTTACCTAGTAAATTCAGTGCTACGGCTGTGATAGTACATTTTCCTGTTGACGCGTCCCAATTAGAAATTGTGCGAATATAGAAAAATTCGTTCAATTCTCCAATTCTGTAACAGCCATCATTTTTAAAGTTCAGAATATCGAAGTACGTTAAATACGCTGTACACTTGATTTGATAGCCCTTTCTAAAGTACAAATAGTAGTTTCCAATATCGGCACGATAACTACCTGCATTAGTAAAGTAGCTGGTATAACTAGGAAAGGCCGTATTAAAATTAGTCATGTCAGCGTTTGGCAGTTCAAGCGATACTGTTACAGGGAACGGGCTGTTTGCACCGTCTGCTGAACTATCTAGTGCACCGTCATACGCCTTAAACCTGTATTTCCTTTCGCCCACCGTATAAACCATAGACCGCCCGATACCTTCGATCTCCGATACTTCTACCGTGTCTGTTACTATCTTTCCTGTCCAGTCTACGCGCTTGGCACTTCCTGCATTGGTTACGTCGGGATCGATGAACGGTTTCAGCGTTACCTTGTTGGTTTCTTGGTTGTAGTCATACGTCCAGGCGAACGCCTTGCAAAAAGCCATCAACAACTCGTAGCCGTTTGCAAAACCTTGGTTGAAAACCATTCTACGGGATGCATTGGGATCAGTTACCCCAACTAGCTGCATCTCCAATACCATGGCATCCTCAACGGGCAATGACTTGGTAGGCGTTATTCTTATCCCTGCATCGTTAATGAACTCCGCTTGAAGGTCTGAACCGTCTACCGAAACACCGATAGTAGTAGCTGCACTAGGGCTGTAACGTTTCGTACCGTCTGAGTTCGTAGAACTAAGTACGTAGTTAACAACCGTTGATCCTGTCGGTGCTACCATCCTCAAACGTATGTTTCCCGTAAATGATCCGTCAACGGTGATATAGTTTTCTTTCGCTACGCGGAACGAAAACGTCTGCCCACCAAATAGCCTTGCAGCTAGCGCGGTATCGGACGTGTCCGCCCATAGATAGTTATACGGGTATCTGCTTTGGTAGTCACCATCAGAACAATTTCTATATTTCATAACTATTGACGTATCTATGTAACCGCCTGCCTTAACGTCCGTAGTCGTACCCCAGTAAGCCATTTGACTAATAACTTTCGTTCCAGTAAAGCCGAAGGCCCGTTGGGCTGGTATTACGATATTCGGGTATGCCCTTTGCAGCATCTTGTTATAAGACGTTACCCAATACGGAGAACCTTCGGGTTCGTAGTCAGGTTCGACACCCCCGAAGCTAGAATTGATAGAACTAAACTTTGTGAACAATTCTATTAACTCAACCGTATAGCCTTCTTCTTTTGCAGTTACTTTAGCTTTGAACCTGCCGCCATTCATGGGGGCTGGTAAACCGCCGAAGTACAAGTAAGCTACGTACATCTTGGACTTGGTAAATAACCACGGTGTGCGCATCTCCTTAAAGATACGATCGTTCACCTCGGTTCTAGGTACACTGATGCTAGCACTATACGCTACTGTCCTATCGGTGAACTTTAGTGGATCGGCATTATTGATTGTGAGTTTAACGGAAGAGGGACTTATTCCCTCAACCGCTACATTATCTATCTTTACGCTAATTTCTATCATGGTTCTACAATTTGAACTTTAAATTTGAATTGAATCGTTTTCGTTTTGTTGCCGCCCTGTGTTTGAAAAACGTTTGTTGCCAACAAAGTAGCCCTACCGAACTGACAAACGTCTATCGGAATACGCGCTATAATATCGGACGATCTCTGAATCCAATTTAAGCAAGGCTCGTTATCCCAGTTAACATCTATTTGCACTGTCGTTTCGTAATAGTCAATACCATTGCCCCCATTGTTGTTTGTTAGCATAACTGGTTTGATTGAATACTTTTCAAAGAACATATTGTCATACCACCCCTTACTATTCAACCATCGAAGGAGTACACCGCAATTAGGGGAAACGGCCTTGGGTAGCTTGTTTTCATACTCCGCCCACCCATATACATTGCCGTCGGGGTTTCTTAATCTCCTGTTCACCCCCTCGCCGAGTTGTACACCCGTAGGGTATAATGCACCAAAATCAATCTTTGACGAATCAGATCCTACCGAATAATACATACGCGCGTATCTAACGCCCCCTACTAGGTTTAAATCAGTGGTGGTGTTAAAAGGGTTTATAACTTGGGCTGGGTTGAATAGTTTTCCGCTACGGTAGTCTGTCATAGCACCGACACACGGAGACGCAGCGTTAGACCCTGCCTTGATCCACGGTTTAGGCTCGCATCCGTAGTTCACCATGTAACAATAAAAATTAGCTTCCATAGGTCTGTCGCCTATCGCAAGCACGCGCATGTGTGTATCGTTAGCCATTGGCATAACCTTCGTAGAACTCACAACACCTTTGAAACCCACGGGTATTTTGATGTGTTCCTCTCTGCGGCTAAGTGGAATCGCGTCTGTTCCAAACCTTGCCACTAACGTAAACGGGTTGTTTCCAACATTTTCAACGTATATAGATTGCGTAACCTCTATCCCGTTGGGTACGATTGTATTTGATAGGGGTAAGTTAGCTATCCATCCGCTTGACCCTTTTATTTTAGTCCCTGTCCCTCTAACTGGACTGGTTACTAGTTCCTTTGTCCCTCCCCCTGCATTTACTAATGACACATCTACCGTACTGGCCAATGCCGTAGATACCAAATTACGTTCATCGTGGCGAACCCATCCTCTAGAGTTTAGGTACGGGCAATTCAGCGAACAAACATAGATAGTGTATGTGCGCAGCGTCAACCCATCCAGTAATACAAACTGAATCTTATCCTGTACATTACTTGACGGGTCACCTGTCAAATACTTGTACAGTTCGTTAAGTGAAGGCAACACCTGTGCAAACGTACTTAAGTCTATGCGCATCGTACTAGACGGTGTTAGCCGCTGACTGTGTACTGCCGTTCCGTTACGGGACACCTCTATTGTCATATAGGCGACGTTTCCCATTTCCTCAAACAGTAGTTCCTGTTTCAGACCTGCTGCAATAGGTATGACTATTGGGGCTACGTAGTTTGTTTCGTTGCCTACGCTGTTGCCTGTATTTATATACGTTATTTTCATTTTGTTAATATTTGTAATATTCTTGCTTTAATTATTTCGCTTATATCAGCCGTTAACTGTTGTACCCGTTGTGGGTTGATAACGCTCTTTACGGCTGTCCCATCATTGAACCTATTGGGAACTTTGATACCGTCCTGTCTGATCTTGGTAACGATCGCCCAGGCTGCCTCCAAAGGTATATCAGCACCTTGCGCGTTCTTGTCCTTGATCCATTGTCTAATAACGCTTACAGGCGGTGCGCTCCCACCTCGTCTACCCTGTACCATCTGATACACGTAATGCGGTGCTACTATCTGAACGCTGTCGCCACCGTCCACAACAACCGTTTCGCGTTCAAAGTTACCACTAGCTATAAGGCGTTTATTCTTATAGTTGGCGATAACTTCGTCACGTAGTTGTTGAACTAGGTCTATGATTGCTTTCTCCATTGCGCGAAATGTTTTCTAGTTTTTAGGTACTGATCGTTGTGTGCGTGCTTGTAGGCTTCTATCTCGAATGATATTCTATCGTAGGCTGACTTCTTAACCTGTACACCTTTGGAGCGTATGAACGGGCCTTGTATCAGTCTGAACAGCCATTCACCAACATACGCTATGTAGAACGGAACGTATAGAAGTTCCTTCATTTGGGCGGTGTGTATCGCTTCATGGTTTAATGTACTGTCGAACACTCTTTGCCCTTTGCGAACGAAAACGAAACCGAATAAGTTAATAGCTTTGAATCCCTTAAACGGTATGACTTTATTGTATATAACTTTCATATTTGCTAAAGTGGGTGCTTTGGTTTGTTTTGTTCCCACTTTGCAAATATAGGGTATTGGCTTCTCTAAACCAAACCGTGACTAGTCTATTAGGGCACTGTCTATCACATCGAACGTAACCTGCCATCCCGACTTGATGCTGTCGTACTCGTTTTGTAGTTTGGTTATTCGCATTGTGGTTACTTCCAACTTACAGACAACCGCCTGCAACATGGATCGTATTCCTAGGTCTGTACGTATAAGAGTGGCTATCTCTTCCGCATCGTTGCGTAGATAGTGGCTAGTGCCCATACACCGAATAACAACCGTATATTGTGGGTCACTGGCATATGTGGTAACACCCACCGTACCCCCGGCTATATCGAGCGTAAAGAAGTCAACGCCTAGATTGTTGGCTGCTACGTTCTGTACGTTCGTATCACCGAAAACAAGTGGCAAACCGATAATATCGGCTTGTTCACTAACTATGTTAAGAATTGTTTCAAATGTCATTACTTCATGTTTTTAATTTTAGCTTTCTCTTTCTCGATCTCTTCCATCCGTTTGGACATAGCCAGCATAGCGTCAGTATAATTCACCTTCTTTGCCTCATCAAAGGAACACTGGAACAGTTCGGAGGTGATTTGTACCAAACCCAACAGGGCTTTAGCCTCCTTGATCGGATCGCTTTCGCCCTCTTCCATCCCCTTAGGCTGGTTAAATATCATTTCCTCCAGGCTGTCAGCGTCTTTAAGCCGTTCAAGTATATACTTGTCCAACTTGATACAGTCGGTAACGGTATCGGGTGAATATTTTCCACCAGTCCACGCGTGAATACGTTCTACGCTACCGTCCGCTCTACGTGTTTCCAACATGTCCCACAGAGTAACGTCCTCTAGCGTAGGTGCTTTATACGTTATCTTACCGTTTCTAGTTATTAAGTTGCTCGGCTCTAGCTTTTCCACCAGTGCGGTTAGCAACCTTTGTTCGTCCTGTGTCATTGCCAGTCTAGCGTCTGTACGTAGGTTGGCTATCCGTTTGAGGATCAGTATGTTTTTAATCGTACTGAACCACATCTTAACCTTAATTGTATATTTTTTCATTGCGTAAATGCTTTAGGTCTGTATTTTCTTAACAAGTAATCAACTCCATAGCGCATAGCGTCTAGGCTATGATTCCACGCGTCGATAGGAACGTTTGTATAAGTGTCGTTCAACTCATCCTTAACCCATTTGTAGTTATCCAGTTCGTCCATCATGTGTGTACTGCGTTTGGTTACATACAGTTTGAACGTCTTAACCTGCTGAATACCCGAAGCGATAGAGCCTTTGCCCTTGATCGCTGGTGTTGCCTTAACTTTGGCGCGTTGAAGTTCAACTATACTCTTCTGTTCCGCGCTATCGCACACCGTGACTATTCGGTTAATTGCCTGTCCTGTAAGGTAGTCTCCTATCTGTGAGTTGGTTAGCCCTGTTTCGTACATCAGCAAGTCGAGAAACAGGTTATAACCTTCAAAGCGTATATCTACTATGGCTGTCGGGTCATTGGTAAAACCGAAGTCAAGCCCTAGGCATCTACCTGTGTACACTTCGGGCATCTCGTCTATAACTTCATATTCGGGGTAAACGTTCCCTTCTACGCCACCTGTCATACCCTCACCGTAGACACGCCACCAATTCTCATCGCCCTTGTTCTTTTCGATCGCGTGCACTTGTTCGGGCGTCAAGTACGGGTTATCTAGGTATGTCGAGTGTATGGTTACGTACCGATCGCCTGCAAACTCTGTTTCACCCCAAAACTTCCGGACAGGGTTAAAGTCAATGATTACCTTCTTTCGGGTACGTATGTCCAACTGTCGGTATATCTCCCTGGGTATGCCCTGTGCTTCATTGATAAACAGTATATCACGGGCAGGGCCGTGTACCTTACCAGCGTTATCACAGGAGAAGAACTCAATAATCGTGCCGCTCTCGTACTCATAGGTGCTTTCCGTCTTGTTAAATCGGTTCTCGTCCCAATCTCCCTCGGCTGCCACCATCGCTTTAAAGTCACGTAGCATACCGCGTTTAACCATAGGGAACGTAGCTGCCACACAGGAAATGACTAGAGGGTTAGGGTTCGTCTTTGCCAGTATATGCAGCATCTGCAACACTGCCCACGTCTTACCCGATCTAGTACCGCCCTTGGAAGCTATCCCACGGTATCGAGGGTTAACGAAGGCATCCAATAGCTTTTCAAAAGTAAATGTTACGTTCATAGTATCTTCGCCATTAATATTCGGTTATTCGGTTTACTGCATACATAGGTGTACCCTAGTGCGGTCAATGGCGGTATCTCTAGGCTCGTAGCGCGACTTTCTACTATAATGCTTGTAACTGCACGCTCACGGGCTAATTGTTCAACAGCAGGCATTAAAACAGCTAAATCGGTGTATGCTCTTAAAGTCACCCGTCCGTTCATTGCTGTTTCCTTGTTGCGGATCAGTTCTGCACTGCCGCCTTCGTTTCGTATGTAATCTATCATGGTTCTAAAGTTTTTAAGTGTTTAAGCCAAAAAGGCACATACAAAAGTAGTGTTTACTTCTGTATGTGCCTAGTTTAACAGAGTTATACCCTAGATCGCTCCTAGCTTCTTTAGGTTGTTCACTGCATCCTCGGACAACACATTTACCTGCATTGCCTTCGTGCCTGCTTCCTTGCCGTTGCTGGTTACGTCCTTCAAGTCACGTAGCCCACGGAGTTTAGCCATGTAGTTAGCATCAACCAAACCACTAAGTGCGCTCTCGTCCATATCGGTTGTAATCGTTTCCTTAATCAGTGAATACCCTAGCGAGAGTATCTCGGCTTCTTCGTTACCGTCCTCGGCTAGTTTAAGGAGTTTCTCGGCATTCTTGTTGAAGTCTTTGATACTCCATCCGATGAACAAACAAAACGCCCCTACGCTCAAAGCACGAAGTTTGGGCACTGGTACTAGTGTTCCTGCTGCCTGTCCTCCCTTCAACACCTCGTTAGTCATTAGTGGGTTAGCCCGACACCACTCGACGTACTCGGTTAAGTAGTCGATGCAGTCCTCTAGGCTTTCCAGTTTCGCACCTCGGACGCCTCTAGTGTTTAGGCACTGGATCAACTCGGTGCACTCCTTGATGTCTTTTTTCTGTTTGGCTGTTTTCTTGGTTGCCATCCCCTTAGTAATTCCTTTCTTTGTATCTGCTGCCATCGCTCGTTTGTTATTAGGTAATGAACGCTCGCTCGCACGCATGCGCGCTCGGTCTTAATAGATGCAAAGATATATAAGTTCACCAGCACATACCAATCTAGTAGAGTCCTTGCAAACAATTCTCAAAAACCACCTAATTTGGTAATAAACTATGACAAAAAAGTGTCGGAACAGGCTAATCATCTCAAACACAGGTGTTTAGCCCCAAGTGTTCCGACACTTGTTCCGTGTTCCATCATTTTTCCTATATAGGTTGTTTAAAAATGATTTTTAATAGAATACCGTATATATACCCCTTTACTGTATTCTATTTATTTATTTTTCATTATATACTCTTTTATATATATTATATAGAACATATGGAACAGTATAAAGAAAACCTAGTGTTCATCGGGGTTTGAGGTGTTCCGACACTCAAAAATAATGTCGGAACATCTGGAACACCTGGAACACCTTGTTCACATACGTTAAACCACGTTTTAGTTCATTAACATATACCCCTGTTCCATCATTTTTCACGACTTGAAAAGATTTGACAACCCTGTCAAGAAACAGAAAATAATCAAAATGACATTGAACAGGCGATCACCTTGTGTCATTTTGATTATTTTCTTTCGATTAGCTGCTATCATTTTGATTATTTTCTTTCGACTAGCTGCTTACATTTTGATACTTCCACACACATTCCTCGGCATCCCAGCACTTAACCGATTTAGATCCGTTCTTATAATTGTCTGTCCTAATGATGAGACCATCTTTTGCACCGTAAACCTTAAGAACGTCCGTTTCACTTTCCTTTTCCCTTTGGAATCGTTCGGGGTCACGATACGTGTATTGCCCTTTGTTGATCTCCTGTTTATAACTGTATTCTTGAAACACTAGATACTCGGTGAACTCGTGCAGCCATTTGTTACACTCGGACGATAGCACATAACCACGCCCCCATTTATCCTTAGTTACCCCCTTTGTGTGTCCGTACCTGTGAAGGAACTCCCAAACTATAAACGCGTGCACATTGAACGCGTTGCATAAATCTACAAACTTTATCATATCATACAACTATTAAATAGTTAGTAACTCCTAAATGATCAAAATCGCGTCGGACGGACAGTCGCGCATCCATTCTGTTTATAAGTCCAGCCCTGTTAATAAGGCCCAAAGTGTATTCTATGGCATCCTCCATTGGAATTATATACATGTGCCCTTCTATCAATGCAGCCACGTCAGTTCTAAAACCGAATAACCCTTGCAAGTATCCGTAGGCCTTCACGGTACGTCCACCGCTTGCTATCTTTGCCCTGTTGTACACACGTTCGTTTTTCGCCCTGTTGCATATAAATTCAACATATAATCGGCTGCCAAATTCCTCCGTGGTGACATCCTCCAATCTCGTTTTCTCCAAACTGGGCAACACGGTTGACGGTTTTCTGATCCCAGCCCTTAAATCTCTAATATCAAGCAGTGAAGCCCAATACATAACACCTTTTTCATCTATCAATAATGTTCTCATACTATTCTATAATTATATTGTCTATCGCTAAATTCGTAATTCTTGATCGTAAAGCTACGGTATAACAAACACAGCTGGCTGATCTCGCCCTGGGCATACTGCTGGTAGTTGGTACTGTGTGTTTCGTACACAACACCCAAATGAATAAATCTTATCATACTTTCTTCGTTTTTGAATAATACTCCATTAATTCCTTTATGCAATTCATTAGACCGTCCTGTGTGTCTTTCTTGCCACCCAGCGAACGTATTATCTTTTCGTCTACTGTTCCCTTCGTTACTATGTGATGGATGTAGACGGGCTTCTTTTGCCCTTGCCTGTATAACCTAGCGTTAAACTGTAAGTACAACTCCAAAGACCATGTGTTACCGTACCAAATGATAATATTACCGCCTTTCTGCAAGTTAAGCCCATGCCCTGCTGATGCCGGGTGCGTTATAAGAACTTGTATCTTTCCCTCGTTCCATCTCTGCATATCTGCTGGTGTCTGTAACTTGACGGGCTTGTACTCCTTCAATGCCTCGGTTATCTTATCTAGGTCATGTTTGAATGAGTATGCAACCAGTACAGGGTTTCCGTTAGCTGCTTCTACTAGCTCTTTCAGTTTCTCGATTTTCCGATCGTGCACCTGCATAACGTTCCGTTCTGAATCATACACCGCACCATTTGCGAACTGTTGCAGTTTGTTGCTTAACGCTGCTGCGCTTGCCGCGCTTAACGGTTCGTCTCTGTCTATAAGTTCGAGAATACGCTCGCGTTCAAACTCCTTGTACTGTTTATAGTCCTTCTCGTCCATCTCCACATTATCGTATATCATAATCTTATCGGGCATTTTTAGGTAGTCCTCGGCTGTCATCGACAGGCATATGTCAGATATACGGGTGCTTATCTTTTGCTCGGTCTCCTCTGCTGGCGATTTAGGAATGTACGAATACACTATGTCCCCATTACGCTGTCCAGCCGTGAAAAACTCATCTCTGTATCTGCCTATTGACTTGCCTAGCCTCTGCCCCTCATCAATTAAATACATTTGTGCCCAAAGGTCTATAAGCCCGTTCGGCGATGGCGTTCCAGTAAGACCGACAACTCTAGGTATGAACTTGCGGACCTTTCTAAACGCCTTGAAACGCTTCGAGGCGTGGTTCTTGAAACTGGACAGCTCGTCAATCACTACCATATCATAGGGTATGCGAACGCCCCCATACTCCTGTATAAGCCATACGATATTGTCACGGCTGACCGCGTATATATCGGCATCTACCATCATGGCGGCTCTGCGCTGATCGGCTGTCCCGTCAATGACAGACAGGCGTAAACCTTTTAGGTGCTCCCAGCTCTCGATCTCGTTCCCCCATGTAACCTGTGTTACTCGTTTGGGGGCTACTACAAGAACCTTAGATATAACACAGTTCTCTAGCAAGTCAAGTATAGCCGTTAAGGTGCTCACAGTCTTACCCAGCCCCATATCCAGGAACAGACCGCAGTACGGGTTCTTCTCTATGTGCTCTACTGCTGTACGCTGGTAATCATGCAATTGTTTTCTTTCTAACATATCTTTTAGTTTTAGTGGGGGCTTTTGCACCCCCTTGGTTTTTAATAGCTGCAAAGTATTCCTTCTATCATACTTAGCTGATTGTATAAAGTGCTTAGTGCTTTCTTATCTATGGTCTTTAGAACTTCCTCATAATCTGAATACGATTTTATTCTACGTCCGTTGATCTTTACTTCTGTTTTCTTACCTTGACACTTCATTTCTAGTTGAATATAATCTGCCATTGTTTTTTTAGTTTTTGTAAATAAAGTTTTTATAGTGAACCGCTAGACTTTTTACGTCCGTTTCAGTAGGGAGGTCTACATTCATTCGCCTGCATAGGTACTTCACGTCCCGTTCGATTTCCTCGGCTAATTCAGTCATTACCCCCAGTTTGGTGTGCTTCTCGCTTTCCTTCACATCCATTGCACCTGTGTACAGGGATAACCACAACATGATACAATTTTCCACGTTCGCTTTTGTTGCTTGAATACTAATCTTTGCCATAACTTTTTGTTTTTAGTTGGTTTATACTGTAATAACGTTGAGTAATTCAAAAGGTTTACTCTTTAACCTTGCTTAAGAAATACTCTATTGCTGCATCCCTTGTTTCCACATCATAGACTACGAACACTTTGAAACCTAGCTTTTCTAGTTTGCTGTGGATGTATAACTGGATCTTAGTAGGCTTCTTTCCCGTGGTCTTGATCTCTGCAAAGCCTACATAACCACCAGCGCACAAAACCATTCTGTCGGGTAAGCCTTTTACGAAAGTGGATAACAGTTTTATAACCTCACATTTTCCCGTCTTGTTTAGTTTCTCGGTGAATGTACGTTCTAGGTACTTTTCCGAATATATTGTTTTATTTTCCATATAAATTTATTTGTCTTATACGCTCTTTACACGTGTGGATAATCTTTTCGTAATCCATAATTCTAGTATCTGTTTTCTTGGTGCGCAATACTCGCTTCACGATATCGGCATCCCACGGGTTTAGATCATAGTCTAGATATATGTCCCAAGGCTGAATCTTATGCTGTGCATAATCGGACGCTCCAACATTGTAGGATCTTATATCCTCCTTATCCCCTTTAACCTCTTTGTCCTCCTTGTCATCTTTAACCTCTTTGTCCTTATACAGGTCACTGCCGAATCCAGCGGTTTTTCTGCCTATCCTCCGAACGCTAGCGAAGCCTATCTCGTACCATGTGTTGGCGCAAAAGTCACGCTCTGTGCAATCGTCTACATCTACGCATACATCACTATAGAATTTTATTTGCATATCCTCATTCAGTTCAAAAGGGAAATATATTTCTAGGACGAAGTCAACCGTATCGTACAAACCCCTAACTCTTAATCTAACCCTGTCCTCTGTTTGGCTACAAGTTTCCAAAATGTCTTGTATGAAATCTTCTAGATAGGCGATGCTGCAACTAAAAACTTGATCTAATTCCTTCCCATTCTCTAGGAGCATTTTTGCTTCCGATACTGTAAACTTTTTCATGATATGTAAGTTAAATTTATTATTGTTGAATTGAACTTTGTCTTATAAAATTCCCGGGCACTGGTTATTGAACCAAATACTTTTTCGCTTACTTCGGGTAGATAGTTCCTGCCTACCCCATCTATAAAATATCTTACTTTAATTACTGTTATCATTGTTATACTGTTTGTAAGGTTCTTACTAGTTTTTCGTAACTGCCTACGGTTATTTGGCGCGTGAAGGTCTGCCCCACCATTCCGATAAATGGTGCACCGTTTACTACTAAAATTCTTGATATGTGGTTCACGTTGATAATTTCGGTCTGTTCGATACCTTTTACTACAAATGTTAATTGGATAGCTTTCATAATTCTAATTTTTAATTGGTTTATAAAACACACGCTTTTAAACTGAACGTTAACAGTAATGTCACCCAAACGATGGATATTAAAATAACATTCTTTTTCATGGTTATTCGTTTAATGCTGTTATCATCTTTTTCATCTCTCCTTTACTTACTGCTATGCTGGCTGCCTTGCCTCTACTTAGTATAAGCCATACCCCGTTAAACTTTTGGTACTCGGCTTCATTATCAGACGGGTTGTTGAGGCTTACCGTTTCCCCCTTTGCCGGTTTGTAGTCAACCATTGATTGAAGTATTGCTATCGCTTGATCCTTATCGCCTAGCCGTACCTCCATTTTTAGGCCCGTTGCTTCAATTACAGTAGCTTCTATGGATATAACACCTTCTGTATTTATCAGCTTGCAAACTCCCATTCTAAAGGACTTTAAAACCTCGGGTTTACCGTTTGATGTAATTTGTGAGAACATTGATACACTAGTCATAACTAACGCTAATACCATTAATAACTTTTTCATGATTTCTAAATTTTACTTTGTTTATAAACTCTTTTTGTATGCTGCTAGAATATCCTCCCCAGTTGCCAGGGTTCTTATAAAGCCTTTATGCTCAACCAATACCGCCCATCTGTCCGACGCTATACGGTTCAGTCTGAATTTATACAAGTTGCTAGCACCGTTGAACGCTTCTACTACTGCAATTACTTCGCCTAGAGTTTTCATACTGTTTTCTTTTTAATTGGTTTATACTGTAATAACGTGGGGCGATTTAAAAGGTTCGCCCCTTTAACCTTATTTTGCATATTGACTTAGGAACTCTTCAACCTTTGATTTAATGTTTTGGGGGTTTAAGTAGCTTTTATCTCCGTAGTAAATGGAGAGCTCTTCTTTAGCTTTTGTGCCATACAACCATCCACCTACATATACGGCTAACTCTAATTTCGATACATGCGGTGACAGGTATATAAATATATGGTTGTCTTTCTGCAATGTTATCACTGTGTGCATGATCTCTGAAATGTAATCCGTTGTAATCATAATCTTTATTTTTCTAATTGATTAATACTGCAATAACGTGGGGCGATTGAAAGGGTTCGCCCCATTAACCTTTATTTGTTTATCTCTGTTATCCATTGGATGCCTAACCAGTCGTTTAGGTCTGTACTCTTTTGTAGTATAGCATTTTCTTTTTTAATTTCGTTTGCTTCTTTCTCTGAAATCTGCTTTCCGTTTACGTAATACTTAGTCATAATCTTTATTTTTTTAATTGGTTTATAAAATTGTCGGTTGGGGGCCCGGTGATTAAATTCCATTCACTTTTTAATCTTTCCTTTTGGTGGGGGTGTCTAGCTTCTAGTTTCGGTAAGAAACAACCTTTCTCCCTTCCGACATTTCAAAGATACGGCTTTATTCGATAGGTTGTATATTCTGTTAACATCCTTTATGAATAAAGCCGTTTTTCTTTTCCTAGTTAACTTCTGTTAGCCAAATAGATCGAAGTCTGAACCTTTTCTAACATATCCGTTTGCGTTGCCATACGCTTTGCACGCCCTACGTTTTGATCTGTCCCAGTCACTCATTGAGTTCATTATCCCCGAAATGGTTCTGCCCATCTGTACGTTTCGTTTCTCTGTGCTTAGCCCGAACACTTCAACCATTATAGCGTTTGTAGGCACGAAGTCGGCAACACCGTAGCTATCGGGGACCATACTAGGATCGTAGTTATCGAAGTACATCTTTCGTTCTGATGGGTTCATGTCGTACCAGTCACTAGGTACGCGCATCTCCAAGTATCGTTCTATATCCTCTGCGCGTGAATCTACTTCCAAGTGTTCCTCCCTTAGACCGTTCGCTACATTCTCGGCTTCGGGTGATAACAATGTACTAACACCGTCGTAGTGCATCTTAACGGCTTCCGCCCAAACTTGATCTATATAGTCCTTCATCTCGGGTTTAAATAGATCGGCCGTCCGTTCGTTGGCTTCTACCACTACGGGCAAAAACCGTCTGCCCCCTGTCGTATCTTTCAAGAACTCGTATTGGTTGGTAGTACCAAAGAACACGCATTGGCGCTTGTAATTCACTGTAACACGTCCGTATGCTGGTCTAAAGTTATCCTCTGTTTTTGATATGAAGTTCTTTACGCCTTCCACTTCTGCCTTTTTCATGGCTGAAAGTTCAGCTACCTCCAATATCCAGTTGCCCTGTAACTGTTCATACGCTGCTTTGCCATCCATTGTTGAAAGTGAATCGCTAAACCAACTCTTACCAAGCAAACTTATTAGCTTACTTTTTCCTGCGCCCTGTCCACTCTGCAGGACCAGCATACTGTCGAATTTGTAACCGGCCCTAAAAATTCTACGTACAGCACCGACTAGCATAATGCGCATGGCTTCACGGGTATATAATGTATCCTCTGCTTTCATAAAGTCTATAAGAAGTGTGTCTACCCTAGGCGTTCCGTCCCATACCAATTTAGTTAGATAGTCTTTCACAGGGTGGAATGAGTTTTTCTCGGCTTCCATCTGTATTGCATCATCTATCTTATTGGCTGCTGATATACCGTACTTGTTCTCAATGTGTACCCGAATACCTGCAAAATCTACATCTCTGAAATCGTCACCTGCAAAGCCATTTCTCCATGCTGGTTTTCTAGTCAGTATAATACGATCCTTGAACTCGTCTTTCGCTATCAGACCCTTTAACGCTTGATCCGCCTTGAAAATTTGTGAAATGTTATTCGCATTGGGTTTCATGTTCCCCTTGCTGTCAAAGTCGAAATTGAAATCCTCATCGCACATTTCGTCATCGCCACCGACAAGTTCGTTAAAATCGTCTATATCATTTGCAACCTGTTTGCCCTTGCCTAGGATGTTATCCCGTCGCATGGCTGCTACCTTCTCATCCTTGTTGATAAGTTCCAGCATCATTGCCGTTGACTTCTTGTCATCCTCCTTATCCATTTTGCCGAACTTGTGTACACGTACCAAGTCATAAGCGTTATACACGTGGTTTCCCTGTATCGGGTCATTATTGTGGTACGACTTTGCAAACATATCATCATACACAATCATACCGCCGTGTGTAGTTCCACCTAGATACGTATATCTGCCCTCTCCTATATCCGACGGCTCGTACACATCAGATAGGTATTTCTCGATAACTTCGGAAATAGTGTACGCCCGACAGAACTCCCCGACGACACCCGTTTTCATTATCGGGTTCTGTTGTTCCTTTACTAGTGATCGGACTTCGTTCTTTTCGTCCTTGTGGTATGCCCACTCTGATGTATCTAGGTAATCCTCATACATACCTAAATACTCGTCAACGTCCAAAGCATTATCTCGGAACAGGCTACAATCGTAGAAGTAATACGCAACGTCACTAGATACGCTAGGATAATACATACAGCGTTCGGGCTGGAAGGTTGTTCTATCGTACAGGTCTATCCCTGTCAACTCCGCAACCTTTCTCCCAAGTGCTTCGTACTCGTCACCGTCAACAGGTCTAGACAATGGAATAAGAATACGATAACGGTACATACCTACTTTCGGGTTGTGCTTGTGTGTTCCGTGAATAATGAATGCACAACAAATCATATCCTCGAATCGGCCAGGGAAATTCTCATCTCCGAAGTCAACGTCCAAAGCCAATAGTGAACGGTCTAGCATGGCTGACTTAATTCTACGTTCACCGTTCAGTTCACCGCCCACGAACGCGCCCACATCCTTTATAAGACCTTGTTCCGATTTCGGTAGGTTTATAAATTCCCTGTGTGTTTCTTTGGTCTGTACGGCTGTCCCGAACCGTTCTCGTATCTCGTCCCACGTCATAGAAATGTTTTTCCACTTCTTACTGTTTGAAGAACTAGACACCGCAACATTAAAACTTAGATCTGTAACTCTCATAATCATTAATCTTTTTTATAATAATTAGTTAAATAACCTGCTGCCCGTAGGGCTATCCCTTCCGCCCAGCTCGGTTTGTCGCACATAGCATCGCACATTTGGTCTAGAACGAATTGTTCTGTGCCGTCCTTATTAATCTCGGCTGCTATCTCATCATGTACGTGTAACACTATGTTATACCCCATCTCAAATACTTTAAATATGGCATTGGCTAAAAGATCACGGGCGATAGCCTGTATAACGTTCTCCGTTAACTTCCCACCGTAGGTGTGTAACTTTGTCCATTTGCCCGTTATCTGATCCTGCCCCATGTAGGAAATATCCTTAACCGTGAAGTCACCGTCTGCCCCCTGTATGGTTCTTTCGGATAAACGCGCGGACGGGTAAAAAAGTTTTCGCCCACTAGGTAATTTAACAGTCATTGCACCTTTTTCGTAATTGAAAACAATACTTGCTTTATCTGTTATTGTGTAGGTTTGCTCCCGTCTAGTACCGATACAGTTCTTAGCGCATGTTTCCAACTTTTTCCAAAGCCCTATGATCTCTTTGTTGGCCTCCCTCCATTTGGTTACGATGATAGGCTTCATCTCGTCAGATAGCGCGCCTTTGGTGTCCATAGCGGTTAGCGCGTTAACACCACCACCGTACCCCAAAGCTAGTTCGGCTACCTTACCTTGTTGACGTTCTGCCATGCCTTTATGGACTTCATACCCGAACATTTTACCAGCCGAAGCGCAATATATATCACTGTCGGGGTTCTCGAACAATTCCAAACGCCATTTCTCCTGTGCCACCCACGCGATAACCCTGGCTTCAATGGCTGAAAAGTCCGCTACTGAAAAGGTCATACCCTCGGGGGCTACAAACGCGGTACGGATCAGTTGTGATAGAATGTGTGTTGGCTTGTCATACATAAGCCCTAGCAAGGCTAGATCACCCATTTTAGCTGTATCACGCGCTACGTCCAAATCTTCGATGTGATTCTGTGGTAGGTTCTGTAACTGAACCAGCCTACCTGCCCACCTGCCTGTACGGTTAGCCCCATAGTAACGAAACAAACCTCTTATCCTCCCACCGTCACCGATACAATTCTTTATAGCTGTGTACTTAGCGTTGCTTGTTTTCATTACCTCGGATCGCAAAGTAAGCATATATTTTGCTTTATCCTGTATCTCGGTGGGTTTATCTTTCAGTCCTGCAACATATTCGGGAATACTTTTCTTATTCAGACTACTTGGTTTAATACCTGTAAGTGCGTGCAGATAGGTGTTCACATTGGTTGCCCCGACTTCTGCAAACAACTGATCCATTTCTGCCTTTACTAGTTCCTTGTGTTCCTCGTTCATGGCTTCTGCCGCATTGGCTAGGTCTATATCTGCTAATATTCCGTAGTCATTGATACGCTGGTCTGCTGCGTAAACGTCTTTCTCGAACTGTGGGAACTCAAATACCGATAGCTTATCGAAAATTTCCTTTTCAGAAAGCACATCATATTTCAAATATTCTTTGAACTCGTCCCATTCCCTTTCGTTACCTTCCTTGAAATTACGGGTAACACCGCCGTTCTTCTTGGTGGCTTTACAGGGAACTGAAAAGAACTTTATTAGGTTCTTACCTGTGCCCAGCTTCTTGTCCTTTAGGTTTAGTATCTGCGACACGGCATCCAAAGATGGGGGCAGACCGCAATACAAAGCCATGTTAGCCGTACAAAAGAAACGTTCAACTGGAATATCAATACCGTACGCCTTCAAGCAAATACGCTCAAACGTGGCATTGTGTGCCACTATCGTAACGTTACTGTCGTTTGCTATCGCTCTAAACATACCCATGAAGGAAACCTTTTCACCCTCGTTTGTTAGGTCTATGATTGTAGGCTCTGTTTGCTCGTCCCACATATAACCGCAAAGAAGTATTTCAAAATCTTTGCTTTGTGAATACTTGTAGTTACCCGACTTCTTTATATCTACGCTACTGTAAGTTTCAAAGTCAATAAATAAATGCTTCATATTTTTAATTTAATATATTAATGAATAATTTTTCGGTTGCTCTCTTTCCCTTGGGGGACAGTGGAACATCAGTGTTCATTTCCCACACAGGCACAAAAAAGTCGGATAACGTTGTATATTCGCTCACAAATACTGTGCTGTGCTCCGAAACGGCCTCCGCCCACTTCCAAAAGCGCTCATGGTCAAATCCTCCTGTCTTGTATCCTGTTGTCCCTAGATATGGTGGGTCACAGTAAACGACACTGCCTTCTTTTATTTCTAAGTCATAATAGGGTAGGCTTGACAATTCTAGATCCTCCATGGATCGTAAGCCGTCAACCGTTCGCCAAAAATTATTTATCGCTTCGCGCTGGTAGTTTCTGAACTTTCCCCCGGCTATGGGGTGGTTGTTTCCCACATACCCAGCGAAATATACACCACGGTATGAAGCGCAAAAGCCTATATAGGCGGTTAGTGCATCGTCTAAATTCCCGTTTCTTGCCTCTTCGTGCATCTCCTTGCTCACAAAATCGGGAAAGTCCCTGCCCTTAATGGCTTCTTTGAACAAAGCTATAAGATTTTTGTTTAAATCATTTGCTATAATTTTCCCTTTAAAATGTGTGGTTAAATTGCACCCCCCACAGAACGGTTCTACTAACACACCGTTTGATTTTTTTAAGGCCTCGTTTACTATCGGTGCTATGTGTTTAGCAAACTTTGCCTTGCTTCCCATGTACTGCATAATCTAATTGTTTATTGGTTTATTATAATAACGCCAAAGTTAGGGCTTTAGTTCTTATAAAACAAATAATACCGCCAATGTTATACTATTTTAACATTGGCGGTATTTATTAGTTAGTCGACAAAAATATTAGTGTAGAAAATAAAACCTCGTTTCTCGTTCAATATAAAGTATGTTTGTTTTGGCTCTTCGTATGACAGACCATTTCCTAGTGCATAAGCATCATAACCTTTTATCGATCCGTTTACGCAGCATTCTTTTGTCCAAATACTTGTATGATAGTGACCAAGCACTGCCTTATCTATTTTGATTGTTTGGTTCATTTTCCCGAACCAGCGTAGCATAGGCGGGTAAATACCCCCGACGCCCCCGGCACTTCTAAACTGGTGTCCATGACAGAGCAAAATCTTTTTTCCGTAGATGTCGAGGTATGCAAATTCGCTTTCGGGGATAACGTACTCAAATTTTGTAAGACCCATGAGCGTTAATGTTTGCTCAATATCCTTATACATGAAGTATTCGTGATTCATCGCAAAGCCATTGGCGAATTGCATTTTGCGCGTGGTTCTCGTATGGTTTCCACATATTCCTACTACTACGATCTTTTTCAGTTCGGGTAGTTCGTCGTGCATATATTTAAGCCCCGATATGATCATCTTCTTCACGAAGGCAATACCTTCCATTGGCGTTAAACCGTTTGTTTGCATCAGTTCCTCGTGAATGAAGCCGCCTATGAAGTCACCTAGTAAACCGATAACCAAATTATCTACGGGCTTTTTACGTATCATGTAGACCGAATTAGCAAAGAAGTTAACTACCCTTTTCTCGGCTATCTCTAGGTTAAACTCGTTCTTTCCTAGAACTGTTGAAGCCTTCACAGTTTCCTCTACATGCCAATCGGACGCTATTAAAAAACCTGTATTTCCTTCTTTCTTTAGCCCTGTTGTCTTTGCCGCGATTTCCACCAGTTCTACTGGAGCTGCATCTTTCTTAAGACCTATGATCCCTTTTAGTTCGTCCTCTGTGTACAAACTTTGCAGTTCTGCTATAAGTGGGTTAACTTCCTGCTGTGGCTGTTCCTGTTCGATTTGCGCGGTTTTTTCTCCCCATATTGGCGAAGTTTTATTATACTTTCTTACAGGCTGTCCTGTAACGGTTGAAATTCTAACACCCTGTTCGTTTAGATACGCTTCTTTCATTCTTAACTTTTTCATTTTTACTACTTTGTTTGTGGGGGGCTGTTACACCCCCCATTTTTAATACTTGGTTTACTTAATTAAATAGATCGTCATCTTCCAGTGCATCGAAATCGTCAATGCTTGCGCCACCGTCCAAACGTTCACCGTCCGCTGCTTTTTGAATAGCGTTAAGCCCGATACCAACGCCGTATTTCCCTGTGTGCTCGTAACCATACACCGACAATGATACGTTACCATAACAACCGCTATACAAGTCGTTCTTGTCTGTGATATATTGTTTGTGCCCGTCAATCACGATAGGTGCGCCCTGTCTCTCTTTACGTTTAGCGTTCATGAAAAACATACCTTCATATTCCGAACCGTCTTTTTCTTCGTCACCATCTCGTAACGGGTTGTTCCACACCTTTGGGAGTTTCCCCGACAGTTTTGGGTATCGTGCTGGAAGCGCTTCATATTCTGCTTTGATGGCTGCCTTTAGTTTTTCGGCTGCTTCACTGTTCTTGTCAATCAGTAGTTGCACCGAATAATTAAATTCACCTTGTCCGTTAACCTGTGCAGCTTCAAATACTTTAACATAGCTCAATCTCACGTTTTTAACCATTGTTTTCATAATCGTACTTTTTTGAATTTTAATTTGTGCGCCCCATTTGTTCGGGTGGGGCACTTAACCCGTGTTTGATATAATAACAGTTTAAATTCTGTTTTGTTCAGAGCGTTAACTCTGTTTAACTTTAAAACTTTTTGGGGCTATCGAAATGGCATACTCTATGTCCTCCCAGTAAGCAATCTGCAATGTACTAACGCTAACACCGTGAAATATAGGTTTGCTGTGTTCTGCTTTAATTTCTTCCAGTGTCAAGTCCTTAATAGCTGCAAGCACTGTTTGTATTCTAAAAGGACCTCTATTTAATTCCTTTTTGGTAAATGTGCGAAACGTTTTCTTGTTCCAAAACTTAGTTCTTTTCTCTAGTTCTTTGCTGTCTAAAATACCGTTGTTCGATTTCATAATCTTTATTTTTAGTTGGTTTATACTGTAATAACGTTTTAAACTCTCGTTTTGTTTGGGGCTTTCGCCCCTTTTAACTTATCTTAGTGAATACCCTTTTCCGTTCTCGTAGTGTACAAAGCCCTCTAGCTGCAAATACGCAATTTCTTTCGCTACTTCGTTGTAATAGGTTTGAGCCTCCAGGCCGTAGATAATATCGTTAAAACTAATTGTACCGTTTTCTCTGATAATGTTTAAAATTGAAGTTCTCATAATTTTTAATTTTAAAGTGCTATACCGTTTGTTTCTTAATCACTATGCAAATATAACACTTTAAATTGATAGTTGGTTCTTTCGTTAACTTCTTTTATGATTAAAGTTTATCGAAATCGTTTAGAGCGTTTTCCAGCGCTGGACGTTTATCGGTTTCGGGGGCTAGAGTTGGCAGCCCGTTTGGCTTGATAATCACGTCTTTAAGCACTTCGGCTAGTATTTTCTTTCCTGCTAACCGTTCCAAATCCCCGATACCTTTCAATTTCTTGTTGAATAACAGATCAGACGGGAAACCTACTTCGTTCAATCGTTTTACAGCCTCTTCTACATCATTGATTACTCTTTGGCTTCTGCCTTCTACCAACTTCCAACCCTCTACGGTGTGTCCCTGTGACAGACTTGCAAAGGCGTATTCCTTCACGGCTGAAACCCAATCAGTAATTGCATCCAACTTGTTTAATACTTCGGAAAGTTCTGTTAGCGTAATGGCTTTTACTTCCTTGTGGCTCTCAAACTCATTAATTACCATATCTTTTTGTGCTTTACACATTGCCTTGAATTTACAGAATTTACAATGACTACCGACTACTTGCTCGCCCTCGCCGTCCCAGGCGATTTTAGCCTTAACACGGAGTTCGTGAATACCCCAGTGTACTAGGTCTGCTTTACTCATTATAAATTCGGGAAACGATTCCAAACGTACCTGCGCAATATACATCTTTACGGTCTTAATCTTTGCTCGTTCTGATGCGCTCAACGTTTCCAGCATACCTAAACCGTACATCATTAGCTGACTGTTTTTCTCGGCTTCAACCTTGATACCTTTCCCATACTTAAGATCAATTACATATATCTCGTCCTCGGTTGAAATCTTGCAGTCACATGACCCGAAGCACTCCTGTACATAGTTACGTAGATCGAACTTCTGTTCCAGCGTCATAGATACCATTTTCCCTTCGGTTGCTAGACGATCGTATATATCTGTACAGAAGATTACGTATTCGGTGATATAGTCCACCATTTCGCCCGAAAAGTATTTGTTCTCCTCTATCTCCTTTGGTACTGGTAATTCGTCAATCAACGGGATGTACTCACCCGTTAAGAACTTTGTTAGAGCGTACTCGGCTAACTCGTGTGCTACTGTGCCCTCTTCACTTGCGGCACTGCCTTTGTTTACTTTGTTTAGCCCGTCCTCTAGTCTAGCACTAGGTGTGCAGTTCAACCAGCGATGAGAACCGCTAGGTGAAAGTAGGGCATGATCCCTACTTGTGTGGTCTTGAATGATATTCTCGTTATTCATGGTTACATTAGTTTAAATCGTAATACAACTGTGCAAAATCGCTCTCCTTAACATCGCTCAAACTCTTTGCCCCATATTTGGCTAACAGTTCAATCATTGATTCACGGGTGTACGCTCCTTCCTTGATACGTTTCATCATTTTAATTCTGATCATCTCGAATGATATGTGTGTACCTTCTGCTGGTTCGGTGCGCTTTTCTTTCAGTGCTGCGCGTTCCTCTTTGGCTTTTTGGGCTGCTGCTTCGGCTTTGGCTACTGCTTCGGCCTCTGCTTCGGCTTCTGCTTTGGCTACTGCTTCGGCCTCTGCTTCGGCTTCTGCCTTAGCTGCATCCATTGCTTCGGCTTCTGCTTTTTCCTCTGCCTCCTTTTCTAGTCTTGCCTGTTCGGCTTCTGCTTTGGCTTTTAATGCTTCTGCCTTTGCCTTTTTATCTGCTTCTGCCTTTGCTGCCGCCTTTGCCTTTTTATCGGCTTCCGCCTTTTCCTTCGCTTCTGCTTCTGCCGCCTGCTTGATTAGGAGTTCTTCCTCTTCTTCTTCACGGCTTATTTCCTTGACTTCTGCGGGCACTTCTACCTTTTGCTCGCAATAGGTCACAACAGGGTCTTTGCTTTCAGCTATGGGGCTGGAAATTACTTCTACGGGTGCGTTTAGCTTCTTGATTAACTCTACTGCCAAATCTACATCTTTGCTACTTTCAATGTTAAATACTAAAGTTTTCATACTCATGCTTTTTTAACTAGGTTACTAACTGAATTGACTATTATCTCGTTGTACATCTCTTCGTAATCGTCTGAATTGATATACAGGTTTTCTATGTCTACTGGGAACTGTGCCCCATTCATGCTTTCCATATAGTAAGTGCCTATGAAAGTGCCAAAGCTAGGCATATTCTCGGCTACTGTAAGGGCTGCATATCTGTTTCCCAAAGGGAACATATTTGCTTTGATATACTCCGTTACCTCATTTAAAATAAATTCTTGTACTGATAACTTTTTCATGATCTTAATTTTTAATTTGTTTGACTATGCAAATATAACACTTTAGATAATACGTTGGTTCATTCGTTAACTTCTTTTATATATTTCGTTTGAAACCTCTTCTAGTGTTTCCAACTCCATACCCTTGTATAGATAATGCGTGAATGAACCTTGATTGTACACTCTAAAAAATGTATCTACGTACACGTTACCCATAGCTTGAAATTTTAACTTGAACTCTTCTATCGTGAAATTACAATCCGATAAAGTTTGAGTTTTTGTAAGGTCTAAATTCTTTTCCATCTTTTCCACGTTTTCACTGTTTATACTTTTTTCTCTACGTACTTGTGTAGTCGTTAGCTAGCTTCGTTCCGTCCTCTGCAAATATAACGCTTTTATGTGGTGATTGGTTCTTTTGTTAACACTATTTAAGAATAAAAGTGTCGGAACAAGTGTCGGAACACCCTAACCGTCTCAAACACAGAGGTTTAGCCCAAAGTGTTCCGACACTTGTTCCGTGTTCCATCATTTTTCCTATATAGGCTGATACTACTTCTTAAAAATGATAGAATACAGTATATACCCCCTTTTCTTGTATTCTATCATTCTATTATTACTATATACTCTTTTATATAAAATGATGGAACATCTGGAACAGTATAAGAAAACCTAGTGTTCATGGGGCTTTGAGGTGTTCCGACACTGTTCCGACATTATTTAAGTGTCGGAACATCTGGAACAGTTTATAATGTAAACTACTTTAGCTTTACAGCTATGTTTGTTTTAATTTGTGTAGAAGTGTTTTTATTTGTTATATCGTATTCTATGCTTTTTATGCCGTATCTAAAGAATAAGAACCGTTTTTGACGTATGGATATAACACCCGTTATCGTGTCCGTTCCTATATAAGACAGGTTTATACTGTCGTTCACCATCTCGGCTTTAATCTCGTTCCACCTATCTATATATACAGCAGTGGGAACATTATTAACTGTGTCTACTTTCACGGTCTGAACTATCTTTGTTTCCGTAACCGTTCTAGTAGCTGACAAGGCACTCTTTAACCGAATGTCCATAGCGTCCAACTCTTCGTATAACGATCTGTTGGTCTGTTTCAGTTCCTTTATAGACAATTCAAAAGCCTTTGTTTTAAGGGCTTCTGTGCCTAGTTTGGTCTTATAGTACGTACCTGTATCCGAAACGGCTTCAAAGTTCCTCTCTAGCCTTCCTATCTCTATTCTTTGGGTGCGTACTTGATCCCATAGCTTAGTAATGATACCTAGTACCACCATAGCCACAATGCCGTATGCTATTATCTTATTCATATTTAATTGAATTAATTCTGTTCAACCACCCTTTTCTAAATCTTTCGTTTGCTGGTCTCGCCTTGCAAATCTCGTCAACGAATTTGACCCTATCATCTTTTATCATTTTAAAGAGTTTTTCAGCGTCCATAGCGTTAACGGCTGCAATCGTCTTAGAACCTACCAAACCATCGCTAGAAACGCCCAGGATACGCTGTGGACGCTTTATGCCATGTACACCACTAGCCCAAACCCAGTCTACTAGGATATTTGCCACACCCTGCGATTTAATATCGTCCGCCTTCCATCTATCCCAGTACAGGGTCTTTATGATTTCCTTCCAGTCAGCCTCGGATATGTTTTTCAAGTCCTGTACAGTAGGTTTAGGCCTGCCCTTCCTTTTGCAAAAGCCCTCAAACGTTCCGATAGTAACACCCTTGTTCGTCGCACCACCTAAATCTGCTGGATCGTCAACGAAACCGCCTTCCCATTTCAATATAAACGGGATCAATTTTTCAATTTTAGCCATAGTTTTTCTGTTTATGAAAATACCCTATATAATATAATATATTATATAGGGTAAACTCTAGTTTTCTTTTTCTTCTTTTGGTATTTCAAATTCGCCCTCTTTAATCGTCTTTTTCATTTTAAGGTATTTAGCCGATATAATGGCATTGAGTACCTTTATAAATTCATTTGACGGTTGTATGACACGTAGGTTCTTTGTTATATTCCTCGCATAGATAACAACAAAGATACCCGTCAACGCTTTTATAATGATCTTGTAGTCTATGCTAGGCTCTAGCAAAGTACAGGTAAAAGCCGTAAAGAATAAAATTAAAGACGTTACAAGCATCTCTTTAACTGCCTGCATAGTCTTTTTATGCTGGTACTTCTTTCCCTTCTTAACGTCTGCTATATAACCTGCCAACCAATTAAGCGTTGATATAAGCAATACTATAATCAAAAAGTCACGTACATTTTGCACCACTGTTAGAACGGTAACAGCAAACACAGCGCGGAAGTACGTTTCGATATGTTCTATCACTTGATAAGACCTATCCGATAAGACTTGGCTCGAGTGCATTTCTCCTTAATTACGCCATCTTTTTTCATGGCTGCTATCAAGCCCTCTACAAATAAATCGGCTTTGCCCCGTTCGGCTTCAAAGCGTTTTATTCTAGAATTGTCGGGTAGTACAATACTACCGTTGTATGTTTGTAACTTCAAACCTGTTGTCGTAGATGCTTGATCTGCTGTTTGTAGATACCTAGCGAACATATAATAGCATATAACATAGTCCGCGCCTATGTACGTATCTGTGTTCCCTAGGTATGTTGTAGGGATAGCCGCGTACAGCATCCCTAATTTCGGTGAAAGGTCTAGAGAATCGGCTTCAAAGAAAGCCTTTTCTAGCCTGCTATCGGGTACGTCCTTAGCTATTTCAAATAGCGTCCGGGCTTTTTGTAGTGGGTAACTCATCTGTTTCAAATTTATTATTGATCTCGGTAATAGAAATATCAACCCCGAACATTTGTGCTAGTTCTCGGCTGATCCTTTGTCTTACTTTCGATAGTGAATTTCTATAAACTTTCTGCAATTCCTTGATAACCTCACCCGAAGCATTCGAGAAAGTAAGCAAAGAACTATCAATCAACGGTAACGGTATGTTATACGCTGAAATGGCTATATCCTTTCTCAACGGTTCTACATACGCTTTATACAGTTCGCGATCTATCGGGCTGCCTAACTGATCCACGGTGATAAACTTATCCTTCTGTTCGATGTTGTTGTTGCGAACTGTAAGAACTGAACCAGCGTTTTCACTACCCATCATTTCGGCTAGTGTATCTGTAAAGTCTTGCTGTTCTTGATCCGTTTCAAACTCTCCATGTGTAACAATGGAACACATGTGGAAGCCGCGCCCCAAAGTACGGCTAACATATTTACCGTTCTTGTTCTCCGCATCCATTTCGTTTCGTACAGAGTGGAACGTTGAAATAGGGTAGGGCCTAGTAGTACACAAGTTAACGTACAGTAACTGCCCGTTATAGTTTTCCAGTCCTCCACAGTCCGCGATTTCATTAGGCGCGTTCTTCGGATCGTATGTGTTATATACGATTGAGTTCTGCATTACCTGCGTTGCCTTCACTGTCTGCCTGTCCCAGTTATTAAAAACTCTCCATTTGTATATTTTAGGGTCTTTCAGATAGTTATCCGACTTTTCTGCACGCACATATTCAAACGGCACATTATACACGCCAACGGGAACATAACCGCCTTCACGCAAACCGTATTGGACGATCCATGCCCAGCCCTTGAAACGGGCTAGGTCATTGGCTGTGATCTCTAAAATGTCGTCCATGTTATAACCGTTATCATTCGTTATGTTTCTGAACTCTTCGTTCTTGAAACCTTCACAAATAATGTTTTCAGTCATTTTTTCTACTGCTGCTGATGCCGTTTTGGAAGCGTAGATAAGGTTCGCTATTTCTTGCGGATATAAATTCCCATCTCCGTAGGTGATAATCTTATCACCCGTGTTTGCTGATAGCTTTAATGCTCTTTCAACTATTAATTGAATCCTTTTATATCCGATCATAACTTATTTGTTTTGTAAATCTATAAATATTTTTCCATAATCGGGGTTTTCGGAAATTAACCGAAGCGCGATTTCGTCTGTAATATTAGTATTTTTATAAATGATGCCATCACCGTAATGAGTTATAGTAGTTCCTTTCGGCAAAACGAAACGAACGTGTACACCCGTTAGGTATTTGGTTTCGTACCACTTCTTGACGAACTCACTGTCTAGGTGACAGTTAGGGTCTAGTTTCAAACCTGTCATTTCAAAATACTTTTCCATCATTTCCCGTGTGGAAACAACAACAGGAGCAACCTCTATGGGCCGCTCTGTTTGGTTTATAATCTCTTCTGTCATAATATTTTATTTAAACTGCTGGTACTTTAAGTGCTTCATACGTAGCCTTTGAAATTCCGTAGATTGTACTACCTGTTTGCCCTTCATCCGTTCCAAATGTAACAGTTAAGAACTCACTAGTTGTACTGTCACCTTCAATCTCTGTACACACCAAAGGTGCGCCCAACCCGATTATAGTATAACCGTTCGTCCCCTTTAACGCAATAACGAAAACGGAGTTAACAAAGTCGTGTGCCAATCCGTTTGATAAACTTGACAATCTATGTGGCACTTTCATAATGACACTAGGGTCATACATCACGGGGAACATATCGCCACCCTTTCGGGCTACTGACACCTTAAAACTGTTGTTAGTCACCTCGATGATGGATCCCTTTTTACCGCTAGTCAAAACTAGGGTAGCGCTGTTATCACCACCCGAAAAGCTATCAATATCGGACGCATTAATTAGAATCGCTTCGTCATATTTGCCGAGGGTACCTCCCTTGGCACCATAATTGCAACCCCAACTAAGGTCAACATAGAATTTTTGTAAACAAGCCATATGTATTTGTTTTTAAAGTTAAACAACTGCGCTAAAAATAGAGGTGTACACCGCATTTTCAACTGTTAAATAGTCCTCACCCAGTACGCCTTCGGGCGTGGTGAATGTAAACGTAGCCCAGCCCCCGTTCTCATTACTGTTCATAGAGGATGCAGTAGGCTGCAAACCGTAGTATAAACCGTAGACACGGCAATACTTTGCCCGTTTGGCGATAAACACCACATCACCGTTTGCCAACTGGTTAAAAAGCAAGGGGTTTTCTTTCTCGTAAACCGTTACGGTAACTTCGTGTACATACGCGTTGGGCGCGCCGTCGTTCACCCGTACCGTTTCGGACACTGAAAAGCCCTTCTTTTGAGAGGCCACCCCGTAGGGAACACCGCTACCTATAATCAATGCAGTAACAGCTTTGGAGCTGTTAACCGAGAAAGACTGAATATCTGCCTTATTAATCATTGCCACCTGCGAAAAGCCCACAAAACCGTTGGCACAATCGTAATCAATGGCACTAGAAATTTTTTGTAAACAAGCCATATTAATTTGTTTTAATTAGTTAGACGGTATTTGCGCCTTGATAGCGTCATAAATAGCACTCGTAGTAGTTAAACTCATTTCTCCCTGTGCGCCTTCGGGTGTTGACAAAGATATTTTAGCGTAACCGCCTGCGTCGTTACTGTCAATATCAGCCGATGCAATATCCAGCCCACAGTAAGCACCGTACACTTTGTACAAGCCTAGGTCCTTGTGCTTTGCTAAAGCTACGAACCTACGGTTTGCCAGCCCCGAAATAAGTTCGGCATACTTCGTCTTATCAAAGATATTGAAAAGTACCGTTTGTTTCATCGCCGCCGATCCGTCAAGACCCTGCAAACTCTCTGTCACCTGTGATGTCATCTTGTAGGCTTCTACTAGAATAGGCTTCGATACGTCTGCCAGGGTAAAAGCCGAAACTGCAAAGCTAGTAACAACAATTTCGTTGATGTCCTCAACATCAACTAGCAAAAATTCCTCAATACCGTGTTGTGGAATGCCACAGTTCATGCGTATATTAGTAACCATTTTGCCTAAACACGTTTTATTTGCTGCCATATAGTTATAAATGAAAATAGGGAGTTGGGTTAAAGCCCAACCCCCTACGTTAGTATTCTGTTAAATCTCTCTTAAACTGCTTCGTGTAACCACAACTGCATGAATGAAGGTTCAACCAACATTGCAGTAGCTGCAAACAAGGTAGTAGAATAGTATTTTCTATCCTGCGCATCGCGGATGAACGGATCGATAGAAACCGCTCCACTTTCCATTGCCAAATGCTGGTTAGACTTCGGTGCAAATGCTACGAAAGCATCGTACTTGCTATCGGTCTTAGCTGCATTAGATACATGGTTCAACGCTGTAATCTTATAACCTTCAAAGAAATAAGTCGGTTTGCCATCGGTCATAGCAACATGTGCTACGCTGTTATCTCTGTCCTGCAACAAGTTTTTGTACAAGCGCATAACGTTTGTTGAAACGAAAAACTCTGAATCGGCCAATACCTTAGTATTTTGGCTATCAATACAAGAACGCAAAGCGTTAAGAACGCCTGCTGTATCAAGAACAAGTGCGCCTTGTGTTTCTGTACTGTCCAAATGCTGTTGGATAAAACCACCGTGTTTCAAAATACCATAGGCTGCCGCATTGGGGTTAGCTTCTTTCTGCACAGCGTCACCGTCCAGCCACGCCAAACGCAACATATCAGCGTCTAACACTTCGTTAATCTGTACTTGGATAAAACCAGCCAATTCTGTTTCAGAAAAATCATCGTCGAGGTTGATGCCCTTCGCTACCATTTTACCCCACAGGTCTTGCAAACAAACCACTAAAGGCAAATGAATCGGTGAGTGTTCGTAATACTTAACCTTGTCGGAAATAGCGTCATACTTGTAAGGGTCCGCACAACCTGCTGACAAACGCAAAGCGTAGTCTTTAGCGGTTAATGCAACGATAGGAGTATTATTTTCGATACCGTTCATAACGGTTAATGAATCTGAAATTTCACCACTTGCACCGACTGTCAAAACGATAACGTCATTCAAGCCTGCAAGGTTTAATTTATTCATTGCTGTAAAAGTCATTGCCATAATTGTAATTTTTTAAATTTGTTGAATTATTTTTTCTTGTACTTCTTTGCAGCTTCTTGTACTGCATCTTTGGATAGTTTTGTAATACCACCTTTGGTTTGTACTGTGGCTGCCCCTGTTCCGAAATTCGGGGCTTTGCTCGCCTTGCTGAACTTCTCGGTTAACTCTGCCAACTTCTTACCATGTTCTGCAATGGATGCCTGTAAGGCTGCAATAGACTTGCTGAACTCTTCGGGGGCGGCTTTAGATTTTTCCTCTTCCTCTTCCTCCTTCTTCTTCTTTTCCTCTTCCGACAATTCCTCGGTTGTTTCCTCTTCGGGCTCAACTGCTTTAACCTCTTTGATAGCACCGTTTTCAATTTCGATAACGGCTTCTTGTCCGTCAACAACGATAATGATCTCACCGTCTGCAACTGCATTGCCTTCGCTATCAAAGACCTTGTCCCCGATAGCCATGCTTTCGCCAACCGCTTCTATTGTGATTGTACTTCCGTCTTTAGTAGTCACAGTTTCAGTGGCAAACTTATTTTTAGAAGTGAACACAGAAGCAAATGCACTAAAAAATTTGTTCATTTTACTTTCTTTTTGATTATTACTAAATAAAGAGGTAGTAGCGGCTGGAAGCCCTACAATATCACAGGAATACAACTCTGTAAACTCTGTAATATCTATAACCTCGCCATTTTCTATTTGATGGTTCGAACCGATAATGGAAATACCTAACATATCGGGTTCTTTATCTATCATTGTAGATATGAACTTTGCTTCGGACGGGTAGGCGCTTTCCAATGCTGGTGACAAATTAAAGTCTGCATAGGCAATGCCATCCTCATAAACAAAGTTATCGAACTTCCCTAGATACCCGTCCAGCATATCGGGGCCATTATGTGTGCGCCTGCAATGAATCGGCTTTTGGTTTCCTAGCGTCACAACTGATTGCACCGCTGCGTCTGTAATATTCAAAGGCAATGCTTTTTCGTTTACCATTACGTAGTTGGTGGTAATACCTGCTTGAATAACTCTTAGTTTTCTAAATTTCATAATTGCTTTGGTTTGTTGTAACTGTCGCAAAGATAGCACCTAATAACTAGATACCCCACTTTGCGACAGTCAATTTTATAATAATGCACTGTTTTGTATAACTTGTACGTTGCTTTGTCCGTTATCAATGTCTTGTACCGTTACAACAGGGTTAGGCGCGTTTATAACAGCGTCAATGACTACGCTAGCCAACTGTGCAATACTCTCACTGGAAAGAATTACAGGCTGATTTGCTACGGTCTGTTGGTTGCTTCCCGAAATCATCGCTACTTGTCCGCCTTCTGCAAACTTGTACATACCCGAAGTGCCGAACGATCTACCCCCATGCGCCTCGTTGATTGCCGAAAGGGCTGCAATGTCTGCGGATGCCGTACGCTTCATTATATAAACGTTCTCACCGCCTTCCGCTTCAAACACCTGCCCGTTTGAACCTGTGAACGTAACACCACCGTTTGCGTGTGAAGCCCCGTACACCTGTCCGCCCTTTGCAAATTTCTTAACAGAGGACTGAACCTTTGTTTCGGGGTCTTTTGTTTTAGTGATGCTAGCAACTTGTTTCATACCAAATGCTATAACCGCTGCCGCCTGTGCGATACCCCAAAATCCACCCTGTGCCAATGCTTTAGTAGCACCTAGATACGTATTGATCGTTGCCTGTACGACTGCAAACGCCTTACCAGCCACACTTTCCTCGCCTAGCAAGTCGCCCAACTGACCAGCCAAAGAACTAGCCATTGTCAATTCGGCATTAATACGCTGCCTTGTTAGTTCCTGTTGGTACTTTTCATATTTCTCCTTGACTAGTGCCGTATCAGCCCCCACCCGTTCGGCGGCTGCCATCTCCTGTGAATATGCTAAATCGAGTTGGGCTTGTTTTAAATCGAACTCATTTTGTATGCCCATCAAACGGGCTTCCTGCGCGTTCGCAAAGTCAATAGCTTGCTTCTGTTTATCTGCTTCCTCTTGTGCTAGTGCCTGCTCCTGCTGCAATGATCGTAGCTCCAAATCCATTTCAAGAACTTTGTTGTTATAATCCTGCTTGTCTATAAGACCTTGTTCAAGTTTATACTTTTCCAGTTTCTCGCTTTCAACGTTGAACTTCTTTTGGTTTGCTATCCGCATCTCTAGAGAGTTGTTTTGTATCTCGGCTTCGCGTGCTGCAAGGTCTACGGACGTAATGTTTTGCTCTAGCTGCTTGATTGCTTGTGCCTGTGCTTCCTTGATCTGCTGCTGCATCTTTTGCTCTGCTTTCAGTTTGTCGGCTGCTACCTGTGTGGCCGCTGCCTTGCTTGCTGCTATGCCCTTATCGCGTTCCGTCTTTTCCAAACCGCTAATTTGCGATATAACCTCTTTTCTTTGGGTGGCGTACTGCGCCCTCTTTTCCTCTAGTGCTGCAAGTGCCTCGGCTTCTTTACGCGCATCCTCCTGTGATGTATAAGAAAGTTCGTTTTGCGCTTTGATCTGTTCGTACTTCTGTTTAAGCAAGCCTACCTCTTTCTCCTCCATGCTTTTAAGAACCTCGTTTGCCTGCTTATATGCTTCTGCGCGTTCCTTAGCTGATTTACTTTGATCCGATCCTAGCGTTTTAAGTTCTTCCGCCCTACGCTTCTGTTCTGCCAAAGGCACAAGTATTTTCGTTTCGGCTTCGTATATGTCATACTCGGCTTTTGAAAGTGCCTTTGCCTGTGCCGCTGCTTCCTTCGTCGCTTCTGAAATCAAACCGAACTTATCTAACAGGCCTGTAATAGCATCGCTCACCCATACGATGGCATTTGCCACACTGGAAAGAAAGTTAGTGATCTGATCTAGTAACCTACTGAATATAACTTCAAACGGTGCAAACGCTGCTTTCAGTGATGCAGCCATTTCGCTATTGCGCTTCATTAAACTTTCTACCGTACTGATCAAAGTAAGTATAAAGCCCACTATCGCTAGAATAGGGTTCGCCTTCAATGTGGCATTGAACACCTTGATAACCGATATGCCGCCACTCATTGACGAAGTTAGCGCCCCGGTAGCCCCCGAAAGGCCCTTAGTGTTCGCCATCGCTTCGGTGATGCTGTCAGCGTAGTTACCTACGTTTCGTCTGTTATCTCCTACGCCCTTCTCCATTTCCTTTAGCTTGTCCGAAATAGCTTTGGTTTGCGCTACAAGGTTTTTTCCTGCCTCCGTGTTCTCCCTTTCGGCTGCGCTCATAGCGTTAACCTCTTTAGTGTTCTTTGCCAACTGCGCCCGTAAAGCGTTTACGCTAGTAGCTTGTGAATCTAAAAGCGTTTTACTGATCTTGATTTCAGAATTGTTTTCCTTTATCTCGTCCGTAACGTCAAGCATTTGTTTTTTAAGTTCTATGCTTGCCTTTGCTGCCTTATCTACTGCATCTTTATAATCACTTTGGGATACCGTACCATCTTTATAAGCCTTCCTTGCTTCGTTTAGCTGGTCGGCTTCCTCCTTTAGTGCCTTTTGTAGTTGTGCCTTCTTTTCTGCCAATTCCGTAGACTTGGCGATCAAAGCATCCAAACCATCTAAAGCCCCGTCAGTGTTAAATGAAAGGTCTAGTAACGTAACATTATCTGCCATATTAAAAATTGTTAAAGAGGGCACCTGTTGCAGTGCCCCCGTAGTTATT
>JAEXBS010000089.1 GCA_023393915.1 Bacteroidota bacterium | reverse complement strand
CCCGGGGTGGGGGCGATCATCACGATCTTCATCGCCGGGCTCGCGATCGCCTCCGCAGCGATCGTGTGGCTGTCGCTGCTGGTCCGCAAGGCCCTGCTGCTGGTCGCGATCGCATTCGCACCCCTGGCCCTGTCGGGCTCGTCGTGGGACGCCACGAGGGGGTGGATCAGCAAGTGGGCGATGTTCGTGGTCGCGCTGATCTGTTCCAAGCTCGTGCTGGTCGTGATGTTCCTGGTGGCGATCACCCAGGTCGCCGCCCCGATCGATGGGGACCTGTCCTCGATCAGTGACCCGCTGGCCGGGGTGGTGCTCATGGCGATGGCCGCGTTCGCCCCCTACCTGACGTACCGGTTCATCAGCTTCGTCGGGTTCGACATGTACCACGCGATCGGCGCCGAACAAGACGCCAAGAATTCCCTCAACCGGCCCATCCCGCTACCGGAACGTCAGCCGGGCAACCCCCAGCAGGTCCTCGACGGCAGTGGCGGTGACAGCAACGGTGGTGGCGGGAAACAGCCGGCGAAACCGAGTACCCCGAACCCCTCCGCATCCCAGGGCGGAGCCGAAGCCGGAGCTGGCACTGGCGGAGCGGCTGGGTCTGGGACTTCCGGGTCGGGTGCGGCCTCGGGTGGATCTGCTGCCGCTGCCGGTCCTGCGGCCGCGGCCGTGATCGGGGCACAGGTGGCCAAGGACGCTGCCACCGCGGGACCGAAAGCCGGCGCAGAACTCGGTCAGCAGGCCGAGACCGCCGCCGATGCCGCCGACCACACCCCCACCAACAACGCAGGCGGAGGCAATGGTGGGAGCACTCCGCCGGCGCCTGCACCCGGTGAGACGCCGCCACAGCCGGGCACACCACCTGCCAGCGGGGAGCCCGCCCCTCCCAGCCCCTCAAGCTCACAACCGGGGTCGTCTTCACCGGGTGCGGGTGAGCAGGTGGCGCCGTCCGCGCCGGTGCCGAACCCGCCACCAGCTGACACCTCACCACCGAGTGCAGGGAAGGAGCCGCAGTCATGAGCCGCCGCAACAAGAACAACAGCCACGACCCGGAGGCGACCGGTTCGGAGCTGGTGCCGGTGAAGTTCTCCCGCCTGACCCGCCGCGGCATCCTGCTTGGCCTGTCCGCGGCCCAGCTGGTCACCGTCGGGATCGCGATCGCCACCATCATCACCGCCCTCTACGCTGGCGGCGGGATGTGGCTGGCCTACACCGCCCCCATCTGGGCCACCGCCGCCCTCCTCACCTGGGTCCCTGTCGCTGGACGACCGGTCATCGAGTGGGTGCCCGTGGCCGGCTGGTGGGTCTACCGCACCACCATCGGCCAACTCCTCTACCGGCGTCGCATCATCACCCCACGCCCCGCCGGAACCCTCGCCCTACCTGGAGACCAGGCGCGGCTGCGTGAGTACGAGGATCCGACCACGGGGGCGGGCATGATCCACGACCCCCACCAGAACACGCTCACGGTGGTGTGCGAGATCACCCACCCCGCGTTCGTGCTCCTCGACCCCGCCGAACAAGAACGACGCGTCACCACCTGGGGCCGCGTCCTGGCCACCGTCTGCCGCTCCGGCAGGATCGCCACCTTGCAGATCCTGGAACGCACGCTGCCCGACTCCGGCACCGGGCTCGCCGAATGGTGGACCACCCACGGACAGCCCGATGACACCAGCTGGGCTGCCACCACCTACGCCGAACTCATCGACCGCGCCGGCCCCGCCGGCGAACGCCACGCCACCACACTCTCCGTATCCCTCGACATGAGAAACGCGGCGCGGCAGATCCGCACCGCCGGTGGCGGTATCCGTGGAGCCGCTGCCGTCCTGCGTCAAGAGATGAACACCCTTACCGCCGCGCTCCGCTCGGCCGACCTCACCCCTTCCGGATGGCTCACCCCCGGACAGATTGCGGTGATCCTGCGCTCGGCCTACGACCCCGCGATCGCCGCCACCCTGGAACGCCACGGCCAGATCGGCCACGACCTCGCCACCGCCGGACCGGTCGCCGTCAACGAGACCTGGAGTCGTATCCGCACCGACTCCGCCCACCACGCCGTGCTGTGGATCAGCGAATGGCCCCGCTCCATGGTCTACCCAGGCTTCCTCTCACCCATCCTGCTCTCCAGCGGGATCCAACGGTCCTTCTCCCTGATCTGCACCCCCATGCGCTCCGACCAGGCCGCCCGCGACATCCGCAAGAAGAAAGTCGAGCACATCTCCGACCAAGCCCAACGCGCAAAAGTCGGGCAGATCGAAGACGCCTCCCAGACGGCTGAGTACCACGATGTTCTCCGGCAAGAAGCCGACCTCACCGCCGGCCACGGCATCCTGCGCTACACCGGCCTCATCACCGTCACCGCCACCACGATCGAAGACCTCGACGCCCACGTCGCCGCCCTCGAACAAGCCGCCATCCAAGCTAACTGCGAAACCCGACTCCTCGCCGGGCAACAAGCCAAAGTCTTCACCGCCGCAGCCCTGCCCCTGTGTCGGCAGGTCTGAGAGAGCTGTCGCCTGTCGAGTCGGGTCAAGAAGTGGTGATCGTGTTCAGACGGCTGGTGATCCCTCTGGACAGCGCGGCGCGTCCTTCACCGTTGTTCAGGTACTTGAGTGCCCGAATCCCTTGAAGGTCGAAGGGAATGTCACTCATGGACTGGGCAATCAGGATGGTGTCGCGTCCAAGCGTGTGCGCGATACCGGTTTCGTAGAAGACGTTGGGATTCTTTTCGCTGAGATCGGCGATGACGACGCGGGCGCGCCAGATGAGGCTGAGCACGTCGTCGAGGATGTGGTCTCGTTCCCAGATGTCGTCGGCACGCAGACAGCGCATCCCTGCCGCTTCGATGCCTTCCTTCAGGGACTCATACACCGCCGAAAAGGCCGGGCTGAATGGCATCATCACCGCCACGAGGTCAGGGTCGAAAGGTTCTGAGGTTGGGAACTGGAACACCTTGGGCTTGACCCTGGCAGAGAGCTCTTGGTCGAGGACGCGGTACAAGTCAACATCCTTGACAGCCCAGTGCGTCCGATGGAACTCCCAGTCAGTGATGTCCAAAACGCCCGCTGCCGCCTCGATTCTGGGCGAGGGAATCGGTGCAATCGCGGGGTTAGGGACAAAGGAAAACGTGTAGCCATACCTGGACTTGTTCACATTTGTGACATGACCGACGCGAGCGATTTGCGGCTCATCATCGAAACCAGTCTCTGGCATGAGCAGGGTCGGTAGGTTCAAGAGACGCTCGATCCGGACCTGGCCTACCTCCGGAGCGAGGTACCGCCGGACATCATCGGCCGTGTGTTCAAGCAGGCGATCAGCTCCGACCTCGCCTCGCGTCAGGCCGATCAGCAGGTTGTACATCCCAGCGTCCCCTCTAGCGCACTGACCTCGAACTTGTGTCGAAGTCTCGGACACGCGTGGCAGCAGCCACGAATGCTCAACCCAAGTATCGCGCACCCTCCCGACTGCCATAGGCCCACGGTCGATGACGCACACCTCGTAGGCGTACCGCCGCTAGGTAGAAAGGACTGTTGGGATGGCGACGTTTGTTGATCCGGTTGCTGATGCTGCTGAGGCCTACGGGGCGTTGCGTGGGTTGGCGCACGCCACTCGCTCCTTTGAGGATCCGGCTGACACATATCGGGTGTTGGG
>JAEXBS010000069.1 GCA_023393915.1 Bacteroidota bacterium | reverse complement strand
GTACTGGCTCGGCCAGGATTATCGCCGCGCGCGGGAATATTATGAAAAGGCGCGCGCGCTCGGCGAAGAGGGGCTCGACGACAGGATCTATAACCTTGAACATCTTCCCGATTACTTCTGGGGAAGCTATCTATCCGTGAAGGCCTGCGCCAAAGAGGAGGTCTGCCCCGACGTCCGGTACGTCGGCAGGAGCCTGAGGCTCAGCGGTCTCGTCGCCTCGGTGAGGAAAGAGTCCGGCGGTGTGGCTGTCATTCTCAACCTGTACGAAAATCCCGCGGTCCGCGAGGCGGAGTGCCGATTCGCCCCGCAGGAGGCGGCGCGGCTTGCCGGCTGCGAAGAGGGCGATTCCCTGGCGGTACAGGGTAAAGTCACCGGCTTCGCTGGCGGCGCGAATAATGCCGACGGTGCGAGAGTCCTGATGGAGGATTGCTGGCCGGTGAGGGACTATTATCGATAGCGTGAACCGTTTGCGGGAAGAACGGTTTGGTATGTGCGGCGGAGAGCCGCTCTTCCCGCATTTTTATCCATTGTCTCTATCTTGCCATGATGAGCGTTTATCCGGCTGCCTTGGTTCCCAAAGCCAAATCCTTATCGTAGTGTCATTCTTAGGCGCTGGCGTCTATTAACCCCATTCGAACTTTTACTATTAGTAATCCACAAATTCACGGTGCGCTGACGGAGGTATTGTTATCGTCTTTATATCAGGAAAGGTCAGGAATAAAATACTCATTATTAATAATATTTTATCTCTCTACGGAATAAAAAAGGTATAAAATCTCCATAAGGATACGGCGGCAACGCGCTATTCTGTAGTTTGCCATATTGGGAAAGGGGCGATAGAAGAGAGATGGATAAGAAGACATTTTTGTTTGGCGGGTATTCTCAGTTTCCTCAGGGTACGCCTGGACATGAAATTTTTAAGTATTTTGGAATCGGTTTCGAGGTTGATCCCGACAGCTGGGAGATAATTGATGTGTCTTCAACCTTTTTGACCGAGCTGAGCTCCAGCTTTCTTCGTTCCGTCTTTGTGGGGAAGAATATCAGAGATGGCGGGGTTGCTGATGGGATCAGGGAATTTGAGGTAAGATACTTCTGCAAGGGAAAAAAGACCATCATTGCCGCTATCATCGAAGCAGAAAAAAGTTACTTGAATTATTTAACACAATAGTGTAGTATGAATTTATAAACTATATGAAGTCGTATTAAATCTGCTGATTTGTCTTTTAGGGAGAGTATCCCTCTCTCATTTGCGAGGACAAGGCTCCAACAGAAAAGTTGGGGTCTTGTTTTTTTATTATCTAAAGACGGAGGTGGACTTTAGTTAGTTAAATCGTATACGAATCGTTTTGTAATTAAATTATTATTAAGGGGGATTTTTCATGTCGGATAAGCTGCCTTTAGTCGTACCTTTTGTTCTCTATCTTATTGCTTTGATCGCCATTGGGATCTATACTTTCCGTTTTACAAAGACCATGGAAGGTTTTCACCTTGGAGGAAGAAGCCTTAATCCCTGGGTCGCCGGTATCAGCCTGATGTTTTCCGGTTCAAGCGGCTGGATATTTACCGGAATGGCAGGATTATGCTACGCTATCGGACCGTCGTCGTGGTTTATGCACGCGAGTAACCTTTTCTTTATGCTGATCGCCTTTTTAATGATCGGAAAGCGTATGAGAAACTACTCCGGCATTTTGGGTGCGATAACCTACCCAGAATATTTTGTGCGCCGTGTCCGCGCGCGCGGCAATATGATACGAGTCGTCGCTTCGCTTGCCGTCGTAATGTTTATGTCCGTCTCTGTGGCTACACAGTACATGGCCGCTTCTAAATCAATGATGCCGCTCTTTGGTATGACAAATATCCAAGCGATACTTATAACGGCGGCGGTAGTTGGTTTTTATTGCCTGATAGGAGGGTTTCTCGCCGTATGCTGGACGGATTTCGTGCAAGGGATCGTTATCCTGATCGGATCCGTGACGCTGTGCCTCTACATGATATACGACATCGGCGGTTGGTCAAATGTCACATCAAAGCTCGCGGAGATAGACCCTAAGCTGGTCTCGGCCGAATGGGCTACTTTCCCGCTGATACTCGCCTACTGGACCACAGGCTTCCAGTGTATCGGGCGGCCGCATGACACCATACGTTACTTTGCGGTGAAGGATTCAAGGTCAACACGTAAAATGGCGATGATTGGCATGTTTGGCTTTCTCCTCAACTACTGGACAGGCTATCTTATCGGCTGGGTTGGACGCATATACTTTCCCAATATTCCGGATCCGGAGACGATCTTTGGCCGCCTGCTGACAGGAGTGCTCAACCCCTGGTTCTCGGGCATAATGCTCGCGGCGCTGATGGCGCTGATAATGTCCACAGTGGACTCCTGCCTGCTGAGCGCCGCCTCTACCCTAAGTGAAGATTTTTACCATGCCTGCATAAATAAGAATGCCTCTAAGGAACGGCTTGTAAACGTCTCTCGTTTTTCCGTACTTTTTATAGCCGTCGTGGGGATATTCCTGGCGGTGAACTCCGGCGGACGATCGATCATGACGGTTATGCTCTTTGCCTCAGGCGGTCTTGCCGCGACCTTTGGTCCCGCGCTGATCCTCTCGCTTTACTGGAAACGTCTCACAGAGGGTGGCGTGATAGCCGCGATGTTTACGGGTTTTGTGATGAGTGTTACCTGGAATGTAACCGGCATGGCGAAGGTTTCAAATATCCACGAGGGCTGCATCGGCTTCCTGCTTTCGTTGGCCGCCGGTGTGATAGTGAGCCTTATAACTAAACCATTGCCGCAGGATGAGATACGACGTGAACTGAAAGCCGTATCGAAGGATTATAACGCCGAACAGTTAGAGCGGGTAGTTGAGGAATTCCAGTCGGTCCGCTGACACGGTTGATCGACTGCTCACCCATTTTATAGAAAGGATGATGGAGATGGAGTTTCACGCTTGGCTGATATCTGTAATAATCCCTCTGATGATAGCGGGAGTCTCGGTAATCTACTATCTGCTGGGAAAGGATTCTGATGATCATGAAGATTAGGTGCGGCTGGGTCCTTGATCTTGTCACGGGCGAGGGAAAAAAGGACAAAGATATCATCGTTAAAGACGGGAAGATAGATGAAATATCTAATGTCGAGGGTGTAGTAGGTCAGGGTGACGTTGATCTTTCAGAGCTTTATATACTGCCCGGTTTTGTTGACGCACATAACCATCTTTGCTTCGATGTTGGGGATGAAATACAGCAGATCGGGGAACATCTTGGCTACCAGGCGCTTGTCGGAGCAAAGAACGCGCGTGTGGCCCTCCTCTCTGGAGTGACGACGGTCCGTGACGCCGGAGAGCGTGGATATGTTGATTTCGCCGTCAAACGTGGAATAAACGAGGGGTTGATTCCCGGTCCGCGTCTTTTAGCCGCGGGGCCCGGCATAATGCGTACCGGCGGCCACATGTGGTACATGGGAGAAGAGTCCGACGGAGAGGCGGAGGTGAGAAAGACAGCCCGCCGTCAGCTCAAGGCGGGGGTCGATTTTGTAAAAATTTTTGTCAGCGGCGGAGCCACCTCGCACCTTACCGGAACTGTAACTCCTGAGATGACGAAGGAAGAGATCGAAACGATGATCTATGAGGCGCATACGGCCGGCAAAAAGATAGGCGCTCATACCCACGGCGGCGAGGCGGCGACATGGGCGATCGAGGCGGGCGTTGACGCCGTGGAGCATGGGTGTTTCCTCACGGAAGAACAGCTGCTGATGATGAGGGAGTGCGGCACCTGGCTCGTCGTCACGAGCGGCATCCAGCGGGCGATACGCGACTGCGCGGGAAATTCCGCCTTTATGCGCGAAAAGGCCGGGGCCGCCTACGCCAACTACCTGTCCGTGGTGCGGCGCGCCGTCGAGCTCGGCATCAGCCTCGCCGTGGGCAACGACACGAACCACGGCTGTATTGCGGAGGAGATAGCCTTTTTAGAAAGGGCGGGCATGGAGCGGCGCGCGGCGCTGCTGGCCGCCACGTTGGGAGGCGCTTCTCTCTGCGGTATCGAGGAGGAGATCGGAACGCTCGATATCGGCAAGGAGGCCGACCTGATCGCCTTTGAGCAGGACCCTCTGACGGCCGCGCCGCGGGAGCTGGTTCCGGTGTGGGTGATAAGGTCGGGAAAGGTAATGAAGAATCCCGTCGGCGTTTGCTCCTGATATCTATTAAAAAGAGAAAAGGCAGACGGTACGCCGCCTGCCTTCTCTCTTTTACCGCCGGTGCTCCCCGGCCTTTATTTTGCGATGAGTCCCTTTTCCCTAAGGAACTCCCGCGCCACAGTTCTTGCGTCCTGCCCGCCGATGTCCACCTTGGCGTTGAGCGCGCGCATCGCATCCTCGTTAAGCAGCCCGTCCATTTTTGACAGTAGCTCTTCCAGCTCGGGGTATTTTTCAAAGGTATCCTGGCGGACGAGATTCACCGCGTAGTAAGGCGGGAAGAAGTTGATGTCGTCCTCCATCAGCGTCACCTTTTGCTTGGTCAGCTGGGCGTCGGTCGAAAAGGCATCGATCACGTCCACCTCTTGCGCCGCGAGCCCGCGGTAGCGGATACTCTCCTGCAGTCCCGTAACGGACTTAAAGTCCTTTTTAAAGCGTTTTTTCATGAGTGGCAGGCAGTCTCCGCGCTGTACGAAGCCAACCGTGCAGCCGAGCCGCAGTTTATCGGCGACGCCCATCATCTCGGAGAGGGTGCGGATGTCGTAGCGCTTCGCCGTCTCGGGGCGTACTCCCATCACATAGGTGTTGTTGAAGCCGAGCGGCTTTGAGACGGCGATGCCGTGTTCCTTCATCAGCAGCTCTTTGGATTTTTCATAGACGGCCTGCGGATCGGTGCTCGCGAATTCCATGTGGAAGTAGTTTGGCAGGATGCTGCCGGTATATTCGACGAACATGTCCACGTCGCCCTTTTTGAGCGCGTTAAAACAGACCACCGCGCCGCCGAGGTTAAAACGCTCCTCTACCTTGATGTCGCTGTTGGCTTTGATGA
>JAEXBS010000053.1 GCA_023393915.1 Bacteroidota bacterium | reverse complement strand
TGAGTTTGATGTACGTCACGTACTTCGAAGCCCGCACGCTCACGAGTCAAACCACCTGGGCCCAATGCTGATACACGACGTTTGTGTGTAATTTCAGACAACGGGTTGTTTTGGTCCATGAACTGAGACAACTGGCTTGAACCAAAGAATTCTTTGATTGCAGCAGCAACTGGTTTCGCATTGATTAAATCTTGCGGAGACAAGTTATCAGTTTCAGCTTGAGATAAACGTTCTTTAACAGCACGTTCAACACGAACTAGACCAACACGGAATTGGTTTTCTGTCATTTCACCAACAGAACGAACACGACGGTTACCCAAGTGATCGATATCGTCGACTTCACCTTTACCGTTACGGATTTCAACTAATGTTTTCAATACATCAGTGATGTCTTCGTTTGAAAGAATACCTTCAACTTCACGAGACTTCTGATCCGTACCCACTTCGTAAGGACGACCCAAACGACGGTTGAACTTCATACGACCTACTGGTGATAAGTCATAACGTTCAGAAGAGAAGAACAAGTTATTGAATAAGTTTTCAGCAGCTTCTTTTGTTGGTGGCTCACCCGGACGCATCACTTTGTAGATTTCTACAAGTGCTTCTTCACGACCAGTTGTAGTATCTGCACGTAAAGAGTCCGCAATGAATGGACCACGGTCGATGTCATTGGTATAAAGTACGTTGAATTGCTTAACGCCGCCCTCAGCCAATTTCACCATAATTTCATGGCTAAGTACGGTATTTGCCGCAACAACTTCGCCATCACGTAACGTTACATCTTCAGCAACGATACGTTCATATAGGTATTCATCAGGAACAGAAAGTTTTTCAAGACCTGCTGCTTCCATTTGACGAACATGGCGCGCGTTAATACGTTTACCTTGTTCAACAATTGTTTTACCGTCTGTACCCACGATATCAAACTGTGCCATTTCGCCACGTAGACGTTCTGGAACCAAGTCAATTTGATAGCTACCCATATCAAGATATACAGGTACTTTTTCGTAGAACATGTCTAGGATTTGTTCGTTATTATAACCCAAGGCACGAAGCACAACAGTCGCAAGTAATTTACGACGACGGTCAATACGAACATATACAAGATCTTTTGCATCGAATTCAAAGTCTAACCATGAACCACGGTAAGGAATGATACGAGCAGAATAAAGAACTTTACCGCTAGAGTGAGTTTTGCCTTTATCGTGATCAAAGAATACACCTGGTGAACGGTGTAATTGAGATACGATTACACGCTCAGTACCATTGATCACAAAGGTACCGTTGTCTGTCATAAGTGGCATTTCACCCATGTAGACTTCTTGCTCACGCACATCTTTGATTGTTTTAGTTTCGCGATCTTTAATGATCAGACGAATTTTTACACGCATTGGCGCCGCATAAGTTGAGCCACGAAGAATACATTCGCGCACATCAAATTCAGGCTTACCAAGACTATACTCAACAAATTCTAAAGCAGCATTGCCAGAATAACTTTCAATAGGAAAAACTGAACGAAATGCGGCTTGGAGACCGATATCTTCGCGGTTTTTTGGAGTTTTGCCGTCTTGAAGGAAAGTTCGGTACGAGTCGACTTGAATCGCGAGCAAGTACGGAACATCCATTACCTTGGGCAATTTACCAAAATTCTTACGGATCCGTTTCTTTTCGGTATATGAGTATGCCATCTGGAGTCCTCGGAAAGTAAACTAAGTCCGCCTGCAGAACGAACTTAGAAGGAATTACGCAGGCCGATATGGCCACCACTTTCACAAATGCTGCAATTTTTAGTGGTATTAAAACGCTTAACAATATTTTTTACTGAAAAATATTGGTAAGCGTTTGGTTTTATAAATTATTTTTAATTTGTATGATTTTTATATCATGCAAACAAAAATCGAGCCGATTATTGTAACGCAAAAAGGCTGATGACCCAAGGGCCACCAGCCATTTTTTGGAGCCGATTATAAAAAAATCGACTCCCCTTAAGATTACTTAAGTGTAACTGTAGCACCAGCTTCTTCAAGTTTTTTCTTAAGTTCTTCGCCTTCTTCTTTAGAAACGCCTTCTTTAAGAACTGAAGGAGCGCTTTCAACAAGATCTTTAGCTTCTTTAAGACCAAGGCCAGTAGCTTCACGAACTGCTTTAATTACAGCAACTTTGTTAGCACCGAAAGAAGTCAACTCAACGTTGAATTCTGATTGTTCTTCAGCAGCAGCACCAGCAGCGCCAGGAGCAGCAGCAACTGCTACAGCAGCAGCAGATACGTTGAATTTTTCTTCGAAAGCAGAAATAAGTTCAACAAGTTCAAGAACAGTTTTTTCAGCAACTGCGTTTAAGATTTCTTCGTTTGTTAAAGCCATGAGAGTAACTCCAAATGGGTATTGAATGGTGTGTAAATTGATTTAAGCTTAAGCAGCTTCTGACTCGTTTTTCTCTTTGAGCGCAGTAATAAGGCGACCCAATTTCGAAATAGGAGCTTGAAGAACGTTTGCAAGCATAGTAAGCGCTTTCTCTTGGTTTGGAAGGTTCGCGATAACGCTAACTTCAGCACCTTGATAAACTTTACCGTCAAATGCAGCAGCTTTAAGTTCAAATGCTTTATTAGTTTTAGCAAATTCTTCGAACAAACGAGCAGCTGCGCCCATGTCGTCTTCAGAAGTTGAGAAAGCTAAGATTGTTGGGCCAACAAGGTTGTCGCTCAAGATATTGAATTGAGTATCTTGAAGAGCACGTTTAGCCAAAGTGTTACGAACTACACGAGTAGCAACACCTAGTTTACGAGCTTCAACACGTAGAGCAGTTAATTGCTCAACAGTTAAACCTTGATAGTCAGCAACAACAGCAGCATACGCAGTAGAAGCAACTTCAGTTACTTCAGCTACGATCTGTTTTTTGCCTTCGATAAGAAGAGCCATTGTAAAACCTCCTAACGGTGATTTATGCACCTATACAGATGCACTCCCAATTCGTTAGCTCATCACTGAACCAACACGCGGAGGAGGAACAAATCACACCACCGCGTCTACTCAGGCTGGGCTATTAAGAAGAAAGCATAAAACTCCCCTCGCCTGAGGTCTTTGACGCTGATAAATCTAAATTTATCAATTCAAAGTTTGCCTGAATCACGCAATATACGACGGAACGTTTCTTGCGTAATATTTAAAGCGGTGCTTCAAATATTACTCAGGGCTTTAAAATTCTGTAATAAGTCGAAACTTATTTAGAAACGTTTGCCACATCAACAACAAGACCAGGACCCATAGTAGAGCTTAGAGTGATCTTTTGGATGTAAACACCTTTAGAAGTAGCAGGTTTTGCTTTCTTAAGGTCTGCTACAAGAGCTTCAACGTTTGAACGAACAGCTTCAGCAGTGAAACCTACTTGACCGATCGCAGCGTGGATGATACCTGCTTTGTCTACACGGTAACGTGCTTGACCAGCTTTCGCATTTTTAACAGCAGAAGCTACGTCAGGAGTTACAGTACCCACTTTAGGGTTTGGCATTAAGCCACGTGGACCAAGAATCGTACCTAACTTACCAACAACGCGCATTGCATCCGGAGCTGCAATTACTACGTCAAAGTCAAGGTTACCCGCTTGGATGCTTTCAGCAAGATCATCAAAACCAACAACGTCCGCGCCTTCAGCTTTAGCAGCTTCAGCAGCAGCGCCTTGAGCAAACACAGCTACACGTACAGTTTTACCAGTACCTGCAGGAAGTGTAGTCGCGCCACGAACAACTTGGTCAGATTTACGAGGATCAACACCTAGGTTTACAGCAACATCCAAAGATTCTTTGAATTTTACTGCTGGAAGGCCGTTAAGAACTGCAACTGCTTCTTCCAAAGTGTAAACTTTGTTAGCTTCAACAGCAGCAACAATGGCTTTTTGACGTTTAGTTAATTTAGCCATGTCTTATAGCTCCACTTCCAAGCCCATAGAACGCGCAGAACCAGCAATGGTACGTACACGTGCGTCTAAATCAGCACCAGTAAGATCTGGTTCTTTAGTAGTCGCAATTTCTTCTAATTGAGCGCGAGTCAACTTACCAACTTTAGTTTTGTTAGGTACAGCTGAACCCTTTTGGATGCCCGCAGCTTTCTTAAGAAGAATCGCAGCAGGAGGAGTTTTCATGATGAATGTGAACGACTTGTCGTTGTACACAGTGATCACTACTGGAATTGGAAGACCAGCTTCAACTTTTTGTGTCGCAGCATTAAATTCTTTACAGAATGCCATGATGTTAACACCACGTTGACCTAGTGCAGGACCAATCGGTGGAGATGGATTTGCTTTACCAGCTGGAACTTGCAGCTTGATATAGCCGTCAATCTTCTTAGCCATTTCAATTACCTCTGGGTACTAACGCCGCTAGGCTCCCCATACATATAAGTAACGATACCGTTACAACAACAATGCCCGACTCATAACAAATCGGGCGTTTATCAACCAAGTTAAATTAAACCGATTTTTCGACTTGGCGAAATTCCAGCTCAACCTGAGTTGGTCGATTAAATACATTAATCGTCAACGTTAAACGTGACTTATCGTATAGAACTTCTTCCACCACGCCTTTAAAATCGGTGAATGGACCGTCAATTACGAGTAATTCTTCACCTGGTTCAAACATCGTCTTAGGACGAGGTGCTTCGCCAGTATTGCGTACACGTGCAAGAATCGCATCAGCTTCTTTTTGCGTAATTGGTGCAGGCTTTTCTGCAGTACCACCGATGAAACCTAATACTTTTGGACATTCTTTAACAATGTGCCAAGTTTCATCATTCATTTCCATCTCGACTAACACATAGCCGGGAAAGAATTTACGCTCAGATTTACGTTTCTTACCATCCTTCATTTCCACTACTTCTTCAGTAGGGACAAGGACTTCACCAAAGCTATCGGCTACAGCGCTACGCTGGATTCGATCATTAAGTGAGCGTAACACTTGTTTTTCATAACCAGAATAGGCATGAATAATGTACCAACGTTTCATAGCTCTCTTACCCGATAATAAACTTCATTAACCAGCTCAAAGCATAGTCAAAGCACCATAATAAAATAGATGCCACTAAGACTACCGCAAGTACCTGCCAAGATGTGGTCATGGTCTCTTGCTTGGTTGGCCAAGTCACTCGACGTAACTCAATTCGAGCATCTTTCAACAATCGAACAAAGCCTTTGCCTTGATGGGTGGCGTATAATAAACCTAAAGCCACGATGATACAAGCCAAAATTACCCCAACACGGACCCAAACATCATTCGCTGGTGCCCAGTATGCTGGCAAATGTTGATTCACCATCATAGAACTACCGAGTAAAATCAACGCGATAACCCACAGAACATAGTCTAAAGGGGAACCAGAATTAACAACTTCAGCAGGATTATTTCTTTGAGGAATTGGCGCGTCGCTTAATGCGTCACGCGATTTATCATTCGACATTTTTGTACTCGTCGTAGGATTCGCGACTTATTATATGACCAGTTGAGCCAGCATCAAGCTTCTTTTTAAAAAAATTTGGCAGGCCAGGAGGGACTCGAACCCCCAACATTCGGTTTTGGAGACCGACGCTCTACCAATTGAACTACTGACCTGCAGAGCAAATCGAGAGTCGAAACTCTCGATCTGTACAAAGATAACTGTATTATATTATGCAGTTACTTTAGAAACAACACCCGCACCAACTGTACGGCCACCTTCACGGATCGCGAAGCGTAAGCCAGCGTCCATTGCGATTGGGTGGATTAATTCTACTGACATTTCCACGTTGTCACCAGGCATAACCATTTCAACGCCTTCTTTAAGCGCGATCGCACCAGTTACGTCAGTTGTACGGAAGTAGAACTGTGGACGGTAACCGTTAAGGAATGGAGTATGACGACCACCTTCGTCTTTAGAAAGTACGTATACTTCTGCGTCGAATTTAGTATGCGGTTTGATTGTACCTGGTTTAGCCAATACTTGACCACGTTGAACGTCTTCACGTTTAGTACCACGTAGAAGAACACCACAGTTCTCGCCCGCACGACCTTCGTCAAGAAGTTTACGGAACATTTCTACGCCAGTTACAGTTGTTTTAACTGTA
>JAEXBS010000025.1 GCA_023393915.1 Bacteroidota bacterium | reverse complement strand
GTGTGGACAAGTTGCATTTGCTGGAGCAGATGCACATGCGCAACGACTATATCGGACACAACACATTAGGCGCAGGATACTTGGCAATGTCTCTCCCCTTTGGCAAGTTAGGTATCTACGCCGGTGTCCGATTTGAACACAACAACATGGAGTTGGTATCAAATACACGTGACACAGAAGTGAGTCATGTCAGTACATTTTATAAGACCAACGACCTGTTTCCTTCTCTCAACACCACTTATAAGTTTAATGATCAACATCAACTGCGTTTGTCGTATGGAAGAAGCATCAACCGTCCAGAGTTTCGTGAGGTGTCGTCGTCGGTATATTATGATTTCGACTTAGCTTCCGATGTAAAAGGCAATCCTAACTTAAAAAATGCGTATGTGGATAACATCGATTTGCGATACGAATACTATCCAAGCCGAGGTGAACAGATATCTGTAGCAGCTTTTTACAAACACTTTAAGCATCCTATTGAGTGGACCTATACGGTGACAGGAGGTACAGATTTGAATTATTCTTACATCAATGCCTTGGCTGCCAACAATTATGGACTGGAGTTGGACATCAAGAAAACGCTTGATTTCATCGGACTTCCTCATTTCAGTTGGTCACTCAATGGTGCTTTGATTAAAAGTAGTGTGCAGTTTGAAAAGGGATCTAAGGAAAAAGATAGACCCATGCAAGGGCAATCACCTTATCTGATTAACACAGGAATATTTTATAAGAACGAGGCACACCAAATGCACATCGCCTTGTTATACAATCGCATAGGTAAACGTATTATAGGTGTGGGACGTAGTGAAGGCACCACTTCGGGCGACAATATCAATGCCCGAGTGCCCGATAGCTATGAGATGCCACGAGATGTCATTGATTTGACGGCTTCTAAAAAGTTTGGAACACACTGGGAACTTAAGTTAGGTGTGCGCGACTTGTTAGCACAGAAAGTGTATTATAAACAGTTTGCTGACGTAACCTACGCTGATGGAGCTAAGAAAGAGGTAACCGAAATAAGTCGTTGTTATCAACCCGGACGCAATTTATCGTTGTCGGTTATCTATCAATTTTGAAAACTAAGTTAATTTAAATATCATATTTCGTTCATTGATTAAAACAAAACAAAGATGAAAAAAAGTTTAAATTTATGGGGATTGATGACAATCCTAACGCTCTCTCTCGGTTTTACTGCTTGTGGAGATGATGATGATGAGCCTGTTGATAAAAAGGAGTCAACGACCCAATACGTTTGGGGAACATATGGTGGGTTAAAGAGTTGTGACCACTTACTGTTCACTGACGGTAAGGAAGACCCTAATGGTAAGGAGATTGGTAATGGCAATCAGGAGTTTGTCTTCAAGGGGAAGCAAACGTTAAAGAAAGGTACTTATCTGCTGAAGGGCTGGGTGTATATTGCCGAAGGTTCGGAACTGACCATTGAACCTGGTACTATCATCAAGGGTGATAAGGCGACAAAGGCTGCCTTAATTGCCGAAAGAGGTGGAAAACTCATTGCTAAAGGCACGCCTACAGCACCCATTGTGTTTACATCGGCACAAGCCAAAGGCAATCGAAAGCCTGGAGATTGGGGTGGTGTCATCCTCTGTGGAAAGGCTGTAAACAATCAGCAGGAAATGGAAATAGAAGGAGGACCACGCACGAAGCATGGAGGCAATGACAATGCAGACAACTCAGGTGTGTTGAGTTATGTGCGCATTGAGTTTGCAGGTTATCCATTCAGACAGGATAAGGAAATCAATGGTTTGACCTTAGGCTCGGTAGGAAGTGGCACACAGCTCGACCATATCCAGGTTTCTTACTCCAATGACGACTCTTATGAGTGGTTTGGAGGTGCTGTAAACGCTAAGTATCTCATTGCTTATAAAGGTTGGGATGATGATTTTGACACTGACAATGGATATTGTGGTACAGTACAATTTGGTCTTGTTGTGCGTGACTCGAAGCTTGCTGATGCCTCTCAAAGCAATGGATTTGAAAGTGATAACAATGGTTCGGGGTCGGCTGTTGAGCCTTATACCACTGCACAATTCTCGAATATCACGTTTATAGGGCCTAAATTGGATAAGAACTTCCAAAACAAGCCCGATTATATTACAGGTGGAAACATGAATCCCAATAATGGTTCGGCACTCGGTAAGTTCCAATCTGCCATGCAAATTCGTCGTAACTCTCGTTTGAGTTGTTACAATACGTTGGCCATTGGTTATCCTATCGGTCTGATGCTTGATAACGAAAAGGGCGACACACAGGGTGCTGCCACAGCTGGAAAACTTAGTTTGAAGAATATTTGGTTTGCAGGTATGGATGTCATCGGTTCGGATATGAACAAAAAATATGAGGACGAGTTGGTCACTGACTATAAGGCAAAGAAGGCAGATAGCAGCAAGAAATCATTCTCTACCACCTTCTTCTTGGCACAGGGTAACACTGTGAAGGAATCTTGGGAAGGGCTGATTGATACCAAGAACTTCAAGCCTTTGGCATCAAGTCCGTTGCTGAATGCTGCTTCTTTCACAGGATTGAAAGGCTTTAAGACGGTTTCTTACATTGGAGCCTTTGCTGCAAACGATAACTGGGCTGACGGTTGGACAGAGTTCGATCCAGAAAATGCCAATTATTGATTGTACGTTGATGCGATAGTAAATTTGTAGGTTTTAGCGATTCTATAGCGGATCGTATGGATAAGTAGTTTTTTTATGACTTCTTATACTTGTCTATACGAAACGTTATAGAATCTTTTTTTGATATATTCAATCAGCCCAATAGTACCCCTAACGAGTACTATTTTGTGCATAAATGCGAATTACGATATATTCGTAATAATATCAACAACAATTACTTCGGATAAATATTTAGGATTTATTAACTAATAAATGCTTGCAGTTATTACGAAAAGTTCGTAGATTTGCGAGTGATAAGCAATCGATGGGCTGACATCAGCCAGTTGCTTATTATTTAGGTTGATAATACGCAAGAAGATGAATATGGAAAAATTGACAGTACAAGAAGAAGAGGTCATGCAACGTATATGGCAATTAGGAAGTTGTACGGTAAAGCAAATATTGGGTGAACTGGGCACGCCTCCACCGCCATACACCACTGTTGCTTCGGTGGTGAACAACCTCAAGCGCAAAGATTTTGTAAATCAAGAGCAGCGGGGAAACACCTACGTTTACTCTCCTGCCATTCCAGAAGAGAAGTACAAACAGCACTGTATGTCGCGTTTTGTTCGTGATTACTTTAGTAACTCGTTCAAGGACATGGTGTCTTTCTTTGCTAAAGAAGAGAAACTGTCTTCTGAAGACTTGCAAGACATCATTGACCAAATTGAGAAAGGTAACGAATAAACTCCTTTCCTTATCGCTGTTTAGAAAATTATAGATTTGAACACGCACACTTAAAAAATACAGATTATGCTTATCTATCTCGTCAAAGTGAACATAGCCCTCATACTGTTGTATGGCTTTTATCAGATGTTTTGTGCCAAAGACACGTTCTTTGGCTGGAGAAGAGGTCTTTTGTTAGGCATTTATGCCGTCGCCTTCTTGATTCCATTGATGCCAACAACCAATTGGCTCATGACCGCTGAAACCACTCAAGGAATGGCATTAACGTACCGGCAAGTAGTGCTTCCTGAGCTAACTGTTGGAGTAGAAAATGCCGAGTTGTCTTGGATGAACGCAGTGCAGTGGATATATATAGGTGGGGTAGCGGTACTCTTACTTCGGATGTTGGTGCAAGTAGGCATGATTGTGGCCATGATTATCCGCACCAAGACGCGCGAGATAGACGGTTGTAAGGTACATGTCATCAAGGGCAAAGACAGTCCATTCTCCTTTTTCCAA
>JAEXBS010000086.1 GCA_023393915.1 Bacteroidota bacterium | reverse complement strand
GTGTGGGTTGTTCCAGCCCGGCAATGATCTTCATCAATGTTGACTTACCTGCACCATTCAGACCTATGATGCCTATTTTCGCACCATAGAAGAATGACAGGTAAATGTCCTTGAGAACTTGTTTTTGGTTTTGTGGGATAATCTTTGAGACACCCACCATAGAGAAGATAACTTTCTTGTCGTCTACTGTTGCCATTATATAAAATATGTATTGAATGAAATATGCGATAAAAGCTGAACGCTTTTCTATTGCTCATCAAAGATGGAAAGTCCTATCTTCACGCGTCGAAGTGAAGGAGACGAGCCATGTACTTGCCCAAGATGTCGAACTCGATGTTAACGACAGACCCTATCTTGATGTCACAGAAATTGGTATTCTCTCGGGTATAGGGAATGATGGCCACCTTAAAACTATTGTCCGTAGGCTCACATACGGTCAGCGAAACGCCGTTCACGGTGACACTACCCTTGTCTACGGTGATGTAACCACGCTTGGCCATCGTCTTGTCGAATGGATATTCAAACGTGAAATAGGTTGACCCGTCGGCATCTTCCATGCCCACACACGTCGCCGTTCCGTCGACATGACCTTGCACGATGTGTCCATCCAGACGGCCATTCATCAACATCGACCGCTCTACATTCACCCTGTCGCCCACTTTCAACAGCCCCAGGTTGCTTCTGATGAGGGTTTCCCTCATGGCTGTAACCGTGTAGGTGTCGTCGGTTAAACGAACAACCGTCAGGCAAACACCATTGTGACTGATGCTTTGGTCAATCTTGAGATGATCTACAAACGAGCACTTAAAGGTGAAATCAATATTGTCTTGATCTCGATCGATGGCAACCAGTGTGGCCATTTCTTCTACGATTCCGGAAAACATAAGCTAAAGTGTAATTAAAAAGGCAGGAATGCACCTGCCTTTGTATCATAAAAAGGGGTTGCTCGATGATGTGATGAAACTCCGAACTTGATAAGATTTGAGAGCTCTCCGCCTTTGTAATCCACCGGCTTTACAGCTTAGTCCCTAAGGATTTATGTGGCCCGCCATTAGCAAGAGAAGTCTTCTCGGTTTCATTTTTTTATTGATGAGTATCCCGATCAAACCGACACAACCCCCATGTTGTATCATGTTTGTTATTGCAAAGATACATTTTTCGCACGAAACGAGCAAATTTTACAACCTGTTTTCTGTTTGATTTTACATGAAATCACAGAATTGCTAAACTTTTTCATTACTTTTGTCGTCTAACAGACAACAATGGGAGTTGGGTACAAGTACCTCATCTTCCCGAGCAATCTGATAAAACATAACGAACACGGTATGAAAAATATTTGTACAACTTGTCTTCTGGCAATCATCTTCTTGTCATTGTCAACTCCTATTGAAGCGCGAAAGTGGTCACTGAAAGACTGCATCCATTACGCCCTATCCAACAACATCTCGCTGAAAAAGACCTCGCTCAAACATCTCAGTGCCATTGAAGACACCAAGCAGAGTCAAGCTGCTCTGTTGCCATCGCTGAACGCTGCCACCTCTCAAAATGCAACCTATCGACCATGGCCGCAAACAGGTATCGCCGCAGAAGGCTATGTGCAGACTTCAATTGACAAGGTGTATTACAACGGAACTTACAGTGTGAACGGTAGTTGGACGGTATGGAACGGTGGTAGAAACACCAACACGGTGAAACTGAACAGGCTGACGGAGAAACAAGCCGCACTCGATTCGGCGACCATGGCCAACCAACTGATTGAGCAAATCGCGCAGTTGTATGTGCAAATACTCTATTCCAGTGAGGCCATCGCAGTGAACAAATCTATGTTGGCCTCGAGTGTGCAAAACGAAAAACGTGGCGAAGAATTCATGAAAGTGCAGAAAATGAGCCGTGCCGACATGGCGCAGCTTACCGCCCAACGTGCTCAAGACGAATATAATGTGGTGGAAGCTGAAAGCAACTTGCGCAACTACAAGCGACAGTTGAAGCAGCTTCTGCAACTTATTGATGATGAAGAATTTGAAATAGACGTGCCGTACACAACCGATGACATGGCTCTTCAACCGATACCCACTGTGAAAACGGTCTATTCGGCAGCGCTGAACTATCGACCTGAAATACAAAATGCACAGCTTGGCATCGAGAGCAGCAATCTGAGTGTGAAGATTGCGAAGGCCAGCAGACTGCCCGTTATCGGAATCAACGCTGGCGTTGGTACCAGCACCACTTCGATGAGCGACTATCAATGGGGAAACCAAATGAAAAACAACTTTGATATCGGCGCAGGCATCTCATTGAGCATTCCGCTGTTTGACAACAGACAGGCAAAAACAGCCGTGAACAAAGCCATGTTGCAAAAGCAAAACTTCATGCTCGACTTGAAGGACAAACAAACTACCTTGTATTCGAACATCGAAGACTATTGGTTGCAAGCCGTAAACAACCAGAACCGATTTAAGGCTGCCAAGGTGAGTACACAGAGCGCAGAAGAAAGTTTCAGACTGCTTAAAGCCAAGTTTGACGAGCAGCTCATCAACATCGTTGAACTCACAGACGGCAAAAACAAGCTCATGACAGCAGAACAAAACGAACTGCAAGCCAAGTACCTTGCGATATTGAATATTGGCTTATTGAAATTCTACCAAACGGGGTTGATGGAATAAAGGGTGCGTGTTACGGCCTAAAGCATCAACTCTTTTGGTGACGAAACAAAGGTGGCAGCTCCATGTTCCAATAAAAAGTCTTTGTCTCTAAATCCCCATAACACACTGATACAAGGCATATTGCTGTTGCGTGCCGTAGCAATATCTACATCACTGTCACCAACGTAAACAGCATCCCGCCCATCATCACCCAACTGGCGCAAGGCTTCTAACACCGTGTCAGGTGCCGGTTTTTTCTTGATGTTTTCCCGTTCACCAATCGCTACCGTGACATAGTCGCTAAAAAAGTGGCGACAAAGGTCTTGGGTAGCATCGTAGAACTTGTTGCTAACCACAGCCAACTTCTTGCCATGGGCATGCAAATTGGCCAAAAGCTCAAGTATCCCCGGGTAGGGTTTGGTATTGTCAAGATTATGAACCAAATAGTGTTGACGAAAATCAGCGTATGTAGCCTCAAAATCGGGGTTGTCTAATCCGTTGGGAATGGCACGCTCCATGAGTTTTTTCACACCATTACCCACAAACTTTCTCACCTCACCGATGGTACGTTCAGGCATGCCATGCATCTTCAAAGCTGCATTACAACTAACGTATAAGTCTTGAAGCGAATCAAGCAACGTTCCATCTAAATCAAATATATATGTACTGTATTCTTTCATGAGTCCATGTGTGTTTAATTTGTTCTGTTGGCTGACTCCTATTGAAGTTTCCTCTTTTTTCTGAAGGAAAAACCATTTCGTTAATCAACGATCGGGCGTATATTATCTGTGCCAACCCTGTTTCTATCTGCAAAGGTAGCATTTGTTTGT
>JAEXBS010000066.1 GCA_023393915.1 Bacteroidota bacterium | reverse complement strand
ATGTCATAAGCCGTTCTCCTACAGCGCCCGTTGCAGGACGCTCCTGAAATTCGCCGAAATGGGTAGCGGCTTCCGGCGGTCAAACTGTCCGGCCTGATTGTCCGGCCTCACGCCATGCCGCCATTTCTCCATGAACGACAAGCCCGCCTTCCAGCCTTCCTCGCGCTGCGCCTGCGTCGGCACGTCGATGACGGGATCGCCAAGCAGGGGTCCACGGGCCGCAACCGGCACAAGCGGGGGCGGTGCGTCCGCCTCGTCCTCCCATCGCCGCCCGGACAGCCACCCGGTCAGCATCTTCGGCGTCTTGCCCCGCGCCACAAGGTCGGGCCTGCGCGCCGCTTCCTGTTCCGCCGCCCGGCATATGGCGGCCACCAGGGGCTCGGACAGTCCCTCAATGTCGATGAAGGCGTCCGCGTCCTCGGCCTTGTTGCGCTTGTAGCCGAAGGCGTCCCACACGCGGTTGAACCACGCCAGCCGTTGCCCCGTGAGGACACGTTTGGTCGCCGTCCGATACGCCGGTTCAGGTGCGGGCCCCTCCCCGGTAGCGGGTGCGGCAGATCTGGGGGCGTTGTTCGTAACGTGTGCGGAACCTGTGCGCGCCCCTGCGCCTTCCTGCTTTTCCTTCCCCGAAAGGGAAGCCCGCTCCTCCGCTGCATCGGCGGATGCAGGAGGGATTTCTTTTCTTGCTTTCTTCCCTTCTTCTATCGTGTGCGGAACCTGTGCGCTGCTTGTGCGCCCGTTGTGCGGCTGCTGTACGGCCTCTTCCGTAGCAGACTGGTATAACTGCCAATTCACGACGGTAATCAGCGTACATACTTTTCCGAAAGTCTTGCGCGAGATGAAGCCGTCGTCTTCAAGCGTCGCCAGCATCCGCATCACCTGATACCGCGACAGGTCAAGCTCGCTCGCCAGCGAAGCCCCGGAACAGGCAAGCTGACCCGGCAGGATTTCCTGCCCGTGAAAGTATCCCCGCTTCCAGTTCGCCTTCTGGAGCAGGGTGATCATCAGCCCGCGATACAGCGCACCCCGGCTCCACGACTTCGAGTCCTCAATCTTGCGCCAGACCTTGAAATAGCCGCCCATACTCACACCTTTCCCTTGACGGCAGACCCGATTGCGGGCATACTGTCTTCAACGTTTTGATGAATTTGCATCATCTTTTCCCCTTTTGGCCCGTTGCTCCACAGCGGGCCTTTTTCGTGTTCGCGTGCCGAACCTTCAAGCGGCACTTCAAGTTTGTCTACACACTTCGCGCAGGCCGTCCGATACAGCCAGCTCCAGCCTTGTTTCTTGCAGGGCCGCAGGTGCGGATACCGCGCTGCGGCTTCCCTGAGCCCTTCCGCCGTAAGGAATCCCACGGCCTCGGGCGACGGAATGCGGTGGCGGCAGCGGATGATCATGACTCCACCATTTTCTTGAACAGGTTGATGAAGTAGATTTGCCCCTTGCCCGTGATTTTCGGCGTGCGGGTGATGTGACTTTCCCCACTGCTTCCGATGCGGGTGCCCTCCTTGATCTCCATCCATCCGGCATCCATGCTTCTCTGGGTAGGCATGTTGGTCTGGGAACCATCCTTGTGCAGGTAGCCCCTGTTCCTGAACCACTCGAAAAAGCGGTTCTGCCCAATGTCGTAGCCCGTGGCCTGCTTGATGAGCTTCGCCATTTCCCCCACGAGGATGCTGGTCTTGGCGACCTCGATGGACTCGGCGAAGACCACCTTGGGCCTCACCTCCTCCATCTTCTGCTCCAGCGCGAGGCGCTTCTGTTCTTCAAGAAGTCGCTGCTCCTCCTTGTCCGCCCACGCCCGCGCCGCCTCCGCCGGATTCCTGAAGTTCGGAAGCGCCAGGGCACCGTAGCCGCCCGTCCTACGGATGGACGGAATAACCTCATGCACGATCCAGCGTTTGAACGCCTTGGCCTCCGGCTTGCGGGATCGGAGGACGAGCGAGTACAGGCCCGGTTCTGAAATGATACGGCTATCGCGTCGCAATCCTGTGGAATCATTAAGAGTGTGGATAATATCGACAATGGGGCGTTGCTCGTCGTGCTCCAGAATGTCCGGCAGATCCCGCGTCTCCGTTCCGAGGACGGCGCATACATCCCGTGCCACAAACCACGGCTCACCTCCGTACTCGATCACGCGCACGGCCCCGAACTCCCTGTTCTGAAAAATTCGCAACCCGCTCATCTGGGGCTCCCGTCCAGTACGGGGACGGCCACAAAGCCGTATCCGTGGCGATAGACTTGCCCGCCAGCCAGCGGATCAAGGGCATCCGCCGCTTCGTTGTTCCATTTTGCGTTCGCCCTGAATTGCGCCTGAATGGTGGCGGCCTCGGAAGGCGACAGTTCTCCGTCGGCAACGGCGTCCAGAGTCTTTTTGTTCAGGATTCCCGTGTTCTCGGTCGCCTGCATGACCGCACGCGTGAGGTCTTCCGTGGTGGTGATGTTCGTTGCCGGGTGCATGTCCTCGACCTGCGCCGCGATCCAGTCCGCAATGATGGTGTTGCCGAGCGCCCGGCACAGGAGGGGGATGAGTTCGGGGGATGGCGTGTAGTCGTCGTACTTGTTGAAGTATCTGGAAACGGCAGCGGTGGAGAGGGACGAGCGGTTGGCTATCGCCTCGTTGGTCAGCCCGGAACGCTGCTTCGCCGCGTCCAGCGCTTCGTTGAACCCCATGTGCCGCAAGTTCATGCTCATGGTGTGAATCCTCCGTGTATTCATAAATTGCCGGGATTCGGGGTTTCGCCCATCCTGCATTCATGGAAACGGTTCATTTGCTCATCATCCTGCGCGGCCCCGTGTGGCGCGTCCGCATCCTGATCCATAGGAATCCCCGGATACGCTGGCGGGCGTACCGCGTCACGGAGTACCCGACGCCCGAGGCCGTGGCCCGGCGGTGCGCGGAAGGGCTAGTCGCTAGATATAAAGACGACAAGCATAGCGAGGGCCACGGCAACACCAAGGAAGATGTTATTCAGCATGACTTACCTCTTCGGGTGCGGTGGGAGTGCTGGGGGTGGCTGGAGGACAGTCTGGTATGAGCGTTTCCAAACTAATGCCCAACTTCAATGCGTATACGGCACACGCTCCATGTGGGATTTTTTTCGCATGACAATGCTTCCAGACAGATGAGCGTGTTATCCCTGTCATTCTTGAAATGTCAGCGTATTTCAGTTGGTTGTGTTGCTTATAGATTTGTAGTGCGTTCATGTTTTGTATGATTCCATAAAGAATCAAAAATAGCAAGTGTGTTTCGAGACAGAAACATTTTTTTCTGGCAAGGATGATCACATGAAAACTCAACAAGAACGGTGGGACGAAATCGTCCAACGCATGAAGGAAAAGGTGGATGAAGGCGGGCGTGGAAGCGTTTCTCGTCTTGCCGAACTGTTGAACACTGAACGTGGAACAGTATCTAAATATATCAATGGACAACTGAAAGGAGAAAGGGTTCCTGCAGATAAGATTCTTTTCTTTGAAGAAAAGCTTGGGTTAGCGCCAGTTTTGAAACGAATTGGTGTGCTCTCTCCTGCGGAACCTGTAGAAGGAGACAAT
>JAEXBS010000082.1 GCA_023393915.1 Bacteroidota bacterium | reverse complement strand
TTGCCCGGTATCGGCGATAACGATAGATTAGTTGCCGTACCATTACATTGGGGCCCATAGCTCAATTGGTTAGAGCTCCCGGCTCATAACCGGATGGTTTCAGGTTCGATTCCTGATGGGCCCACCATTTTAAAATTTAATAAGATTAAAAGGAAACCCTGTCTAATACAGGGTTTTTTGATTTATTGATACTATGATAACTATCAATTTATCTGGTAATAAGATCTCTACCACCTCACTATCAGTACAACTGCCATTTCCGCACCATGCATCTTTTACCGCCTTGAGAAACTCCTTTTCTTTCAACTTTCATTCCCTTATCTAAGCATGTGTATATTTTCATTGAGATTATATGCCGAATCTTAGCTTCAGTACATGTTTTATGCAGAGTCCATATCATTTCCTCATCTCGCTTACATATACCAACTGCCATGCATATTCCAATAAGTAAGTTGGAATCTCGTATAATAGTAATTTTCTATCAAAATAGATTAAATTTTAAATATATGTTATTTTTTACCTTGTCAATAATTTTTATTAAAAAATGTATCCATTCTGAGCAAGGTATAAAGTTTTTTATTAGAGAGCTTGACAAACAAGATACAGGCATATATCATAATATCAAATAATGAAATTAAATTTCATATAGTGAAACAAGGAGTGGATCATATGAAGGCTATGCCAAATAACCCTTTTTTTCTAGATCCTTCAAAATTAATGAGAAATGGCTTCGTTGGTATTCCGTCTATGTTTATGGCCCCTTTATGTTTAGACCTTGATGAACTGGATGCGGATGTGGCATTTATTGGAATGCCGTATGACTTGAGCTGCGATGTCAGAACTGGTACTAGATACGGTCCTAGAGGAATTAGAGAAGCCTCGACCTTAAACTGCTACGCCTTTGAAGGATGGTATGACCCTATTCGTGATGAAAATTATTTAGGTGAACAATGGCGGATTGTTGACTGTGGCGACATAGATGTAATGCATACCTATCATTCTCAATCTTTTGCCAATTGTGAAGCTGCTATTCGGAAAATTTTGACAAAAGGTGCAGTTCCTTTTGTTCTTGGAGGGGACCACGCTGTTACCATTCCTGTACTGAGAGCTTTTGACATGTACCAAGATTTGTGTGTAGTTCAGTTCGATGCACATTTAGACTTTACTAAATGTCCTAGTGGTATTTTGGAAGGTCACGGCAGCCCTATGCGTAGAGCTTCCGAGATGACGCATGTTGGAAAAATGATGCAGATAGGTATTAGGGGAATTGGAAGTTCCCGTAAATCGGATTTCGATGAAGCAAAAGCCTACGGCAGCACAATCCTAACATCAAAAGATGTGAGACAAAAAGGTGTAGAAACAGTTATTGATATGGTGCCAAAAGCAAAACATTACTATATCACTATTGATATTGACGGGTTGGATCCATCGATAGCAAGCGGGACGGGGACTCCGCAACCCTATGGTCTGTATTACGAAGAGGTTTCAGGGATCATAGAGGGAATCACAAAACTTGGAGATGTTGTCGGTGTAGACCTTGTAGAAGTTGCCCCGGTATATGATCCAAATCAACAAACTGCTTATTACGCCGCTCAAATTCTTTTAGATACAATGTCTTTTATTTTAAAAGAACGAGAAAAAAGGTAAAAGTATAGTCGGGAGGTAATGGTGACTTGGGAGAACAATCATTAAACAGCCTTTGTGATAATAGTGCTGATTACAGTATTAGGTCAATCATGCGCGCTATTGATATCGTTAACGTGATCGCGCAAAGTCCCAAACGACTGTCGCTGACTGATATTAGTCTGAATTCTCATTTGAGTAAAACCACTGCATTACGTATCTTATCAAATCTTCAAAGAGCCGGTTGGGTTTACAGGTTTGAAGATGATCGGTACAGTCTAGGGTTCAAATTGTTAGCAATATCAAAAAACGTGGAATCAACGTTAACATCGTATAAGGCTATTCATGACGTCCTTTTGAGAGTCTCCGCTGATACCCATGAAACTGTACTTTTCTCCATATGGGACGGCTCAAATGCGGTATGTATAGATAAGGTAACTGGAACTTTTTATGTAAGTGTAGTACAAGTAGTTAATGAAATTACACCTGTACATGCAGGTGCGACAGGTTTTGCAACCTTAATGACAATGAAGGAATCCGACGCAAAAAAAATCCTTTGTGAAAACACATTTACAGCATATACGAGCAATACGCCAACAACTATTGAAAATTTGCTACATAAGTATAATGAAATGCACAAAAATGGCTACATAACAACAACGGGTGAAAAGGATGAAGGTATTGTTGGCATCGCAGTAGGAGTTTATTTGAGCTATGAAAAAATTCATGGCAGTATTTCTATTGTTGCTCCTGAGAATAGGGTGGATAAACAACGTCTTGCGTTTTTAGTTGAAAGGTTATTGCAGGAAAAAAAATATTTAGATGCAATTATATAGTTAGTTTTTAGAGGAGTTCATAAAAATGATAAAAATTGCATTAATACAGATGAATTGTCGTCTGCATGACGTTTCTGGTAACTTAAAGAAAGCAGAAAAATATACTCAAGAGGCGGTCTCTAATGGTGCCGATCTAATTTGCCTGCCAGAATATTTTGATTCTGGCTATTGCTGTGAAAAAACCAAAGAAATTTTAGCATACACGACAACGCTTTGTGATAATAATTCCATTAGTGTTATATCAGGTCTGGCAAAAAAATATTCTGTCCACATAATAGCACCTGTGGCCGTTAAAGTATCCGAAGAGTGCTATGAAAACACAGCCGTTCTTATTGACGACAGTGGAAAAATTATCGGTACATATGCAAAAACACATCCGGTCGCAGAAGAACGTTTGTTGCTACACAAAGGGAAAGATTACCCCGTATTTGAAACAGCAATTGGAAAGATAGGTATGCTGATTTGTTACGACCTAGCATTTCCAGAAGCAATGGCGATATTAGTTGAAAAAGGAGCAGAAATCGTTATTGTCCCATCAGCCTGGCGTTCCGGATTAAATTTGGGCGAATCATGGGATGCTAATATTGTCTGCAGGGCCTTAGATAATGTGGTATTTCTCGCTGCTGTAAACAGAATAGGAGATGCAGGACACGACAGAAGATTTTTAGGACACTCGGCAGTTGTAAATCCCTGGGGGTATATCATATCAGGTGATTTAGATGACAGTGAAAAAGTAATATATGCCTCTATTGACTTAGGACTAATCAAAGAAGTAAGAAACATCAATCCAGTGCTTGACGATAGGAATTTAGAAGATTTTTACTATATCAATACGCTAGTGGCTAATAGTAAAAAGAAAATATAGCTCTATTTTTTACAATATTGAGGAGGTTATTGCAATGGAAGAAAATGTACCTCGTATTGATCTTCCTATTACTGGGATATGCTCATTCGCAAAATATCCAATTTGTACGGACTTAAAAAAACTATCTGGAGACTTTGCCGTTATAGGTATCCCATATGATCTAGGCGTCGGCTATTTATCAGGAACACGATTGGGGCCAAGGCGCATAAGGGAATCTTCCGCACAGTACGCGCGAGGAGATAGAGGTTTCTACGATCCAGAGCGGAATAAAACATATTTAGCGTCACCTTGCCATGTTGTAGACTGCGGTGATGTTGATATTCTTACTGGCGACTTAACAAAATGTTTCGATAATATTGAAACGTCAGTAAAGCAAATTTTACTAAAGGGCATTATACCAGTAAGTATAGGTGGCGATCACTCGGTTACTATACCAATCGGCAGAGCATTAAGTGTATTAAATAAACAAATAGATGTTGTGCAGCTGGATGCCCACTTGGACTGGACCAGCTCTGTTGGGGGTGTTCAAAAACTTGGCAATGGCAGTGTAATGCGACGCCTGTCCGAAATGGGATATTTTAGTAATTTTACGCAAATAGGTCTTAGAGGATTGGGAAGCAGCCGAGCTGAAGATTTTGAAGATGCCCATGCTTTCGGAAGCAATTTAATCACTGCAAAGCAGGCATTATCAATTGGAGTAGAAGGTGTTTTGGATCAAATCCCAACCTCTGACTGTTGCTACGTCACTATAGACATTGACTCATTCGATATCCCATATGCACCAGGAACAGGCTCCCCCGTCCCAGGCGGATTGGACTATTCATATATCACAAATCTACTGGAAGGAATAGCCGAGAAATGCAACGTTATTGGCTTCGATTTAGTGGAGGTTGCGCCGCAGTATGACCCTGCAGGCATAACACCACGTATCGCGGCTTTAACTATTCTGTCTTTTATTGGATTTATATACGAAAAAATGCAAAACAGATAAATTATGTAATAAATCATTATATAAACACTGGGAGTGTGATAACAAAAAAAGAATATTATCTATATTATGTGGAGAATGAGGCTTCTGGGAGAGTTGTCGACTAATCACAACTATAGCACAAACTTTGAAAGGATGTTCACTATGAAAAGGATAAGTATAGTAGCGGCGTTCTGTCTTATAATTGCATTGTCCTTTGCACTGCCAAGCAATGCTGCATCAAAAAAAAGAGTGTGGAAAATAGCTCATGCAGAATTTGAAGGGACATCTACTTATGTCTTTGCAGAAAAGCTAAAAGAAGAAGTAGAAAAAGAATTTAATGGAGAAGTTGATATTCAAGTTTTCCCAGCCGGACAATTAGGATCATATGAGGCAATGCAAGAACAGGTACAGACAGGTGGACTGGAGTTCACTATTCCTACCACAGCACCTATTCAGACAATTGTGCCAGAATATGCTTTTACAAGCATTAATTTCATACTTAGTCCAGAATACATGACTAACTACAAAGCACTGAACCAAGGTGAAACTATGAAATTTTTGGGGACAATGCTAGAGAAAAAAAACCTACGTGTTTTAAAATGGCTTCCTCAGCCGTTCTCCTGCTGGTCGTCTAATACCCCATTACAAAAATTAGAAGATTTTAAAGGGCTTAAGATTCGCGTATATCCATCAACACAAATTATAGCAAACTATAAAGCCTTAAAGTCAAACCCAACGCCAATTCCATATGCCGAGGTCTATAGCGCATTACAATTAAATGTTGCTACGGCTCAGGAAAACCCTATCCAAATTATTTACTCCAACAAATTTTATGAAGTTCAGAAGTATGTGATCATCTCAAATCATACGACACCTATCGACACACTCACAACATCGTGTTCTTTCTGGAACTCTTTAAACAAAGAAGAACAGGAAAAAGTTCTAAGAGCAGCAGATAAGGCAGCCTTATTTGCTATCAACGGGATGAATGCAACTTTAAAAGATTCTCTTGAAAAAATTAAAGCATCAGGAAATACCACAATTCTGGAATTAGCTCCGAAAGAACGGGAAAGATTGGCGGAAGCAAGCAAAGCGGCATATACTGTTTACCTTGATATGTGCAAGGATAATGGCGCAAAAGTACTGAAAATGTGGAAAGCTGATCTCAATAAATTCGGCACAAAATAGGATATTTTTACAGGGGGATCTTATCTTATCAAGGTATCCCCCTGTAAAAGATGGAGAATTAATGAAAGGTTTATCCAAAATGATTGAAATAAAAGCCATACGAGCTCATGAACAGAAATCAGAGCCATGGAGTGGAGGTAGAACAAAAGAATTATCCATTTTCCCCACTGACGGTGATTATTCGAAAGGAGACTTTATTTGGAGGGTAAGTACTGCAAAAGTAGAACAATATGAGTCGACTTTCACAACACTTAACGAGGTAAATAGGAAATTAATGGTACTTGAAGGTTCTATGCATGTCTTCCACGCAGGGATGCCTGAGCTAGAATTGAAACCTTTTTCTTTAGTTGACGAATTCTCTGGAGAAGTACCCACCAAATCCTTTGGTTTATGTTCAGATTTCAACCTGCTTATGAAAGGCAATATATCAGGAGATATGGGATATGTACCACAGGACAAAGAAAGCCTAAAAATTCTTCAGCAAAAAGAAAACACGGAAATGTGGGAAGGATTTTATTGTTTGACACCGACCATGACGGTTTCAGTGGAAAAACGCGTTATTAGTTTGAAGCAAGGGGACTTTCTATTGTTTTTTTCTCAGGATGCAGATAAAAAAAACGACTGTACAAAATTAGAAATATGCGAACATTTTAACTGCATTTCTCTCGCTAGGGTCACAATTGAAAGGAGAAAACCATGAAGGTGCTGCTCAAAAAATTTGATTTTTACGTGTCAAAATTTGAGGAATATGTGATTGCTTGGTCCATTCTATTAATGTTCATCGTTCTTACAGTAAATGTTATCTTGAGATTTCTATTTTCCAAGAGCTTGGTCTTTTCGGAAGAACTTGGGCAGATTTTAGTGGCAACAACTACTTTTTTTGGATTAGGGCTTGTTACAAGACGGGGCCAACACATTCGCATGAGCACTTTGTATGACTATTCAAACACCACTATTAGGAAAGCTCTTGCTTTGCTCACGTCGTTCGTAACATCGGGTGCGCTTTTTTGGATGTCGTATATTACGTTTAAATATGCGCAAACAGTAAAGTTTACAGGTCGAGTGACACCTACCTTACATATTCCTGTCTACATCACCGTAGCCATAGTTGCCATTGGAATGTTATCTGCTGCAATTCAATTTGCTTGTATTTTTTACCTAAATTTAACAGGGAAAGATACTTATATAGGCAACACACCGGATTGCAAACAAAATTAGAGAAAAGAGGAGAGAGTCATGATAGCTTTTATGGGAATAGCATTAGCTGTAATTTTAGTACTTGGTTTTCCTTTATTTATGATGTTGGGCTTTACGTCGCTCTTAACCTCAGCTATATTTTTCCCCAATCTAAATATTACAATAATGATGCAGCAAATGATAAATGGAATATCAACTTTTGTTCTGTCCGCAATCCCTATGTTTATCTTTGCCGCCGATATTATGACAATGGGTCACACCGCCAACAGGCTCGTTGATTTTGTAAAAGTTTTTCTCGGGCATATATACGGAGGTCTAGGTATTTCTCTTGCTGGTGCGTGTACAATATTCGGTGCCATATCAGGATCAACTCAGGCAACCGTTGTCGCAATAGGCAAACCGATGAGGCAAAGCCTTATCGACGCTGGATATAAGCGCACCGATGTAAATGCGCTCATAATAAGTGCCGCAAACATAGCAACACTCATACCACCTAGTATTGGTATGATTGTCTATTGCGTATTAACCAACACTTCTGTTGCTGAACTCTTTATGGCCGGTGTAGCCCCTGGTTTGCTCACATTTCTAATGTTTTCTGCCTATAACTACTTTCATTCAAGAAGAACAGGCGTTCCATTAAGGGAACGAGCCTCCTGGAAGGAACGACTTATATGTACCAAGCGCTCATTGTTAGCATTAGGATTTCCAGCCTTGATTATAGGAGGAATATACACAGGAACATTCAGTCCAACAGAAGCTGCCGCAATATCTGTCTTGTATGCTATCATCTGTGAAATGTTTATCTATAAAACAATTACATATAAGGATATCTATAGAGTTGCGTTATCAACGGCCATTGTGACATCCGCCCTATTTGTCCTTATCGCAGTGGGGCAAGCCTTTTCGTGGCTAATTACTTTTGTACGCTTACCGCAAGAACTTACACCTTTAGTTCTTGGCGTAAATCCATCTGCGATCAAAGTTCTGCTGGTTGTATCGTTGTTCTTCTTTATAAGCTGCATGTTTGTTGACCCAACAGTTGCATGCTTAGTACTTGTTCCCATTTTCTTTCCAGTTGCTGTCAGAGCTGGTATCGATCCAATACAGCTTGGTATAGTAATAACACTACAATGTGGTATCGGTGGCGTAACCCCACCATTTGGTTGTAATATATTTACAGCATGTGCTGCATTCAACGAAAGTTATTTAGATGTTGTACGTGAACTTAAGCCATACTTGCTCATGTTCCTTATTTTGTCACTTTTAGTAGTCTATGTTCCAGGTTTATCAACATGTTATCGGCTATTTATGTAGTGGCATTACCATTAAAGCTGTTATAGATGCATAATAGTGCATAGATAGAAATTCATGGATTTTAGATGTATCTAATTCCCTTGTTGTACATAACTAAGCGAAACCCCGGCTCCTTATTGTGGAGCCGGGGTTATTTTTTCCTTGCGATACGGCGGACCCGCTGGGCGATAAGTACGCGTCGAATGCAAAACGCGGCTGACAAGTTTGATGTCAGCCGCGTTCGTTATATTAATATTGAAAAAATATCTTCTAGCAGGTGGCTCCGCCTACCGTGTGGAGATTGGCTTCGAGGATATCATTTTTCCTCTCAAGGATGTCGCCGTCAAGCAGCTCTTTTTCAACGTACTCAAAGCCGAGGCGTGAAATGGTGGAGGCAAAGCGCTCTCCCGTCTTTCCCTGTTCGCGGAACAGCAAGATCGCCCGCTCGATCGCCGCGAGGGCCTCTTCCTTATCGGTGAAGACCTTACCGAGGGGCCTGCCGACGGCGGTGGACTTTCCCCATCTGCCGCCGATATATATCTTGTAGCCCTGCGTCCCGTCCGCTATGGCGTCAAAGTTGCACACGCCGATGCAGCGTCCGCAGTTGTTGCATTTTTCTTCGTCTATCTCCAGCAGGCCGTCTTTCATCTTCGCCGCGCCTACCGGGCAGAATTTTTCGACGGCGCACTTTTTACAGCCGCTGCAGCTGTCTTCGTCGAAGTTGGGAATCAGCTGACCGATGATACCAACGTCGTTAAGATCCGGCTTGACGCAGTTGTTCGGACAGCCTCCGACGGCGATTTTGAACTTGTGCGGCAGTTTTACCGACCTGTAGCCGTTGTAAAAGCGCTCGTGAATCTCCTCCGAGAGTTCAAAGGTATCGATAAGGCCATACTGGCAGGTCGTACCTTTGCAGGAAACGACGGGGCGTACCTTAGAGCCGGTGCCTCCCGTTGTGAGCCCCGTCTTAGCGATGTAAGCGCGGAAGTCCTCTATCTTATCGAATGGTATTCCCTGACATTCGATAGTGAGGCGCGTCGTCATCATAACGACGCCGTTTCCGTGGAGCTTCGCCGCCTCCGACAGGCAGATCATCTGGTCGGCGCTTATCTTGCCGTTCACCGTGATGATCCTCCCTGAGAAGTTATTCGTACCCCTGTTTCTCAGAAAACCAAGCGCCTTTACCGATTTTTCTTCCTCCGGCGTAACAGAACCGTTTACCATAACTGATTTCTCTCCCTTAAGCCCTTTGATTTATTACTCTTCCGTCTCTATTTCGTTGAACGTGTGCCCGGCTTCGAGCACCTTGGTGTTATTATAGCCATAAAATTTCATTCTGTTTTGTGTCATGTAGGCGCGTTTGCCCTTCGCGCAGACGAGAAGCAGTTTTTCGTCCGTTCCGTATTCCGGCAGCGTTCCGTTTATCTTAGTGATGTCGATATAGGGCACGCCCTCCAGCGTTGGATTTATCGAAACATCGATTATTTTATATTCCGCCGCTTTTCCCTCCATAT
>JAEXBS010000090.1 GCA_023393915.1 Bacteroidota bacterium | reverse complement strand
TCCAGCGTGCAACCGAATCGGGATCAAACTCACCTAACTGCATTCGTCCCACGATCAGTCGCTTCAAGCTTTTGTCGATGCGCTCTTCCGTGATCTTTCCCTGCCTCACCGCCTCCGGCAACGAACCGTAAGTCTGGCCGCAGCTCATATCGGTACCACCTTTGACCGCACGCGCTGAGGCATGTGCAGCATCGGGTTCCACTTCATGAAAGCCCTTACGCCAGATGTCGTCAATGGCACCACAGTCGCTCACCACAATGCCCTTGAATCCCCACTCGTCTCTCAAGATTTGCTGCAGAAGCCGCTGATTGCTGCAACAGGGTTCGCCATCGATGCGGTTGTAGGCACACATCACTTCTTTCACACCGCCCACTTGCACCAAATGTTTAAAGGCGGGGAGGTAAGTTTCATGAAAGTCACGAGGCGAAACATCGTCGATGCTGATTGAGTGGCGGTTCCATTCGGGACCACTATGCACGGCAAAATGCTTGGCACAGGCAAAAGCCTTGTAATATTTGTGCGGCCCTTTACCACCTTGCAGACCTTCAACCACGGCACAGCCCATACGCGATGTCAGGTAAGGATCTTCCCCATAAGTTTCCTGACCTCTTCCCCATCGAGGGTCACGAAAGATGTTAACATTGGGTGTCCACAACGAAACGCTCCAAGAAGTGTCAAAATATCCCTTCTTGGCAGCTACGTTGTATTTGGCTCGCGCTTCGGTGCTGGCGATGTTGAACACTTGCAAAAGCAGTTCATCGTCGAACGATGCCGCCATGCCAATGGTCTGTGGAAAGACCGTTGCCAACCCTGTTCGAGCCGAACCGTGTAGCGCTTCGCCCCACCATTGGAATTGTTTAATGCCCAAACGCGCCACTGGTTTCGAGTTGTTTTGCATCAATCCCGCTTTTTCCTCCAGCGTGAGGCGTTTGCAGAGGTCGTCGGCTCGCTTTTCAAATGATAGGTTAGCATCTTGAAAGGGATAGGTTACTTGGGCCTGTATGCTGCTGGCAGCGCAGACCATTGCCATGAGAGCGATATAAATTTTCTTCATTATTTTGGGGATGTAATGCGATGAAACAGATTGATTGGTTGTGGTGAGAGATGTCTCACGGGTTAGTTATAGCCGCATTGTACGCGTACCACTTCCTGTCGATACCGTGTATTTCGGGTGCCCAGAGGCGCTTGCTGTTGGACGGATTGGCGGGATTCCACAGGATTTGCTTCTCGGTATGGCGCCAATCGGTGATATACTACATACGCCACATGACCAAATTGTCTGCCATGTTGTACCTATTATAATAGGTGTAGCTGCGCGATGTCGCCCAAATGCCAGGGCCATCAGTCAGCAATGGGTTGGTGTACATATCCGCTCTGCCACCCGGTTGCGCTTGCAAAAGGGCATACAGAAGGAAAAACAGCATTAGTAAGCACGCCACTTGAAGGCCGTGTTTAATGTGTCTAAGTGTTTTGCGTGGCTCAAAATTAGCAAATATATTCGTGACAACCTAATTATAAATCGTTTTTTCTGACAAGGCGTGGCAACGACTTTTCTATAGTCATCCAAAATGATTGATACACAAACATTTATCAATATATATGAATGGACGTTTGAAAAGCATTGAGTTTGAGGTGGAAAAGCATTGAGTTTGATGCCCAATAGCATGGAGATTGACAGCCAAAGTCATAGAGATTGAAAATCATCTCGAATGCCCTTATTTCTCCAGCCATCATATAGGGTGTGGAAGAAGGACACAGTCGAAAATAATAAAGTGAGCGCAAGTGTTTACAAACCTACGCTCACTTTATCTTCTTTTCAATCGAAAAGCCTGGCTCCTGCCGTTTTTCGCAACAGAAAAGTTTCAACTAATACCTGAATGAACTGCCGCCCAGGAACTCGCGGATAAGGCTGGTTGGCGGCAAGGCGCGGTTGGGTATGGGGGTGATGTAACTCAAGAACTTACGCAAGCGATAAGCTTCCGAATACTCCACGCAGTTTTCCGGCACCTGTTCGAGCAAAGGAGCGGCCTGCTCCTGGATGACGGCCAACTCGTAAAGCATGGCGGTATTGAACATAACATCGGCGTTTTCTTGATAGGGAAACACCCATTTTGTCTCACCAGCCCGTACACTCGGCCAGCGTCTGATGGTTTCCTGCGCGCTCACTCCGCGATATTTATGGTCGCGAATGATGCGCCTCAACAGTCGGTTGTCGGTGGTAGGAATGTAGTTGTGGTCATCCAATAGGATGCTGGTGAGTGCCGATATATACACATGAAACTTCTGTTTTTTCGGGATTTGTGCAGTCAGTTCGGGGTTCAGGGCATGAATACCTTCCACCAGCAGCACCTGGCGGTCGGTCAAGCGCAGCCGCTTACCACTCTTTCCGCTCCGGCCTGACAGGAAATCATACTTGGGTAGCTCAACCTCTTCACCCCTGAACAACGCACTGAGCTGCAAGTTGATGAGGTTGATGTCCAAGGCGTGGATGCTTTCATAGTCCCAATCGCCCGCAGCATCCTTGGGCGTTTTTTCCCGATCTACAAAGTAGTCGTCCAACGATATCTGCACGGGACGAATACCGTTGGCCAGTAGTTGAATGCTCAGTCGTTTGCAGAAAGTGGTCTTACCCGATGAGGACGGCCCGGCTATAAGCACCATTCTCACCTCTGGGTGCGTGGTGATTTGGTCGGCAATCTGTGATATTTTCTTCTCTTGCAGGGCTTCACTCACATTGATGAGATTGGTAGCATGACCCGCCTTCACGGCCTCGTTGAAATCACCAATGGTGGTCACGCCCAGAATGTGCTGCCAACGATGCTGCTCCAGGAACACCTCGAACATCTTGTCTTGCTTGACGAGCGCGCCAAGCCGCGAGGGGTCGTGCTTCGAAGGAATGCGAAGCAGCAGGCCTTCGAAATACCTTTCCAGTCCGAACAGGTAAATGTCCGACGTATTGGTGAGCAACGCACCGTAGTAATAATCCACATAATCGTCGATACGGTGGTACACCGTGTACAGCGAGCCCACGCTTCTGAGCAGTTTCACCTTGGCCTCATCACCCTTCTGCTCAAACATACGGATGGCCTCTTCGGTACGCACCTCGAAACGTTCGATGGGAATTTTCTCGTCAATGATTTGCTGCATACGTTCGCGAATGCGCGTTGCATCCTCATCGGTTACCTCGCGTCCGATGTGCAGGTTGATGTAATAGCCGTTGGAAACGGGAATGTCAATCATCACTCTCGACCCTGGATAGAGGTCGTGAACAGCCTTGCACAGAATGAAGAACAGCGTTCGGGTGTAGTTTCTTGATGCCGAAGCATCGTGCATGTCCAAGAACTCTACATCTTTGTTGTGGTACAGTTGATAGTTCATCCCAACGACCTTGTTATTCACTCTCGCACAGATGGGCCCGTATGGCATTTTCAAATTAAATTGCTTGAATACATCAGAAAGTGTGCTTCCGATAGCTACGTCTTGAGTTTTTTTGTTATTTTTGCAACAAATTTGCAATACTTGTTTCATCAGCCTCGTTCGTTTTGGTTATTAAAATGTTACGGAGCGTAAAGATAACGATTTTTACTGAAGCGCAAAAATTATATCGCATTACAATTCAATTATTATGACAACGAGTGATTATTTAGCGATTTTTTTCAAGATCATCGGCTCATTGGCTCTGCTGATTTATGGTATGAAAGTAATGAGCGAAGCTCTTCAAAAGATGGCAGGCTCACAGTTACGCCACATTTTGAGTGCCATGACCACCAATCGGTTCACCGGCATGCTCACCGGTACGTTCATCACCTGTGCCGTACAGTCATCTTCTGCCACCACGGTGATGACCGTGTCGTTTGTTAACGCAGGACTGTTGACCCTTGCTCAGGCCATATCGGTGATTATGGGTGCCAACATTGGAACCACGCTCACGGCGTGGATCATGTCCTTAGGGTATTCGGTCGACCTGACCAGCTTTGTGTTTCCGGCATTCCTGGTGGGCATCATGCTAATCTACAGTCGCAAGAT
>JAEXBS010000046.1 GCA_023393915.1 Bacteroidota bacterium | reverse complement strand
TTGGACGTTATACTGTCCTTAGGTGAATATAATATACATAACGTGCGATATATTGTCAATAAGCTGGAGGTAGCTCCAATGGAAAATATCAATTCGGTCGTCGCCGATAACCTAAAGCGGTTTCGCGAGGAGCGGAAGCTGAGCCTGGAGGCGATGGCGAAGCTCTCCGGCGTCAGCAAAAGTATGTTGGGCCAGATAGAACGCGGAGAGGCCAACCCCACCGTATCGACCGTCTGGAAGATCGCCAACGGCCTGAAGGTATCATTCACCGACCTGATGACGCGCCCGGAAAAAGATTATGAGGTGGTCGACATAAAACGCGTGGAGCCTTTACTTGAGGACGGCGGCCTCTACCGCGACTTTCCGGTCTTCCCCTTTGACGCCGCGCGCCGTTTCGAGATGCTCTACATCGAAATAGACCCCGGCGGCCGCCTGGAGGCCGAACCGCATCCGGCTGGCACGCAGGAATTCATCACCGCCTTCTCCGGCGAACTCAGCGTCTCCGTCAACGGGGAGACCTTCGCCATCACGCGCGGCTCCTCCCTGCGCTTCAAATCCGACGGCCCCCACAGCTACAAAAACACCGGCGAAGAGATCTGCCGGCTGAGCATGGTCATTTATTATCCTGGGTGATGGTCTCCAAAAGATAGATAATTGTGGCTGCTATTACATATAGTTAACCTTAAAAGAAGCTCTATTTTTTTCTAAAATCTTGCGTGACATATTATGGTTATGGTGGTTAATGTTCCATAACTAATACAGTCTGTGTTCTGCCAATTCTTGAATATAAATCAGCTGCTAGGTTATTGAGATTGCTGATATCTTTAACATAAACCTCTAGCATATAGTGATATTCTCCTGATAGTACCCATAAATCATGTACATATTCCATTTCTTTGAGCGTGTGGAACATATCTCCGACATATTTATCTGTTTTAACAAGAATAAACGCATGAATACCATATCCCAGTTTTTTTAGATCGATTTCAGCATGGTATCCTGCAATAATACCTCTTTCTTCAAGTTTCTTGGTTCGTTCATACACTCTGGGAATGGATAAATTTACTCTGTCAGATAAATCTTTGCATGTAATTTTAGAGTTTTTCGTAAGCTCTTCTATAATCTTAATATCTATAGAATCAGTTTCTGGTGAAATATCATATCTCATCATACCGTAAAAACCTCGCTTAATATTTATTCAAGATAATTATAAAAAATATATAGAAAGATATCGTGTGTATCAATATATTTTTCTATATCATAAGAAACTGAGCTATAAAATAATGAATTGTTATTTAAATATTATTTTGTCTTAAAACTTTATTTGATATTAAATATTTTAGCATCATCTATTATATTTACGCAATATCATTAGAAAATATATTTTTATAGCTAGAAAACAATAAAATATTATCAATTAATTAGCAATAACTTCAAGTATTGTAGCTACTCTGATGTTTTACGCAAATACATATGATTTAGGATCGTGATATTTCAAAGGATAAAGCCTATATAAAAATTATTGCCTTTCAACTAAAAAACAAGAAATTAAATAAACTATCCTGTCTATTGCCAAACTTAATCTATATTCAACATTTAATGGATCTAATATACTGATATAAATATATTAATCGGTCGATTATTTGTGTAATTAGTTAGTGAAAACACAATTTTTATTGTGTTTTTGCTGTTGGTTCTGTGCCTATTTGGAGGTGTCATATGTTAGATTTTAATATTATCCGGTGGACAAAACTATTCGTTGTCTTGGCAATCGTGCTGTATTTTCCCGCAAAGCTTGAGGCAGGAGAAGTATACAAATCGCATTACGCGACGTTTTGCGCGGCGCACGAGAATTTATCCAGTAGTTTGAGCAGCGATGTGAAGAAATATTATCTTGAGAGTCATGCGGCCTTTATGAAATATTTAGCGGCCGAGAGGGAAAATCTTGCAATTTTTCACGGTGTCCTTGTTACTAGAAAAAAGGAAAAGCTTTATATATACAGAGACACGCTCAACGCCATTTTAAAGAGGCGTATCGCAGAGCTGGAGTCCCTTCATGAAAACAACGGGGTATGGTTTTCGCTGAAAACGCGGGATAATTTGGCGCGCGCCTTTGCCGCCGTCAATCAGCGCGTCCCTTACGACAGGGGGGAGAAACTGCGCCCTACCTTTAGAGATGCCGACCGGGCCTGGAAGGAATATGTCAGAGCCGAGAGGATCTTTTACTCTATATATTTCAAAGATGATCAAACAGCTCCGGAGAGCTGCGATAGAGTCCTTCGTGAGTTAAGGACCCGAGATCTGCTTCTGGAGCACAAAGGGGTGGCTGCGATAAAAATAGAAAAAGAAGAATAGCTTGATTGGTGTCTATTGTTCTCTGTGAAAGTATCTGTACTTGTGTGGCGGAAAGGGGTATGTAATGAAGAAGTTGGTAAATATTTTTGTGACAACGGTTTTTATTGGGCTGGCGGCAGTGCTTCCGGCGCAGGCTATCTCTCTTGACGAGATGAAAACGCCGGCAGAGGCGTCGAATTACACGAGAACATCTTCAAGTCAGGAAGTTATTGATTTTTGTAAGGAAGTTGCCAAGCAAAGTGGCGGCAGGATACGTGTCGACCATATCGGCTATTCTCCGATGGGCAAAGAGATGATCGTCATGGTTGTGGGCAACCCCGCCCCGAAGGGGCCGGAAGAGGTTGGCGGCGACAAGGTCGTATGCTATTTGAATAACAACATCCATTCGGGCGAGATCGAGGGCAAGGAGGCCTCTTTGATTCTGGCGCGCGAGATAGCTCAGGGGAAGCATGACGAGATACTCAAGGACGTAGTCATCGTATTGAATCCGAATCATAACCTCGACGGGAACGACATGCTCGGTGAACACCGGATAGACTCTCAGCCGGAGCCAAGGCTTGTAGGTTCAAGGCTTACCTCTCAGGGGCTTAATCTTAACCGTGACTTTACGAAGCTCGAACAGCCGGAGACCAAAGCGATCATGAAGGTGATCAAGAGGTGGCAGCCCTCGCTTATCCTCGACGCGCACGCGACGGACGGTTCCCGTATACGCCACGCCGTAACCTATCACTGGTCGTATAATGCGAATACGGACAAGGAGCTTGCGGATTTTAACTCTAAAGTCTTCATCCCCGCGGCGATGGGGAAAGGCTCGATGCTCGATGTCAAATATGGCAGGACCACGCGCCCCTACGGGAATTTCTTCAAGCCCGGAGAAGATTGGGAGGTGGACGACCCTAACGGAGGTTACTGGTCCAAGACGGCCGACGAGGACCTTCCCAGATATGCTTTTAACTATGTCGGATTACGTAAAATGGTCTCCGTGCTGCTGGAGTGCTATTCTTGGGATCCCTACAAGACACGTGTGGAAACTCAGTATGCCTGTATTTACGGCACTATTGCGGCGCTCTCGAAGCATAAAGACGAGGTCAAGAATTTTGTCCGGAAGCTCAACGAGAAGGAATCAAACAGGGAGAAGAACGGACTCAACGGTGAAATGGTCGTCCTTACCACCAGCCGCGACGTTACCGAGATGATATCCATAGATTCGTACGAGTATTCCGGTCCCTGGTCCGCAGAGCTTGACAAGCCCAAGACCTATGAACTGAAGCACCTCAGCACCTTCACCCCGATAACGGAAAGATATCTTCCCGCCTATTATTTTATCCCGGAGGGCTATTTTAACGTTATTGACAACCTCCTGCTTCATGATGTTGAGGTTTCGCGTCTTAAAGGCGATGTCAACGTTATGGTAAACGAGTTCAAGAATTTTGACCATGAGATAGACCCTGATTTTGGTTACTATGAGGGGCATACCAGACGTCTTCTTACCAGCGGAGACTGGGTGGAGTCAGAGAAGACGATTCCTGCTGGAACCTATGTGGTTACTACTTCGCAGCGCAACGGCATGCTGGCCGCCGTCCTTCTTG
>JAEXBS010000074.1 GCA_023393915.1 Bacteroidota bacterium | reverse complement strand
GTCATGCAATGCACATCCTTTGCATCCGTAGCATTTGTCGTTGCTGTGTCGCCATGTCAGGTATATTCTTCGTCCTGCATAAGCTACAGCCGCGATGAGGATGACAATGAGAATAGTGTATTGAACAACGTGTGTCATATTGAGTTTTTATGATTTCATTGATGAACCAGCTATCAATAGTGTATGCTGATTAGATCAGCAAGGAATTGAATCACCCCGAACCCCTCCCATACTTTGAAAGCTTTCTTCTTTCGGACATGGGAAGGATTCGGTGGTTGTTAATAGCCTGGTGACGCCTCTTAATAAGCAAAGAGGGGATAGTTCTTCATCGTTTCGTTGACTTTCTGTCTCACGTTTGCTATGACCTTTTCATCATCAGGTGCGTTCAATACCTCTTCGATGAGTCCGGCAACGAGAAGCATGATGTCTTCTTTCGCACCTCGTGTCGTCATAGCTGCGGTGCCAAGACGGATGCCACTGGTTTGGAATGCCGAACGTGTGTCGTAAGGTACCATGTTCTTGTTGACGGTGATATCGGCAGCAACGAGTGCGTTTTCGGCCACTTTACCCGTCAGTTCGGGATATTTTGAGCGAAGGTCAACCAACATCGAGTGGTTGTCTGTTCCGCCACTTACGATGCTGAAACCACGTTGTGTGAGTGCATCGGCCAACACAGCCGCATTCTTTTTAACCTGCAGTGCATACTCTTTCCATGACGGTTTCAGGTTTTCGCCGAAGCCAACAGCCTTGGCTGCAATGACATGTTCAAGAGGACCGCCCTGCGTTCCGGGGAATACTGCACTGTTGAGCAGCTGCGACATCATCTTGACATCACCTTTCTTAGTGGTCAGCCCCCATGGATTTTCAAAGTCTTTACCCATCAAAATGATGCCACCACGTGGTCCACGAAGCGTTTTGTGCGTAGTACTGGTGACGATGTGTGCATATTTGACAGGATTGTTCAGCAATCCGGCAGCAATCAGTCCTGCAGGGTGAGCCATGTCAACCATGAGTAAGGCTCCTACTTCGTCAGCAATCTTGCGCATACGCTGATAGTCCCACTCGCGGCTGTAAGCAGATCCACCTCCGATAATCAGTTTCGGATGATGTTGGTGAGCCAACTGTTCCATCTCATCGTAGTCTATGCGGCCCGTTTCCTTATTCAGGTTATAGCCAATGGGATGATAGAGAATACCGGATGTGTTGACGCTGCTTCCGTGCGACAAATGGCCGCCATGATCGAGGTTAAGTCCCATGAATGTATCGCCAGGCTTCAATACAGCCAGCAAAACGGCGGCATTTGCTTGTGCGCCGGAGTGTGGTTGTACGTTGGCAAACTCGGCTCCGAAGAGTTTTTTGACACGTGCTATCGCCAGATTCTCTACCTGGTCAACAATCTGGCAACCACCATAATAACGCTTTGCAGGAAGACCTTCGGCGTATTTGTTTGTTAGATACGATCCCATGGCCTCCATTACTTCGTCGCTGACAAAGTTTTCTGATGCGATGAGTTCCATTCCTTTGAGCTGGCGTTGATGCTCTTGCTCAATGAGATTAAAAAGTTCTTGATCTTTTTCCATGATTTTTTAATTTGGTTTAAGTAAAGATGTTTCATTTAGAATAATCTGCGATTCACAGCATTCTGTTTGTTTTTTTTGTCTATTATTGATTGTTTTAGTGAGTTTGACAGGACAGGATTCAGCAGAGTTCTACTTTATTAATGTCTTGTTCTTTATCACAATAGTGACATTTCAGTAGACCATGTGTCTTGTCTACCACATGGAATACGGTTTGCATGGGCTCGTTGTTGGTAATGCACATGGGGTTATTGCATTTCACGATGCCACGCAATTCGTTCGGTGTCTCAACTGTTTTCTTCTCCACTACTTCATAATCTTTGATGATGTTGAGAACTATTTTCGGGGCTACCACAGATAGACGGCTAATCTCTTCGTCTGAGAAAAACTTATCGGAAACCTTGATGATGCCTTTCTTTCCAATCTTTTTCGAGACAAAATTGTTGCCAATGGTAACCGGTGTGTTTAATGATTGGAGTTCCAGCAGATTGACAACTTGGTATGTTTTGCCCGCAGGAATATGATCAATAACGGTACCATTCTCTATTGCTGCAACTAAACGCTCTTTCTTATTCATAATCAGAATATTATTGTTGTATTACAACTTATTTGATAATTGTTTTATCTTGCTTGATGTCTTCAAGTGTGATGCCTAAACAATGACTAAAAATGGCTTGTCTGGCGTAGAGTCCGTTCTGTGCTTGTTGAATGTAATAGGCATGCGGATTGTCATCCACGTCGTAAGCAATTTCGTTGACACGTGGTAGTGGATGAAGTATCTTGAGGTTGTCCTTGACGTTTTTGAGCATGTCGTTGCGCAGAATGTAAACGTTCTTTACATGTTCGTATTCCATTAAGTCAGAAAAACGTTCTTTCTGTACACGTGTCATATAGAGAATGTCGGCATCAGCCAGCACCTTGCTGTTAAAGGCAGTGTGCTCTTGATACTTGATGCCGTGCTCTTGACAATAGAGTTTGTATTCCATGGGCATGGCCAGTTCGTTAGGAGCAATGAAATGAAAAGTGGGGTTGAAGTGTCGCATTGCCGTAATGAGTGAGTGCACCGTGCGGCCATACTTCAGGTCGCCCACCAGGTAAATGTTCAAATTCTCGAGCGTTCCTTGCGTCTTGTAGATGGAGTAGAGGTCCAACAAACACTGTGAAGGGTGCATGTGAGCACCGTCACCAGCATTGATGATGGGAACGGGAGCCACTTCACTGGCATATTGAGCAGCACCTTCGATGTAATGGCGCATCACGATGAGGTCGGCATAGTTGGAAACCATGAGTATGGTATCCTTGAGGGTTTCACCTTTGGATACGCTGGAAGCTTTCGCATCAGAAAAGCCTATCACCCGTGCCCCCAGCCTGTTGGCCGCCGTCTCAAAGCTAAGTCGGGTCCTGGTTGATGGTTCATAGAAGAGTGTGGCTACGACCTTACCTTTTAATAATTCGCGGTTGGGATGCATTTCAAACAGCTCGGCCAAGGCTAACAGATACATCAGCTCATCTTTAGCGAGGTCGGCAATAGTGATAAAATGACGTTTTTCCATTTTGTATACTTGATATGTTTTGGAATTGACGGCTAAGTTAGTTATTAATTTTTATTTACGAGAGATAATTAAAAGAAATGTTGTATTTTTGCATCAATAATATATATATGTGTTGCGGAGAATGAGAAAGGCATTTGTTCATTTCCTTTGGAAAACTTTGATTGCAGTATTTTGCGTCATTCTGATTGCGTTTATCGCGATATGGAATGGGTGGATAGGCTATATGCCTGATGTAGAAGACCTTCAGAACCCCATCAGTCGTTTTGCAACCCAGGTTTATTCGGCAGATGGGAAAGTGCTGGGTACCTGGAACTTTAACAAGGAAAACCGCATAGTCATACCTTATTCAAAAATTTCTCCACATCTGGTTCATGCATTGGTTGCAACAG
>JAEXBS010000076.1 GCA_023393915.1 Bacteroidota bacterium | reverse complement strand
CATCAAAAACAAACCTTGTAGTCCCAAGGCAAAAAGTCCCTTGATATAATTTGTTCCAATCTGACCCCATTCTTTATTTCCCATAGTCGCAAATGGTATGGATGATACTGATGAGTAGACATATATTTCAAACATACGCCCATATACTATTAATGTTATAACTAGTGATATTCCTTGAATTGCAATCCTCACTAGGCTTGTTTCAACTAATATCATTAAAAGCTCACCTATTTCTTTTTCTTTTAATGTATCAACCATTGCAACTATTTGATCTCCTGAAACAGTGGCAGAAGTAGTAATTACCCCTGCCGCTTTGTTTACAAGATTTTGTGCCACATCAAAGACTGCCATTGAAAATTCAAAGGCATGGCTTGCAAGGTAGACTGCTATAAACATCTTTATAATGTATTTGAAAAACTCAAAAGTATCTGTATCATGCATATTATTCTTCTGCATAACCATATTTATGAGTTCAATACATAAAACTGCTGTTATGATAAGACCTGCTATTGGAACAATCACATTATCATTAATGTTTTTTATGAAGTTATATACTTCTCCATTCCAACCCATTGGTGTTTTCCCAACATCAGTTGCAATAATTCCTACCTTGTCATTTATATCTAAGAACATGGACTCAAGATTTGCTTTGATACCTCCGAGTAGCATATCCTTAAAAAATTCAGTTAGCTTGTCAAAGATACCAAACATAGACTTTCTCCTAATTTAAAACATTTGCAAGTAGTGGAATTAATTTAATACCGATTAGTACAATTCCTCCACCAGCCATAAGCTGCTTTATGCCTAATTAGAGATTGTAAAATACTTGTAGCGTGTCTGTATTTCCTATGAAATTGTAGTAAATATCAATTGTTTGGGTGATTTCTCCATTCACTACTTCTTTTTCGTGAACATAGATTTTTGAGATGAGTTCGTTTAAGGTTTCTTTGTCCAGCTTCTTTATATCCCTATGTTTTTTTATGAGTTCAATCCATTTTTTAACATTAATATCTTCAAGATCTTCTTTGACAATCAATTTTTGATTATCTTTTATTCTTTGATTTAGATAATCTTGTTCGTTTTGTGATTTTTCAAGAATTTTTTGGAAGTTACTTTCACTTATCTTATTGTCTAGCCAGTCATCATATAATCTTTCAATCTTTTTAGTTAAGTCTTCTACTCTTATTTGATCTTCGTAAATCTTATCCATAATAAATTTTTGTTCTTCTTCATTATCAATTTCTCGTGATTTTTCAAGTGCTTTTATAATTTCTTTTTCATCTTTTAATGCTATTTCTGCATTTTTTCTAATATCCTTAAGCACTATCTCATAAAGAGTATCGTAATAAATTCTATGTTGACTACATAATGACTTTCCGTATCTTCTATAAGTGTTACAAGTGAGTAACTTTTCTCTTTTTTTCGATTTGTTTCTTCCAAGATTTAAAGATTTTCCACAATCGGGACATTTCACAATGCCTGCAAATATGCTTTCTTCTCCATTTTTAAATGGTCTTCTCCTGCTCTTTAATTTTTCATTTGCTATATTATAAATATCTTCAGAAATAATTGGTTCGTGTGTATTTTCTACTATTATCCATTCCTCTTTAGGTTTATCGGATAACCAACCTACTTTGAATTTATAATTAACTTTTTGACTAGCAATATGACCAATATAAACTGGGTTTTCAATAATTTCTTTTAGGGTTGTGCAGTCCCACCAATACTCTCCACCATCTACGGTCATTTCTAACTTAGTTTTTTTATTTCTAAGTCCTTTTTTTCTATTCCACCAGGTAGGTGTAGGTATTTTTTCTTCAAAAAGTCTTCTTCTAATTGCTTGTACTCCATAACCACTAAAAGCAAGATCAAAAATTTTTTCAACAATCCATGAAGTTTCATCATCGATTACTAATTTATGTGGATCTTCATTGTCTTTCCTATATCCTATTGGAGCAAGACAACCAATAAATTTTCCTTGCCTTGCCCTTGTCATATAAGCAGATTTCATCTTTTTGGAAACATCTCTTGAATAAAACTCGTTTAAAACATTTTTAAAAGGAACTATTTCGTTGTTTTCTTGAAAGGTATCTACTCCATCATTTAAAGCTATATATCTGACATTGTTCTTTGGGAAGAAATTTTCTGTATAGTATCCAGTCTGCAAATAGTTTCTTCCAAGCCTTGATAAGTCCTTAGTGATGACTATATCCACTTTTTTATTTTCAATATCTCTAATTAGTCTTTGAAATGATGGTCTATTTGTATTTAATCCAGTATATCCATCATCTATATATACATCGTAAATACTCCAGCCCCTTGATTTTACATAGTTTTCTAAAAGTTCCTTTTGGTTTTGTATGCTGGCACTCTCTCCTTTCTGCTCATCATCTTTAGATAGTCTGCAATAAATTGCAGCTTTGAATGAAAAGTGATTTGAATTTGTTTGTATCATTTCCTATTCCTCCTTATTTGAGTTTTCGGAAATAACACAACTTTCTCTAAAACTATTTTTATTATAGCACTCTTTTTTATTACTATCAATATTATATTTGTTATACTCAATTTCATTGGTCTTATTTAATTTGCTTGATTTTTTTATTAATCTTAGAAAAGCGTCTGTGTCTGTTCTTCTATTATCATAATTTCTTTTTACAATATATTATGTTTGTCTTTTTGTCATAGCTTATCCTTTCATACAATAAAAAAAGGCGATTAGATTTTTAATTTTCTAATCGCCTTTTAAATGTCATATTTATATTTTTATTATCTCTGGCATACTTTGATACCTTTTTAGACTTAAAGTCTTTAATAGTGGCTTTCCACCTCCTTTTATCTATAAAGATTCTCCTACATCATAGTTCATTTTTTTATTTAAACCTTTCTGTCTTAGTTTGTCTTTATCTTTGTCATACCAATTTAGGATTGTTGCATAGTGGTTTTGATAGGTTTTGCCACTGCTTTTCATGTATCTTGATAGTTTGTTTATCATTATTTCTGTGTGTGAGCTTAATTTTTCTTTAAGATTTTCATATTCTTCTTTGCTTAGCCTTACATTTTTGAATTCTCCATAAAAGATGGGGGTGGACTTTTTATCTTTTTCTATCTCTCCCTCTCTCTCTTTATCTATATCTATATCTTTCTCTATCTCTATCTCTCCGTTGCACTTTTGTTGCTTATGTGTTGCATTGGTGTTGCATTGCAACATTTTTAATTCTCTAGATTTTCTTGAACGCCTTGTAGAAGCTGTTTCTGAGCCGATTAGGCTTGGTATTTCAGTTAAATAGTATTCATCATTTTCTGTTACAATTTCTAGTAAGCCTTGATTGATTAAATAATTAACTGTAACCATTACATCATCGTCTGTTTCATCTATGGTTAGTGCTAACTCTTTTATAAAATCACTTTCTACTCCGTCATAATAGAGTTTGCCCTCATCTTTTAAGCTTAGTAGTAGAAGTTTTAAGTAGATTATCGTATAGGTATCTCCTCCCGATATTCTTCTTAATCTTTTTATCCTTTTGTCTGTGAAAAATTCTTCTTTTAATTTTATCCAATAATATCTTTTGTTTGTTGCCATTCTAATCCTCCTTGCAATAAAAAAAGAAGTAGATTTTTTTCTCTACTTCTCCTTATAATTTATATTTTATTTTTCCTTATATTTTTTAATAACTTTTTCTACTTGTTCTTCAAGCTCTTCCCTGTCTGGTATATACAAAGTATATTTTGATGCGAATATTTTATTTCAATTAAATTTTCTTGTCTGCATTTCGGACAATAGAGGGGGAATTTTTTTAATTCAGTATCTTCCCTTATCTTTAATCGTGTTTTATTTCCACATACAGGACACAATATCCACTTGTAGT
>JAEXBS010000063.1 GCA_023393915.1 Bacteroidota bacterium | reverse complement strand
ACGTTGTAGCGACGCCAGTCATTGACGTTCTTCAATCCATTATTATAGAGTTGGAATTCGCGACCGTCGGGAATGACTTCATCAGGAGCTGGATAAGGATAGAAATAATCGTCGATGTGCAAACCATCTACATCATAGCGACGCACAATGTCGTCTACCACCTTATAAATATATTCCCTGTTGGCAGGATCGCCCGGGTTGAGAATAAACTGTCCGGCATACGAAAACACCTTGCCAGGTTGCTTGATGGCAATATGATTGCCGGCCAGAGCGGAAGTACTCTTGGTTTTGGCACGATAAGGATTAATCCATGCATGCAGTTCCATCCCGCGCTGATGACACTGCTCTATCATCCATTGTAGTGGGTCCCAAAAAGGATAGGGTGCTTGTCCCTGCACGCCTGTCAAGAAGCGACTCCATGGCTCATAACTACTTTGATAGAGCGCATCGCACTCTGCCCTGACTTGGAAGATGATGGCATTGACACCATCCTTCTGCAATTCATCCAGTTGATAACTCAACGTACGTTGCATGTTGGCCGTTCCCATTCCTTCGAACTGGCCATTTACACACTGTATCCATGCCCCTCGAAACTCACGTTTTTTCAGATTATCGGCCTTACTTGCCAACAAGTTACTACATACCACGAATAAGAGCAAAAGCCTTATCTTGGTTAAAAATTTATTCATATTTGTTTTCATCTTATGCAAAGATAGTGGTTGTTGGCTGAACTGCCAAATATATTTGACAGAACGAGCCTCCCCGAAGAATTATCTGATGGCCGCCGCATATTTGCCTAATAATGATTATCTTTGCAGAAAGAACGTAAGAATATGGAAATAAAGAAGGCCGAATTCCTCATATCATCGCCAACCCTCGACAAATGTCCCAAAGACAATCGGATAGAATATGCATTCATCGGACGCTCGAATGTAGGGAAATCCAGTCTTATCAACATGCTCTGCAACCACAAGGGACTGTCCAAAACATCATCCACACCCGGCAAGACCCTACTCATCAATCACTTCTTAATCAACGATGAGTGGTACTTGGTTGACCTGCCGGGGTACGGATTTGCCAAGAGATCCAAAAAAATTCAGGCGGATATTGAGAATATGATTAACACCTACATTCTGCAACGAGAGCAGTTGGTCAACCTGTTCGTGTTGGTTGACGTGCGCCACGAGCAACAAAAGATAGACCGTGCGTTCATCGATTGGTTAGGAGAAAACGAGATACCCTTCACCATTGTGTTCACCAAAGCCGACAAACTGGGCACGGTGAAGGCGAAAGCCAATGCAGCCCAGTGGATGGAACAATTAAAAGATGCCTGGGAAGAACTGCCACCTTACTTTATTACGAGTTCGGAAAAACGAACAGGCCGCGAAGAGTTGTTGGCTTATATTGATGAAATAAACCAATCACTTTTGTAAACATGGCCGGACCAATACCTTATTTAGACGTTCAGAATCTAACGAAATCTTTCGGCGACCTTGTTTTGTTCAACAACATCTCCTTCTCCGTTGCCGAAGGTCAGCGCATCGGTCTCATCGCCCAGAATGGCACTGGCAAGTCTACCCTGCTGTCGGTTCTTACCGGTAAGGAAGGCAAGGACGGTGGCGAGATTATCATGAAGAAAGATCTCAAGATTGGCTATCTTGAACAGAAGACCCGGTTTGAAGATAACGAGTCGGTGTTAGATGCCTGCTTTAATCATCAAGGCGATCCGCAGAAAGTGTTAAAGGCCAAGCAAATACTAACGATGTTGCACATTGATGATCTTGACCAACCCATGGGACAACTGAGTGGCGGACAGCAAAAGCGGGTGGCCTTGGCGAACGTTCTGATTACAGAACCCGAACTGTTCATCCTCGATGAGCCGACCAACCATTTGGATTTGGAAATGGTGGAGTGGTTAGAAAGCTATCTGTCGCGGGGCAACAAGACGCTGCTGATGGTGACACACGACCGCTTTTTCTTGGACCGCGTGTGCAATTTGATTCTTGAATTAGACGACCGAAGCATCTACGCATACCGCGGTAATTACAGTTATTATCTGGAAAAGCGCCAAGAACGCATCGAAAACAAACGGGCGGAGGTGGCTCGGGCCAACAACTTGTATCGCACCGAACTGGAATGGATGCGGCGCATGCCACAGGCTCGCGGACACAAGGCGCGCTATCGTGAGGAGGCTTTCTACGAACTGCAACAGGTAGCCAAACAAAAGGTTGAGGAAAGACAAATCAGACTGAAATCGAGCAACGTGTACATCGGTTCCAAGATTTTCGAATGTCAATATGTATCGAAGGCTTGGGGCGACAAAGTGATACTGAAAGACTTTTATTACAACTTTTCCAGATTTGAGAAATTAGGCATCATCGGCAACAATGGAACGGGGAAATCAACGTTCATCAAGTTGTTAATGGGACTCGTTGAACCCGACAGCGGGAAGTTCGACATCGGTGAAACCGTTCGGTTTGGCTATTTCTCGCAAGAGGGATTACAGTTTGACGAACAGCAAAAAGTGATTGATGTGGTTAGTGA
>JAEXBS010000047.1 GCA_023393915.1 Bacteroidota bacterium | reverse complement strand
CTGTTCCCATTCCGAACACAGAAGTTAAGCCCTCTAGCGCCGATGGTACTGCTAACGCGGGAGAGTAGGTCGCCGCCAGTTTTTTTTGAATCCTCAATCACGTAGTGGTTGAGGATTTTTTTTGCTTAAAAGCGAAGTTAAGTGCATAAAAAAACACCCTTTCTCATTGAAGAAGGGTGCTTTAGTTAGATAAGTACTGTTATACTTGTAATATTCCCATATTGAATTTTTCTGTGATGGGCGCATGGTTTGCTGCTTCAATTCCCATCGAGATCCATGTTCTAGTGTCTGTTGGACTTATGATTGCATCAGTCCAAAGTCTTGCAGCAGAATAGGTAGCCTTGGTTTGCTCGTCATAACGCTTACTGATTTCTTGAAGAATTTCATTTTCTTTTTCTTCGGTCAGTTCTATACCTTTTTTCTTAAGTGTGCTTGCTTCAATTTGTGCGAGTACTTTTGCTGCTTGCGCTCCTCCCATTACCGCTAGATTAGCCCAAGGCCAAGAGACAATTAACCTAGGATCGTAGGCTTTTCCACACATGGCGTAGTTTCCGGCACCATACGAATTTCCTGTAATTATTGTGAATTTCGGTACTACACTGTTCGATACAGCGTTTACCATTTTTGCTCCGTCTTTAATAATACCCCCATGTTCGGATTTGGAACCGACCATAAATCCTGTAACGTCCTGTAAGAAGACGAGTGGAATTTTACGCTGGTTACAATTGGCGATAAACCTTGTGGCTTTGTCTGCCGAGTCGGAATAGATTACTCCTCCGAATTGCATTTCACCTTTACCGTTCTTTACAAGTTTTCTTTGATTAGCTACAATGCCAACAGACCATCCGTCTATTCGAGCAGTTCCGCATATAATGGTTTTTCCATAATCCGGTTTGTATTCCTCAAGACTATCTTGATCAATAAGGCATTCAATTATACTATAGGTATCATATTGTTCTGATCTTTCCTGAGGAACAAGACCAAAGAGATCTTCTGGAGTTCTAGCAGGTGCAGTTGATTCGATTCTATTAAATCCAGCTTTGTCGCTCTCTCCAAGAGATTTCATGATTTTTTGGATGCGTTTAAGTGCATCCTTATCGTCTTTTGCTTTGTAATCGGTTACACCAGAAATCTCACTGTGAGTGGTGGCTCCGCCCAATGTTTCATTATCAATACTCTCTCCAATGGCTGCTTTAACTAAGTAACTTCCGGCAAGAAATATAGATCCTGTTTTATCAACTATCATTGCTTCATCGCTCATGATAGGCAAATAGGCTCCGCCTGCTACACAACTTCCCATAATAGCAGAGATTTGAACAATTCCCATGGAACTCATCTTTGCATTGTTTCTGAAGATTCTTCCGAAATGTTCTTTGTCTGGGAAGATTTCATCCTGCATAGGTAAATACACTCCAGCAGAATCCACTAGATAGATGATAGGGATTCTATTTTCCATTGCAATTTCCTGAGCCCTTAGGTTTTTTTTGCCCGTTATTGGAAACCATGCACCTGCCTTGACTGTAGCATCATTTGCAACTACTAAGCACAAACGCCCCGATACATACCCCATGACCACAACTACTCCACCACTAGGACAGCCTCCATGTTCCGTGTACATTTCAAATCCGGCAAAAGCACCTATTTCTATTGAAGGAGATTTGGAGTCTAATAAGAATTCTATTCTTTCTCTAGCGCTCATTTTTCCTTCTTGGTGCAACTTTTCAAGTCGCTTATCTCCTCCACCTTTCTTTATCTGCGCTAGCTTTTGGTTTATCTCCGCAAGGATTAATTTGTTTTTATCTTCTCTCTTATTAAATTCAATATCCATTCTTTATTAAAATTGTATCCTTAAATATAAGACATTTCGTGTAATGTGAGAAAAGAATTACATTTGCATCGGTATTATGCTGGATCACCACTCTGGAGGTTCCAAGCCATAAGATGAAAATTACTTTTTTAGTTCAATCGTAGATTGGTCAGAACAGCATCATGAAAAATTCCGCACTATTTCGTCTTCATTTAATTGTATTTCTTTGGGGCTTTACGGCAATTTTAGGTAAGCTCATCCATGCCAATGCACAGGTGCTGGTTTTCTATCGAATGCTCATTGCTTCTCTTTTTCTTTTTCTTTTTATTCGAGTTGTAAAGAAGCAGAGCATTGCCATTTCAAAAAAACTTTTCATTCAGCTTGCTGTTGTGGGGGCCTTTATGGGATTTCATTGGCTTTGTTTTTTCTACTCGATAAAGGTCTCTAATGTTTCTATTGCTTTAAGCTGTTTATCCTTATCCACCTTATTTGCTGCTTTATTGGAGCCATTGATATTTAAACGTAAACTAGACATTTCCGAGATTCTAATGGGCGTAGTGATTGTTGCCTGTATGTATCTTATTTTTAAAACGGAATTTCAGTACAAAGAGGGGATCTTTTACGGTATATTAACCGCACTTTTTGGAACTGTTTTTTCCGTTTTCAATGGAAAACTATACGGAAAGACCTCCTCAGGAAATATCATTTTTTACGAAATTTTATGTGGATGGGCAATCTTAAGTATTTTTTACCTTTTTTCAGGGGATCTTCCTTTGATAACTGAAATTTCACAGAGGGACCTTGTGTTGGTTACGATTCTTGCTGGTGTATTCACAGCTTATCCCATGCTCGAGTCCATCAATCTAATGAAGTACATCACTCCATTTACATTAGTCCTTACCGTTAATTTGGAGCCTGTGTATGGAATTATTTTAGCCTATTTTATTTTCGGAGATTCTGAGCACATGAGTCCTATTTTTTATGTTGCTTCCCTTGTTATGATCTTGTCGATTATCGTTAATGGGATTATTAAGACGCGCAAAAAATTTCGTGCCGAAAATCAAATGCTCAAGGATTCAAAGCTAGAAACTTGAGAAGGCATTTTGGATTAGTTAAGTAAGATGCATGGGTAATAGGATTTTTTTTCTAATTTTGAGTTCAAAGTCATTCCTATGAAAAATTTATTTTCTTTCATCCTGTTACTTGGATTTACTCTTTCGGTTTCTTCTCAAAATGTAAGTGAGTTCAAACAAATATATGTCCCTGTTAAATTCGATGATTTCAAAACAAACAATGCCTACAACTTAAACAAAATTTTAGTTAGTAAACTTTCCGATAAAAGGTACTCCGTGACACAAGAAATACCGGAGCAATGGCCTGTAGAGTTTGCACAGAATTCTTGTGGAGTGCTGAGTGCGCAAGTCCTTGATGTAAGTTCGATGTTTCGAAATAAAGTTAAGCTAGAGTTCAAAGATTGTGAAGGCCGTGTTGTGGGATCTTATGAAACAGAGACAAGAATTAAAGAATTTCATGAAGGTTTTCAAGATGCACTTTTAAAAGCTATTGCAATGGTTCCAGGGTTTTCAGGAACTACAGATGGTGTGGCTGTAACAGCAACATCCATTCCGAGCGCTACACAGGCTAAGGTCGTTACAGAGGCTTCGGAGAAGCAAGTGGTGCCAGCACAGAGTGCAGCACCAGCAAAGTCCGCTGTATCTTCTGCTAGCGAAAAAAGTTCAGAGCAGGTCTCGACTGCGCAAAGCTCTACGGTTGCTGTAAAAGCGACTCAATCCACTACTGCTCCCGCATCTGTAGGTGAGAATGCCGCTCAAGAATACGCTTGGAACGGTACTAGGTTCACAAAAGTGAACTTATCTGAGGATCATTTTATTTTCACTAGACCACAAAGCTCGGTACCGTATGCTCAGTTTAGAGCTACTTCACAGGCAGGAGTCTATCGTGTCACCCTAGAAAATTCAGTAAGCACCCTAGGTTTTGCTCAGGGCAACGATATCGTGATTGAGCTTCCGGACGGTAAAGGTGGATTCACTAAAGAAGTATTTAAAGGACTTTAATTAGTTTTCTGGTCCGTGAAAATAGGTCCATAGGCTTATGGATCTTTTTTCACCTATTAGTTGAGCTAATTCTTCCTGAGTTGCTTCTTTAATTCTTTTAACGGATTTGAATTGAGATAACAATAGTTGAGTAGTTTTCTCACCAATTCCGGGGATCTCGCTTAGTTCACTTAGAATAGTAGAATTCTTACGTCGAACCCGATGATGACGTACACCGAATCGGTGGGCTTCATCACGGACTCTTTGTAAGATTTTTAAGGTTTCTGATTTTTTATCTAAATACAGAGGTATAGGATCTTCGGGAAAGTAGAGTTCTTCTAATTTTTTAGCAATTCCAATGACCGTTACTTTCTGATAAATTCCAAGAAGTTTTAAGCTCTTCACTGCAGAAGATAGTTGTCCCTTGCCTCCATCAATCAAAATAAGTTGGGGTAGCGGTAGTCCTTCATCCAGGAGTCTTTTATAGCGACGGTGAATCACTTCTTCCATTGTGGCAAAATCATTGGGACCTTCTACCGTTTTGGGATGAAAAATGCGGTAGTCCTCCTTACTGGGTTTGCCGTCTTTAAAAACGACACAAGAAGAGACCGGGTTGGTTCCTTGAATATTCGAGTTGTCAAATCCTTCAATATGACGCGGCTCCTGTGGCATTCTTAAAAGCGTTTTCATTTCAGCCATAATACGATCCGTATGACGTTCCGGGTCAACGATTTGAACTTGTTTTAATTTTTCAATTCGGTATTCTTTTGCGTTTTTTTCTGAAAGTTCTACTAGCCTTTTTTTGTCGCCGACTTTCGGTACAGTGAATTTCACTCCAGGAATTTCAAGTGGAAGGCTAAAGGGCAGATATACTTCCTTTGAATCGGATTCGAACTTCTTACGGATTTCAATGAGTGCATGTTCTAAGAGTTCCTCATTACTCTCTTCAAGCATTTTTTTTATTTCAGTCGTGTAGCTTTGGATAATGTTTCCATTTTGAATCTTGAAATAATTGACAAAAGCTTCCTTTTCATCACTGATGAGGGCAAAAACATCGACGTCATCGATATTAGGATTGACCACTGTATGCTTCGCTTGATAATCCTCCAACTGGTCAATACGTTCTTTAATGAGTTGAGCACTTTCAAATTCTAATCGCTCCGCGTAGCGACTCATCTCGTCAACTAAGTAGTTTCTGGCCTTCTTAAAATCTCCTTTTATAATTCCTCTAATGGCTTCAACTTTAGCATCGTAACTTGTTTTCGATTCTAAATTTTCGCAAGGTCCGTTGCAGTTTTTTATATGATACTCTAGGCAAACTCGATATTTTCCTTCGTTAATTTTTTCTGGGGAAAGGTTTAGGTTGCAGGTTCTAATTTTATAAAGGTTTTTAACGGTTTCTAATAGTACTTTTGCCGGACGTACTTTTGCATAGGGTCCGTAATATTCAGATCCGTCTTTAATTCGATTGCGAGTTAGAAAAATCCTAGGGAAATCTTCATTTTTAATGCAGATCCAAGGATAGGTCTTATCGTCTTTCATCATCACGTTGTAAAACGGTTGATGTTCTTTAATCAGATTGTTTTCAAGCAGAAGCGCATCGTATTCACTGGGGACAATCGTGGTCTCTAACCGATGAATCTTACCGACCATGATTTTAGTTCGGTAACCAGATAAATTTTTATTGAAATAGGAGAGGACTCGCTTTTTTAAATTCTTGGCCTTGCCCACGTACAGCAATTGGTCGTTTTTATCATAGTAACGATAAACACCAGGATTGGAGGGCAGCGTTTTTAATTGAAGTTGTAGCGAGTCATTCACAATACAAAATTACTAAACTTAAAGTAACTCTCGGCCTTTTGTGAAGCGCTCCTTTACATCCCAAAAGAACCGGGCCTTTGGAAATCAGTTGAAGTTTCGAAAAATTTCTGAATAAAAGCGTAAATTAGAGCAAATTTTTCTAATGATATACGGAACCGATCACTTGCAAGTAGAGGACATTCTTACTATTGTACAGAATCCTGAATTAATAAAGCTAGATAAAGCAGCAAAGGAGAGAATAAAGACCTCCGAACAGAATGTAAAAAAAATAGTTGACTCTGATAGAACCGTTTACGGAATTAATACGGGTTTTGGTCCCTTATGTGATGTAAAGATTTCAGAACAAGAGACGGCTCAATTGCAGCATAATTTGATTATCTCTCATGCCGTTGGAGTAGGGAAACCTATTGATCCCAAACTATCGAAGATTATGATGATTTGCAAAATTCATGCGCTTTCCAAAGGTTATTCAGGGGTTTCACTTCAAGTTATTGAGCGGCTAAAGCTAATGGTTGAAAAAGACCTTTGTCCTGTGATTCCAGAGCAAGGATCCGTAGGTGCCTCTGGCGACTTAGCGCCTCTAGCTCATATGGTGCTTCCTTTATTGGGACTAGGAGAAATTTGGCAGGATGGAAAACCGGTTGATGCAGCAGAAGTTTTAGCTAAGCATAAACTAGAACCAATAGTTTTAGGTCCAAAAGAAGGTTTAGGACTCATTAATGGAACTCAGTTTATATTAGCCCACGCGATTGTAGGGCTAGAAAAAATGAAGTACCTACTTGATTTGGCTGACTTAAGTGCTGCGATGTCACTAGAGGCTTATCGAGGTTCTGCGAGTCCTTTTAAAAAGGAATTGCATGAGATTAGACCTTTTTCTGGCAGTAAGAAAGTAGCGCAGCGAATGCTTAAATTTTTAAAAGATTCAGATAATTTGAAATCTCATGAATTCTGTGATCGCGTTCAAGATCCTTATTCAATGCGCTGCGTTCCGCAAGTGCACGGAGCATCAAGAAATGCCTATGAACATTTAAAACAAGCTGCAGAGATTGAGTTGAATTCAGTTACCGACAATCCGATTGTACTGAGTGCTGAAGAAAGTATTTCTGGAGGTAATTTTCATGGACAACTGATAGCGCTTCCTCTAGACTACGCAACTCTTGCGGCGGCTGAATTAGGAAATATATCCGACCGCAGAAGTTATCTTTTACTCGAAGGAGAATTTGGACTTCCAAGACTATTGACGGAGAGCTCTGGTTTAAACTCTGGATTTATGATTCCTCAATATACATCGGCCGCTCTTGTAAGTGAAAATAAATCTTTGTGTTTCCCCGCTTCTGCGGATAGTATTCCAACCAGCTTAGGGCAAGAAGATCATGTTTCTATGGGAAGTATTTCTGGTCGCAAATTCAATCAAGTTCTTGATAACTTGGTTTCTATTTTAGCTGTAGAACTTATGTTTGCAGCACAAGGACTTGAGTTTAGACGTCCAGCAAAGTGTTCAAAAATTGTGGAACAAAACTATGATTTGATTCGTACAAAAGTGGATAAACTTGAAAACGATCGATTGATTGGAAAGGACATTATAGAGATTGCGGACTTGATTCGTCAAAGACAGTTTATCGTAAACTAAAAGAATTATCTAAGTCAAAATAGTAAAGAGGGATTCAGTTAAGAGTCCCTCTTTTAGTTGCTTGAAATTAAGCTGTTAGCAGTATACCTTACGGACCTTTGCTACTAACTTTTATTGAAGTCTAGTTATAGATTACTGAATTTTTACGCTCGTCATACTTAAACTACCGCCTATTAGTTCGTCATTGAAAAGAGAAATTTCATCTTGTTTATCTTTTAAACCAAGAGAATATATTAAGGGCAAATAATGGTCTGGACTAGGAATCGCATACTGGAGTGCTGTTCCTTGTTTTTGGTATTCCAATAATGGTTTTGCATTCCCTTCCAAAATCCAATTGTTGGTTTTTTCCCGAGCTTCAATTGCCCAGTCCCACCCTGCACCGACGGTATTAATATTTTTCCAATCAATAAGTCTAAGGTTATGGACGATGTTCCCACTTCCGATGATTAATATACCTTGATTTCTTAGTTTGGAAAGACGGTTGGCTAAGTCGTAATGGTATTCTGGTCCCTTGGTATAGTCTATGCTAAGTTCGATTACGGGTATATCGGCATCGGGGTACAGATGTCGAATAACGCTCCATGCGCCGTGGTCTAGCCCCCAAGAGTGGTCTTCTTCCACTAAGGTAGGCACGAGTAGATCTATTGCTTCTTTAGCTAGCTCGGCTGATCCAGGTGCCGGATACTCCACTTCAAAGAGCTCCTTTGGAAAACCATAAAAATCATGAATTGTTTTAGGAAGATCCATGGCCGTTACATAAGTTCCCTGAGTAAACCAGTGTGCTGAAATACACAAAATTGCCTTTGGTAAAGGGATTTCACTAGCCACTCGCCTAAACCCTTGAACAAATTGGTTTTCTTCAATGGCATTCATTGGTGATCCATGTCCTATAAAAAGAACCGGCATTCGTTCTGACTTCCCATAATTGGAAGCTATATTTTCTAGATGTTGTAAATTCATTTATTTAAAGATAAAAAAGTTCATCAAGGTGTAACCCGGATGAACTTTCAAAAAAACTATACTATGAAAAAAAATTATGCTTTCACAAATTGAAGTTCTCCTGCAATTTTCACTTCATCACTTACCATCACGCCTCCTGCTTCTAGTGCAGCATTCCAGTTAAGTCCGAACTCACTTCTTTTGATTTTTCCTTCGAAAGAGAAACCTGCTTTAGTGTTTCCCCATGGATCTACTCCAATACCTCCAAAGTCAACGTCCAATTGGATTGGTTTTGTAATTCCACCAATAGTAAGGTCTCCTGTTACTTCATTATTTAGCTGACTCGCTTTGAAAGTAATAGTAGGATTAGAAGCAGCGTTGAAGAAATCTTCGCTCTTTAGGTGGTTGTCACGATCTGTATTGTTGGTTGAGATGGAATCGGTTTTGATTTCGGCTACTGCACTAACGTTTTGAAAGTTATCGTCTTCGCTTTCAAGCTCTACGTTGAAGTCTTTGAATTCACCTTTCACATTTGAAATCATCATGTGTCTTACTTTGAAAGTAATTTCGCTGTGTGATTGATCTAAGTTCCATTTTGTTGCCATAATAATAATTGTTTTAAGTGTTATACTTGCTATTTAATTTTGTTGGTACAAAGGTAATCTAAGAGCACTGCTCAATTTATTGATGTAGGATAAGAAATAATGTTATAAAGTTAAGGGAATTAAAGGTTTGTTTTTCAACCGGGTTTCTCAAAGTTTTGTTAAATTTTTCCTCAGAAAGAATAATGAAAATTCAAAAAGAGGCATTCTGATAAATATTCTTGACGCTAATAGAAAGGGGAACAAGGCATAAATCATTATCTTTGTTATTCTACTTTTAAAAAGAAGGGATAAATTAATAGGCATTATTTAAAGCGCTAGTCAGATGAAGCATTTACCAGTGGAAGGATTTTCTAAGCTTTCAAAGCAACAGAAAATCGATTGGATCGTGGAACATTATTTAGAGGATAGTCCAGAGCAAAAGAAAGTTCTTAGCCAGTATTGGAATGAAGATCAAGAGCTTCAGAAACTTCATGAAGAGTTTTCAGAGAATACTATTTCTAACTTTTACATGCCCTATGGCATTGCTCCCAATTTCTTGATAGATGGAGAACTATTGGCTTTACCCATGGCTGTGGAAGAGAGTTCGGTGGTGGCTGCCGCTTCAAAAGCTGCAAAATTTTGGTTAAGTAGAGGAGGATTCAAGACCACCATAATTAATAACAAAAAATTAGGTCACACTCATTTTATAATGGAGGTTGAACCTCATAAACTACAGCATTTTTTTAATTTTAATTTAAAGCAAAAGCTTTTTGATTCTACAGATCCAATAACCGCAAACATGCGTAAGCGTGGAGGGGGGATACTAAATATCAGATTAATTGATAAAACCCAGGAACTTGAGAATTATTATCAAATCAAAGCAAGCTTTGATACGGTTGATTCTATGGGAGCTAATTTTATTAATTCTTGTTTGGAACAATTTGGATCGACCCTAAAAGAGGAAATTGCGCTAGAGGAAAGCTTTACTATTGAAGAAAAAGAATCGCTGCAGGTGGTGATGAATATCCTTTCCAATTATACACCTGATTGCATTGTAAGAGCAGAAGTTAGTTGTCCGATCGAAGAATTACAAGACGATAGTGGAATTTCTAATGAAGAGTTTGCTCGGAAGTTCAAGCAAGCGGTTACGATTGCTGAGTTGGAACCTTATAGAGCAGCGACTCACAACAAAGGAATAATGAACGGGGTAGATGCAGTGGTGATTGCTACGGGAAACGATTTTCGTGCAACGGAAGCTTGTGCTCATTCATATGCTGCTAGAAACGGAAGGTACCAGTCTTTAACGCATTGCAGTATTGAAGACGGCAATTTCCGGTTTTGGATTGATTTGCCAATTTCAGTTGGAGTAGTGGGTGGACTAACTAATTTGCATCCTCTTGTGAAATTTTCACTTGCCTTATTAGGTAAGCCTTCAGCGCAAAAGTTAATGAGTATATTAGCAGTTTCAGGTTTGGCTCAAAATTTCGCAGCGCTTAGGTCTTTAGTCACTACTGGAATTCAGAAAGGACATATGAAAATGCACTTGTTTAATATCTTGAATCAAGAAGGAGCAACCCAAGAAGAGAAAAACTATTTCGTTGAGTATTTTAAAACCAAAACAGTAAGCCATCACGAGGTGATTAGTGAACTGAAACGACTTCGCGATAGTAACGCCTAAATTTTGAATTATAAATATAGAATTAATTAGATGAAAACTTTCACCTTAGTTATTGGAGCACTTTACGGGTTAATCTCCATCGTTCTGGGAGCTTTTGGAGCTCATGCGTTTAAGAAAATTTTGCCAGCAGAAAAATTGCTAAGTTTTGAAACCGGCGTCCGTTACCAGATGTATGCTGCTCTTTTTCTACTTGTGGTAGGACTTGCATTAAAATGGGATACGGGATTGGAAAGATGGATTTCTTCTTTAATGATATTGGGAGTGATTTTTTTCTCTTTTAGCATATACTTGCTTTCTTTTCAAGAATATTGGGGAGTGAACCTGAAATTTTTAGGGCCTATTACACCACTAGGAGGATTACTAATGATATTATCATGGGGTTTACTAATTTATTATTTTGTTAAATATAAGATTTAAAAGTCCTATAATTTGGAGGGTACCTTAGTGCCCTATGAAGATCTAGCCAGAAAGTTCAAATATTTCCATTTAAAAAGTAGAAAGTCTGGGCGGCTACCTCTCAAACTTTTCGTAAATTTGTACAACTTAAGAATCAAAATCTAATTATAATATTATGAATCTTCACGAGTATCAGTCTAAAGAGATTTTAGCCAAGTACGGCGTCGCTATTCAGCGTGGTTTTGTAGCAAATAACGTTGATGAGGCGTTAGAAGCTGCAGGTAAACTTAAAGAATTAAACGGGAACGAAGGTTGGGTAGTGAAAGCCCAAGTACATGCCGGAGGACGCGGAAAAGGAGGCGGTGTAAAATTCTCTCCTAATTTAGATAAGCTGAAAGAAAATGCACAGAACATTATCGGAATGCAGCTTGTTACACCTCAAACTTCAGCGGAAGGAAAAAAGGTGAATTCAGTACTGGTAGCGGAAGATGTTTACTATCCAGGAGAAACGGAAACAAAAGAGTTTTATGTTTCTATTCTTTTAGACCGTGCTCAAGGTAAAAATACAGTAGTTTATTCTACTGAAGGGGGGATGGATATTGAACAAGTTGCGGAGGAAACTCCTGATTTGATCCATAAAGAAATTGTAGATCCTGCAGTAGGACTACAAGGTTTCCAAGCTAGAAAAATTGCTTTTAATCTAGGATTAGAAGGAAACGCATTTAAAGAATTTGTGAAATTTATTTCTAGCCTTTATAATGCTTACGTAGGGATTGATGCTTCTTTATTTGAAATCAATCCAGTTCTTAAAACATCAGATAATAAAATCATTGCAGTTGATGCAAAAGTAACTCTAGATGATAATTCATTATTCCGTCATAAGGATTTAGCAGAACTTCGTGATAAGAGAGAAGAAGATCCGATGGATGTGGAAGCTGGTGAAGCAGGACTAAACTTCGTAAAACTCGATGGGGATGTAGCTTGTATGGTTAATGGTGCGGGTCTTGCTATGGCAACGATGGACATCATTAAGCTTTCTGGAGGAAACCCTGCGAACTTCTTAGATGTGGGAGGAACTGCTGATGCTGCAAGAGTAAAGACTGCTTTTGATATCATCTTAAAAGATCCAAACGTAAAAGCAATTCTAATCAATATTTTTGGAGGTATTGTACGCTGTGATCGTGTTGCGCAAGGAGTTGTAGATGCTTACAAAGCGATTGGAGAATTCCCAGTTCCACTTATTGTTCGTTTACAAGGAACTAACGCAGAAGAAGCTAAGAAACTTATCGATGAAGCGGGTCTTCCTATTCATTCCGCAATCACTCTCGAAGAGGCTGCTGGAAAAGTGAAAGAAGTACTAGGTCAATAAGACTAAAATATACTAAAAAAGCCGGCTAGATTTTCTAGCCGGCTTTTTTGCTTTTAATCAAATCCCTCTTAGCCACCAAAGTTGACTAGTGGAGAGGCTGTAGTAATTCCTTCCTCATCCAATCGTGCTTTTAGCTTAAGCATGGATTCACTCTTGACTTCAAGAATACTTTCTCCTTTTTTCATCGTGAATTTTACTTGTAAACTATAAACACCAAGGCGTTGGTTGGTTACCAGTACTTCCACCGGTTTAGAAGGTTCAATAAAATCGAACTTACTTGCCTCATTATAAAGGGAAGATTTTGCTTTATGCAAATCTTCAGTAGTTGGAATTTCAATTCCGAGCATAATTACGCGGAATTCTGAAGCACTATAATTCACAAAAGGGGAACTAAATATAAGCTGGTTAGGAATGTATACTTTAGTTCCATCATCCGCGATGATCTTAGTGGTCAAAAAGCCAATTTCGACAACGGTTCCTGATACCCCGTTAATTGTAACGTAGTCTCCGTCTTTAAACGCTTTGTCCACTCCTACTAGCATTCCGGAGAACATGGAAGAAACAATGTCTTTTAGGGCAACCCCTGCGATAATACCGGCAACCCCTAAACTTCCGAGCAGCTTCATGAAAAAGCCATTTAGTCCCATGATTTCTAAGGTGATAAAAGTTCCGATCAGAATAATGAAAAACCGAAAAACTCCAATAAAAGATTGGATTGTTTCTTTGTTTTTATTCTGTGGAAAAAGCTTTTGAAATATTTTTAAAGCAGTCTTTGCAAGAAATTTACTTCCTAATAGAAATAAGGTAAAAACCGTTACTCCGACGATTAAATTCGGAGTAAATTCTGCAAATTTAATTCTCCAGTTGTTTAGTACTTGATAAACAAGTTCAACATAGGCCATACTTTCTTTCATCTTTTCTTTGTTGTTTTTTTGTTAATAAGTGAGGCGAAGGTAAAATTAATCTATGCGGTTTGCAAAATCAATGCCTAAGAAGGGTGAAAAAAGTTTACTTTCTGAGAAAAAATAATCCAGAAAGTATAAAAATAGCACTTATAAGTAAATAACTTATTCCGTTATCGGATAATACGGTACCGGTAAGCACAATGATAATTCCAACAAGAGCAAAGAGTGCTAAAAGGTATTTTATTTTCTTGTTTCCTTCTAGTTTTCCTTCTTTAATAATACGAACTAATCCTACAAAAAGAGCTCCATTAACCACATAAATAAAGGCCACAGGTATCGCGGACAAATCGTAATTTATTTCTTTAAAAAAAGGAAGCGTATTGGTGAGATAATAAACAAAAAGATAAAAAAGGATGCAAGCATAAGCAAAGAATGCACTCTTTAGAGGCATACCTGTCTTTTCGTTTATTTTTCCTAAGGATAAAAATTTGCGTGAACTTTTTAGATGGTAGAATTGGAAAGGAACTCGTATGGAGGCGAGCATAAGTCCGTTAGCTGTACCTAAGACCGAAATAATAATAAACAGTTGCATGACTAGAGCAGCAAGATTGGATCCTAGTTGTTTTGAATATTCAATGATATAGGAATCTTTAAATTGAATAACGGACTCTGGACTCATTCTTAAGACGATTCCAAGATAATAAAGGATATACACCACTAGAATAATGATTGCTCCAATGACAAGCGCTTTGGGCAAGTTTTTTCGAGCATTTTTAATCTCGCCTGAGATCTGCGTTGCAATGTACCATCCGTCAAAAGCAAAAGCGATTGGAATAAAACTTGCGGCTACCAAACTCCAAAACGGTTTCACTGTTTCTGCTGAAATAGGGTTATTGAGTGTTTGTAGTGCTTGAGTAGAATCGTTTCCAAAGCTTATTATTCCAAGAGCTGCAATTAGGATAAGTGGAATCAGTTTAATGACTGTGGTGAGTTGTTGAAATAGTCCACTGCTTTTCGGCTTTAAAATATTAAAGCTTAAAAAAAGCAGGGAGTTGATGCCTCCTATAAGGCTGTAATGCAGAAAATTGGGTATAAATTCTATGAAATTGGCTAGAAAATGACTAATATAAATACCGGAAACGGTGAAAAGTACCGCCGTTAGGATAGGGTAAAATAAAGTTAAATACATCCATCCTACCAGTGCAGCGGCTTTGGGGCCAAACCGGTAATCGACGTAACTTAGAATTCCTCCGTCTTTTGGAATGAGCTGCGCGTAATTGGCCATGGAAATGGAAGCGAAGATCACACTAACTCCCACAATTAGAAAGCCTAGAAGGCCTGCTAGTGCGCTACCTTGAGTGCTTACGAGTACGTCATCTACCTTAAAGAAGATTCCTGAACCGATGACCTGTCCAACCACCATGGAAATTGCGGTAAATAGTCCATACTTAGCTACGAGTTGTTTTTGCGTTTGCATCGAATTAATGGTGTTAAGGTCTTGAGTTAGTCGATTGGTTCTTGAAGTTCTAGCCAGCGAAGTTCCATTTCGTCTAGCTCTTGTGAAATTTTTCGAAGGTCTTCACTGATAGGAGCTATTTTTTCATAATCGGTTTCTCCTTCCAGTGCTTCGAGTAAATCTTTCTTTTGTTTTTCTAATTCCGGAAGCCTTTTTTCAATGGTTTCAAGCTCTCTGGTTTCTTTGTAAGATAACTTCTTTTTTGTGCTAGGGTTCGACTTGGATTCGCTTACTTCCTGTGAAGTAGGAAGGTTAGGCGCAGCTGTTTTGTCTAATTGAGTTTTCTCTTTAATAAACTGTCGGTATTCTGAGAAATTCCCGGTGAAGTTGCGAATGAAACCTTCTCCTTCAAACGCTAGGATTCTTTCTACGATGCGGTCCATGAAATACCTGTCGTGAGAGACGATGAGTAGGGTGCCGGGGAAGTTTTGAAGGAAATTTTCTAAAACAGTAAGCGTTGGAAGGTCCAGATCGTTCGTGGGCTCATCGAAGATTAGAAAATTGGGGTTCTTGTATAGAACGTGCAGTAAGTGCAATCTACGTTTCTCACCACCAGAGAGTTTGCTGATTGGAGTATACTGCGTCGCATCATCAAAAAGAAACTGCCTTAAGAATTGAGAAGCTGTAATGGTTCTTCCACCAGATATAGGGAAATTCTCCGATATTTCTTTAACAGAGTCGATCACTCGCATTTCCGGATTGAGGTCTAATCCTTTTTGAGAGAAATAACCAAAGGCAATGGTCTCTCCTTTTTCAATTTTTCCAGAATCGAGCGGTTCTATTTCTTGAAGAATATTTAATAATGTTGATTTTCCAGCTCCATTTTTTCCAACAATACCAATTTTTTCACCCTTTTGAAACTGGTAAGAAAAATCTTTTATCAGTACGTTCGATCCGTAAGATTTTGAAATTTTGTCTAGTTCCAATATCTTATTTCCAAGTCGTTTTACTTCAAACTGTAAATCCAGCTGATCCTCCCTTAAGGATGATTTTGCTACTTTTTCTGTTTTGTAGAACGCCTCGATTCTGCTTTTGGACTTGGTTGTTCTTGCTTTGGGTTGCCTACGCATCCACTCTAGTTCTTTGCGATAAAGGTTTTGTGCTTTATCAATCACCGTACTTTCATTTTCTTGACGAAGCATCTTGTTCTCTAAATAAGTTGCATAGCTTCCTTTATGGATGTATAGGTTTTGGTTTTCTAATTCCCAAAGGGTATCACAAACCGAATCCAGAAAGTAGCGGTCGTGAGAAACAAGCAGTAAAGTCACTTTGGATTTCGAGAGGTAATTTTCAAGCCATTCCACCATGTCGACATCCAGGTGGTTGGTAGGTTCGTCCATTATTAATAGTACATGGCGATGTTCTGCGCGCGTTTCAGTTAAAAGCTTTGCCAATGCCACTCGCTTAACTTGTCCTCCGGATAAGGTGCCCATTCGAGCCTCAAGGTTTTGAATTTTCAGCTGAGAGAGAATTTGCTTCATTTCATTTTCCAGGTCCCATGCTTTTTGATTCTCCATGGCAAGTAGCGCTTTTTCCATTTCATCTGGACTGCTACTGTGAATCGCTTTGTGGTAATTTCTTAATGCGACAATGGCTGGACTCTCTAAACTCATCATAAAATCCTCTACGCTAAGATTTGGATCAAAAGGAATCTCTTGGTCAAAAAGCACTACTTGAATTTCTTTTGAAATACGTACTTCGCTCTCGGAAGGCACTTCCTTTCCGGTAATAATCTTGAGCAGCGTGGATTTTCCGCTTCCGTTCTTTGCGACAAGAGCAATTTTATCCCCTTCATTTATATGAAAGGTCACATCGTGGAATAGGGTTTTAATACCAAAGGTTTTACTTAGGTTTTCAACAGTAACGTAATTCATTTTCTTCTTTGAGCAAGGGGATGAGAACTAAGTGGGCAAAAGTACGAAATTATAGTTCAGAATTTTTAGGGCAAGGTGTAGCTCTTTAAGCTTCTAAGGCTTCCGTTGTAGATGTTAAGATCTACTTTAGTAGAAATTCCATTTACTATTCCATTTTCAGTAAATTGCCACATGAGCCACGGGGAGTCTTTATTAGGAGCCAGCACATTATTGTAGTTGGCTAGCCATAAGGGATAGGAATCAAAATGTCCTTCCAGCTCATCTTTATAATAATGAAAGTAGGTGTAAATGATGGGTTTTTCACGAAATCTTTCTTCAAGGATGTCGAGGAAAATCTGAAGGTTTTTACGAAGTTTTTTCTTAGAAATAATTTTTGGATATTTTTCAATGTCAACAACGGGTCTTAAGTCTCCGGATTCCAATTGAACCGCACTTAAAAATTGATTGGCTTGTAAGATGGGATCTTCGTCAGGGCGATAAAAATGATAGGCTCCACGGACTAAATTGTGTTTCGCTGCTTGTTCCCAGAATTTCTTAAACTCTAAGTCTTTTCCGTTACTTCCCATGGAAGCCCGAAGTACAACAAATTCAATGGGCACAGAGCCATAGCCAATTGATAAACTGTCCCAATTCAAATCCTCTGAAGACTGGTAATGCGACAGATCAATTCCAAAAGTTTTATCGGTATGTTCTTCAACAATTCGGTCAATCCTTGCGTGTTCGGTAGCTGTGTTTGTTAGCTGTGTGTATTCTTTGGGAGTTTTGAACTTATGAAAGTAATACGATAGGCGGTCCTTTAAGTAAAATCCACAGCCCAAAAGCGCAATTAAAAATATAAAAAGAAGAACGCTACGCCTTTTGTAACGCTTGTTTTTACCTTTTCTGCTGGATCTTATTTTCTTTCTATTCCTTTGTGATTTACCTCCCATTGTTCAGGCAAAAATAATTCAAACTAGTGATATTTCTCCAACTATTTTCTGTGAGATTTTCGACCCTTTAGATTCCGCGCAAATTCTAGCACTTGGCTTTTAATTCGTAAATTTGCACTCTATGGAAACCAGAGAAAAAATAGTCATCATTGGAGGTGGATTTGCCGGGCTTCAATTGGCAAAAACACTCAATAATAAGAATAAAAAGGTCATTGTCATCGACAAGGTGAATCACCATATGTTTCAGCCGCTTTTCTACCAGGTGGCCTGCGGAAGAATTGAACCTTCCAACATTTCATTTCCATTTCGTAAGATTTTTCAGCGTTCCAGAAATATTCAATTCCGACTCAGTGAAGTGGAGCGTATTGAACCTACTGAGAACAGAATAATAACGAAAGAAGCGGAGTTTCATTATGATAAGTTGGTTATAGCAACAGGATGCAAAACCAACTTCTTTGGAAATGATAAAATGGAGTCTCTTACTTTTGGAATGAAAAACACACAAGAAGCCATTGCAATACGTAACCATGTGCTCCTTACGTTTGAAAAACTCATAATGGAACGCAGGCGCTCTGATGATGGGAACTGGAATATTGTTATTGTGGGAAGTGGAGCCACAGGAGTGGAGCTTGCCGGCGCTTTTGCAGAAATGAAAAAGGAAATTTTGCCAAGAGATTATCCCAATATGAATTTTGACGATCTTAAGATTGTTCTCATCAGCGCTACCGATAAGCCGCTGAGTGTTATGAGTGATATGGCACAGAATAAATCGGAAGAATATCTGAAGAAATTGGGAGTACAACTTCTGAGCGGTGAAAAAGTGATTGATTACGATGGAGAGAAGGTTTTAATGGAGAGTGGAAAGCAGATTGCTAGTAATAATGTGATTTGGGCAGCGGGAGTTACCGGAAATGTTATAGAAGGTTTGGATCCTAGTATTATGGTCAGAAATCGGTACATCACCGATCGATACAATCGAGTAAAGGGGTACGATAATATATTTGCGGTAGGGGATATTGCTTACATGGAAACTCCACTTTATCCGCAAGGACATCCGCAAGTGGCCAATGTGGCCATCAATCAGGGGAAACGTTTAGCAAAGAACATTTTAAAGCGCAATGCGCTTCAATGGAAAGAATACGAATACAACGACAAAGGAAGCATGGCAACCATCGGAAAACACCGAGCAGTTGTGGATCTACCTCGAGTAAAGTTCTCGGGTTTCTTGGCGTGGTATCTATGGATGTTTCTTCACCTGATGTTAATTTTGTCGGTCAGAAATAAAATTGCCGTCTTTTTTAACTGGATGTGGAGTTACTTTAATAAAGATAGTTCGCTGAGGCTAATCATCATACCGAACAAAAAAAATTCAACCGAACAATGAGAATTGATATAGTAAGTGTTCTCCCTGAATTAATGGAGTCGCCATTCCAGGCTTCAATTTTAAAAAGAGCAAAAGAAAAAGGGCTCGTAGAGGTGCATTTTCATCAACTCAGAGATTGGAGTGAGGGAAAGCATCGTCAAATCGACGATACCCAATACGGTGGAGGAGCGGGAATGGTTATGATGGTCGAACCTTTGGACCGGTGTTTATCAGAGCTGAAATCGCAGCGTCATTACGATGAGGTCATTTATTTAACTCCGGATGGAGAAACCTTAAACCAAAGAATGGCCAATGAGTTGTCCATAAAGGGTAATTTATTAATGCTCTGTGGTCATTATAAAGGAATAGATCAAAGGGTAAGAGAATTGCACATTACAAGAGAGATTTCCATTGGAGACTTTGTCTTAACCGGGGGTGAATTAGCGGCTTGTGTACTGTGTGACAGTATCATCCGACTTATACCGGGAGTGATTAATGACGAACAAAGCGCGCTTACCGATAGCTTTCAAGACGATTTGCTCTCTCCGCCTATTTATACGAGGCCCGAGGTTTATAAAGGATTAAGGGTTCCTGAAATTTTGCTTAGTGGAAATAGCGCAAAAATAGAGGAGTGGAGGCATCAGGAAGCGGTGGCCTTAACAGAGAGAAGAAGACCGGACTTACTGGATTAGCTTTCTCTTTTTCACTTATTTCCAGTTTAAGCGTTCACTTTAATTGGTGAATTTAAGTTCTATTTTTGTACTTTTAACTCTATGAAGCAAGACTTTAATGCATCTTCTGCTACTTTTGACCAGAACTTAATCGTGTTTTATAATGTTGAGAATTTGTTCCCACCCGACAAGTTTTCGGTAAGGGAGAATAAACGAAAAGTATCGGGTCTTCGCAATTGGAATAAGGAGCGTTATGAAAATAAGCTTCATAAAGTCGGAAGGGTTTTTGAACTTTTAGAAAAGGAGTATTCGATGCTTCCCGACCTGATAGGAGTCAGCGAGATTCAAGGGTCTCAACCACTAGAGGATTTGCTAAAACTTCCAGTCTTTAAATCGGAATATTCCTTTATTCATTTTGAAAGTATGGACGAGAGAGGGGTGGATGTTGCGCTACTGTATAACCATTCGAATGTGAAAATTGAAAAGGCTGAGCCTTTAGTTTACTTTTTTGAGATTCCTGACCTGGATCCTGAAAATTATGATACAACAAGAGATGTACTGCATACCACGGTCCGTATAGGAAGCGAAGCTTTAGAACTTTATATCGTTCATTTGCCCTCTAAGCGCAGCGACGATGTGAACCTTCCCAAAAGAAGGTACATTCTCTCAGAAATTAATAAAAGAGTGGAAGAGCACCTAAAGCAGAATGAGTCTGTCGTAGTTTTGGGTGATTTTAATGAGGACCCTGAGCATCCTCAGATGTTAGAATTTCTGGAAGGATCGCATGGTCCCCTACTTTTTAACCCCTTCCGGTCTCTATACAGAGAGAAAAAGTATTCGACCTTTCATCATAATAGAGGTCTGCTTTTTGATCAAATTATTTTGAGCCATGATTTGATTGGTGAAAAGAAAGAGGGACTCACTTTTAAGTATGCTTCTGTTTTTAATCATCCGCAGATTTCAAATTTCGATCGTAAGAATTCACACCGACCTTTTCGAACCTATGCCGGTACGAGATATTTGGGAGGGTATAGCGATCATTTTCCCGTACTTCTTCGCTTAAGTAATCAAAATAAACAACAAGAAAATGAAACCCACTTCTAACCATTCCTTCGAGCTAGATCAAATCGACAGAGAGATTATTAGTCGTCTGACAAGTCCTCAAAAGTTTTCATTGGCTTTGCTGGCAAAAGAAGTAGGTATCTCTACTACAGCGATTCATCTTCGCGTGAAAAAATTAGAACAAGCCGGAATCATTGATACCTCAGTTGCAATCATTAATCCCAAAAAGCTGGGTTATGGCGTAGTGAGCTATATTGGAGTATATTTGGATCGCCCTGCTTATTACAGGGAATCTATTGAGGCATTAAAAGGATTTAACGAAGTAGTTGAAGCGCATTACACAACAGGGAATTATACTCTATTTCTTAAAATTTACTGTGAAGATAACGATCATCTGATGAGGGTATTAGGTAAGTTACAGAAATTAAAAGGAGTAACAAGAACTGAAACTTTCATATCTTTGGAGCAAAGTATTAACCGTCAATTAAAAGTTTAGAAAATAAAATGAACATCGCAAAATATATCGATTCTACATATCTAAAAACTCCGGAACAATCCGGTTTAAGTGCAGAAGAAACAAAAGAAAAAGTACTAGCTTTAGCGAGCGAGGCAGATCAATACGAGCTCTTTGCTGTTATGATCCGTCCTGAGTATGTTTCTAGCATTAAAGAATATTTAACTCAGCTGGAAAGCTCCGTAAAAGTTGGAACGGTCATTGGTTTTCATACCGGAACGGCAAGCCTTGAAGACAAACTTAAAGAAGCAGAAAAAGCCATTGCTGATGGAGCGGATGAATTGGATTTTGTGATCAATTTTGAAGCCTACAAGAACGGGGAGGTGGAATATGTTGAAAAGGAGGTAGTGGAATGCACTCGACTTGGTATTGCCCATGGGAAGGTAGTCAAATGGATAATTGAAATTGCGGCCCTTTCTAATGACCAAATTGAAGGAATTACCGCACTTATTTCTAAAAAAGCTCAGGAGTATTTCTCCAGCACAGAAAGAGAAAATATATTTGTAAAATCTTCCACAGGATTTTATCCTACTACAGACGGTGCGCCTAACGGAGCTACAGTGGAAGGGATTAAATTAATGAAATCTAATGCAGGAGATCTGCCACTAAAAGCAGCCGGAGGTGTTCGAACACCAAAGGAAGCTCAAGAAATGATTGATCTAGGTGTTACACGTATCGGAACATCTTCAGCGCTAGCTCTCTTGGGCAATGATGTTTCTTCGTCAGATTATTAATTCCTAGTCCGTAGAAATTCTTAAATGAATTAAAGCGCTAATTTTTATTTTTTAGCTTCTGCTATTTAATTCGCAACCTTTTCGCGGATGGCATCTTAAGCAGATAATGCTTAATTTTGCTGTTCAAATTTCATATAAAGACTAATTATGATTCAATATTCCCGCAACCGCCGTTTACGTACCTCTGCGTCAATTAGAAGTTTGGTACAAGAAACTGTTTTGACCGTCAATGATTTGGTAATGCCTCTTTTTGTAATGGAAGGAAAAGAGAAAATGGAGCCTATCGCTGCAATGCCAGGCGTATTTAGAAGATCAGTCGATTTAACGGTAAAGGAATGTGAAGAGCTTTATTCTTTGGGAATCAAGGCAGTAAACCTTTATATGAAAGTTCCTGATCATTTGAAAGATAATACGGGAAAAGAATCATGGAACCCATCGGGACTCATGCAAACAACCATTAAAGCAATCAAAGATAAGGTTCCAGGAATGGTGATTATGCCGGATGTGGCGTTAGATCCCTATTCTGAGTTTGGACACGACGGTATAGTATTAAACGGTAAAATTGATAACGATCAAACCAATGAAGCTTTGGCCAAAATGTCCCTGTCCCTAAGTGAAGCAGGAGCTGATATTTTAGCTCCAAGCGATATGATGGATGGGCGCGTTGCTGTTATGCGTACGGCCTTAGAGGAAAACGGATTTACTGATGTAGGAATCTTAAGTTACAGTGCAAAATACGCTAGTGCATTCTATGGTCCGTTTCGCTCAGCGCTCGATAGTGCACCAAAAGAATTCGAAGAAGTGCCTAGCGATAAAAAGACCTATCAGATGGACTTTGGCAACTCAAGGGAAGCGATCGATGAAGTTTTGAAAGATATAGCTGAAGGCGCAGATATTATCATGATTAAGCCGGGACTTCCTTATCTTGACATTGTCTCAAAAGTTAGAGAAACAATTGATTTGCCTATCGCCGTTTATCACGTTAGTGGTGAATACGCTATGCTCAAAGCTGCAGCAGCTAACGGATGGCTTGATAATGATAAAACGATTATTGAAAGTCTTACTTGCATTAAAAGAGCTGGTGCAGACATGATATTCACCTATACGGCCAAGGAAGCAGCGGTTTTACTCCAATCAAACTAAAAAAGTGTTCTTACAGTATAAATTGAGAAGATTTTATTTTAGCCCTCGTAGTTAAGGATTAATTTGTCCTTCGCTTTATTTACTTGAGTAAACCTGAAGAATACTGCACTCAATTTTTTATTTATCTTTGACCCTATGATTTTACGTGGTGAAAACCTAATTAAAGAATACGGACCAAAAAAAGTGGTCAAGGGCGTTTCTGTCGAAGTAAGCCGAGGCGAAATTGTTGGACTGCTTGGGCCTAATGGTGCCGGTAAGACCACCACGTTTTACATGATTGTCGGACTTGTGAAGCCTACCTTAGGAAAGATTTTTCTAGATAATAAAGAGATCACTTCTGATGCAATGTACCGTAGGGCACAAAAAGGAATTGGTTACTTGGCACAAGAGGCCAGTGTTTTTCGAAAACTTTCTGTAGAAGAGAATATTCTTGGTGTACTGCAGCTTACCAAACTTTCAAAAAAAGAACAGCAATACAAATGCGATGAGCTAATCGAGGAATTTTCCTTAGAGCACGTTAGAAACAACCGTGGAGATTTACTCTCTGGAGGGGAGAGAAGAAGAACGGAAATAGCTCGGTGTCTAGCTACTAGTCCAAGTTTTATTCTTCTTGATGAGCCTTTTGCAGGAGTCGATCCCATTGCAGTGGAAGATATTCAGAAAATTGTTCGAAGCTTGACTGAGAAAAACATTGGAATTCTAATTACCGACCATAACGTTCAACAGACCCTAGCCATTACCAATAAAACCTATATCATGTTTGAAGGTCGTATCTTAAAAGAAGGTCTTCCTTCAGATCTAGCCAATGATCCACAGGTACGAGAAGCTTATTTAGGAGAAAATTTTGTTTACCAAAGTATCGACGATAAGCCGAAGAAAAAATCGATTGCTTATCACATCTGGGCAGGGAATTTTTCTGACCGAAGTTCATTTCAAAAGTACGTGGATGAGCATTTCCAAAATGAGAACGATTTGCGCTTGATCCAGGGGTTTGAGGATATTTCATTTGCGTCCCTTGCTAGCGGTGAAATTGATCATATATTTAAGAATGTTGTTGACCGTAGTGCAAACAACTCTTTTCTTTTTCAAAAAGTTGCTCTGCAATCGCAGTCTAGTCGAGAAGCATTAGAGCTACGTGCAAAGGAGCTTTCAACGTCAGATCTTCACTACCTAACGACGTATTATTTCGAGTCCTAAGCACATCGTTTTCAAATTTGCATCGTTTTTGTATTGATGCTCCTATGGCAAAACCTTTTACGAAAACGCTTACGATTCTTGGGATATTTAAGCAAATCGGTCCCTTTATTCGTCCCTACCGATTAATGATTATTGGCACCTTGGTGTTGACTTTTTTGGGTGCCCTTGCTGCTCAGGTCAATGCCGTGGTTTTGAAGTACACGGTGGACGAAGTGGAGAAACTACTAAAGCTTTCCAATCCCATGAACGATGGGATTCATGTGCTTGTAGTGGTCTCTGCGATACTTTTAGGAAAAGAACTTTTAAATATCTTCATTAATTTCGGACAGAAGTTCTACGGAGAAAAAATCCGAATCAATACCAGTTCTGTACTTGCTCAAAATGCCATTGACAAGATTTTAACCTATAAGGTCTCCTTTTTTACTGACGAAAATCACCAAAGTGGAAAGCTTCAAACCAGGATCGATCGAGGGATAGAAAGTTTGACCCGTTTGGTGCAGAATTTTTTTATTGATATTCTTCCTCTTTTTGCCAATGCAGCCATTGCATTAGTGGTGATGTACATGCAGAATGTTTATGTGGGGCTAGTATCTTCAATTGTAGTTCCCATCTATTTTTGGGTGAGTGCCAAGCAAGCAAAGAGGCTCAGCGGCGTTAGAAGAGTGTTAAGGAATCAAAGAGAGAAAAAGACCTCAGGACTACTCAATTTGATTAATTCCATTATGGTCATCAAGAGCTTCGTCCAGGAGAAATTTGAAGGGAAGAAGCAGTACGATCTGCAGATGCAGTTAATGGAGAGTCAGCTCTATACCAGAAGAACTAATTTTATTTACGATGGTCTAAAGACTTTTATCGAGCAGTTTGGTTTAGTGATGGTGATCCTTTTAACGGTCTACTTAGTGTTAAATCAACAGATTACACTAGGGGCGATCATGCTTCATATTATGCTTTTTAATAACGTGTCGGCTCCCATTCGTCAGCTGCATCGAATATACGACGATATGAACGATGCAATGATTTATGCAGAAGGTTATTTCGAAATCCTCAATGCGGATGAAGAAATAGAAGAGTCAGGTCAGGAAAAACCAGAAATTAAAGGAGAATTTGAGCTTAAGAATTTGAGTTTTTCCTATCCCGGTGGAACCAAGGCACTTGAGCATGTGTCGATGAAAATCCAGGCGGGTAAAACGACGGCCTTGGTCGGACTTTCTGGGGCAGGTAAATCGACGGTGATTAATTTACTTTGTAAATTTTATGAGCCTTCGAGCGGAGCGATACTTTTAGATGGTATTCCACTCAGTAATTACGACAACGAGCATCTTCGAAGTGAAATTGGATTAGTACTTCAAAGAAACCATATATTTCAAGGAACTATTGAAGATAATATTCGGTACGGATTAGAGGAGGCGAGTTTTGATGATGTTCAAAGGGCGGCAATGCAGGCCTACTTGCACAATCAAATTATGGAACTTCCTGATGGGTACTCCCACGATGCAACGCAGCTCTCTGGAGGGCAGCAGCAGCGAATTGCTATAGCGCGACTCTTTTTAAAAAACCCACCTATTATATTTTTGGACGAACCCACAGCTAGCCTGGATGCCATCGCGACGGAGCAGATTAAGAATTCTCTTGACGCAATTAAAAAAGGACGAACGGTAGTGATCATTTCTCATTCGCTGTCTCAGATTCTGGATTCTGATCAAATCTATGTTATGGAGAAAGGTCGCACGGTGGAAAACGGTACGCATGAGGAGTTAATGCAGAAAGATGGGAGCTACCGTAAAATCTTTGATGCTTCCGCTCGAAGCTTAAATCTTGATAAATTGGTGAATTCTTACCGCGATTAAATATAGTTTTACGAAATTTGAAATTACTTTCTTTTTAAGGGAACTGACAAAGTACGATTATGAAAATATATACAAAAACAGGGGACAAAGGTTCAACAGCACTTTATGGAGGTACAAGAGTATCTAAAGCAGATATTCGCGTTGAAGCTTATGGAACTGTTGATGAGCTCAATTCCTTTATTGGGCTAGCAATGAGCGAAATGCACGTGGAGGAAATGAAAGCTTCCTTTTCCAAAATTCAATTTGACCTTTTTACTTTAGGATCCGAGGTGGCTACGCCAAAAGATAAATTGTTACTAGCAAATGGAAAGTCCCGTTTGCCTCTAGTAATCGAAAAAGAAGACATCGAATTCTTAGAAAACGAAATTGATCGGTTGGAATTGTCTCTTGAGCCTTTGGCGTATTTTATATTGCCTCACGGAGGAAGAGTGGTTAGCGCTCTTCACGTAGCTAGAACCGTTTGTCGACGGGCAGAGAGAACGGTTGTTTATCTTGCGCAGCAGGAAGAATTAAGAGACGAGTTGATTCAGTATCTTAATCGACTCTCCGATTATCTTTTTACTGCTGCTCGGTACTTTGCAAAAGTAAATAAGGAAGCAGAAAGTTACTGGAACCCCAACCAACGCTAAGAAGAATTGAAAAAATCACTTTTACTAATTAATGGGGAAGCACCAGAAGCGCTTCCGGCTCTTGAAAATTATGATCTTGTGGCCTGCACAGATGGAGCGTTCCAAACCCTTCTAGATATGGGAGTTAAGGCAGACCAGGTAGATTTCATCTCTGGAGATTTTGATTCTTTGCCTGTTGGTGAAGCCTCTGCTTATTATTCAAAATTAATTCCAACCCCGAATCAAGAGTACCCTGATTTCCATAAAGCTTTAGAGCTCCTAGTAGAAAGAGGAATGACTCACGTGGATGTATATGGAGGTAGTGGAGGCGAGATGGATCATTTCTTAGGGAATTTAACGGCAGCACTTCAATTTAAAAACACTTTAAAGATTTCGTTTTATGATCGCTATGCCCAATATTACTTTCTCCCTAAAAAAGAGGTAATTAAGGGGGTTAAAGATCGAATGGTCTCACTTTATCCTTTTCCAGTTGCTGAAGGAATCCAAACTTCAGGACTCAAATGGGAGTTACATAATGAAACGTTAGATTTAGCCAAAAGAATTGGTACTCGAAATGTTGCTCTTTCGGATGAAGTAGACATACAATTTACTCATGGAGAATTACTGGTTTTTATTGCTCACTTGTAATAGGCGAGGATAAAAAATATTGAAAATTAAACAGTTGATTTAGTTTGATTCAGATTGGTTTTTTTTTCGCAATTTTGCACCGCATATTAGTAATCAACCGCCCGTTTTAAGAAAAGATGAAAATTAAATATTCGGAATTAATTGACCAGACCCTTTATTTTCCTACAGAAGAATTTAATGTAGCAGAAAATAATTTATTATTCCATGATATTCCTTTAATGGAAGTGATCGAGAAATTCGGTACTCCATTAAAAATTAGTTATTTACCAAAAATTTCTCATAATATTCAAAGGGCCAAAGGTTGGTTTAGCGAAGCGTTTGAGAAGACCGATTACCGCAAATCCTACAGGTACTGTTATTGTACCAAGTCCAGTCATTTCAATTTTGTTTTAGAGGAAGCTTTAAAAAATGATATATCTATCGAGACATCCTCCGCTTATGATATGGATATTGTACGGGCACTTTACGACAATGGTAAAGTGGAGAAGGATATTGAAGTAATCTGCAATGGGTTTAAAACGGATGATTACTTACAAAAGATTTCCGAACTCATTAATAGTGGTTTTGAGAATATTACTCCCATTTTAGATAACTACCGTGAACTGGATAAATTAACCCAGTCCATCGATTCTACCTTCAATATAGGAATTAGGATTGCTTCCGAAGAGGAACCGAAATTTGAGTTTTATACTTCTAGATTGGGTATTGGTTACAAGGATATTATTCCCTACTACTCACAAAAAATTGCGGAGCATCCCAATGCACGTCTAAAAATGCTTCATTTCTTCATCAATACGGGAATTAAAGATACTTCCTATTATTGGAATGAACTTTATAAGTGTTTACGTGTTTATGCACGATTAAAGAAGATTGCGCCTGAAGTGGATTCCTTAAATATTGGTGGCGGTTTTCCAATTAAGACTTCACTGAATTTTGATTACGATTACCAGTACATGGTGGAAGAAATTGTTTCTCAAATCAAAAAATTCTGCGAAGAGGAAGGAGTAGAAGAGCCAAATATATATACTGAATTTGGTAGTTTTACCGTAGGTGAAAGTGGAGCCAATCTCTATCAAATAATTTCACAGAAGAGACAAAACGATAGAGAGAAATGGAACATGATCGACTCTTCATTCATGACCACTCTTCCTGATACTTGGGCGATTTCAAGACATTTTATAATGCTTCCACTCAATCGCTGGGACGATACCTATGAAAGAGTGTTCTTAGGAGGTCTAACTTGTGACTCTGATGATTACTATAACTCAGAGCAGCATACCAATGCCATCTATTTACCTGTTTTTACAGATACCAAACCTCTCTATATTGGGTTTTTCCACACAGGGGCTTATCAAGAAACCATAGGCGGCTACGGCGGCGTTCATCACTGCTTAATGCCTCAGCCTAGACATATCCTTATTCAAAAGGATGAAGAGGGAGAATTTTCCTACGAGATTTTTCGAGAAAGACAGGAGCCAGAGGACGTTTTAAAATTACTTGGTTATAAAAAGTAAGGGTAGAGGTTCAAAGACTTGTTTTTAAGAAAAATGAGTTTCTATTATTGGAAGTTCTAAATCCGAGAATTGTTCAACGATAATTTGGGCTTGGGATAGATCTTGGCCTTTAGAATGAGGACTTTTGTATGCGGCACAAAAGATTCCCGCTCTTTGGGAGGCTAGAATTCCGTTACTCGAATCTTCAATCACCATGCATTCGTTTTCTTTGGCGTCAGCCATTTGTGCAGCCAAAAGGAAAATCTCTGGATGAGGTTTGGAAGCTTTAAGCTCAGCGCCACTAATCTTACCTTTGAAATAAGAGTTAAGATCAAATCGATCAAATACCCAGTTGATCGTATTTCGGTGTGCAGAGGAAGCTAGAATCAAAGTGATTCCCTCCTTATGATAATGTGTAATTAGATTTCTAACCCCTGGAAGAAGATCAAAACTTGGATCGTGATCGAAAAAATGTTTAAAATACATTCGCTTTTTGTCTGCGATATCTTTCCAAGATACCTCTAGCTGAAATTCTTTTATTAAAGTCTCACAGACCGATTGTGTTGAACTACCAGTGAACGATTGGTATAGGTTTTCATCCACTTTTAATTTTAAGTCTTGAAAGGTTTGGAAATAGGCTTTTCTGTGGAGGGGTTCCGTGTCCACAATAACACCGTCCATATCGAATAACACTGCTTTTAGGGGCATAATTTATATTTTGTTCAAATTTACGTTTTTAAATTATTTACCTTTGTGGACCATTAACCATTAAATGCGATATAGATGAATACCTATGCTGGAATACCAGAGGAAAACGCAACCCTAGAAAACTCGAAAGTAATGCTAGTTACTGTGCCTTACGACGGTACTTCTACTTGGGGGAAGGGTGCGGATAAAGGCCCGGAACTGTTTTTGGATGCTTCTGAGAATATGGAGCTCTTTGATATTGAAACAGGAACTGAACCCTACCTTCATGGTGTTTGGATTGGGGGAGAGGTGAGTGAAAATTCTTCACCAGAGGCCATGACAGAGGCCGTGTATAATAAAACCAAAGAACTCTTGAATCACGAAGGGAAATTGTTCACTTTGTTTGGTGGAGAACATTCCGTCTCTATTGGTTCCATTCGTGCCGTAGGAGAGAAATACGAGAACTTGACGGTTTTACAGCTCGATGCGCATACCGATTTAAGACCCGAATTTCATGGGTCTACTTCGAATCATGCGTGCGCTGTATTCGAGGCGAATGAAAAACATAATTTAGTTCAAGTGGGAATTCGCTCAATGGATCAAGAAGAAATGCAGTACGTTCCTAAAGGACAATGTTTTTGGGCGCATGAGATTCATAATGATCCCAATTGGATTGAAAAAGTCTTAGAGAAAGTTTCTGGTAATGTTTATATAACTATAGATTTGGACGCTTTTGACCCTTCTATTGCACCTTCCACAGGTACACCGGAGCCGGGAGGCCTTCAGTGGTATCCCACGCTTGAACTCCTAAAAAAGGTGTTTGAGAAATGCAATGTAGTTGCTTTCGACATCGTTGAATTAATGGAAAGTGCTAATTCCAAGCCTACCGCTTTCTTAGCGGCAAAGCTTTATTATAAAATGCTAGCTTATTATCACGAATCAAAGTGATTTTAGGGAATATTTATATAGAAGCCCGGCCTAAATAGGTCGGGCTTTCTTTTATGAATGACGATTTTAAGAGTAAAACTTAAGTTTTAAGAAAAAATTAATAGTTATTGGGGATTTGGCACTGTATTTATTTACTATTTTTGAGATATAGTACTAACATTAAAACCAACCGAACTATGAAAAAAAGATTTATGATGGCCGCTCTGGCTCTCGTTGTTTCACTAGGAGCTATTTCTTGTAAAAAGAAAGTATCTGATCAAGAACTTCAAACACAAGCAACTACTGTAGTGGTTTCCAACCCAAATGCTTCCGTGGAAGTTAAGGACGGAGTAGCGCATTTAAGTGGAACTTTTAGTGATCAAGCGTCCAAAGACAACATGATTGCCTCATTAAAAGCAATCCCTGGTATTAAAGAAGTGATGGATATGACGACGCCTCCTGCACCTGTGGAAGTGAATGCTGTAGATCCAGTGGTACTTCAAAAAGTACAAGATGCTGTGAAAGATTTCCCATCAGTAACTGTTGAGGTGGTAAATGGAGAACTTACTCTAACAGGAAGCGTTTCGTCAACGCAAGCAAGAAAAATCAAGGAATCAGTTGACGCGTTAAATATTGGCGCTTATACTAATAATTTAGTAGTTAAATAATAAAGATTAGAAAATGAGTACATTACAAAGTAAATATTCAAGTGTTATTACTGCGGCGCAGAACGCTGGAGTCAATAACCTTCAAGTTCAAGAACAAGACGGTATTTTGTATATTTCAGGATCAGTTCCTACAACCACTGCTAAAGATGAAGTTTGGAATGCTTTAGGTGCTATCGACGCATCTTATACCGCAACGGACATTAATATTGATGTTCAAGTTGCAGGTTTGGCTTCAGGAGCGAACCTAACAGTAAATACGGAAGACTCCAATTTAAACATTCGTCAAGAACCTTCCACTGATGCTTCAATAGTAGGAAAAGCAGCAAAAGGGGAGCTGGTTACATTAGTAGAACAATCTTCAGATGATTGGTGGAAAATTAAAACTTCTTCTGGAGTAGAAGGATACGCTTATGCACGATATTTGAAAGCCTAAAAGTGCTTTTGATTCTAAAGAAAAAATCTTCCAATTTATTGGAGGATTTTTTTTTGTTTAAGGCCTTTTGCCTTGAGTAATAGTAGGATACTTGCTTTATCCCAGCGCTCAAGGCATTCTCTCAAAAAAAACTATATTTGTAGCGCTTTGAAAAATTTCCAATGAAAGGACAGAATAAATTATTTTTTGCAATACTTATTGCACTCGTTTTAGGAATAGTTGCGGGAGCAATAGTGCATTTCCGTTATCCTGAGAATGCCGAATCCTTTTCCGATCATATTAAACTTTTAGGTACGATCTTTATTCGATTGGTGCAAATGATTATTGCTCCGCTTGTTTTTACAACCTTAGTGGTTGGGATTGCTAAAATGAGTGATATGAAAATGATTGGTCGGGTAGGATCAAAAGCAATGATTTGGTTTATCACCGCATCCTTGGTGTCACTTTTAATCGGGCTTTTCTTTGTCAATGTACTTGCACCGGGGAAAGTTATTGAACTTGATCTGGCCGATACTGCTGCTGCAGGTGATTTAATTAGTTCCACTAAGAGTTTTTCCATAGCTGATTTCGTTAATCACGTCGTTCCAAAAAGTTTATTTGAAGCTTTTGCTACCAATGAGGTTTTGCAAATTGTTGTGTTTTCTGTCATGTTTGGAGTGGCTTTGGCCAATATGGGCGAGACCTATACCAAGCCAATTGTCAATGGACTTAACATTATAGCACATGCCATTTTAAAAATGGTAGGTTATATCATGTGGGTAGCTCCCCTAGGAGTTTTTGGTGCAATTGCCGCCATTGTAGCCACGAAAGGATTTGATATTTTTACGGTATATGCGGTCTACTTAAGGGACTTTTTCTTGGCATTACTAGTTCTGTGGATCGTACTGTGTGTGGTTGGCTATATTATCTTAGGAAATCGTTTATTTGAATTATTAAGAAGAATTAAAGAACCTCTTTTGATTGCTTTTTCCACCACAAGTTCTGAAGCAGTGTTCCCAAAGCTTGTTGAAGAGTTGGAGCGTTTTGGTTGCAACAATAGAATTGTATCCTTTACTCTTCCCTTAGGTTATTCTTTTAACTTGGACGGAAGTATGATGTACATGACGTTTGCTTCCATTTTTATTGCACAAATTTATGGTATCGATATGTCCCTTGGAGAGCAGATTGTTATGTTATTGGTTCTGATGCTAACCTCGAAAGGTATTGCCGGAGTGCCAAGGGCTTCTCTTGTTATAATTGTAGCCACTTGTTCTATGTTTGGAATTCCTCCTGAGGGAATTGCCCTTATTCTACCGATTGATCATTTTTGTGATATGGGAAGAAGTATGACCAACGTTTTAGGAAATGCACTCTCCACTTCTGCTGTATCGAAATGGGAGGGACAATTGGATAATCATGGAGGTGACCTATAAGAAGGTTTAAGGTTCTCGTACAAAGTATTGGATTGAATGATGAAGAAGAACTCGGGTGCAGCTCTTACTTTAGGTTTTGCTCTTTTCGCCATGTTTTTTGGCGCGGGAAACCTGATTTTACCCCCTTTTATCGGGCTTAAGGCAGGTGAAAATTGGCCTGAAGCTATACTAGGTTTTTTTACTACAGGAATCATTTCACCTTTTCTTGGAGTGCTCACTGTGGTGCTCTTCGGAAATCGATTTACGGATTTGGGAAGAAGAACGCATCCGGTGGTGATCTGGGCACTTGCTTTTCTTATAATGTTATGCATAGGTCCTTTAGTTGCCATTCCTAGGACCGGAGCTACCACTTTTGAAATTGGTATAAAACCTCTTTTTCCGGAGATGAGTTCAATTCTTTTTGCTGTTTTGTTTTTTGCAGTAGTGTATTTTCTTTCGGCAAGCAAAGCAAGAATTGTTGACATCATAGGAAATGTCCTAACCCCCCTACTTCTTTTGAGTTTAAGCATTTTGGTAATTCGTGGGACAATGTTTCCGTCTGCAGTTCCAGAAGAAGGATTAATGCAACCTCTTGAAGCTTATCTGTTTTCTTTTTACGAAGGATATCAAACGCTCGATGTTTTAGCCTCGGTTATTTTTGCAGGTATTATAATTTCTGCAGCCAAGCAGAAAGGGTTTACTACTCCAAAAAGCAAATTTGCAATCACCATGCAGGCTGGAGTTATTTCCATGTTAGGACTACTTTTCATTTACGGAGGTCTTATTTTCTTGGGAGCTCATTCTGGTATGGCGGATTCAGAGAACTTATCTCGAACAGAACTATTATTATACATATCCAATTCAATCTTAGGTAGTAATGGGTCCTATGTAATTAGTGTAGCTGTTGCTTTTGCTTGTCTTACTACGGCCATTGCTTTAGTTTCGGCCATGGGAAGTTTTTTAGAGGAATTAACTAGAGGACATTTAAAGTACCAATGGGGTGTTCTTATTACTTGTCTTATTTCGGGAGTGCTTTCGGTTCGCAGTGTAGATGAAATCATAGAATATGCTGTGGTAATCTTAGGATTTATTTATCCCATCACCTTTACTCTAATTATCATTTTACTTTTATTTGGTAAAAGAGTGTTTTCTAAAAAGCCCTATATGTGGTCTTTAGGGGTTAGCGGCTTGGTTTCATTGTTAGGGGTATTAGAATACTTCGAGCTCTTTAGTTCAGGAACCAGTACAATCAGAAACATTTTACCTTTTTCAGAATATCAATTGGATTGGGTTATTCCTGCATTGATTACTTTTTTACTTGTCTATGTGATTGATCCTTCTAGGCGATCAGAGGAGGCACTTGGGTCGAAACAGCTGGACTGACGGATATCATCCTATCTTAATTATACTTATTCTAAATTGCGGAAAATATTCCGTAATTTTGTCATTTAAACCCTTTTACAATGCCAACGAAAGCACAGATACAAGAATTCTTGAAAGAAATTGAGGTCGATGATTTGGTGATCAATCTTCAAGTGATGAATAATGAGGTGTACATAGATATGAAGGCACATTCGCCAGCTATGCACGAGAAAAAGAAACTGGAGGTGGCCATGAAACAAGCATTCGCATCGGAATTTGGTGAGGATTTGCAGTTGAAGCTTAAAATTGTTTCTCCAGAACCTTCAGAAGTACAACAAAATCAAATTAAAGGAAAATCCATTCCAGGAATTCAAAATATTATTGCCATCGCCTCAGGAAAAGGAGGAGTAGGTAAATCTACTGTAGCTGCCAACCTTGCGGTAACCTTGGCGAATATGGGCTTTAAGGTAGGTTTATTGGATGCAGATATTTATGGACCTTCCGTTCCAACAATGCTAGATACGGAAGGGGAAAAACCATTATCCGTAGAAGTGAATGGACGAAATCTAATGAAACCTGTTGAGAATTATGGAGTGAAAATGTTGTCCATTGGATACTTCTCAGGAGCCAATCAAGCAGTGGTTTGGAGAGGCCCTATGGCTTCCAAAGCATTAAATCAAATGATTCGTGACGCACATTGGGGCGAGTTGGATTTCTTATTAGTAGACCTTCCTCCAGGTACTGGAGATATTCATTTGTCGATTATTCAAGAAGTGCCTGTTACAGGAGCTGTCATTGTTTCTACACCACAGCATGTGGCCTTAGCAGATGTTCGTAAAGGAATTGCTATGTTTACGATGGAAAGTATCAATATTCCAGTGCTTGGATTAATCGAAAACATGTCTTACTTTACACCAGAAGAATTACCAGACAACAAATACTATATTTTTGGTAATCAAGGTGCGCAATATTTGGCGCAAGATCTAGGACTTCCTGTTTTAGGAGAAATCCCACTCATTCAGAGTATTCGAGAGGCGGGAGATGTAGGTAGACCTGCAGCACTTCAACAAGGTTCTAAAATCGCAGAAGTATATCGCCTAACGGCACAAAACATGGTGGAAAGTCTTGTGGAGCGTAATACCAATTTACCTCCAACGGAAGCAGTTAAAATCACTACTATGGCAGGCTGCTCACCAAAGAAGTAACAAATAAAAATGATGAATAACGAAAATTTAACCCACGAAGAGACCGTCACAAAAGTGATGGAAGCATTAGAGAGTATTCGGCCTTTCTTAAATGGAGACGGCGGTGATATTGAGCTTATTGATGTGGAAGGAGATAAGGTCTTTGTGAGGCTTCATGGGAACTGTAATGGTTGCCCCATGAGCTTTTCTACGATGAAGCTTGGGGTGGAAAATACAATAAAGCAGTTTGCCCCTGAAATTAGTGAAGTAGTTAACGTAACGGAGTAAAGTATTACTTTATAAAGAACTATTAATCTGCTGCTTTTATTCTTTAGAAGCAGCAGATTTTATTCTTGAAGCTTCAAGAATAGGCAGGTTTCCTTCTGTTGGAATATAGATTACTGTTTTATCCCCCAAATTGTTTTGCTGCCTAACCCAGAGGTATTGAATGTATTTTTCTGAAAGTGCACCATTTTCTATTTTTATCGCTTGCGAGGCTCCTTTCGCTCTTTCAATTTCTGCCTGGGCATTGAGTTTTTCCGCCTCAAGATTGGCTTTCGCTTCTTCTATTTTAATTCGACGGTTTTGCTCTGCTTTAGCGAATTCTGCTTTACCGGCCATTTCTTGAGACCAAACTCGGTATTGTGGATAGGCCCATAGGATGACAATCAATAGAACTACTGCTAAAATAAGGGTTCCTAGTATTGAGGTTAGGTTGGTGGTTTTCATTTTTTCTATTATTTTTTCATTCCTTCTTGTGTAAATATAAAAGAAAGAATTTTAACAAGCAACAAGCTTTATTTTTATTCTCGATTGATTAAGATATTGATTAAATTAGCTGATAATCAAATAGATGTTAAAAGCTATGGACTCCCTTGAAAGTAAATTAACACAGATACTTGAAAAGCCTATTAAGCAGGGTAAGAATTTTGGATCTGTATTCGCATTAAAAAAAGGATCATTCTAATGGACCGGCAGTTCAGGGAACTTAGAGGATCCGGACAGCTTTTTCATCGCCAGTACTACCAAACTTTTTACTACAGCTCTGATTTTAAAGCTCGTAGCAGAGAAGTTAATAAGTTTAGAGGATAATATTTCCCTCTATTTGGAAAAGGAGCTAATCGAGGGACTTCATGTTTTTAAAGGCAATGACTATTCATTAGAACTACGCATTAAACATCTATTGGCTCATACTTCAGGTCTGGCAGATTATTTTGAAGGGAATCGAATGCTGGGAAAGAGTTTCTCCAAAACTCTTATGTCCGGAACTGATTTAAAATGGAGCGCTAAAGATGCTCTGCTAATAGCAAAAGGAATGGGTCCTCATTTTGCGCCGGGAGCAAAAGGCAAAGCCTTCTATTCCCACACCAATTTTCAATTGCTAGGAATGGTACTTGAATCTGTTTTAAAAGAGTCTTACGCCGTTCTATGTAAAAAGTATATTATTGATCCGTTAGGGTTGAAAAGTACCTACGTTTACCAAGATCCATTTGATCGAAGACCAAAAGACATGTACTACAAAAACAATATGCTTTCCATCCCTAATGCGATGTCTTGTTTTGGCCCCGATGGTGGAGTGGTGTCTACAGCAGAAGAATTTTTGAGATTTACTGAAAGTTTTTTTAAGGGAAAATTATTTCCACTTTCTTATATCGATGATCTTCAACAGTGGAACCGAATTTTTTCACCTTTACAGTCGGGCGTTGGAATTCATTTGTTTGAATTGCCTCTGTTTATAGGGCACTCGGGTCTAAGTGGAGCGCTTGCCTATTTTTGCCCCTCTGAAAACATTTTTATTGCAGGGACTGTAAATCAAGTTGATCGGCCGGATCTCTCTTTTAGAATCATGATTAAAATGGTACTCCTATTAAAGAAGTTCAAAGCCGACGCATAAGTGAATACGGGCTGGTCAGATGAGACTACAAGTTTTTATTGTTCTTTTTCTTGCGGTCTTTTGCCAGATTTTCATAAATATTGTGAATCAATCCATCCGCAACAGAAATTTTAGGTACATAGATTTTACTGATTCCACTCCACTGCATGACTTTATTGAAGATTTCTAAAGCGGGAACCAACACATCGGCTCTATCCTCCCTTAAATTGTGTTTTTTCATTCTTTCTTCAACGGACAGAAGGGCTAACTCTTTGTAATAATTTTTCAGGGTTTGTGCTGAAAGGGGTTTGGAGTCTTTCGTCTTGCTTATAGAGAATATTTTGTTGATATTTCCACCAGAGCCGATGGCTACCATAGGTTTTTTTCCAATCATCTTGGTTTTGATGTCCTCTTTCATTTCCTTCCATTGAGAGTCTTTTACCAAGCCGTTTAAAAGACGGATTGTACCGATGTTATAGGATTTTTTGTATTTAAGTTTTCCATTTTCAAAATACATTAATTCAGTAGAACCTCCGCCTACGTCAATGTAGAGATAAGCGAAATTGTTATCTAAAGTTTCAGCGATATGGTTTTCGTAGATTAGAGAGGCTTCCTCATCTCCAGAAATTATTTCAATTTGAATTCCAGAAGTGTCTTTGACTTGTTCAATAAGTTTCGCTCCGTTTTTTGCGTCCCTCATCGCGCTAGTAGCACATGCTCGGTAATGCGCCACATCATACATGTTCATTAGAGAAGCAAAAATTCGCATACAATCAAGAACCATGGTTTGACGCTCTTCCCGGATTTCACCATAGGAGAAAACATCCATTCCTAATCGTAGAGGAATTCTCAATAAATTGAGTTTTACATATTGAGGTGCACCTTTCTCGCTAGGAATCACCTCATTTATTAGCAAGCGTGCTGCATTACTACCTATATCAATCGCCGCAATTTTCATGAATGAATTTTGTGCAAAATTAAGTTTTTCCTATTAATCTCTTTTCTCACCAGTGGTAACTTTACTTTTTAGATAATGGTAGATTGCAATTTGGGAACGTAAAGGTTTTCCATCACTACTACGGTACTTGTTTTTCATCTTGTTATCTAAAATACGTCCTTTGACGTTATCACTCAGCTGAATTTGTAGCATGTCCTTAATTTCATTTTTCAATGCTTTATCCCGGATTGGAACCGCAGCTTCTACACGGTAGTCTAAGTTTCGGGTCATCCAGTCGGCTGAAGAGATGTACACGTCTTCTGTCCCTTTATTGTAAAAATACATGATACGGGAGTGCTCTAAATACTCATCTACAATGCTAATACCCTCAATGGGAGTTTTGAAATCCTTTTGATTTAAAATACAGTAAATGCCGCGCACAATCAGTTTAATGACAACGCCGGCCTTTGCAGCCTCATACAACTTTAGAATTAGTCCACGATCACTTAAAGAATTGACTTTAACAATAATCAAAGCTTTTTTTCCTGCTTTCGCTTCATGAATTTCTCTGTCGATATGCCACTCAATTTTCTCTCTCATGAATTTTGGACAAACCAGTAATTGTTTACAGGCTTTAAGGACAAGTTCGGGATCGCTTTTAGGTTTATTAAAAAGAGCAAATACCTTATTGATATCGGCCATCAAGGTCCGATTCGATGTCATTAGAAGATTGTCACCATAAATACGGGCCGTTTTTTCATTGAAGTTTCCAGTAGAGATGAACCCGTATTGGTAGGTTTTGTTATTGATCCTCTTTTTAATTACACATAATTTGGCGTGGACTTTTTTATTAGCAATACCCACAAGTACTTTGATGCCTTCTAATTCTAATCTTTCTTTCCATTTTAGGTTGTTCTCTTCATCAAACCTTGCTCGTAATTCAAGCATTACGGTCACTTGCTTACCGTTTCTAGCGGCATTGATTAGTGCATTGACAATTTTTGAATTAGAAGCTAGTCGGTAGGCAGTAATTTGAATCGTTTTCACAGAAGGATCCATTGCAGATTCCCGAAGTAGGTCAATGACAGGGGTGTAGGAATGATAAGGAAAAGTAAAAAGTACATCTTTTTTGAGAATGACTTCTGTTACTCTCTGACCCTGAGCGAATTCAGGATGTGTAAAGGATGTGCGTTCCTCTGGTTTTTTTAATGTTTTAAATACATCAGGGAAATCCATAAAATGTTTGAAATTATGAATTTTTTGCCCCGGAATTATACTGTCTTTTGCCGTTAAATTAAGCTTTCTTATTAGGAATTCTAAGAGGGCTTTATCCATATTTTTATCGAAGACAAAACGGGTAGGCTTCCCTTTTCTTCTACTTTTAACGGCTTTATCAATTTTTTCTGCTAATGTGGTTCGAATGTCATTATCTAAGTCAAACTCCGCATCCTTTGTAACTTTAAAACAATGCGCGTCGAATTCATCATATCCGAAGTAGGAAAAGATATGAGGAAGGTTGGCGATAATTACATCTTCCAGAAGCATCACGTTTTTCTCCCCGTTTTCTGAAGGAAGCAGTGTGAATCGGCCTAAGGTCCTGGAGGGAACTTCAATAATGGCATAATTACCATGGTATTTCCATTCTTTCTTGCGCATGGCAATTCCTATATAGAGACTCTTGTCTCTCAAATAGGGCATTTTTGTGTTTTCATTAAGCAAAATTGGGATGACGTTGCTTTCCACTTCTTCATCAAAGTAACGTGCAACCGTTTCTTTTTGCTCTTTGGTGAGATTATTCGGAGTTTTAATAAATACTTTTTGCTCCTCCATCTCTTTTTGAATTTCATTCCAAGTACGGTCAAAGTCTCGTTGCTGATCAATAACGATTTCATTGATTTGACTGAGTATTTTGGAAGGCGCTTGAAAGAAAGAATCTGATAGGTACTTATCTTTGAAATCCATCGCTCGCTTAAGTCCAGCGACTCTTACACGGAAAAATTCGTCTAAATTGTTTGAAAATATACCTAAGAAACGGATTCTTAACGGCAAAGGAACGCTAGGATCTTTCGCTTCCTGCATTACTCTTTCATTAAATGCCAGCCAAGTGACATCTCTCGGATTAAACTGATTCGCCATTCATGTACTTTTGCCAAAAATACTGAATTTAGCAGCGATTTTGATGTTAAATTTCTCTTAAAATCACGCTAAATATCAGAGCTTATCTTTCGTTTACAAGCGATTAAATTTATATCTTTACCTACCATGAAACCCTTATCTTATGGAGTATCAATTTGATGAACAGCTTGCCTGTGCCACAAGAGCTGAAATGAAAACTTTCACCAAAGGAGAAAAGATTTTGTCCGAGGGAGAATGCTCCTCATTCTTTTATTTTTTGAAAGAAGGAGAACTTTCTGTTGCAAATTTTACGGAAGATGGGAAAGAATTTTTGCAACATCGCGTTCTAGAGAATCATTTTTTTGGAGAACCCGCTGTGCTTCTACGAAAACCATTTCCAGGAAACGTTGAGGTGTGCAGTAAAGTGGCAAAAGTGTATAAGATTCCAAGAGATTGTTTACTCGAATATTTAAAGCAGCATCCTGATCTTCTTCTTAGTTTTACTTATTCTGTCGCCGAGAAGTCCTTGCGAAAGAGTGTCGCCTTAAAAAATATTGTTTTTCTCAATCCTGAAGAAAGAATTTTAAGGCATCTGCTTGATTACAAGAAAGAGCAGAGAAGTCTAAGCTCTAAAATACAGATTAACTTAACACGTAAAGAGCTTTCCCATATGACAGGGCTTCGCATTGAAACCATTATTCGTACCGTGAAAAAAATGGAGAGAGACGGAAAACTAGAGATTAGAAATGGAAAAATCTTTGTCTAATTTTTAACGGTAATTTTTACAAGCATTAAGGAATAATATTTTTATGAACGCTTCAAATCAAACCAATTTTTGGCTCCGCTTTTCTATTTTTAACCTTTTTATAGTCGCCGTTTTGGGTACCTTGATGAGGTACAAAATAGCCTATTCGTTACCATGGTTAGATCAGAAGCATTTACAGGAAGCGCATTCTCATTTTGCATTTTATGGATGGGTTTCGCAAATTCTCTACGTACTGTTAGTTGAATACTTAAGACCTAGAGTTAAACTGCTAAAACTCAGAAAGTACCAAGTGGTCTTAGGAGTCAATGCCTTTGGTGCACTTTTAATGATTCCAACTTTCCTTTATGGTGGTTATTATTCTCTTTCTATAATCGCTAGCAGTATATGCCTTTTTTCAGGAATGGTAATCCTTGGATTTTTAGTTTGGGATTTAAGAAGTTTTAAAGATATTCTAGCCCGATGGTTTTTAGCAGGTTTAAGTCTTGCTGCATTTTCATCCCTGGGGGTATTTACTTTAAGTTATATTCGTGCTAGTGGCTTAAACGACCAGAATTTGTATTTAGCTTCCACTTATTTCTATTTGCATTTTCAATACAATGGTTGTTTCATTCTTATGGCTATTGGTTTTTTTATTGATCATCTACGTAAGATAGGAGTGGATCTAACTAGTAGGGAGCATAATGTGATTTTTTATACCATGCTTTTTGGAGCTATTGTAGGATACGGTCTTTCTGTGTTATGGTTAGAATTACCTCTCTGGGTTTATGGGCTCATCGTTGTTTCAGCGGTAGTACAGTCTTATGGTGCGGTAAGACTATTTCAGTGGGTTCGAAAGAATTGGAGTCCAATCGTACTGAATTTTTCTTCCTTACAGCGGTTCGTTCTTTTCTATGTAGCTTTTGCTTTTGTCGTAAAGATGGCTCTCCAGCTTTTCTCAGTGGTTCCAGCCATAAGTCAATTTGCATTTGGGTTTAGAAATGTCGTAATCGCTTACTTGCATTTGGTTTTGTTAATGCTTCTTACTGTATTTCTAGTAAACCAAATATTAGCGTTGAATCAATTTCAAATGACCAAGTGGGTGAAGTTCTTTCTAAAGTCTGTGCTTCTTTTTATTTTTCTAAACGAAGCTGTTTTAGGATTAATGGGGCTGTTATCCATCAAGTACATCGCTATTCCCTATACGGCACAGGCGTTATTGCTTATTTCTATTGGAATTGCGCTAAGTGTACTTGGACTCTTTCTTTCTCTTAAAGTTAAAAATAAAGTCCTGTAATACTTTCGAGCGTTTTTAATTGTGAACAAAAAATGGTTCTGTAATTTAATTTTGGAGATTTAAATTTTTAAATCATTTATTTTATTCCTAGCGATAAGAGTTAGCGATATGCCCTCTTTAAATCGGACGATTTTGGAGAATGATAAACTGTCAGCTTATCTTTTTAAATCCAGATAGTTAGGAAGAGAGTCATTCAAGGTAATCAAGAAATGGATAGAAAAACACCGTTACAAAGCCAATTGATAAGTTTGGATTGGCAGTATAGTTCCACTAGATAATGATCAAGCTTGATCTACTAATGTCGAGCGATTTTACTATAAACATTCCCTGAAGAGTTAATCAATTTTAGAGGTTGTTTTATTAAGATTAAAGATCTTTTCGATTGAATTTGTTAATAGAATTCAATAGGGGAATAAAGGTCCAAAGAATAAGAATAAATAATGAAATTAATATTCCGGATCCTTTTCCAAACACTTCTTGAAAAATAGCTCCCACTTGTCCTAGCATTGCAGAAATTTCTAAATTCATTAATACATACATTCTGGAAAGCCCGATGGGATTAAGTGCGGCAAGGGTTGCCATTGGTTTTTCGATAGGGTATTCTGCTAATTGAAACATAAGTACCATAAGTAGTCCATCGTAAACGATAGCAAAGAACAACCAAACAAAGATCGCTAGGCCAATACCTACGGCTTTGTCTCTGGTTAACGCGGCACACCACAAGGCTAAAGCTGAGAAAATCAGGGTTAGAAAAAGACCCGCAACAATCAAAGATATTCCTGCAGTGGGAGATGCATACAGGAGAATAGGTAAAGCACAACCCAGTAAATAACTTGTTCCAAGGGCGGTTATTAGGCCAAGATAAAGACTGAGCCAAACCTTGGATCGGCTGATGGGTTGACTTAACAAGAGCTCAATGAATTCAGAACTGTTATATGCATAAATGGTTGCAAGAATAATTGCTACTAAAGGAACAATAAGCAAAACCACGTTTAGTAAGCTTAAGGTTGCTTTAACTTCACTGGTTTCCATTCCTAGTAGAGCCCAAGAAATAACAAAAAGTAAAATCGTGTAGATCCAAATGCTTTTACTTTTCAACAAATCCGTAGTGATGAACCAGGCAATCTTATTCATTGTTTTGTAGTTTTTTTAGTAGATAAAGAATAGCTTGAGAAACTTTGCTTGTTGCGGTAGAGGCTTTTAACTCATCTACCGATTGATGAAGTAAAACCTTTCCTTCACTCATAAATACCATTTCACTGATCACATCGTCAAGTTCGCTTAAGAGGTGAGAAGTGATCAGAATAAGTTTTCCTCTTTTTTTCTCTTTTAGTATTTTTTCTTTTAGTACCTCCGCTGCAATAGGATCTAATCCTGCTGTAGGCTCATCAAGGATTACAATAGGGGGGTCAAATAAAAAAGCTAAGACCGCGCTAACTTTTTGCCTGGTTCCCCCGGATAGCGTGCGCATTTTTTTGTCCTTGATTGCTTCTAAGTTAAATTGCTCAAAGAGTTCTAAGTCAAGTCCTTCTTTTTTTGATCGGGAGTTTTTAATGAAGTCCAGCGTTTGGCCTATGGTCATATTCTCAGGATATCGACCTATTTGTGGCATATATCCTATGTGCTCACGGTAATGGTAATGACTTTTTATGCTGTTTCCCAGTATTTTAATGTCTCCGGATTCCAATACGTTTAATCCAAGAATGGATTTTATCAATGTGGTTTTGCCGCAACCGTTGGGGCCGATAAGAGCAACGGCTTGTCCTTTATGTAAATTCAAATTTACATTTTGTAGGGCAGTGAACTTATTAAATCGTTTGGTAAGGTCAGTAATCTCGATCATGTTCTTCTAAACGTTTTTATGCTATTTCGTTTCAAGAGAAACTTCAACAGGTTTGATAAGTGGCTTATTGTCAACGAAGCTTTCTGGAGTTAAACTAGGAATTATCTTTTCTGTTCGGTTTAATATATCAACGAAAATGGTTCTAAAAAGGAGCATAACACTAGGGTTTTGTTCCACAAGTACTGCATAAAGACTCAAAGGATGAAAGGGTACATCTCCTTCTCCGTCTTTGTTTAGATCGTAGCCTTCGTACTGATCCCAATAATTCTCGCTGAACTCATTGAGTACCACAGTGCCGTTGGTGGAAACATCAAACGTATTTCCAATGAAATTGTTTCGCTTTACTCTGTTTTCCATACAGTTTGCATTGATCTTCATTCCCCAACCATTGGTATTGAAATGGTTATTGTAAAAATCAATTTTAGTAGCGCCATCAGCATAGACTCCCGTCGTATTGTTTTCAAAGAAATTACCTTCTATTTTTGAGTAGGAAATTTCTTTTAATAATAAGCCGTAAGTTCCGTCTCCATAATTGTTGATAAAGCGGTTTTTAATCATATGTACATTCATTGCGTACATAACGGCAACACCGGCCCCATTATTATCAAATACGTTGCCTGAATAGGTGCTGTCATTTGAAAACATAAAATGAAGTCCATAACGTAAATTTCCTCTGGAAAGGTTTTTATAGATATAGCATCTTTTGTTTTTCTCGAGGTAAATACCGTCCTTGTGTCCTGAGATGTAATTGTTTTTCACCTGTATGTCCCAAGAACCTAGCACATGAATTCCGTCACCAATCATCTCTTGGGATTTCCCTCGCGTTGTGGTAATCTTATTGTGTTCTACAGTGCTTGCATTAGATGCTTGTAGATAGATGGCGTAGTAGTTGTTTTCAAAGATATTCTGTCGGATGGTTGTGCCCGAACTTTGATAGAGATGTACAGCTGCGACACTTTGGATCTCATCCTGTCCAGAATTGATGAATTTAAAACCTTCTATGGTGACATTGTCTCCATAGACTTGAATAATTTCCCCCTTTAGCTCTCCATCTAGTACAGGTCTTCCTACTCCTGAAAGGGTAACTGATTTTTCGATCACGAGGGTTCCCTCACGATACAGACCTGGGTGGACTCGGATGATATCCCCTTGACTAGCCTGAGCTAGAGCAGATTTAATCGTTGGAAAGGTTTTGTTTTTGCCCACTTCTAAAGTGGTGGCCAGAAGGATTGTAGGCAGGAAAATTAAGTAAAAAAGAATCAGTCTCATTCCCTAATTTCTACAATTTAGGGTTGAATTTGTGCTCCGAGTTCTTCTGCAGCTTTCTGCGCCTTGGTTGCATCTTTATAAGCTTGAGTGTTTCCGCCCATTGGGCTTTTAATGGATCCCCCCGTAATTAATGTAGCGCTAGTTTCTGCAATGAATTCACCAGATGAATAATCCACAAGGTACGATGTAGATTGGGCTTCTTTCTCTGGGTTTGAAGTTTTGTAACCACTTAAGCAACGAATATCATCAAATTTGTAGACTCTTCCTTTTTCGGTAAGTAGCTCAGCTGCATATTTTTCATCAGTAATGGTCATTTTGCAATAATCACAAGCGTCTTTTCCTGTAATAATTTTGGTTGGTCCATTTTGTGAGCAAGAAAATAAAAAGAACATTGACGTCATTAAGAAGGCAAGAGAAAAAAAATTCATGATGTTATTGTTTTAAGGTTTGTAGTTTAATTTTTCGATTTTCTCATTTCGATAATAGCTAAGATAGCCAATATTATCCCGACGCCAATCATAATTCCTCCTCCTATATTGGGATAAGACCATACTTCGAAATTTAAAAGTTGTTTGTATCCTATGAGTGGAGGCTGGTAAGACATCCCTGGAACTACAATGGCAGCATTGGGATCAAGGTTATGCCCATAATCGTAAAGCCATCTCCAGAAATCATAAACAAATGCAATTCCGAAAAGTAGAAACGCTACAGTTAATGTGTACAAGAGGTTTCGTTTTTTTACAAATGCAATAACAAAACAAAATAGGGCAAAAAACCCTATGGCATAGGGGAGAATGGTGAATTCCCAGAATTCATCTGCATGAATTTCTTTCATACCAATGTAATGGTTCAGTCCATTTATGATTTCGTATTCACCTGTAATTTTGCTTGCATGCAAGAACATAGCTAGTCCCTCTGGGTATTGCGGCGCACTGAGATAGATAGACCATATGGGCGTAAAGACCGCAATGAGTAAAGTAATACCGCAGACGTAGAGTAATACTTGGCTTAATTTTGTTAGCGATTTGGTTTTCATTGCTTTAAATAATTAATTTTCTACGTTTTTTTTGAGACTGAAGTTCGTAATGATCAAAAAAAGGGGACGGGCTAACCCGCCCCCATGGAAATGAAATCATGGTTATCTGACCTCGCCCTGTTTTACTGGGCTTTGGGCATTATCCTTTTTGTTATTTAGTGCGTAGGTAAGAGGTGTAGAGCTTCCTTTTGGAGATACTCTAACATAACCCTGCATTTCTTGATGCAGTGCAGAACAGAAGTCGGTACAGTACATCGGATACATTCCTGTTTTTTCAGGAACCCATTTAAGAGTAGCTGTTTCTCCTGGCATTACCAGTAGCTCAGCAGTCTTGGCTCCCTTAATTGCAAATCCGTGTGGAACATCCCAGTCTTGTTCAAGGTTGGTTACGTGGAAATAAACTTCATCACCTACTTTGATCCCTTCAATATTATCCGGTGCAAAGTGCGATCTTATCGTAGTTAAATAAACGTGAACTTTATTTCCTTCACGAACGACTTTGCTTTCTGCCTCGCCTTTCGCTGCATAAGGGTGCTCGTTAGCGTTGATGTCGTAAAACTTCACTTGGTCTTTTAAGAACAGTTCTGCAGGACCTGCCTGAGCATAGTGCGGTTCCCCAATAGTTGGGAAATCTAGCAGCAGCTGCATTTTCTCTCCACTGATGTCAAAAAGTTGAGCTGAGTGAGCAAGCTCTGGACCTGTAGGCAGGTAACGGTCTTTCGTGATTTTGTTGTAAGCAACTAAGTATTTACCGTAGGGCTTAGAGCTGTCTCCACCTACGACCATTAGGTGACCAACAGAGTAGAAGGTTGGTTGACGGTCAATAATTTCCAATGTTTTTAAATTCCACTTGACAATTTCAGAAGAAACGAAGTGCGAAGTATAGGCATTTCCTTTGTCGTCGAATTCGGTGTGGAGTGGACCTAGTCCTGGTTTTTGAACCTCACCGTGTAGGGCTGCTTCGTACTTGATGATAGGAATACCTTCGAAATCACCAGCATAATTCTTTTCAGCAATAGCTTTTTGAATTTTATCAAAACTAAATACGGGAATTAACGCCGCAAGTTTACCTGAACCTACGATGTATTCTCCACTTGGGTCAACGTCTGCTCCGTGAGGAGATTTTGGACAAGGAATCAAATAAAGAATGTCCTTAAGGTCTTCAGCGGTTAATACAGTTACCTCTTTTTTGATTGTAGAAGTAGCCGTATGCGTTTTGTCGTCCCATTTATTGTGAGCGTATTCTACAGCTTGTTTTTTACCTTTACCAGCTTTAATTAATTCTTCTGCTTTTTTCCAGTTCACTGCCATGATAAAATCCTTATCATTTTGAGAGGCATTCACTTCTAGTAAAGTGTTGGCTTGCTCGGTATTGTAACAAGAGAAAAAGAACCATCCGTGAGATTTTCCTTTTCCAGCATGAGAGAGGTCAAAGTTAAACCCTGGTGCTTCAATTTGGAAGCTTAAATCCATTTCTCCCGTCTGTTTATCAATGCCGATAAAACTGATGTATCCTTTAAAGTTCTGCTTGAAGGATTCGATCGGAACGTCTCCATCGCCATCTGCTGGTACCGCAAATCTTGTTCCTGCAACCACATATTCTGAGTTTTCGGTTAAGAAAGGTGAGGAGTGATTTCCTGCGGAGTTAGGGATTTCAAGAATCTCTGCTGTTTTAAATGTTTTAAGATCCAGCCGCGCTACACGGGGTGTATTGTTACCGTTTGCAAATAACCATCTGCCATCAATCTCTCCATTGGTTTGCGAGAGGGAAAGGTGGTGAAGATCGTCCCAAGGAACGAATCCATGAGAGGTTTCTAACATAGGTTTGGTTTCCTCACTGTAGCCGTAGCCGTTTTCAGGGTGAACTGAAAATACAGGAATTACTTTTAACGTTCGACCGCTAGGTAGCCCAACGACACTGATTTGTCCGTTAAAGCCTCCACTGACAAAATTGTAAATTTCATCATGCTCACCAGGTGCTACATACACTTTTTGAGCGGCATCTCCGGAGACGGCCTGCTTGGTTCCTTTCGGTTTGCAAGCGGCCATAGCTAAAGCTGCCATGGCGCAAAGTCCAAGGGTTTTGAATGTTTTCATAGGTTGATATGTTTATTGATTATCTTCTAAAAGAAGTGGCCCGTTAATAGCGCACTGAAATCTTATTTTGCACCATCGATTTCCCTCATGTATTCTAGAATGTCTCGCGCTTCATTGTCTGCAAGTCCTTGATTAGGCATTCTTACCAGACATAGCTCTAACTGCTTTTGAAGCTCTGGATCTACGTCGATCATAGGATCAGGATTGGATATAAAATTCATGATCCAATGGGCAGTTTGTCTCTGAGTAACCCCTTTCCAACCTGGACCAACAAGCCGCTCATCTGTGGTTTTGTGACAAGACATACATTTTACATCTGCAATCGCTTTTCCATTTGCAGCCATCGAAGCATCAAAGGAGCTTACATCTACATTTGATTCATCGTATTTACCTAGCCCTCTTTTTGGATCGTAATCACTTGATGAGGTTGAAGATTCTGCAGCAGGTGCTGAGCTTGATGCAGGTTCAGAAGCATCCGATGCTGTTGGGATCGTGTTCTGGTTTTTGTCACCTCCACAAGAGAGTAGGGTGAATGCAAATGCGCCAATTGCGAAGAGTTTCAAATTTTTCATTGTGTAAAGTATTTTATTGTATCAAATATATAAACTAATTGACCTATGGGTTTATGACTTGAGTCATAGCCTTGAAATGATTAATATTAGTGTAATATGCAGGAATAAAATCTCTATCTTTGTACAAATCTTAGTATTTAATATCAATTTCGAAAAATAATCTAACTATGAAAAAAGTATTAGTAGCCGTTTTTTTAGGTGCTTTAGTCGTTGCATGTTCAAAAAAAACTGAAGATGCAGGTGTAGAATCTAATGTAATGTTAGAAGAACCCGTTGCTGTTGAAGAAGGTCCTGCGCAACATGAAGGATTAACATTAATTCAGGGCATGGATTGCTTAACTTGTCATAAGGAGGATGCCGCCTTGATTGGTCCATCTTATAAAGAAGTTGCAGCGAAATACACTGAAGCGGATATCGACGTGCTAGCCCAGCATATTATTGATGGTAGTGTTGGTGTTTGGGGTCAAATCCCAATGACGCCACACGCGGGTCTAAGTAAAGAGAACGCAAAGAAAATGGTAGAGTACATTTTGACATTGAAATAAGTATTTCTTTAAATATTAGTAATTTAGAATCATTTGAGTTCCGGTTAATTCCGGAACTTTTTTATTTGTAAGCGGATGTCTGTGTCAATTTGTCACAATTTTGAGGTTGGTATATTTTTAGAGTGAAGCAAACTGAAAATTTTAACTAAAAAAATTCTATATAATGAGTAAAATAATTGGTATTGACCTAGGAACCACGAACTCCTGTGTGGCAGTTATGGAAGGGAAAGATCCCGTGGTAATTCCAAATGCAGAAGGAAAAAGAACCACACCCTCCATTGTAGCTTTTACAGAAGACGGTGAAAGAAAAGTGGGAGATCCTGCTAAGAGACAAGCCGTAACGAACCCGACGAAAACAATTTATTCCATTAAGCGTTACATGGGTACGCATTTCTCTAGCTTAACAGGAGAGGATACTAAAGTCCCATACAAACTGGTAAAAGGAGCGAACGATTCGGTTAAAGTACAAATCGATGATCGTGAATACACTCCACAAGAGATTTCTGCAATGACACTTCAAAAAATGAAGAAGACGGCAGAAGATTATCTTGGTCAAGAAGTTAGTCGAGCTGTTATTACAGTTCCTGCCTACTTTAATGACGCACAAAGACAAGCAACTAAAGAAGCAGGTGAAATTGCTGGACTTACTGTTGAGCGTATTATTAATGAGCCAACGGCTGCGGCTTTGGCTTACGGTTTAGATAAGAATCACACCGAACAGAAGATTGCAGTCTATGACTTAGGGGGAGGTACATTTGATATTTCAATTCTTGATTTAGGAGATGGAGTATTTGAAGTGCTTTCAACTAACGGTGATACGCATTTAGGAGGTGATGACTTTGATAATGTAATTATCAATTGGCTTGCTTCTGAATTCCAAACAGAAGAAGGTGTGGATCTGAAAGAAGATCCGATTGCTCTACAGCGTTTAAAAGAGGCAGCTGAGAAAGCTAAGATTGAAGTTTCTGCTTCTGCACAAACGGAAATTAATCTGCCATATATTACAGCTACAGCTAGTGGACCAAAGCACTTAGTGAAAACTTTAACTCGTGCGAAATTCGAGCAGCTTTCTGAGGATCTAGTAAGAAGATCAATGGAGCCTTGTAAAAAAGCACTTTCGGATGCAGGACTATCTGCTAGTGATATCGATGAAGTGATTTTAGTGGGTGGTTCCACTCGTATTCCTAAAATTCAAGAAGAGGTTGAAAAATTCTTTGGTAAGAAGCCTTCTAAAGGGGTGAATCCAGATGAAGTTGTTGCAGTAGGTGCTGCTATTCAAGGAGGTGTACTTACGGGCGATGTGAAAGATGTTCTCCTACTTGATGTTACTCCTCTTTCTTTAGGAATCGAAACGATGGGGTCTGTTTTCACAAAACTAATAGAAGCCAATACGACAATTCCTACAAAAAAATCAGAAGTATTTTCAACTGCCTCTGATAACCAGCCTGCAGTAAGTATTAGAGTTGGACAAGGTGAAAGACCTATGTTTAATGACAATAAAGAAATTGGAAGATTTGATCTTGCAGACATTCCACCTGCACCAAGAGGAGTTCCTCAAATCGAAGTTACCTTTGATATTGATGCCAATGGTATTCTAAGTGTATCTGCGAAAGATAAAGGAACAGGAAAAGAGCAATCTATCAAAATTCAAGCAAGTTCTGGGCTTTCTGAAGAAGAAATCGAAAGAATGAAGAAAGAAGCTCAGGAAAATTCTGCGGCCGATCAAAAGAAGAAGGAAGAAGTAGAAGCAATTAATAAAGCAGACGGACTTATCTTCCAAACCGAAAAGCAACTGAAGGAATTTGGTGACAAATTATCTGAAGACAAGAAAGCAGGAATCGAATCTGCTTTAGCAGAATTAAAAACAGCATACGAGTCTAAAGATCTAGAAGCGATTAAAACCAAAACGGAAGCATTAGATGCTGCTTGGATGGCGGCTTCTGAAGAGCTTTATAATGCCCAAGCGGCTGCTCAACAAGGCCCTCAAGGAACTGCCGAAGGATCTACTTCAGGCGGAGATGATGTGCAAGATGCTGATTTCGAAGAAGTGAAATAATTGTTGTGTAATTCAATGCAATAATTATAAATCAAGCCGTTGTAAATGTTATGTTTACAGCGGCTTTTTCATTTTTAACTGAAGTGAAACTCGTTTTGTGTTGATAGAACTATATACAAAAGAGTAATTGATTTCTTGATGCAAAATGTAGCGATTACAGTCTATTGATTTCGTGGTGGGATACAACGATCGTAATGACTCGTAGCTCTATATTTCCATCATAGGATTGACATGGTAGTGGTTAAGTGATATTTTGTGTATTTATCTTTTAGGTGAATCCATTTTTTTGTTTGCTAATAAAGGCTTGAAGCTGCATTTGTTTAGGTTTATAATTTCTACTTTTGCCAGACTAAAATATAATTAGAATGTTTTCAAAAATAATAGTTCACAGAGTAGGTAACAAAATCAATGGTGATCAACTAGTGCTCTCATCTCAGGAGCTGGAGCTAGAGGAATCGATGAAGGAAACTTTAGGTGATTTTTTTCTAAAAAGTTTTAAAAGTGATGAACAGTTTCAGTTGTATAGTGACTCTTATTTGAATGCCAACCCAATCTATAATGCTGCTTCAACGATTTTTGAGGATCCAAGTAGTTTTATTGAAGAGAGTGAAAAAATAGCACAACACCTTTTTGAAGCGACGCAGAATCCACGAGTACTTCCCGGAGAATTGTTTGTTTGCTATTTTGAACCCGAAGAAGGGGAAGAGGGCAGTGTCTCTAAGATTGGTCTTTTTAAAACGGAAAGCTTAAAATCATTTATGAAAATTTCGAGCGAACAGGACCCTTTTGGTATTGAAAGGGATAGGGGAGTAGGTTTAGATAAGCTTGACAAAGGTTGTGTAATCTATAATGTAGATAAAGAAATGGGTTATGCGCTTTCGGTTATTGATCAGAATAAGAATGGCGATGAGTATTACTGGTTTGAAGACTTTTTAAAAGTAAAGCAGCGAACAGATGCCTACTTTCATACCCAGGAAACCCTGTCTGTATATAAAGAATATGTGACCAAACAGTTGCCTCAAGAATTCGAAGTTTCCAAGGCGGATCAAGCCGATTTCTTAAACAAATCGATCTCGTTTTTTAAGGATAGAGAAGCATTTGATTTTGATGAATTTACAAGCGAAGTGCTAGAAGATAAGGAGGTGATTGAAAGCTTTTCTAATTTCAAGTCCGATTACGAGCAGGACAGACAAGTTTCGATTTCAGAAGATTTCCAGATCAATCCTTCAGCAGTTAAAAAGAATGCTCGTTACTTCAAAAGTGTAATTAAACTGGATAAAAATTTTCACATCTATGTCCATGGAGACCGCAAAATGATTGAAACCGGGCAAGATGAAAAAGGGAAGTACTATCGACTTTATTTCGAAAATGAGAACTAATATACCTCTGTGGAGCTAACCTACCTAGGAAGAATTTTTATTTTACCTTAGGTTAGATTGTATAAGAAACTGGGAATACGTAAATTTGGGTGTTGGCCTAAGAGTTTTTTTAGACGAACAGATATTAATCTAATACAAAACAATTATACATTATGAAAGTAACCGTTGTAGGTGCAGGTGCTGTAGGAGCAAGCTGCGCAGAATACATCGCAATGAAAAATTTTTGTTCAAGCGTTGTCCTTGTTGATATTAAAGAAGGATTCGCAGAGGGTAAAGCAATGGATTTAATGCAAACCGCTTCTTTAAATGGCTTTGACACGAAAATCGAAGGAACTACGGGTGATTACAGTAAAACAGCAGGATCAGATATTGCAGTTATTACTTCAGGGATTCCTAGAAAGCCGGGGATGACACGTGAAGAGCTAATTGGAATCAATGCTGGAATTGTAAAAGAAGTAACCGAAAATTTGGTTAAGCATTCTCCTAACGTAATTATTATCATAGTGTCTAACCCAATGGATACAATGGCCTATCTGGTTCATAAAACTTCAGGTCTACCAAAGAATCGTATCATCGGTATGGGTGGAGCGCTGGATAGTGCAAGATTTAAGTACCGCTTGGCTGAAGCTTTAGAGTCGCCAATCTCTGATGTAGATGGTATGGTAATCGCTGCGCACAGCGATACAGGAATGCTTCCGCTACTTAGCAAAGCCACTAGAAATGGGGTGCCGGTAACGGAGTTTCTAAGTGAAGACCAGCAAAACTATGTTATTGAAGAAACCAAAGTAGGGGGTGCTACTCTTACTAAACTTCTTGGTACTTCTGCATGGTACGCTCCTGGAGCTGCGGTTTCAGTAATGGTACAAGCTATTGCGTGCGATCAAAAGAAGATGATTCCTTGCTCCCTACTTTTGGAAGGAGAATACGGGCAAAATGATATTTGTTTAGGTGTTCCAGCTATCATTGGTAAGAACGGAGTAGAGAAAATTGTTCAAGTACCTTTAACCGAGGCAGAAGAAGCGAAATTTAGTGAAGCGGCTGACGCGGTTCGTAGTGTAAATCAAGATCTTAAATTTTAAGATTTTATTTCAATAAAGAAAGAGCCCTTATTCCTAGGAGTAAGGGCTCTTTCTTTTTATGCGTTACTGTTTCAATTTAGAAACGGTTCTCTACTTCTGCTGCCTTAAGAAGTAAAGAGTGGATCTCTGTGTTTTTTGTGAACGACGTCATTAGCTCACTTCCAGGTCCATACATAGCTAATTCTACATAATCAGAGGAGTGGTCCATGCTGATCCAGCTGGCAGAAGTGTATCTTTTTTGAATGTCGGCCAAGTGTCGGAAAGGAAGTTTTCTCGGATTGTACATCCCGTCTTCGTATTCTGCTTCTTTATAATAAGATTGCAATACTTTGGCTTCTTCTTCATTAATGGTATATCCAGCATTGGCCTTAGCGATACGATCACGAATAGCCCTCGTAGTCTCATTTTTTCCTAATTCCTGCAGAATCCATTCGTTAGAATGCTCAAACTTTTGAAGTCGATCAAAATTTTCGTTCGTGTTGCCTCCGATTAAACCGGGATTGGAGTTACCGTGATCTGTTGTAATCACTACTAGAGTGTTTCCGTCTTTTTTAGCAAAATCGAGCGCTACTTTTATTGCTTGGTCGAAGGCTAGTTGATCGTAGAGTAGTCCTGCAATATCATTTCCGTGAGCGGCCCAATCTACTTTACCTCCTTCTACTTGCATAACAAACCCATTCGGATTGTGCTTTAAAATTTCGATGGCTTTGTGAGTCATCTCTGCTAGGGTCGGTACTTCTTTTTTTAGTTCAGAATTGGACTCATGATCTACGCTATACGGTAACCCATCATCAGCAAAGGTTCCCAATATAGGTCGATCCAGCGGTGCGGATAAAAGTTGAGCTCTGTTACGTACAACGGAATATCCTTTGGCCTTAAACTTTTGATATAAATCGGTTTCGTCTTCTCTTTTATCCTTTGCAAAATACTGATGCCCTCCACCTAGAAGTACATCAAAATTTTCTTTTTCATAGAGCTCTGCAATTTTTTCTTGGGAGTTTCTGTTTTTAGTGTAGACTAAAAATCCTGCTGGAGTTGCATGGGTGATAGGAACCGTTGTTACGCATCCTACTTTCTTGCCTACTTTTTTAAATTTTTGCAGAATAGGTAGGTGTTCCTGACCGTTAGGCCCCACATTTATACTACCGTTGTTAACGCGGTGACCTCCTCCCCATGAAGAGCTGGCTGCCGCTGAATCTGTAATGAATTGGTTGGCTGAGGCCATATCCATAAGACCACGGTTAGCCAGGCCACTTTCGTAAAGAGCCATCCAGTTGGTAGATTTTCCGTATTTTCTTTTGCTTAGTATATCCGCCATGGCAAGCGTTCCGGAACTCATTCCGTCGCTGACTAAAAAGATAATATTTTTTGCTTTTTTACCGCCAAATGCGTCTTTAATTGTTCCAGCATTTAGGCCAGTGGGAGTGAGGAGTAGTCCTCCAAGTGCGAGAGATCCGCCCTTGAGAAAATCACGTCTTTTCATTGTTAAGAATGTTTGTTCAAAAGTAACCATTACAATTTTAACTATGTGTGAATTTTTCATTCCTCAATTCTAATTATCCTTAAATTAGCGGCAAAATATTTCTGAATGAGTTTTAATAAAACCGCAATTCTCGTAGCAGTTTTCGCTGTTATAGGATTTAAAGCACAGGGGCAAACTTTGTCCTCTTCTGAGCGTCCTAAATTAATGGTCGGACTTGTAGTGGACCAAATGCGATGGGATTTTCTTTATCGATATCAAGATCACTTTGGTCCAGGAGGATTCAACCGTCTGCTTAATGAGGGGTTTGTCTTGGATAATGTGATGATTGATTACATTCCTACTGTAACTGCTTTAGGGCATACGAGTGTTTATACAGGTTCTGTTCCCTCGATCCATGGAATTGCCGGAAACGATTGGATTGACCGGGCAACTGGAGCGTCTGTTTATTGTACTACAGACCCTAATGTCCATGGGGTGGGATCTAGCTCAGAAAAGATTGGAGCGCATTCGCCAGTCAATTTATGGAGTACTACAATTACGGATCAACTAGGGATCGCTACCAACTTCCAATCTAAAGTAATTGGGGTCTCATTAAAAGATCGCGCCTCGATTCTTCCTGCAGGTCATCGTCCAACCGGAGCATTTTGGTTTGATGAAGGAACTGGACATTTTGTAACGAGCTCTTATTACATGGAGGAGTTACCGGAATGGTTGGTTACATTTAATTCAAAAAATCATCCACAAGCGCTTGTTAAGAACGGCTGGTCTACCTTAAAACCCATTTCTTCCTATGTGGAAAGTACGCAAGATGAAGTAGCTTGGGAAGGGCTTTTAGGAAGTGCGAAAACACCAACATTCCCTTACCGTAACTTACCTGGTGATTTTAAGGCGAATAAGAATATTATTCGCACTACTCCATTTGGAAATACCCTTACGTTATGGGCAGCAGAAGCGGCTGTGGAAGGGAACCAGATGGGTGCCGATGAGGTGACCGATTTTCTAGTAGTGAACCTTGCATCGACAGATTATGTAGGACATAAGTTCGGCCCTAACTCCATTGAAGTTCAAGATACTTACCTAAGATTGGATCAGGATCTTTCCCGCTTTTTTGCGGTCTTAGATAAGAAAGTAGGTGCGGGTAATTATACTGTATTTGTAACGGCAGATCATGGTGCGGCACATGCGGAGGGATACATGAAAGCTAATAAAATGAAATCTGGTTTTTATGACATTGATTTGATCGAAAAAATAGAAGAGGGTCTTGAAGAAAAATTTGATGCAGAAGATCTAGTCTTAGGTATGGATAATTTTCAGATTTATTTGGATCATGTAAAACTTAGAAACCTCGGTCTCTCTAGAGATGCCGTTGCAGCACACGTAGTAGAATTGCTTAGTCAAGATTCGAGGTTGCTTTATGCAGTTGATTTAAAAGCGGTAGGCCAAGCTGCAATTCCAGAGCCAATCAAGAGCAGAATTATTAACGGATACAACTGGAAACGCAGTGGCGATATTCAGTTGATCCCACACGATGGTCTCTTGCCTTCGTATTCTAAAACAGGAACCACGCACAGTGTTTGGAATTCCTATGATGCGCACATTCCTTTAATTTTTATGGGCAAAGGAATTCCAAAGGGAAGAAGTACCAGACCCTACCATATGACGGATATAGCGCCAACTATAGCTCAGCTTCTTAAAGTTGAGAACCCAAGTGGGAATATTGGCCAGCCTATCTCAGAGCTACTGGACTAATAAAAAACCTCAGAATTTCTGAGGTTTTTTTATTATATGACAGACTTAAGGTTTTGGCGGATAATTCGCCATCATTTTTTCAATGATCTGAGGGATTTGTTTCTGTTTTGACTGCGCTGAATTCACTGAGATTCCCTCGCCAATCCCTTGCCAAACGAGTTTGCCGGATTTTGAATCAATAAGATCAATGATAAGGCCTCCGCTTGGGTAATTATGGCTCCAGGTTCTGCTCATTCCAAATCCCCAGCCCCAAGGACTTCCCCATCCATACATTCCGTAAGGACGAGAGGATTGAATGTCCGTTATTTTCTTATGCTGGGCTTTTACGTTCACAATGAGATCAGGGGATTCTCCGACTTGAAGTCCTTTTAATTGAAGTTGCTTTGAAAGTTCATTTAACACCCGGTCCTTGTCAATATCGTTGAGTTTTAAATCATCGATACGTAACTTATACGTCTGGTATTGACTAAAATTAGCAGTCTGTGCATAGTCACTGCGAACTTGAAAAGGAGAGCATGATGCAAGCATAATCAAGAAGGCAGAGAGTAAAGTGAGGGTATACGGTTTCATTTTTTTGGATTTATTTCTTTATTCTTATTAAACGTGTCGGTTTTTTTATCGTAGCCGTAAGGGCAATGTCGGCATCCGTTTTTACAGCAATAACCTCTTTTTAAATGGTATTTTTCCGTAAAAACGCGGTATCCCTCCTCGGAGAGATAATAGTCCTCATTTTCTTTGATTGGTTCTCTGGACATAAGTTAAATTTTCAGAGAATTAAATTAATAACTATTTTTACTTTATGATTGTGGTGTGGAACCAACTGCTCAAAAATACGAAAATTACCGGCATTGCCCTATATCCTTTTATTGTACTTCGAAATAAAAAGGATCGACTCAACCGTACTTTAATTAACCATGAGAAAATCCATTTGCGACAACAATTAGAACTATTGGTCGTGTTCTTCTATTTATGGTATGTTATTGAGTACTATTATTGGTACGTAAAACTAGGGAATTCGCATTTAGCGTATCGAACCATTAGCTTTGAGCGAGAGGCTTTTGCAAAAGAAGAAGATTCACTCTATCTTAAAAATCGACCTTTTTGGAATTTTCTTCGGTTTTTTTATTCCCACTAAGCTCTCAGTTGCTTAAGTCATACGAAATCTAAATGGCTCAAAATCGGTAGACTACGATGGATTCATCGGATTTCTGTAAGATTTCATGGCCTCTTATCAAAAATTAAGCCATTTTTATTAACTTTGTCCATCAGAGAACTGACTAATGAAAAAAAGTACAATAAACGACCTACTACTGGACTATAAAAAAGTCCTTCATCATGATACTACCGTATACGGCTGGGTAAAAGCCTTCCGTTCGAATCGCTTCATTGCTCTTAATGACGGATCTACAATGAGCAATCTGCAGATCGTTGTTGGAGACGAAATTGATGCTGGTATTATAGAACAAATACATACAGCTTCTTCATTAAAAGTGACAGGAGAGGTAGTGGAAAGCCAAGGAGCAGGTCAAAGCGTCGAAATTGTAGCAAAAAAGATTGAGATATTAGGAGATAACTTGTTTGAAGAACTACAGAAGACCGTTCTTCAACCTAAGAGACACTCTCTTGAGAAACTTAGAGAAGAAGCACATCTGCGTTTTAGAACGAATCTATTTAGTGCGGTTTTCAGAGTTAGAAGTGCGGTTAGCTTCGCGATTCATGAATACTTTAGAAAGAATCAATTCCATTATATCCATACTCCTATTATTACAGGAGCTGATGCAGAAGGAGCAGGTGAAATGTTTGGGGTGAGTGCATTTGATTTAGCGCAGGTGCCTAAATTGGAAAATGGGGAAGTGGATTATTCCGAGGATTTTTTTGGTAAAAAAACTAGTCTCACGGTGTCTGGTCAACTTGTTGTTGAGACAGCGATGATGGGACTAGGTCGAGTATATACTTTTGGCCCTACGTTTAGAGCAGAAAACTCTAATACTACTCGACACTTAGCTGAGTTTTGGATGGTGGAACCAGAGGTTGCTTTTAACAATTTGGAAGACAACATTGATTTAGCAGAGGATTTCTTAAAAGAAATTATCCGATACGTCTTAGCGAATTGTAAGGAAGATCTAAAATTTTTGGATGAACGTTTTGCACAAGAGCAAAAACAGAAACCAGAGAAAGACCGTGCAAAAGAGGGACTTATAGAGAAATTAGAAAACGTTATAAGTAAGCAATTTAAAAGAGTTTCTTACACAGAAGCGGTAGAAATTCTACTTAATTGTAAAGAAAACAAGAAAGGGAAATTTCAGTTTCCTGTAGAAGGCTGGGGCATCGATTTAAAGAGTGAGCACGAAAGGTATTTGGTGGAAAAACATTTTGGAGGGCCGGTGGTACTTTTTGACTACCCCAAAGAAATCAAAGCCTTCTACATGAGGTTAAACGAAGACCAGAAAACGGTAGCAGCTATGGATGTTCTATTTCCTGGAATTGGGGAGATTATTGGAGGCTCCCAAAGAGAGGAGCGTATTGAGATCCTTAAAGATAAAATGGAAGAGATGAATGTGGATCAAGAAGAACTGTATTGGTATTTAGATACAAGAAAATTTGGTTCAGTTCCTCACGCAGGGTTTGGACTTGGGTTAGAAAGACTTATTCTGTTTGTAACCGGTTTGACCAATATCCGAGACGTCATTCCTTTTCCTAGAACTCCTAAGAGTGCAGAATTTTAATCAAGTGAATTTCTTGCACCAAACAAATTATTTAAAGTACGAAAAAAGCCCATGCTAAAACAGAATCTACAGCTTAAACTCGGTCAAAAACTGGCCCCTCAACAAATTCAATTAATGAAGCTGATTCAGCTTCATACATTGGAGTTTGAGGAAGAGCTCGAGCGTGAGTTAGAAGAAAACCCTGCTTTAGAACGGACCAATGAAGAGGAGAAAGAAGAAGGTGAGTTTGATGAACCGACTGAATACGAAGATGAAGGAACAGAATCGATTGATACCGATTTTGATGTTGATGAATATCTTTTTGATGATGAACCTTCTTATAAGACTGCATCGAGCAATTACTCAGCGGACGATGAAGAATTTGATAATGAAAGCCTTCTGACCGAAGGTCAAACGTTGTATGATTATTTAATTGAGCAAATTCGACTTATTAATATTGATCAGAACGATTTGAAAATTGCAGAGTATCTAATAGGAAACTTAGATACCGATGGATATTTGAGAAGAGAATTGAAATCCATTGTAGATGATTTGGCCTTTTCTCAGGGAATCTATACTACTAAAGAAGAGGTAGAGAATATACTAGAAAATTATGTTCAAAAGTTAGATCCACCAGGAGTGGCTGCGCGTGATCTTCAAGAATGCCTTTTACTGCAAATTGAAAAGAAGGTAAGTAGAGATAAAGCAGTTTCTCTTGCGGCAACTATTTTAAGAAATCAATTCGATGCGTTAACCAATAAGCATTACAGCAAAATCATGCAAAAGTATGATGTAGATGAAGATGATTTAAGAGATGCGCTCGAGGAAATTGGAAAGCTCTCTCCTAAGGTAGGAGGTAATTTTGATACTCAAACCATTACCATCAATCAGGAGATTATTCCAGATTTCGCAATTCAAGTAAAAGAAGTGTCAGAAGGAAAGTACGAAGTAATTCCACAGCTAAACAGTAAGAATGCGCCTACTTTGAGGGTTTCTGAGGAATATAAAGAGATTCTATCTACTTACTCGCACGATAAAAAGTCTGCGGAGCATAAACAGGCAGCTCTTTTTATAAAGCAAAAGCTCGATGCTGCAAAATGGTATATTGATGCAATTAACCAACGTCAAAATACGCTGCTTCAGACAATAACTGCTATCGTTAAACTGCAAAAAAATTATTTCCTAACGGGAGATGATAAGTCTCTTAAGCCGATGATTTTAAAAGATGTAGCGGACATCACAGGTTTTGATATTTCTACTATTTCACGTGTGGTGAAAAGCAAGTATGCCGATACGCCTAACGGAATAGTTTATTTAAAGGATCTTTTCTCCGACTCGTTAACTAATGATGATGGAGAAGAAGTTTCCACAAAAGAAATTAAAATGCATCTTCAAGAGGCCATTGACAAGGAGAATAAAAAGAAACCTTACACAGACGATGCTCTTGTAGGTATATTAAAAGAGAAAGGCTATAATATCGCACGTAGAACGATTGCTAAGTACCGCGAGCAATTAAGTATCCCAGTGGCAAGACTAAGAAAAGAGCTCTAAAAAAAGGAGCTCTTTTAAATTTAATTTTCCGTATTCTCTTCGATCTCTTTTAGTTGCTTGAGGTTTCTACCTAATCGACCCATCAAAATACCATAAACCAGTCGGTAATACAGCCATAGCAATACTACGCATAATATACAGGAAACGATAATTCCTGTGATAAATCCAGTCAAGGTAGAGGTATCCATAACGATTTGCTCGTTGGTAATCACACCTGCAATAAATGCCGTCAAAAACCCTAAGAAGAGAATCATTAGGAAGATGTTAAGCAAAATGAACACGTTTACGATTTTGCGGAATTTCATGATGTGAACATTGAATGCCTTGAGGTTCTGTTCAACATGAATTTTTTTGTACGATATATAGAAAATAATAACGAAATAGCAGGTCACCACGAGACTAGTAACTTTTGCCACGTTATAGAAATAAGTGAAATTGGTTCGGTATCTTTCGCTGTCCGCTGCACCTAATTTCTGTAGCAAATGCATAAAATCTTTTAGGTCATTTCCTTGAAATAGATAGTAGAGGTTGAGAATCAAAATAAAAAGGAATTCAGCTAGTGAAATGTAAAAAATGTATTTCACATAATTCCGTGACTTTTTATTGAGCATTCCTAGAATCTCCCTATCGCCGTATTTCTTTTCAGCGCTCTGTTCTTGCCATTGATTCTTAAGGCTGTCTAAATCAAACTCAGGCATGGGTCTCCATTAGTTCTTTTAATGTCTTTTTCAGACGGTTCATTTTAACGCGCGCATTTACCTCCGATATTCCTAAAGTTTCTGCGATCTCACGGTAAGGTTGATCGTCTAAATACATCATAACAATTGCACGTTCTACCTTCGGTAGTAGTTTGATGACCCGGTAGAGCAAAGAGATTTGCTGCTGCTTCTCATCATCTTGTTCCACATAATCGCTGTGATGGAAATCTTTCAGTTCATCGGTTTTCGGAGATTTGCTTTTCTTTCTAAAAAGTGTGATTGCTGTGTTTAGGGCAACCCGGTACATCCAGGTTGAAATTTTGCTTTGTCCCTTAAATGAGTCGTAGCTTCTCCATAATTGTAACACAATCTCTTGAAAAAGATCCTCTTCGTCTTCTAGGGAATTGGTATAGAGTCGTGAAACTTTTATAATCAGCCCCTGATTATCCTTTATAAGTTTCGAAAAGATTTGCTCTTTATCGCCCACGAACTCTAAGTTTTGCTCGTGCAAGGTATTAAATTCTCAAGAGAAAATAAATCTTTTTTTTGCAGAATGAAAAAACGATTCTTCGGTTCGTTTTCCTTTACTCTATTAGCGACTCCTACAATATTACTAAATTTGCAGAATCATGGAGCTGCCGCAATTTCGTATACCTATCCTTGCTCTTCCTACTAGTTCTCCTGTTGAGCTTTATATCAAGAGGGAAGACTTGATTGACCCATTGATTTCGGGGAATAAGTACTGGAAACTATATTATTGTGTTAAGCAGGTTCTAAGCAGAAATCAGCCTGCGACCTTATGTTCCGCTGGTGGAGCTTATTCCAATCATATTGCTGCTTTGGCAGCCGTCGGTCATCAGTTCAACTTACCAACCGTAGGAATTATTAGAGGCGAAGAGTTGGAACCCATTGCAATGGAAAACCCTACACTCAGGTTTGCTGCGAGTCGGGGAATGAAGCTGATTTTTGTTAGTAGAGAGATTTATCGAGACAAGCAAAAATTGCAAGCAAAAATAGAATCTGAGATTGAGTCGTGCGTATGGATTCCAGAAGGTGGAACCGATAAAAAGGCAGTTGAAGGGATACAGTATATGCTCTCTGAGGAGACTCAGAGATTTGATTATCTTTGCAGCGCAGTCGGGACCGGAGGTACTTTAGCAGGGATCACACGATTCCGAAAAGAAGGGCAAAAGGTTCTTGGTTTTTCAGTAGTTCGAGACTTTTCGCAAAGATCAAGAATTGAAGAACTTTCAGGGTCAAAAGACTTTGATTTATACGACGCGAGTTTTGGGGGTTATGGAAAGATTCCCGAATCCCTTGTGGAGTTTATCAATGGATTTTGGGATCTTTATGGAGTTGCATTGGATCCTATCTATACAGGTAAGATGATGAGTTCTCTTTTTCAATTATTAGAAAAAGGTTATTTTGCGGAAGGATCGAAGATTTTGGCCTTCCATACCGGTGGACTCCAAGGGATTACAGGTGCCAATGATTTTTTGAATAGAAAATCAAGAACGCTGATTAGAGCAAAGGATAATTATAATGTAAGAACTTAGGGAAATGGTTTCCCGATAAATAAGAAGATAAAGATGAGTAAAATTCTCGTTTGTGGTGTTTTATTTTGGGTCGGTATCCTTTCGGCTCAAGTTTGGAAAACAGAGGACCAATACATTCAAAAATTTGCACCTTACGCCGTTGAAGAAATGGAGAAATATCAGATTCCCGCCTCCATTACTTTGGCTCAAGGTTTATTAGAGACAGGAGGGGGGCAAAGCCGATTGGCTCGTGAGGGAAATAATCATTTTGGAATTAAATGCAAAGCTGAGTGGAGCGGACCTAGTATGTCTCATACAGATGATGCACCAAATGAATGCTTTCGCGTATATAAAGACGCCAGAGAGTCTTATGAAGATCACTCCAAGTTTTTGAGATTTAGAAAATACTATCAGAATTTATTTCTATTAGATCAGATGGATTATAAAGCTTGGGCTCACGGTCTTAAGAAAGCAGGGTATGCCACCAATCCGCGTTATGCTTATATTCTAATAGATAAGATTGAAAAGCATCGACTTTATGAGTTTGATAAAAGTTCAAGTAAGGAGGTTCTTTTAACCTTATTAAATCTTTATCCTTCGCTTAAAGAAGATCGTATTTTTATGGCGCAATTGGATCAGAGTAAGGTACAAGCACAACCTGTTACTATACAAGTTCCTTACGAACAAACTTCGTACGCTAAACGTGTGGAAAAAGTAGAGAAGATCAAGTCAGATACTGAGCTTTTGCAAGAGATTTTAATTAAAAGCCACCCCAACTCAGGGAAGAAGTTTATTATTGTTCCCGCTTCAACGACCACTGCGTTTATCAGTGATAAATTTAAGATCAGTGAATCAAGACTTATTCATTGGAATGAGCTTAAAAGTGAAGCATTAGAAAAAAATGATGTCTTATTCTTAGAAGCAAAATCCTCACAGGCCGTAGTGTCAACCTATGAAGTTAAAGTGGGGGAATCCATGCACGATATCGCACAAAAATTTGGTATTAAACTCTCGAGTTTGTATTCTAAAAATAGGATGAGACCTGGAGAAGAGCCAAAAGTCGGAAGTGTACTGTACCTTCAGCGAAGGAAGCCACGTTCTTAGATTTTCTAAAGGTCTACGGACTTATTCTAATCAAGCAACGTGTTGTCGGAAAATACCAATTCTAAAAAGTAAATTAATCTTTATGTTATACCAAAGAAGTTCGGCTTTGTTTGCAGAGGCCCAAAAATACATACCAGGAGGAGTGAACTCTCCTGTACGCGCTTTTAAATCCGTTGGAGGAGTTCCTTTGTTTATGAAAGAAGCAAAAGGTGCCTATCTATGGGATGAAGATAATCGAGAGTATATTGATTATGTCAATTCTTGGGGGCCCGCTATTTTAGGTCATACCCATCCTGAGGTTCTCAAAGAAGTTCAATCGCAAGCAGAGAAAGGTTTTTCTTTTGGAACGCCCACAGAGCTAGAAACTCTGATTGCAAAATTAGTGGTATCAAGAGTTCCAGGAGTTGACCAGGTTCGAATGGTGTCTTCCGGTACTGAGGCTTGCATGAGTGCGGTGAGACTAGCTCGTGGATTTACAGGGCGAGACAAAATCATCAAGTTTAAGGGATGCTACCATGGGCATTCAGATTCTTTTCTGATCGAGGCAGGATCGGGCGCTGCTACATTTGGACATCCAAGTTCCCCAGGGGTAACACAAGGAACAGCCAAGGATACACTTTTGGCTAGGTACAATGATATTGAAGAGGTCAGAGCCTTGTTTGAAAAAAGTGAACCTATTGCTGCGGTAATTATTGAACCGGTTGCTGGGAATATGGGATGCGTTCTTCCCAACGAAAATTTTTTAAAGCAGCTACGTGAGCTCTGTGATCAGCAAGGTGCACTTCTTATTTTTGATGAGGTGATGACGGGATTTCGTTTGGCCTTTGGTGGTGCACAAGAGTGGTTCTCAATTAAGGCAGATCTTGTCACTTTTGGAAAAGTAATTGGAGGTGGATTGCCAGTAGGGGCTTTCGCAGGTAGAAATGAAATCATGGATCATTTAGCACCTAAAGGGGCGGTTTATCAGGCGGGAACTTTAAGCGGCAATCCATTGGCAATGCGCGCAGGGTTAAAAACTTTGGAGCTGCTTTTGGAAAACGATTCTTTTTATTCCGACTTAAATAAAACTACAGAGCGTCTGGATCAGGGAATTAATGAAATTCTTTTAGAGAAAGGAATTGAACATGTTATTAACCGGTGCGGCTCTATGATGTCTGTATTTTTTGAGCGAAGTGAAGTCCGTAATTTTGATCAGGCCACAGAGGCCAACCATTCTTTATTCAATGAATTTTTCCACCATTTGCTTAAAGAAGGGGTATACCTCCCGCCAAGCGGTTATGAAACGTGGTTTATTTCTTCTGCCATTAAAGATATGGAGATTAATAAGACTTTAGAAGCCGTAAGAAAGTTTAAAGCTTAATTAGAAAAAGTAATAAGAGACGAGTATCACTAGTATATTTACAATCGTTAAAGAAAGTATCGCAGGTCGGTACTTTCTTTTTTTATCCAGAAAAGAGACCACAAGTAAAATAAAAAGTGGAAGTAGGGATAACAATGCAGGATAAGTGTGGAAGGATTCGGTGATTTTGCCTTCGAGTAGGAGCATTAGTGCAGTTTGAGCGCCGCATCCGTAGCACTCAATTCCCAAATACGCTCGATAAGGGCAAGTCCACCATAAAAGCAGTAGTTTCATATTTTCATTCCTCTTTCGTATTGGTGTGGATAAAAACATGTTTCACCATTTTCAACTGCACTTCGGGCAGGTAAGAAAGGATCTCGTAGTAAGGCCCGGCCCATGAAAATTAGATCGGCCTCGTTATTTTCTAGTATTCCTTCAGCCTGTTTCGCTGTTTTAATGAGGCCCACGGCTCCTGTTTTTATACCCACCTCTTTTTTGATTTGAGCCGAGAAGGGCACTTGGTACGAGTCATACACGGATATTCTTGCTCCATGAATATTTCCACCACTCGATACATCAATGAGATCTACTCCTGCGTCTTTTAAGGATCGGGAAAGCTTCACACTTTCTTCTACATCCCAGCCTCCTAGAGCGTATTCATCAGCAGAGATTCGAACGAAAAGTGGATGAATATCGTCCAAAAGAGTGTTAAGGTTTTGGGTGATCTCAAGTAAGAATCGGCTCCGGTTTTCTAAACTTCCTCCGTATTGATCCTCCCTTTGGTTGGATAATGGTGATAAGAATTCGTGGAGCAAGTAGCCGTGCGCTGCATGAATTTCGATTGCATCCACATTGGCTTCTAATGCCCTTTCAGCCGCCTCGGAGAAGGACTTGGTTATTCCTTTAATTTCACTCAAGGATAGGGGTATAGGGGATATTTCTTCTGGTTTATAAGGTATAGGGCTAGGTGCCAGCGTCGGCCAGCCCTCTTTAGGACTTAATTGAACTCCTTCCCACGTGGAAGCTTTTCTTCCGGCATGCGCCAGTTGAATTCCAACTTTTGAATCGGTATAATTGTGTATGAAATCCACAACATTTTTTAATTGCTCTTTCTGCTTATCGTTCCATAAGCCTAAGCATTTGGAAGTAATCCGGCCCTCAGGAACTACTCCTGTTGCTTCAATCATTATAAGTCCCGCACCTCCCTGAGCATGATGCGCATAATGCACTTTATGAAAATCGTTCATGACCCCTTCCTTTGCCGAGTACATACACATGGGAGAAAGGACAATGCGATTGGGAAGAGACAAATTCCGTAACTGGAGGGATTCAAAAAGTTTCATCTTTTGTAATATTTTTAAAACGTCTAGTGAATAGAAAGTAAAAATAGCCTTTTTTCTAGACTGTTGGGGGCTTAAGTGCGGTGTTATTGAAGAAATAACTTAACTTTACTTTACAAATAAATTTTATGAATAAAGAACTCACAATTCCCTATTTCTATTATTCGTCACTTAATGAATTAAGTGAAGTGGAAAGAAAGCTCTTCCATTTAGCGCTCGATGCTAGGAAAAATGCCTATGCACCCTATTCCGAGTTTTTAGTTGGTTGCGCGTTACTTCTGGAGGATGGGGAAATGGTTAGTGGAAGTAATCAAGAAAATGCGGCTTACCCTTCCGGCTTATGCGCGGAGAGAACAGCGATTTTTTGGGCTTCAGCGAACCATCCAGGTAAGAAGATTCTTAAATTATTTGCATTAGGTGCCCCAATTAAAGCGCCTTCAAAATCGGCATTGGTTCCTCCTTGCGGCGCCTGCAGACAAAGTATTTTGGAATACGAAAGCCGCCAGGACCAAGGTATTGAAATCTATTTTGCTACCCTAGAGGGCGAAGTTTGTAAAACCCGATCCATTCGAGATCTATTGCCTTTCTCTTTTGATAAAAGCTTCCTATAGTTTTTTATTTGTCCGTTTTTAATTATCTTCGCATTGCTTTTAGAGAAGGGAATGGTGCGAAAATCACCAACTGTCCCCGCAACTGTAAATCACAATAAAACAGTTTCCTTAATTACAGCCATTTTTACTTTAATGTAGAGAGAAGGTAAGGAAATGTGAAAGTCAGGAAACCTATCTACAAAGTTCAGAATTATTAACGCTTTCGGAGGAAAAGCCTATTTTACCCCTTGCCGCCCGGCTTGGGAAATTAGTCTTTATTTTTTCCGGTAAGTATTCTTTAACTAAAACAATTAACATGAAAAAACGTATGGTTTTGGTTGGAGCATTGCTTGTCGCTAGTACTAGTATTTATGCCCAACAAGAAAGTGAAGCTCAGATTGAAGAAGTATCCGTAGCCTCAAAGAAGGCTCAGGAGCTTTACAAAACGGGAAAAAATGTGACTTTATTGACCCAAGAAGATTTAAAGGCTTATCGAGGGAAAGAGTTGTCTGAAGTATTGCAAGAAGTGAGTGGAATCCAGATTACTGGTGCTCAGAACAACCCGCAAGAGCCAAAGAGCCCTAAGATTCGTGGGGGTAAGCTTTCCAACATACTTATTCTACTCGATGGAGTTCCCTTGCGTGATGTGACGGGTAACGACTATACGGCTATGGACTTAAGAATGATTCCTTTAGAGGGAATTTCTTCAATAGAAATTTTAAACGGATCTTCTTCGGTGCTCTACGGTTCCAATGCTACGGTTTCCGTGATTAACATTCGTACTAATAGATCCTACAACAGTCCTATACAAGGAAAAGTCGCAGTGAACGGAGGTTCTTTTTCAACTTTTGGTCAAAGTGTAAATGTAGGTGGAAAAATCAATGGATGGTCTTATGATTTATCGGGATCCAATGAAAAGTCTGAGGGGATTTCTTCTGCCATGGGAGAGGATTTTGACAAAGACGGAAGAGAGAGACAAAGCGGTACTGCAAGAGTACGGTATACCGATGAGAAGTTCGGTCTTTATGCTGAGGGTGGAATTCAAAATCATTTGCACCAATACGATCTTGGTGCCTTTGCCGATAGTGAGAATCGGGGAAAAGACTTGCAGCGTTATGTCGGACTTGGTGGAAACTTGAACTATAAGGACGGCCAACTTTTGGTTCGAACCCGTTGGTCAGACACAGAGCGCCTACTTCAAAATAAAGTGGAGGGAGCATATCAAGATGAATATTTTTATCAAGGAGAAAATCAGTTTATTGAACTTTTAAACCACTATACTTTTTCACCTAATGCTTCTCTTAGTGCTGGGGTCTCTTATGAGAAACAGGCGATGGGGGCAAAAGCTCTTCCTTGGGGTGGAGAAGAGATGGAGGAAACCTTAAGTGAAAAGGAGACAAAGAATACAAGCTTTGATGCTTTCGTACTAGGTCAATTTTCTTTGAATCAATTGCATCTCGATGCAGGTCTGCGATTTACTGAGCACTCTAAATTTGGGTCTCATGTCGTTTACAATGTGAATCCATATTATTTAATTGACTCGGGAGATAATTACTTTAAAGCAGGTTATTCTCTAGCAACGGCTTTTATCGCGCCGACACTTTATCAATCTTATGGTACACCACCCTATACGCGTGGAAACGAAGATTTAAAGCCTGAAACCAATTTAAGCCACGAGATCAATTTAAGCTACGGTAAGAAAGACCAAAGTTTACTACTAACCGGAGCGTTCTATCTAAGAAATGAAAAAGACGTATTTGCCTACGTCTCAGGGGAAGATTTTGTGGGACAGTTTGTTAATGTTGATGAAAATAAGGTTAAAGGTTTTGAGCTTGTAGCCGAATACCAAATAGTAGAACCTTTGCGCATTGGAGCCAATTATAGTTTTGTGGAAAAAGATAATGCGCTTACTCGACTACGTTTGCCTAAGCACCGTGCCAATTCTTTTCTAGAATTAGCACTACCTACTAAGACTTCCTTGCGTTTAACCCATCAATGGGTTTCTAAGCGAAGTGACTCTTATTACGATAACCAATCGTTTGAAGTAAAGAACGTCCAGTTAGATCCTTACCATCTATTTGGACTACATGTGAATCAAAAAATTGCAGATAAGTTAGAGGGTTATTTAAGTATTGGAAATCTTTTTAATACACCTTATACGGATGTAATTGGTTACAATACCCTTCCAAGAAATTATACCATTGGAATAGAATTCCAGTTCTAAAATCAAATGAATATTTTGTAAAAAGCCACCTAACAGGTGGCTTTTTACTTATTTAATGGGGTCAAGTCCTAAGCTCTTTGCTTCTAGAATAATAAAGTCAAGAGCCTGCTTTTTATCATTCTCTATCGTCCCCTCTAAAATCGCATCTTTTACTTTCTCTTTCAACTGACCGATTTCTCTTCCGGGCTTTAGTCCAAAAAGCTCCATGATTTCTTCACCGCTTACCGGAGGTTGGAAGTTTCTTACTTGATCTTTTTCTTCTACCTCCTTTATTTTTTGTGCGACATAATCAAAATTCTTTTTGAAGTTGCGTTGCTTTTTTTGATTTTTTGTAGTGATGTCTGCTTTGCAAAGAGTAAATAGGTCTTCAAGATCTTCACCTGCATCAAAGAGTAATCTCCTTAGTGCTGAATCGGAAGCATCGTCCGTTATTAGAGCAATGGGACGTGAAGAAAGCTTTACCATTTTTTGTACATAGCGCATGTCTGCTCCCAAAGGCATCTTAAGTCTTTGGAATAAGCTTTTTACCATTTTTGAACCTAAAAACTCGTGGCCATGAAAGGTCCATCCTGTTCCTTCTACAAATTTCTTGGTGGGCGCTTTTCCAATGTCGTGCAGCAGTGCTGCCCAGCGAAGGTACAGATTTTGAGAATTGAGAGAAAGGTTGTCTACAACTTCTAAGGTGTGATAGAAATTGTCCTTATGAGTCTGTCCTTCAATTTCTTCCACCCCTTTAAGCGCTAGAAGTTCTGGAAGAATATGATCGAGAAGCCCGGTTGATTCTAATAGTTTTAATCCTACGGAAGGCTTTTCACTGGACATGATTTTATTGAATTCTGTCACAACCCTTTCCATAGAAACAATTTTAATTCTAGAAGAATTACTTCGGATTGCAGACAAAGATTCCTCGTTGATTGCAAAACCAAGCGTAGAGGCAAATCGAACCGCTCTCATCATTCTTAAAGGATCATCACTGTAGGTCTGTAATGGTTCTAGAGGTGTTTTTAATATTTTCTTATCTAAATCTTCTAGCCCGCTTGAAGGGTCAATAAGTTCTCCAAAGTGATTAGGGTCAAGATTGATAGCTAGGGCATTGATGGTAAAATCTCGTCTGAATAAATCGTCCTGTAAACTTCCCGTTTCAACTGAAGGATTTCTGCTTTCCGACTGATAGCTTTCCTTTCTTGCGCCAACAAATTCTAGTTCAAGATCTTGATAGCGAAACATGGCGGTGCCGTAGTTTTTAAAAATAGAAACTTTTGTTTTAGGCGCTAAGTGCTTTGCAAGATGTTTAGCAAGTTCAATTCCCGAACCTTCGGTCACAAAATCAATATCCGTTGGTGTTTTTCTTTCCAGTAACAAATCCCTTACAAAGCCTCCAACGATGTAAATCGAGTTGCCCTGCTTGCTTGACAGCTGGGAAATGAATTGAAAAAGTTCAAAATTTGGATTTTGGGTTAAATTGATCTTCATATTGCCGTTAAGTCACTTTTCTAGCCTATTTTGAAGGTAGGCAAATAAATTAAGGTGCAAAGATACAAATCCGTTAGGTTATTATTCCCTGATCACCTTAATGCGTCCGTCGCTCCAAACTCGAATGATAGAAGAACCGGGATATATACTTTTGTGATCCCGCTCGCTTTCTTCGCTGTAATCCACTTGAGCTGTGAGTTCCGTAGAAATATCTGAAAATGAAAGTGGACTTTTTTCACCGCTAAAATTAGCTGAGGTAGAAACCAATGGAGCGTTGAGCTTAGAAATGAGTTGAACTAGATAGGGTTTCTTTACTAAACGAATTCCGATGCTGCCGTCTTGGGCAAGTAGTGAAGAAGGTAGACCTTTAGGATGGTCATAGATAAGAGTGATAGGTTTTTCTGCTAGATCGATTAAATCCCATGCGATCTGTGGAACCTCTACCAAATCCATGAGTCTTTTTTCGGATTCCACCAGAATGATAAAAGATTGGTTCACATCGCGCTTTTTGATTTCATAGATCCTTTGAATCGCCTTTTCGTCCAAGGCATTGCATCCTAGCCCCCAAATGGTATCCGTAGGATAAAGAATGACCCCGCCTGACTGCAGTACTTTTAATGCCTTTTCCATTAATTAAACTAGATAACGTTCTTTAAGAATTTGATTATGATGATAGTGATGTCCTAAAAGTAATTTTCCAATATCTTCCACTGAAATTAGATTTCCATTAGCCAAAGCCTTTTGATTTAAGGCAAACGGTGACAATCCCCCAAAGAACAGAATCGTGGAGGAGCGTACAAAACGAAATTCTTGCAAAAGATCCTGGAGGCTTCTCTTGTCAGCCTTCGCTGAATTTGCGTAGGGTACTTCGTCCCATCCTGGCAGAGGTGTAGTGTCTTCCCGGGCAAAGCGTAAGGCTCGGTAGACAAAAATTCGTTCCGCGTCAATTAGATGCTGAATGAGATCTTTGATGGACCATTTGCCTGCTTGGTAACTAGCTTCTCCTTGAGCTTCAGTTAGGTCAAGGAGAAGTAGATTGGTTTCTTTCAAGGCAGATTCTAGCTCGTCTTGCCAGTGGTCTGATTTAATTAATGAAAAGTACTTTTTCAGGTACGCTTGAAAGTCTTCCATTGTTTTTAGTGTATTGGATTTACCCAAGGGCTTTTCTTAGATCGTCAAGTAGATCTTCAATATCTTCAATTCCAACGCTGAGACGAATAAGATCATCAGAAATTCCTAATTCCTCCCTTTTCTCTTGTGGTATGGAAGCGTGCGTCATGGATGCAGGATGATTCGCTAAAGATTCAACGCCCCCAAGACTTTCAGCCAATGTGAAAACTTTTAGTTTTTCTAAAAATTGAATAGCCTCTTCTTTCTTACCACTTGCAAAGTTAAATGAGACCATTCCACCAAAATCTTTCATCTGTTTTTTTGCCAGCTCGTGTTGAGCACTTGAAGCAAGACCTGGGTAGAACACTTCCTTAATGGCTGGGTGAGCAGCTAGGAATTCAGCTACTTTCATACCGTTTTGAGAGTGGCGCTCCATTCTAAGGGAAAGGGTTTTAATTCCTCTAAGAACCAAATACGAATCATGCGGCCCTAGTATACCTCCACTTGCAAATTGTATGAAATGCAGTTCTTCGCCTAATTCTTTTGATTTGGTCACTAAAGCACCTGCAATCACGTCCGAGTGCCCTCCAAGATATTTGGTCGCAGAGTGCATTACAATGTCTGCTCCTAGATCTAAAGGTCTTTGAATGTAAGGGGTTGCAAAAGTATTATCAACTGCAACTAAAATGTTTTTGTTTTCTACTTGCTTGACCACGCTTTCAATATCCACTAATTTCATTAATGGATTGGTTGGTGTTTCCAACCATATGAGTTTGGTGTTATCTTTGAGATGCGATTGAAGATGTTCAAATTCTTCAATTGCTATAAAAGTAAATTCTAGATTGTACTTAGAAAACAGTCGGGTAAAAAGTCGGTAGGTTCCTCCGTATAAATCGTCTACAGCGAGTACATGATCCCCAGGGTTCAAAAGTTTTAATACCGCATCAATCGCTGCAAGACCGCTTCCAAACGCAAGTCCTTTTTCACCGTTTTCAATACTAGCGAGAGCGTCCTCTAAAGCTTGACGTGTGGGATTAGCGGCACGTGAATATTCGTACCCTGCTTTTAATTCACCAGGAGTTTTTTGTGCAAAAGTTGAGGTTAGATATACCGGTACATTAACCGATCCTGTATGAGGCTCATGAGATTGGTTACCATGGATTACTTTCGTGTTAAATTTCATGTGATTTTATTTTTACATTTTAATAGCGGACTTTTGCGCAAATTCTTCAGCCATGTCTTCCATCCATTTTGCAACGTCTTCTTCTCCCGATGCTCTTTCGTAGGTATGAGAGAGGGAAACAAGAATTTGGTGTATAAACATCTTCATTTGGTCTAAAGGCATATCCTTGGTCCATAAATCAATTCTAAGGGCTTCCATGGTTCGGTCGTCCCACACCGAGATCATCGTTGCTTTTGTAGGTTGTTTTTCAATGCCTCCGTCCTCAGCATTCCAAAAAATGGATTCTGGCACATTGTTCTCGTCGAGTTCTACATCCAGTGTAATCTGTGTTTTCTTCATATTTAGAAAAATCTCATTGAAGGAATAAAAGGGATTCGTGTAAGCTGATATAATTTTATCTCATTTTTCAGAAAAATAGACAAAAAAATAAGACAACTTTCCTTCTCTCTTCAGTCCAATTGTTATCTTTACGTACTAAAATACAAAAATAGGTAAAATTTTGCTCAGGAGTTGAGTTGTGAGCATTGGAATTAAAAAGCAATATGGAAAGCAAAAAGATTATTAAGCATATTGTCAAGTGGTTGACCTCCTATGCTAAAGAATCAGGAATGAAGGGGTATGTTGTCGGTGTTTCTGGAGGGGTGGACTCTGCAGTGGTTTCTACGCTGTGTGCAATGACGGGGCTCGAATTACTTCTTCTAGAATTACCTATTAGACAGAAAAGTGATGAAGTGAATCGAGCTTGGGAACACATGAACGATTTGAAAAGTAAGTTTCCACTTATACAATGTCAAAAAGTAGATCTTACTGCTGCATTTGAATCCCTCGAAGATACTTTTTTGGTAGGGAGTTCTAGTGAAGGCAAGGAGCTGTCTTTAGCCAATACACGTTCAAGACTAAGAATGCTTACCTTGTATTATTACGCTCAGAATGCAAAACTACTGGTCTGTGGTACTGGAAATAAAGTGGAGGATTTTGGAATTGGATTTTATACCAAATACGGAGATGGGGGAGTGGATGTCTCCCCTATAGCGGATCTTTATAAAACGGAGGTGTATGCTTTAGCTAGGGAACTAGGCTTAGTGGAGTCCATTCAGAAGGCTATACCTACGGATGGACTTTGGGACACGGAGCGTACCGATGAACAACAAATAGGGGCGTCGTACGCCGAACTTGAGAAAATTCAAAAAGAGTGGGGCCAAAAATCAATGGAAGATTATTCGGGAAGGGATTTAGAAGTTTTCCGTATTTTCAGTAGAATGAACAAAGCAGCTCAACATAAAATTAATCCGATTCCGGTATGTGATATACCTGAAGACTGGAGATAAGTAATATGCAAATGAATAAAGATCGATTAAAATTAGGATTGTTTTTTTTTATTGGAGCTATGGTCATGTTCATTGCTCTGTTCTTTCTAAATGCAGGTGATTTTCGTGATTTGACCGGAAGAGAAGCCGTTGAAGAAAAGGCAGGACCTGCACCGATGGAAGTAATTACAGACAAAGAGCTCGCCGTAAATTCTGCCGACATTGAATCACTAACAAGAGATGAACTAGTCATTGCCTACGTAAAGGAGCACGGTCGGCTTCCTTCCTATTACATAACCAAGTCCCAAGCTCGAAATAAGGGCTGGGATGCCAGTGAAGGAAATCTTTGCGAGGTTTTGCCTGGTCAAGCCATCGGGGGAGATATTTTCTCTAATCGCGAGAAGAAACTTCCTATCGAGAACACGTACTTGGAGGCGGATGTCAATTACAATTGCGGAAGAAGAGGTCCTGCACGTATCGTTTTTACTAAAAAAGGGGAAGTATGGCTATCCAAGGACCATTATAAAACTTTTCAAAAACAATAGTTACCCAATATTTAACATTATAATTTATGCCAGAGAAAACAGTTTATGTTGATTTTAGCTCAATCGGAAGTTACGACGAGTTCTACGAAAAATTGAAGCTACAGATGGATTTGCCTTCCTTTTTTGGTGACAATTTGGATGCGCTAGCAGATGTCATTTCAGGGGCTTTGCCTCTTCCTTTACATCTAGAACTGGTGAATTTATCAGTGGGTCAATTGGAGGTATTTGAAGATTTATTGGTAGTCCTAGAGGACCTAGATGAAGAGGTGGATGGTTTTAGTTTTTCTTATTTTCTAGAACAGTACGAAGAAGAAGAGTAGTTGCCTTTTCATGGGCAGTGTAAAAAGTAAAAAAGGGTATGCTCCATTTTGAGCGTACCCTTTTTTCAATGTTTTGATTGTGCTTTAAATAAAAAGCCACTGATTTAATTAAATTAAATCAAGTGGCTCAACTATTTGAATTATAATAGTTAGATTAAAGTCCTGACCATCCTGTTGCCCAGCTTGGAGTTGCTGAACCAGAACCTGCACCTGTAGCGTTAGCGTTTACAGTGTAAGTTCCTGCAGGGATAGTTACTCCTTCTCCAGCAGAGTTTTTAGCAGATGCTTCTTTTCCAATTCCTACGAATTTTACGTTGGTGATTTTTCCACCTCCTAGGAAATAGTTTACAGTAGCATCGTGTTCGAAGTTAAATCCTGTGTTCCATCCTTCAAGTACGATGTTGTCTAAAGTTCCGTGAGTACCTACTCTTAATTTGATACCATCAGATTCACCACCATCAGCTCCGATGAACGTTGCGTTCTTAATGGTTGGGTTGGATCTTGGGTCTGCATCGTTGTTGTTAGAGTTGTTATCTGCTTCGATTCCGCGGTTACCCACTTTATCAGCTCTTCTTTTTGTATAAACTCCAGTTGCAGTTCCGTTCCATCCTTCAGTCCAGTCGAAAGCATCATCTTCATTGAAAACAGAAACGATGTTAGATACGTTTACTGTTCCTCCGAAGAATTCAATACCGTCGTCAGATCCGTTGATTAAAGAAACGTTTTCAATTTTAGTTCCGTTACCTACTCCAAATAGAGAAAGTCCGTTGAATTCTTTGTCTCCAGTGTGTAATGCTCCTGCGTACTCGATACGTACGAAGTTCATTGATCCTGAGTTGTCAGCAGCGTTAGTTCCACCGTATTGTGCGTTACCAACCTCAGCAGTTGCAGAAGTTCCTTTGTTGATTGGAGCTCTACCGCAAAGTACTAAACCTCCCCAGCTTCCTGGAGTCTTAGCAGCTGATGTAAATACGATTGGGTTGGTTGCAGTACCGTTAGCGAAGATTTGTCCTCCTTGCTCAACAGTTACATAAGCGGCTGTACCTCCTACTGCATTGAATACAGTTCCAGCAGGGATGATAAGTTTTCCTCCTTCTTTTACGTGAACTGCTCCGGTAATCGTATATACTACATTGGCATCAAGTGTTACAGTCTCTCCTGCTTTAACTTCTCCTCTGAAGTCATCAGGATTTTGTGCAATACCGACTTTTTGAATTGGTTCTGGATCATCATCACTACAAGATTGGGCTACAAATCCTGCCGAGATTACCATGGCCATTGCCCATACTTTCAATTGATTCTTTTTCATAACTTAAAAATTAGATTTATTAAAAATTGTTATTTGATTAAAATTCATAAGAAACTCCCGCTCCTACGGTGATTCCTTTTTTAAATTCTCTGATGGTGTGTGTTACCTGAGCGTTTTCCTGTACTCTTGTGAAATAAGGGTTCAAGAGGTTTTTACCACTTAAAGAGAGTCCTATTCCGTTGCCCAGCTTAAATCTTGCTACTGCATCAAGCGTATGGATCGCTTTGTCTACTTGGTTTCCGATCGATTCGTAACCCAATGCATAGACGTTATCAGAGATGTAAGAATAAGAGGCTACTAAGTCCATCGACTTCTTGTTGTCCAATTTTTGCTCCCAACCTAAGTTAACATTCGCTAGGAAGTCAGAGGCACCGGTCATTTTATCTTTGTCTTTGATAAAGTTAACAGAGACTGTAGAGTTTTCTTCACTTACTTTCTGAGCATCTAGTTCTTGATTCGTATTTAAGTACGAAGCATTTAGGAAGGTGTAAAGTCTACCGTTTCCAATTTCAGCGATGTCTTTTCTTACTTCTAGTTCTGCTCCAAATACAGTTCCTGTATCTCCAACGTTTGCAAAGGAAGCAAGGTTCGCAGAGGAAGCAACGGTTACACGAGCAATTGGGTTCTGAATGTATTTAGCAAATGCTGTAATCGAGATAAGCTCGGTTCTCTTTGGGAAGAATTCCCATTTTAGGTCCGCATTGTAGTTATCCGAAGGATAAATATCAACGTTACCGTAAGAAGAATCGTCGATATCTTCGTATTCAAAAGGTGCAATCTCAAGAAGAAGTGGAGTAGTGTAGGTCTTCGATGCAGAGAACCTTAAGTTCTGGCGATCATTCACTGCGTACTTCAAATTTAACGCAGGAAGGATTTTGGAGTAATTTTTGTCAATTTCTCCTCCGTTAGAGAAGATCGCAGTGTTGTACTGCATTTTTTGGTTTAAATTATCGTAACGAACACCTAACTGTGCTGTGAACTTATCATTGAACTTGTAGTCAATGTTAGCATATCCACCATTGTTAAGTACTTCTGAGTTGTAAGTTTGTGGTTGTAGTGCTGTATCTGGATTGAAACGGATGTCTCCACGGAAAGTTACAATGTCAAAGTAAGCTCCGGTTTGGTACATGCTTTGGCTAAAGAAACTATCGTAATTCATTGGATCTACGTAATAATTAAATGGCGCTAGTTTAATTCTGAAGTTGTATTGAGTAGCTTCAAAGTCACTTTCTTTATATCTTCCGTTGTATCCTACGATTAATTTTGCGTTTTCTGAAAGTGCGTATTCAACACCGATTTGACCAACGAAATCGTTTTCAAGTAGGGAATCATAGTATCTGTGATTGACACCCGGGTTTGAACTTGCAAAGTAATTCATGTTGCGAGCACGATCATAAACTGAAACGTTTTGTTGACGGTCAGGTCTTTTGCTGTCCAAACGGTTGAATCCTAAATTCCAGTTGAGCTTTAAAGGTTCTGATAGTTGGTGTTCTCCGCGAAGTTGATTGATGAATAAATGGTTGATTTTATTAACTGCACGACGCATTTGAACGTATCCAGAATTTTCACTTGGATCGTCTAAGAAATCACGGTTATGACCTTCGTAAAGTCCTAGTTTTTGTTCTGAGGTGTGAATATAGTTGGATGTGAAATTAAGGGTATGATCTGAATTAATTCGGTAATTCAAATTAAATAACCCTGTTGTATTGGTTCCAATTTTGTATTCTTCTGATCTAGGGTATAATTTATTTGAAGATATTCCACTATCGTAAGCACCACCAAAAATACCTTTCGAGTAAGCGTGATCGTTCTCAAAGGAAGCGTAACCAAATACCGATAGTCTTCCCGCAGGTCCAATATCAAATTTACGCCCGAAGTCAATACCTAAACTGCTATTGATTGGCGTGAAAACTTGTTTGTTTTGAGCGTTGGTTTTGAATGCAAATCCAGTGGAAACGATTTCATTATTGCTAGGCTGTTTCATTGGCTCAAAACCAAAGAATCCAATACCGTCCGCTTTAAGGAAAGAGTTTTGTTTGATTGCTGTTAAATTAACTGAAGACCCTAAGTTCACTTTGAAATAAGGTTTACCCGTGTAAACTTTCGATACAATATCAACGTTAGCTCCAGACATATCTCCCCACTGTTTTGGGTGGTAGACTTTTTCAAGACCTACAAAATCAATCATGTCGGTCTTAATGATACTTAAGTCAATGTTTTTAAAAGCTGGATCGTTGGATGGGATAGGCAGACCGTTCATTGTTGTTGAATTACTTCGATCGCCAAGACCTCGGATGAAAACTTGTCCACTTCCTTCTTGTTTTTGAGCTCCGGTTGCTTTGGTTACTGCAATGGATACGTCTCCAACACCTTGTTTTTCCAATTGGGCAGAACCTACTCGTTCAATAACTTCCACGCTTCTTCTCTGAACGCTGATAATGTTACTTTCGTTACCCTTGGAAGTAGTTCCAATAATTGTGACTCCTTCAATCTTCTTCTCAGTCTTTACTGTGTCTGTAGTAGTCTGAGCATAGAGAGTACTAAATGATGCGCTCAAAAAGAGAGCAGCAACGCTGATTTTTCTTAGTTTCATCGTATTGTTCTAACGTATTATAATTCGTTGCAAAGGAACAAATAGGCTCTGCCAGGTGGTGTTTAAGAATGTTTAATATTTTATTACGATTGTATTAACTAGGCGGATGGAATGTTAACTTTATGTAAACTACCCGGCCTTAATTTTCCACTTGAAAGAAAATGGTTAATTTTATAGCTTAATTCATTGGAAGAGTAAAAAATGAGCCAGAAGAAAATTCTTTTAATCGACGACGAACACGATATTCTAGAGATTCTATCGTACAATTTAGAAAAGGAAGGTTATTCTGTATATACGGCAGATAACGGAAATGAAGGAATTGAAAAAGCGAGAGAAATTAAGCCTGATTTGATTCTTCTTGATGTAATGATGCCTGAGAAGGACGGAATCGAAACCTGCCAAGATTTAAGGAAATTGCCTGAACTTCAAAATACACTTATTGTTTTTTTATCTGCAAGAGGGGAGGAGTTTTCTCAATTAGCAGGATACCAAGCAGGAGCCAATGATTATGTAGTTAAAGTGATCAAGCCTAAAGTGCTTATTTCAAAAATTAATGCGCTTCTACAACTTAGTACCAAAGCCGAAGAAGTACATAAAGTTATTGAGATAGGGGATTTAGTAATAGATAAAGATAATTTTAGAGTTACTCAGAAAGGAAGAGTTTTTCTTTTACCTAAAAAAGAGTTCGACTTGCTCTATCTTTTAGCTTCTAATACGCAGAAGGTATTTAAAAGAGAAGAGATATTAGAAAAAGTATGGGGAAACGATGTGATTGTTGGCGAGCGTACGATTGATGTTCATATTCGTAGGCTTCGCGAAAAGTTAGGTGATGCCAGTATCCAAACATTGAAAGGGATCGGATATAAATTAGTCGTTTAAAGTTTAAAGTTGCTCAGTGAATAGGATATCCTCCGGTGCCGCCTTAGCAATGACTGTGGCCATTACAGTCATCGTTTATCTTTTTGATTACTACACTAAATCACTTAGCAATCGTATTAACTATACGGTCCTTTTTTTAATAAGTATAATTCTTATTTATATAATTACTTACATCGGCGTTGATTTCTTGATCCGTTACTATTCTAAAAAGCAGCTAAGGAAAATGGCCGGGGAGCTGCCGAAAGATTTTTTTTCTGATCCTGAGAATCCAGGTTTTAAAGAGCTTTCCGAAAAATTAAATCGTAGTGCCACGGAGATCGATATGATCAAAGAAATGGAAGCTTACCGTAAAGAGTATATTGGGAACGTATCCCATGAACTCAAGACACCACTTTTTTCTATTCAAGGGTATGTGGAGACTTTAAAGGACGGTGCAGTTGATAACCTAGCTATTCGAGACAAGTACATTCACAGAATTGGCAAATCCGTAGAAAGACTTATCAATATTGTGAACGACCTGGATATGATTAATCGGTTTGAGGCAGGTGAAATTAAACTTAAACTTTCGAATTTTGATTTAATAGCATTGGTTAAGGAAGTCTTTGATATGCTAGACTTGGATGCTCAAGACCGCAATGCTCAGCTTTCAATTGTGGCCGATCATCCCCAAATATTTGCCCTTGCGGATAAGCAGAAGATAGAACAGGTACTCATTAATTTGGTTTCCAATGCGATTCATTATGCCAACCGTCAAAAAGCACATATTCAAGTAAAGATTACAGTACTTAAAAATAAGATCCATATTGAAGTGGAAGATAATGGTATGGGGATTAAACCCGAATCTCTTCCACGGATCTTCGAAAGGTTCTATCGCGTAGAATCCTCTAGAAATAGAAGAGAAGGGGGGAGCGGACTTGGACTGGCCATTGTCAAGCATATTATGGAAGCCCACAACGAAACGATTCGTGTTGAGAGCGTTTATTTGGAAGGGACTAAGTTTAGTTTTTTTCTAGAAAAAGCGTAAGAGGAGGGCGAAAATTTATAACTATTTTTCGTAAATAAAAAGAGCAATTTTCTTTAGTAAGGATTTTCAATTGTTTTATATTTGTAGCTCTATAAAACAGTTTAAAAATCAACTTTATAAATGTTTTTATTGCATTATGGTCTATAAAATCCGTGTCATTTTGGACACCAAGGAGGACATCTTCCGCGATGTTGAGATCAAAGGAAAACAAACACTTTGGAACCTGCATCTAGGTATTAAAAGCGCTTTTTCACTCCAAGGTGAAGAACTGTCCAATTTTAATTTATTAGAGTCCGACGGGCAGATTGTTAAGAGTGTACCCTTAGAGGATATGAGTGACGAGGGTGATGGTGAAATCATGTCAGATGTCTATATCAGTGAAGTTTTTGAAGCAGAGGGGGACAAAGCCCAGTTTCAGTATGGTCTTTTAGATCTATGGGAGTTTTTCTGTGAGCTAGTAGAGATTATTCCTGAAAAACCGGCAGTGAATTATCCTATTACCGTTTATCGCTTTGGGAGTGTTCCATTAAAAGCTCCTGGTAAAAGTGGGGGGCATAATAAAAGTAAAGCACCAGTTAATTTTATTAGTGACGACGATGATTTTTCGTTTGACGACGATTACAGTGATGATAACTTTGATCAGGAGGATGATGATTTTTCCGAAGATAATTTTTCTCAGGATGAAGATTAATCTTAAAGTAGAAAAGATAAAGGGAGCTGTCCAGAAAGGATGGCTTTTTTTATGCCTTAATTTTTGCTTATTTCATTAACTTTGTAGGTACTGATTAGAATAACTATTTCAAAGATTCTAGTTTAAAATTTTAAGTTTATGAGAAAACTGGTTCTTGTTGCCCTTATTGGGCTCAGCCTATTAAGTTGCACCACGCTAAGTAAAAACAAACAGATGAAAGCGAATCCTTCGGAGTGGAAACATACCACAAACATTTATGAAGTTAATATCCGACAATATACTCCAGAAGGTACTTTTAATGCATTCCAAGCGCACCTTCCACGTCTTAAGGCTATGGGTGTTGAAACGTTATGGTTTATGCCCATTACTCCTATTGCAGAAAAGAATAAGAAAGGAAGCTTAGGGAGTCAGTATGCTGCACAGGACTATACTTCCATTAACCCTGAATTCGGAACGCTAGAAGATTTTAAAGCTTTGGTCGATAAAGCCCATGCTATGGGATTCAAAGTAATTATTGACTGGGTGGCCAATCATACCGGATGGGATCATACTTGGACCAAAACGAATCCTGAGTACTACTTAAAAGATCCTAACACAGGAGATTTTCAGATAGCCTCTGGTATGGATGATATTATCGAACTAGATTACAGTAATCCTGGGTTGCGCAAAGCGATGATTGAGAGTATGAAGTTTTGGGTAAAAGAAACAAACATTGACGGATTCCGTTGTGATCTGGCCTCTTGGGTAGAAGTGGATTTTTGGGAGGAGGCCCGTCCTGAACTCGATAAAGTAAAACCACTTTTTTGGCTTGGTGAGTTTGATGAATTAGATACTCCGGAATACGGAAAAGTATTTGATGCTAGTTATATTTGGAATTGGATGCATAAGACTAAGGATTACAATGAAAAGGACTTGGCTATTTCGGAATTAATGGATCTATTAAAGAAGTATTCCGATATTGGTGATGGATCGATGAGAGCTTGGTTTACTTCCAATCACGATGAGAATACTTGGAATGGAACCGAATACGAAAAATACGGTGTTCTAGCAAAACCTCTTGCAGTATTTTCTGTTACCTGGAATGGAGTTCCCCTAATATATAATGGACAAGAGCTTCCATTAGAGACGAAGAGATTAGAATTTTTCGAAAAAGATCCTATTCCTTGGAATCAAAATCCTGCACTTCACAATTTTTATAAAACCCTTCTTAATTTAAAATCTTCCAATCCAGCCTTGAAAGGAGGAGATCCAGAAGTTGGAACCTATCTTTTCCCAGTATTAGAAGATAAGAAGATGCTTGCGTATCTTAGGATTCATGGTAATGATCAAGTGCTTACCGTTCTTAACTTTTCAAAAGAGCCGGTAGATCAAGTAATTTCTTTCCATGAGTTAAAAGGAGATTATACAGATGTTTTTACAGGCGAGAAAATTAAACTGGAAGGAAGTTACCATGTGAAACTTCCGGTTTCAGGGTATCAAGTATTTAAAAAGAACTAGTGAAATATTTTTCACAACTTTTAAGGGCCGGTTGAAACCGGTCTTTTTTTATGCAAATATTGTTCTACTGAATCTAGTTAGACGATATGCAATACAAGTTAATGGATCGAGACTTAGGGACATATTCTACCCGTAGGAGCTAAGCTAGTGGTTCATTTTAGATCAGTAGAGCCTCATCCAAATTCTAGAATTTAATTAAGAGCATCGTATTTATTTACTATTTGCTTTTCTGATTTAGGTTAGGTATTTACTGATAGGTTTGATAGTAATTCCAAATCAACGGTGTACAAAAAAGGCCTACAAAAATTGCAAGCCTTATAGTGAGTTATATTTAGGTTTTTATCCTAGAAATTGCATAGCAAATAGATCAGGATATACTCCAAGTAGTAGGAGCGCAATAATTAGAAATACCCCAACAATCTTATAAGTTAAGGTTGTTTTTTCTTTCGTATTAAAGCTTGATTCCTTGAAGAAGAACATAGCCATGATTAATCTTAAATAGTATGCGATGGATATAGCAGAACCAAGAATAGCAACAATGACTAAAAATAAGGCTCCGTTCATTGCTTGAGTAAAGAGAGCAAATTTACCCATAAACCCAGCGGTAAGTGGGATTCCCGCCATGGACAGCATGGATACAGTCGCTGTTACTGCTAAGATAGGTTCTGTTTTTGCAAGACCTTTAAAAGCATTATAAGAGGTTTCTCTTTTAATTTTCTCCACCCAGATTAAGCACATCATTACTCCGATTGAAGCCAGCGCATAGGCAAATAAATAGAAGGCTAAATTATAAGTTGATAAGTTATTAATACCGTAGAATATGAGTCCTACATATCCTGCATGCGATACAGAAGAATATGCAAGCATTCTCTTTGCATTGGTTTGTGCTAGCCCCATTGTATTGGCTAAAAACAAAGTAATAATAATCATTACTCCAAGAATTGTAAACCACTGCTCATAGGCTCCATAAAACGCGATAGTCATTAAACGGAAGAAAGCGAAGAATCCTGCAATTTTAACCACACTCATCATGAAGGTGGTGATAAGTGAAGGCGATCCTTGGTATACGTCTGGACTCCACATATGAAATGGAGCTAAGGCTACTTTGAATCCCATCGCCGCAATCATCATAATGATCCCCATAATGAGCATCAGATCACTTGGGTATTCCATTACGTACTGATGAATTTGATAGAGATCAAAACTTCCTGCAGTTCCGTAGATCAGTGCAATTCCAAAGAGTAGAAAACCAGTAGCAAAACATCCCATTAAAAAATACTTTAATGAGGCCTCATTCGATCTTAGATCTGATTTATTTGCCCCAGCCATCACGTAAAGTGGAATGGATAGAATCTCTATTCCTAGAAAGAGCGTCACTAGGTTTTGATAACCAAAGAGTACAATAGCGCCACTTAATGCAAATAGCATAAGTGCGTAGAGCTCACTTTGATGGGAACGGTGATTAGAGAAGGCAAAAGCTGCGATAAAGAAGATTAGTAGAGTAACTACCAGGGAAATTCTAGTAAATAAAGCCGTATTGGGACCGTATTCAAACATGCTTTTGTATTCCAAAAAGAAAGTCAATTCAGGCAAATAGCTGACATACAAGGCGATTAAAAGCCCTGTAATCCCAATATATCTGGACCATTTTCCTTGACCAAATACGCCAGAGAATAAAGCGGCAATTGCCGTTAAGAAAACAATAATCAGTACACTCATTTTTACTATAATTAACTTACCATTGACTGGTAGATAAACTTCAACGAACTACTCACCAATTCTAAAATTGGTTGTGGAAATACTCCAAATAAGATGACCATTCCAGCAATAGAAGCTAAGACTGCAAATTCAGAATTGGATAAATCTTTCCCGCTTTGTAACTGCGCTACATCCCCTTCTCCTAACATACTATGGCCGTAAGCTCTAAATAGGTATGCAGCGGCCAAAATTATAGTGATACCAGCGATGATGGCTGCTAGAACATTGTAATGGAAAATTGATTTTAGAAGAATAAACTCCCCAATAAAACCATTCGTTAGTGGGAGTCCAACGGATCCTAATAAAACGATCATGAAGAGTACCGCAAATTTTGGTGCCACTTGAGCCAGTCCTCCCATTTGACGGATGTCTCTTGTTTTAAATCGTTTAATTAAAATATCGGCGCAGTAAAATAGTCCAACAATATTAAATCCGTGGGCAAAAGCTTGTATTAAAGCACCTTGACCTCCTTCTATCGTTTTTTCCCCATTAAGAACTAATAAGGACGTAGCAAATATACCTGCTACCATTAAACCCACGTGGGAGAAGGAAGAGTAAGTGAAAATACGCTTTATATCGTTTTGAATTAAGGCGATGATTGCTCCGTGCAGTACACCAATGATTGCTAAAATAAGTACAATGGATCCGGAAATTCCTCCAATGGCTAAAGGGGTTATTGGTAGTAAGTAACGGAAGATTCCATAGATGGCCATTTTAAGCATAATACCACTCAAAAGCATGGTGCCTTGGGTAGGAGAGTAGGTATAGGTGTCTGGTTGCCAAGTATGAAATGGAAAGACCGGCAATTTCACTGCAAATGCAAAAAAGATGAACCAGAATACAAACGTTTGCTGGGTTTCATTTAGAGCTGCATTGTACATGTCTGTAACCGCAAAAGAAGGAGAATACAAATACACATAAATAAACCCTCCTAGCATGAAAAGTGAACCTACGAATGTGTAAACAAAAAACTTCGTAGTGAACTGTAGCTTTTTGTCGGCTTGCCCCCACATTCCAGCAATAAGCCAAATCGGAATTAAAGTGACTTCCCAGAAAAGGTAAAATAGTAGTCCATCTAGCGCAGTAAACACTCCAATGAGTCCAAACTGCATTAATAAAATCAAGGCATAGAAACTAGCAGGATAACCCGGCTTTTCATTAAAAGAAGAATAAATAATTAATGGAACCAGTATATTGGTCAAAAGGACCATAAGCATGGACATCCCATCAATTCCAAAATGCAAACTACTTTTAACAAACTGCATCCAAGGATAGGTGATTTCGTTTTGAAGTACTTGGTCTAAAGTTCTAGTGACATCGAGTTCATACAGTGTGCAAAAACCAATTACAGTTGATACAAGCGAGATCCCTAAGGCAATATTCTTACTTAATTTTCCTTTATAAAAAAATAGAATTAAGCTACCTACAAGGGGTAATAGTAATAATGCTAATAAATGATACGACATTATTATTGTAATATAAAGTTAACAATCAAAATAATTCCAACGGCTAAAGCCATAACCAAAACGTAATTTTCTACATTACCGTTTTGAATACGTTTCATTGATTTGCCGCTTTCTTCAGCGCCGTCTCCAATGAAATCAACGACTTTATCTAAAACTGCGGTGTCAAATAATTTTCCAGCACGGCCTAATCCTTCGACAGTCCTAACGATTAGCGCGTTGTAAAGCTCATCGATATACAGTTTTTTTACAGATAATTTTTCCCAACCTTGGTATTGGGCTTCGGCCAAGGCAAGTTTCCCTTTTTTACCGTAAAGATTTCTAATATAGAACCAAACCACAAAAAACATGGCGATTGTGATTCCAATTAGAATAAGTTCGGTTGTTAAAGTAATTCCGGAAATATTTGCCTCCATTTGGCTTCTTACTTGCTCGGCTAATACAGGCGCAATCCAATGCGCTAAGTGAGCATAGTCTCCATGGGCTATAATGTGGGGAAGATTGAAAAATCCTCCTACCACGGAAAGTACAGCGAGGACCACTAAAGGTAAAGTCATTGATACTGGACTTTCATGTAAGTGACTCTTTTGCTCTGGGGTTCCACGAAATTCTCCATGGAAGGTTAAGTAATAAAGTCGGAACATATAGGCAGCCGTGAGGGCAGCAATTCCAAACAATATCACCCAGAATACAGGATTTTTTGCCCAAGCTGAAATTAGAATTTCATCTTTTGAAATCATCCCAGAGAAAAGCGGCATTCCTGCAATAGCGAAGGTTCCAATTAAAAAGGTCCAATGCGTAATCTTAATCTTATCTTTTAATCCACCCATAAAACGCATGTCTTGTTCTCCTCCCATGGCATGAATCACCGATCCAGAACCTAAGAACAAAAGTGCTTTAAAGAAAGCGTGAGTCATTAAATGGAACATAGCTGCGTTGTAGGCACCAAGTCCAAGTGCTGCCACCATAAAACCTAATTGAGATACAGTAGAGTAGGCCAAGACTTTCTTAATATCGTTTTGTCTTAATGCATAAAAGGCTGCTAGTAGTGCTGTAAGTAATCCTATGAAAAGAATACCATCGCTTACGGTTGGAGCTAAAGCATATAAGAAATTGGAGCGAACGACTAAATAGATACCTGCCGTTACCATAGTTGCAGCGTGAATTAACGCAGAAACAGGAGTAGGACCGGCCATCGCATCAGGTAACCATGTGTAAAGTGGAAACTGGGCTGATTTACCCACCGCTCCGATAAATAGAGAGGCACAGATAAAGATGATTACTGGTGAGTCAATTGAAAATTTAGCTGAATTTTGTGCTACCGACAAATAATCCAGTGCATTGGTCTGGTAAGCGATCATTAAAATCCCCATGAGTAGCCCCAGGTCACCAATACGGTTCATTATAAAAGCTTTACGGGCTGCTTTACCAAATTCTTTGTTTTTATGCCAGAATCCGATGAGTAGATAAGAGCATAGTCCTACACCTTCCCAACCAATGAACAGGATCAGATAATTGGATCCCATCACAAGCAAAAGCATCATAAAGATAAAAAGGTTCAAATAGGAGAAGAAACGGTAAAATCCAGCATCTTCCTTCATGTAACCAATAGAGTATAAATGAATTAAGGATCCAATTCCAGTGATAATCATAACCATCATAATGGATAGCTGATCGATCTGAAAACTGAAATTAACAGGAACTCCTCCAATGGTAAACCATTTAAACGCTCTTACAATGGTGGGCGGAGTAGTGGTGTCCATATTGAAAAATAGGACTAAGGCTGCTATAAAGGGAACGAGTACGGCTAGGGTAGCGAGCGTACCAACAGCCATTTTGGGTAAATTTTTCCCAAAAAGCCCATTGATTAAAAAACCAATTAGAGGTAAAAGTACAATTGTATAAACCAAATTTTCCATTCTTTTCTATCCTCTTAATTTGTTAAAAATACTGATGTCCACTGAACGGGTGTTTCTATAGAGCATTGCGATAATTGCTAGCCCTACAGCTACTTCGGCAGCAGCTACCACCATAATAAAGAAAACCAAAATTTGTCCGTGTCCATCTCCCATATAGCTTGAAAATGCAGCAAGCAGTAGGTTGACTGAATTAAGCATCAGCTCAACACAACCTAGAACGATGATCGCATTCTTTCTTAAAAGCACGCCCGTTACTCCTAGCGAAAAGAGCACGGAGCAAAGCACGATGAAATAGTTCAGGGGTACGCTTTGAATAAAAGTGTTTACTTCTCCCATAATATTACAATTCTTTTTTACCGATTAATACAGCACCCACAATTCCTGCAAGAATTAAAATGGAAGCAAGTTCGAACGGTAGTACGTATTCATTAAACAATAGATTCCCTAAGTTTTTTGTTAGACCCACATTGTGATCAATTCCTTCAGGGGCATAAATATTTTCTGCAATTCCTCTGTAGGCTCCTAAGATTCCGATAAGTAGGATTCCTCCGGCGAAGACTCCAACAAATTTGAGCAGATTTTGCTTTTTACTTTCATCAAATTTGTTCAGGTTAAGCATCATTAGAATGTAAAGAAACAGTACCATGATGGCGCCTGCGTAAACGATGATTTGCACGATTCCAAGGAATTGTGCATTTAATAGAACATACATTCCTGCAATAGAGAACATCGTTAGGATTAACGAAAGGATGGAGTACATCGGGGAGCGTGCGAATACAAAGTAAAATGCACTAGCAACAGCGATGAATGCGACAATGAAAAATAGTATCTGTTCCATTATTTAACTGCCTTTTTTTGAAGTTCACTTTGACGATCGGTAATATCAATACGGTTGTTGATATCTTCAACCAATTTGTCTTTACCGTAAATAAAGGAGCCGCGGTTAGTTTCCACATCGACGAGTCTATCGGTTAGATAAATGGCAGATTTCGGGCAGGCTTCCTCGCACATTCCACAAAAAATACATCTTAGCATATTGATTTCATAGACTGAAGCGTACTTTTCTTCACGATAAAGATCCTTTTCCTCTGCAGTTCTTTCACATGAAGTCATGGTAATGGCCTCCGCTGGACAAGCAACTGCGCACAGCCCACAAGCTGTACATCTTTCTCTTCCTTCTTCGTCTCTCTTTAATACATGAAGTCCTCGCCAAACTTTTGCTCTCGGCTTTTCGACTTCCGGGTAAGAAAATACTTTCCCTTTTGGACCTTCGATGGCATGACGTAAAGTAATGGCCATTCCTTTGATGATCTCAGGAAGATAGATTTTCTCCATAAAGGTCATTTCCTTATTGGAAACTACTTTGGACCGGTTTGTTAATTTCATTTGAATCCGTATTTAAATAAGGAGTGAAAGAGGTTTCCCCGATTTCTGTTCCTCGATTTTAATTTATTTTTTTTAAGCTCCTGCTAAAAGGATAACTGCGCCTGTTACAACCAGGTTTAAAAGTGCTAAAGGAATTAGAGATTTCCATCCTAAATGCATCAACTGGTCGTATCGGAATCTAGGAATGGTCCAGCGGATCCACATAAAGATCATAATTCCAATGACTGTTTTTCCTAGAATTGATAAAATACTCAAGATTCCTGCTACGTTTTCTCCCCAATTCTGCGTCACCCACTCAATTCCTGGATAATTGAATCCTCCGAAAAAGAGTGTGGCGATTAAAGCATTCGATATAAACATGTTAACATATTCTCCAAACATGTACATTCCAAAATTCATAGAAGAATACTCGGTCATGTATCCGTTAACTAATTCTGATTCACATTCAGGAAGATCAAAGGGATGCCGGTTGGTTTCTGCCAAAGCAGCCACCAAGAAGATAATAAATGCGAGGGGTTGATAGAAAATGTTCCAGTTGAGTCCATCCAATGAAAACAGACCCCAAAGTTTCCCGGTTCCCTGATCTAAAACAATTTTGTGTAAGTCTAAACTTCCACTCATCATAATGATGGAGAGTAGGGACAATCCCATTGCTAATTCATAAGAAATCATCTGCGATGAGGCGCGGATCGCACCAATCAATGAGTATTTGTTATTGGAAGCCCATCCACCGATCATCATACCGTAAACCCCAATGGAAACCATACCAATTAAAAATAACACCCCAACATCGATGTTGGCAACTTGAATAACAAAGGATTCGCCTCCGATATTAAGTGATTTGCCCCACGGAATTACAGCCCCGGTAATCAGTGCAATAAACATGGTGATCGACGGTCCTAATATAAAAAGGAATCGCTCTGCGTTTTGTGGAATAAATCCTTCTTTGAAGAACAGCTTTCCACCATCGGCTAAGGGTTGTAGTAGCCCAAAGGGTCCTGCACGGTTCGGACCAATTCGGTCCTGTAGTATGGCAGCTAGCTTACGCTCACCCCAAGTTGAATACGCTGCTACCCCAAGTGATACAGCGAAAAGTGCAACTACAAGAATAATTTTAAATGTAATTAAATCCATAAGTTTTTATCTTGATCTTCTCTACTTAGTAGAGTACTCTTTATAACAATTATACTTGATCTTCAGCCTGTTTCTGATCTTCAGCACTAAGTTCCTTAGCACCTAAGTTTTCCAGTTTCAGATGTTCGTTCTTTGGCTTTTGGTAATGGTTCAGTGAGATCACAGAATGTCTATCGATGGCTCTTGGCCCTTCAAGATTCCAATATTTAACGTCTTTTTTCTCGAATCTACAAGTATTACAAATCCATTCTTCTGATTCTCCGTACTGGTTTTGTCTGGCGGTAACTCGAATGACCTCTTCACCTTTCATCCATAAAACTACCTTACCCGAACACTTATCACATTGACAAGAAGCATCCATAGGTTTAGTAAACCAAACTCTACTTGCAAAACGTGAAGTTCTATCGGTTAAAGCTCCCACTGGACATACATCAATCACATTTCCATAAAAGTCGCTTTCTAAAGCCTTATTCAAATAAGTTGAAATTTCTGCATGTTCTCCTCTGAAAAGGATTCCGTGATCACGTCCCTCTGTTAATTGATTAGCTGCTAGTACGCATCTTGCACATAGAATGCATCGGTTCATATGCAATTTAATGTGCGGTCCGATGTCTTCCGGTTCAAAAGTTCTTCTTTCGAATTCGGTTCTTGAATGAGAGACTCCGTGCTCGTATCCTAAATCTTGTAAATGACATTCACCCGCCTGATCACAAATTGGACAGTCCAGTGGGTGATTGACCAGTAGAAACTCGGTTACTGCTTTTCTTGCCTCTTGTGTTCTTTCGGATTCTAAGTTTTTAATCTCCATTCCGTCCATTACGGTGGTGCGGCAGCTGGCAACAAGTTTGGGCATAGGTCGCGGATCTGCATCTGAACCTTTGCTTACTTCCACTAGACAAGTTCGGCATCTTCCTCCACTTGATTCTAACGGTTTATAATAACACATGGCAGGCGGAACGGATTGTCCACCAATAAGTCGTGCTGCTTCAAGAATTGTGGTTCCTGGGTCTACTTCAACGGTTTGTCCGTCTACGGTGACTTTGAATTTTTTTACTTCTTCGCTCATAATATTGGCTTTTGCCTCTTTTTCTATGGCTTGTTTTACTTCAGTTTGTATGGTTAGAACAACCAACCACTCCAATTATGCGTTTGTTGTCACAGCTGGTATTGGATCTGCATATCCTGCTAATCCATAATTTTGTTTTAATGCCAATTCAGGATTTTTTACGTGCCATTCAAATTCATCTCTAAAGTGACGAATAGCTGCGGCCACAGGCCATGCGGCTGCGTCACCTAAAGGGCAAATTGTATTTCCTTCAATTTTTCTTTGAATGTCCCACAGCAGATCAATATCTTCCATGGTTCCTTGACCCATTTCTATTTTTTTAAGGATTTTATACATCCATGGAGTTCCTTCACGGCAAGGTGTGCACTGGCCACAACTTTCATGCGCATAAAATCTCGCTAAGCTCATAGTGTGCTCTACAATACATTGATCTTCGTCTAATACTTCAAACCCTCCAGAACCCATAGAAGTACCTGTTGCAAATCCTCCGTCGGCAAGGGATTCGTAATTCATTAGTCGCGGCTCGCCGTTGATGGTTTTAAGTAGTAAGTTCGCTGGTAAAATTGGAACAGAAGAACCTCCAGGGATACAAGCTTTTAAACGTTTGCCGTCCTTAATTCCTCCACAGTACTCATCGGAATAGATGAACTCTTCCACCGTAATGGTCATGTCGATTTCATAAACTCCAGGTTTGTTTATATTTCCACAAGCTGAAATGAGCTTGGTTCCCGTGGAGCGACCAACACCTATTTTTGCGTATTCGGCACCATTCATATTTAGAATAGGTACAACTGCAGCGATAGATTCCACGTTATTTACTACGGTTGGTCTTTCCCAAAGTCCTTTAACCGCTGGGAACGGAGGTTTAAGTCTTGGGTTTCCTCTTTTCCCCTCTAAGGATTCTAATAATGCGGTCTCTTCACCACAGATGTAAGCTCCCGCACCCCTTTGAACATAGATTTCTAAGTCGTATCCGGTTCCAAGAATGTTTTTACCTAAAAATCCAGCAGCTTTTGCTTCCTCGATTGCTTGTTCGAGAATGTCTGGTATCCAGGAATACTCTCCACGGATATAAATGTAAGATACATTAGAACCTAAACAAAAAGAGGAAATAAGCATTCCTTCAATGAGTAGATGAGGAATGTATTCCATTAAATAACGGTCTTTAAAAGTACCCGGTTCTGATTCATCAGCATTAACTACTAAGTGTCTTGGAACTCCTTCCGGTTTGGCAAGGAAACTCCACTTAAGTCCTGTAGGGAATCCAGCACCTCCTCTTCCGCGTAATCCTGAGGCTTTTACTTCTTCTAAAATCTCTTCTTGAGTGAGTTTGAAAGCCTTTTCAGCAGCTTCATATCCCCCTTGTTTCCGATAAACATCAAAATGACGAATACCTTCTATATGGGCATCTTTAAGTAAAAGTTTTTTACTCATGTTGCTAGTAATAAATTAATCCAAAGCGATTGAACCCTGTCGGCATAACTCCAGGATTTCGTCTACTTTTTCTATTGTTAAATTTTCGTGATAAAACTTGCCTAATTGTAGCATCGGTGCATAACCGCAGGCTCCGAGGCATTCTACTGCCTTAAGAGTAAATAAACCATCGGGAGTTGTTTCTCCGTCTTTTATTCCTAAGGTTGTTCGAATATGGTCCAATATTTTTTCACTTCCTCTTGTTAAGCACGGTCCTGTTCTACATACTTCTAGTACATACTTCCCGACCGGTCTCATATTAAACATCGTGTAAAAAGTAGCTACTTCATACACTTCAATCGGACGGATGGAAAGTAGACTTGCTACGTAATCCATAACCGGTACATCCAGCCAGCCATCAAATTCTTTCTGCGCTAAATGCAGAATGGGAATCAATGCAGATTTTTGCCTTCCTTCTGGATATCGAGCTATAATCTGGTTGACTTTATCGAGCGTTTCAGGTTTAAATGCAATGGTTTCACTCATTGTTTTGTCCAGTTTTATTTATTGGAATTCCTTTTTTAGGTTTGAATTCCTTTATATTAAGTTAATTTAATTATGCGTCAAGTTCGCCTGCAATTACATTCATGGAACACATGGTAACAATCGCATCCGAAATCATCTGTCCTTTAATCATTTCTGGATAGGCTTGGTAATAAATAAAGCAAGGTCTTCTAAAATGTAGACGGTAAGGACTTCTTCCTCCATCGCTTACAAGATAAAATCCAAGTTCACCGTTTCCTCCTTCTACGCAGTGATAGACTTCTCCTTTCGGAACATCCGTTTCACCCATAACAATTTTGAAATGGTAGATTAGGGCCTCCATACTATTATACACTTCCGCTTTTTCAGGAAGATAAAATTCAGGCACATCTTCGTGGAAATTCCCTTCCGGAAGATTTTTATAAGCTTGTTCTATGATTTTTAAACTTTCCCATACTTCATGCTGTCTTACCATGAAACGATCGTAGGTGTCACCAGCAGTTCCTATAGGAACAATGAAATCAAAGTCTTCATAAGACGAATAAGGTGAATTTACTCGCACATCATAATCAAGACCTGCTGCACGTAAATTAGGCCCAGTGAAGCCGTAAGAAAGTGCTCGTTCTAAGGAGATAGGACCTGCACCAATGGTACGATCCATAAAGATTCTGTTTCTTTCGTTAAGTGAACAGAATTCTCCCCAAATTTTAGGGAACTTCTTAAGCCAAGTCTGAAGTAGTTCATGGAATTTCGGACTGAAGTCTCTTTCAAAGCCTCCAATTCTTCCCATATTCGTAGTCATTCTAGCTCCGCAAATCTGCTCATACATTTCGTAAATAGCTTCTCTTTCTCTAAAGAGGTAAGTTAGTCCTGTAATTGCACCAGCATCCATAGCAATAACTCCGTTGCAAACCATATGGTCTGCAATTCGAGCAAGCTCCATCATAATAACACGCATGTAATCAATACGCTTTGATGTTTTGCAACCAATTAACTTCTCCACGGTCATATGCCAACCAATGTTATTAATCGGTGCAGAGCAGTAGTTCATTCGATCGGTTAACGTGGTGATCTGAGCGAAATTTCTTCGTTCGGATATTTTTTCAAAAGCTCGGTGAATGTAGCCGACGGTTTGTTCATCGTGTACAATTCTTTCCCCATCCATAGTCAATACGTTTTCGAAAATTCCGTGGGTGGCTGGGTGTGTTGGACCAAGGTTTAAAGTGTAAAGCTGACCATCGATCTGCTCTTTCGACTCGTACTGGTTGAGTATATTAGATAATTGATTGTCTTTCATAAAGGCCTATTTTAACTGAACAAATGGACGTTTTATCTACCGAACATTTTGTCGTCTTTATCGGTGCGTGTTCCGTCTTCTAAACGGTATTCTTTAAGCATAGGATGGTATCCTAAATCCTCCATATTAAGTATGACTCTTAAATCCGGGTGTCCAACGAAATCGATTCCAAAAAAATCGTAGGTTTCTCGTTCCATCCAGTTGGCTCCCGCATACAAATCAGTAAGAGTATCAAATGAGGCTCCTTCCTTTTTTGTAAAAGCTTTCAATCTGATTCGGAAGTTCTCTTTCATATTGTGTAAATGATAGATTACACCCAATTCATTCTGAGGATCATCCGGGTAATGGATACCACAAATGTCGGTTAGGAAATTAATCTCTAGCGAAGAATCCTTAAGGTAGTGAACTACTTTTTTTATGTCGGATTTTTTGATCGTTAGAGTGAGCATTCCGTACGGCTCCGAGTGGGAGAGTATACTTTCTGGAAACTCTCTACTTATGGCTTCTAAAACAAATTCGTTTGTCATGTTCTTTCTTTATTTTTCTCTTAAATTCCTTCGAATCAAAAGAGAATTAAAACCGAATTAATTATTGATTCCGTAGGAATCCAATAGGGCTTGGTATTCTGGGGAATCTCTTCTACGAATGCTTTCACTTTCAGCTAAAGCTTGCACTTGCATTACTCCTTCAATGATTTGCTCTGGTCTTGGAGGGCATCCTGGAACGTAAACATCTACAGGAATGATTTTGTCTATTCCTTGAAGTACGGAATAGGTGTCAAAGATTCCTCCACTAGAAGCGCAAGCTCCTACAGCAACTACCCAGCGAGGTTCTGCCATTTGGGTATATACTTGCTGAAGTACTGGTCCTAGTTTTTTTGAAATGGTTCCGCAAACCATTAGCATATCGGCATGTCTAGGAGAGAAAGAGTTTCTTTCCATTCCGAATCGACTGCCGTCATAGGTTGGATTCAAAAATGCCATGTATTCAATTCCACAACAAGATGTGGCGAAAGGAAGTGGCCATAGTGAATATTTTCTAGCTAGACCTACCACGCTTGAAAGCTGAGTGGCAAAGAATCCTTCACCTTCGTACCCAGCCGGTGGGGTAGCATCCATTCGAACTACAGGTTTATTATCTGACATAATGTGATTTTTAATTGGATTAATAATTAACGGTCCCAGTCAAGTGCTCCTCTTTTCCAGACATATAAAAACGCAAGGAAAAAGATGGATACAAAAGTGAGAACCGCAAGGAAGCCTTCAATGCCGAATTCTCTAAAGTTTACAGCATAAGGGTAGAAGAAGACGATTTCAACATCAAATAGTACAAAGAGTACTGCAGTTAAAAAATATTTTACTGAGAAAGGAGTTCTAGCGTTACCTTCAACTTCAATTCCACACTCAAAACTTTCGTTCTTTTTCGAAGCTCCTTTCTTTTGTTTAGGTCCTAAAAAATGAGTTCCAACCAAGGAAAGAATGACAAAACTAAGTCCAACAAGCCCCTGGATTATAATTGGTAAGTAATTTTCAGGTAAATTCATAGCCTCTGCATTAAAAGTGTACCTGCAAATTTAATGAATTAAAGGTTGAGAAAAAAGCTGAGAGCTTGGAAATGACTTTCTATTGACCTAGGAGCAGTTCAATTTAGAATGGTTATAAATAATTACTTGTTTGACCGCTTCTTAAGCCTTCTTAAAAGTATAAAAGCTAGGAAGCCAATGTAAAGGAAAAGGATGCTTGCGTAGAGTATATTTACTGCTGTATGAATCCTTTCATTTTCAAGGTGAATGAATTGGTTGTAGAAGATGTAGCCTAAGACTAAGACCGCATAAATCATTAATTGTTTTTTCATGATCTCGGAAAATTTAGACTATAGGTTCTTCTTCGTTTGTGATTCACCGGTTGGTAATCTTGCCAAAGGAGCTGAATACTCTTGTTTTCTTCGAGCTCCGGGTTGGTCTCCAAATACCGAATTCCCTTGCGCTTGAAAGTCCTGTAAATTTCTCTAAAAATAATGGAGGTTAATCCTCTTTTTTGGTATTCCGGATGAATGCCAATTAAGTAGAAGTTTGCTCGGTCATTTTTTCTACCTGCTTGTAGGAAATGATACCACCCCGTAGGTAATAGCTTTCCTTTTGATTTTTGTAATGCTTTCGAGTAGGAAGGCATGGTGATTGCAAAAGAAACCAATTTTCCTGTTGAATCGACAATGCATACTACGTAATCCTTATCGATAAAAGGGAAGTATTTTTCCTTATACATCTGAATTTGCTCCTTTGTGATAGGTGTATAAGTGGATAAGTTACGATACGTCTCATCTAGTAATTGAAACATTGGATCGATCAAAGGAAGCAAGTCTTTTTTAGATTTGAATTTAAGCACTTTCAAATCGTATTTTTCCAAGATAAGGTCTGAGAATTTTGTGATTTTTTCAGGTAAAACTTCTGGGAATAGAATTTCATATTCCACCCATTCCTTTTCTTTGACCAGTCCAAGGTCCTCCAAATGACTAGGATAATATTCGTAATTATAGATTCCTATCATAGTTGCGAGACGATCGAAACCTTGCACAAGCATTCCAGCTTTATCTAGATTGGTTATTCCCATAGGGCCTTCAATTTTCTCTAGGCCGTTTTCTTTCGCGTAATTAACGGCCTTATCTATTAAGGCTTTGGAAACTTCTTTATCGTCAATGAAGTCAAGCCAACCGAAACGAACTTTTTTTTCGTTCAGCTCTTTTGCTTCTTTGTGATTAATCATCAGGGCGATTCTTCCGACGATTTTATCCTCTTTGTAAGCTAAAAATAGTTTCGCTTCACTGTAGGCAAATGCGGGATTTTCTTTCTTATTCCAAGCGAATTTCTCGTCTTCAATTAATGACGGGACATAATTCGGATGGTCTTTGTAAAGCTCCATTGGGAAGCGAATAAACCGCAGAAGATCCTCTTGAGAATGGATTTCTTTTACCAAGATCGATGACATAGGAATTTTTTGAATGCGCAAAGATAATTATTTAATATTTAGGGAAGGAATTTGGCATAGTTTTTCCTTCCTTTTTATTATCTTGTGCAATTGAAATAATATAGAGAAAAAACAATAAAAATGACTTACTATTTAATTCTTGGAGTGATCTTTTTGGCCAGTATGATTGTCCAATCGAGACTCAAGTCAAAATTTGCTCATTATTCGAAGGTTCATCTTCAGAATGGACTTTCAGGGAAGGAAATTGCAGAAAAAATGCTGCGCGATAGTGGAATACACGATGTTCAAGTGGTCTCTGTACCTGGACAATTAACGGACCATTACAATCCACAAAATAAGACCATTAATTTATCCGAAGGTGTTTACATGCAAAGAAATGCGGCGGCTGCAGCAGTAGCAGCCCATGAAACTGGACATGCCGTGCAACATGCAACAGCTTATTCAATGTTACAACTAAGAAGTAAAATGGTTCCAGTAGTTAGCATTTCGTCACGTTTATTGCAATTCGTGTTAATGGCAGGTATTGCACTTTGGGCCTTTAGTGGAAACCAGACTTTGCTTTTAATCGGAGTTATTCTCTTTGCAATAACTACTTTGTTTGCTTTCGTAACGCTTCCTGTAGAATACGATGCTAGTAAAAGAGCATTGGCGTGGCTAAGAGGTAGTGGAACCTTAGCAAATAAAGAGGAATACGCTGGGGCAGAAGATTCTTTAAGATGGGCGGCAAGAACTTACGTAGTTGCAGCACTGGGTTCTTTAGCACAACTACTTTATTTTGCCTCTCTTTTGTTTGGAGGAAGAAGTAGTGAATAATACCGTTATTCAATAAATTCAAAAGTAATAGAAGGCATCTCCAACAATTGTTGAGAGATGTCTTTTTTATCCTCCTGCTTTACCTCCGCATGAATTTCGCAGAGTTCATTTGCGTCAAATTTTAAAATCTTTGCTTGGTGTTTATTTAAAAGAGTGAAAACCGTGTTTTGGTGTGGAAAAGGAAAATAAAGTGCGAGCTTTTGCATTATGGTAATTTCAATAATCTTTGCCTCGTCTAGTACTGTCTTGGCAGTTTCTTTATAAGTTTTAATTAATCCTGATACTCCGAGCTTCACTCCGCCATAGTAACGAACCACAATTAGAAGAGTATTTACTACTTCTTTTGCTAATAATTGATTATAGATTGGGAGTCCTGCTGATCCTGAAGGTTCACCATCGTCCTGGGCTCTGTATTCGCTTCCGTCTTTCCCTAAACGGTACGCATAGCAATGATGGGTCGCTTTTGGATGGGTTAATCTGACGGATTCAAGTGCTTTATTTACTTCAATTGTGGATTCAACAGGAAATAAGTATCCGATGAATTTACTTCCTTTCTCTTTAATGATAATGTCTTCTACGGGAGCTTCAATTGACCGGTAATGATGTTCCATAGGGGCAAAAATACGCAAATAAATAGTGCGCTTACTTTCAAGGAGTTTTAGCTATTTCTTAATTCTAGCATTTCCTGATTTCAATTTTATTCTTTGCGGCTTAATTGTTCAAAAATAGCTCCAATTGATTGTCCCGAAATTTAAAATGGGAAGTACTGGGAAAAGCAAGTTCAGGCGCTTTAGTTCCTCTATCAGTTGACGTATCTAGGCTTTGAATCCTTATTATTCGATCCCATAGCCCCAATTCAATAAATTGTTTTAGTGTATGGCTCCCTCCCTCAATAATAATGCTTTGAATTTGTAGATGATGGAGTTTTTCTAATAAGCTTGGAAGAAATTCGGATTGATCTACTTTTACAAAGTGATTTTGGCCGCATACTTCTTCTTTTAAAGAGTTAACTATGATAGTGGGTTGCGAGTGATCAAAGAGTTTATAGTTGGAAGGGATTTTTAAGTCCATATCAATGACCACTCTAGTAGGAGGGTTTCCTTCTAGATGTCTTACGGACAGAGATGGGTTATCTCTTAGGGCGGTCGTGGTACCAACTAAAATACCTTGCTCTTTAGATCTCAATCGGTGAACCCATTGATTGACCAAATCGTTAGATATCGCATAGGGTTCAAAATGATTATCGAGATAGCCTTTTTTGGTTTGTGCCCACTTTAGCGTAATAAACGGTCTTTTCCTTTCGTGAAAAGTAAAAAATCTTTCATTGAGTTTTCGAGCCTCCTTTTCTAGGACGCCAACCGTAGTTTCGATACCAGCTTCCTGCAATATCTTAAGCCCATTACCTCTCACTTTTTCATTGGAATCAAGCGTTGCAATGACCACTCGCTTAAATCCTAATTCTTTAAGTCTTAAAGCGCAAGGAGGAGTCCGTCCATAATGGCTACAAGGTTCTAATGAAACGTAAATGGTTGAATCTTTTAATAAGTCAGGTTGCTTAACCATTGAAATTGCGTTAATTTCTGCGTGAGCTTCACCTGCTTTATGGTGATAGCCCTCACCAATAACATGTCCTTCATGAACGATTACCGCCCCTACCATTGGATTGGGGTAGCACAAGCCTAACGCCTTGGACGCCAATTGCAGGCATCTAGACATGAAAATTTCATCGTTCATTTTCTTAGAATTAAAACCAAAAGAATTTAGAGGTAGTTATTCTCCAGATATTATATGATGCAAACTGGTTTTGAGCTGTTCGACCTGCGCTCTTTTAGAATCAATTTTTTCGTAGGTGTCTGTGAGAAGTGGATTGTCTCGAGAGGCCGATTGGAAGAATCCTAAATTGGTTTCAAGAGTAGCGATTTCACTTTCTAAATCGGAAATTTGATTTTTGATTTTTCTAGCCTTGTCGGTCAATTGGCTTTCCGAAAGGTTTTCATCTTTTAGATCGAACTCAGTGATCTTATTTATTTTCAGTTTTTCTTTAAGAACCTTGTTGAATTCTGAATTGATTTGCAGTTTGTCCTTAGGGACTTTTCCTGTCGCGTTCCATCTTGATTTTATGTCTTCAAGTTGTTCAACACTTCCAGTAGAATCGTCGATCTCTTTTAGATCAGAGAGCAGTTGTTTTTTGATTTGAAAATTTTTATTCCAATCGTCTCCACTTGCAGAGCTCTTATCTCTATAATTATTAAAAAATGTGTTACACGCTTCCTTGAAATCCGCCCAAGTTTTATTGGAAACAGAACGTGGGACGTGTCCGATTTGTTTCCATTCCTTTTGTAAATTTTTATACAAAGGAACTAGTGTCTCCCAGTCTTCAGAATGCATGTTGTCTTGGGCCGTTTTAATTAATGCCATTTTTTTCTCTAGGTTCTGATTCTGAGATTCTTTTATATTTTTATAAAACTGATTTTTTGATTTATTGAATTCTCGAAGTACCGATTTAAACTCGTCCCAAAGACTATTAACTTGATCCTTTGGTACGCTTCCAATTTTAAGGAACTCTGAACGTAATTTTTCAACCTGAGTGATCGCTTTTTGATAATAGGAATGCGAGGTCTCTTTGGAGACTGTGCTTATTTCTTTGATTTTTGCGATGATTTCCTTTTTTCTCGCTAAGTTTTCTCTGTGGCTAATCTCTAGTTCCTGATGAAGTTCTTGACGTCGATCATGAATCTGGTTGGATAGGGATTTGAATTCTTGCCAGGTTGTTTCTCTAAATTCTTCAGCAACGGGTTCCCCTTCTTCCTTCCATAGCTTATGTAAGTATTGAAGTTCGTTTAGAGCCATCTGCACCGGTTCGGTGAGAAGTTCTTTTGCACGCTCAATAATGTGCTGTCTTTTCTCTAAGTTGTGTGAATATTCTTGTTCTAGGTATTCTTTATTTAGATCCAGCATCTCATAAAACTGGTTGAGGTGGTGGAAATAATTGTTATAAAGTAGTTTGTATTCAGAGCGAGCCACATGACCTGCTTCGCTCCAATCTTTCTTTATGGACCGAATCTCTGAAAACAAGTTGGTGCCTGGCTCGGTTTCGGTATATAGAGCCTTTAAGCGTTCTATGATTTGCTCCCTGTGGTTAAGGTTTTTCTCATATTCTTCTTCTTGTTCTTTTAAAAACAAGTTGTGTTTTTCTTTGAAAATATTCTGTAAAGCAGTAAATCTTGCTTGCAGAGGGTGCTCGTAATGAAATTCATTTTCAGGGTTTCCCTCTTCAATAAATTTATTTTTTATCTCATCGCTTTTTTCAGTTAGTTTATGATTGGCTAACTCTTTTAATTGATTGAACTCTCGATTTAATTTTCCGGCATTAGGACGATTAATAAGAGCCTCCATTTCATTCAAAAGCTGTTCAATGGATTTGTTCTCAGTTTTTTGAGTGGATTCTACCTTTTTCTTTGAATCCGTAGCTATAGTTGCATCCGAAGCTTGAGAAGGCTCGGTTTTGTCTCGATCAATTTCTGAAAGAACTTTTTCTTCTGGTATAGTTACCGATTCTTGTGTATGAAAGCTTTCTTGATCAGTTGGTTGAGCTTTCATAAGTTCTGTTCGGGTGTCTACAGACGACTCAGGTACGACGGTAGCGGTAAGCTCATCTTCTTTGCTTGGGTCAACTTCAGACAGTACCTTTTCTTCAGGAATCTCAAAAGGTTCTTGCGTGTGAAAACTTTCGGCAGGTTCTTCTTTTGTTTTTTGCGTAGAGTCTATAGGTTCTAAAGGAACAGCTGAGTTTTGCACTGCTTCTGTGTTTTCTTCATTTAAAATTTCTTTCTTTTCAATTTTTTGCGAAGAAGATTTTTGCTCTGCATTAGAACTATTTGTTGGTTTGTCCTCTTGGGCTTTCTGGGAATGGGGATCCTGCATATTCATGGTATCGGAGTTTAGACTCAGTGCTTTGGTGCTTTAGGCTTCAAAGGTGTCGTTTACCCGATAAATATAATAAAAAATTTAAAGTAATGCTTTAGAATAGCAATATTTCAGTAGGATTTACAGGCCTTCCCAAATTTTCCATGCTTTTTCAGCTTGTTGCTCTAGCATGAAATAGCCATTGACACATTTCGCGTCTTGCTTGCTTGCACGTTGGATGAATTCGGTATAGGTAGGATTGTAGATCAGATCAATGACCAAATGCTCCGCTCCTAACGCTTCAAAAGGGAAAGGAAGAACCGAATCGATTTGAGGAAATGTTCCTACAGGAGTACATTGGATTATTAAAGGATGTTCCTTAACAAGTTCCGGGGTGATCGTATCGAAATTGAGTTCTGCTTTTCTAGAAACAATCTGGTAAGGAATCCCTTTTTGATTTAGAACGTACTGCACGGCTTTAGCAGCACCTCCATTACCTAAAATAAGAGCTTTGTCATGATGAGCTCTACCTACAATATTTAGTGTTTGTTCAAAACCGAAGGTGTCGGTATTAAAACCGATGAGTTGACCGTTTTTTACCGCCACTGTATTTACCGCCCGAATTTCTCTTGCTTCATCACTTAGCTCCGATAAATAGGGGATGATCTTCTCTTTATAGGGAATCGTTACGTTGAATCCATTTAACTCTTCCTTCGTAATGAGCGTTACTATTTCTTCAATGGAATCTAGATCGTAAAGTTGGTAACGGTAGTTGTCTAAGAATAATTTTCTGAATTTTTCTTCAAAATATCTTTTTGAAAAGGAATAGGAAATATCTTTACCTATGAGACCAAAATTACGTTGATTGTTCATTATTGAAAGGTACAAATAAATATGCTAGTTCATACGGTATCCTTCTTTCGGTCCTTTAGAAAAAAGCCAAGAAACAAGTAAGCCGAAACTTAATGCAACCGCGCTAACGATTAGATAGTTTTGCGTGATGATTCTTACAGGGAAAGGGAGGTTGATGCCTGCTTTGAATGCTCCCGTTTGGAGTTGGATTAAACAAAGTGCGGTCCCGATTAAAAGGCCAAGAACCACTCCAATGACAACAATAAGAACACCGGTGAAAAAGTAGACTTTTCTAAGACTCTTTCTTGAAAGTCCTAGTGAAATTAAGGATCTTGCTTGCGCCTTTTTATCGAGCTGGAGGATGATAATGGCTCCAGCCAAATTGAAAGTGGTAATGAAAATTACTAGAGCAAAAATCAAATAAATCATCAGTTTTTCGGTGTTAATCATTTTCCAAAAAGCTGCATTTTCTTCGTTCTTCGTTTTGATTTGATAATCAGCGCCTAACTCTTTTGAGAGTTGGGTTTTTAAGGTGGCGGCTTTCGTAGGGTCTACTAGCCTTGCCACGATTTTATAAGCACCTTTTTCATCCAATTCTAAGAGTGATTGAGCAAGGGAGATTGGACCTATAATGTAATTATTTAATTGCTCGTTTCCCGGAAATACGCCTGTGGCAATGATTTCTTGTTTTTTGAAAAGCTGTTCTTCGCTACTGATAATTCCAGAGCCTGGTCTAGGCATGTAAATAAGGGCGGGGTCTTTGGTTTCCCCTACAGGAATGGCAAGACGGTTATCAAGGCTGTTTTCGAGAATCACTTCACTTGAAGCAGTAAGGCTAGGAAATTTACCGTAAAATATTTTTTGATCAATGGGATTAACTTTTGTGTAATTAGAATCCACAGCACGTAAGTATGCAATTTCTCCTACACCGTTATAGTTGAGGTATACTTTTTCCTCAATCAATTTGGAGTAAGCGCTGATTTCTTGGTGTTTATCAAGGACTTGGGTGATTTTGTCAGGATTCTTTAATTTTTTCTCTACGCTTGAAGAAATGCTTATATCAGCATGAAGATCAGAGATAAGGGCTTTATTTAAATCTTCCAAACCTGAGAAGACCGACACAATAATAAACATTGCAGCGACGGCCGTCATCATGGCAAATGCCGCCAACCATGTGATAAAAGTGACTGCTGTAGAGCCTTTTTTAGCAATAAGGTACCGTTTTGCTATGTAAAGTGCTGTGCTCGCCACGACTAATTAGAGGATGGGGTTATCGCCTAAGCCTTTGAGCTCTTTTTCGATTCTCTCTACGTCGTCCATGGAAGTATCCAAGTAGAATTGTAAATCAGGAATAATCCTTACTTGTTTTCCCATTTTGCTTCCTAAGAAATTGCGGTAGGCCGCTTTGTTTTCTTGGACTTCTTTCATTATGGAATCCCTGTATTCATTTGGGAAAATACTAAGATATACTTTTGCAATGCTTAAATCCGCTGTAACCCGAACATCTGAAACGCTAACAAGGAATCCTTTATTGCTTTCGGAAGCCTGTTTACGGAAGAGTTCAGCGAAATCTTCCTGTATAATTTGAGCTACTTTTCTTTGTCTTTGGCTTTCATTCATAACGCAAATTTAGTACTTTTGTTTGAATCTCTTCAGTGCTTAATTGGTGAATGATTGAATTGCATTTTAGGGAAAAGAAAATCGAGAATATGAAAATTGAACATATAGGAATAGCAGTTAAATCCTTAGAGAAGTCCGATCGTCTTTTTGAGCGTCTTTTAGGAATTAAAAGCTATAAGAAAGAGTCGGTAGAAAGAGAAGGGGTGACCACTTCGTTTTACGGACTTGGAGAAAGTAAAATAGAATTGTTAGAATCTAGTGATCCAACAGGACCTATTTCTAAGTTTATAGATAAGAAAAGTGAAGGGATCCATCATCTTGCTTTCGGAGTTGAGGATATTAATAAAGAAATACAGAGACTTAAAAAGGAAGGATTCGAATTTATTTCAGAAGAGCCGAAAGAAGGAGCAGATAATAAATTGATTGTATTCCTTCATCCCCGCAGTACTAATGGGGTTTTGGTAGAATTGTGTCAAGAAAAGCAATAAACATTTTCACAATTAAAAGGAAAAGTTTAATTTTGCATCCCACAAGAAGCAACTAATTAGCTTTAGGTCCTATAGCTCAGTTGGTTAGAGCACCTGACTCATAATCAGGTGGTCCCTGGTTCGAGCCCAGGTGGGACCACTTCCTTAAAATCAAGCACTTACAGCGATGTAGGTGCTTATTTTTTTACATTATTTTCTAAGCGGGTACAACATAGGTACAACATTTATTATCAACTTGATACTTCTAAGGTAGATATTTTTATCAATTAGTTGCAAATAGTAGTATATTTACGCAAAACTAATTTCTTCCTTTTTTTGGAAGATCATTGAAAACTCAATAATTACTATTTGGAAAAATTCTACTTTGGTATTGTTCATCGTATCGAAAAATTTGGCAGCAAGTTTTTGAAGCGTATGCAATTACTTTTAATGCTAATTTATTTTCCAGTACTAGGTTTGGTAGCATTCTTTTTTATCTTTCCTAATTCTTGGTTACTATCTTTTATCTTTCTTATTGTTTTTTGTTTTTATTGTCCAATGCTGTATTACCTTGTGAAATATGCGTTTCTTGGTAAAGAATTTCCTCATGCTTCGGGCAAGAATAAAAATAAACATGAACGCATATTACATTTCAATGAGTCAACTGCACCAGCAGCTCCCATTAATAATCCTTTGGGATTCGCAATTGAAAATGATGAGCAACCAGGCATAGGATTAAATGGTGAAGATTCAATGGAAGTGAGGGAGTCATTTATTCATGTTCAAAATTTAAACGCGGATAATTATAAATCCGAGTTACAACCAGTAAGTAGATTTAAAAGATTCAACAAAATAACCCAAAGAAAATTATTAGCCTTTTTCAATAACGATGCTAATAAGTATTACGATGTTTTAGATTATGATTTCACTTGTCTGATGAAATTATTGTATCATACGACACCTGAAAATCTTAAAGATAAAATTGTGCTACACGATGATCTTTCAAGCAATGAAGTCAAAGAGATGCTTTTGCAATTGAAAGAAATAACAAATATTCCAATGAAAGACTTAAGCGAGCTTTTTTTGAAATTGAAACGAAAGAATAATAAACTTGAAAAACTGAATTGGAATTCCATTAGGGCATCAGTATCACAAAACTTTAAAGTGCGAATTCGTAAGTAATTTTCAGTGTTAAATTGTAGTAATCTATATATAATTGACCTTAATTAACGGAGTTTCACGTTAATTATCCTATTAACTTTTTTCCTTTATTTCACGTTTAATAAATTGGACTACGTTGTTAAAATTTGGACGTTTGAGTCCGAATTTTAACAAAATGGGCCTTTTTTCAAAATCTATGTTTTAGAGTCTTCCTACTTTGATTTTACTTGATATTTTCAATAATTTCTTCTTTTAATTGGACACAATAATTAGTTAACTTTTGAAGGAAAAAGTTAATATATAGCATTTCATTTTAGTTCATCTGGGTACTTTGGTCTCATGTTTAATCACCAAAATTTATCCAAATGACTCAGATTCAAATGCAGCAGGAGTTTAATGAAATTAAGAAACTCTTGCACTCCAACTTCTTAGACAAAAAAGAAGTACTAACATCGAAAGAAGTTGTAACCTATTTAAACATTAGCTATAGTCTTCTTTCTAAACTTTCAGCAGCTGGTAAGATCCCTTCGCATCAGCCAACCAATGGTCTTAAATTCTATTTCAGGGAAGAGTTACACGAGTGGATTCGTAGTAATAAGATTATGACCGAGGAAGATGCTCTTGCACTACTTAAAAAAAATAAAAGAAGAAAAAGACCGATAAAGCATGGTTTAGGTTTGTCAGAGAATTGAAAGATCTTTTATGACTTTCAGTTTGTTTATGATTGCCAAACCATTGCATTCTTTAAACAGAGAAAACCTAACTACTGCACATAGTTAGGTTCTAGATTTTTTTTCACCTGTAAAGCGAAGTCCAAATATATGAATTATTTGACTTTGCTTCCAAATTAACTCTTGCTTTATGGAAGAAAATAATTCACTGTATCAAATAGATACAGCAACCAATACTATATTTGATCGTGTACGAAAGTATATTGATCAGAAATACAAATTGCGATATAATTCGATAGCCTTAGAATTTGAAATTCGCAACGATGACTCAAAATGGACGGAACTCAATATAAATTCTCTATATATTGAATTAACGAAGGCCGGCATAAATACAACGATAAGTAAATTAGAAATTTTATTACGTAGCCATTTGGTGCTGACCTACAACCCCCTTTCCGATTACTTTTCGAATTTGCCTAAATGGAATGGTCAAGATGAAATTAAAAAATTGGCTAGCTATGTTCGGACAACCGACGATGCTTTTTTTCTTAACCATTTCGAAAAGTGGCTGACAAGAACCGTGGTGTGTGCGTTGAAGTCCGGTTATATCAATAAGCAGTGCTTAGTGCTTTTTAATACCCGGCAGAATAGTGGAAAGACTAGTTTTCTTAGATTTTTGATTCCTGGAGATTTATCCCGGTATTATACGGAGGACATAAGTGTGGATAAGGATGGACTAATCGCACTTTGTAAAAATCTGATTGTAAACATTGATGAACTCGCTGTAATGTCAAAAACTGACGTAAACATTCTTAAATCATTCATTTCTAAGAATACCGTTAACACAAGAATGCCCTACGATCGGAAAACTTCTCTCATGCAACGTACTTCGTCTTTTTGTGGATCAACCAATCGATTTGATTTTTTAACGGATGAAACCGGCAGCGTACGCTGGCAGATTTTCGAAGTACTGGAGATCGATTTCAACTATTCGAAAGAAGTGAATATAGATCATGTTTGGGCACAAGCCTTTTACAATGCTTTCGAAAGAAAGAATTTCAATGCTGAGTTAACAGCTGAAGACATTCGCGAAAACGAAAAGAGGAATGAACGGTATAACCTTGTTTCGATGGAACATGAGATTTTGCTCACCCATTTTGAGAAGTCCGATTCAACGGAAGAATTTTTGACTCCAACGGACATTATGCTTGCGATGCAAAATGCCTTAGGAGTTCGACTGAATGTTTCAAGAATTGGCCGGGCTCTTACTGCCATGAAATTCGAACGTATTAAGCATTCGAAAAGGCAAGTTTATGGTTATCTGATTCGCAGAAAGGATTACGAGCTCGAAAAAGATTAGCAAAAATTCACTTTTCACTTACCTCTTACCTAAATCCTTTGCAATTAACTGATTTTTAGAAATATATGCCTAGGTAAGTAGGATAAAACTAAAGTTACCTAGTTACCTAGAAAATCTTAGAAGTATAGTAGGTAAGTAGGTAATGAAAGGTATCTGTAATTTCTTCACTATTTAATTGGTAATCAATTTTTTGGTAAGAAGGTAAGTGAAATACTAAAAAACTTAAAAAAATAAAATTAATATGAACTGCAAACAGGCCAATAATAACATTAGCATAAGAGAAGTACTAGCAAGTTTTTCTCTTTTACCAAGCAAAGAAAATCCTAGATCCTCCTTCTATTTTGCCCTGGATCGTGACGAAAAAACTCCAAGTCTTTTAGTCGATTTTATTAAGAATACAGCCTTTGATTTTGGGACTGGAAAAAAATACGATAACGTTTCTATTGTCCAGGCCATGCAACGTTGCAATGTTTCGGAAGCTTTGCAATACTTAGAGCGATTTGATGTGATAACTAAGTCAAATGAATTAGCGTTTCCATCGCATAAGTCGTATGAAATTCTATCTGTTGGGGAAGTGAAGCATATTGCGCTTTTGAGTTACTTAAAGCAGCGTAAAGTGATAGATATGAAAACTGAGGTTTCAGAAATTCATTACGATCTTAATGGAAAACGATATTTCGCAATTGGATTTAGAAATGATTCAAATGGTTATGAAACTCGCAATCCCTATTCCAAGATTTGTTTAGGTAAAAAGGATATCACTACCATTAAAAATGGTAGCGAATGCGTTCGGGTATTTGAAGGCTTTATTGATTATTTGTCTTATAAAGCAATAGAAAAAAGTATCGAGAGCACCCCTTCGGACTACATCATTTTGAATTCTGTTTCAATGGCTAATAAAGCATTTGAAGTTCTGAAGAACTACAAAGAGATTGAGCTCTTTTTAGACAATGATCGCACAGGAGATCTTGCCACTTCTGCTATTAAAATGGAATTTCCAGGCGCTAAAGATGGACGGATCTTATATCATCGTACCAAGGACCTGAATGAGTTTATTGTAGGACCTATTCAACCGAGCCAGGGCGTGCGCAGAATTGGCAGGTAGCTAGTGCAAAAAGTACCCAATGTTTACAACAAGCTGCGCTTGTCATAACCATTGGGCTTTTTGCTTTCCTCCTATCGTCGGAAAGACCCGTTCAACGGGCTATAATCCCCATAGTAGGAAACCTTACCTAAACTAAATATATGCTATGGAAAACAATTTTTTAGCCCAGCTAACAAAGCAGATTGCCGACCAACAGAATGCTCGGATTGCTCAAGAAAAAAAGAGAAATCGTCTCCGAGAAATTGGACGGAAAGGGGGACTTAAGAAGAAGTCGGCTAACCACTTGTCAAAAGTGGTTTCAGTCCGATTTACTGAGAAGGAATTTGCTAGGATTAGTCTGGATGCAAAGCGACATAATTTGAATATTTCAAATTATTTGCGGTTGGTCTCTACAGAGAAGGAGCTGAAGGTAAATGAATTTAAAACCGATCAGATCCTACTAGACTACGGGAATCATTTTATCAGAATTACGAATCTGCTTCGGCATCGGGAATGGAGTGAATTTCAAAACAAAAAGGAAATTCTTGAAGAAATCGAATTAGTCACCACTCTCCTAAGAGAGTATTTGTATCAGAAATTGCATCGTAATGAATAACTCTGCAGCTACTAGAAGAATAACTTCGATTGCAATCGAATACAATGGAAATGACCTTGGAAAGGCAGAAGCTGTTTACTCTAAGAATTTGCTAGGAAAAACTCCTGAAGAACGATTTCAAGAAATGAGAATGATTGCTGAGCGAAATCCTAAAGTGAAAAAATGGGCGCTTACCGGTTACATATCACCACCCAAAGAAGTTGGAGACAAATTACCCAACCAGGAGTTGAAAGAAATTGCATTAGAATCGCTTAAGAAGGTAGGACTTACTGAGCAGAACCAGGTGATCTTAGATATTCATAATTCCACTAAGCAGAAGCATATACACTTTATTGTCAATCGTATGGATGTCCATGGGAAGTGTACAGTGAAGGCGGCTAACATCGGGAAGCTCTTCGGGGAATCTGTTCGGAAGGTTTGTAAAGAACGAAACTTAAAGACGGATGTAGAGCTAGGTAAGGAGAAGAAAGCTCTAATGTTTCAAGCACTTCAGGATTGCTTAAAAGCCGCCCGAAATTTCGATGAGTTACTTTCCAAAATGGCTGATAAGGAATATCGAGTTACGCTATCTCAAAATGTGAAAGTCGGAGTTTCAGGACTCAGAATTGTCCATTTCAAAGACATTAACAATGAGACTGAGAGAGTTTATGCACCCGGATTTAAACTGTCTGAAGTCACTTCTAAATTGAAAATCGCAGATATTAAAAATATACTGAGTGGGAACATGGCTCGTAACAAAATAGAGAATGTTGCTTCGGAAGCTCCAGTTGAAGCTGCTTCAGAAGTAGCTCCTGAAATTACTCCTAAAGCGGAACCTATTCGTCCGGCAGTTTTATGGCCAGACCCTTCTGCAGAACCTGTAATAAATCGACCGATTAGAACTGTGCGTAGTAAGGTTACACTGGTTCAGATGATAATAGACTTTCTGAGGACTGTCCGTTACGTTCGAGTTGTACATGAACCACCCAAGTACAAAGACCCCTGGTGTCATGTGAAAAGATACAAACGTTAATAACTAAGCTAAAATAACTAAGCGGCTAAAAGCTCTATTGGAAGTATTATCCACTGAATTCAAGAAGTATTTCGTGATATAAATAATAAATCCATAACAAGCAATATAAAATCCAAAGACTAAAAATATTAATTACTAAATCAATTAAAATTATGAATGAACAAAATAAAACTAATGAGGATCCTAATTCGAATTTAGATGAAGGCATGCAATTATTACATGATGTTATACAAAGCAATGTAGATCAAATTACTACTAGCCAGCAAGTTTTGGTTTCAAATGAAGCCTTGGTAGAAATGATAGGCTTAAACCAAGATTATATCTCTGAGATTAACGAACTGGTACGACAACAATTTCATGTCATAGACCAAGAACAACAAAATCGAAAGAATTTTCTCGCGAGTATTCCCAAATCTGTCCAAATGGAATGGAATAAAGAATCTAGAGATCAGATAGATGATATAAATAGATCTATAGCAAAGTTGAAAAAAATAGATTTATTTAAGATCGGTGCCCTTGCTCTTACTTTACTAGTGATTTCCGTTTCCTGTTATTTCTCGCTTAAATTCTATGAAAAAAGTATACTATCTAAGACAGAGATTCGGGAAGAAATTATAGCAGAGATTTATAAGCAGGGCCAAGGAATTTATAATGTCTCTGAGATTGAAAAACTAAAATCAAATGCGCAATTGATCCAGAAATGGATTGAACGGAATCCTAGAGATTCGAAGCCTTTCTTGCGATTTAAAGAACGTTATAGAGCTAAATAGCTGCCACTAGTTTAAGTCTCGCTTTTTTAGTATTTTGCAGTTAATTTTGATTTAATCTTCCAAAAAGAAAATTATAGGTTATTCCGTGAGAATATTGGTGTTTAAGTCAAATGCAAATAATTACTTAAAGAAAAAAACTACTACTACCAGAGAATCTATTTATGAATTCAAAAGAAATTGAACAAAGATTAGAGCAGGTTTATTTAAATTTTACGAAAGACGATTTTATTTTCGATTTTCTGTTGGCTTATGGAATATCAAAGACTTCAGTTTCCCGCTTAAGGAAAGGGGATTTTAATATGTCTAAAAATGAAGGCGAGCTAATTTATAAAGGGAAACTTTTTTTTAAGGAAGGTAGTCCAAGTTCCATGCTTTCTGATATTGAAGATTATTCTAAATCTGAGGATATTCTAAAATACAACGTAAGATTTATAATTCTGACCGACTACGAAACGCTAGTAGCAAAGGACTTAAAAACTGGGAATAATAAGGAGTTTCCTTTGAGCGATTTATCTAAAAATTATAGTTTCTTTTTGCCTTTAACTGGTGCTGAAATATATAGATCCACCAATGATAATAAAGCTGATCGTGATGCATCTTATGAGCTCGCAAAGTTATACGACATCCTAATAGAAGATAATAAGGAGCTTTATATGGGTAATAGTCACCATTTAAACATATTCCTTTCCCGATTACTATTTTGCTTTTTTTCTGAGGACACAGGTATTTTTGCAAGGGAAAGTATGTTTTCTGATGCAATTGCGAATCATACCAAGAATGATGGCTCTGATGTACATATTTTCCTTTCGGATCTTTTTGCAAAGCTTAACACCCAAAATGGTGATTTTCCTTCTTATGTGAATGAATTTCCATACGTGAACGGTGGGTTGTTCCGTGAAGAGATTATCTGTCCAAGATTTTCAAAATTATCACGAGATATCCTAATTAAATGTGGGGATTTACAATGGAATGAAATCAATCCAGATATTTTTGGTTCTATGATTCAGGCTGTCGCAGATCCGGAAGAAAGGTCCGATTTAGGAATGCATTATACTTCTGTTCCTAACATTAAAAAGTTGATAGAACCACTGTTCTTGGATGAGTTAAATGAAGAATTTGAAAAACAATTCAATAATTCTAATGGATTGAAAAAGTTAGTCAACAGGATTTCAAAGATGAAATTTTTTGATCCAGCTTGTGGAAGCGGAAATTTTCTAATTATTACTTATAAAGAGATCAGAGCTTTAGAAATTAGAATTATCAAAAGAATTGTTGATTTAGTGCCTGAAGGCCACACAATTCCTCTACAGTTTACATCAATTAGACTTTCTCAGTTTTATGGAATAGAAATTAAAGATTTTGCGCATGAAATGGCACAGTTATCCCTTTGGCTTTCTGAGCATCAAATGAACAAAATTTTTGAAGAAGAATTAATGGATTATGGGAGGTCGGAACCTATTTTGCCATTAAAGGAATCAGGACGGATTGTTTGTGATAACGCGGCACGAAGAGATTGGGACACCGTATGTCCAAGGTCCTTTAATGATGAAATTTATATTATAGGGAATCCGCCTTATCTGGGAAGCAATATGCATTCTGACGAGCAAAGAAGAGAGATGCGGGATGTTTTTGAAACAGTAAGTTTGGACAGATTAGATTACATCGGAACTTGGTTTCTTCTCGGAGCAAGATATATTCACGAAACTAATTTCAAATGTGCATTTGTCACAACAAATTCTATTACTCAAGGAGTTCAAGTTCCGATTTTATGGTCACGAATTTTTGAAATGGGTGTCTTTATACATTTTGCCCACCAATCTTTCAAATGGAATAATAGTGCAAAAGGAAATGCAGGTGTTTCTGTAGCAATTATTGGACTTTCTTATGCTAAAACAGATAAAATTCTGCTTTATGATGGCAAAATCGTAGAGAATGTAAAAAGTATTGGCCCATATTTAATTAAAAACAATACAACGATTGTTCACCCTCGTTCATTTCCTCCAAAAGATTTTCCGCCATTGGTAATGGGTAATAAACCTGCAGACGATGGTAATTTAATTTTATCTGAAACGGAAAAAGACAATCTAATAGCAGAATTCCCGCAGGCTAAAAAATTTATTAAAAGATATGGTAGCGCCGATGACCTTCTAAATGGGAAAACAAGGTTTTGCCTGTGGATAAATGATAATGATGAAGCCGAAGCAAAACAAATCCCTGAAATTAGAGCCAGAACGGAAAGGCTTTTCAATTTTCGCGCAAAAAGTAAGGCTGAATCCACAAGTGAATACAAACGGTTCGATTATAAATTTAGGCAAATTTCCTACAAAGAAACCGATGGTATTGTATTGCCAACAGTATCTTCTGAAAGAAGACCTTATATCCCATTAATTTTTACTGATAAAGATACCGTAGTATCTAATGCAACAAATATAATCTACGATGCCCAGCCCTGGCTTTTTGGCGTCCTCCACTCCAAAATGCATATGGTTTGGGTAAATGCTGTAGCGGGAAAGCTAAAAACGGACTATCGCTATTCTGCAAAACTCTGCTACAACACTTTCCCATTCCCAAAGATCTCCGAAAAAGACAAGCAGAATATTTCGGAATATGTTTTTGCCGTTCTGGACGAGCGTTCCATATTCCCCGAAAAAACGATGGGTTGGCTCTACAATCCTGATACAATGCCGACAGGTCTAAAAGACGCCCACAAAGAACTAGATCTCGCCATAGAACGCATCTATCGTTTACGAGCCTTTGAAAGCGATGCCGAGCGATTGGAATTTTTGTTTAAGATGTACGACCAGATGACAAATAGGTGACATTAAAATTACTAGAAGTCTAAAATGATAAATTTTATTGAAATAGAAACAGGTCTAAACGAATTTGAAAGAATTCGTAATGAGATAGTACTCTTCAACGGAAAGATTCAATCAGAATACAAACCCGATGATATTAGATTTTATTTTCCGAATCAATTAAATAGAGCTTTAATTTACAATAATTTAAATCTAAATTATTTTCAGAGTACTATTATAATTAAAGAGAAACTCGATGGAATTCTTTTTACTCCATCTGCGAAAGACCATTTTGCGGTAATAGAAAATTATTTATCGATGTGCAGGCTAAACTTAGTGTATTCACTTTGCATCGTTCTGGAACGCTATATTCGAAAAATATGTGCTGAACTAAAAATAGGAAAATCAGGAGATAGTATAAGGAGATTACGTGAGGAGCTTTTTAAAGAAATTGATATTTCACAAGAAGATGCTTTATGGAAAGCGCAGTCTATCCTATTTAATATTAGAAACACAAATCATAATAATGGTTTACATACGCAAGCAGATAGTGTCATTAAGTATAAAGGAAGGCAGTATCCTTTTTTAAAAAATATACCACACAGCTCTGCGGATTTTGCAACATTATGTAAGATCACAGGGGATGTATTTACATTTTATAAAAGCACATTAGTTTCTAAAAAATTACAGCAAATAAGTCTTATACAAGAAAATTTAGAGCCTGATTATTTCAAATTATTTGACCAAATTAATAAAGGATGAAAGCTTTCTCACAAATAAATTCGTTGCTTACAAAACAATATCTAACAGACAAAAAGGAAAATTTATATTTTGAAAGAAAGGGAGTTGGCGAAAAGGATATTAGACCTTCAAAAATTGCAGATGAATTAATAGGAATGCTTAATGCTGATGGAGGAGTATTAGCATTTGGAATTACAGACAATGGGACACTTCAAAACCTTGCAGAACAAGTACCCCATTTAGATAAATTCCGCACTTTGGTTTTTGATTATATCCAACCTTCTTGTAATATTCAACTAGAAGAAATTGAAATAGATGGAAATCTTATTTTTCTTTATCATGTAGAGCAAGATACTGAGCGCATTTTTAGTAGAAAGGATAATGATAATATTTACCTTCGAATGTCTGATACTAATCGCGAATTGAATAGGGACCAAGTAAAGAAACTGGAATATGATAAAGGTATTAGGAAGTTCGAAGAGCTACTTGTTACAGATTTTGATCTTGAAGATTTCGATGTTGATTTGCTTAATCAGTACAAATTGAAGATGAATTTTCAAGGTGATGTATTAAAACTTTTATCGGCAAGACACTTATCAAAGAATACTAAAGGTGAAACATTCTATAAAAATGCAGCTATTTTACTTTTTGCAAAGGACCCCGAAAAGTATATTCCTTCTGCATCAGTAAGGTATATAAGATATGAGGGAACTGAAGCTTTAACTGGAGAAAGGCATAATGTAGTTAAGGATGAGCGTTTTGATAATAATATTCCACGCTTGATTGAAGAAGTGAAATCTTTTCTGAAAGCTTCACTTAAAGAGTATTATTTTCTAAATATTGAAACAGGTAAATTCAGTAAAGTTCCAGAATATCCTGAAGAAGCTTGGTTGGAAGGTTTAGTAAATGCCTTGTGCCACCGATCTTATAACATTCAAGGTAATGCAGTTTATATCAAGCATTTCGATGATCGGATCGAAATAAGTAATAGTGGACCACTTCCTGCGCAAGTAACTGTCGAAAATATCAAAACCGAGCGTTTTGCTAGAAATCCTAGGATAGCTAGAGCTTTAGAAGATCTTGGATATGTGCGTCAATTAAATGAAGGGGTTTCGAGAATTTATGAGTCCATGGAGAAGTCGATGCTTTCAGAACCAATCTATAAGGAACATAATGGAAATGTATATCTTACCTTGCGGAATAAAATAAGTAGCCATTCAAAAACAGTTTCTGACTCTGTAATGGAAATTATTGAAAAAGAATGGACTAATTATAATGATAAACAAATAGCTATTCTCGAATTCCTGTTTCGGAATGGCGAGGCAACTATGGCAGATTTTGTTGATAATATTAATGCAACTGAGAAGACTCTAAGGAGTCATTTGAATCATTTTATGAAGCAAGGTATTTTAACAAAAATCACGAATAAACAGCGAGATATTAACGCACCTTATGTATTCAGAAAAGGATAAAAGGTAGTTTTGGTGAAATAAGCGGTAATTGTATGTTTGTTGTAAGTTGTTTGTAATCAGATTGTTTGCTTGTGTAAGAGGTAACGGTTATATAACTAAGAGGTAATAGTTATCTAACTAAAATGTATTTTAGTGATATAATTAAGCCTAGAGTGAAACTTTTGATTTCTGTTTCAGTTGTTATATGATTTCAAAAAAAAAATAACCAATGTATTATACTCCAGAATTGCAAAATGAGATTGATCGATTAAACCTGAAGAAGGAAAATATTTGTTATTTGACCATTCAAAATGAGTACTTAAACGATATGAGGCTTGGTCACAAAAATGTTGAATATCGAGATTACACCGATTACTATGTTCGTAGATTTTTCACTAAAGATACAACAGGAAAATATAAAGCAGTAAAGCCTTTTACACACTTGCTACTGCAGGGCGGCTACAATCCTGATAGTCCTAGAATGTTAATTGAATTGAAAGGTATTGTACTCAACAAACAGAAATTTCCTGCTGAACTTGATACAAAAGGTCATGAATTGTATTCAAATACGTTTAATTTACTTCTTGGTCATATTGTATACGATTCGATAAATTACACACTTAAACAAGATCAAAAACAGCAAGATATGAAGAGTCATGAGAAGGTCGACGTAAAACACCCGGAGAACTTGAAGCCAATTAATCTGGTGGAAGTCGAATATGGCCGAACAGGTAAAAGTAAGTCAACAGATGAACTAGGGATGCGGGAATGCAAGCAAAAGCTTATCAAGCACGATCTGCACAATACATACTTTTAAAAGCACCACCAGCATCTGGAAAGTCTAGAGCCTTGATGTTTATTGCTTTAGATAAGCTAATTAACCAGGGAATTAAAAAAGTTATTGTAGCGGTTCCTGAAAGTTCTATTGGGAATTCATTCCGGCCTACAGAACTAATCAAGTATGGGTTTTATGCTAACTGGGAACTAAATGACCGTTTTAATTTATGTACACCCGGTACTGAAAAAAGTAAAGTGAAGGCTTTCATAAGTTTTCTCGAAAGTGAAGAAAGAGTCCTTATTTGTACTCATGCCACATTAAGATTTGCATTCGAAGGGATAGAAGCGAAAGATCTAAATGATTGTCTTATTGCTATTGATGAATTTCACCATGTGTCTGCGGATGGAGACAACCGGCTAGGTGAAGTAATTAGAAGTTTATTAAAGTATTCTAGTGCTCATATTATTGCGATGACTGGTTCATATTTCCGTGGTGACAGTGTGCCTGTACTGTTACCAGAGGATGAAGCGAAATTTACAAAAGTAACGTACAACTATTATGAACAATTAAATGGATATGAATATTTAAAAACCTTAGGCATCGGATATCATTTTTACAGGGGTCGTTATTGGATGCCTAATGAGAAAAGTGGAATTTCTGCGCTGGAAGAGATACTAGATGAAAATCAAAAAACAATTGTTCATATTCCAAGCGTTAATTCTGCAGAATCATCTAAACAGAAGTATGAAGAAGTAAATCACATTATTGATTGCATTGGAGAAATGGAATATCAAGATAGTGAGACCAAGATTATGTATGTCAAAAGTAAGAGGTCCGGTCGTATACTGAAAATTGCAGATTTGGTAAATGATGATCCAAGAAGTCGAGATCAGGTAGTAGCCTATTTACGGGGGGTTTCAAGCCCTGATGACATCGATATTATTATTGCGTTAGGAATGGCAAAAGAAGGCTTTGATTGGCCTTATTGTGAACATGCCTTAACCATTGGGTACCGTGGATCACTCACTGAAATCATACAGATCATTGGTCGGGCTACGCGGGATTCTTCAAATAAGTCACACGCACAATTTACGAACTTGATTGCTTCTCCTGATGCTGAAGATGATGATGTGAAAATAGCGGTGAATAATATGCTAAAAGCTATTACAGCTTCGCTACTAATGGAGCAAGTACTTGCGCCCACATATAAGTTTAAGGCGAAAGATGAATTTTCAGGTGGTGATGATGACGATGATGATACGATTGAAATTAGGGGCTTTAAAACCCCAACTTCGCAGCGTGCCAAGGAAATAATTGAATCAGATTTAAATGATTTAAAGGCAAAAATACTTCAAAACGATAACATGTTGAAGGCAATGCCAGGCAATATTGAACCTGAGGTTATTAATACTGTTCTTATTCCCAAAATTATACGAGAAGTCTATCCAGATTTATCTGAAGAAGATGTTGAAGCAGTACGTCAGCATGTAGTCGTTGATTCAGTAATAAAAGCAGGATCAGTTGTTGAAGAAGGAGGAAAGAAGTTTGTTCGATTAGCAAATAGTTTTATCAATATTGAGGATATCCATATCGACTTAATTGATTCTATTAATCCATTCCAGCGAGCGTTTGAAATTCTTTCAAAGAATGTTACGGTTAAAATGTTAAAGGCAATTCAAGACACGATAAATGTAACGAAGTTTGAAATGTCAGAAGAAGAAGCTGTTATTCTATGGCCAAAAATAGTAGAGTTTCGCCGCAATACAGGTGAAGAACCGAGCTTGCAATCATATGATCAAAATGAAGTGCGAATGGCTGCTGCCTTATTGTTTCTTCGTGAAGCAAAGAGAAAAAAAGAGATGGACAATTAATTTTATTAAAACTCTGTTGTTAGATTCGTACTACATTGGTTATAAAAATTAAGTAATATAATAATGGCAAAAACTCTTGATGATATTTTTGATGATGATGAATTTGGATTATTAAATGTTAAGCCAAAAGTTTCTCAGTTGAAATCGGATGAAGATAGACTTATCGACTCATTCCAAGAAATTAATCTTTTCTATGAAAAGAATGAGCGAGAACCATCTACATCGTCATTATCTGAGTATGGATTAATGGCACGTCTAAAATCCTTCAGAGCTAATGAAAGACATAAAATACTTCTAAAACCATTCGATAAGTATGATCTACTGGGCTTCGTTGAAATACCTAAACCTACTTTATCAGAAATTATAGATAATGATGATTTTGGATTGTTAGAAAGTGATTCAGATTATACAATCCATACTTTTAACCATACACCAAAATATGGCGAACGGGCTAGTGCTGATTTTGTTGCACAAAGAGAGCCTATTTCTGAAGAAGAATTTTCTAAATATGAAGAAATGTTCAAACAGGTTCATAGGGATCTAAAAGAGGGAAGAAGAAAACTTTTGCCTTTCAAAGATGCGGAGAAAAACTTGATCGAAGGTAATTTTTATGTTGTTGATGGAGTATTAGCTTATTTAGAAGCGTCAAATGTTGAAGAAATTCTAAAAGAAAATAAATCAGGGAACCGTGTAAGATTAGAGGGAAGGACCAGTACTATATTCGAAAATGGTACAAAGTCTAATATGCTTTTTAGATCTCTTGGAAAAGCAATCTTAAAAAATGGAAGTATTGTTACTAAAACAGATGAAGGTATTGAAAGTGAACTTTTCGAAAAAGGAGGTCTTGTGTCAGAGGAGGATGTACAGAGTGGCTGGATATACATTCTAAAGTCAAAATCGGCAAATCCTGAAATTGGAAATATTGAAAATTTGTATAAAATTGGATTCTCCGCAATTAATGTTAATAAACGGATAAAGAACGCAATCAATGAACCAACTTATTTGTATTCTGATGTCGAAGTAGTTGCAACCTACAGGTGTTATAATTTAAATACTCTTAGATTCGAAAATTTAATTCATCGTTTTTTTGGGCAAAGTTGCCTAAATGTGGATGTTTACGATAAATCAGGCAATCGCTACACACCAAGGGAATGGTTTGTGGTTCCCTTGGTTGTAATTGATGAAGTTATTAATTTGATTATTAGTGGAGGCATAGTTAATTACAAATATGACAGCGATTCGCAAACATTGGTTCTGAATGAGAGCAAATAAGTTAATAATTAATTCAGTATGTTGATTGAACCCGTAGAAGATAGTTTAGCAATAGTTAGAAATGGCACAGATTACATGCGAATCAAACCATGGGGAAAGTCAGAAAATGAAACAGAAATTAAGTTTTCATTTTTGGACCCTTCAATTGCTGTTAGGCGTTTTGCTAAAAATTATAAAGATGGTGGTTTATTATATGAACCGATTGATTACGGATATGCTGATAATGAAATTACGTATCATAATTCTAATGAGTGGCATCCTACGGCATCATTATTACCAAAATATCGTGATGCTAAGAAGCCGCGCTTAGAAATATCGGATAAAGTAGTAAGCTTAAGATTAGCTGAGCTTGTTGTCCCTATTCCTCTATGCAGAATCACTCTCAACAATGAATCAATAAAGAAGTATTCTGAAAAAAAGAAACATTATAAAATCGATCTATCGGGGAATTATAATACTTGTGATATATACGTATGCAAGACAAATTATGATTGGAAGATGATGTGCGAACGTTTCCCTATTATTGTTGGGCAGCTGTTCACAACAACCACATTGGATTATTTTCTTTATGGTGCTGGATTTGGAATTGAACCAATCTTCCAAAAAATGGCGGAAAATAATGAGCCGGTTATCGGGATTGAATTTGTGATGATTGGGAAAATACAAGTTATAATTAAGAAGTATAAACTACCCACCACAGATAATTTTAAAATGTATTGGCAGGCAGAATATTCACAGGAGAATATTGTTGAATTTTTTGATAATATTGAGTTTTTAGATCTTCTTGCAATTACTAAAGTTAGCTTTAAGGATAAATTCGGAAATCGCCAACCTACGAAACTTGCATATGAGCATGATATGGAATATCTGAAAAGAATTGGATTTCATAAAGATTATATAAAGCGATTCTCTAGAAGATTCAAGGCAAGAGCAGTGCATTATAAAGATTATAACAAATTTCGAACGGGCGTAATTTTGTAGATCCTTAAGTATTTGTGTAAAGGATTAGGCGATGTCTGGCTAGTTGGTCCTACTTTCCTTAGAATATTTTTGAAATAATTTCGTCAACTTCACTTTCTTTAAAATCTTCTAGATAGTTTTCCGTTGTACTCAATTTTTTATGTCCTAGTGATTGCTTGATTATATTAATGTTTACATTGTTTCTTAATGCAGTGGTAGCAAATGTATGTCGGGCTGTGTAAAAAGTAATATTTTTTTCTATTCCTATTCTTTTTAAAATTTCTTTTAACTGCTTATTATAGTACCGTCGAACACTATCTTTACGTTCTACTAGTTCGTACGCTGAGTATTCAGCTATATCCTTTGTAAGTATTGGAAAAATATACGGTGTATTGTATGGCCTGTAAACTTTAAAGTATTTTTTTAGGTCCCCGAATATTGGCAAGTCTGGTAAATTTATTTTAAGAAGCACATCAGTTTTATTTCGGTAATAGGAAAATCTATTACCATCAATGTCTGACCACTTGAGTTCAGCAAGATCAGTAAAATTCATTCCCCGGGCGTAAAAACTAAATATATATGCATACCAAGCGTTTTTTGCTGCTGGTACCTGGTTAATGTCGAACTGCACTAATTGCTGAAATTCTCTTTCAGTAAGAGCTTTGCTGACATCCTTTTTTTTGAATTTAGATATTTTATAGTCAGAAAAGGGATATAGGTCAGCTTTTACCATTTTTAATTTTAAACCGATGTTATACATTTTCCGAATGTTTCTCATATATGCTGCAATACCACCATCATTTGCACCACGTTTACGTAGAAAAACTTCAAAATTTATGAGAAACTGAAGATCAATATTTTCAAAATTATAGTCGGATAGCTTTGGTTCAAATTGATTTAAAGCTGTGAGCGTTTCACGAAATGATCTAGCATAGTTTATCTGGTCATTTTCAAATAGCTTTTGTATTTCTGATTCAAAAAGAGCTTTAAATCCTATCTTTCGATTTTCTTCGCGTAAAAATATTTTATCGAACAACATTAAGTTGTAATTTGGATGGTCATTCTCTAAAATTGATATTGTGTGTACAGCATCGTGTAGAATTTTATTTAATGCTGCATTTAGTGAAAGTGCGCCTGGCGCTTTTCTTTTAAACTGACATAGGTTAAAGTCCCAATTCGACTCAGTGCTAGTGAATGGAGTACTATAATACTTCGATTTTCTATTTATTGTTATTCTAAGAAAAATTGGAAAATTTCCGTTTTTTAGTAATTTTCTTCTGAGGGTAATTTTGGCACTTGCTGACATTTACTATATAGATTTACTTGTTTTAACTTGGGTACAACATAGGTCTAACATTTTGTGTAGATCTATGAAATTCTTTGTTGTTAAATGTAGTATTTTATATTGTAAATAATTGAAAATCAGTTATTTTGTGCTTAGATGACGTTGGATGAAATGTCCAAAATTCTTACTCATAATCAGGTGGTCCCTGGTTCGAGCCCAGGTGGGACCACTCCCTTAAAATCAAGCACTTACAGTGATGTAGGTGCTTTTTCTTTTAGTCATTTCAACACAATATGTATTTTAAGAGTGTTTTTGCCTCGCGCGTATTGTTTACTTTTTCATTAAAATAGTGCTCGGTACATGATTTTACTCGCTAGAGTTTTCGCCAAATTTGTTGAAAATCTCAGGTTTTATCAGGTTCTGTATTTGTGCCTTTTTCTATCAATTCAAGCTTATTCATAGATTTCTGAAAAATTGAGCTTGCTCAAAAATGAGTAAGGTGTTAATATAAGTGCTCATTATCAAGCGATTAAAGTTTTTGTGAAAGCCTAATTAAAAAGCATGTCGACAGCATTACCACGTTCTGCAATTTCTTCGGCTTGTTGCAAAATTCTTTTTTCATGTTCTGTTTCGGGTTTGATGCGCCCCATTATTATCCAGCTATAATGTGTGTATTCGTCCGCTTCCGCTGGTAGTACCCATTTTCTAGGTGTTTTCTTATTCTTGCCCCTTACTTCATGTTTCTTTTTGTCCATATATGTAATTTAAGATTATTTTCAAATAAAAGCAAATCAGAGCTTTATAACGCAAGAATATGAACATCATCAGAAAACTAAACTTTCTTAGTTTTACATAAGTATATGTAAATGAGATAGTTATAATTTCGTTTTTTGTGGTGGTTGTAAATAATCAAATTTGTACATTTATTGGGCGGTAATTTAAATGTGTAAGAATCCCACATTATAAAACTATAAATAAGAACGCGAAAACCGCCCTACAATTAAGTAAAGGTGGTCTTCCGTTTAACCATTAGAATAATTATGAAGGTAGCTGATTGTGATGACAAATTAAACAAAGAGATTAACGATTATTGCAAGTCTATTTAACCTTTCTATTGTTTCTACCTAGCAACCTAAGTAAAACCATGAGCTTATTATTAGGTAAAGTTTCAATATCGATATCTCAAACTCACTACTGAAGTTATCTTCATTACTTACACCTTAATCAGATTTCGCAATGGAAATTGATGAAGTTGTTAAATGCAATGTTTATTAATTCTTATTTAAGATGATTACTAATCGACCTAAATTTTAATTAAGAATTTGGATAATTATTGAGGTGTGACATGTAAGCTTTTTTAGACAAATTAAATTATTGTATTAATTTTAACTTCAATAAAAAGCAATGAACAAATCACGTTACGATATTTTTAAATATTATAAGGGGAGCGAAGACTATCCAAACCGTAAAGCCGAAATGTTTGGTTTTTACGAACAACACTTCGATGAAACATTCGAAGGGGAGGAATCCGAACGGGAAGAAGCCTTTAAATCTTACATGGCCGACCTCCTTTATCAAAAAGCATCTGATATGTATATGTTTGGAACGCCGAACGTTGACATTGACAAATGTATGTCAGAATACGTCAGACATTACTTCAACCCAGAAGACCATTTGGAGTGGTATGACTAATTTCAACTGATCCGATTTTTTGAACATTCTAAATTGGCGGCCTTTCTGTTGTGATCTGATACTACCCCGTAAAATAAAAAGACAGCCAATCAAGGTTAATTAATTGGCTATCTTCGAATATAATATTAAAATGGTTGTTGGCTTATGGGGTAAGCTTAAAGCTTAACTCTCCTTTAATGTTTTGGGAGGAAGCTCCGATAATGGCTTTAAAATCTCCAGGTTCTGCAACCCAATCATGTAGTTTGTCATCAAAGTAACTCAGTGCAGTTTTGTCTATTGTAAAAGTGACTGTTTTTTCTTCACCTGGTTCTAGGTAAACTTTGTCAAAACCTTTCAGCTCCTTAATAGGTCGTGGTAACGAGGATTTTAAATCAGAAATATACAATTGCACTATTTCTGCACCTGCTCTTTTCCCTGTGTTTTTCACAGGTACTGAGATTCTGATTGTTTCATTTTTTTTCATTGAGGAGCTAGAAGCGGTTACTTTTCCATAAGAAAAGGTCGTATAGCTTAGCCCATGGCCAAATGGAAATAGTGGTTTTATTTTTTCTTTATCGTGCCAACGGTATCCTACATAAATATCTTCATTGTATTTAATGGTGTCGTCCCCTGGAAATTCTCCTAGAGCATGGGCGGAGTTGTCTTTAAGTTGGACTGGAAAGGTGAAAGTGATTTTACCCGAAGGGTTTACATCTCCAAACAGAATAGATGCGATTGCATTTCCTGCCTCAGTTCCTAAGAACCATCCTTGAACAACGGACGGAACTTTTGATATCCATGGCATCGCCACTGCATTTCCAGAAATATTGACATAAACTAAATTTTTATTGACTGCAGCAAGCTTTTCGATCAGTTCGTTTTGGCCGTAGGGAAGCTCTAGTTCTTTTCGGTCAAATCCTTCGCTATCTTGATAATCACTTTTATTAAGACCACCGATAAAAAGTACTACATCTGCCTTTTTAGCTAACTCTATTGCTTCTTTGGTGAGCTCTGCTGCTGAACGGTCGTCTTTTAAGTTTTGTCCTGATTGAACCCCGTTATAGGCGCCTGTTGGATCTCCGACATATCCTCTTGCATAGAGAACCTCTGCTTTAGAACCTACTCGGTTTTCAATCCCTGTAAGAGGCAGAACCTCGTACTTCACTTTCAGCGAAGAACTTCCTCCTCCTACGGTCATCATTTTAATTGCATTCTCTCCAATCACTGCAATTTTTTTGGTTTTAGAAAGGTCGATAGGAAGAAGTCCAGTACTATTTTTTAACAGGACTATTCCTTCTTGAGCAATTTTTTTGCTTGCTTCAGCATGTTCTTTCGTTCCAAAAGATCCCATAGGTTTGTTTCTGTTCATGGTGGTACGGAAAGATAATCGAAGTACGTTTCGTACTTTTTCATCTAGTTCTTTGGTACCCACTTCACCTGATTCTATTAACTTTAAGTAGGGCTGTGCTAGGTAATAGTTGTCGTAGGCGTTTGTTTGCCCCATAGTCAAACCATCGGTCCATGTTCCAAATTCCATATCCAAACCATTAAAAATAGCTTCTTTTGTATTGTGAGCTCCACCCCAGTCAGCTACAACAGCTCCATCGAATCCCCATTCTTTACGAAGTATATCAATTAATAGGTACTTGTTGTGGGAGGCGTGCTGTCCCTTGTATTTGTTGTACGCACCCATGATGGTCCAGGTCCCGCCTTCTTGTACTGCAGCTTTAAATGCGGGTAGGTAGATTTCGTAGAGTGCTCGGTCACTTACAATAACGTCGTATCCGTGGCGGTTGGTTTCTTGATTGTTAAGGGCAAAGTGTTTTACACTTGTAGCTACTCCATTGGATTGTACTCCTTTAATATAAGGTACCACCATTTGTGATGCGAGGTAGGGGTCTTCTCCCATGTACTCAAAATTTCTACCGTTAAGTGGTGTTCGATAAATATTCACTCCAGGTCCAAGAAGAACGTCTTTTTTTCTGTATCGGGCCTCTTCTCCAATACTTTTACCATAAAGTAAGGAAAGGTCTTTATTCCAGGTAGAGGAAAGTGCGGTAAGTGCGGGGAAAGCGATGGCAGAATCACTTGTCCATCCCGCTTGTTCCCATTCGTCCCAAAGTACTTCTGGTCGGATTCCGTGCGGTCCATCAGTCATCCATATTTCAGGAATCCCCAGTCTTGGAACTCCGGCGGAGCTGAATTTGGATTGCGCATGGATCACCGTAATTTTTTCTTTGGTGGTCATTCGTGATAACGCATCCTCAACACGAATTTCAATATTTTTTGAATCGTCTAAATACACAGGTAATTCCTGAGCCGTAGGAAATAGGCTTAATCCCATTCCTACAAAAAGCGTCAATAGTTTTCTTTTCATAGTTCTTGTTCTACAAAGATGTGGCAACCTTAAGGCTAATGTTACTTTCTAATGTCTAATTTTGAGATATTAAAGGTAGTAATTATTTACCATAGAATAGGGATTCTTGAATAATTATACCTATATAATTGAAAAGCAATATTTTATAGTTGGTTTATTAGGTTGTTTTGTTTCCTCGATGATTTAATTGTTAGGTTGAAAGAGCCGGGAAGAACTAAGTATTGCTGTTATTTTCAACTCTAGTATCTTTGCCTTTTAGATTTTTAGAAATGAAAATTACACCTTTAGTCCATAGTCCTATCGAGGTTAGTGTAGAGAAAAAGTTCCGCCGTTGGATTATGGATCGACCTATTGAAGGGCTGGTTATGGGAATAAATCCTTTTCTTGTTGAATTGGATGATGCCCTTGTACTTGTTGATTTAGGTGTACAAATAGAACAAAACGGTGATCCATGGCTCGTAAGAGCTGTTAAAGAAAGGGGCTTTGATCCAAGTGATGTTACCCACATTCTACTCTCGCATTTACATAAAGATCATTTAATGGGGCTGGGTCGGATGAAAGAGAATTCTTTTGCGTATTTTTTCGAAAACGCTCGGGTTTTCGTACAAGGCCGTGAATTAATGAGTGCTCTAGAGCAGCAATCTCAATTTTCATACGACGCGGATTATTTAAATGCTTTGGTTCATCACCCTCGCTTAGTACAGTTATCAGAAAATGAAGGTTATATCCATCCTTCGATACGATTTGTACTCAGTGGTGGACACAGCGAATTTCATCAAGTTTTTTGGTTTGAGGAAAAAGGAGAAATTGCTTTTTATGGTGGGGATGAACTCCCACAGTACGGCTATTGGAAAAGAAAAATTGCTTACAAATCGGACTTCGATGGAAAAAGGGCTAGAGATCTTCGTGAAGAGTGGAAGATAAAAGCTATTGAAGAAGGTTGGACTGTGCTTTTTTATCACGATATAAAAAAGCCTTTAGTCGTTTTTTAAATGACGCTCCTAAAGGATGAATATTACAGATTCGCTAAAGCTACTTTTTTCTTTGTTTTTTTTCGTGTTCGTCCCCGCCAAACTAGAAAGCCTGTAATGGGTAAACTGGCACAAATCAAAGAAGAAACTAGAGCTAATATTTTTCCAAATACCCCTAAAATGGCACCCACGTGAATGTCGTAGTTGGCAGCAATGTATTTTTCGCCCATGTTTCTTTCTTCATACGGTCGATTCAGTAAGAGTTTTCCTGAATTTTTGTCAAAGAAGACCTCACTGTAATTGTAATATTTTCGATCGTATCCACGGACATATACACCTAGATTGTTTTCTGGGTCTTCATGGTGGTAGGGATGTTCATGCCCGAGGTCGAAGGAATAAGCGCTGGCGTTTGGATACATCTGGTCGATTTGCTGACTTACCACATCAAACACCAATTCCTTCTTTTCAAGAGGCTTGTCAGTGGAAGGTAGATGAGTGTAATCTGGATAAACGGTGCTGCCTCCTGAGAAAGTAAAGTAGAGGATTGCTTGTATAAAGTAGAAGGAGTAAAACACTCCGGTTATAGCGACGATTAAAGCTATAAACGAAGCGTAGAAGCCTAGGATGCTATGAAGATCATAATTCTTACGCTTCCAGTTTTTGATGTTTTTCCATTGAAACCAAAACCTTTGCTTCCTAGCCGCTTTATTCTTTGGCCACCAGAGGATAATCCCTGAAACCAGCATGAATAGAAAGATTAATACCGGGATTCCTACAACGTACTTTCCCCAATCCGAGTTGAGGAAAAAACTCCAGTGAATGGATTTCATGTAAGCGAAAAAGTTATTCTTTTCATCATAAACATGGAGTACCTTTCCAGAATAAGGATTGATATAAACGGATTTATAAATGGGATACTCATCAAAGTAATTCCATGTATCAGGATTTCGCTCGAAATAGAAAAATTTGTAGGATTTACTCTTATCTATGGGAACCTCGACCCAGTGTAGAGGGTAGGGCTCATCAACTTGCTGTTTTATTTTTGCCTCCAACTCATATATTTTCAAAGGCATTTTATCGGATATATTTGCTTCGCCGTGGTAAATGTGCTTTTTTCTTTGTAGGTGTTCTATGTCTTCTTTAAAAACATAGAGGGCACCAGTGATACTAACCACAATTATGATGGCTCCGATCAGTAGTCCAAAGTAGAGGTGCAGCGTTTTGATGGTTTTCTTAAACCGCGTGGATCTTTTCTTATTAACTGTTTTTCGCATGAATTCGTTTCTAAGGTTGTTGGTGTCCCCTTTAGGGCTTTGATAAGCCCTAAGGAGAAAACAGTAGTATTAAAAATTAAATCCGAGAGCTAAAGAAAAAGACCGGGTCTTTTGCGGAGTCACCGTACTCCAACCAGAAAAGTATTTTTCGTTTGTGAAATTGTCTAGTTTTAGAGCAACCGAATAGCGGCTAGGGAAGTAACCCACCATAGCATTAAACACAGTGTAAGCAGGAAGCGTAAAAGTTCCAATGGTAGCGCGGTTTAATGTTAGGTGTTCACTCGCGTGGTTGAAACCAACGCCAATGGCAATGTCTTTTAGATGCCCGTGAGGTACTTTATAGTTGGCCCATAAATTAGCGAGTATCTCAGGTCCTGCCTCTTCTGGTCTTAGATTGTTGTAAGTTGGATCCCCTGAAATTTGTTTTGAAAAGTTTTTTGCAAACCCTGCTATTACACTTAGGCCTTCTAGGGGATTTCCAACTGCTGAGAATTCTACTCCTTCGCTTAAGACCTCGCCGCCTTGAATCGAGTTATTCATATTGTCAGGATCCGACATGATTTTATTGCTCACCTTAATATGGTAGTAACTTGCTGTTAAGGACAGCTTGTTTTGTAATAAATTGGCTTTAGCTCCTGCCTCCCATTGGTTTGCTCTTTCTGGATCAAAGATTTGCAGGGTAGGGGTTGAAGAACCAGGGGTGGTAACTTTAACGGGCGTGAGGTATTGGAACCCGTTCATGTAATTAGCAAAAAGGGAAAGCTTATTTAGGATGGGTTGATAAACGATTCCGAACTTTGGTGAGAAAGTGGTTTGGTTCTCGAGTTCCTCCGTAGACCATTGGGTTGGTTTTCCACTAAAATTGTCTGCACGTAAGGAGATCATTGCAGAAAGGTTCGGAAGTAAGTTGAGTACATTGGAGAAATAGAGACTTTTGATGTGCGTTTGAGCTTTGGCTGGGACGACATTAGCATTGGCTAGCGCTTGATCCGCTCCCATTTGAGTAAGTACAGCAGTATCGGTTTGGTTTTGAAGAGAAACCGTTCCAAAACTAACCCACTCTGAGTCGTTGTTGATAACTGAAGTGCCTAGGTAATCGAGGCCTACGACCAATCGGTTTCTCATGTTTCCAACCATGAAATCTCCAATGAAATTCTGCTGCACTCCAGTGGCTAGTGTTTCGCTGTTGGACTGTGCTAGCATACGTGTGAATTCATCTCCGTTCGATGCGTCCCACAAGTATTGATAGTATCCCGTCGCTTTACTCGAACTAGAGGAGAAGAGGGTTTGTGAAGTCCAGCTAGGGGAGATTTTATAGATCATCTGACTTTGAATGCTGTACGTTGGATTCTTTGTAGTTAAGTTATTGCTTGTATAAGATTTATCATAACTTTTTTCAAAAAGTTCCATACTATCGAACGATAGGGGGGCGTTACGATTTAAGAAAATCATCGGTGCGTTGGCCGATTCGTTTGATTTGAATTCCGTATTGACCAAAAAGGTGAGTCGATCGCTGGCCTCGTATTTCAAAGAGGGAGCAATGAAAAAGGAACGTGTAAAACCTGCGTCCTGAAAAGAATTTTCTTGATGGTAGGCCGAATTCACTCGAATGAAAAGTCCTTTACTTACTGGGGTGTTGATGTCTGCTGTAACGCGGTGAAGTCCATTGGTCCCTGTAATGTAATCAAGATGTCCAGAAAAATCCTCGGAAGGTTTTTTAGTTTGAAGGTTGATTAGTCCGCCGTAAGAAACGAGACTTCCTCCATAAAGGGTTCCTGAGGGACCTTTGATCACATCGATGTTTTCAATATTAGCAGGATCTAATCCTCCGTTGTTAAAACTCGCCATGCCATTAACGAGCCTAGATTGAGTTGAAAACCCTCTCATGGTATAGTATTCGGCCCCGTCTCCTCCTCTAGAGGTGCTTTCCCAAAGGCGAGTGATTCCGGTCGCATTGGAAAGAACACTTTTAAAATTGGTTGCAACTTGATCCCTAAGCATAACTTTCGGAATGCTGTTGTATACCTGCGGGTTTTCAATATCTTTTAGATTTAGTTTGGATACAGCAAAGGCATTTTCGTTTTTATAAGTTTTCGTTTGGTTAATAATCACTTCAGTAATATCTTGTACATGAGTGGTGTCTACTTTTTGAGCAGATAAACTTCCTTGGAATACTAAAATTATAGGGACGATTAATTTCTTCATAGTTTAATTGTTATTAATAGTTCGCCGGCAAAGGTAAATAGTAATTAGAATTATTCTAAATAAAATTAAAATTAATTTTTATTTGAATTAAAAAATATTACTCTAAATTATTGTGATTATTTATAAAACAAATTGGAATTTGGTAAAAATTATGCTTTTATCAATAATCAGCTCAATTGCATAGGTCAGAATAATAAAAATACCCTTCCATACATGCGATGGAAGGGTACCCCTTAAAAAAATGAAAAAATGAAAAATGGGGACTGCTACTCCCTAGTTTTATAATTTAGTTAAAGACTGTTAACTGCACTGCTTATTTTGTGATGATTCACTGTTCCCTCAACCTGTTTTACAATAACACCATTTCCATCCAGTACGGTAATGATATTGGAATGAGAAAATTCTACTGGGGATATTTCTTTGTATTTAACCGCCAGAACGTTGGCTAGGTTCCGAATGTTTTCTTCGTCGCTGACCATAAGTTTCCAGTTCGGGCTATCGAGGTGGTGTAAATCTGCATACTTGGCCAAGGCCTCAACGCTATCGTTTTTAGGATCGATTGAGAATAATACCATTTGGGTGTCTTTTTTATGCTTCGCATCAAGACCATCATATATTTTCTTCATATCAGCAACCAGTAAAGGACACGCGGTAGTACAGGATGTGAAAATCATCGTTACCACGGTGTTTTTACCTTCGAGGTCGCTTAAATGTACGGTTTCTCCTGTGTGAGTTTGCCATTTAGAATCTAAAAGGTAGATTGACTCTGATTCTGGATTTGTGGTGTTTTGAGTGTTACTAGCGTTTTGATTGCAAGCAAATAGTAATAAGGGTACTAATAAGAGATAGAGTGTTTTCATTTTTTTTTAAGTTTTTAAGGATTAAAGGTCTTTCGCGCACCGAAAACCAAGATTGGCAACGGAGTAATCCGCTTTCAAACTAGCACGCATCGCGTAGCGCATAAAGGCCGCATAATTAAGTTTGTCTGTCGCAGAGGTTGCTCCGGCCGCACAGAATAAGCCTTTGTCGTCGTATTTGCTATTCCTTGAATCAGATGTAACCATTATGGAATTGAAATCCTCGGTCCATTCCCACACTAAGTCAAAGACATTGTATACACCGTAAATGTTAGGGTCTGATTCCATGACTTTACCTTTTTCTCGGTATTTTTGGTTGTATAGATCAATGATTTCCTCTGAGTAATGAGGCTCGTCTCGTGCATCTTTTTTATTTTCATCAGCTAGCGCGATGAGTTCCCATTCATCTAAGGTAGGTAATCTTTTTCCAGCACTTTTCGCATATGCTCGTGCGGCAAACCAAGAAACAAATACCACTGGTGATTCAGGATCTACTCCCTTTGGAAGAGCAAGGTCAGAAGGCCAATCTTTAAGATAATCTTCGTCTGCAAACAAACGCTTAACTGTGCTCTTTCTCCACTGTGGGTTTTGTCTTACAAATTCTAGAAACTCTCTATGAGTAACAGGTCTTTCGTCAAGTAGGAAGTCCTCTACTTCAACTAAGATGGTGTCATTACCATAGAAGGGTAGATACTTATTCCCTTCTATTTTTACCATTTCCACCTCGGTCTTTACTGATTGGAGATCAGCGAGGTTTACTGAAGGTAAACTTTTCCCTGTAGTCCGGTTAGGACTACAGGAGAAAAGTGTGGTTAAGAAGCCCATCACGACTAGGATATGGATCAAATATGCGTTAGGAGTTCTCATTTTTTTTATCACTTTTTAAGGTTGGTTGTAATTATTTGATTTTATGGAAGACTCTTTCATCCTCTTCTCCAGTTACCACAAGTTTACCTATAGCTCCTTTGTTGAATGCTCGGAAAATAGAGTGGTCAACTAAGACGTATTCTCCAGGAACTTCCACTTTCATCTCTACCATTGCAGCACCTCCTGCTGGAATAACTGTAGTTTGTACGTTTTCATTTACTAGGCTTCCTCCTTCAACATAAACTCGGTCAAAAATTTCACCAATGACGTGGAAAGAACTCACTAGGTTTGGACCTGCATTACCTACAAATAATCGAACAGTTTCTCCTACTTTAGCTTGAAGTGCTCCTGCTCCCATTAAGGCGTTTTTCTTACCGTTGAATACTACATAGGTTGGGTTTTCATCTAAGCCTTTATCTTGGTCAAAATCTTGGAAACCTTGTTCGTCCGTTTTCCCTGTAGTATAGAACTCTCCTTGCATGATATAGTATTCTCTGTCTACTTCTGGAAGTCCTCCTTCAGGTTCTACTAAGATCAGACCGTACATTCCATTGGCAATGTGCATGGGAACAGGGGCCATCGCACAGTGGTAGACATAAAGTCCAGGTTGAAGTGCTTTGAATTTGAAGATGGCAGTTTTACCAGGTGCCACGTTGGTGGCTTCGGCTCCTCCTCCAGGACCATTCACGGCGTGCAGGTCAATGTTGTGAGGCATTACACTGTTACTAGCATTTTTTAAATGCAGTTCAACATCGTCTCCGACTCTAACTCTAACGAAGGTTCCAGGAACGGTGTTATTGAAAGTCCAGAATTTGTAGGTCACCCCGTCAGCAAGTTCTCCTTCAATTTCAGTAGCTTCCATATGAACTACAATTTTCTTGGCTTCGCGATCTCCTACAGGTTTTGGAACAGAAGGTGGATTCACCATTGGTTGAACTTCAGGAGCGCCAGTAGCTTTGATTTCTACGGCCTGTGTTGCAGGTGTATCTCCTGCGTTTTTCATGTTGTTTTCTTTGCATGCACCTAAAAGTACAAATGCGGTGCTCAGGAACAGTAGCGTCTTTTTCATAACATTAATTTTAATAGGACAAAAGTATCCGATTTTAAGACGCAAAGCAAGAATATGCTTATGAGAAAAATCAGTAATGCTAAAAAGGTGATGAAATATTCATTATTCCAAAGATTATCTCTCGGCCAGTTGCTCCCTGCCCTCCGCAGAAACAAGGTCCATACTCCATGCGGGAGAGAAAGTAAGTTCAATCTCAATAGTTTCGCCTGGGAATTCTGATTCTAGGGCGTTGGTTACTCCCTGCTGGATGGCGTCTCCCATTGGACAAAACCGAGAGGTAAGCGTCATTATTACTTTGATGTGGTTTTCTAAGAATTCAATATCGTAAACTAAGCCTAAATCAACTATGTTTACTTGTAATTCAGGGTCAATTACTTCGTATAGAACATTTAGTGCACGTTCGTCTTTTGGAAGTTCTTTATGATTTGTAGTATTCATGATAGGTTTATTTCAGATTGAATAAGGGTCGAAGAACCTTATAAAGGTTAATAAGATAGAGTAGAGCCATTAAATTCCAAAGGGCTAATGATAGGGTAGTTAAGCTAATCCAGTGGAAGCTAACTCCGACAATTAGTAGAGGTAGGGATAGACAATAGAGGAGGGTTTGAATCCGCACCAACTTTAGACTATATAGTGTGCTAGGTAAGGGTACCTTTTCTTTGCCAGAGCGAGAGGCGAACCGAGTATTCCAAACAATAAAAGGAAGGGTTTTAAAGGTTTTTCCTAGAATAATTCCTGAGATCCATCCTAAAAAGAGTAGGATACCATAAGTTATGGCATGTTTAGGTTCTGTAGAAAGGATAAGTATTGGGACTACGAAGAGTGCTAGAATCAGACTTAGGAAGGAAAGCATCGTTTGTTTCATGAGCAGTTCTATTCTTTTACGAAGTCGGTTTTTATAAGCGTCGAATAAGTAAAGAATCCATACAACAATACCAACCAAGATTAGTAAATAATATAGATACAATCGTAGGTGGGGCGAAAAGAAGAGGCCGTCGAGAACAAATAGGAGAAGCCCCAAATTTTGGAGTATAAGACTAGCAAATAGTAGTTCGTTTCTTTCTGATTTTGCTAAAAGAAACATGGGGACCAATTTGGTGCTTACCCCCGTGATGAGCATTAAGAACCAGCCGGCAAGTCCTGCATGGGCATGCAGTTTTAAAAACTCTAAATGGTTTCTTTCTATATAAGGATAGAAGAGATTGATGGCCAAAAGAAGGCCAGCTATTACGGTAATTAATAGCCATAGAGAAGAAAAGAGCAAAAATAATTTTTGAGGTGATTTTTTAGATTGATTGTAGGCCGTTCCGAATACGTTGATGGAAAATCCTACGGAGGCGAGTACTACTAGAACTCCTCCTGAAATCAATAGCTTCCCAGAATGAAAGGTCCAGAATCCACAAACTAGCAGACCTATACCTGCCAGTAGTAAGAACCACGTTAATACTGCTAAGTTTTCATTAAATAATTTTCTTTCTGCAATGACCGGCAGAAGCTGATGACCGGCGCCAAATATGACCATAGTGCCCCAACCTAAGGCAGCCAAATGAACCATTGCAAGAAGTTTAGGACTAAAATAATGTCCATGCAAAACTTCTGCATTCCAAAGTAATAATTGACTAAGTAAAAGGAATAGAATTGCTCCTGAAATATAGTAGGGCAATACAGCTCGATTGGAGGGCGATTTTGAAGTATTGATGCCTGCCATGGATTATTTTCTAAAAAGAAGCTGAACTTGATTCTCTCCTTCTTCTAGTGCATCAATTCTGAAATTGGACTCTTTTATTTCTTCTAGAAGATAGATTGGAATTCTTTTGTGCTGCACCCAAAGTATTTCTTCCCCTTTGAGTACAGCAAGCTCTTGTAAAATGGTTTGCATCGGTAAGGGCATCTCAAGGTGACGAACATCTAGTTTTTTAATTTGCGTTTCGGAGAAACCTGCTAGAATGGTTTTGAAGCTATCCTTTGAATGGAATTCTAAGGTGTCGTTTTTCTTATTAATCTCTGTTGCTTCGGACTCTAGGCTTGAGTTTTTCTTCAGGAAATAGGTCAAAAACAGCTTGTCCTCTTTTCTTTCTACAAAAGAATCCTCAGCCAGTTTCTCTTTCAAAAGATGAATAAGTGGGGTCGGAACAAATGTGTTATGAATACACAATATTTTTCCGGGCTCAATGTACTTAAACTTATTTAGTATTTCCTTTAATGGATCGCTACCTTCCTCTATAATAGAGCGAACGTCATAATGAGTGATTTCGCTGGAAGTCGCTTCTCTAAGCCAACTGGGCTCCAATGCTGAAGAATCAAAATTCTCATGCATTGAAAGCTCCAATTGAATTCCTAATGGTAGAAGCGCATCTTTCATTTTTTGAGGACTAACTTTTCCCATGGCACAAGCCTCTTTGAGTGTGACGCGCGAAGCCATTACCTTCCTTAAAAGAGGGTTTCTTAACTTATTTAATGGTTTAGAAAGGGAGGCAATAGCTTCTATCGCCCGGACATCCATAGCTATAATTTCACTTATTTTGGTTTTTGGATGGATCGTTTTCATTTCACATCATGATTTAGTAGCGGAGTCTTCCCAGAAAGGATCATCGTAGTTTTCATCTGCCGTATGAGGCTCTTTTGCAAGTTCGATTCCAATTTGCTCTAACTCCTTTGCTGAGAGTGTCTGTTCAAGATGAGGGAAGAGCTCTCTTTCTTCGTAACGGGTATGTTTATTGATTTTTTCTGATAGCTCAGCGATAAGTTCATCAGCCTTCGTATCCGCTTTTTTAATCTTACATAAAAGGGATTCTATTTCTCGATGTTCGTCTAGAGCTTTTTTAACCAATGGATCCTTATTACTTTTAAATATGAGTTGTTCCTCTGAGTCAAAATGAGGCGCTAGGTGCTCCTTTTCGAACCAAAGAATATAGCGGATCATACGCTCTAAGGATAATTTTCGCATTAATCCGAGTTTCAATTTCCAGCAGAACAATAGGGTTCCGTGGTGCTCTCTAGATAATGGAACTAAACTGGGATTGCGTTTGATCGGTGTGGGGCTCATAGGTCCTAATTTTAATAAAGTTAAGTAAAGGGATTTTTGTTATTCATTGCATTTAAACTGAACCGAACGTTCTTGTAAGAGTTTGGCTTTCTTCAGTTCTGGAGAATCTTGAGATGAATCTTGAGATTCCGTTGTCGCTCCTTTAAGTTCTATTTTTACTTTGAACCATTCTGGTCCTTTTTCTAAGTACGTCCATTCAAAAATATCACCTCGTTCTGCGAGTAGCTCGTAATAGAGAGGTTTTGGGTCGTGGTCGTTCTCAATGATTAATTGCTCTGATTCTTTCAACTGATCAAAGTGAACAAATACAGTTGGGTGTTTTTCTCTTGGAGCTAATAAAGTTACGTTTAATGTGGTAGTTTTTGACATAATAAATGATTTTTATATTTATTTTATAATAGGATAATTTACTCTTATTTAAATTCAAATTTTTTTTCTCGAGTTAGTCTAAGTATTTGGAATTCCTTATTGTCTCTAAATTCTTTTAAAAGGATAGAGGAGTATAAATTTTCTACAGCCTCTCGAGCTAATTTGTATCTGTGATGAATGGGGCACGGTGCGGTATCACTACAATGTTCTAACCCCAGTCCACAGCCTTGAAATAACTTGTTTCCATCAATGCTGATAATAATTTGTGATAGCGGAGTGTTGAGTTGTTCTACGTTAAGTGAATACCCACCAGAACGACCTTTGGAAGAATCTACATACCCCTCTTTACTAAGTTTTTGTAGAATTTTTGCCATAAAAAGCTCTGGAGCCCCCGTTTCATACATTATTTCTTTAATGGTGATTCGCTGCTCATTCTGGGAATTTCTGGCCAAATAAATCATGGCTCTAAGTGCATATTCACAGGTCTTGGATAGCATAGTGGATTAAATTCTGTTACAAATATAGAATAAATATTTTAAATCGGATAAAAATATCCGATATAAATTTTTAAAAATGTTTTTGCATTGTGAAGGTAAATGATTAGTACACAAATCGGAAGTTTGGCATAAAAATTTCAGCAACATTGAAAATTTCTGAAATATGTTAAAATCTCAATGGACCGTTGTCAATGTTTTTGTTTTTCTTTTCCTTGCTTTAAATGTAAATGCGCAGAAAGAGCCAATTCGTCAAATCTATGAGTATAAAGGGGAGAATGATAAAGCTATGATTATGGCCAAAACGGATTTATTTTTATTGAATGTTTTATCAAGCGAGCGTTTCACAATGAAAGTCAACTCTCAAGGAGAAGATCACCTTGATGTTGCGCTAAGTACACCCTACGAAAAGGGGACGATCTCGACAAGAGTTCGCTACGATTTTCTAAAACAGGGATACGTAGTATCGCTGTCAAATACTCAGCTTCAGCCGAATGGAAAAGCAGTTATTCCCGTGGTGGACGAAAATAATTCCCTACATAAAAAGTTACTAGAGCAATACCAGAAACTCTTCTTTACGACGTATCAATTAGAATTGGCTAAAACCTAAAGTGTTATAAATTCACGAATAGCTTAGGATTGACGGGACGACCATTTTTATGAACTTCGTAATGCACATGTGGACCGGTGGATCTGCCTGAATTTCCAGATAGAGCAATGCGTTCACTTGTTTGTACTTTTTGACCCACTTTTACATTAATTTTCGACAAATGGGCGTAAAGAGTGGAAAGACCTGCTTCGTGTTTTATGATGACACATTTGCCATAACCGCCTTTATCTCCAGCGAAAATGACTTGTCCCTGGGCAGTAGCCCGAACTGTTGTCCCTCGAGGGACAGCAAAATCAATTCCTTTGTGAAATTGAGTGGAAAGAGCTCCTCTTTTTTGATCTTTTATTTGTCCATGGCGAGACGCGTCTGTGTTATTTGAAAGTGGAAGCGTAGAAGCAAGGTAAAGAGAAGAGGTTGCTAAAGGGTTTTTTCTTTTCCCGTAGGATGAAGAAATTCGTCCATCACTAGGGTGTCCAATCGGAACACTTTTTAATTTTTCTTCGTATTCGAGTAAAGTCTGAGCGTACCGAGTGGTTTGGGCGGATAAGTAGACGGCACTTGATAGTGAATCCTTTGAAAGTTGGTTCAATTCTGGTGTCGATATTTGCTTGTTTTTTAGAAATTTTGCTAGTCTTGTAGTGCTTTGTTCAAGTGTGCGTAAGTCCTTTTTTAAAGACAAAAGATCTAGACTATCTTTACTTTTCACTACGGGCGTTATATTTACTTGATAAATTTTATCGTCCTTTTGGGTATAAAGTTTTGCTATAATAAGGGCTTGTGCGAAAATCACGAGTCCCAAAGAAATAGGCAGAAGTGACAATCGGAAATGCTTGTAATTAAGAGATTTCATAGGTTGAAAAAATCATTTGATTGAATGAAATAGTCGGCAAAAATAAGAGAAACAAAATAAATGGTTTTTTTTTTTACCCTAAAGTGAACTTCTTATTTTTGGAGGATAATTATACATTATTATTGGTCTATGCTGTAGAGGCAAACCTATGCTTTTGCTCTTTTCATGGACGGATAATTTAATATCTTTGCTGTTAAATTCGGTACCAAATCCATTATTTTGATATGGCTAGTGGAAAATCAACGGAAAAAAAAGTAAAATTGAAAGGGAAATCAGAATTGAAATCTTCTCTTCCTTCAGTCGGTGTACTAGGGAGTGGAAGCTTTGCAACTGCTATTGTTAAAATGCTAACAGAAAACTGTAAGCAAGTGAATTGGTGCGTTCGCAATGAATTTGTAAAAGGTGCCATTGAACTACGAGGTCATAATCCTACTTACCTGCCTTCTGTGAGTTTCCAAACTAAGCAATTAAATATAACCACCGATATTAATGAGTTGGTTTCGCATTCTCAGATCATCGTGCTAGCAACGCCTTCGATCTATTTGGCTGACAGCCTTGGAAAAATGACCTGCGAATACAAAGATAAAATTTTTGTATCCGCTATTAAAGGGATCGTTCCAGAGCATAATGATATTGTTGCGCATTACCTACGCGATACTTTCGGTGTGGGATTTAGGAATCAGGCGGTTATAGCAGGACCTTGTCATGCAGAAGAAGTGGGAATGGAACGCTTGTCATTTTTAACGATCGCGGCCGCTGAAGAGAAAGTTTCAGATACTTTGGATGCCCTTTTTAGTTCACATTTTATCAAAGTAAATCGCTCGAGTGATATTTTAGGTAATGAATACAGTGCCATATTAAAAAATGTCTATGCAATTGGTGCGGGAATTTCCAGCGGACTTGGATACGGGGATAACTTTACTGCCGTTTTTGTCTCTAATGCCATTAGAGAAATGGAAGTTTTTCTTGAAGCGGTCTATGAAGTGCCTAGAGATGTGAATGAAAGTGCTTATTTAGGGGATTTATTAGTGACTGCTTATTCTCTATTTTCAAGAAACAGGAATTTAGGAAACCTAATTGGTAAAGGGTATACTGTTCGTTCTGCTATACAGTCCATGCAGATGGTAGCCGAGGGTTATTATGCGGCCGATTCAATTTACGCGACGGCAAAAGAAAAAGGGATAAATACGCCCATCATTGACTGCATATATGGAATTCTCTACGAGGAAAAAAGTGCAGAAAAACAATTGAAAAAGTTAATTACAAAACTTAATTAGAATAAATTTTAGCCACGAAAGTGGCTATTTCCTTTCCTTAGTAAAATTGCAATTATTAAATAAGCTAAGGTAGGCGAATTAAGAAATCAAAAATTATAGCAAATGTTGAAGAATAAAACACCTAAACCTTCTTATGATGTAGTGCTAATTGGAGGAGGCATAATGAGCGCAACTTTAGCCACTTTAATTCATGAATTAGAACCCCAGTGGGATATTGCCATTTTTGAGCGTCTTGGACGGTTTGCCAAAGAAAGCTCTGCAGCATGGAACAATGCAGGAACCGGTCATTCAGCATTTTGTGAACTCAATTATACGCCGCAGAAACCGGACGGTTCCATTGCAATTGAAAAAGCAGTGTCCATTGCCCAGCAATATGAGCTTTCTAAACAGTTTTGGGCCTATTTAGTAAGTAAAGGTTACATTGATAGTCCAGATCTTTTTATTACTTCATGTCCTCATATGAGCCTAGTTTTTGGTGAAAAAGATGTGGAGTATTTAAGGGCAAGATACAATGCTCTTATGGCCTCACCTTTATTTGAAGGGATGGAATATACGGAGGATCATAAAACTCTTCAAAAGTGGATTCCCTTAATTATGGAGGGACGTAGTCCCAAAGAAAAATTAGCAGCTACCCGAATGGATTTAGGTACGGACGTTAATTTTGGTAACCTGACCAGGAAAATGGGTAGGTATTTACTGGAAGACTCAAATGTAGAGGTGTTTCTTTATCATGAGGCAAAGGATTTGGAGCTTGGAAAAGACGGCCATTGGGAAGTTAAAATTAAAGACAGGCTGCACAACCATAAGCAAACAGTAAAGAGTCCTTTTGTGTTTATTGGTGCGGGAGGGTATGCGCTTCCTCTCTTAGCAAGTTCTGATATTAAGGAAAGCGAGGGATACGGAGGCTTTCCTGTTTCAGGTGAATGGCTTGTTTCTCATAATGAAGAATTAATTAAAAAGCATAGAGCTAAAGTCTATACGCTTGCTTCGGTTGATGCTCCACCTATGTCGGTTCCCCACTTGGATTTAAGAGTCATAGACGGAAAAGAAGCGCTACTTTTTGGTCCTTTTGCTGGGTTTTCCACTAAATTTTTAAAAGAAGGCAGTTACTTAGATCTACCCGAAAGTATTAATTTTAAAAACATCCGATCCCTTTTTGGAGCCTGGTGGCATAATTTACCTCTCACTACCTATCTAATCCAGCAGGTCGCGATGACAAAAGCACAGCGGATGAATCATTTGCGTGAGTTTATAAAAGACGCCAAGGAAGAGGATTGGGAAGTGAAAATTGCAGGTCAAAGAGTACAGGTGATCAAAAAAGACGAAAAAGAGGGTGGGAAACTGGAATTCGGAACTGAAGTTGTGGTAGGAGAGAAGGGAACAATAGCCTCTTTACTTGGAGCCTCTCCTGGAGCCTCGACTTCTGTTGATGCGATGTTAGGTGTTCTAGAGAAGTGTTTTCCTGAGCAAGTAAAAACAAAGTGGAAGCCTATGCTTGAAAAGATGCTTCCTTCCTATGGGAAGTCGCTTCATGAGAACCGAGAGCTTCTTAAAGACGTACGGCAATTGACGAAAGAAAAACTTGATTTGGACTATTAAAAACTACTTGTGGAGGCACCCCTTACCAAACCTTTTATAGAGAAAGAGCTATTAGAGAGTATAGAGAAAATTCATTTGGAAGAGAAACAAGTGATATTGCACTGTACTTTAAAGGCTAGCCCTTTCTACGGAAGTCTAATAAGGATATGGAAGTCGAGTTATCTTATTGATCGAAAGAGCGGGAGAAAAAGTGGACTAGTACACGCGGAGAATATTAGCCTTTATCCTTATTGGACGGAGGTTCCGCCTTTTCAAAGTTATCATTTCACCTTAGTTTTTTCTGGTTTATCTTCGCAATGCGAGCTTTTTGATTTTAAAGAGCTGATTCCGCAATCTGGTGGATTTTGCTACGAAGGCATCCGAAGAAATAAGTCGGACGTCTATCAAATTGATTTATCGCTGTAGAAAGGGAGAGGAATTAAAAAAGTTCTCTGGCTACTTCCAAAGACTTAGGTAATCTAAACCCATCTAAATGATATTGACAGTAAACCATTAGACTGTCTAGAAAACTTCTTCGGTCCCTTGGTGGAATATTCTGCTCGTAAGGAAGGTCATTTGAAAAACAATCTTTATACAGTTGGGAAATGTCTTTAGAGAAGAGGGGGTGACTCAGTTCATTTTTGAATTCTCCTGCAGCAGGGTCAAGAAATGATTCCTTCGAGAGCAATGGGTAATGTCCTTGAAGCCTAAGAATCCGTGTGATCAAAATAAGGTGGGCCGTTGTTGAATTCTGGTTTAATGACTGAAGAAAATATTTAATCTCCTGATAAAGGTCCTTGCTTGGAGGTTGGTTACGCAAAATTTGATTTAGAAAATCGCATGCAAAGAATAGAACTGCCGAGGACTTAAAATTATCTTGGTCAAGTGATTCTTTACCGAGTTCAAAATCGTTAATTCTATGTAGTCCTAGGTTAGGTGAACCAGGTGGAAGATGGAGAATCAACTCGTTCAGAGGTGCTAATAAGGATTTTTTACGACTGTTCTTTCTGTATATTCCTTTGAGGAAATAACTTTGATAGCCGCTTTGGTACCCAAAAAAATGGATGATCGCATCAAAGTCGCTGTACTTTAGGTAGGACAATAAAAACCCCTGTTCTTTATTCATTCCCTAAATTCTCTTCAATTCAAAAATGTTTAAACGTGCAATCCATCTAAAGCTGCATCAATGAAGAGTTGATTGGTAGCTAAATTTTTAATTTTCTTTTTTCGGTCAAAGGTTACATCAACTCTACCGAGTAAAAGTCCTGCAAAGCCCACCTGGTTAATGAGAACTTTTTGGTTGTTGGCATTGAATCGCTCTACCGGCTCTTCTAAAAAGGTGTGCGTGTGTCCGCCTAAGATTAGATCGATACCAGAAGTTGTTGCCGCTAGTTTTAGGTCAGATATTTTGTTCTCCTCCCCGTAATCATATCCCAAATGAGATAAGCAAATGATTAGGTGACAACCCTTGTCTTTTCTCAAGTAATCGGCATAATGCTGCGCGATATCAACAGGGTCTAAGTAACGGGTTTCTAAATATTGTTTTTTTCCAACTAGACCTTCTAATTCAATTCCGAGTCCAAAAATCCCAATGCGGATACCGTCCCGCTCAAGTACTTTATGCGTTTGTGTACGACCGTCCAAAATGGTGTTTGAAAAGTCATAATTACTACATAAGAACGGAAATTTAGCTTCTGGTAGAGCCTTTAGAAAACCATCGAGTCCATTATCAAATTCATGATTTCCCATAGTTGTAGCATCGTACTTCATCATGGACATGAGTTTAAACTCTAATTCACCACCAAATAAATTGAAATAAGGTGTCCCTTGGAAAATGTCTCCTGAATCAAGAAGAAGTACATTTTTTTCCTCTTTTCGGATTTGTTCAATGAGAGTAGCACGTCTGGCAAATCCTCCTTTTCCTGCATTTCTTCCGCTGTTTTGATCAAAAGGCTCAATTCTAGAATGTTGATCGTTCGTGTGAAGGATCGTTATTTTTTTTCCGTCTTCTAAACCGGAAGGAAACAGGGACCGAGATGACAAAAGATTGGGAGTCAAACAAAGGGCCAAAGCGGAACTCCCCGATAGTTGTAAAAATTTCTTGCGGTCCATTAGTCGTTATCTGGTTTATTGTGAAATTGAAGTCTTTTATCTTGTGGGACTGTAATGGTAGGACTTTTTTTCACCTGTTCGATATAGGCGTCTCTAAGCTTAACCCCAGTAGGAATAAGCTTTCCTTGAGTAAAAAAGTTCATTTGATCGCCTCCTAAGGCCAAGTAATCGGAAGTTGCAATATTATAAATAGCCTGCTCTACAGGCTTTTCTCCATTAATGAGTCCATGGATTAAACGATTCCCATCGGTTTCGATAAAAAGGCCAGAAACAGGATTGTTTTTAAGGTTGTTGCGGTAGTAATCGAATAAACTTTGTAACTGCACTCCTGTTAATTGTACAATGACTAGTTCGTTTTCAAAAGGCATTACTTCGTAAAGGTGCATTAACTTTACCTCTCCTTGTCCTATAGTTGTTCGAAGGCCTCCAATATTAATGACAGACGCATGTATTGGAAGGTTGTGCTCTTTTGCCCACTCCTTTGCCGCATCTAAGGTGTAGTCCGCAAAAACCAAACCTAAGGAGCTATCATCTCCTTTTTTAGTTAATTCTTGTGAGGCAAAGCCAATAACTTCATTCATTTGAGAATTTAGTTCTTCTTTGTATGGAGCTATAACTTGATCGTATAGGGGGTCAGAGGCAATTTTTGAATCTATTGAGATATTCTCATCGGTGTCTATGTCACTGATCAAAAATGTAGAACTGCAAGAACTTAAAAAAGCCAGCAGTAAGACATAAAAAAGTCGATTTACAATTCGCATGGGGTGAGCTTTATGCAAAGATAATTAATGTGATTTAATGGATGATTTTTTATGAGGCTATTGATGAAATATTCTTAAATTTGATTCTTAAACTATAGAGTAAATGAACAGTCTCACAGGTCTAGGAGTCGCTTTGGTCACTCCATTTAATGAGGATTTATCCATTGATTATAATTCCCTTACCAAGTTAATTGAATACAATATTGAAAACGGAACTAATTATTTCGTAGTATTAGGTACTACAGCGGAGGCCGCTACGCTTTCAGTAGAAGAAAAAGAAAAGCTCACTTCCCATGTAGTAAAAGTGAATGCAGGACGATTGCCTTTAGTCCTTGGTATCGGAGGTAACAATACTATGGAAGTCAAAAAACAAATTGAGTCGACGGATCTTTCTGATTTTGCTGCCGTTTTATCGGTTTCACCTTACTATAATAAACCGAACCAAGAAGGAATTTATCAGCACTATAAAGAGCTAGCAAAAACCAATAAAAATATTATAATATACAATGTTCCGAGTCGTACGGGACAAAATATTGAAGCTGCCACCACCCTTAGATTAGCAAGTGAGTTTAAAAACCTCATCATGATTAAGGAAGCTTCTCCACAAATTTCGCAGTACTTCGATCTGTTAAGAAAAAAACCAGAGCATTTTAAATTGGTTTCAGGCGATGATGAGTATACGCTTCCTGTTACTCTTGCTGGTGGCGATGGAGTGATTTCGGTCATTGGTCAAGCCTATCCAAATGAATTTTCGAAAATGCTAAAATTGGCAAAGGAGAATAAAGTTAAAGAAGCTTATCAAATTCATAATTCTTTAGTTGAAATAACTCGTCTTATTTTTGAAGAAGGAAATCCATGCGGTATTAAATTAGTGCTTTCGGAAAAAGGATTAATCCAAAATTACCTGAGATTACCTCTGGTTAAAGCAAGTGACAAGCTTTCTCATAAAATAAAAGACCAGATGAGTTTGCTCTAAGACTTTTATTAGCTTATCGGGGGCAATTACTCCATGATTTTAAGCCATAGAATTAATTACTTTATGAATTTTATTAGAGCGGAAGTTACAGATATAGGAACTATCCAAGAGATCGCGAAAGTTTCTTGGGAAAAGGCCTACAGTGAAATTCTTTCCTTTGAACAGATTGAGTACATGCTTGAAGAAATGTACAGCAACGAAGAATTGAAAAAGCAACTATTAGACGATTCCTTCCGCTATTATTTAATGGTGTCAAAATCTACTAAGTTGCCAGTGGGTTTTATGGGCTTTCAATACGGCTATAACGAACAAACGACCAAGTTGCATAAAATTTACATTTTACCCTCCGAGCAAGGAAAAGGGTGGGGAAGTAAGGCGATTGGTTTCCTTAAAGAAGAAGTTCAGATGTTTGGCGATCGTCGTATTGTTTTGAATGTTAATAAAAATAACACTGCTCGAAAAGCCTATGAAAAGAACGGGTTTATTGTTCAAGGGCATGAAGTGATAGATATAGGAGAGGGCTACGTAATGGACGACTATGTAATGTCTTTGTCCTTATAGTTCCGGGTTTAAAAGAATTTTTAGTTCTAGAAAATTATTTTTTTTGCGCGATTGCAAACATTTCGATAGCAAAATAACAATTTGTATATTTACCTATTAAACACATTGACAGCCATGAAAATGAACGTTAAGTTCGACTTTAATACCATCTGCAGAAAAGTACTAGAGGAGCGATTGGATTTGCTTGGAATCAAATTTCGTATGATGAACTTCGGTGAAATTGAAGTATTGGAAAAATTATCCAAATCTCAATTAGAGCAGATGAAAGTTGTTTTAGAAGAGTACGGTATTGAGATTATAGAGAATCAGAAAACAGTTTTGGTTCAAAAGATTAAAGACGCCATTGTTGAAATGGTTTTTTCCGAGCAAAACATTCAAGTGAAAGCTTCGGTATTCTTGGCAGAGAAATTAGGTCATAGCTACGGTTATATTTCCAATATTTTCTCTCAAGTAACCTATACCTCGATCGAGAACTTTATTATTCTACAGAAAATTGAGTATGCAAAGCAATTGCTCATTATGGAGCAACTTTCTTTAACCGATATTGCACATCGATTGAATTATTCGAGCGTTGCCCATTTAAGTACACAATTTAAAAATACGACAGGGATGACCCCTTCGCAGTTCCAAAAAATTATAAACAAACGGCGAGAAGCCGCAATTAAACGCTAGCTAATGACCAAAGAGTATACCCATATTTTTCTAGCGGACGATGATGAAGATGACCGCTTACTATTTACCGATGCTTTTGAGGAATTGAAAATCAGCACTAAGGTTAGGACCTTTAATGACGGAGTTGAGTTAATGGATTACCTGCTACAAGAAGACGTTGTACTACCAGAAATACTTTTTCTCGACTTGAATATGCCTAAAAAGAGTGGTTTGGAGTGTTTGGGTGAGATTAAGTCCAATCCGAAATTTGAAAATATGGCAATTGCCATCTATTCCACGTCTTCATCGGAAGAGCATATCGAAGAAACTTTTGTTAATGGAGCAAATATTTACATTAAAAAACCTAATGAATTCAAACTCCTGAAGAAAGTTCTTTCTGAAGTAGTAACCATTAACTGGCAATTTCATACTTCAGGAATGAGCAAAGATAACTTTTTGCTTCGCTATTGATATGTCACGCGCAATAGACCGTTCGCTTTTTCTTTTGCGCCTCATTTTTGTGGTGTCTGCCGCCCTGATTTTTTTCTTAATGGGATTAACCTATAAGCATTTAGAAAGTGTAGGTCAGACCCATATAAAAGTAGATGAATCTATTGATTTTTCCCTGCAGCTCGAAGAGCTCTCCTCTACTTTTTTCGCTGTGGAGCGGGATCACAGAAGTTTTATTTTAACGAGCGATCCTTTTTATAGAGATCGCGTCAGAGATGAAATAAAAAAAATAGAGCAAATCATCTTTGAAGTGCGCAAAGATTCTAGTATTCATTCGCTACAAAAATCCAATATTAATAAACTTAACTATTTGGTTGAGGAAAAGCTTTTAAGTGTTACCCATTCTTTGGAGTCCCAAGATCAAGACGCCCTATTTATCAAAGATCAATTGCTTAGTCGAATAAAAAAGGGAAATGATCAAATGGAACAGATCTCAGTGCTTATTTCTCAAATGCTTTCCACCGAAAAACAATTGTTGAGTCAAAGGAGAAGTGATCTACTTTTTTTTCAACGCTCCACGCCTGTCTATCTTTATTTAATCTCCTTGTTTTCACTAGGTCTCTTGTCTTTTTCATTCTATAAAATAAGCAAGGATGTAAAAGAGCAGAAACGAATTAATCAAGATTTAGAACTCTCTTTGGATACTTTAGGTCTTACCGAAGTAGTAGGTGATTACGGTACCTGGACGCAAGATTTAGCAACTAGCAAGGTTCGCTTTTCTAAGCATCTTTATGAGCTTTTAGGTTTAGATCATTCCAAGGAGACGCTCAGTTTAGAGCGGTATTTTGAATTTGTTCATCCCGAGGATTTTTCCCGGGTGAAGAAACAATTTGAAAAACTCCAATTAGGTGATGAGATGCCTGTATTTCGTTATAGAGTGGTTAGAGCTGATGGACAACAAAGGCAGTTTCAATCGGTGGGTCGTAGAGTAACCACCTTGGGCAGATCACAAATTATTCTGGTAATGACTAGTGACGTGAGCCGAGAAATAGAAGATCAACTTAAGCTTGAGGGAATCAACTATGTGCTTAGCGAGAGAAACAAGAATCTAAGTGTTGCAAACGAAATTTATTTGCAGGCTGAGAAAATCGGTTTTTTTGGTACTTGGCAGTACTTTTATGAGGATAAAGAATTTGTGTTTTCAGATAATTTTGTACGGTTGCTAGGATTAGAACCCGAAGGTTTTTCAAATCAAATCCGTTCTTTTCTTCCTTACGTTTACCCGGAAGATCGAGAAATGATTACACAATTTATAAAAGACATCTACGAGGGTAAAGATCGAGAGCCTTTCGTTAGTCGCATTCTACCTAAGGGACAAACGACCTTTAGTTACATATCAACCACTGGAAGAAAAATCTCCAATCCGTACAGTGGGGAGTATTACTTGGTAATCAGCTTAGATATTACGGAAGAGTACGAAATACGCCAGGATTTACAGCAAAAGAATTTAACCCTTCTGGCTAATAATAAAGAATTACAGGCTTTTAATTATGCAGCTAGCCATGATTTGCAAGAGCCTTTACGGAAGATTGAAACGTTTCTTTCTAGGCTGTGGGAAAAGGACCTGGAGCGATTGTCTGATCCTGGAAAGCAGTATATGGAACGAACACGTGTCGCCGCTGGAAGAATGCGACAATTGATAGAGGATTTACTTCGTTTTTCAAGGTCAACGCGTTCTGAAGAGAGCTTCGAATGGGTAGATCTTAATTTATTAATGCATAATGCTATAGAAGAGCTCGGGCACCTCATCGACGAAAAGAATGTGACGATTCAAGTCAGTTCGCTTCCTACCTTATTGGTGATACCTTTTCAAGTCCAGCAGATGTTTGTGAATTTAATTGGTAATTCAATCAAGTACGCAAAACAAGATATGGCTCCTGAGATTGAAATAGAATGCAAACTCACCACTTCGGACAAAGAGCCCGTACTCAGAGGGGAAGTAAAAACCAGGTATTACAAGTTTACTTTTAAGGACAACGGCATAGGGTTCGAGAACCAATATTCAGAAAAAATATTCACACTTTTCAACCGTTTGCATTCTCGAGGTGATTATCAGGGTACTGGCATTGGACTAGCCATTTGTAAAAAAATTGTGGAAAATCATAACGGTTACATCTATGCCCACAGCACGCCAGGTGTTGGCTCAGTTTTCACTGTACTGCTGCCAGATGCAAGTAAAATTTAATTAAGCAGTACTTTTTTTGAATAATGAAATTTATTCTCGAAATTCTGTAATACAATTCTTAGTTCATTTATTCAAATTTGTTTTGTAGATGAGTGTTACTTTCTGAAATTAATAAGAATATGATCTTATTAAAAGAATGTTTAACAATCTTCTACACTAGAACCTAAAAGATAGGTAGAGGAGCATGGCTAAAAGTATTAAAGAATGCATTGGTGGATTTCGGGAATATTGTTTATTGTTTGGTTTTTTGCCTACATAATCTTCAATGCCGAAAATGAAATTCATTTTGTATTTCTTGCCGCGGTTTTAGTTATGGTGAGGAAAATAGTACTCGAATACCAAAAATCAGTTCGATAGAATCATAAAAAAAATAGAATATGAAAAACCTTACAACTTTCAAAAAAGTGCAGCTTTTTGTGCTTTCCTTTTTAATGTATGGCCTTTCTTTTGCCCAAGAAGGAGCTGATTTAAAAGTGGATGTCGATATTGACAAACCTGGTGATGAACTTGCTAGTGGTGATTGGATGTCCAATCCGCTTGTGTGGGTTATTGGAGCTTTAGTACTCATTTTAATCATTGCTCTCGTAGCAAGAGGAGGATCAAAACGCTAAAGACCTTTTCAATTTAAAATTGACAAATAAAACTGCAGGATGCTTTTTAGCGAGCTGCAGTTTTTATTTTAAGAGATTTGACTCCATTTGGTTTTTGAGCGGTAGTATTTGATGTAATAATTTTTCATTTCCTGTACATCTGAACTTTCTAAAAATGGGTCTCTTTTCAGTAAATTCGCCACCAGGTCTTTTGTTTTCTTAATGATTTGTTGATCTTTAAGTAGACTAAGGCGTTTAAAGTCGACGATCCCGCTTTGCTGAGTACCTAGCATATCACCTGGTCCGCGGAGCTCTAGATCAACTTCTGATATGACGAAGCCATCGGTTGTCTGACACATGGTCGAAAGTCTCTTACGGGATTCCTGAGATAGCTTCTCCGAGCTCATCAGTATACAATAACTCTGATCGGCACCTCTTCCCACTCGACCTCTAAGTTGATGAAGTTGAGAGAGTCCAAATCTCTCGGCACTTTCGATAACCATTACCGATGCATTGGGAACATTGACACCTACTTCAATAACTGTGGTTGCGACCATGATTTGGGTCTTCATCGTTGCAAAGTTCTCCATAGCTAGATCTTTTTCCGCGGGAGTCATTTTCCCATGAAGGATGGAAATTGGGTAGGAGTCAAAAGCGTTACTGATGTGTTCGTACCCTTCTTGCAGATTCTTATAAGATAAGGTTTCACTTTCTTCGATGAGAGGATAAACAAAGTAGATCTGCCTTCCTTTCTTAAGTTCTTCATGGCAAAAATTGTAAACACTTTGTCGGTCTTTTTCTTTTCGATGTACTGTGATAATAGATTTACGTCCTTTGGGCAATTCGTCAATCACCGAGACTTGCAGATCGGAATAAAAGCTCATGGCCAAGGTCCTTGGAATCGGTGTGGCCGTCATTACTAAAATGTGGGGAGGAATTTGGTTTTTTTTCCATAAGGTTGCCCTTTGTGCCACTCCAAATCGGTGCTGTTCATCGATGATGCAAAGTCCAATGTTATTAAATTGTACTTCTTTTTCAAAAACAGCGTGCGTTCCAATTAAAATGGAGATTTCTCCTGAGCGCAGCTGCTCGTGTAGTTTTGTTCTCTGCGATTTTTTAGTACTACCGGTTAGCAAAGCAATCTTAATCCCTGTAGGTTGCAATAGTTGGGAGATCCCCGCGAAGTGCTGTTGAGCTAGGATCTCAGTGGGTGCCACTAACGCACTTTGAAACCCATTATCCAATGCGATTAGCATGGTAAGTAGCGCAACAATTGTTTTACCAGAACCTACATCGCCTTGCAAAAGTCGATTCATTTGAATGGGTTTGCGAAGATCCAATCGAATTTCTTTTACTACTCTTTTTTGCGCTTCTGTAAGTTCAAAGGGGAGATGATGGTGATAGAAGTTTAAAAAATGCTCTCCGACTTGAGTAAAAGGATGTCCTTTGGCGTGCCTTTCATGGTATTTTCTTTTTAGACCATAGGACAATTGAAAGAAAAAAGCTTCCTCAAATTTTAAGCGATAATCAGCCTTTTCATAAACTTCTATGTCTTTTGGAAAGTGTATATTTTTATAGGCTTGTGCACGATCTAGTAGTTGAAAATTATGACGTATTAACTCTGGGAGGTTTTCCTGGGCTAGAGTAGGGATTTGCGGTATTAAGTTCTTAATTATTTGGCGAAAGAATTTTTGTCCTAAACCTCTTTTCGTCAGCTTTTCAGAGCTGGGATATATCGGAATGAGATCCGAACTCTGTTCACGATTTTCTAGTCTTTCGATTTCTGGATGGGCCATCGAAAATTTTGATCCATAAAGGGTTACTCTTCCGAATATAAGCAGAGGTATATGCAGTGGGATTTGATCTTTTAACCATTTGGAATATTGGAACCAAATAAGCTCTAAGATACCAGTCTCATCTTGGAATTTTCCAACCAATCTTTTGGATCTCCCGCTACCTAGTTCTGTGAGTTCTATGATCTTACCTTTAAGCTGTAATTCATTGTTCTGCTCAGAAAGTTCACTCGTTTTATATATTCTGCTTTTATCGATATGCCTAATGGGGTAGAATTCTAATAGATCTGCCACTGTACTTAAATTAAGTACCGAATGCAGCAGTTTCGATCTTTCGGGGCCGATGCCCTTGATAAATTCTATTGGTGTATCAAATGTCACGTGGAAGTAGAAGGTATTCTACGGGACAATTTCGGGAATATTCATTCCATTTGCAACTTTCAAATTCAATAATTTCTTATTCTCGAATTCGGGAGCGAAATTTCTTTCTTTGTTGTTCCCAGTTTTGCTTGCTGTTAATTTTTTCGTACTCTCCACTTCCGAAGAAACTTAAGTAGGGCTCCAGTTCTTTTGGGGACAAGGATCCTTGGATTGTTGTTAAGGGCATGCTTTGTTCGTCCGTAAAGATAAGTGAGGGCAAAGACGTGATATTCAAAAACTGGGAAAATTCGTGCTTTTGCGCTTGTGAATTAGGGCTCTCAGAGACCCCCGAAAATTTTTTCCCAAAAGCCGAAATGGATTCTGGGCTTTTTACATCGATAAGTACCGGATAAAATTTCTCTTCTATTATGCTAAGAATCTCGGGGTGATTGAAAGTCTTTTTCAACATAATCTTACAACTTTCACAGGAGGAATCGCTAAAAAAGATGAGCAATTTTTTGGGCTGCGTTTGTTGTAAATCTACCGCTTGCTCCATACCTAACCATTTTACTTGAGCACTTAAAGGAAAAGAAAGGAGAAACAAGAAAATCCAAATAAATCTATCCATAGGTATTGGATGGTTAATTTCTAAATAAGTTAAAATTTTCAAATATCTAAGCCTACTTCACGTCTTGCATAAGTTTACGGACCCAAGGTGAAATCAATATCAATAGGATACCAGCGACAATTGCATAAATTCCCAGCTGTTTGTATCCATCCGTATAGGTTAGCAAAGCTTCATAGTTGCTGGATCCTTCCTTAGCCTGCGCCATTTTTGACCCAATGATTCCGGCAACGTATTGACCGTAGGCAGAAGCCAAAAACCATAACCCCATCATCATTCCTTGAAGGTTCTTCGTTGAGAGCTTGGTCATAATTGAAAGCCCGATCGGGGAGAGACATAATTCACCGAAGGTAATTATTAATAGGGCAATCGCAAAGACATTCAAAGAAGTGACGCCCTGTAGGTTGGCGAAAAAGCGAGTGGCAAATAGGGCATAAAATCCTAAACCTAAGAAAAGAAAACCTAATCCAAACTTCACTACGGTATTGGGTTCAATTTTCTTCTTGCTCAGCCACATCCATAAAAGCCCAGCAAGTGGAGCAAGAAGTATAATGTAGAAGGCGCCTCCTGAATTATTTACTCCGTTGGGATCTAGACCCAGCAAATCATTGTTGAGGTTTTTAGCTGCAAAAATACTCAGGGAACCACCACTCTGTTCGTAGATTCCCCAAAACAAAACAGAGAATACGATAAAGACCAAAGCGGCAACAAGTTTTTTTCTTTCCGATGGTGTTACTTTACTCATTTCATAGAACAAGTATAGTAAGGTAAGGGGTCCGATAATATACATGAACAAATCGGTATACTGAGTTTTTGAAACCATAGTCATAATCACTGGAATTAATACTAGTGTTCCAAAATATACGGCGTACTCTTTCCATTTTGAATTTTTTACCTCGGGGCTGTCCGAAAGAGGATGACCAGGTTTTAGGCCAATCGATCCTAAGCTTTTTTGGGTAAAGAAGAAATTAATTAAACTGATAATCATTACCACTGCAGCTAGACCAAATGCTACGTTCCAACGAAGGTGCTCTGGTATAAGGGCGGTGAAGAGTTCCCCCTTTCCTATAGCAATACAAAGATAGCCACCTAGTAAAGCTCCTAAGTTTATACCTGCATAGAACAAAGAGAATCCAGCATCGGTTCTATGGTCATTGGGTTTGTAGAGCTTTCCTACCATAGTAGAAATGTTCGGTTTGAAAAACCCCGTTCCAATAATGGTGAAGGCAATTCCTAAGAAGAAATTATTGTGAGGATCACTGGCTAGAATTGCAGATCCCGCAATCATCATTAATCCACCCCAGAAAAGTGATTTTCTAAACCCAAGAATTTTGTCTGCAAAAAGTCCTCCTATAAAGGTAAAGGCATAGACAAAGGCTTGTGTTGCACCGTATTGAAGTTGAGCTATATCCTCCTTCATTAAAAGCTCTGTAATCATGAAATAGGTAAGCATTCCTCGCATACCGTAGAAACAAAACCTTTCCCACATTTCGGAGAAGAAGAGTCCCCATATTTGTTTAGGATATTTACCTTTGAAATCTTGAATTTGCGCTATTTCTGGTTCCATTTTTTATCATTAAGTAAGCGAAAATAGAAAAAACCACTGATACTTCAGTGGTTTTTTATTTGATTCAATAAAATTCATCGTTAATGAATTCCTTTCATGAATTTATTTAAGAGCGGTGAAAGTAGTAAAAGTAGTACTCCAGAGGCTAACATAAGGCCAGAGATAAATGGATAAAGATCCAATTGATAATCTACTAGTATTTGCTCCAGTGTCGCGGCTAGATAATTTCCTAGGGCAAAGCTGGCCATCCAAACTCCCATCATGATGGAGGTGATTTTTCCAGGTGATAATTTCGTTACCATTGAGAGTCCAATAGGTGAGAGGCATAATTCTCCCATCGTTAAAAGTACGTATACAATAACTAGCCACATTGGACTTACAAGTGCTCCTCCTTCTGCTGCATTACTGGCTTGAGTCATAATGAAAAAAGCTACGGCACCAATGAACATGGCAAAAGCAAATTTAATAGGTGTTCTAGGGTTTAGTTTTCTTTTGTCTAGTCTAACCCATAAAATTGAAAAGATCGGTGCTAGCGTTACAATAGCAATCGGGTTAATATTTTGAAACCAAGTGGTTGGGATTTCAAATCCTCCAACGACACGATTCGTGTTTTCTTGAGCGAAGAGGTTGAACGTACCTCCTGCTTGTTCAAATCCCGCCCAAAAGACAATGTTAAAGAAGGCAAGGATGAGAATAACAAATACTCGAGTCCATTCGGTTGGTCCCGAAGTTCCTCTAAAAATGGATAGACCTAGGAATCCTGCTCCTAGTATGGCAAAAGTCCAAACTAAAATGCTATGGAAACCCTCTGAAGTGTTGTTCCAAAGTAACATTACTAGGTAGACAAAAAGAACATTCCCAATAGTATATAATAGAACATCTCTCCAATCTTTTGGTAATAATTTGTGGATTCCTTTTTCCTTGTAACCTGGAGGTAGGCCTTTATCTTGAAGAGTGGAACGCATAACGTAAAACCAAATTACACCAATGAGCATCCCGATACCTGCAGCAAGGTAACCGTACGTCCATCCTACTTTTTCACCTAAGGTACCTGCAACAAATGGAGATAGAAAGGCCCCAATGTTAATACCCATATAGAAAATTGTAAATGCACCGTCTTTTCTTGGATCGGAGTGATCGTAAAGGTCACCAACGATTGTAGAAATATTCGGTTTAAAAAATCCATTACCTAAGATAAGTACTCCTAGTCCTAAGTAGAATAGGTTCATTCTCGAAGCAAGATCAGTTGCGATCCAGTCCGATGCACCTGCAGCAAGCATGAATTGACCTATGGCCATTACCAGCCCCCCGATAATAATTGTCTTTCTTTGACCTAATACCTTATCAGCAAACCAACCCCCAAGAATTGGAGTAAGGTAGACTAAGGCAGTGAATATCCCATAGATTTTTAGAGATTCGTCTCGATCTAGGCCAAATCCTCCTGTGGCAAGTTCTGCAGTTAGGAAAATGGTCAGTAAGGCACGCATTCCATAATAGGAAAAACGTTCCCACATTTCAGTGAAAAATAATGTATAGAGCCCTTTCGGGTGTCCTTTTTTTGCTTCTAGCGTATCCATAGTTTTAATCTAATTATTTGAATTGACGAACAAATATAACTTTTTTCTTGTTTTTAGTTCAGTCCTCGTTCTTTCATCACTTTATTTAGTCCCTTGAGAATAGCTAGTCCTAAGAGCGTAGCTAAGAGAAGCAGGCCAAAATTCACCCAGAAAAAGTTAGCTTTATCCTCATAACCGTACCACAAACTGGCTAAAACTCCTGATAGTTTGTTTCCAATGGATGTTGAAAGAAAAAATCCACCCATCATAAGGGCCGTAATTCTCGGCGGGGATAATTTAGAGACTAGAGAGAGTCCCATTGGTGAGAGGCAGAGTTCTCCTACAGTTATCACGCCATAGGCGGCAATCAACCACCACGCAGAAACTTTTTCCAGTCCATTACCTCCGACGTATACAGCCCCAACCATGACTAGGCAAGACAGAGCGGAGATGAATAGTCCTAAGACAATTTTAGATGGGGTTGTTGGTTCTTTTCCTCTTCTTCTAAGCATCATAAACACCCCTACCACGACTGGTGTGAGAACGATTACCCAGAACGGATTGACGGATTGAAAAAGCTCCGTGTTAAGTAGGTAGACGGGCTCTGTTGGATTTTGTTCTAATTCCGCTTTTACTTCATGCGGTGAATTTCTAAAATAGATATCTGTACCTATTTCTTTAATAGCATTCCCGTTCTCGTCTAATTCGGCGCGGTATTGATTGTCGTATTTCGTAGTTTCTCCTTGTTCGTAAGTTTTGGCTTCCACTAAATAAAGTGCTTCCAATGGTTTTTCTAAGATTTCAGGAGCTGCCCGTTCAGTGTAGTTATTGGCCCAACGTGTTAATGCCGTTCCGTTTTGCTTAAACACAGCCCAGAACATTAAACTAACCGCAAATATGGCCAGTAGGGCACCAATAGGTTTCTTGTCTTCTGCATTGGCTTTGATATAAAGATTAATGTAGAAGTAGACCACTGGTATACAAGCGAAGATAAAGGCATCTGTTGAGTCGCTTCCAAAGATGGATCCTGGAATTATCCATCCGATCAATCCTGCGACAATAGCCGGCAAGAATACTTTAACAAGTACATCAGAGAGTTTTGTGTCTCCTTCCTGAGCGGGCTTTAAGATGTTTGCTTCACGAATGTGTTTCATCCCGAGACTAAAGATAAATAGTCCAATTAACATTCCAACCCCTGCGGTCATAAATGCAGGCCCCCAACCGTACTTGTTCCGCATATAAGCTGCCACAAAATTACAGATTAAAGCACCAATATTAATTCCCATATAGAAGATGTTGTAACCTGCGTCTTTATTGGCGCGATAAGGCTCTTCCGAGTACAGGTTTCCTAATAGGGTAGAAATAGAAGGTTTAAAAAAACCATTTCCTAAGATCACTAATCCAAGTGACAGGTAAAACAGAGGCAAACCTTGAAAAAGACCAATCCCAATGTATCCTGCTGCCATTAAGGCTCCTCCAATATAGATTGCTTTCACGTAACCTAGAACTCGGTCGGCTAAAAAACCGCCTAAAAATGGAGTTAAATAAGTGAGTGCGATAAAGGTTCCAAAAATATCGTCCGCGGTTTTATCTAGAAAACCTAGACCTCCTGTGTCTTTCGGGTCAATCATGTAGAGAACAAAGATCCCTAAGATTAAGTAGTAACCAAAACGCTCCCACATTTCTGTTAGAAACAGGTAGGGTAGTCCTTTTGGATGTTTGTTTTTTGTTTTATCCATAAGTTAATCTAATTCAAGGTTGATATTTTGCTTTTAAAGATGATCCACAATATAGTCTGTCATCATTTGGTAGAGTTGAGGTCTTGTGTTTCCTCCTCCGATGCCGTGGTTTTTATCGGGATAAGTCATGAATTGGAATTTCTTCTTCTCTTGAATCAAAGCCTCTGCAAATTCAACAGAATTTTGATAATGTACATTGTCGTCTGCCGTTCCGTGAACAAGAAGAAAATTACCTTTTAATAGCTCAGCAAAGTGAATCGGAGAGTTGTGATCGTATCCAGTTGGGTTTTCCTGAGGTGTTCTCATGAAACGTTCAGTATACACCGTATCGTAATATCTCCAATTGGTTACTGGAGCTACTGCGATACCTAATTTAAACGTATCAGCTCCTTTGGTTAATGCAAGAGAGGACATATAACCTCCGTAACTCCATCCAAAGATTCCGATGCGAGATTTATCCACATAGGATTGATCACCTAGCCATTGGGCTGCAGCAATCTGATCTTCTATTTCGTATTTTCCCAGTTGCATGTAGGTTACTTTTTTGAACTCAGTTCCTTTACCTCCGGTTCCTCTACCGTCCACACAAGCTACAATATAACCTTGCTGCGCAAGATGAATAAACCAAAGTCCATTACCTCCGTCCCAGGAATTGGTTACACTTTGAGATCCAGGTCCTGAGTATTGGTACATAAAGACCGGGTATTTTTTATTCGGATCAAAATCTTTTGGTTTAATAATCCATGCATTCATGGACTGCCCCTGCTTATTAGGTATTGTTAGATATTCTCTCTCTATCCATCCGTCCGCTTTCAATTTGGATAGCATTTCATTGTTGTTCTGTAATTCTCTAACAACCTTTCCAGTGTTGTTCTTTAAAGTAAATACATAAGGGGTAGTGGCTGAAGAGTGGGTTTCAATAAAATAAAAGTAATTACTCGAGAATTTTGCAGAATTGTTTCCTTCTTTCTTAGAAATCACAGTGTTTTTACCCGAGTCGATATTAACCTTGCTTACGACTTTGTTCAAGCTTCCTGTTTGATTGGTTTGAACATAGAGGTTGCGAGATTTCGAGTCGAATCCATAATAATTCGTTACTTCCCAGTTTCCTTTTGTAATTTGTTTGATGAGTTTCCCGTTCTGGTCGTACCAGTACAAATGGCGAAAGCCGTCTCTTTCACTTCCCCATATAAAAGAGTTATCAGGCAAAAATTCGAGCATGACATTGTCTGTTTCAATCCATTTTTCATCGGTTTCGGTAAATAATTTTTTGACCTCCCCCGTTTTGGTGTTTACGGATAAAATGTCAGAAGCATTTTGAGTTCTTTCAGAGGTGATTAGAAAAACTTGATCGTCGGCTTTGGTTTGCACTACATTCGGTAAGTAATAGTTCTTAAACTTAGATAAATCCAGTTTCGAGAGTTTTTTAGTGCCCAATTGGTACAGGTGTGCACTTACAACAGAGTTTTTTTCTCCTGCTTTAGGATATTTAAAACGAAAATCACTTGGGTAGAGTTGATTGTTATAGATTTGCATATTCATCTCAGGAACCTGAGACTCATCGGAACGAATAAAAACTAGGGCAGAGGCGTTTTTTGTCCAAGCAAATTGCCTTGCATGTCCGAATTCTTCTTCATAAACCCAATCTGCAAGTCCATTGAGTACAGCGTTCTTCTTACCATCTGTAGTAATTTGTACTATTTCATTTGTAGAAAGATCTTGGTAAAATAAATTATTCTGTGAAACGAAGGCCACTTTAGATCCATCGGGAGAGAACTGTGGTTCTTGGATAAAGTCTCCATTATTTAACGGTATATATTTTCCTGATTTTAAGTCTTTAATTTCAAATTTTCCAAGAAAGGAATGACGGTAAATAGGTTGGGATTCCTTCAGAAGCATTACTTTAGATTCATCCGAAGAGAAACTATAGCTTTGGAATTTACCTTCTGCAATTTTGCCTTCATTTTTTGCATTTTTATAAGAGTATTTTGTGATTCCTCCTGCTTCTAAAATGGTGTAGTTTTCTCCATTGTTCATTGAAGCTATTCCAGCAATCCCTTTCCCTCGGTATTCACCCGAGTAAATTTTATCAAGTGTGATGGTTTGAGCTTGATAAAAAGTGGTTCCTGATAGCATCAGAACACCGATTAGCGATAGTATTCTTTTCATTGGATTTTTTGATAAGTGTCAAATATATTAAAATTTCTAAAAAGAATTTTAAGATTTTAAGATTTCGGCCCTTTGGCAAGGGAATTGAGAGAAATTGTTTAACCTATATATTAATATTATAACAATGGAAAATAAAAGTTCACAAAATCAAAAACTAAGGCATTATAGTCTTTCAGATAAAGATATCTATACTGGGTTTGCATCTTTCCAAGATGCAGAAAACTATGCTGCTACCGTGGGAGGACAAGTAGCAGAAATTGGGTTTCGAGACGGTAATGATAATCCCGAAATCACCTCTGAAGGGGGGATTCTAGACAGTAAATTGCATTATAAAGTAGATGCAGGTCCCGAATATAAATTTATCCATTCTGCAGACCCAGGATTTCGTAATTATGCAGACGAATTACAAAAATTTAAATCTAATGAAATGGACCATAATAGCCCTGAAGAAAAATATATTTCTAATGGGGAGATTGAAATTTCAGAAGACCCTATTATAGTCCTTTATAACGATACTTTTGAATCGGTTACTTCTCGCGAAAGATCTAAGTATTTAAAGCAGGCCAACGTTTATGAAGTAGGAGTCGTAGTACCACATTAATTAGAGTGCGCAGACTTAAACAAGGTTAAACAAGGTGTTGAGAATCCACATATAGAAATAAATGGCTGTTTCCATTAATGAAAACAGCCATTATTTTTTTTAGTAGAATAGGATTTAAACCGTATAGATTTTTTTGTAGTACTCATCGGCCATGCGGTCCGAATTAAAATAGTCCATTACATCATCCATTGCTTGGTATTGAATATCTCTCCATTTAGACGGCTGATCGTAATAGGTAGGAAGTATTTCTTTTTCTAATAGATCGTAAAGGGCTTCGAGATCGTACAGGTCTTGATCGTAAACGCTCATATTAAAATAATCTGCTTTAGGAACAACAAATGAGTTCTGTCCTGGATTAGCAAATTCTGGAATCCAACCGTCGTCCGTTGAAAGATTAACGGAGCCGTTCATTGCTGCCGTCATTCCTGAAGTTCCGCTTGCTTCCCTTGGAACCCTTGGATTGTTGAGCCACAAGTCAGATCCTTGTTTTAAATCTCGACTTAGGGCCAGTTCATACCCGGTAAGTACTGCCATGTTATCGTGGTATTTACTCTCTTCAACTAACGAATTGAAGGTATTGATTGCAGCATAATCCATAGGATATGGTTTTCCTGCCCAAATGATTTGAACGGGATATTTAGGGTGATTGAGAAGTTTTTTAAAACGCTCCTTGTCATGAAGTAAAAGATCTGCTCTTTTGTACCCAGCAAATCTTCTAGCCCAAACAATAGTAAAAACCTCAGGAGAGAATAATTTCCCACATTGATCGGCCACAGTTAAGAACAGGTTGCTTTTCAGATTCTTTTTCTTATTACTGAACTCCTCGTCTTTTCCTTCATTCTTTAATTCGTACAACTCTTTTTCGCCCCAATACTTATATTCTTGGGCGTTAGTGATGTGCGAAATTTCGCATATTCCTGGATATTTCCCCCACATTTCCCGAGAAACAACCCCGTGAAGCTTTGAAACTCCATTAGCAATTCTACTCATTTTCAGGGCACAAAGTGAATGGTTGAACATGCTGGGGTCCGGAGCTCCTTCAATGGCTTGTACTTCCTCTTTTGAAAGTCCTGAGAAGTAAGACATATCATAGCACATATCGAAATTATGCTTCTCGTTTCCAGCTTCCTCTGGTGTGTGCGTTGTGAAAACTAATTTTTCTTTTACCTTCTTAAGATCTCCACCGTACTTTTTTAATAGATAAAACGCAGCAGGTAGTCCATGGGCTTCGTTGAGATGATAGACCTCTCTTTCCAAATTCATGAGGTCTAGTAATTTTGCTCCTCCTTTTCCAAGTAAAATGTATTGAGCAAGTTTGGTTGCTTCATTAGCATCATAGAGTCGATGACAAATTGTTTTGGATAAGTGATCGTTTTCAGGTAAATCCGTGGATAATAGGAAAATGGGAGCCGTATTAAATGTTTCTGGATCTAAATAATAGGCTTTCACCCATACCGGTGCGCTGTGTATGTCAATTTGGAACTTGATGCCCGTGTCTTTCAAGAAACTATACATCTTCTTTGTCCAAGTTGGTTGTAAGGTTTGGTCATGATTTCTTGCTTGATCGTAATAACCAAATTTCCAGAGTATCCCAATTCCTACTAAATCTTGTTTTAGATTGTAAGCACTTCGCATATGCGATCCTGCGAGAAACCCTAATCCTCCAGAATATATTTTTAAGCTTTGGTCAATGGCAAATTCCATCGAGAAATATGCAGCTTTTTTCGAATAATCAGGGCTGATGCTGTAAGGCATCTTAAAGTTTTTAAAATCCATCCTCTTTATGATTGTTTAGACCCGCAAAGATAAGATTCCTATTAGTTATGACCTCCTCTAGAAATGAGAAAAGCAAGATTGATGATATCAATTAGGGTCGTTGCACCCACTGGTAGCTCTCCTATAGTGTTACTTAGTAAGGATCGCGCAAAACAAGAACTTAATAAAATATGAAATGCTACTACTTGTTTGATTTACTGAATGTTAATTCAGTTTTAAATTTTTCTTCTTCTGGGCATTGTTTGGATAAAATCCCTATCTTAGAAATGTAAAATATTGATTATCAGTTTTGTTTATTGTGGAAGCGACTCAAAGGCTTTGAGGATGCTGGATTAAAAGAGATCCGGTCTTTAATCACAAATTGAATTCTTATGAAAAAAGTGTTTTCCGACGATGATTTGGTGAAGAATTTGAATCTCTACTACCTAAATCGGCATTTAAAAAAGAAGCCGATGGCGCAATACCATCAGCAAATTGACTGCAGCACTCTCCATGAGCGAGAGAAATACAAGAAGAAATCAGAACTTTTGTTGCTCAATGCTTTTCTTCATCATTATCCAGAAATTTGCTTTGAGAACCTTACAGGAGAGAGCCCTGATTTTATAGCTCGAATGAATGGTAAAAAAATTGGGATTGAGCTGACAGAGGTAATCAATCATCTAGAAATAAAAAAAATTGAATGTCAATTAAATAAAATATTTAGAGTTGCTGAAAGGCGATTAGAGGAAAAAGACACTACGAAATTTCGTGGTGTTTATTTTTTGGAGTTTCATCAGTTGACCTTAGAAGACCTCTTGATTCGTTCAGAACAGGTAATTAACCATATAATGAAAGCAATCATCAGAAGGAAAGGATACGGCTTCGTGCGTAATGTCAAAAGATCTTCTCACCGTCGTAACGTATTTATCACGCATGATTTTAATCTTAGCTTATTTGATTCCCTTTCTTCGGAAAAAATTTTGCATTTGATTCATAAAAAGAACCGGAAGTATCCGTTTTATGATCAGAATTTAGATGAATGTTGGTTAGTTATTGTTTCCGATATGAATTCACTGGCTTCGAGATACTCCTTTATTCAAGATAAAGACTCTCTAAAGGCAATACAATCACCTTTTGATCGCATACTGCATTTAGAAAACTTGTGCGGAAATCTATGGAATATTAAGTAGGGGAATTTTAAATTGAATTGTTAACTTCGCAAAGACACCTTATAATTGCTATGCGCAAAGAAATTCATTTTAAAGCTAATGTATTAGATCTACTTTCTCAAATGAAGATTCGAATCTTCAAGGAGCGCAATGATGAGAATTTTTTACAAGAGCTTGATACTTTGAATGAACTTTTAGCATTAGTAGAAAGCTGGAGTCCTTCAGTTCCGGTTGAAAAAAAGAAAGTAGAATTGATGGTTGAGCAATTGTATAAGGTGTTAGAAACTCCTGCATTAATGAAAAATAAGGGACTATCTAATGATTGGAAGCATATGCTATCTCAGTTAGAAGAAATTTTACACAAGACGGATTTCGAATGGAGCGATGAATCAATTCGTAACGCCTCCCCGGTATGTTTTGCTAAGGAACCCGAAGTTAGAAAATCTTTTATTAAGCGGTAAATATTGACCTTTGTCAGTTATCCTGCTCCTAAAGAAGAGGGTAGAAAATATTTCCGTAAATTTGCCCCCTGAAATATGAAAACGCAAACTTTAAAATCAGCCGCTTATCACACCTTAGGGTGTAAACTTAATTTTGCAGAAACCTCAACGATTGCTCGTTCCCTCTCTGAGGCAGGGTATGAAAAAGTGGAGTTTGAACAGAAGGCGGACGTTTATGTTATTAACACGTGTTCTGTCACCGAAACGGCAGATAAAGAGTGTCGTTTGCATGTGAAAAGAGCACAAAAAGCCAATCCAGAAGGGTTGGTAGTTGTTATAGGTTGTTATGCACAGCTCAAGCCAGAAGAAATATCAAGTATTGAAGGGGTAGATCTTGTTTTGGGAGCCACAGAAAAATTTAATATTCCCAGTTATATTGAAGATCTTGAGAAAACGCAAGTCCAAGCAGAAGTTCATTCTTGTGAAATTTCAGATGCTGATTTCTTTATTGGCAGTTATTCAATTGGAGATCGCACGCGTGCCTTTTTAAAAGTTCAAGACGGATGCGATTATAAATGTACCTATTGTACTATTCCCCTTGCCCGAGGAATTTCTCGTTCTGATACTATTGAAAATGTGGTAGCCAACGCCAAAGAAATTTCCGCTGAGGGAATTAAAGAGATTGTTCTTACCGGTGTCAATATTGGAGACTACGGTAAAGGAGAATTTGGCAATAAAAAACATGAGCATACATTTTTGGATTTAATTACTGAACTCAATAAAGTAGAGGGGATTGAGAGAATTAGAATATCATCTATTGAGCCCAATCTCTTAAAAGACGAAAGTATTGAACTCGTTGCTAACAGTAAACGATTTGTTCCACATTTCCATATTCCGTTGCAGAGCGGCTCTGATGAGGTATTAAAAAAGATGAAACGTCGCTATTTGACATCGCTATATGAGCAGAGAATTAAAAAAATACGTGAGGTATTGCCTGATGCGGCAATAGGTGTGGATGTTATTGTTGGTTTTCCCGGTGAAACACACGAGGAATTTTTAAAGACGTATGATTTTCTCAATTCATTGCCAATTAGTTATTTGCATGTTTTCACTTATTCTGAAAGAGAGAATACCGAGGCGGCTGCTATGGAAGGTCGTGTAGAGATCAGCGAAAGAAAACAACGCAACAAAATGCTTAGAATTCTTTCTGAGAAGAAGAAAATGAGTTTCTATCATTCTCAATTAGGTAAAACGTTACCGGTTCTTTGGGAACATGAGAATAGAGACGGTCTTATGTATGGTTTTACAGAAAACTACATCCGGGTGCACAAAGATTATGATTCTAGTTCGGTAAATAAAATAGAAATGGTTACCCTTCAGCGTGTTTCTGCCCACGGTAGTGTGAGTGTCGAACCTTCTTTTGGGAAGAGTTTCGAGAGGTTTCTTTTAGAGGCTTAGGAGGTATCGGATGCTGATTAAAATTTTTGGTAGATTTCCTCTTTTTCAATAGATTTTTTCAATAAGTCTAGTTTCCTTCTAAAAACCGGTGAGAATGGGTTTTTTAGGTTACTTTCCTTCAATTTCTTTTGGTCATTATGAGATATTTAGCAGGACTACTGAATTTTTATTAAATTTTCACTAATTTAACCCAATCGATTTATTGATTATTTTTGCGCAAAATTTCACTTCATGAGAGATCTGTTTTTAAGATGGGGAGCTGTGCTGGTGGTTGCTACATGGATTATAGCAGTTGTAATTGGCGGGTATTTATGGATTCCAATATTATTAACCGTTTTGTATGCGGTTGGTATTTATAACGCAATGCAATCCAAACATGCAATTCTTCGGAATTTCCCGGTACTAGGTTATTTTAGGTATTTTTTTGAATCTATTTCTCCTGAAATACAACAGTATTTCATTGAGAGAGAAACTGATGGAAAGCCGTTTCCTAGGCACCAAAGATCTTCGGCCTACCGAAGAGCTAAAAACATAAATGATACGGTGGCGTTCGGTACTCAACTCGAGATTAATCAAAGAAAGTACGAGGGGATTAAGCATTCTATTTATGCTAAACAACCAATGGAGGAGCTTCCAAGAGTAATGATTGGGAATGAACAATGTTCTCAGCCGTATTCAGCCTCTCTATTCAATATCTCAGCAATGAGTTTCGGTTCCTTAAGTGACAGGGCTCAGATTTCTTTAAATAGGGGTGCTAAGAAAGGTCGTTTTTATCATAATACAGGAGAAGGAGGAATTTCTCCTTACCATAGAGAGGGAGGCGATCTTTGCTGGCAAATAGGTACGGGGTATTTTGGATGTCGAGATGATGAAGGGAAATTTAATCCAGAGTTATTTGCGCAATACGCCAAACTTGATAATGTTAAGATGGTAGAGGTGAAGCTTTCCCAAGGAGCAAAACCGGGACACGGTGGAGTTCTTCCGGGAGTCAAAAACACGCCAGAGATTGCTAAAATACGTCACGTAACCCCGGGTCTAACTATTATTTCTCCGCCTTCACATTCCGCATTTTCCGACGCGAAAGGATTATTAGAGTTTATACAAAAACTCCGTGAATTGTCTGGAGGAAAACCTGTAGGATTTAAACTTTGTGTAGGAGACACAAATGAATTTGAAGAAATCTGTGCGCAAATGAATGTGCTAAAGATCTATCCGGATTTTATTACTGTTGACGGGGCGGAAGGAGGAACCGGTGCTGCACCACCCGAGTTCTCAGACGGTGTTGGGATGCCTTTAGAGCCTGCGCTGATCTTCATCAATAAAACGCTACATAACTTTAATGTTCGCGATAAGGTTAAAATTATTGCTAGTGGAAAAGTACTTACATCTTTAGATATCCTTCGTGCGGTAGCTATGGGTGCTGACTTATGTAACAATGCTCGCGGATTTATGTTTGCATTAGGTTGTATTCAAGCCCTTCGTTGCAATACGAATACTTGCCCTACGGGTGTGGCTACACAAGATAAAATGCTAATTAAAGGTCTGGATGTGACCGATAAGTCAGAAAGAGTATACCACTTCCATCGCAATACACTTCATACTTGTAATGAACTAATTGCTGCGGCCGGTAGAACTTCTTACAGTGAAGTGGATGCCAGTATGTTCATGAGAGGAGATGAGTTTGAACAATTAGCGGACCACTATTTCCCTGATATCTTAGGAAATGTAAAAGAAAAGAAACAAGTTTACTAATGTGATGCTTGTAAGGATAAAGAGTATAAAGAAAAGGGCTGAGATTTTATTTCGCAGCCCTTTTTTCTTTGATTTCACACAGTAAGCTTAATTTTCAGAAGCTTCTCTTGCTCGTGTGTTATAAATTTGAAAATTAAAAACAAAAGTACGGTTTCTCCAACTGATTCCTTGATAAGGATAGTGAGAGTCTCTTGCATAAGCTGCACGTGAGGGTACGATAATCACTCCTTGAAGATTGTAAATGTCTTCATCGTTTAAAGAGAAACTTTTGAAGTGTTTTAAACCTTCTTGAAACCCCTCCATTTCGTAATAACTGCGCTCTTTATCACTAGAGGTAAGAACTGAGTTTTTTGTGTAATAATAAGCAGGATCCTGATCAGGAGTCCCGGCACCGTCTACGGTATTTACGAAAGGATAAGGACTGTGTAGGTAGATTTCCTTATCATCGTCGGAAAGGTATCCGTAAGTCGTTTGCATGATTTTAATAACGTCTGTTTCACCTATGGTTTTCCCGTTATCAGGCTGTGCTCCTGGTCTTACTATAACTACGACACCAGAAGGGAGCTTTTGAGGAGCTAAATCTGCAAGCTTTGTATTCTGGTCATCAGAGGTATCAGCTTCTAGGAACGCTTTGATTTTTCCTTGAGCGTCTAGGTAATGCTCATTTAGAAATTTATCTATGGCTTGATCGTCGTTAGCATTCTGTGTACTGATCTTTTTGACTTCCTTAATTTTATAAGGATCTATATAGTCACTATCACAAGCCGTTAGCACTGTTGAAAGTGTAGCAATATAGAAGAGGAACTTTTTCATTAAAATGTTTTAATTTTGATAGGCAAAAGTATAAAAAAATATGCGAATAGATAAATTTCTGTGGAGCGTCCGGTTCTTTAAAACCCGTTCCATTGCAGCGGAGGAAATAAAAAAGAATCGAGTGAGTGTTTCAGGTCAGCCGGTTAAGGCTTCGAGAGAAGTGAAAATTGGTGATCGAATCCAAGTGAGAAAGAATCAGATTGATTACCAAATGGAAGTCAAAGATTTACCCAAAAGCCGAGTTTCAGCTAAATTAGTACAACTTTATGTACACGACAAGACTCCACAAGAGCAGTACGATCTATTAGAGATGCGGCGTATGGAACAGAGTTACTACCGTCAGAAAGGAGAGGGGCGGCCAACTAAAAAGGACCGTCGAGAAATTCAGGAGTATACAGGCTTTGATGGTGGAGAAAACGACCAAAGTACCAAAGATTCCCACAATGATACGGAAGAATACTGGAGAAGTTTTTTCAATGAAGATGAGGGAGAAGATTCTTGATTTCATTTACAATTTCTAGTGGCGTCTTGTTATCGCATGCAACTGTGAATTGGCACTGATGATAATAATAACTGCGCTCAAACAAATGTTTTGCAATGAATTCATGCAACTCCTCTGTTGGTTTTTTGGCTAATAAGGGTCTTTTTTCCTTTTGCTTGGCTAGTCGCTCAGCGAGGGTGCTAACCGATGCTTTTAGGTAAATCGAAACCGTGTGCTGGTTAATAACCTCAATATTGTCATAATAGCAGGGTGTACCTCCTCCTAAACTAATTATTCGGTTGGGAATTGGTGTTTCAATTAGGGAGTGTAGAATTTCTTTCTCTATTTTTCTAAAATACAATTCACCTTTTTTTTCAAATATTTCGGATACAGTCATTCCAGATTGTCGCGCGATTTCTCGATCTAGGTCGGTAAGTAAAAATCCTGTAGAATCACTCAGTAATTTGGAAATGTGGGATTTGCCGCTGCCCATATATCCGGCAAGTGTTATGATCATATTTTATTTTTATACAAATGTCATGAAAAATTTTGAGTTTTTAAAAAAAGGCTTATCTTTGCACCACTTTTTACGGTAGGCCAAGGGCCCCGTAGAGTGGCCGACCTGGTAGCTCAGCTGGTAGAGCAATACACTTTTAATGTATGGGTCCTGGGTTCGAATCCCAGCCAGGTCACTTGTGAATAAAAGGTCGTTAATCACGGTATTTTATTTGCCTGCGTGGTGAAATTGGTAGACACGCCATCTTGAGGGGGTGGTTTCCTATGGATGTGCTGGTTCGAGTCCAGTCGCAGGCACCATAAAGAATAATCACAGATAAGGAGGGGTTTTAATAATCCTGAATTACCTGACCTGGTAGCTCAGCTGGTAGAGCAATACACTTTTAATGTATGGGTCCTGGGTTCGAATCCCAGCCAGGTCACGAAATTTGCTGGTAAAGTGAATTTTTTTCATATTAATATTTTGTGATTTGGTGTTCAAAAGCCTTCCGTTGGGAAGGCTTTTGATTTTTATAATAATACCAGGTATTTTAGCTTAAGTGCATGTTGTCAATAAGTCTTACCTCGCCAAGATTCACGGCGATGAATGCGCGATAACTACGACCTTTGTAAAAAAAATCGGTTTCCTTGAGGGTTTTCTCGTCTGCAATTACAAAATATTCTAACTGGAAACCAGAAGCTCTTTCAAAAATTTCTTCTACTCGTTTCTTTATTTCTTCAATTGAAATAACCCTAAACCAATCGTTCACTTTTAAAAGTGTTTCATGAATTAAGCTGGCTTTTTGACGATCCAAACTCGAGAGTCTTTCGTTTCTTGAACTCATAGCAAGACCACTTTTTTCTCTTAGTATCGGAACAGGATGAATCTTGACCGATAGCTTTTCTTTTTCCACTAATTTTTGAATAATAAGAAGTTGCTGAAAGTCCTTCTCACCAAAATAAGCATTGTTTGGTCTTACTTGACGTAGTAAGGTTTCTACCACTGTTCCCACCCCATCAAAATGCCCTGGACGAAATTTCCCTTCCATTTGATTTTCTAAACCATCAAATTCGTAAGTTTTACTTTTTAATCCTTCAGGATAAAGGTCTTTTACTTGTGGAATGTATACAGCGTCGATATTGCCACTGTTCTCTAATAGAGCTAAATCCGCATCCATTGTCCTTGGATACTTTTCTAGGTCGGAAGGGTTGTTAAATTGGGTAGGATTGACAAAAATCGAAGAAAGAACTAAGTCGTTGTCTTTACGGGCTGCTTTGTATAGAGACATATGTCCCTCGTGCAGTGCGCCCATCGTGGGAGCAAAACCGATTCTTTTACCCATTTCTTTATTCCGTTCAATGTAGGCACGTAAAGCGCCCATACTTCGTAGTATTTCCATACAAGTGATCAAGGTTGAATTGAAGCAAAATTAGGAAAAAAACGTTAGGAGTAAAAACCACTATAATACTTCAATGGTTGCAGTATCATAAAAACTGTTAATATTCACGGTTTCGGCTTATTTTTTGTAATTTTGCAATTAACTAGATCGTACTTAAAGCGAAGAGAAAGAAATTATGCCGAATCAGAAAATTTTATACGTTACGACCGAGATGTTTCCTTATCAAGAGGAAAGCAACATGGCTGCTACCGTAAACAAAATGGCGCTTAAGATGCACCAAGAAGGGCATGACGTTAGGGTATTTATGCCCCGTTTTGGCCAAATTAGTGAAAGAAAATTCCAATTACACGAAGTAATCCGACTTTCAGGAATGAACGTCATTATTAATGATTTAGATCAACCGCTTATTATTAAAGTGGCTTCTCTCCCAGGAGAAAGACTTCAGGTCTATTTCATTGATAACGAAGAATATTTCAAAAGAAAGCAATATTACAGCGACGACCAGGGGGAAGCATTTGAAGACAATGGTGATCGTGCCGTGTTTTTTGCAAGAGGCGTCATTGAAACAATTAAGAAACTAAATTGGGTGCCAGATGTAATTCATATTAACGGTTGGATGTCCTCGTTAATTCCAATTTATCTTAAAACATTTTATAAAAACGACTACTATTTCAAAAATACCAAGATCGTTCTATCGGTCTACAACGAAGAAGTTTATCCGCTAGGAGATTCAATAAATGAAGTTCTAAAGTTTGATAAAGTCGAAGAGCTTACCTCAGATAATGAGCTAACTAGCCAATGTTTTGTGGTTGAGAGTATGAAGTTTGCAGATGTAGTTGTCAAAGGTGATGAGTTTCTTGAGGACAAATTAAAAGAAGCTTATTCTCAATCAAAGACTTCGAAAGCAGATTTCGTTGAGGCGGAAGCTATTGAAAAAGTATATTAATTCTGCAATTAAATAATGACTGAACATATTAATCGTATTCTAAAAACTTCTGTTTTAGTTTTAACCGGAAGTTTTTTGCTCTTAAATTGTGAACCAGAAGCCGATGATCTTGGTTCGCAGTTTTTCGATGAGACCGCAGCAAAAGGTGTAAGTAAATCCTATGACGTTATTGCCTACAACATTAGTAATAACGACACCATTCGAACCGATGCAACAAGAATCACTAATCCTACATTAGGGGCATTCAAAGATGGACAATTTGGAATGATGCGCTCAAGTTTCGTGACTCAAGCTAGACTTTCTAATTACGACCCTCAATTTGGAAACAATGCGGAGATCGATTCCGTTGTCCTAGAAATCAAACCTATATACCCTGTAGATTCTGTTTCGACTCGTACTGAAGAAGATTATGTTTTTCCTGATGGAGATGTCCCTGCAAAGCGCGTAATTTCAACATATCCAATTGCATTATATGGGAATGAATCTGCGAGCCTGACCGTCAATGTACATGAGGTGAACGAATTTCTAGGTTCAACAAGCAATGTGGTTACTTCTGACCGTCAGGTAGCAATAGGTTCCTTTCTAGGAACCAAAAAAATTAAAGGTACTGTGAGTGGTATTGAGGTGACTAAGGATGAAGATAATACAGCTTTGTTTAAGAGGGAACCAAGAATCAGAATTCCTCTGGATAAAACGTATTTTGCCAATAAGATATTTGCAAAGCAAGGTGCAATTGAGCTTTCGGATGCATCGCATTTCATTCGTTATTTTCATGGTGTTCGCATTTCGGTGGCTGAAGACAATGGATTTATTATGAATTTTTCACCAGCTGAAACTCAGATCGTAATTTATTACAAATCCGATATAACTAGTGAGGGAACTACAACTAGAACAGCTAGAACTTTTCCTATTACTATGGGAACCGATAATGCAAGATTCAATCAGATTGAAACCGACCGTACCGGTACACCTTCTTTAGCATATAATGGTTCACAAGGTGCAAGTGTTGTAAGCGGAGACCCTCTTCTTTATGCGCAAGGTATGGGTGGAGCAAATGTAGGAATCCGGTTTACTGATGCAAGTGTTGCTGAGCTTAGAGAACTCTATAAGAACAACAAAATCAATATTATTTCAGCTAAGGTTAGACTCTATACAGACTCGGATTCTTGGAGTAATTCTTTAGAGAAGCCTTCTACTTTTTCAGCAAGCTATTATAATGCCTCTACAGGAAAGGCAAACTTGTCGACATTCTTAAAAGAAATCTCAGCCTTCTCAGGGTTAGGAGCAGCCTTTACTTTAGTGAAAGGAACTGACCTAGAAAAGAATCCAAGTTATTATGATTTAACAGTTACAGAGACTTTAAAAGAAATGATTGAAAGTTCTGCGGAAAATTCCGATATTTCGCTCGCAGTAGGTGGGTATGAAATCAGTGCTTCAACAGGTGCGTTTATTGGTCCCTCTTACACCACTCGATCATATTCTCCAAATAGGGTAGTTCTTATAGGGACTCAAAGTGGAAATGAGAAAAGAGCTCAATTAAATATAGTTTACGCAACTAAATAACCAAAAATATCAATTATGTGTGGAATTGTAGGATATACTGGATTTCAGGATGCATATGAAATCGTTATCAATGGACTTAGAAGATTAGAATACCGTGGCTACGATAGCGCGGGTATCGTTTTGGATGGAGAAAGTACTCCATTTGAGATGGCTAAGACCAAAGGAAAGGTGGACGATTTGGTTGCCATTTCGGATTCACTAAAAGGAAAAGCTAAAGTAGGTATGGGACATACCCGTTGGGCAACTCACGGAGTACCTAGCGATAGAAACTCGCATCCCCATCTATCAAATAATGGCAAAATCGCTTTAGTTCATAATGGAATCATCGAGAATTATGATACTGTAAAAACGATGCTTATTGACAAAGGATTTACGTTCCAATCAGAAACGGATACGGAAGTACTTGTCAATTTGATTCAATATTTCATGGACTTCAATAAGGATTTTGATTTCCCTACTGCAGTTCGATACGCATTAAACGAAGTGTACGGTGCTTATGCAATAACAGTGATGCATGACGATTTTCCAGGTTTACTGGTTGTGGCTCGTTTAGGATCTCCATTAGCCATTGGACTTGGTGATAATGAATACTTTATTGCTTCTGATGCCTCTCCTTTTGTTGAATTTACCAAAGAAGCCATTTACCTTGAAGAAGGTCACATGGCGACAATTTCTTTAGATAAGGGGGTTGAGATACGGACAATTACTGATAACTCTGTTATTGATCCAGCTATTCAAGAATTAAAATTGAGCTTAGAGCAGATCGAGAAAGGGGGTTACGAACATTTCATGCTTAAAGAAATATTCGAACAGCCAAAATCCATTTTAGATACTATGAGAGGTAGATTATTAGTGGATGAAGGAGTGATCAAAATGGCCGGTATTTGGGATCATTTAGAGCGATTTAACAATGCAAATAGAATTATCATCATCGCTTGCGGAACGTCTTGGCATGCAGGGCTTATCGGAGAGTACCTCATCGAAGAATTTGCTCGCGTACCAGTGGAAGTTGAATACGCTTCAGAATTTCGCTACCGTAATCCAATACTAACTGAAAAGGATGTAGTAATTGCCATCTCTCAGTCAGGTGAGACCGCTGATACGATGGCTGCACTAAAACTTGCAAAAGAAAAAGGTGCTTTTATTTACGGAATTTGTAATGTGGTTGATTCTTCTATTGCACGTATAACCGATGCAGGGTCATATACGCATGCAGGACCTGAAATTGGAGTAGCATCAACGAAAGCATTTACCGCTCAATTAACTATTTTGTCTCTTATTGCCTTAAAATTAGGAAAGCACAACGGACAATTGAGCAACCAAGAATTCATGAGGTTAATCACTGAGTTGGATCAGTTGCCAAATAAAATTGAAGAAGTGCTAAAACTTACTCATGATCACGTTAAAGAAATGGCAAAGGAGTATGTGGACTCTACAAACTTCCTATACTTAGGGAGAGGGTATAATTATCCATCGGCATTAGAAGGAGCACTTAAATTGAAAGAGATCTCTTATATCCATGCGGAAGGGTATCCTGCTGCAGAAATGAAGCACGGGCCGATTGCGCTGATTGATGAGAATATGCCGATTGTTATCATTGCACCTAAGAAAGGTCATTACGATAAGATTGTTTCCAATGTTCAGGAAATTAAAGCACGTAAAGGTAAAGTAATTGCGGTGGTGAATAAAGGAGACGAGCAGGTGGCTCAGATGTCGGATCACGTTATTGAGATTCCGGATACTTCTGAATGTTTCTCTCCAATAGTAGCAGCAGTACCTTTGCAATTGCTTGCTTATTACATTGCTGTCTATCGAGGAGCCAATGTGGATCAACCAAGAAATTTAGCCAAATCTGTTACAGTAGAATAACATTGATTGGTTTAGTAATACAACCACTTCCCTTCGAAGGAAGTGGTTTTTTTATTCTGTGCCTTTTTCGAAGTGGTAATAATTTTTACATTTGAGAAAGGTTACCTAACTTTAGATAAACATTAAGTCGTAGTGATAAGAAAGGATTATTTGATCGTTGGAGATGGTTTTGCAGCCTTATTTTTTGCTTTTCAACTGATTAAAGCCAATAAATCATTTTTGCTTTTTAGTTGTGGTGTTAAAGGAGCTTCAAGGGTTTCAGCTGGAATTGTCAATCCTGTTGTGCTTAAAAAATTCACGGTATTTGATAAAGCTCAAGAACAATTAGAGCTGTTAAAAAGCGAATTTAAGGAGATGGAAAGAAGGTGGAAGGGTAAGTATTTCATCGATGAGCCTATTCACCGAATATTCCATGATGAGAAAGAAAAAGCCTTGTGGTTGAAAAAATCTAAAGAACCTGTACTAGAGAATTTTCTTTCTAAAGAAATTGTCTTTTTGCAAGGAGTGGAAAATCCTTACGGATGTGGTACGGTTCTTGGCTCGGGTCGTATTGATTTAGAGGCTTGGTTTAAGGATGCACTTGGCTTCCTAGAGAAGAACGGGTATTTGGTAAATGATTCCTTTAATTATAATCTTCTTGATTTAAAAGAGATGAAGTATATCGATTTTCATTTTAAGCATGTGGTTTTCGCTGAAGGAATCGGAGTAAAAAATAATCCATTCTTTGAAGATTTGCCCGTACAGTCAAATAAAGGACATCATATTAAAGTTGAACTCTTGGAAGAACGCTTAGACGAAAAGACCATAAAAAAGAAGCATTTTTTATTTCCATTGTCTTCTAATTTATATTATTATGGTGGGACTTATGATCGAGAGGCCTTTTTATCCGAGGTTGATGAATCCGCAAAAGAGCAGCTTACTCGGGGGTTAAAGGAATTTTACACTTCTAACTTTAGAATAGAATCAGTGGAGTTTGGCTTCCGACCAACAGTGAAAGACCGTAGACCATTAATTGGTGCGCATCGGAAATTTAAGAACCTTTATGTATTCAATGGTCTTGGGGCGCGAGGCTTAATGAATGCAAATTATTATGCCCCTTTTTTATTTGATCACATTGAAAAGGGGGAAGCGCTCCCCTCTGAAATATACTATGAGCGCTTTAAAGAATAATTTTATTTAAATATGCCGCAAGGACCCACAACAAAGAAGATTCTTCCTTTTATTCTAGCTACTGCCATTTTTATGCAAATGCTAGATTCTACTATTCTAAATACTTCGCTCAGCGCGATAGCTGAAGATTTGAATGAATCTCCTCTGCATATGCAGAATGCTGTGGTGAGTTACGTATTGACATTAGCGATTTTTATGCCGGTAAGTGGTTATTTAGCCGATCGGTTTGGAACAAGAAAAATATTTGTTTTTGCTATTGGACTTTTTATCCTAGGATCCATTTTCTGCGCTGCATCTCAGTCCTTAAATCAGTTGGTAATCTCTAGAGTTATTCAGGGGTTAGGAGGTTCATTAATGACGCCAGTAGGAAGGCTAGCTTTAATAAAAACTTACGATAAAAATGAATTATTACAAGCGCTAAATTACGCGGTAACTCCAGCGCTCATTGGACCGGTCCTCGGCCCTTTGGTGGGAGGCTATATGGTGGATTGGTTTTCGTGGCATTGGATTTTTCTTATCAATATTCCAATTGGTTTAGCAGGTATCATTCTAGGTCTTAAATACTTGCCGGATTATAAAGATGCTGGCGGTCAGTTTGATTTTAAAGGATTTTTGATTTTTGGTCTTGCTTCGCTTATGCTTTCCATTTCTATCGAACTTTTCGGAAATGTAAAAAACACTACTCCAATTCTACTTATTTTAGTAGTGGGTTTTCTACTTTTTTACCTTTATTACCGTCATGCGACGAAGGTCAAAAAGCCCTTGTTTCCTCTTGATTTGTTTCAAATTCGGACCTTTCGAGTTGGGATGATAGGTAACCTGGCCACAAGATTGGGAATTAGTGCGATTCCGCTATTGTTACCTCTTTTAGTTCAAATGGCTTACGGAGGCTCGGCCATCGTCAGTGGATGGATTGTAGCTCCCATGGCTTTAACCGCCATGTTTGGTAAATCTGCGGTGCTTAGAATTTTAAATCGCATAGGCTATAGGAAAACCCTTAGAATCAATACAATCATTATAGGTGTACTAATCATGTGCTTAGCGATTCCTTCCGTGACCACTTCGATCTATTGGTTTATTCCTTTATTAGGATTACTAGGTTTTTTCAACTCCATCCAATTTACCTCGATGAACACGATTTCACTTGCCAACCTTCGAAATTTCCATACCAGCAGTGGCAATTCTCTTTTAGCTGTTAACCAACAATTGGCTATTGGTTTTGGTATTTCATTTGGTTTATTGGTACTACGTTTTTTCACCCTACAAAGCCCAGACGATTCTATAGGATTGCATGAAGCTTTTCGCTACACTTTTCTAACAGTAGGGTTTATAACCATTGTCATGGGGAATGTCTTTCGTCGACTGCATCCATTTGATGGGAACAATTTAAAGTCGCAGTAGCCTATTTGCTGTCAGTATTCAAGTCGATAATTTTTTGTAATTTTAATAGCCAAAGCATGCGAAGTTTGATTGAGTATATCAATTGAAATAACTTGATATTATTTATAATATCTAATTACCTTTACCTTAATTATAAACTAGAAAAATAATGGACGAAAACAAAAAGAAACTTACGAGGCAGACCGGTGCTCCCGTGCCTGACAATCAAAATGTAATGACCGCAGGTCCAAGAGGTCCGCTTTTAATGCAGGATTTTTGGTTCCTTGAAAAAATGGCCAACTTCGATCGTGAAGTAATTCCGGAGAGAAGAATGCACGCGAAAGGATCAGGTGCATTTGGAACGTTTACAGTTACGCATGATATTACTAAGTACACAAAGGCTGATATCTTTAGTGAAATCGGAAAGAAGACAGAAATGTTTGCTCGTTTCTCTACTGTTGCTGGGGAAAGAGGTGCAGCAGATGCAGAACGTGATATTCGTGGATTCGCATTAAAATTCTATACAGATGAAGGAATTTGGGATTTGGTTGGAAACAACACACCTGTGTTTTTCTTTAGAGATCCAATGAAATTTCCTGATTTGAATCACGCAGTGAAAAGAGATCCTCGCACCAATATGAGAAGTGCGAACAATAACTGGGATTTCTGGACACTACTACCAGAATCACTTCACCAAGTAACAATCGTCATGAGTGATAGAGGTATTCCTAAAGGATACCGTCACATGCATGGGTTTGGAAGCCATACCTACAGCTTTATTAACAAAGACAACGTAAGACATTGGGTGAAATTCCATTTCCGTACACAACAAGGAATTGAGAATTTATCTGACCAAGAAGCAGCAGCGCTAATTGGACAAGACCGTGAGTCTTCTCAAAGAGATTTACTTGAGGCTATTGATCGTGGTGATTTCCCAAAATGGAAACTTTTTGTTCAAGTCATGACGGAAGAAGAAGCAAAATCATACCGTTTCCATCCGTTTGATTTAACTAAGGTTTGGTCTAAGAAAGATTTCCCTCTGATCGAAGTTGGTGAATTTGAATTAAATAAAAACCCTGAGAATTACTTTCAAGATGTAGAGCAGGCAGCTTTCAATCCTACGAATATTGTTCCAGGTATCGGCTTCTCACCAGATAAAATGCTACAAGGGCGTTTATTCTCTTACGGTGATGCTCAGCGATATCGTTTAGGAGTGAACCACTATCAAATTCCTGTAAATAAGCCAAGATGTCCTTTCCATTCTTACCATAGAGATGGAGCCATGAGAGTTGATGGAAACCATGGGGCAACTCTTCATTACAACCCAAATAGTTACGGGGAATGGCAAGAGCAACCAGAAGCTCAAGAACCACCATTGGAATTGAATGGAGATGCTTATGCACATAATTTCCGTGATGATGATCAAGATTATTTCACACAACCTGGTGATCTTTTCAGAATTATTAAAGCTGACGGTAAAGCCGATTTATTATTCAATAATACTGCTGCGCAAATCGGCGGAGCTGAAAAATTCATTCAAGTAAGACACATTAGAAACTGCTACAAAGCTGATCCTGAATACGGACAGGGAGTTGCAAAAGCTCTAGGTCTTACCATGGAAGAAGTGGATGCATTTGACTTAACTCCATACGATCGTTGGGCTCCTAAACCTTCACAAGGGTAATCGTTCACTCGATTTAGTATAATTTAGGCCTCCTTAATAAGGGAGGCCTTTTCTTCTTATCTTAGGTCAATGCACTTCCTGTTGAATTTGACTATTTTTGAATTCAACTTTAGAAATTGCAAAGCGACCTGGAGTAGTATAATTTAGAAAGTATAATCTATAGTACTTAGAGTTAAAGCTCTTTAACTAGGCATTACTATTAATAAAATACAACAAATCACCTAATATGAAAAAAATTGAGTTTGGCCTAATGACCTTCGCGGATATGAAGCCGGAGGATAATCTGGATAAAGGGATCAATGCCCATCAGCGATTAAAAGATTTAATTGAAGAAGCGAAACTAGCTGATCAATTGGGAATGGATGTGTTCGGGCTGGGAGAGCACCATAGAGACGACTATGCTTCGTCCTCTCCTGTAACAATTTTGTCCGCCATTGCTGCCGTCACCGAGAATATTAAGTTAAGCACGGGAGTTACCGTTCTAAGTTCTGAGGATCCTGTAAGAGTTTATCAACAGTTTTCGACTTTAGACCTACTTTCCTCAGGTAGAGCCGAAATTATGGCGGGGAGAGGTTCTTTTACAGAGAGTTTTCCACTTTTCGGATACAAATTAGAAGATTATAATGAGCTTTTCGAAGAAAAGCTTGATATGCTATTAAAGATTAACAAAGAACCCATCCTGAAGTGGGAAGGAAAACATAGAGCTTCAGTGAATAATCTTGGGGTATTTCCTAGAGCTCTAGATGGAGAAATTCCTGTTTGGATTGCAGCAGGAGGTACACCAGCTTCCGCTTTGAGAGCTGCACGGTTGAAACTTCCTTTAATGCTTGCCATTATTGGTGGAGCGCTTCAGAATTTTATTCCCTTCGTTGACTACTATAAGAAATCAGCTCTTGAATTTGGGACCAAACCCGAAGCATTACAAGTAGGAATAAATAATCATGTTTTTGTTGGTGAGGATGATGAAAGTATTTCAAAGGAGTTTTATCCCTATTATGCGGAAATGATGGACCGAGTAGGAAGATCTCGAGGATGGCAGAAAATAAGTAAAGAGCAATTTGATTGGATGAGGAGTTCAGAAGGGTCTTTAATGGTGGGAAGTGTTGATAAAGTCGTGGATAAATTAGTTTACGAATACCAAATTTTTGGTTTTACTCGTTTTCTCGCTCAAGCTTCTTTAGGATGGGTGCCCCACGAATTGACTATGAAATCTATTGAGCTTTTTGCTTCGGAAGTAATTCCTAGATTCAAAAAACGTGTGGGTATTGAAGAATAATAAGCAAATTCATTTCAATAAATTTATGTATTTTTAATGGGTCTATGGAATTGATAATTATAGTGTTAATACCGTTGTAGTTAAGTCATAGTATCCTAATTATAAAAACTATAGTTATGTCAAATATAGGACTAATCATTGAAGAGAAAGCTGCAGACATTGGGAATTTTCTAGTAGGAAGACTACTTCCTTTCAGGGAAAAAAGATCAGTAGGCCCGTTTGTTTTTATTGACCATATGGGTCCCGCAGAACTTTCAGGCTATAAAAATTTAGATGTTGCTGCTCACCCCCATATTGGTCTATCTACACTCACTTATCTCTTGGAAGGTTCAATATTTCACCGAGATAGTATCGGAAGTGCGATTGAAATTACCCCAGGAGCAGTCAATTGGATGACCGCAGGAAAAGGCGTAGTGCATTCAGAGCGTACTCCAGAATACTTACGAACAACCGATAAGAAACTGCATGGTTTTCAAATATGGGTAGCTTTACCAAAAGCACTGGAACAAATGGAACCTGAATTTTTTCATGTGGAAGCCTTACAGGTGCCCGTATGGGAAGAGCAAGGTGCTTCGTTCAAATTGATTGCAGGCACAGCCTTTGGGAAATCCTCCCCTGTTCCAGTTTATTCTCCGCTGTACTTTATAGAAATACAGAGCACGGATGCAGTGACTTTATCCCTTGGAGAGGATCTTTTTGGAGAGGTAGCCATGTACGTGGTAGAGGGAAGTGTTACTTTGGAAGGAACTCGGCAATGCTCCAAGCAGCTATTGATTGCTAAAGATGCTAAGCTATGCTCCTTTGAACTTAATGAAAACTCGCGTATTCTTCTTTTTGGTGGAGAGCCGTTTGAGGAACCTAGGCATATTTACTGGAATTTTGTATCCTTTGATAAGGATACAATTGAAGAGGCAAAACTTAATTGGCACGAGCAGAATTTAGAGGCTTTCCCTAAGATTCCTGGTGATGATAAGGAGTATGTACCTTTACCTAAATCCATTTTAAAAAACAGATAGTACTTTCTATTTTAATACTTAACGTCATTATTGCACTCTTATGAATACAGAGAACCAAATCAAACACACTATTAATAAAGAAAGCGGTAAATTCGAAATCTTTGTAAACTCGGAAAAAGCAGGGGAGTTAACCTACTTCTGGAATGATGAAAACCAATTTTCAATTGACCATACCCAGGTTGATGAAGCGTTTTCTGGACGGGGACTAGCGAAGCAATTAGTGGTTGCAGCAGTTCAGTACGCAAGGGAAGAAAATAAGAAGATTGTTCCTTTGTGCCCGTATGCTATATCAACCATAGAGCGAAATAAAGAGCTTCAAGATGTTCTTTAAACATTTTAGAGTAGAACAACGCTAGGAATTTTCCTAATAAAAAGTTAAATTTGTCTGGATACCTTTTTTCTGAAACTACCAACTGCTAAACGTTTGGTAAGTTTTTAGAATTTCCATTATAATCACTATAAACTATGGCCCATCTTCCGGAACTAATAACCGATTTAGCTTTAATTCTTCTTGTGGGTGCATTTGTCACCTTGTTGTTTAAGCGAATTAAACAGCCCCTTGTTTTAGGTTACATTATTGCCGGTTTTTTGGTAGGTCCGCATTTTAATTTGGTGCCAACGGTAGTGGATGAAAAAAACATAGACACTTTTGCTGAGATTGGTGTAATTATGCTACTTTTTAGTCTAGGACTAGAGTTTAGTTTTAAAAAGCTAGTCAGTGTAGGAGGTTCGGCCTCCATTACGGCTGTGGTTGAAATTATTTTTATTGGTTTAGGAGGGTATTTAACCGGTTACCTTTTGGGATGGAATCAGATGGACAGTCTGTTTTTAGGTGGAATGCTTGCTTCTTCCTCTACTACAATCATACTTAAAGCCTTTGATGAGCTGAATATGAAAACCAAGCAGTTTGCTCAAATTGTCTTTGGAGTTCTAATCGTTGAAGATATTATTGTTATTCTTTTGATGGTTCTTCTTTCTACCATTGCTGTAACTCAGCAATTCGAGGGATCAGAAATCATCTTTACAATACTTAAACTTGTGTTTTTCTTGATTCTATGGTTTTTGGTTGGTATCTATCTATTACCTAGTTTTCTTAAAAAGACCAGAAAACTGTTTGATGAAGAAACCGTTCTTATCTTTTCAGTAGGGCTTTGTTTTGGGATGGTGATACTCGCAACGCAAGTTGGTTTTTCAGCAGAACTCGGTGCCTTCGTTATGGGTTCCATTATTGCTGAAACCACAATGGCTGAGAAAGTAGAACATGTCACCCAACCTATAAAACAGTTGTTTGGAACCGTATTCTTCGTCTCTGTAGGGATGATGATTGACCCTGCAGCAATGGTTGAATATGCTTGGCCTATCGCAGTAATCACACTGCTTACGATTGTAGGTAAATTCTTTTTTTCCGCCTTGGGAGCTCTTATTTCTGGGCAACCCCTCAAGCAATCGATACAAGTAGGTATGAGTATGGCGCAAATTGGAGAGTTTGCTTTCATTGTGGCCACATTAGGTCTTACTTTAGGTGTTATCTCAGATTTCTTGTTCCCTGTTGCTGTTGGTGTGTCAGCAATTACAACTTTCACTACACCCTACATGATGAAGCTCGCAGATCCATTTTATGAATGGATTATGCGTCGTTTGCCGGAGAAGTATGTGGAGCGAATTGAAAATTATTCCCTCGAAACGGATAAAATGAATGCGAATCCAAAGTGGCAACAAGTCACTAAAGAATACATTCGAATTATCGTTGTTAATACTATTGTGTTAATTGCAATCATACTCGTGTTTCGTTTCACGGTGATTCCTTTTGTGAATCGAAATATTGAAGACCCTTTATATCAGAATACTATTGTTCTTTCGCTAGCGACGCTAATTTCTGCTCCCTTTCTCTGGGCGATTTTAACCAAACAACCTAAAGAGAATGATTTAGCACAGTACAATACTACTTTGGTCGTTGCTCTTAATATTGTTAGGTTCTTACTGGGCGTTTTCTTTATTGGTTTGTTTGTTGATCAGTTAACCTCAACAAAATATGCAATTCTAATTGCATTACCTTTAGTTGTTTTTCTACTTTGGTTCTTTTCCACACGTATTCAAAGTGTATATCATAAGATTGAAGACCAATTTATTTCAAATTTTAACGAAAGAGAGAAACAGCACTATCTGAAAAATAAGACTGCCATTGATATGAAGCAGAAGAATCTTGAGTTTAAAGAAAAATTGAAAACTTGGGATGCTCACATTGCGGTCATGGAAGTAGATCCTATGGCTACTTTTATAGGTATAAAACTTCAAGAATTGCAATGGAAAGAAAAGTACGGAATTAATGTGGTGTACATTAAGCGTGGAGGAAACTTGATAAATCTCCCAGGAAGGGATAACCGACTTCTTCCTTACGATAAGGTGGGAGTATTGGGAACCGATGAACAGTTTCAGAATTTTAAAGAAGTGTTTGATCAAAAACACGATGAATTAGAAGAATTTGATGTAAACGATATCGGCCTAAAAAAGGTTTTGATTAATTCATCTTGTAAATATATTGGTAGTTCCATACGTGAATCAGGAATTCGGGAAGATTTACTATCTCAAGTAGTAGGAGTAGAACGGGAAGATAATCGTGTTTTGAATCCAGATTCTTCACACATCATTCAAGAGGGAGATATTCTTTGGATGGTAGGTAATGTTAAGCGGCTTAGAGAATTTATTCAACGCAGCGCTGAGAGTTTATAATGCTCGGTAAAGGGAATTAGCAAAATAAACTATATTTGCTCATCAAATTTTCTTAGAATGAATTCTGGAACAATCCTGCTTTTATTTGTATTTGCTTATTTTATCGGCCTTTTGGTCATTGCCTATTTTACTTCTCGTAATTCTGATAACCAATCATTTTTTATTGGTAACAAGAAAAGTAAATGGTGGCTAGTGGCCTTTGGTATGATTGGTACTTCTTTGAGTGGGGTTACTTTTATTTCTGTTCCCGGAACTGTAGGTAAAGCCACAAGTGGGGCTTATAGTTTCGGTGGGTTTGAGTATTACATGATGGTCATTGGTTTTTTCCTTGGCTATTTCATTGTTGCCTTCGTTTTACTTCCCTTGTATTATAAAATGAATCTTACTTCAATTTATACGTACTTGGGTCGAAGATTCAATGTCGAAGCGCATAAAATTGGTTCTTTATTCTTCATCATTTCACGTTCCATAGGAGCCACTGCAAGATTATATCTGGTAGTGAATGTTCTTCAGATTTTTCTGTTGAGTGATTTGGGTATTCCTTTTTGGGTTACTTCGGCGGTGATTTTACTAATGGTTTTACTCTACACTTTTGAAGGTGGGGTAAAAACCATCGTGATTACCGATACTTTGCAAACGAGCTTTATGATTATCAGTTTGTTTGTTTGTATTATCTATATCTTATCGAACCTAGATTTGTCCGCAACAGAAGCTTATTCCACTTTAGCTGCATACGATTATACGCACTTAATTAATGAAGATCCTAACTCTAAGACTTACTTTTTGAAGACTCTACTTGGCGGAATGTTCATTACAATCGCCATGACCGGATTGGATCAAGAAATGATGCAGAAAAATATTTCTGTTGATAACTTGAAAAACTCCAAGAAGAATATGATCACCTTTGCAGGAACCTTATTAATTGTGAACTTGGCGTTTCTCTTTTTAGGTGGTCTACTTTATTTGTTCGCGATGGAGAATGGTGCTATGTACGAACAAATAACTAATATCATAGAAGGTAAAGAAAGCGTGTCAACCGTTTTTGGATTTCCTTCCGAAATGGGAGGAGTTAATAATATTATGGGAGACGACCTGTTTCCTGCACTGTCATTTGGAGGTTATTTTCCCTTTTTTATCTCAGTTATCTTTATTATTGGTCTGATCTCGGCTCTTTTTCCATCGGCAGATGGCGCTTTAACTGCGGTGACTAGTTCTTACTGTGTTGACCTTTTGCGCATGAATGAAGATACATCGCTAGGGGAAAAGGAAAAGAAGAAGAAAAGAATGAGAATCCACTTATGTTTTACGGTTCTTTTTTTCGTGTTAATTATGGTGTTTAAAGCTATTGATGATAAATCAATCGTTTACTTAATTATGGAAGTGGCTGGGTATACTTATGGACCGCTATTAGGACTGTTTGCTTTTGGGATTTTTACTAGGCGAGGGTTTACTAAGAAAGGTCAGATTCTGTTAGTGACACTCCTTTCCCCTGTGTTAACGTATCTTTTTAATTATCTTGTTTCAACTAATTCCAGTTATCAAATTGGTGTGGAACTGATTATCATCAACGGGTTAATTACGTTTATGGGACTTTGGTTACTTTCAGATAAAGGTGCCAAGAAAGTTGCATAGTATTCCTCTATTTGGTTGTTAATCCATTGATTGTTAAGAGTAAAAGTCTATTTTCATTATCCGTCAAAATGCCGTAAATTCGCGAGCAAGTAAATCACTGATAATGAGTAAAAGTATTGCAGAGTTAAAATCGCTTACTGTTCAAATCCGTAGGGATATTTTAAGAATGGTACATGCCGTGAATTCAGGTCATCCAGGAGGAAGTTTAGGATGTGTCGAGTATTTTACTGCACTGTACGGTAAGCAGATGAATTATGAATTGCCTTTCCAAATGGAAGGAAAAAATGAAGATTTATTCTTCCTTTCCAATGGGCATATTTCGCCCGTTTTTTATTCTACTTTAGCCCGATTTGGCTTTTTCCCAGTAGATGAATTAAGAACCTTCCGTAAATTAGATTCCAGACTTCAAGGTCACCCTACTACTCATGAAGGGTTACCAGGAGTACGTATAGCTTCTGGTTCATTAGGTCAGGGTCTTTCAGTGGCTCTTGGTGCTGCTTTAGCAAAGAAGCTTGATGGAGATGATTCTTTAGTCTATTCACTACATGGTGATGGAGAACTTCAGGAAGGACAAATTTGGGAAGCTCTTATGTTTGCGGCTCATCACAAGGTAGACAACATAATTTCAACAATTGATTATAATAATCGTCAGATCGATGGAGATGTGGACGATGTAATGAGCTTAGGTGATTTGCATGCCAAGCTAAAAGCTTTCGGATGGGAAGTTTTAGAAGAAAAGAATGGAAACGACCTTGAAGCAGTTATCGCTATTCTAGAGAAAGCTAAGTCTCTTACTGGAGGAGGTAAACCTGTGGTTATTATACTTCATACAGAAATGGGACAAGGAGTTGATTATATGATGGGGACCCATGCATGGCACGGAAAGGCTCCAAGTAACGAAGAATTAGAATCGGGCTTGAAGCAACTTTACCTTGAAGCACCAAGTGATTATTAACCTGAATTGTAAAAAGTAAAATGAAATATACCTATACAGAAAAGAAAGATACGCGAAGTGGTTTTGGTGCAGGTTTAGCAGAGCTTGCGGACACCAATCCAAACGTGGTAGCCTTGTGTGCTGATTTAATTGGTTCACTAAAAATGGACAAGTTTATTGAAAAAGCACCTGAGCGTTTTTACCAAGTGGGAATTGCAGAAGCCAACATGATTGGAATTGCTGCGGGTTTAAGTATTAATGGAAAAATTCCTTTTACAGGAACTTTTGCTAATTTTTCAACTTCAAGAGTTTACGATCAGATTCGTCAAAGCGTTGCCTATAGTGGGAAAAATGTAAAGATATGTGCTTCTCACGCTGGACTTACTTTAGGAGAAGACGGTGCAACCCATCAGGTACTAGAAGATATTGGCATGATGAAAATGCTTCCAGGAATGGTAGTAATTAATCCGTGTGATTATAATCAAACCAAAGCAGCTACTATTGCCATAGCTGAGCACGAAGGGCCAGTATACTTAAGATTTGGTCGTCCAAGTGTACCTGTTTTTATGCCAGAAGATATGCCTTTTGAAATTGGAAAAGGAATACTTCTTCAAGAAGGTACTGACGTGACTATTGTGGCAACAGGACATTTGGTATGGGAGTCACTAGTGGCTGCAGATCTTTTAGAAGAAGAAGGGATTTCTTGTGAGGTGATCAATATTCATACAATTAAGCCTTTAGACGAAGAGATTATCCTTAAGTCAGTTAAGAAAACCAAACGGATTGTTACAGCGGAAGAGCATAACTACTTAGGTGGCTTAGGTGAATCCGTATCTGGAATGCTAGCTAGAGAGTTTCCAACTGCCCAAGAGTTTGTAGCAGTAAATGATACTTTTGGAGAATCTGCAACTCCGCAGGAACTTATGAAAAAGTACGGGATTGACTCTAGTGCTGTAGTTGAGGCCGTGAAAAAAGTAATTGCCCGAGGGTAATTAAAAATAGAAAATCGTTTAAAAAGTAGTTCATCCTAGGTGAACTACTTTTTTATTTTTTAAATACAAAGTATACGGCCGCAATTAAGCATAGCGCCGCGTAAAAATGATTCCAATTGAACTCGATCGATTTAAATGCTAATCGAGCAAAAAGGAAAAATACCGTAAGGGTAATTACTTCTTGCAATACTTTTAATTGAAAAAGAGTGAACGGTCCCCCATTACCATCAAATCCAAATTTGTTTGCCGGAACTTGAAATAAGTATTCAAATAGCGCCAAGCCCCAGCTTAAGAATACTACAGCAAAGAGTCCTGTTTTTTTTAGAAGTCCCATTTCTTCTAATTTGAGGTGTCCGTACCAAGCTAAGGTCATAAATACATTCGATATAATTAGAAGCACAATGGTAAATAGAGCTATTCTTGTCATACAAATATGGGCTGGTTTTTCAAAAAGCAAAATTAGTACAAAAAAGACCTTCTTTATTAAAAAAAGAAGGCCTTTCAATTCAAATTATATAGATGGAAATGTTTTTATTTTCTCAACTGTTTTTCTAGCTCGATGGCTTTTAAAAATAGAATATTGTTTTCTAGATGAATGTGCTTGTGTAGATCGTCTTGAAACTCTTCTAGCATTTTAAATGACACTTGGTAGGTGCTGCATGCATCTTCAGGGAAACGGTACTGGTCTGTTAATTCAGCGATTTTTCTGAATCTTTCTCCTTCTTGGTCGTGTTCATGCTTCATCATTTCTACTGGGTTTTCTACCGACCCAAAATGTGCTGTTTCCAGTGGTGTTCCGCTTCGTTGAGCTTCTACCATTTTTCTAATGAAAGGGAAGAGAATCTGTTCTTCTTTTTCTAAGTGATGGGCTAGGTCTTTCGCTGATTCTTCAAATAGATCGTAAACTTCATAAAGTTCAGGATGTCTTTCGCCATGTACCCTTTGAATTTTATTTAGAAATTGTAATAGGATAGGTGACTTCTCTTTGATGTATCTATGATGGGTTTTTTCAACATAGTCAGCTAATAGGTCTAGGGGCCATGCTCCGTAGTCAATGGATTCACCTTGATGTGCATCAAGCTGTTCTAGTTCTCTGGAAATGTCTTCTATTGATATTCCTTTTTTCTCAGTTGCTTCACTTAAGCTTCTGTTGCCATTACAACAAAAATCAATTTGGTATTTTTTAAAAACTGCGGCTGCTCTGTAATCTTGGGCAACCATTTCTCCGATGGTAAGTTCTTTTGTGTTCATTGGGTATTTGATTTATGGGTCAAAGATATACATAAATTCTAATTAAGACAAATTTATCCGAATTAAAAATAAAAAATATATTAAACTTTTAATCGAAAGATTCCAAGACGTGTTTTATGAGCGATTTCACTTAAAACGTACTTTTGTGACATTTTGATGATACCAGCTCGAACGCTCTTAAATTCTTCATGTACAGGGCATGGATTTTCATTGGAGCATTCCTTTAATCCTAGTCCACAACTAACAAAAAGAGAATCACCATCGATAACATTAATGATATCAAAAATTCTAACCTGAGAAAGATGCTCCTTATTGACAAAGAACCCACCTTGTTTTCCTCGAATGGATTGGAGAAGGTCTGCTTTCGATAATTGCTGTAATATTTTCGCAGTAAAGGCTTCAGGTGCACTTATTGCAATTGCGATGTCTTTCACACTGACAGTTTGCCTCTCAAGAGATTGTTGGGCGATAAAGATCGATGCTTTAATTGCGTACTGACAAGCCTTTGATAACATAATTATTTGAAAAATTGCCATTTAGGTAGGATGGCTAAAAGACCAATTCCTACGTAGAGAAAAAGTGCGGTGACATCTGAATATAAAAAGGTATCCAAGTAATAAAGGTGACTAATGAAATGGGCTAATGTAGCCACTGGAAAAAGATAGCCTCCTATCTTTCTATAAAAATAGAGTAATACAACGGAGAGTACAATAAGTACATCAATGGAAAAAATCAAATAGAAATACCAAACTGGAATTTCTAAATCTCCATCTTTGGCTTGAAGGTATTGATCTATATCGATGCCAATACCAAATATAGAGAAGAGCAACATAGCCAGCAAGCAGAGAACAAATCCCCAGTCTTTCTTTGGACTTTCCCCTTTGAAGTACGTATTTTCCATTGAGTAAAAATAACAAAAACTTATGAGAGTTCATAAGTTTTTGCCTTTCTTTATAGGTTTAGATCTCTTCTAGAGATTAAATATTAATAGCTCTAATGAGTCGGTTTTTGTCAGTGAAAACTTCTTCCATAGAGATCATACTTTCCGTGCGCATCACGTCTTGAATGTCATCAATCATGTAAATGATTCTCTTCGCATCCTCAGTGTTTTTTGCTTTCACTTTACAGAAAATATTATACTTACCTGAAATCACACTTGCTTCAATTACATTAGGAATAGTTGCAAGTTCTTTTAATACATCCTGCGTGCGATTGGATTTGGTTAAAAGGATTCCTATAAATGCAGTAAAATGGTAATCCAATTTACGGTAGTCAATTATTAGAGAAGAACCAAGAATAATTCCAGCGTCTTCCATCTTTTTAACTCTTACGTGAATCGTACCAGCCGATACGTCCATTTGCTTGGCAATCTCGGTAAAAGGCATTCTAGTGTTCTCCACAAGGAAGTCAAGAATTTTTTTATCTATTTCGTCTAATTGATAGTTCATTAGGGTATTGGTTAATTTGTTACGGAAATCGTATTTCTTCTACAAATTTACAAAAAAAATCTACAAGCAAAAAACAATATAAAACATTAACAAGTTTTAACAGTTTCTAGAGGAAATAAAGAGAAATCTTTATTTTGCAGAGTCAATTTTTATCGAATCTGTTATCTTGGTATTCAAGCTGTCTGACTTTTTTTTCTTCTTTCTTTTGAAAATTGTATCGAAACTTTTACTGTATACCACACCCACACCGTAGGTTTGGTTTTCGCCCGTTCCCCCTGCATTTCCTGCAACCAATCCTATATTAGAGGGCTTGGAATAAGCGCGCAGTAATCGCGTACCGTCGTTTTTCTTGCTCCAGTCGTATTCAATAATCCCTTCACCCGAGAGGTAATTGTATTCGGTGCCTTCTGATCCACTTGAGAGAGGAACTCCTAGTCCTGTTTTAACGGTAACTCGTGGAGAAAGGGCAAAGCTTACACTGGCGTTGGCTCGATCCCCACTATTGGAACCTTGATCCCCTTTTAAGTAATTCAGATCGACTTGGACTTCGTTAGATATTGTGTTGAATACGGAGCCCAATTGTTTAAAAAGCATATTGTATCCCGAGCTCTCTAGTGTGCTACCTACATCGAGGTTGAATCCTGAATTCTGTACATTAAATGAATTCATAACCAAAACGCTTCCAAATTGAATCACTTTTTCATCTTCGTTCATCATTTTGCTTGCGAGGGTTTCTTTTAGCTGACTAGAAAGATCCGGTGCCGAAAGACCCAATTGCACGTCTGGACTGTTTAGCGTTCCAGTAATCCCTACCGATAACATTACGTTGACTGGAGGAAGTGCACTGACGCCTAAGTACTGCCCTGTGTTGGTAACAGCACGCAAGTAATTAGCCTGCAAATCTAAAGCTGGTGTCATGGCATCTCCATCCCAGCGGATACTACTTCCTCTTGCTAATTGGAAGGTACGAGCTAAGATAGCTTCTGAAACAAAAGTTCCACTTTCTACCATATAGGTTCCGTTCATAGAGATGTTACCATTAGGAAACATTTGAAATCGTAGTGGATTTGCAGTTCCTCTTACACTGATGTTTCCTACATCCTCTGGTAATTCTACATTTACGGTAGTTCCACGATCAATTGCTAAATTGAAGTCTAACTTCATGTTCGTGCCTTCTCTTTTTTTCTCTTCCACAACAATAGCTCCTGAGGTGTCTTCTTTTAAGAAACGAAGCATTTTGAAGGCGTCCACTCCGGAAGTGGATCCTGCATTGAATGTAAATACACTGTTGTTAAGTGCGCGGAAGGGTTCATTCAGGTCGGTGGCAATACTCAGGCCACTAACCGGACCCGAAACATAGAGGTTCCCCTGACCGTAAACCCTTCCCCAAAAAAGATCAAAATCTTTCTGCTGCGTGTTGAGCACCATTAAATTGTCTGCCCTCATGATGAGGTTAACTGCCATAGAGGCTAAAGTTTCAAATTGAATTACCCCAGAGATGGTTCCTGCTGAATTCTCTCTGCCGTCTTTCAATCGGATTTCGTTAAGAATCGCCTGTCCTTTTGATAGCGGAATCACCGTATCTTCAAACGAATAATCTACACCTAAAAAATTTAGTTTTAACCCAAAATTCTTTAGAGCAACATCTCCACTATAGTCGATATTGTTCATGGGCCCTTTGATGGCAAGCGTACCAGTAGCGTTACCTCGTAAGTTTCCAAATACTCCTTGTACAAATTGCTGCGCAAAAGCGAGGTCAAAATCTTTTAAGTCGAGATTTAAGTCAAGAGTAGGGGTAGGGGTATTGTTGTCAACAGTACCAGAAAGTAATAAGTTGTTTTCTCCTATGATTCCTGCTGATTCAATTTTTGCCTCTATATCAAATACGTTGGCAACGGAACTGTTCTTTGCACTTATAGTAATTTCTCCCATGTCTTCATCTTCCATAAAGAGGTCCGACACCTTAAGATCAACAATAGGCTCTAAGTTACTTTCATTTTTGACAATGTTAAACTGACCATTGGCTAGTCCTCGAATTTTAAGTGCATTTCCATTAGGCTGCATTTCAAAAATCTTAGATAATTGAAATTGGTCTAATAAGCCAGTAATTTGGAAATCTTGACCGGATTTAAAATGTGCATTTGAAATGAGAAGAGTACTTTGATCAGAGAAGATTCGAAGATTTGATATATCGATCGCCCCCGATCCTTTTCTATAAATAATAGAATGGTTAAGTTCTTGCGAAGTGTCTACACTCCAAGCTACATCACCCACTTTTACTTCAGTAGGTTCAAATCTGAAAATATAATCTCCAGCTGGATTGGTTGTTTGATTGAGATTAACCGCATAAGGCTTGAGCTCGTCTTGAGCTTCGTCCAATGGGGTGCCATAAAGAAAATCAGTGGAAAGGTGTAATCGCTCATTGTTTTCGTTACGTCCAGTAAAAGTAAAATCTTTTAATAAATGCTGCTTGTATGAAGTTCTATCTACCTTTAAGAACAACTGTTCTTCCTGGTTGGCCGTGTTAATTCTTAGCACTAGATTTTCTGCCTGTATACTGTCTTTTTTAATTTCTAACGGAGAGCTAGTCTCAGAACTACCGGTGGTATTGGCTAGAATCTGATCTAGCTGCTCAATCTCTTTTTGATTGGTCATTAAATATTTTAATGAACTTGCCTCCACGTTTAGAACCAAATCATTCGAATTACCTTGGTACGAACCAGAAGCAGTGGCACCGGAAGCTAATTGAAGTTCAGGTAAGAAATAATTCACTAGAGGTTGCTGAACTTCGAATTCCATATTGAAACTCTGACCGTGATACAATTTGCGAGGTTCAGGACCCACAAGGATTCTACCTAGTCCATTTTGGATCATTCCTGCTAGATCAGAAAGTTGATAGTCGCCAGCAATTCGACCTTTAACGGCACCAGGAGCCGAGAGTTCAACCACCCGGTTCCCTTCTGTGAAATAGGCTTTTGCATTAGCCTCTGGAATAGCGTAGGCTTTCCCTTCAGAGGAAAAGCGAAGGTTTTGAGCTTGGGCGTCTAATGTAAGGTCATCTAGACTAGACATAGCGACTTTGGCATCAAATGTTCCGCTGATTCTTTGATCGGTTTTCGATCCTGTAAAGTAACTTAAATTGAGTTGTTGAATGTCAGCTAGAACATCGGCAGAAATTTGTGAGGTTTTGAAATCGATCAATCCTTGTACTTTCCCTTTGGCTTGCGGATCGTTTATGGTGATAAGTCCATTATAAGTTTTCTGATTTAAAAGACCATCTAAAACAATATTATGCAACGTTTTGTCCATTACTTCAATGGATGCGATATTCGCTTTGGTATCAATTCGCATTCGATTCAAATCAAAGCTTTCACCATCAAACCGCAGAGTACCCGTAATAAGTCCAACTTGAGGGGATTTGGTAATCGCTTCTGTATTTAAATCGCGAACTTCTACATAGCCCCTGTATTTGGGTACATCGCTTGAGTACTGGTTCAAATAAAGGTTCTCCATTCTAGCTTGGCCCACACCGGTAATTAAATTTCCTCGTGGAATAAATAGTTGCTCAGGTGTTAGTCTAAGAGCACCACTGTAACGTAAACGACCAAAATCATCCGCGAAATTTTTCATTTTTGTTGAAATGAAAGATGGGAGCATGTCTTTTAGTCCTTGGTAGGTGAAATCAGTGGAAAGGTGATTGGATTCTATAAGAAAATTGCCCTTTAAAAGATTTTGCATCTTCATTGTGGAAGTGGCGATACTCACTTCTTTGTTTCCTAGCACGACTTGGTCTAATAGAAGATTATTTAGCGGTCCTGTGATCTTACCGGAAGCTTGTATTCCTGAATAATTATCCCAAGTTGTCATAAAATAACTCAGGTCGTATCCACTTACAATACTACCTCGATCCAAATTCATATCCCACCTTACTTTATTTGTGAAATCAGCAAACGAGCCGTTGTTGAGTAGTAATTTTAGATCACCCTGTAATAGACTATGGTCCGTATTAAAAGTGAGGTCTTTTAAGGATAAGTATTCACTCGTTAGGGCAAGTTCAGTTGAGAAGGTGTCTATGAAATGGGCTTTTCCCCACCGGGCTGTACGAAAGCTTAAGTTATTAATTTGTGCAAGTACATTAGGTCCATTGACTCTAACGTTGGGAGCTAAAAGATTGAGATCACTTGCCACTAGCCAGCGACCTTCATCTCCTGGCTTGTTCAGGTTGATAATCGACACCTTCGAATCTACTAGTTCAACGCGTGAGTTTAACTGAAAAGGAGGCTTGTTTGGGTCGGAAGGTTTTCCAGTATCAAAATTACCTACGTATTTTATGAAGTTAGAAATACTATCCCCCTTGTAAGTGATTACTTTTATATCAGCATTGGTTAGCTGTAGGGAATTAAAGCTTAAAGCATTGTTTTTCCCCATATTTGTTAGGAGTGAAAGCCAGTCAGAATTCGCTCGAAACTCCCGAACTTTAATGAAATCCAATCCCTTTTCATCTTCAATAGCGAGACCTCTTATGGTTACATCACCAAAATAATCAACGTGTATGCTTTCCGTGGACATTTTTGCTTTAAAATCCTGATTTAGGATTTTAAGGGCTTGATTCGCTGCCCATTGTTTTGTGACATTTAAATTGATGGCAATTAATGCAAGAATTGTAAGGGATAATCCGATCCAAAATACATAGAGAAGTAGTTTTGCCCACCACTTAACATCGGTAACGTCTTTGGCGGCTTGTTCTGCAAATTCTTCTGCAACTTCAACGGGATTGTCCACGACATCTTTGGCCAGGTTTTTTACATCCTGGGCCGTTTGCTCCATCTTTTTAGGAATGGATTTGATTTTGTCTTCTAAATTCTCGTTTTCGTTATTATTCTCTAAATTTGCCATTGCTATGAGCGGGTCAACTATAATTTTAGGTATTGAATCGTCCTGTGACGATACATCTGCAGCGGTTATTAAAGGGAATAAAATTCTCTCTAATATTGCTGCTAATCAGGCTATCCACAATGAGTACGGCGGAGTTGTTCCTGAATTGGCTTCCCGAGCCCATCAACAAAACATTATTCCCACGGTTGAAAAATCTCTCACTGAAGCAAATATACAACAAAATGATATTTGTGCTATCGGTTTTACACGTGGTCCTGGCCTATTAGGTTCACTATTAGTTGGAACCTCTTTTGCCAAGTCGATGGCAATGAGTTTGAATGTACCTTTAATTGAGGTTAATCACCTTCAAGCTCATATTTTAGCCCATTTCATCGAGGATGCAAATAGTGTGCCTCCAAAATTCCCTTTTTTATGTTTAACGGTAAGTGGAGGGCATACTATGATTGTTTTGGTACAAGATTATTTTAAAATGAGAATTGTTGGCTCTACGATTGATGATGCAGCGGGAGAAGCCTTTGATAAAATTGGAAAATTATTAAATCTTGATTATCCAGCAGGTCCTATTGTCGATAAATTAGCTCAGAAGGGAAATCCAATGGCTTTTGAATTCAGCAAACCGAAAGTTTCCGCTTACGATTATTCCTTTAGCGGAGTTAAGACTTCTGTGCTGTATTTTATTCAAAAAAAGTTAAAAGAAAATCCGGATTTCGTTGATCAGAATATTAATGATTTATGCGCTAGCGTTCAAAAGACCATTATTGATACCTTAATGATTAAACTTGAGCAAGCAGCCGTGGATTTCAATATAAATGAAATCGCGATTGCGGGTGGAGTTTCAGCTAATTCAGAATTAAGAAAGAGAATGAAAGAGAATGCTCAGAGCAGAGGTTGGAATGTGTATATACCCAAGTTTGAATACACTACGGACAATGCTGCTATGATTGCGATGGTAGCACAACTCAAGTACGAAAGAGGGGAGTTTTCTGATTTAAGTATTGCCGCTGCGGCCCGGTATGATTTAACTGAGGATTTTGATTAACCATCAGAAAAAAGATTTTGCTATGAAATTGTTTTACGGTTCTATTGAGCCTAATGTAGAGATCCATCCCGACGAACAGCAACACATTTCGAGAGTTCTTCGAATGAAAGAAGGAGAGGTGATTTCGCTTACCGATGGGAAAGGGCGAAGGGTTGAGGGTAGATTATTTTACGAAGGTAAAAAAGTGAATCTTGAGGTTGAGTCTTTTTTTGATTTAGAACCTAATCCAGTGCATTCGTTGCATGTGGCCATTGCACCAACCAAAAATATTGATCGTACGGAGTATTTTGTAGAGAAGGCAACAGAGCTTGGTATTAGTGAGATCAGCTTTATACTTACGGAACATTCCGAGAGAAAAAATATTAATATTGAACGAATGGAAAAACTGGCCATTGCGGCCTCGAAACAATCGTTACGCCTCCATTTTCCAAAGTTGAATCCTTTGATGAAATTTAATGAGTTTGTCAATAGACTTTCATTTTCAAACACTTTTGTGGCCCATTGCGATCCCTTACTAGAGCGACGGGATATCTCAGAATTACAGATCAATGGCGAAAGAACCTTTCTAATAGGCCCAGAAGGTGACTTTAGTACTTTTGAAATTAAGCTTTTACAAGAGAAAGGGATTACTGCTGTAAGTCTTGGCTCTCAGAGGCTTAGAACAGAAACTGCAGCCGTATTTGTTAGCGCTTGGAATTATTTCCAGAGCATCTAACTAAGGTTTTTCAGAAATTGTTTGTAAATTTTTTCTCCACTTGGGATCGAATTGACAGCCCAGCGTATTTTGAGTTCCAACTGTTTTTGTTCTGAAAGAAGATAATGGATATCCGAGTTGATCAATTTTTGCTTTAAATCGTACATGCAAATACTTGCCGCAACCGCTACATTAAAACTTTTTGTAAATCCGTACATGGGAATGGCTAAAGTTTGATCCGCTAGGTCCAATGCTTCTTTACTGACTCCTTCCTTTTCTGTTCCAAAGAGTAGAGCAGTGGGCCCAGTTGGAAGAAAGTCTGGTAATGCAATGGATTCTTTTTCTAAAGATACAGCGGTGAGCTGATAACCTCTTTTTTTAATTTCTAAGAGAGACTCAATGGTGTCAGGCATTTTTTCTACCTCTACCCATGTTTCTGCTCCTTTTGTTACCGTTAGGTTGGGGTCAAAAGTATTTCTTTCTTCTAAAGCAACAACTTTGTGAAATCCACAACCTTCAACACTTCTAACAATTGCAGCTGCATTACGGTATTGGTAAACGTCTTCTAAGACAGGTAAAATGAAATCAGAGCTTTGCGAAGCAAAAAACTCGATTTTACTTAATCGCTCAGGAGTTAAAAATCCTTTAAGGTAATCAAAAATGAGTGTAAGGTTTTGCATGACCATTTTAAATTCACTGCAAATTAACGTATTTTTGAAAGGATTTTTTAAGCTGCCACGTGCAAATAAACTAGATATGAAAAGAAAAGTATTACTCATATACACCGGGGGAACAATCGGGATGGAAAAGGACTATGAATCGGGTAGTCTTAGACCGGTTGATTTTGAATCCATTTTCAGTAAAATCCCCGAAATGCAACTCTTAGATGCGGAGGTCGATGTGCTCCCCTTTGGTCAGCCCTTGGATTCCTCAGACGTTGGGCCTGAGGAGTGGAAAACCATTGCTTCGGCTATCGGTGAAAACTATTCCGCTTATGATGGTTTTTTAATCCTTCACGGAACCGATACGATGGCTTATTCGGCTTCAGCACTTAGTTTTATGTTAAAAGGTTTGCGCAAGCCTGTTATATTTACCGGCTCTCAGTTGCCCATTGGGGATTTGAGAACCGATGCAAAGGAGAATTTCTTAACCGGTTTGAATTATGCTAGTCTTTATGAGGGAGATGAGGCGGTGGTTCAAGAGGTGGCTATCTATTTTGAATATAAGTTATTGCGAGGAAACCGTACTTTGAAGCATTCTGCAGAGTATTTTGATGCTTATCTAAGTCCTAATTATCCAGTTCTAGGACAGAGTGGCGTCCATCTTCGATATCAGAAAGATTTACTCTATAGAGCGCCTAAGGAGCAAGAGTTTTCTGTGGACTTGCATTTGGCAAGAGAAGTTTTGTTTTGGCGTATATTTCCTGGAATGACTTTAGATCTCCTCGGTGAGCTTCCAAGAATTAAAGTCCTAATTCTTCAAGTTTTTGGATCGGGTACGATCTTTAATTCATCTAAAACCGAAGAGATTTTAGGGAAATTTAGAGCCCAGGGAACCGAAATTGTCGTGGTAAGTCAGTGCGTTTCAGGAGCTATTAGTTTTGGTAAGTATGAAAATAGTTCTGTATTTTCAAAAATAGGAGCCATTAGCGGGAAAGATATTACTGCGGAATCTGCAATCACAAAAGCAATGCATTTACTTGATAATCCTTGCTATGAAGGTGGTTTTCACAAACATTTTAGTGAAGCTTTATGTGGCGAAATCTCTTGAATAAAATAGTATAATAAAATGTTTTACTATTTCTTTTCTTTATAAAGGATTAATCCGTATTTTTGCCAACCTAAATAGAGAGGTGCTCGAGTGGTTGAAGAGGCTAGCCTGGAAAGTTAGTATACGGGTAACCGTATCGAGGGTTCGAATCCCTTCCTCTCTGCAAGTTGAAAAAACAAAATAATTAAAAACCCTTTAAATACACATTTTAAAGGGTTTTTATTTTTTGTACATGTCAAAGAACCAAATTTTCATTATGTACATTAACCGATCTTCCGCTTGGATCTGTCAAATTGGCAAAGGCTTCATCCCATTCTAGAGCAATGGGCGTGGAGCACGCTACTGAGGGTACCGAAGGTACTGTGAGTGCGGCATCTTTACTTTTAAAATGCTCTTCAAAAATACTTCGATAGAAATATTCTTCTTTGCTTTGTGGTGTTTGAATTGGAAATTTGAAGGGAGCACTTGACATCATTTCATCTGTTACAGCACTTGCAGTAAGCTCTTTCAATGAGTCGATCCAACTGTAGCCAACCCCGTCACTAAATTGCTCCTTTTGTCGCCACAGGATCTTTGGAGGAAGGAGGTCCTCAAAAGCTTTTCTAAGAACGAATTTTTCCATTTTGCCCTCTTCTTTGTTAATCATTTTGTCGGCAGGGTTTATTTCCATTGCGATATCTATGAACTCTGTGTCCAAAAAGGGAACTCTGCCTTCCACTCCCCATGCCATTAATGATTTGTTTGCTCTTAGGCAGTCATAGAGATGAAGTTTGTCCAATTTTCGAACGGTTTCCTCATGAAATTCTTTAGCATTAGGTGCTTTATGAAAGTAGAGGTATCCTCCAAATAATTCATCGGACCCTTCACCTGAAAGCACCATTTTTATTCCCATAGATTTTATGACTCGAGCTAAGAGGTACATTGGTGTTGATGCTCTGACGGTGGTAACATCATAGGTTTCTAGGTGGTAGATTACATCTTTTAGAGCATCAATCCCTTCTTGTACAGTAAAGTGCACTTCGTGGTGTACAGATCCGATATGATCGGCTACTTTTTTTGCAGCTACTAAGTCAGGTGAACCTACGAGTCCAACGGCAAAACTGTGAAGTCTAGGGTACCAAGCTTCTTGCTGGTCATCTGATTCAATTCGTTTTCTAGAATATTTTGCGGCAATTGCTGAGATAATTGAGGAGTCAAGTCCACCCGAAAGTAGCACTCCGTAAGGTACATCACTCATTAGTTGCCTATGGACAGCTGCTTCTAAGCCGGATCTGATTTTAGATAGGTCCGTAGAATTTTCCTTTACATTTTGATAAGTCCTCCAATCTCTTTCGTACCATTTTTGAAGTTCTAGTCCCTGTGAGCTTTTAATGTAGTGACCTGGTAGAAAAGTATCAATTTGAGTACAGTAACCTTCCAGTGCTTTTAATTCTGAAGCGATGAAAAACTGTCCCATAGCATCATATCCATAGTAAAGAGGACAAATTCCCATCGGATCTCGGGCTATAAAAAATTCGTTTCTTTCTTTATCGTATAAAGCGAATGAGAAAATTCCATTTAGTTTTTCAAGTAATTTTTCACCGTATTTTTCATACAAAGCAATGATAACTTCACAATCGCTTTGAGTTTGAAAAGGGTAGGAAGGAAACTCTTCCTTTAGTTCTTTATAGTTGTATATTTCGCCGTTAACCGCGAGAACATATTTTCCATCGAGGCTACAAAGTGGTTGTTGCCCGGAGGCCGGATCTACGATGGCTAGTCGCTCGTGCGATACAATGGCATTATCATCTGTATATATTCCGCTCCAATCTGGTCCTCGGTGACGTAACTTTTTTGACATCGAGAGAATTTGTTCTCTCAGTTTTGCGTCCTTCTGCTTTCTATTAAATACTCCGACAAATCCGCACATTGTATTATATTCTGTTTTAATTATTATAATGCAATATTATACATTGTATTTATTAAGTAAAATAAAAATTAAGTTTTGGTTAATAAAATTTTATATTTGTTTTAAAATAAAGAATAACTTAAACTTAATTTCAAGAATATAGGGCTGGAACTTAAAAATATAAATGGACTATAGGTAAAATAAAAAATCCACCCAGCATCGAATTGGGTGGATTTTCTTTTAACTAGGAGCTGTCTTCTAGTTTACTCTTTCTATCAAGGCTAAATAAAAGCCATCGTATCCTTCACTTGGCATTATGTTTCTTTCTTCTACAAGTGAATAGTCAGAATTTTCCGATAGGAATTTTTTTACTTGTAGATTGTTTTCAGATGGTAGGATGGAGCAGGTAGCATAAATCATTCTGCCTCCTTTCTTAATAATTTTACTATAATCCGAGAGGATTTGATATTGCTCCTTTTCAATCCTTTCGATAAAGTCGGAATCGATTTTCCATTTGCTGTCCGGGTTTCGCTTCAATACTCCCAGTCCAGAGCAGGGAGCGTCGATTAATAATCGGTCTGCAGTTGAATGAAGTCTTTTGATTACTTTGTTGTCTGTAATACTTCTGGTCTCAATATTGTGTGCGCCTGCTCGCTTGGCTCTTCTTTTTAATTCTGCAAGTTTCCAGTCGTGTATATCAAGGGCAATAATTTGTCCCTTATTTTGCATGAGTGCTGCCAAATGAAGCGTTTTACCACCAGCTCCTGCGCAAACATCTACTACCCGCATTCCTTCTTTTACATCTAGCAGTTCTCCGATTACTTGGGAACTGGCATCTTGCACCTCAAAAAGTCCTTCTTTAAAAGCAGAGGTAAGAAATACATTTTTCTTTTCGTCTAGTTGGACAGCAGAAGGATATTTTGCAAGAGCGGTGCTTTCCACTCCTTCTTCTTTCAATTCATCAATTAATCCTTTTACAGATGTTTTTAATGTATTCGCTCGAAGTACTGTGGGTGCTTGTTCATTGAGAGCAACCATTTCTTTTTCCCAGTCTTCACCTAGTTCAAGTTCTAAGCGCTGAGCAAGCCAATCAGGAATAGAATGTTCGATAGCTTTTGAAGGTAAGTTGCCTTTTTCTAGTTTCTTGAGTATATCGGCAATCTTTATTCCATCAAACTCTTCGAATTTCTTGTATTTGGTTTTACTCCAAAGAAGGTAAGCGAGAATCAGTTTATATAGATTAGAAGGTTTCACTCCCTCACCCATATAATATTCTAATCTTTTTTTCCAACGAATTATATTATAGAAAATTTCAGAAACTACGGCTCTATCTTGACTGCCCCATTTTTTATGTGCTTTTAAAAGTCGTTCAATAACCTTATCTGCGTATTTGTTTTTTTCAAAAAACGTTTCGTTTAGTGCATCGTGAATTCCGATCAGTAAATTTCTGTGAATTAATTCCATGGCGCAAAAATACGGAATTATTTTGCCGTTTCGTGCAAAATTGAATTTTTGACATGGTGTAAGCTCGCCTAATTTGCTCTCAAAAAAGCTTTATAGTATCTTTGAAAAAATTAGAATCATGGATGAAATAGTAAACTGCCCAAAATGCGAATCGGAATTTACCTATGCGCAAGATAATTTGATGGTTTGTTCCCAATGTTTTAATGAATGGGACCCAACGGCGAAGGACGATTCAGAAAAGGTGCTTGACAGCAATGGAAACGAACTTGTAGACGGTGATTCAGTAGTTGTAATTAAAGATTTACCTGTCAAAGGAGCTCCTAAACCTGTCAAGTCTGGTACCAAAGTAAAAAACATTCGATTAAGACCAGGGAGTGATCATAATATTGATTGCAAAATTGATGGATTTGGTTCAATGGCCCTCAAATCAGAATTTGTCAAAAAAGCGTAAGAACTTTCACTTTTTTTGAAATACCGCCTTAGAAATAAGGTGGTTTTTTTTTGGCCAATAAAAAAAGGAAATGATTGGGCAGGGTACTTTTCGAGAACTTCATTGCAAATGCTAATTTCGGTTCTTTAAGGCAGAAAGAGTATTAAACCAAAAATTTCCTTATTCGATTAGGATAGTAAAGGTAATGAATCTATCTGTTTTACTGAGTAATTAATTGCAATAAAAGCGATTAGTTATCCACAAATCAACATTGAACTACATAAATTCAATTCGGATTTCTCCAGATAGAGGTTCAGACGAGTAATAAATTATGGAGTGGTTGTCTAAATCTAATCGATTCCAATAGTAACCTCCGGAAAAGCGACTTTCCAGAACTTTAACTAATAGACCCGTGGGAGAAATAAAAAGTTCGGTGGGATAATAGTATCTTTTTGCGATAGAATACCGTTCTCTAAGCTCGGAAGGGAGTATGTTAACTTCACCTAAAAGTTTTGCTACATAATCGTTGTATGGATGTCGGTAAGTTTCCTCTGGTGTATCGGTTTGAATAAGTCTTCCTTCTTGGAGAACAATGATTTGATCCAACCAAGGCATGATCTCTTCGAGATCATGAGTAGAGATGAGTACCGAGATATTTTTCTTCTGCGCATAGGAAAATAGCTTTTCTCGCAGTTCTATCTTTCGAGAATAATCCAAATTACTAAAAGGTTCATCTAAAAGTAGGAGGGTAGGCAAGACGGAGAGTGCTCGCGCTATTGCCACTCGTTGTTGCTGTCCACCACTTAAGAATTGGGGTTTAGTATCAGCAAAATCACTTAGGCCCACTACATCTAAAAGTTCCATAACTTTTTCTCTTTTTGCCACAAGATCAATATTGGAAGTGAATTTTCCAACATTATCGTAAACAGTAGAGTAAGGCATTAAATCATACTGCTGTGCTACAAGTTTCATTTCTTTTTCACCTGGTACAATATTCCCTTTTGGCCCTAATAGAGCTTGGCCGTTTAAAGCAATGCTTCCTCCTTGCCAATCCAATGTGCCATATATTAAATTAAGCAAGGTAGATTTACCACAGCCACTTTCTCCAGCGAGAGCAATGATTTTACCCGGTTCAATTTTTAGATTGAAATTTTGAAACAAGGGTCTTTCAGGAACGTACGAGAATTGAAGATTTTTGATTTCCAATAGCATAAGGCGAAGTTAAGATTTTGTTTTCGGAATCAAAATAAAATTCATAGTTTAGCATAACTTCTAGTAAAATTAAACTAAACAAATTGTAAAAATGAAAAAGAATTTTTTAAAATCCGTATTAGGTTCTCTTGCCTTTGCACTTCTAGTAGTTTCATGTGGTAAAGACAAACCCTTGCAAAGTGAGGTAAATGAAGTAGCCACAACTGCTAACGGAACAACCTACGTTTTAGATACACTAAACAGCCGGTTAGAATGGAAAGGATACAAAGTGTTTAAATCTGAAAATACTAGTCATTTCGGTACCATTAAGTTTGAAAGTGGTGAGGTGACGGTTCATGAAGGTCAATTGGAGAGCGGTAAATTTGTGGCGGATTTGCATTCTTTAGAAAATGAAGATTTAAAAGGCGATGAAGAACAAAAAGGAAAGTTAGAAGGACATCTTAAGAGCGGTGATTTCTTTGAAGTAGAAAAATTTCCTACGGCTTCTTATGAAATCACTAAAGTAACGCCTCAAGCTCAGGGGGATTACAATACCTTAATTGATGGTAATCTTACTATGAAAGGAATTACAAAACCTGTACAATTCAAAGCAAATGTCTCTGTTGAAGGAAACGAAGTAAGCATTAATTCTGAGCCTACCGATATACCAAGAGAAGATTTTGGCGTGAAGTTTCAAGTTCCTGCAGCCAATGGAATTATCAAAAACGAAGTGACTGTCCAAATGATGGTTAAAGCCATGCAAAAAGTATAATAGAAGAGTGAAGACTGCTTAAGGGTTTTACATCCTACCGATAATATTATTGCCTGTACTTTATGGTTTTTTAATCACCAAGGAAGGCTCAATACATGTGTTAATAAGTGATAGAAGTGAAGATTTGTTTTGACAAGTCTTCACTTTTTTATTCTACTATGAAATTGTAACTTTGCAGGCATTAGAATTTACTTGAGTATGCTAGAACAGTTAGATGAATTGAAGTTGCGTTTAGAGCAATTTCAAAGTAATGATCCACAGGAAATTGAAAAATTTCGAATTGAATTTGGTGGGAAAAAAGGGATTTTGAATCAACTTTTTGATGAGTTCAAAGCAGTTCCAGGAGCGGAAAAGAAACTCTATGGTCAGAAAATAAATTTGCTAAAACAGGCATTTTCTGAAAAAATGGAAGGGTTCAAGTCACTCACTTCTCAAGAAAAATCAGAAGCACTCTTAGATCTTACTCGTCCCGGTTACGGGAGTGAGTTAGGATCAAGGCATCCTATTTCTCTAGTAAAGAACAGAATCATTGAGATTTTTAAATCCATTGGATTTGCCGTAGCAACAGGACCAGAAATTGAAGACGATTGGCATAACTTTTCGGCTCTGAACATGCCGGAATACCATCCCGCAAGAGATATGCAGGACACTTTCTTCATTGAAACCGATCCAGATATTTTGCTTCGTACCCATACTTCTTCAGTTCAAATACGTTATATGGAAGAAAACACTCCTCCAATTCGTATTCTTTCACCTGGAAGAGTATTTAGAAATGAGGCGATTTCTTCTCGTTCTCACTGTATTTTTCACCAAGTTGAGGGTCTTTATATAGATGAAAAGGTAAGTTTTGCCGATTTAAAGCAAACGCTACAATATTTCACAACGGAGCTTTTTGGAAAATCCAAGATTCGACTCCGTCCTTCTTATTTCCCCTTTACAGAACCTAGTGCGGAGGTCGATGTTTACTGGGGATTGGAAACAGAAACCGATTACCGAATTACTAAAGGGACAGGTTGGCTAGAGATCATGGGTTGTGGGATGGTAGATCCTGCAGTACTTAAGAATGTTAATATTGACCCAGATCGTTACAGTGGGTTCGCCTTTGGTATGGGAATCGAGAGAATTGTGATGTTACTGTATCAGTTAGGGGACATAAGAATGTTCTTTGAGAACGATTTAAGGATGGTAGAGCAGTTCAAAACGCTCTAAAGTATTGGCCTAATTTTAAATCCCCGTTATTTCCTTTTGAGAAATTGCTTTGCCCTATTGTAATCTAGATAGTAGGTGAGCTTCAAGGAAAGCGTGTTGAGCATAGGCTTATCAAAAAGGTATCTGAAATTTGCGTTTAGATCTTTTAAGTGATGGTCTTGAAAACTACTGGTCGCATTTCTGAAAAGTAGAGTGAGCTGACTTCCTGGAGCAAACCACCAGCTGTATCTTAGATCGATATTCCAAAAGTTGTAAGTAGCATCCGATTGCGATAGTTGATGGATTGAATTTAGATCCCCGTCACTTCGAAGATGGTAAAATTGATCGTACTTAAGACTCGAAAGATAGTGTCTGAAGTCTAAACTAAGGGACATTTTATCGTTGAAAGTGTAGCGAGAATTGATTTCATTTACAAAGGTTCTTACGTTTCTTCTTCCCATAGTGATGTTCTCCGCGTTACTTGAAACATAACCAATATCGTTTAGGTGTATGTCATAATCAAATTCGTATCCGACAGAGAATTGATCAGAAAATCGATAGCTAGTATTGATTTCTGATACATAGCGAATTCGACCGGGTTGATCGTAAACATAAATTTCGGTAAACCCGCCAACACCAAATTTTTTTCTTGAATCTGAATTGTAAAAAATCCAAGGGTTCACCATCGCAGGAACATTTAAATGTCGTCCAAAACTACGGGGTTCGTACATATCTTTTCCTCCAAAGGGTTTGACCCATAATCCTATACCGTAATTTTGAAATTTTCTATTGGTCAAACTGATGGACTGGTGGATATCAAATTCTCGGTACTGATAGGGCTCTAAACGATAGGAAAGATTAAGATTTAGGTTGTAGTTCAGTTGATTGAGGTTTCCTTTGGGCATTAAATAGCGATAACCGTAGAATCCGTGGTAATTCACATAATTGTTTCCCCCTGTATAACCTAAATCATCAATATTGTAGTCTTTTGTTCTTACAAGTGCATCTAGAGAATAGCGATGCGCTCCGGCCGTTTTACCACCACCCAGTGAGGCTTCAGAGCCATAATAGTACTTGTTTTGATTCACCACACTTTGTTTGTAACTAGCAAATAGGTTGTGAGTGTTTTTGCGATTGGAAAGATCGGCCATTAGTGCAGTAACATTAGCATCTCGGAAACTTCCTTCACGCGTTACATTGGTGTTGACTAAAGTTACACTGGAGTTTTCATGGAATCTTTGGTCAAGAACAAGTACATTATAATTACTCCAGGGTTCTATTGTCTCTTTTCTCTTTTGATTGGTAAGCGGGTTTTCAATTTCCACTTCTAATTTTTCAGTTACGCCATTAAATAATCCAATACCTAAACCTTTTTTGGTTCTACCAGAAAGTTTTATGGCATTAAAAAGATTGACCTTTTCACTTTGGGTAGTGGTTATTTCATCTGGACCTAAATGGAGCCCTCCTGAAGGAGCTCCACCCACTCTTCTAGAATAGAACAAATCGCCCTTATTGAAAAGCTCTGTGCCTTCAGTAAAGAAAGATCGATTTTCTTCATACTGTTGTTCAAAAGGCCCCAAGTTCAAAACAACATTGTCAAAATTGGCTTGACCAAAGTCGGGAATTAATGTTACGTCTAGAGTGAAGGCTTCGTTTAGACCGTACTTTAAGTCCATACCACCGTTAATACTTGTTGTGGTTTTCCCATTGTAAGAATTAACATAGGAGGAAAAATACGGGAGAAAAGAAAGTCGGGTAGGAGGATCTATATTTTCGATTCCTTTCAGTTGTCCATCATAGTACATAAAAGACCCTTTGTTATTATCTATGGGGCTCCAGGTGTATTGCGATTGGTTGCTTCTTAGATTGTTTAGAAAATTAATGCCCCAGGTTTGCACGTCTTTTTTAGGGAATCGGAGTTCAGAAAAAGGAATTTTAATTTCTGCGTTCCAGCCCTTTTCGGTTATTTTTACTTTGCTGAACCAGACTGCATTCCAAGAATAATCGTCATTTCGGTTATTGACAATTTTTGCGTCGGCTTGTACTCCGGATGCTAAAATTAGAAAAAGTAGGCTTTGCTGATAATCATTGTAACCATTGAGTGTGATTCCAATAAGATCGTCTTCTCCAATCACATCTCTTTCTGTCATTTCACGTGCTATGTTTTTTGGATCGGGGTGTAAAATTTCGATTCCAAAATAAATAGCCGTATCATCGTAAAGAATTTTTACGCTCGTAGCATTTTCTAGTGGTTGCTTGAGTCCCATAGTGGGAGAACGCTCTATAAAACCATCGGCCAGTGGAGCATTTTGCCATGGTAGGTCGTCTAGGATTCCATCAATTTTAATTGTTCCTTCAAATCGAGTAGTGGTGATGGTCTTTCTTTCAGGCTCCGATTCAAAACTGTTTTGAGCTTTAGAAATGAAAAATCCTGTGAACAGAAGTGTGAGAACAAAAAATAGTTTCATGGAGTTGGGTGTCTATTCTATAGGACACTCCAAACTAAAGATTCGTTACAACAAATAAAAAAATAATCTAGAAGAGTCCAGATTATTTTTTAATTGCTAGCTTTTAGTTGAAGTTTAATCTGTATTTCACTCCAGAATAATTATCTATACTTGCTTTTAAAGATCCCACCGCAAGTTCAGCTTCAACGAGGAGCGGTACATGGTTTCGATCGTTGGAAACCCACATTTTGACGCTTTCTTTTGCTTTGAAAACCCGACCACTTAAAACCATTGGGGTGATTTTTATTGCACTGATCGTTCCGAATTTTGTTTTTAAGTTCTCAATTTTATCGACGCGTAATTGAAAGGGGAACATGCTGTCATCGATCCATACATTTAACTTTATTATACGACCAGGTCTTAATTCCAGACTATCGAGCCCTCTCAAATGATAAAAAGCTGAGAGCATATCTTGAATTCCTCTTACAGTTTGGATTTGTTTACTTCCATTGGAAGGAGTTTTCTTGTCCGTTAAAATAAGTGAGTGATTGCGATGGTTGAATTTAGCAGTTAAATGCTGACTGTAGCCTCCCTCTTTTACATTTCTCACATAATAGGAAGGAAGTCCTGAACTTTTATTAATATAACTTTCATACAAATCATCTACTTTAAAAAAAGCGCGGACAGCACCGGTTGATTTTCCCACTCCTTTGACATACAAATGGGGGGAACCATCATAAGTGACAGTTCGGGTGCTAAGGGTGGCAGTTCCTGCATTAAGCAATCCGTAGTGGATTCGATAATGCAAATTTTCTCCTGGTTTAATATTATCCAATTGCCCGAATCCCAAGGTAAGGATAAGTAAGGCGAATAAACTTAGAAGCTTCTTCATGCCGTAGTTTTTTGCAAATACTTTGCCATAATGGAATTATCTGGTTAAATGACATTTGTCAGCCGATCGGTCGGCTAGGTAACTCGTTTGTTACGGCTAGGTTTGGTTAATTTTTCGTAATTTTGGCACGTTTAATTACGAAATTTTTCTTGAATGATTACAACAGATATTCTGATTATCGGCGCAGGACCTACCGGGCTTTTTACAGTATTCGAAGCAGGCCTTCTTAAAATGAAATGTCATATTATAGATGCCTTACCGCAACCAGGAGGACAGCTTGCAGAACTTTATCCTAAGAAGCCTATTTTTGATATTCCAGGATTTCCAAGTGTTAACGCAGGAGAATTAGTTGATAATTTAATGGAACAAATTAAGCAGTTTCAACCGGGATTTACCCTAGGAGAAACTGCCGTAAGTCTAAATAAGGTTGACGAAGATTACTTCGAGGTGATCACTAACAAAGGGACCGTCCATAGAGCGCGCGCCGTTGCCATTGCAGGTGGGCTTGGAACCTTTGAGCCAAGAAAACCTGATCACCTAGAAAACCTAGCCTTTTATGAAGAGAAGGGGGTGGAGTATTTTATTAAAGATCCAGAGCATTTTAGAGGGAAGAAAGTAGTGATCGCGGGAGGAGGAGATTCCGCTTTGGATTGGAGTATCTTTCTGGCTGAGGTGGCAAAGGAAGTGACGCTTATTCACCGCCGAAATGAATTCCGTGGTGCCTTAGATTCGGTAGAGAAAGTTCAAGCGCTAAAAGACCAAGGGAAAATAAATTTAATTACTCCTGCAGAAGTGACTGGTTTGTATGGTGAGGAGCATATTGAGGGAATTACCATCGAAAAGGAAGGAGAGACGCTTCAAGTTGAAACAGACTATTTGATCCCATTGTTCGGACTCACTCCGAAGTTAGGTGAGCTTGCCAATTGGGGACTGGAGATTGAAAAGAACGCAATTAAAGTAAACAACGCGCTTGATTATCAAACCAATATTGAAGGAGTTTATGCTATTGGAGATATCAACACCTATCCAGGTAAACTTAAATTGATTTTATGTGGATTCCATGAGGCGACTTTAATGTGTCAGAGTGTTTATAACCGGATGAACCCAGGTAAGAAATATGTTCTAAAATACACTACAGTAAGTGGCGTCGACGGGTTTGATGGCAGTAGAAAGGAAGCGGAGAAAGCCGTTGTAAAGAAAATCGATTAATATTAGAATTAAGAATCTTGCACTATGTCGGATGTGAAAATTCATTTAAAAGATCGGGAAGGAACTGTGCATGAAATGCTTGTTCCAACGGATATGTCCATGAACTTAATGGAAGCGATTCGCTCCTACGAGTTAGCAGAAGAAGGTACTATTGGGGTTTGTGGAGGAATGGCCATGTGCGCTTCTTGTCAAGTATACGTCATTAGTGGAAGTGAAAACCTAAATCCAATGGAAGCGGAGGAGGACGCTATGCTCGGCGAGGCTTTTCATGTAAAAGACAACTCTAGATTAGGCTGCCAAATTTTTATTACTCCAGAACTTAATGGACTTGAGGTGGAGTTAGCACCTTATCCCTAAAGATATATTACTTAGAAAAAACAGATCCCTTCAATTTTTGAAGGGATCTGTTTTTTATTACGCAGGCTAGAAACTAAGAGCGCATGATTTTTTCCAGCTTTTTACCTTTGGCTAATTCATCAATAATCTTGTCTAAATAACGAGCCTTTTGGGTGAGTGGATTTTCGATCTCTTCAACGCGATAACCGCAAATTAACCCCGTGATTAAATGAGCGTTGGGATGAAGAGTCGCACGATTGAAAAATTCCTCGAATGTAATTTCCTCTTTAATAATCTCCTCTAAATCCTTCGAATTAAATCCAGTTAGCCATTCAATTAGTTCATGAAGTTCCTGTTTTGTTCTTCCCTTGGATTCGATTTTGGTGATATAATGAGGGTAGACAGATGAGAATTTCATTTCCTGAATCCTTTGATCATTTGTCTTTCTAGCCATAATGTTCCTTATTTTTTAGGGATGCTTTTCAATATCTCTTGTAAAAAAGCCCAGAATTTTTGTGTTGATGAAATGCTTGCTTTTTCTTCAGGTGAATGCGCTCCTTTAATAGTAGGACCAAAGCTCACCATTTCCATCTGAGGGTAATTTGCACCAATAATTCCACATTCTAATCCTGCATGACAGGCAACAACACGTGGTTTAGAATCAAATTTCTTCTCATAAATTTCTTCCATTATTTTAACAATTTCTGAACCAGGTCTAGGTTTCCAACCTGGATAAGATCCACTGAGCTTAGATTCGATTCCTGCCAAATGAAAAACACTGACTAATTGCTGTGATACTAAAGTTTTTGAAGATTCTACAGAAGAGCGGGCAAGGCAATGGATTTTTAAATCCCCCTCTTTAAGTTCAACTCTTGCTACGTTATTGGAAGCTTCTACAAGATCTTCAACATCAGGACTCATGCGAAAAACGCCGTTATGAATTGCGCTTAGAGCATTTGCTAGTGAAGCGGAATCTTGTTGATTAATCGCTTGTAGGTGCGTGGTAAAGTTTTCTATTGAAATGGAGAGCTCGGGTTCTATTGCTTCGAATTCTTGTAAGATATCGGCTTTAAGCGTATGCGCTTGCTCTATGTATTCTACTGCATTACGTACAGCAAATACGGCATGCGCTTCACGTGGAATCGCATTTCTTAATCCACCCCCATCAATGGAAACAAGTTCTAGTTGCTGGTCATTTACGGCTAAGAGTAAAAAGCGCGAGAGGATTTTGTTGGCGTTCCCATAACCTTTATGAATGTCCATGCCAGAATGCCCTCCTTTTAAACCTTTAATATCTAATTTGATGATCATGCCTGTAGCGGGAGATAAATCGTAGGATTTATTTGCACTAACATCAATTCCACCGGCACATCCTATGTCAATTTCATCGTCCTCTTCCGTGTCTAAATTGAGTAGAATCTCCCCTTCAAGTGTTCCAGGTTTAAGTCCCATAGCTCCGGTCATGCCGGTTTCTTCATCTATTGTGAATAGTGCTTCTAATTTAGGGTGAGCAATCGTGGCGCTTTCAAGAACGGCCATAATAGCAGCAACGCCCAGCCCATTGTCGGCTCCAAGAGTAGTACCTTTGGCTTTGACCCAATCCCCATCCACTTCCATTTGTATGCCCATGGTATCGAAGTCAAAATTAACATCATTGTTCTTTTGGCAAACCATATCCAAATGCGATTGCAATACAATGGGTTTTCTGTCTTCCATTCCTGGCGTAGCGGGCTTTTTAATAATCACGTTTCCTACGTGATCTACTGTGGTGGAAAGTCCTAAGTTGAGTCCAAAATTTTTAATGAATTCAATAACTTTTTCTTCTTTTTTTGAAGGTCTTGGTACTGCATTGAGCAAAGAGAAGTTTTTCCAAACCTCTTGAGGTTGTATGTTGTTTAGTTCCATAAAATCGTCATTTTTTCAAAGGTATGGATAAATTATACTTTTATCCAAGAGTGGAAAAGCCTTAACATCCACATTCGCCGTATATAGGAGTTTCAATGATGCTACCGCCATTCAAAGTAACTTTCATTGTACCTTGGTAGAGGGCGGTTTCCACTTCTCCTAAATCGATAAGTTTCCCATCGATTTCGATTTTAAAGGAGTCATTGGATGACTGTATCGAAAGGTCTTGTTCTGGCAATACCTCATTGGTTTTTCCGTAAGGGATTTTTTGAAGTTCTCCTGCTATCTGAATATAGGAGAAACGCTGAAAGTCGTCAACATAAAGGTAATTCTGACGAATGAACTCCTCTCTGTTTTTAGCAAAATAACAACTACAACCTTCTATTTCTGCTGGAAAACCAAAGGTTTGCAGTTGAAAATCTTTGGTGTTTTTTTCTGAGCTTGATTCGACTTTGGTTTCAATTGTATTCTTTTGTGAAGAGACTTTATTATTCGTCTCTTCTTTTTTGTTGCAACTAAGGATAACGAATCCTAAAAGAAGAATCAGTGGTGTACGTTTAAGTGTTAAGGTCGATATCATTCCGAGGGTTTATAAACCAAATGTAGGAGTTTTTTTAGGATAAAAGTGACATGAAAGCCTACAGAATTGAGCAAAGCTTTATCTTTGTGTAATGGAGTATCCTAGTAAAGTTCTATCGAAAGCCATTGAGGAAATTTCTCAGCTTCCAGGTATAGGTAAGAAGTCCGCCCTTCGCCTGGCGCTTCACCTTTTAAGACAACACGAATCGCAAGCATTGGGTTTATCTAAGGCCTTAGCTGAGTTAGTTACAGAGATAAAATACTGCAAAGAATGTCATAATTTTTCTGATGCTGATCTCTGCGAGATCTGTAGTAGTGAGCGTAGAGATCAAACACAATTGTGTGTGGTAGAGGACGTCAGAGATGTTATGGCCATTGAAAATACAGGAAAGTACCAAGGTAAATATCTGGTGCTTGGAGGAAAGATCTCTCCTATGGAAGGAATTGGGCCTTCACAACTCCATATCGGTGGATTAGAAAAAATATTGGAACGGGGGAGGGTGAAAGAGTTGATTTTTGCTCTTAGTGCTACCATGGAAGGGGATACTACAACCTATTATCTTTTCAAAAAATTTAAAAATATGAACCTTAAGTTTTCGACTATTGCTCGGGGGATTTCTGTTGGGGATGAATTAGAGTATGCGGATGAGATTTCTTTGGGGCGCTCCATTCAACATCGTGTTCCTTATGAGCAGTAAATTGAAAGAGAAATATATATAACTAAAAGCTCCCTTTTGAATCGGTTCAAAAGGGAGCTTATAGTTATAAGGTTTTTATTATTCTCTTAATTAAGGAGCCGTTACCGGAGTGGTCGCTGGTTGACTTTGCGCTGGCGTACTTTGTGCAGGCGCAGTAGTATTCTGTTGCGTAGGGGCAATAACTTTTGGAGAAGGTTTAGCTGTTAGTACAACACTTAAAATGATTAAAGCGATAATCACAATTCCTAGTGTCCACGTGGCTTTTTCCATGAAATCATTGGTTCTTTGCACTCCAAATTGTGCTGCTCCTGAACCTCCAAACGTTCCGGAAAGCCCTCCACCTTTAGGGTTCTGTGCCATAATAATGATAATCAATAGTACAGAAGCGATAATGATTAAAAACATGAAAAGTGTAAAAATAGTACTCATCCTAGGTTGATAAATTTAGTGTACAAATATAACTAATTACTTGAGTTTCACCAAAATTTTAGCCTTAAAAACTGCTGCAATGCTCAAGAACTAAAAAGAACCGAATTTACATGGAGGGGTAAATTCGGTTCTAAAATTATTTATAAATATGTAAGTTTTAGTTTATTGAAAATCGGCAGCGCTTACACCTTTGTCGATTTCTACTTTAGAAATTTTCGTTGTAAAACTTTGCATACCTGCTTCTGTTGTCATGGTGGTAGGGAATTTGATACCGTCAAATTCTTTGTAATCACTATAAGAAACGGTAGAAAGCATGTCTCCCTGAGGAGTAGATACGGTTACTTCGGTTTTAACTAAAGCTCCGGTTTCGGCATTAAAAAACTCTGTTCTTTTTGCTTCGTCATTTCTTACCTTATACAGTTTAACTCCGTTTTCAGTAGCTTCGCCTGTTACCTTACTTTTGGAGAAAGTTGTACCTAAAACAGGGAATAAGGTGTTGTATCCTTGAAGTGCTTTAATCTGATCTTCGGTAAAATTGATTTTTTGACCCATTTGAGAAATGTATCCACCTTTACCATTAAATGCAGTTTTAATCTCAATTCCCATGATTTTAATTGTACTGTTACTAAGATCAGGCATTTGGTACTTAGCTGAGTATTCCCCTTCGTTATTCATCATGGAAATCGTTCCTGTCTGCCAAACTGTCTTCACTTTACCTAGCTTTTCCTTTCCGCATAAGAATTGAAGGTATTTTTCTGCAATTTCACTAGTGGTTACATTTACAGAGGCTTGAGCGCTAGGGTCAGTAATTTTTTCTCCGTAGGGTCCGTAAAAATGAATTGGATAATTTAATTTTTTAAGTCCTGGCGTGATTTCTTCTGCCTTACCAGTAACAATAATATGTGCCTGTTCAGGACGGAAGTATTTTTTAGAGACTCTTAAAACGTCGTCTACACTTACCTTATTAATGTTTTGTAAGTACTGCGCATAGAAATCACTGGAAAGTCCATTCGTTTTTGTAATGAGCGCTTGACTTGCAACGGTTTGTGGACGCTCTAAAGAAAGTACAAAGTTTCCTAGAAATTTGGCTTTCACATCATCTAGTTCCTTTTGAGTCACTTTGTTTAAAGTCATGCCTTTGATTTCTTTCAAAGTCTCTATCACGGCAGAATCCGTTACGTTATTTCGAACGGTAGCAGAGGTTGAAAAACGACCAATATAACGAGAATCACTTACACCGCCTCTAGCTCCGTAAGTCCAACCGTTTTTCTCTCGTAGGTTCATATTAAGTTTCGAGTTGAAATCTCCACCTAAAATAGTTGACGCTACTTGCGCGGCGTAAAAATCGGGATCCTTTTTCGTAAGATTTACAGGATAAGCAACCGATACCACCGATTGAACAGCATTCGGCATATTTACAACACTGATCTCTGTTTTGGTTACTGGGGCCACTTGAGGTAATGCAGCAATCTTTGGCTCTGCACTTTTCCATTTACCAAAAGCCTCGTTCGCTAGTTTTTTTGCATCACTAGAGCTGATGTCACCTACAAAAATAAGGTAAGCATTGTCAGGTCGGTAATAGTTGTTGTAGTAATTCTGTACGTCCTGAAGAGTGATGGCTTTGATTTTTTCTTGTGTATCGAATTCTGCAAATGGATGGTTTTTACCGTAGACAAACACATCTGTCATTCGGTAAGCAGCAGCATCTACACTTTTTTCATCAGCCTTAAGTCCTTCAAGGTAACGGTCTTTTACTGCTTTAAACTCTTCTTCTGTAAATTTTGGAGCGGTAGCACCTTGAGCAAAATAATTAAAGATTTCATTAAAGTACTTGGTGAGAGCCGAAGCGCTTCCTCCTTCGCTATGGTAGTTTACGTTGGCTCCTAATTGTTCAATTTTCTGATTGAACTGATCTTTAGAAAGAGAAGAAGTTCCTGTTCCAAGCATAGCGGAAAGAAGTCCATCGGCACCTTTTTTATTTCCTAATGCAAACGGTGGGTTGTCAATAGAAAGGGTAGCACTTACACGGGGTAGTTTATGATTTTCTACCACGATTACAGTAAGTCCATTACTTAGTTTAAATTCATGCGATTTACCAAGGTTTACTACAGGCGCAGGACCTGGTTTTGGCATTGGTCGGTCGATTTGCGCTCCAAGAGTCATGGCGGCGCACATTAATGCTATTGAGAATATTTTAGTTTTCATTAATTCAAGTGGGAGTTTACGGGTTAGTAGATTTATCTTTTTCTGAGGCAGGAAGGTAGTTGACAATTACACGTTGGTTTTTGCCCAGGTACTTTTTAGCTACTTCTCGGATATCTTCTCGACTCACTGATTGGTAGGCTTTTAACTCAGTATTGATTTTATTTGTATCCCCTTGCAGCATATAAGCATCTGCTAATTGGTGTGCGATATTTTGCATGCCCGAACGCTGAGCAACAAAACTGTTTTCCACTGTATTTAGGAGTTTTTGGTAATCTTTCTCAGAAATGAGTTCCGATTGAACATTTTCAATGTCTTTCTGTATGCTTGCTTCAAGATCAGTAAGTTTAACTTGTCCTTGTGGCAGCACGCCTATAGTGTAAATACCATAGTCTTCCATTTGACGATTAAAAGCAAAAATCTGAAGTGCTTCTTTCTTTTCATCTACATACTTTTTGTATAGAACCGAGCTTTTACCTCCGGATAGATAGGTGGAAAGCATGTTTAATGCAATGGCATCTTTGCTTTTATTGTTAGGAGTACGGTAATTGATCGCTAGAAGCGGAATTTGAATGTTATTATCGTATTCCGTTACTCTACGCTCTGAAGTAATCGGGTCCTCTTTAGGGAAATTTTTCACTACCGGGGCTCCTTTAGGAATCGCTCCGAAGTATTTTGCAATTAGTTTTTTTGCTTCGTCTTTCTTAAAGTCACCTGCAACGACTAGTACCGCATTGTTTGGTACGTAGTAGGTCTTGCTGAAATGTTTGAAATCTTCCAGTTTCGCACTGCTTAAATCTTCAAAGGATCCAATGACGCTCCAACGATAAGGGTGCTTGTCAAAAATGTGTGGAGAAAGTGCCTCGCCATAGCTAAAGCGTCCGTAAGGTTGGTTGTCCAAACGTTGTCTTTTTTCTTCCTTTACTACTTCTTTTTGTGTATCTACACCCACTTGATTGATAATGGGTTGGAGCAAGCGATCTGACTCCATCCAAAGTCCTAACTCCAGGTTGTTGGAAGGGAAAGTTTCGTAGTAATAAGTACGGTCTGTAGTAGTATTGGCATTATTGGATCCTCCATGAGAAGAAACAATTTTAAACCATTCACCTCTTTCTATATTGTGAGTTCCTTCGAACAATAAGTGTTCAAAGAAGTGGGCGAAGCCGGTTTTACCCACCTGTTCGTCCTTACTTCCCACATGGTACATTACACCCGTGGTGACTACAGGAGCTGAATTGTCTTGATGAAGAATAACGTGTAGACCGTTGTCTAGGTTGTATTCTTCAAAATCAATTTGCTGACCTTGTACCGAAAGACCGATTAGGGCAAAGGCGGCAGCAGTTAAAAGTTTTTTGTTCATAGTATAAGGATTTATTTATCTGTCCCTAAAATACTATAATTGTTACAATAGTTGAAGTTTATTTTGATCTCATGTGATAAAAATTCGGAATAGAGATGAATCCCTATAAGCGGATGATATCAAAAGTGAATTGTGATGAAAAATTGATTTGAAAGTTCGAATCAAGCCGGTAGTGCAGTCTCTTCGATATTTGCTCTAGTTGAGTGAGCCCTTGTTCGCTTAATTTTTTTTTAAAGTTTTCATTTTTTCCTGTATCTAGGCCGGATTGATCCCATCGAACATATCCAATACCATAGATAGAATGCAGGGACTGCAAGAATTTTAAGTCGGATGGTGATAATAGAGTGTCGGTCATGGGATTGAATTATTTTCTCAAATTTCCACTATTTTCTAATTTCATGTCTTATAGGTAGTATCCATAACACTTACAATATTTCAATATGGCTCGCTATTTTTTCTTCTAGGTTTCAAAATTTTGTAACTTTTCACGCTTAAAGCTTTTAAAAATTGCTCTATCACAATGTTTAAAAACGAAATTCAATCGCGCGTTCCCTACGATTCTTTATTAGATTTTTTTTCGCAAGCGCCAGTCGCTTTAAGCCTTTTAATGGGTGAGGAAATGGTAATTGAAGTAGCCAACGATCAAATACTGCAGATCTGGGGTAAAAGCAAAGGTATCATCGGTAAGCCCTTATTAGAAGGATTACCAGAAATTAGTAGTCAAAAGTTTCCAGAAATTTTAGAGCGAGTCTTTAAAAGTGGAAAATCCTACAGAGGGTATCAGGTACAGTGCTTCTTAGAACGAGGAAATGGACTAGAGGAATGTTTTTTTGATTTTATATATTCTCCTGTATTTGACTCCAACCACTTGATAACGGGCGTAAGTGTAGTTGCAACCGAAGTTACATCCCAAGTGGAGTCCCAACGAAAGCTAAGTGAAAGTGAACTTCAATTCAAAGAACTCCTCCTAGGAGCAGATGTGCCAACGGCCATATATACTGGCGAGGATTATATCATTGAGCTAGCCAATGAAAAAATGTTAGCGACATGGGGGAAAGATCAAAGTGTTATTGGTAAGAAACTAATTGATGCTATACCTGAACTCGAAGGTCAACCCTTTGTACAGCTTTTAGAAAAAGTATATAAGGAGGGAATCACCTATTTTGCATCCGAAGATAAAGTACTACTAGAGATTGATGGAGTCCTTCAAGAATTTTTTTACAATTTTTCCTACAAACCCATTCGGAATTCTAAAGGGGAGATCTATGCTATTTTAAATATGGCTGTCAATGTAACGGATTTAGTGCGCTCGAGAAATGAATTGCAAGAGCAAACCGTAAAATTGGCCGAATCCGAACAGAAATACAAAGCGCTCTCAGAAGCCGTACCACAGCTTATTTGGACGGCTAATCCCGAGGGGGATTTCATGTATTTTAATGAGAAAATTAAAGACTATTATTTAGGAGAAATCGAGGTGTTGAACCGAGTTTTTTTTGATGAAGTCATTCATCCCGATGATCGAGACTACATTGTCGATATCTGGGAAAATGCCAATCAAGAAAAAACCGGTTTCCAAGCGGAGTATCGGTCGAAGGATCCAAAATCTGGGAACTATATTTGGCAACTAACGAGTGCCGTACCGCAACTCGATGAAAACGGTCAGATACATCAGTGGGTGGGGAGTAGTATGGATATTAATGAGCTTAAAATTTTGCAAGAACAAAAGGATACTTTTCTTGGGGTAGCTTCTCATGAGCTTAAAACGCCGCTTACCAGCATGAAGATTTATACACAACTCTTGGAGCGTTCTTTACGTTCTAAGCAGGATATGAAAAATGCGCTCTACGCTTCAAAAATGGACGAGCAGATCAATAAGCTCACTTCCCTAGTGGCTGATTTACTCGACGTAACTAAGATCAACAGCGGTAAGATTGAAATGAACGAATCTCGATTTGATTTAGAAGGCTTAGTTAATGAAATTGTTGAAGAGCAGCAGCTTTCCTCAACTCACAAAATTGTAATTCAAGCCGCCGATTCTTGCTTCGTTTGGGCGGATCGTCACCGCATTGGACAGGTTATTTCTAATTTAATTTCCAATGGGATAAAATATTCGCCGCACACTTCAACAATAGAGGTGGAACTAAGATGTAAAGATAATGAAGTCAAGCTTCTGGTTAGAGACTACGGTTTAGGGTTGACACAAAAAGACCAAGAAAAAGTATTTGATCAATATTTTCGTGTAGGAGGAGAAAAAAACAACACCTTTCCTGGACTAGGACTTGGTTTGTTTATTGCTGCCCAGATCATAGAGCGCTCAAAGGGAAAGATTGGAGTGAAAAGTGCAATAGGGAAAGGATCCACATTTTATTTTACTTTGCCCCTTAGCCTTTCTTAGTTTTTATAAATCAACACCTCAATTAAGAGTAAAGTTTCTCTTTTTCTTCCTAAGGCGAGCTTCTAGAGTTTTGAGTAGCGTCTAGAATTGACTAGATTTGTAGGTTCTAAAACTTTCATTTTTCATGGATTACTTAAAAGGTCTCAATCCTTCTCAATACGAAGCAGTTACAACATTAAAAGGCCCCCTTATGGTATTGGCGGGTGCAGGTTCTGGCAAAACTCGGGTGCTTACGCTTCGCATTGCACATTTGATTCAAAATGGAGTTAGTCCATTTCATATTTTGGCTTTAACCTTTACTAATAAAGCCGCAAGAGAAATGAAGGAAAGAATTTCAAAAGTGGTGGGTGATTCGGATGCAAAATCCATATGGATGGGAACGTTTCACTCTGTTTTCGCTAGAATTCTAAGAAGTGAAGCGCACCTGTTAGGTTTTCCCTCGAATTTCACGATATACGACACGCAAGATTCATTAAATGTCTTAAAGAAAGTTATCAAAGAACTTTCTTTGGATTCAGATATGTACAAACCCAAGAAAGTCATGTCAAGAATCTCTGCTTACAAAAACAGTTTGATTACGGTGAAAGCCTATTTTTCCAATCCGGAGCTAATGGAAGCGGATGAGAAAGCAGGGTTAAAAAATTTAGGTCAAGTATACCAAAAGTATGTAGAAAGCTGTTTTAAAAACGGAGCTATGGATTTTGATGATTTGCTGCTTAGAACTAATGAGCTTCTTACTCGATTTCCGGAAGTGTTAGCGAAATACCAAGACCGCTTCCGCTACATACTTGTAGATGAGTACCAGGATACCAACCATTCGCAATACCTGATTGTAAAAGCGCTTGCTTCACGATTCGAAAATATTTGTGTGGTAGGGGACGATGCGCAATCCATTTATTCTTTCAGAGGAGCAAATATTTACAATATTTTAAACTTCAACAAGGATTATCCCGATGCAGTCACCGTATCGCTCGAACAAAATTACCGCAGTACACAGAACATTGTTGATGCAGCAAATGATGTGATTTCAAAAAACACCCAGCAATTCAAAAAGAATGTTTTCAGTGATAACGAAGTGGGCGAGAAGATCAAGGTGTACCGCGCTTTATCCGATGCAGATGAGGCAGGATTTGTAGCAGGTAACATCTGGAATTTGCATTTAAGTGAACAAAAAGAGTTTAGTGATTTTGCGATTTTGTACCGTACCAATTCACAAACCAGAGCCTTTGAAGAAGCTTTACGAAAAAAGAATATTCCTTATCAAGTTTACGGAGGGCTTTCTTTCTATCAAAGAAAAGAAGTAAAGGATTTGTTGGCCTATTTAAGATTACTAGTCAATGAAAACGATAATGAAGCGCTCAGTAGGATCATTAATTATCCCGCAAGAGGAATTGGAGAGACGACGCAAAATAAACTGTTAGTCTATGCGGATTCCCGTGGACTTTCTATAGCTCAAGTCCTTGAACAATTGCCTGAACATTCTCCTTATATAGGGCTGAATAATGGGACGTTAAATAAGCTTTCTGACTTTTGGTCGTTGATCGAGGCGTTCCGTGTGTTAATGAAAACCGAGGACCTCTATACCTTAGGGCTGGAGGTCGCAAAGCGAAGCGGTCTTATTCGCTTCTTAAAAGACGATCAGACCCCTGAGGGAATTTCAAGAGTAGAAAATGTTCAGGAACTACTCAACTCCCTTCGAGGTTTTTTAGATGAGCAGATACAATTAGAAGACGGAGACCCTAGTCTAAGTGCATTCTTAGAGAGTAGTGCTCTTTCTTCAGACCTGGATCTGGATAAGAACGATACATCCGCAAAAGTATCTTTGATGACAATACACCTCTCAAAAGGTTTGGAGTTTCCAATCGTTCATCTGGTCGGATTAGAAGAAAACCTTTTTCCAAGTTTTATGAGTTCTTCCACTAGAGAAGAATTGGAGGAAGAGCGTCGATTGTTTTATGTTGCTTTAACGCGAGCAGAGAAGCAGGCCTACTTTTCTTATGCGATTTCGAGATTTCAATGGGGTAAAATTACAGATGCAGAACCGTCCCGTTTCTTAAGTGAGGTGAATTCGAATTATTTAGAGTTCCTCAATCCTGCAGTAGAAAGCCGTTTCAAAAATCATTCAGGGCTCGCGTCTTCCCTATTTGATTCAGAGGTTAGTGAGCCTAGAAGTTTTAAAAAACTTGAGCCTAAAAAAAAATTGTCTTCCCGTTCCTCTGATACGCCTTCAATAGGATCCTCTAGAAATTTACGACCTGTTTCCAAAGCTACAATAATCCATCCTTCAGGAACGCGAAATGAGGACATCCAAGTTGGAGACCGAGTGCGCCATGAGCGTTTTGGTGTGGGGGAAGTTCAATTTTTAGACGGAAGTGATCCCGGAAATATTAAAGCCAAAGTAAAATTCGATTTGGAAGGAGAAAAAAACCTCATATTGAAGTTTGCCAAATTAATTAAACTGTAACTAAGTTACTTAACGAGCTCTTTAAACAAACGATCGAATGTTTTATCGAGGTCCTTTGATTTTCCTGGATGGGGACGAGAGGTCTGAATAACACTGCTTCGTACTGCAGTTAACCAGCGAAATCTCTCAGGGGTTTCTAAAACAGCAATAGGGCCGGATTCTTTGTTTCCGTGAGCAATTTGCACGAAGTTCTCAAGACTTTCTGAGATTTCTTGATAATTTAAATCTTTAGAAATCAGATGAAACTTTTCTTCGCATAAGAAAACCCGTGCCTGCAGATAGCGTTCCTTCTTGGAGAAAAGAACTAAGCCTACATTAAAAAACTCTTCCCTTTCCACCATAGGTACCAGACGCAAGACAGCGTATTCGTATAATTTATCTTCTTGCATCTTCGGCAGTTTTTAAAAATAGGTGAGAATGTTCAAGACGTGTCGTTAAGAATTGAAAATACACTTCTTTGATTTGCTCGGGATTCATTTCAGTGTCCTCCCAGTGGAGCCAATCCTCTGGAATTTGATTTACGATGGAGCGTAGAATTTCAGGAGATAATCGTTCTTTTGCCCACTGATCAGCCTGATCTAAGCGGTGTGCTTTAGGCAACAGTACATGATCTTTTACATAAGCGAAAGGCGATTTTGCTGCTTTTTCAAAATCCTGCCACGAATGGTGAAAATAGAAGGAAGCTCCATTATCTATAACCCAAAGCTCACTTTTCCACATAAGAAGATTCGTGTTTTTATAGGTTCGGTCAATGTTCGTAATAAACGCATCTAACCAAACGATCTTGGAGGCTAATAAGTAGTCAATTTTGATGCTAGGTTCGTAGGCTAATGCACCTGAGAGGTAATGAAGACCTAAATTTAGTCCTTTTGAAAATTTGAGAAGATCTTGAATTTCTTCATCGCCTTCGCTGCGTCCAAAATCCTCATCCAAATGAACCAGGACGAGTTCCGGTACGTTCAGCTCCAATGTCTTAGCAATCAGTCCACCTAGAAGTTCTGAAATTAGCATTTTAACGCCATGACCCGCTCCACGGAATTTCACAACGTATTTAAAATCATCGTCTGCTTCTGCAAGTGCAGGAAGGCTTCCACCTTCTCGAAGCGGTACAATATACCGATTCACCGTAACAGAGCGTAAGGAGTTGTTTTCCATAGTCACAAAAGTACTATTTCTCTTCTAAGATGTGAAATAAATTTAAGGGAGCTTCTTGGATTCTATCGGCGCAAAACTTTTATCGCCATAAGATTTGTTTATCTTTGCTTTTATGTCAGAAAATAACGATAAACGTCTATTTCTCATTGATGCCTATGCCATGATTTTTCGTGGTTATTATGCACTTATTCGTTCACCTAGGGTGACGAGTACCGGGATTGATACTTCAGCAATATTTGGTTTTACCAACTCATTAATTGAGCTAATTAGAAAGCAGAAACCTACCCATTTGGCCGTCGTTTTTGATGTAGGCAAAGCATCGGTTAGAACCAATGATTTTGCTGAGTACAAAGCCAATCGAAGTGAAACGCCGGAGGCCATTAAGATTGCTGTTCCCTACATTCATAGAATATTAGAGGCCATGCATGTTCCTATTTTAGGGGTGGAAGGCTATGAAGCGGACGATGTCATAGGAACGATTGCATGCAAAGCGGAAAAACAAGGATATCTAACTTATATGGTTACCCCTGATAAGGACTTTGCTCAATTGGTTACCCCCAACATTAAAATATACAAACCAGGCAAAAAGGGTGCTGAATTTGAGATCATTGGAGAGGAGGAAGTAAAATTGAAATACGGTATTGAGGATCCTAAGCAGGTGATTGATTTCCTTGCAATGATGGGGGACGCTGTAGATAATATTCCAGGACTCGAAGGCGTAGGAGAGAAGACAGCGATGAAATTTCTTCAAACCTATGGAACTTTGGAAACCTTACTTGAAAATACGCATGAGCTGAAAGGAAAGTTGAAAGAGAAAGTAGAAAACTCAGCAGAAAGAGGTAGGCTTTCCAAGAAACTAGCTACCATTATCTGTGATGCACCCATAGAATTTGATTACGAAAAGTACGATCTAGAGACTCCAGATTTTGAAAAAGTAAGAGAAGTTTTTGATGAAATTGAATTCAGAAGACTCTACGAGAATCTTTACCGTGCTTTCAATGAAATCAATGCTCATAGCGTAGAATCGGCTAGTGAGGGGATTAAAATGCCTGCGGGAAATGAGGCGATGCAATTGGATTTGTTTGCCAACTACGAAGCCTTGGAAAAGGCTACTTCCACTAAGTTACGAATGGATGAAAACGATCATCTCTATCAGATGATTCAAGGAGAAAAGGCACTTAAGCTTTTGGTGGAAAACCTAATGAAAAATCCTGTAGTTTGTTTCGATACAGAAACGACTTCTTTGGATGAGCTTTCTGCCGAATTAGTAGGGATGAGTTTTTCTTACCGAAAAGGGCTTGCTTACTACGTTCCCATTCCTAGGGATCCCCAGCAAGCACGAAATATCTTTGAGATCGTGCGTCCATTTTTTGAAAGTAAAGAGGTTCTAAAAGTGGGTCACAACCTAAAATACGATTATAAAGTACTAGCACGACACGGAATTAATGTAGAGGGGCCCTGGTTCGATACAATGATTGCGCATTATCTGCTTAATCCTGACGGGAGGCATGGAATGGACTACCTCTCTGAGATGTATCTAAATTATACGCCCATGGCCATCGAAGAGCTAATTGGGAAAAAGGGAAAAAACCAACTTTCTTTTCGAGAGGTGGAGCTCACTCTACAGACGCGTTATGCTGCAGAAGATGCAGATATAACTTTCCAACTCTTTAAGCTCTTTGCTCCTCAATTAGAAAAAGAGGCGTTAAAAGAAGTGTTTGAAACGATAGAAATGCCCCTAGTCAAAGTCCTAGGGAATATGGAGCTTCGTGGGATTCAACTGGATGTGGATTGGCTCGAGAGTGAAAGCAAAGATCTCGAGAGAGACCTTAAAGAATTGGAAGAACAAATCACTTCGCTTGCAGGAAAGGAGTTTAATTTAAATTCTCCGCGTCAATTAGGTGAAGTGCTCTTTGACGAGCTTAAGTTAGATGCCAAAGCAAAGAAGACCAAAACAGGACAATACGCTACTTCTGAGGATGTGCTGCAAAAGTTGTCTGGTAAGCATGAAATTATTACACCCATACTGGAGTACCGAATGCTTCAAAAACTCAAGTCCACCTATGTGGATGCCCTACCTAATCAGAACAGTGAAGTAGATCAAAGGGTACACACTAATTTTTCGCAAACCACTGCGGCCACCGGTCGACTTGCTTCACAGAACCCCAACCTTCAAAATATCCCGATCCGAACCGAAAGAGGACAGCAGATTCGTGGAGCTTTTGTTGCGGCCGATGGAAATAAAATATTAGCGGCCGACTATTCCCAAATCGAACTTCGATTAATCGCGGAGATTGCCGATGAGACTACCATGATTGAAGCTTTTGAAAAAGGAATGGATATTCACGCTGCAACCGCCTCAAAACTTTTTAATGTTCCTATTGAACAAGTGTCCCGTCTTCAAAGAAGTCAAGCTAAGACCGTGAATTTTGGAATCATCTACGGACAGGGAGCTTTTGGACTTGCTGAACAAACCGGACTTTCGAGATCAGAAGCAAAAAAGATGATTGAAGCCTATTATGAAACCTATCCAAAATTGAAAGAGTGGATGGCAAAACAGGTAGAAAAAGCTAGAGATCAAGGTTTTGTCACTACCATCTTGGGAAGAAAACGTCATTTAAAAGATATTAATTCCAATAATTTTGTAGTAAGAGGTCATTCGGAAAGGAATGCAGTGAATGCTCCTATTCAAGGATCTGCAGCTGATATTATCAAGCTGGCCATGATTCAGATTGAAAAGAAACTCAGCGAGAAAGGTTTCTCTACTCAAATGTTGCTGCAAGTCCATGATGAACTAGTGTTTGAATCGCCAGAATCAGAAGTGGAAAAGGCCAAAGAGTTAATTCGCCATGAAATGGAAAACGCCTATAAAACTCGTGTTCCTTTAACCGTCGAAATTGGTGAAGGAAAGAACTGGCTTCAGGCGCATTAATTTGGTATTTATTCTTTTAATTTTTTTATGCATTCTGCTTTATTGTAGAATAACAAACATTTTTGTCAATGACTCAATACAAAGAATACACTGCGGAAGATTCCTTAGGATTTTCCTATAAAGGGGTGAACAACGACCAGTACGGCGTTAGAATATATACATTGAAAAATGGACTGAAAGTCTATTTAGCTCGAAATACCGAAACTCCAAGAATTCAAACCTACATAGCAGTACGTACCGGTAGTAATCGGGACCCTAAAGACAATACAGGACTGGCTCACTATCTAGAGCACATGATGTTCAAAGGAACTTCCAAAATAGGAGCTATCGATTGGGAAAAGGAAAAGGTATATCTCGATCAAATCTCAGATTTGTATGAGAAGCACAAGGAAACGGTAGATGCTGAAGAGAAAAAGAAAATCTATCGTGAAATCGATCGACTTTCGGGAGAAGCTAGTCATCTGGCAATTGCAGGAGAATACGACAAATTGCTCTCTTCTCTTGGTGCAAGCGGTACCAATGCGCATACGTGGCTAGATGAAACGGTCTACAAAAACAATATTCCCTCCAATGAACTTCAGCGTTGGTTAGAGGTTGAAAAGGAGCGGTTTTCAGAATTGACTTTGCGTTTGTTTCATACGGAACTTGAAACTGTTTACGAAGAGTTTAACCGAGCACAGGATATGGATCAAAGAGCTGTAAATGAAATGGTAATGTCGCTACTCTTTCCAGAGCATCCCAATGGACAACAAACCACCATTGGTAAGCCGGAGCATTTAAAGAATCCTTCCATGAAAGCGATTCACGCTTATTTTGATCAGTACTATGTTCCTAATAATTATGCAATGGTTCTGGTGGGGGATTTGGAGTTCGAATCCACCATTCAGTCGATTGACAGGACCTTTGGAAAACTTCCTTTCCGTGAACTTCCAAAAGAAAGTAGAGTAGAAGAACTCCCTTTAACCGAGCGGAAGAGCGCCCAGGTCTTAAGTCCTTCTGCTCCAAGATTGCATCTGGCGTGGAGAACTCAGAGCAACAGTACAAGAGCATTTTATTTGGCAGACTTAATCTCCTCTCTTTTGTCGAACCAGGGGGAGGTTGGAATATTGGATTTGGATATAAATAGTAAGCAAAAGGCGCTTTACGCTGGAAGCTACTGCCTAGGGTTCAAAGACTATGGGCTTATTTCTCTTGTCATCGTTCCTAAAGAGCAGCAGAGTTTAGAAGAAGCCAAAGAGCTTTTAATGAACTCTCTGGAGAAAATAAAGAAAGGGGATTTTGCTGACTGGATGCTAAGTGCAATTTTAAATGATTATAAATTTCAGCGATTAAAATCTCTTGAATCTTCTGACGGTCTAGCGACACTTCTTTATCAATGTTATATAAGAGGGCAAAGTTGGAAAGACGAACTAATGGAAGTAGCAGAATACGAATCCATTACCAAGGAAGAAATCGTTGCCTTTGCAAATGAGTTCTTTTTGGATAATTATGTAGAAGTGAAGAAACTGCAAGGTGAGAATCCAAGTTTGGTTCGGGTTGAAAATCCAGGTATTTCTCCCATTCAATTGAATCAAGAAGAAAAAAGTACTTTTTTTCAGTATATCTCTTCTATTGAGACCCTCCCAATAGAGCCTCAATTTGTAGATTTTGATAAAGAGATTTCTCCTTTTGAAGTACGAGGTAGAAAAGGATTTCACGTAACTAATAAATTGAATAATCGTTGTCAACTGACTTTCATTTTTCCTTTTGGTCGAGACCATGATAAAAAGTACGAAATAGCGATTTCTTTACTCTCTTATTTGGGAAGTGAAAAAAGAAGCAACGAAGAGATTAAACTAGAGTTTTATAAGCTTGGAGTAAATTTTGATTTTCAAGTGGTTTCTGATGAGATTCGCATTAGTTTAGTAGGGCTGGAAGAAAACCTTGGCAAGGGAATAGATTTACTTCTAGAATGGGTCTTAGAAGTTAAAGATAGCGATGAGGTGTACCAAGAGTTTGTAAGTACCATTTTAGAATCCAGACAAGTCAGCAAGACGGATAAAAATAAAATCAATAAAGCGCTAGTGCAATATGCCCAGTTCGGAAGAGAATCTAGATTTAGAGATGTATTTTCTACCGAGCAGCTCAAAGGATTTGGGAGCCATGATTTCACGAAAATCCTTAAAGAACTTGTTTTCTATCCGTTTGAAATCTTCTACTATGGTCAAGATGGAGATACTTGTAAAGAAGTTTTGCAAAATCTTATTCCTCAAGCGACAAAACCTATTCCACAGAAGAATTATTACCCTAAACCTAAGGGGAGTAACACCTATTACTTTACTCCTTACGATATGGTGCAAGTTGAATTGACCAAAATTGGAAGAAGTTCTGAAGTGAATCCAAAGAATTTTGGATTGGTGAATGTTTTCAATGAGTATTTCGGGTCGGGATTGTCAAGTATTGTATTTCAACAAATCAGAGAGAGTCAAAGTTTAGCCTATAGTGCTTATGCTTATTACCATAATGCAACTAAAGCCGGGGAATGGGATTATGTGTCTACCTTTTTAGGTACTCAACCGGATAAATTATCTGCCGCTTTAACATCGATGAATACCTTGATGGAAGACTTACCTTACCATCCTGTTCAATTTGAGAGTGCAAAAACCCAAGTTTTAAAACGGATTGCTTCGGGACGGATTATAAAGACCAATTTGTTTTTCAATCTTCATACTTTAAAAAAACTGGGGATCAATTACGACATTCGCGAAGAGATTTATAAACAAGTTCAAACCTTAGATTTCAGTGATCTTCAATCTTTTTATAAAGAAAGGATTCAACAGGTACGTTATAATATGGCTCTGATAGGAAAAGAAAGTGAAATCAAGCGGAATCTTTTGGAAAAAGAGGGTGAGCTTATTACATTAAGTTTAGAAGAAATCTTTAATTACTAAAGAAAAAATGCACTCATTTCAATTATATTTGTGCAATAATTAAATTAAAGATGGATTTATTTACTGGACTTGATTGGCCTAATTTTTCAGATCCCCAGATTTGGGTTTCCTTGTTAACACTTACTTTTTTAGAGATTGTTTTAGGTGTTGATAATATTATTTTTATATCGATTATCTCCGATAAGCTCAAAAAAGAGAAACAGCGTTTCGCGAGAAATTTAGGTTTGGCTTTGGCTATGATTTTTCGAGTGATCCTCTTATTAATGATTAATTGGATTATTTCATTAAATGAGCCGGTGCTAACTCTAGATCTTTTCGAGGATCCACAGACCGGAGGCCCGTTACTACTTAGTTGGAAAGATATAATACTTCTTGCAGGAGGGATTTTCTTAATTGGGAAAAGTACTTTTGAAATCCATTCAAAAATGCAGTTTACCCACCATCAATCCGCTGATAGCAAAGGCAATGCGAGTAACGTTTTGATGTGGGTTATTTTACAAATTGTACTCGTGGATATGGTCTTTTCATTAGATTCTATCCTAACGGCGATCGGACTTGTGGATAACGTTACTCTCATGATTATTGCGGTTGTGATCTCCATTGGAATTATGATGGCTTTTGCAGGACCCATATCGAAAATCATTAATCGCCATCCTAGCTTACAAATGCTTGCACTAGCTTTCTTAGTTGTTATTGGTGTAATGCTTGTAGCAGAGGGAATTCATCAACATGTAAGTAAAAACATCATCTATTCCTGCCTGGCATTCAGTTTAATTGTAGAGCTACTTAATATTCGTTTTCGAACCAAAGAGAAGCAAGTTCTTCAGATGAACCCTGAACTAAATAAGGATTACTCGATCGATCGAGATCAGAACCAAGAGTCTGAGAATTAAATATATAAGAAAGTCCGATTTCAATCGGACTTTACTTTTTTTAGTTTCTTGTAAGAATTTCCCAAGCTTCTTTTACTTTTCCCTGCGAAATTAAATTTTTTGCTTGGCTATGATCTGAAGGGTCCCCAGAGAAGAGTTGGCCTTGTAGATTTTCAATATTTGCGAGTAAGCCTAAATCGTTTCCACTTAGAATTTCACTTTGCCTAATTTCCATTGGAAGCGCATCTATTCCGATACCTAGTGTACTTAAAGGTTTAGGAACTTCGAATAGGTTTGCGTCATTATTTCGGGAATAATAGGCGCCACCAAGCCGTGCTACTAAATCAAGTTTTTTTTGATCTAACATGCCCTCTGCGTTTAAATATTCTTCCTGAAGATGCATGTTTACAACCTCACAAATTATCAGGTTTCCTGCGCCGCCTTTTTCTCCAAAGGATTGGATGCTTTTCACTTCACATTCAAAATTAACAGGCGATTCCAGGATTAAAGGGGGAGCAACCTTCTCGCTTTTTCCCATGGTTAATCCTGCTTTTTCAAATTCATTAATGTGAGCAGGGTATTCTGTAGAGCTAAGACTTACTTGTTGAACCATGGCATAATTAACGATGCCAATTACCACCTGTTTGGTTTGTTCAATATTATGTAAGGTATGTTTGTTGGACTGATCCCGAACTCTTCTCGATGCAGAGAAGACTAAAATTGGAGGATTAGTGGATACCATGTTGAAGAAACTAAAGGGCGAGAGATTGATCTCCCCCTTTTTGTTTACAGTTGAGGCAAGTGCGATAGGTCGAGGCGCTACGGCCGTCTGCATTAACGTTTGCAGGACTTGAGTTGATATAGATGCTGGGGAAAGTGTCTTCACAATTCTATTTTGAATGATTAAGATTTTGCGGGTAATACAGTGCCAACCACTTCACCAAAGCCTACTCTAATTCCCTCTTTTTCAGCCCAACCTTTCAAAGTTACTGTATCAAAGTCTTCTATAAAAGATCGTTTTTGACCGTCATTTAAAACCAACGGATTTTGTCCGTTCCAACTTAGCTCCAGCATAGAACCAAAAGAGTCATCTGTCGGTCCTGAAATCGTGCCAGAAGCATACAGGTCTCCAACTTCAATATTACATCCACCAACAGTATGGTGGGCGAGTTGCTGAGCCATATTCCAATACATGTAGGAAAAATTAGTTTTAGAAATCACTTTGTTTGTGCCCTTTTGAGGTTGAAGTGAAACTTCTAATTGAATATCAAAGTTTTTGTCTCCAGAGAATTTTAAGTAGTCAAGAACCGCCGGGTCTTGCAAGGGACCTGCACATCGAAAGGGTTCTAAGGCCTCGAGGGTAACTACCCACGGAGAAATGGAACTCGCGAAATTTTTGCCATTAAATGGTCCTAAAGGAACGTATTCCCACGCTTGAATGTCTCGGGCAGACCAATCGTTGAAAAGTACCAAACCAAATATAGCTTCTTCTGCCTCATCTACACTAATAGAATCTCCCATTTCTGTGTGCTGATTAAGAATGAAACCAATTTCTAACTCAAAGTCTAGCTTTTCACTAGCTCCAAAATGTGGAGCGCTTGCGTCCTTAGCTTTCATTTGCCCTTTCGGACGAATGATTTCTGTTCCAGAAACTACAATGGAAGAGGCTCTTCCGTGGTATCCTACCGGCAAATGCTTCCAATTGGGCAATAACGCATTTTCAGGATCACGGAATAGTTTTCCTACGTTGGTTGCATGCTCAATACTAGAATAAAAATCAGTGTAGTTAGGAACATGCACTGGCATTAGCATTTTGATTTTATCAAGATCATAGAAACATTCTTCAATGGATTTTTCATCACCCGAAAGAGAAGAGCCTTCTTGCAAAAGAGACTGTATTTTCGTTCGAATAGCACGGGTAACAGGTTTGCCTAATTCAATGAGTTCATTAAGTGTGTAAGCCTCAAAGACGTTGTCTTGTAATCCGTCAATATCATTGAAATATCCAAAATCGTAGAGGGTCGCTAAATCAATAACAATGTCTCCAATTCTAGTGGCGCATGCAATGTATTCGTTTTCAAATACAGCCACACCAAAGGGAATATTATGGATGGAAAAATCTGAGTTTTCAGAGTAGTTTACAAAGGATTTCATAAATATATTTTAGTATTTAAAGATAATAAAAAAGTCCGAAACCTTAGGCTTCGGACTTTGGGCAAAACTTGTTGCTTTTTAATTTTCAATGGCACTTAGTTCTATCCAACGTTCACCGGTATTAATGTCTTTGAGATAGAGGATTTTTTTGTGCCTTGTGGCTAAAAGACTCTTCACTAATGGAAGAGGTAGGGGTTGGGATTCAAGTTCATTAAACCGGAAGGATAGATATCCCCCTTCGGTTTTAATGAAATCTCCTGAAAATACATTGGATGAAGATTCACCAGTGGTCTTGTCATCAAAAACTTCAATAAAGGTTGATTTTTCCCCTTGAATTTTTATAAACTGTCTTTCCGTATGATCGTCAAATTCCTTAATGAGTACAAATGTTTTGTCCTCAAGATTTAATTTTTTGAGATTTTCTTGTATTCCTTTTTTCTCTTCTAATTCAGCGAGTTTGTAATCAATTTGCTGGTATTGAGCTGATAGAGTAGTAACGGCCCAAACGCTAAAAAGTAGTGTAAATAATTTATTCATCTTAATATTGGTTTTCATTCAACTACTTTGCAAATATTAATCCAAAACGACTTTTATAGGTTCCCTCTTTTCTCTTGCTCTCTTTCGAGCGCCTCGAAGAGTGCTTTAAAGTTTCCGGCGCCAAAACTTTGAGCTCCGTGTCTTTCAATGATTTCAAAGAAAAGTGTAGGACGGTCTTCTACTGGTTTAGTGAATATTTGAAGTAGATATCCCTCTTCGTCGTGATCGATAAGAATACCTAGTTCCTGGAGTTTCTTTAGATCTTCTTCAATTTCTCCAACTCGGGTTGGAACCATTTCGTAGTAAGCTTCTGGTGGTGGGGATAAGAATTCAACTCCTCGTTTTTTTAGTTCTGTGACTGTATGAATGATATTTTTTGTAGCTACGGCAATGTGCTGTACACCTTCTTCTTCATAGAATTCCAAATATTCTTCAACTTGGGATTTCTTTTTTCCTTCTGCTGGTTCGTTAATTGGAAACTTTGCATAGCCATTCCCATTACTCATTACTTTTGACATAAGTGCTGAATATTCTGTGTTGATCTGCTTATCATCAAAGCTTAAAATGTTAACAAATCCCATCACCTCTTCGTACCATTTAACTACAGGAATCATACGGTCCCATCCCACATTCCCAACACAGTGGTCAACGTAAAGTAATCCCACTTCTTCAGGAGCGTAAGAAGAATCCCACTTTTCATATCCAGGCATAAAAGCACCCGAGTAGTTTTTTCTTTCAATAAACATGTGTACCGTTTCACCGTAGGTGTAAATACCACTCATTTTGACTTCTCCATGATCGTCCGTAAGGGTTTGCGGTTCTAAGTAAGGTTTGGCTCCTCTTTTGGTTGTTTCTTCAAACGCGCTGTAAGCATCGTCCACCCATAAAGCAAGAATTTTCACTCCGTCACCATGTTTTTTTACATGTTCGTTGATGGGTGAATCGGATTTTAATCCAGTGGTTAAGACCAGACGAATTTTACCTTGTTGCAATACATAACTAGCTCTATCCCGAACACCGGTTTCTGGACCAGCATATGCAACGCTTTGAAATCCGAAAGCGGTTTTATAAAAATGGGCTGCTTGCTTCGCGTTGCCTACATAAAATTCAATGTAGTCTGTCCCGTTAATTGGTAGGAAGTTTTGTGCTTGTGCTATTTTCTCTGCAAAAGTTAAAGTTGACATAAAATTGGATAGGTTTTTAAATTTCCCCTAATATAAATAATTCTTGGAGAAATATAAACAATTGTAAATCAACAGATTTTAACTATTGAAAAGCGCAAAATGTGCCTAAGGTATCTTTAAGACCAACAGGAAAAAAAATCCCTGCACTAAAAAGAGTCGCAGAGATTAGTGTAATTATCGTTCAGCTTTAAAGCGCTCAAAAGCTGCTCTCTCTAGAGATTCTCGATCGTCTGGGTGAGCAATGGAAATGAGTAATTCCGCTCTTTGCCTTAGGTTCTTACCGTAAAGGTTAACTTTTCCATACTCAGTAACTACCCAATGCATGTGACCTCTGGTGGTTACCACACCAGCTCCTTGTTTAAGGAAAGGTACAATTCTAGGGATTCCTTTTTTGGTTCGTGAAGAAATCGCAATGATAGGTTTACCTCCCTCACTTAGCGCTGCTCCTCTCATGAAGTCCATCTGTCCTCCAATTCCACTGAACTGATAGCTTCCAATGGAATCGGAGCAAACCTGTCCAGTTAAATCGACTTCAATAGCTGAATTAATGGCCGTCATTTTATGGTTCTTCATAATGTTGATCGGATAATTCACATGCTTAACGTCTAAGAATTTAATGGATGGATTATCGTCCACAAAATCATAAAGTCGACGTGTTCCAAAACAAAAACTTGTTATCGTTTGATTCGAATGGGTTCCTTTATATTTATTATTAACCACGTCGTTAAGTATAAGGTCAATGACCCCATCACTTAGCATTTCCGTATGGATTCCCAGGTCTTTGTGGTTATTTAAATTCTTTAGAACGGCATCAGGAATGGTACCGATTCCCATCTGTAAGGTAGAGCGGTCTTCAATGAGTTCAGCTACATTCTGACCTATGAGTAATTCTTCTTGTCCTACTTTCGCTCCATAATCCACAGTTAAGAGTTCTTCTTCATTCCAAACCGCTATATCAATTTTACTATAGTGTACGTTACCGTCTCCATGGGTCCTTGGCATTCGAGGGTTTACAACAGCAATTAGGGTTTTAGCACTATCAACGGCGCTACGTGCTACATCCACGGAAGTTCCTAAAGTACAGTAGCCGTGTTGGTCTGGAGGCGATACCGTAATTATGGCAACATCGATCGGAAGATAGCCCTCCCTAAAGAGAATTGGAATTTCACTTAAGAATACAGGAACATAATCCCCATGTTCCGAATTGACTGCATTACGAACCGGCGTAGAAGTAAAAAGAGAGTTGATGTAGAAACTGTCCTTGTACTCTTCTTTTGCCACTTCCATGTTTCCCTGTTGAGTGATAGAGACAAACTCTACTTCTCGAAGTTCGGAAGCTCTTTGGGCAATGGCATCAAGTATTATGTTGGGTGTGCAGGCACTACCGTGCGAAAAAACTCTATGTCCACTTTTAATAACCATTGCTGCTTGGGCAGCACTCACGTAGTTAAGCATTGTATTGGGTTTAAGGTATTACGCTTTTATTTTTTACTCTCTCAAAGATAGAGGATTTGCTCAAAAATTCAAAGATGATAAATGTCAAACCCCTCTGAATTTCAGGTCTTATAGAAGAGGAAAGGGGAAGCAAGAAGGCACTATTTTCCTATTCCATCAGCCGGTCTTCTAGCCCTTGATCATTTGATTCAAGCCAAGAAGTTAGGTAAGTAGGATCTTCGATTTTCAAAGCTTCATCGGTTAGTTTTAAGGGACGGAAGGGATCTACCATAACAGCGTATTCCTCTGTGAATTTTTTTCCAATACTTCTTTCCATTGCTCCGGGATGTGGACCGTGCACAATTCCGCCAGGATGCAGTGTAAAGTCCATGAGATTGATGTGATTTCGACTCATAAAATCGCCTTCCGTATAAAAGAGGACTTCGTCAGAATCAATATTGGAATGATTGTAAGGAGCAGGAATGGCCTCTGGATGATAGTCATACATTCGGGCAACAAACGAACAAACAACAAAATTGTGTGCTTGGAAATTTTGGTGCACCGGTGGCGGTTGATGGATTCTTCCAGTGATGGGTTCAAAGTTTTTAATGTTGAATTTGAAGGGGTAGAAATAACCGTCCCATCCTACAACATCAAAAGGGTGAGTTGCATAAATAAAGTCCCAAATTTGCTCTTGCTTTTTAACTTTAATTAGAAATTCACCTTTCTTATCTACTGGTGGCTGAAGAACTGGAGTAATAATATCACGTTCACAGAAAGGGGAATGTTCTAAGAGTTGACCAAATTCATTTCGGTAACGAGAAGGGGTATAAATTGGGGATTGGCTTTCTAGAACAAAAAATACATTTTGTTCTGTATAGAGTTCCAGTTGGTAGATGGTTCCGCGAGGGATGATTAAATAATCCCCAAATTCGAATTCAAGATCTCCAACAAATGTTTTTAGTTTTCCCTTTCCTTCATGAACATATAGGAGCTCGTCTCGATGTGCATTTTTATAGTGATACTCCATTGACTTTCTAGGTTTAGAAAGTCCCATTTGTAAATCATCATTAAGCATGAGAATTTTTCTACTTTCGAGATAATCGTCCTCACTTGTTACTTTTTGCCCTTCCAGTCTTCTTGGAGTAACGTTCTTTTCCACTGAAATTTTTGGACTCACGTCTTTTGGCAGACCAATACTTTTAATTTGTGTTGGCCGATGGATGTGATACAATAGAGAGGAAATGCCATGAAAGCCCTCCGTGCCAAAGAGCTGTTCGTAATAGAAGCTTCCTTCCGGTGATTTGAAAATGGTATGTCGTTTTGGAGGTGTTTTGCCCTCGGTGATATATCGCATAGGGTTCGAGTTTGCGTAAATTTAATAAAATCCACACAATTAGGTCCTATTGATATAATCGTTTGAAAATTAGTGGAGTAGTGTGAAATGTCTCCCCTTATCTAAGCGTGCTAGAGTGTTGGATTCTTGTTGACTACTTAGTTTAAATCAAATAAGCTCAAATTCCGAAAGAGCTTGATAAAACTCCTCTTCCATTACTCCTAAATGCTGTAGAACATTTCTAACACCATCCAAATGGGATATTAAAAGGGAATCGTCAAAATTAAGCTCAACGGAGCCTAAATCTGTTTCTAAACTATTATTAGTACAAGTAGTTTCTTCGTAAGGGATCTTTCTAAAAAATTGGGCGACCTCCTTGAGCTCTTGGTTGATCACTTGGGACTCCTTAGGGTAAAGTAAAATGCCTCCCGCCCTAATCGAAATTAGTAGATCATTGTAGCTATCGAGCTCGGGCACAGCTCCTAGTAAAACGATATTAGGTGAAAATTCAGCTGCCTCCTTTAAATTGTCGGTAGCAAACAGAATGAAATCACTTTCTTCACTCCTTAGCGGTTCATTAAATACTTTACTTATAATGGGTTTGTTGTGAATGTCGAGAGTATGCAGTGTGAGTTGAACTAAAAGGGGGGAGGAGGAAAAAATCAGTACTCGAGTTTTTGGACCAAGTGCTGTCCACCGGTCCTGTGATGAATCAACCATAGTTTAATTAGTTTCTAAAGTTTTTTGTTTCAATTAAAGATTCAAAAGCCCCAGTTACAGCTTGCCATCTACTTTGGTGTTCGGGAACAATAAAGCTTCCGTCGTCCTTAAAGATTTTTTGTGATGCGTTTTTTACTTTAACTGTAGTGGTTATGTTGTCGAATACTTTTTTGTAATCTTCACGAATTTGAGCTAGGTCATTGGTGTTAATTGCCTCGTAGAGTTTAGATTTCTCTTCAGGTGTTATGTGTGTTTTCTTATTAAATTTTTTACCAGATCCTTCGAAGAAGTAGTAGGCTGTATTATTACGAATCAATAAATTTTCATAGATAGGAGCAAACCCACCGCTTCGGCTGTAGCTTAGTTCGTACTGCTCAAAAATAGAGCTTTGCGTACAAGATGCAATCATAAAAAGGACCACAAAGAAGACTATTTTTTTCATAGTGTATGGTTTTAGTAATTAGTTGCTGGAGTACTATAACTGATGATTTAGACTTTTTTTTTCATCGTACTGATGGAGCACATTGAAATCGGAGGTTTGTTCGATGGCCACCATGATTTTGTTCAAGATCTCTTGTGCACTTTCGTCATCGTAATCAATTACGAGAGGAGCTTTAAATTCTAGTGTTGGTTTTACTCCAGTAACTTTAATTTTAAGTCCTTTTTTGTCAAATGCTCGTCTAAAGCCATTTATTTTAATAGGAACTACAATTGGTCTTTGCTGTTTTACTAGCTTGGCCGTTCCCTTTCTTCCTTGAGCAAAGGCTGAGGTGGTTCCTTGTGGAAAAGTGATGACCCACCCGTTGTCCAGCGCTTTCATAATATTATCGACTTCGCTCATGTCGACGATTCGATTGACGTTTTTTCCTTCCGCTCTCCAGGTACGTTTTACGGTGACGGCTCCTGCTAGTTTGAAAATCCTTGAGAGGAGTCCTTTGTTCATTGTTTCTTCCGCTGCTACATAATAGAAGTCTACCTTAGGATTTAGTAAATAAACGGGGTTTTTAATGGTGTTAATGTAGCCATTATTTACAGAGCAGAACACATGATACATTGCGGCTACGTCCGCAAAGTAGGTTTGATGGTTAGAGACAAAAAGAACATTGGAATCAGGAAGGTTTTTAACATGTTCGCTCCCTGAAATTTTAAGTTTATTAAAGCCATTAAACCTTCTGTAAGAGACGATACCTAAAGTAAAAATTATCAGACGCTTTAGAAAATAAGGCGTTCCAAAAGCATCGGAGAAAATATTTTTTTTTGCCATGTATTTTTAGAAAAACTAATCTGCGAATTTACAAATTTTTGAGCAAGTGACTGAATTCACTAAGGATCATTGAGGTAGCTCCCCAGATTATATATCCATTAAAATCAATTACTGGAACTTCTTTTCCTCTAGAATCCGGTAAGATTCGGTATTCTGGCGTCTGCTTTAAATCTAAGAGAGAAGAAACGGGAAATTCAATGAGTTCTAAAGCTTCAGATTGTTGCAGTTTGAACTTAGGATTTTTCCCTGTAAATGAAATGTAGGGGTAAACATAAAAATTGCTTGGAGGAATATAAATGGGAGAAATTTCACGAATAATCCGAATGTAAGAAAAATCGATTCCAATTTCCTCCGAAGTTTCTCTCTTTGCAGTGTGCGCAAAATCTTTATCTTCAGCTTCACGACTTCCTCCTGGTAGGGAAATTTGTCCACTATGACGGTCGTTTTCATTCTGGGTTCTTACCATTAAAGGAAAATGCCACTGACCATCTTTAAGATACAGTAGAATATTGACCGCTGCCATCCTGGGATTTCTAGAAAGAATCTCTTCATAGGAGAATAAGGGACGATAAGGTGGTGAATAAACTTTATGGGAATTTTCACCTGATAGATCGGCCCCTTGAATTAGTTTCACTAAATCCCGTCCTACGTACTTCATAGCACAAATGTAGCCAAAATAATGTTCGTCAGTACCCCTTGAAAAAGTTAAAAAATGTTAGAATCCCTTGAATGAAAAAACCGCCTAAGTAGGCGGTTTTTTAGACTTTCTCCGAAACAGAGTTTATCTTTTAGTTCGAGTAACTTGCAATTTCCTCTTTTTTTGAATTATACAATCTGTATTCTAGGTAACGAAAGCTGTCCCTTGGAATAATGCTTACCCATTTTCCTAGCTTCAGATACCATTTGGTTTGAATACTCATAATACCTTTGGTTAGGTAGGCTTCTACAAAGGGATGTACATGGAGGTAGAGTTTTCCTTTTTCTTTTTGAATTAGGTTTCTAATCATTTCTTCCATGCGTTCAACCACCACGATAGGTGCTAGTATTTCCCCATCAGCATTAGGATTTACTTCCTCGGTTTTGATTTGCTTTTCTGGACGCACTCTTTGCCTAGTGATTTGAATAAGTCCAAATTTGCTAGGAGGTAAAATTTTGTGTCTGGCTTTATCCCGACGCATTTCTTCTCTCAGGTGCTCGTATAGGGCTTTACGGTGTTCTGCATTGGTCATGTCAATGAAGTCAACCACAATGATTCCACCCATATCTCTCAGTCTCAATTGACGAGCAATCTCTGTAGCAGCCATTTTATTGACCGTTAGAGCGTGGTCCCGATTGGTAGATCCGGAAGCGATATTTGGTCCTGAATTTACGTCAATAACATGCAGCGCTTCGGTGTGTTCGATCACCAGATAAGCACCTCGTGAAGAAGGAATGTTGACGTGTTTTCCAAAACTTTGCTTTAGTTGTTTCTCTACATTATAATACTCTAGAAGAGGTATGTGAGAATCGTAATACTGAACGATACTTTTTTGCTCTGGTGCAATCGATTCAACATAATGGCTAAGGTCCGCATGCATAGCAGAGTCATCGCAAATAATGGAGGTAAAATCTTTGTTGAAGTTGTCCCTTAAAATGGCTGATGCGCGATCTTCCTCAGAGAGGATTCTTGAAGGGATTTTCTTCTTTTGAATGTTTTTAAATGCGGACTCCCATTTTCGAATCAACTGATTCATGTCGTTATGGAGTTCGGCTACTTTCTTACCTTCTGCAACTGTGCGAATAATAACTCCGAAACCTTCTGGTTTGATACTTTCGATTAAGGTCTTAAGACGCTCTCTGTCTTCTGCGCTTTTGATTTTTTTAGAGATGGATACCTTATTATCAAAAGGAATCAATACTAAGAAGCGGCCAGTAAGGGAAATCTGCGTTGAGATTCTAGGACCTTTTGTTGAAATGGGTTCTTTGGTAATCTGAATTAGTACTACATCTTCTTTGTTAAGTACTTTATCTACAGTACCGTGCTTGTTGATCTCTTTCTGAACTTCAAAATTCTTTAGACTACTGCTTTGCTGTTTTTTACTAAACGTGTCTTTTAAGAATTTTTGATAACTTAAAAAGTCTGGACCCAGATCTTGATAATGCAAAAATGCATCTTTTTCGTAACCAATGTTTACGAAAGCTGCATTTAAGTTAGGTGCAAGTTTTCGGACTCGAGCTAAAAATAAATCCCCTACGCTAAACTCTCTGTTATCCTCTTCTTCGTGGATTTCAAAAAGTCTACCGTCTTCGAGCAGTGCAATCTTAGTGCACTCGTCCTGATGTGAAATGATCAGTTCTTTTTTCATTGCTCATTTATTGGGTTCGACTTATAATTAGTTTGGTCTTAAATTAAACAAAAATATAGTTAATGGATGAGTCTCCATCAACTATATTCAGTATATGGTACGAGAAAATTATTTCTTTTTCTTGTGTCTGTTCGCTCTTCTTCTTTTCTTTCTTTTGTGCGTCGCTACCTTATGTCTTTTTCTTTTCTTTCCGCTTGGCATATTCGTTATGTATTAAGGTTAATATTAATTTTTTCTTATCTACTATTTAACGGCAACTTTGGTTTTCACCTTTTCCACAAAGCTTTTTGAAGGCTTAAATGCCGGAATGTTATGTGCAGGAATTTCAATTGCTGTGTTTTTTGAAATATTTCTTCCTGTTTTTGCTGCTCTTGTTTTTATAATGAATGAACCGAAACCTCTAAGATAAACATTGTCTCCATTATACATTGAAGTTCTGATTTCCTGCATAAATGCTTCAATTATCTTTTGAGTTTCGTTCTTTTCTGTTCCCAATTTAGTGGAGATTGTATTTACCAATTCTGCCTTTGTCATTTCCTTTTTTGTTTTTTAATTTTGGTGTGCAAATATATGAACTATTTTTGAATTGAAACAAACAATACCCTGATTTTCTTTGCTTTGATAGTCCTTGCTGCTCATTACTTAAGGAGCTTTTTATCCTTTTTATTTCATTGGTATTTCATTTTTTACCAAAAAGATCTAAAGGAGATTGTTTTTTAGCCTTTTTTCTTGGCCTTTTTGTCGAATTCGGATGTGATTTTACGTATAGAGATTTCGAGTGGCGCTTGTTTTGTTAAGTTAAGAAGTCGACCTTTGAGCCTTGATGAGTTCAGACCTACAGTTAACACAAAATTTACTTACTTGGTACCGATCTAAGGGAAGAACTTTGCCTTGGAGAGGCGTGAACGATCCCTATTTGGTTTGGATTTCTGAAATTTTATTGCAGCAAACACGTGTAGAGCAAGGGAAGGGATACTACGAAAGATTTGTCGAGCGTTTCCCTAGTGTACAAGAGCTTAGTGATGCTTCCATCGACGAGGTATTGTATTATTGGAAAGGACTTGGCTATTATTCCCGAGCACTTAACCTGCACCGGGCGGCTAAAATAATAGTTTCAAAATATAAGGGAGTATTTCCAAATAATTATAAAGATATTCTTTCTTTACCAGGGGTAGGGCCTTATACCGCAAGCGCCATTAGTAGTTTATGTTTCCAAGAACCACGGGCAGCAATTGATGGAAATCTTTACCGCGTATTAAGTCGTGTTTTTACCGACACCATGGATATCGGCTCCAACGGTTCTTTTCGACACTTTAGTAATTTGGCAGAACGAATAATGCCTATAAATGAACCTGGTGAGTTCAATCAAGCCTTGATGGATTTAGGCGCCACAATTTGTAAACCAAAAAATCCAAGTTGCTCGATTTGCCCTATTGCTTTGCAATGCAATGCATTTGCAACAGGCACTCAGTTAAGTTTCCCTGTAAAAATGAAAAAAGTAAAAGTGAGTGACCAAACGCTGATCTACTATTTCTTATATAACAAGCAAGGGTTCTTATCTAAGAAACGAGGGGACGAGTCTATTTGGAAATTTCTTTACGAATTTCTCCCGGAGCTGCCAAAGGAGTATTCTGGGAAACTAAAGTACGAAACTAAGATAAAACATAAACTTTCTCACCGAAACCTAACGGTCAAGATCTATTCTGGAGCATTAGACAGCCAAAAGGACCTGAGTGTTTTTGGAGCAGATCACGAATTTAACTTTTTAACTTTTGAAGAGTCCAAAAGTAAATCCTTTCCGCGGCCTTTGGACGTGTTTTTGGAAAATTGGATTCAGGGATTTCAGAATTAAGTGGTTAAGTAAGTGATAAAATAGAAATGGAATCCTTGAATCCTTTTTTATTAGTTCAAAAACCTTATTTTTGCCGATAGCTCTTTTTTGAAGTCCTGAATTTTTAGGACCATTAAGGGATGTAAATACCTTATTAAAAGTAGGCGGATAATTAACATTTTTTTGCATGAAACTATTAGTGGTCGGATCGGTTGCCTTTGATGCAATCGAAACTCCTTTTGGGAAAACAGATAAGATTTTAGGTGGAGCAGCCACCTTTATTGGCCTAGCGGCATCAGTGTTTAACACGGACGTACATTTAGTATCGGTCGTAGGGGGAGATTTCCCCAAAGAATATTTTGATTTGCTTGAATCGCGGAATATTAAAACTGAAGGAATTGAAATAATTAAAGAAGGGAAAACTTTCTTTTGGAGTGGAAGGTATCACAATGATCTAAATACTCGTGATACGCTCGTAACCGAAGTGAATGTGATGGAGAATTTTGATCCAAAAGTTCCTGAGTCTGCACAAGATTCCGAAATTTTGCTTTTGGGAAATTTGCACCCTTCAATTCAGCTTTCTGTGTTAGAAAAGATGAAGTCGAGACCTAAATTGGTTATTCTCGATACCATGAATTTTTGGATGGATACCGCTTGGGACACTTTACTTGAAATGATCGCAAAAACAGATGTGATTTCAATTAATGATGAAGAGGCTAGACAATTATCGGGCGAGTATTCTCTAGTTAAAGCAGCACAAGTGATTCACAAGATGGGGCCAGAATACGTTATTATTAAAAAAGGAGAACACGGCGCATTGTTATTCCATGAAGGTAAAGTATTTTCTATTCCAGCCTTACCACTTGAAGAAGTTTTTGATCCTACTGGAGCAGGAGATACTTTTGCGGGAGGATTTGCAGCGCACCTAGCTAAATCGGGAGATCTCTCGTTTGAAAACATGAAATCGGCTATTATTGTTGGTTCTGCAATGGCTTCCTTTACGGTGGAAGAATTTGGAACCGAAAGACTGCAGAAAGTAACTGCCCCTGAATTAAAAGCCCGTGTTGATGAATTTCGACAATTAACTACATTTGAAGTAGATCTTTACTTTGACTAATTGATAGTATTATAATGAAGAAAATATTTTTTTTACTAGCTTTCCTACTGACAACATGGTCTTTTGGACAATATATGATTATTGGCAAGGATTCTTTGTCCCTTGCTGATTTTAAAAAACAGTACGGTCAGGCCTTAACCACGAATGGTGTAGAATCAGCCTTAACTACTGCACAGAATTTTTATTTGTTTCAACAATTAGCTGAGGACAAAAAAGCGGATACAACCGGTTATTTCTCGCAGCGTATGGCTAGTAAATTAAACGAGGTTCATCAAGATTATTTTTTTGATTCAAAAGACGTAGAACAACTTTCAAGACAGTTTGTTTTAGATAATCAGATAGAGCGCCAAATCCTTGTTTTCAATTTGGAAAAGACAAATTCGGATCCAACATCTTACCAGAAGGTTTATCAAGATGTGGTTTCCGGAAAACTATCCATGGAGAAAGCGATTGAGACTTATGTGAAAAAAGAAGTTAGACCGGTTTATATTAAACCTGGTTTAATCGATCCTACTATTTATCGTGAGATTGCTTCTCTTAAAGTAGGGCAATATACTAAGCTTGCAGAAAATCCACGCTCGGCTACTTTTGCCAAACTTGTAGCTCAGAGACCTAGTTTAGGATATATGGTTTTCGGTAGTCTTCGTTATCCCAATGATCAGAAGGCAGCAGAAATGAAAAATTCCATTTATTCTGCATTAAAGCAAGGAAAACCCTTTAATGAGATCACTGCGCAGTGGGGCACAACACCTAATGAGAAGAATGCGGGAGGAGCGGTAATGGGTTCACCAATTTTACCTGATGCTGTTTATGGGGCATTAAAAGGTAAAAAAGCAGGAGATTATGTAGACGAACCTATTCTTATAGAGGATCATTATTACGTCTTTTATATATACGACTTATTGCCCTACGTATGGAACGAGAACAGTAAGGATTTCTTTCAAACCCAAATGCTCTCTAGTAATTATGCGAAAATACTTGAAGACCAACTTTTGGAAAAATTAGAACAGAGTAAAGATTTCACAAAATTTGAGGAGTTTTCAAAAGTTGCTTCCTCCTACCAAGCGTTTAAAAACTACACTTCATTCAACCAGCCTATGTATAAGTATAAAAGCAAGGTGGTTAGTTATGGTGATTTACGCAAGGAAGTGGAAGAACAATATAAAGACTTGCAAAATGTAACACCAGAGCAGTGGAAAGTGCTGCTTGACCTAAGAGTGAAAAACTTCCTACTAGACAGATATACTCAGGAGTTCTTTCAGAAATCAGAGGTAAAAAATGCGCTAGAAAGTGAAAAGCAAATGATTTATTCTCAGTTTATTTACTCCGATTATTTGAAAAGTGTTGTGGATACCTCGGCTGCAAATCTTAATAGGTATTACAATGAAAATAAGCAGGAGTTTCAATGGGAGGAAATGGCTGATGGGAGAGTGGCTATTATTAGTGACCCGAAGGAAGTATCTAGTGTGAAAAAGACGATTGAAGATCCAAAAAAATGGGAATCCCTTCAAAGTAAGTACAAGAATAAACTCAATAAAGAAGGTAAGATTTTGGTTTCATTTCAACAAGGTGAAATGAATAAAGATGCAGAAATATTCACCAAATATAAGGTTCCCTTCCAAAAGGGAGTCTTTTCCACTAAGATGAGCGGAAGGGATGTCGTTATAGCGATTGATCAAATTGTTCCGCGCAGTCAAATGACCTTTGAAGAATCGAGAGAAGATGTGGTTTCGCGTGTGACGGAAGAAACACTTAAAAGACTTTTGGATGCTCAAAGGGAGAAAACTCCTATAATTGTTCAAAGTGCTTTTAGAGAGGATTTGGAGAGAAATTTTAAGAAATAATTATAATATTATATTCTGCTTTGAACCTTTAGAATTTTAATTTTGCAAATTATACATTATATATGATGACAAGAACGTTGAAAGGGCTAGGGTTGTGCCTCTTTTTAGTTGTGATGGCTTTTAGCCCTGTGATGGGTCAGCAAATCCAAAAAGGAGCTCTAGTGGACGGGATAACTGCGGTGATTGGTGATGAGATTGTACTCGAGTCGGATATCGACGAGCAAATGAATTATGCTAAACAGCAAGGTATCGCTGTAAGTGATCGCTGTACTTTTTTAGCCAATATTGTGAATAATAAGCTTTTGATTTATGAAGCAAAGCGCGATACACTTATTGAGAATCGCACTTCATATATAAAAGAAGGAGTAGAACAAAAGTACAATGAAATACTTTCTCAATTTCCCGATGAGAAAACGATGTTGAGTATGTACAAGTTTAGAAACTCTTACGAGTTAAAGAATGCGATCGAGAAAATCGATACCGATAATTATTACGGACAACAAAAGTATGCCCGTATTACTGAAAAAGTTGATGTTACTCCCAATGAAGTAACAGATTTCTATGCTCAAAATCAACATCAACTTCCAATGGTAAGAGATGAGGTCTCTATTTCACAGATCATGATGTACCCAAAACTTACCGAGGCTCACAAGGACGAAATTAAAGGACGTTTGCTACGTATTAAGCAGGATATCTTAAATGGCGAAAGCTTTGAGCAAATGGCACGTATTTATTCTGAAGATCCGGGTTCCGCAGCTAATGGAGGTCTATACACTAATGTGGCTAGAGGTAAAATGGTTAAGCCGTTTGAGGCCGCCGCTTTAAACCTACAGGAAGGAGAAATTTCGGATCCGGTAGAAACGGATTTTGGATACCATTTAATTCAATTAGTTAAACGAAGCGGAAGACTTTACGATGCTCGACATATTCTTTTAGAGGCCAAACCAAATGCAGAAGAAATAGCGAAAGCAAGAGTTGAACTTGATTCTATTCGTACCCTTATTAATAATGGGGATATGACTTTCAAGGAAGCGGCTTTTAAGTTCTCTGATGATAAAACTACAAAGTTCAACGGTGGAACCTTAACGGGCGCCGATGGTGGGGATAAGATTGAAAAATTAAATCTTCCAGCCACGCTCGCTTATCAAATCGTTGGAATAAAGCCAGGTGATATTACTGAGGTTTTTCAAGATGAGAATAATCGTAGAAAAACCGTGAATATCATTCGAGTAAACGAAGAAATACCAGCTCACCAACTTGATATTGCTACCGATTACGAGCGAATTAAGAATGCTGCTCTTCAGCAAAAGAAAGGTAAGGTAGTTGAAAAGTGGGTAAAGGAGAAATTACAAGATACATTTATATCCATAAACGAGAGATACAACGATTGCAGCTTTACAAGCGAATGGACTAAAAACGATTAAAACTTAAAAAATCCTTTAGATCTCTAAAGGATTTTTTATTTTTGATCTATGAGTAATTTTATCCATTTCGGAATTGCTGAGAAAATGTACAGCGAGCAGGAGAATCGAATTTCAAAATTGTTTAAGATTAAGTACCCTATTATCCAGGGAGGTATGATCTGGCATTCCGGATGGAAGCTGGCCAGTAGCGTTTCCAATGCGGGAGGACTTGGGCTTTTAGGAGCAGGAAGTATGTATCCTGATGTACTAAGAGAGCATATACAAAAATGTAAGCAAGCGACCGATAAGCCTTTTGGTGTCAATGTTCCTATGCTATATCCGGACCTCGAGGAACTATTTGAGATTATACTCTCAGAGAAGGTTCCTATTGTGTTTACCTCTGCCGGAAGTCCCAAAACCTATACGCAGATGCTCCAAAAAGAGGGGATTAAAGTGGCTCATGTGGTTTCTTCAACCAAATTTGCGATTAAATGTGAAGAAGCAGGAGTGGATGCCGTCGTTGCAGAAGGTTTTGAAGCGGGAGGACATAACGGACGAGATGAGACTACATCTTTAGTGTTGATCCCCAGTGTTAGAAAGCATATTTCTCTTCCCCTTATTGCAGCCGGTGGTATCGCTTTAGGATCACAGATCAAAGCGGCTATGATTCTGGGTGCGGATGGTGTTCAATTAGGGAGTCGTTTTGCTGCTACTCATGAGGCAAGCGGACACAAGGATTGGAAAGAGAAAATCACGAGCCTAAAAGAGGGAGACACAATGCTCACTTTAAAAGAGCTGGCTCCAGTTCGATTGGTCAAAAATGATTTTTTTGATTTACTAGAAAAGGAATACGAGCAAGGTAAAAATCCCGAGAAATTAAGAGAGATACTAGGGAGAGCTCGCGCAAAGCAAGGTATGTTCTTAGGGGATTTAAATCAAGGAGAACTTGAAATCGGCCAATCCTCTGCATTAATTGACAAAGTTCAAAGTGTAGAGGAGGTAATGCAGCAATTGATCCAAGAGTACCGAGCGGCTGATTACATCGATTTTCTTGCCTGATAAAATAGAAATAAGCCAATAAGTTTGGCTTATTTCTATTGGTAACAATAAGGAATTACTTTAGTTCATCCAATAGGTATTGAACTTGAGCAAAGCCCCCTCCATTGTAGCCGTTTCTTAGTCCAAGGTCTTCTAATTGCTCTAGCGCTTTACCACTTCGGTTACCGCTTCTGCAAAAAAGAACTACGGGTCCTTCCAAACTGGTGATTTCTTCTGCGCGGTCTTCTATTTCACCTAAAGGAATGTTTTTGGCTCCTTCAACAGCTCCGTCAGTTTGAAGTTCAAGGGGTTCGCGGACATCAATTAAATGGTATTCACCAGATTTTAGTACGTCTTGTAATGTGTTCATTTTTCAATATTTGATGTAAAAATAGGAAGTTTTTTTATCTTCGCAAACATGAATGCAACCTTATCTGAGCGCTACACTCAACTGATAAAAAGTAAAGCCAAAAAGTTTGGCTTTCAAGACTGCGGTATTGCTCAGAGTGGTTTCTTAGAAAAAGAAGCTCGCGCACTTGAGGAATTTCTTAAAAAAGAGTACCATGGAAAAATGAAGTACATGGAAAACTACTTTGATAAGCGGGTAGATACCCGGCTTTTGGTGGAGGGCAGTAAATCAGTAATTTCACTTACTTACAATTATTTCCCTGCAACAACATTAGAAACCTTAGATAACTACAAGATCTCTAAGTATGCTTACGGCGAGGACTACCATGGTCTTATAAAAGATATTTTAGCCGATATGGTCAGAGAGCTTCAAGAAGAAATCGGAGAATTCTCTTTTCGGATATTTGTTGATTCAGCTCCCGTTTTAGAACGCAGTTGGGCAGAAAAAGCGGGAATCGGATGGGTTGGAAAGAATGCTAATTTGATCACTAAAAAGAAAGGGTCCTTCTTTTTTCTTTGTGAGATAATTTGTGATTTGCCACTTCTTTACGACGAACCTACCACAGATCATTGTGGAAGTTGTACCAAATGCATTGATGCTTGCCCAACGGATGCTATTGTAGAGGACCGTACCATTGAAGCTCGTCGCTGTATTTCCTATCTAACCATTGAGCTTAAAGATGCCATTCCTCAGGAATTTGATGGGAAATTGGAAAACTGGATGTTTGGTTGCGATATATGCCAGGATGTATGTCCCTGGAACCGGTTTTCTCTACCAACTAAAGAGGGTCGATTTTCCCCCAATAGTTCTTTACAGAACATGAGGAAAGAGGATTGGAAAGAACTTACTCAAGAAGTGTTTTCTCAAGTTTTTAAAGGCTCTGCAGTGAAAAGAGCAAAGTTTTCAGGGCTAAAAAGTACGATTGATTTTTTGGGCTAAAATCCCGCTCTAAGTGCTTTGAGTACTTGGAGTGGAAGGGAGAGTCTCCTGCAAGCTCTCGAGTTAAGAGCTGGTAGACGGTTTAGAGAGCAAGCTGCCTATAAAAGAAAATGATTTTCTTGGCTAATATTGCCTAGAAAATCAGTGTTTTTTCTGTACTCTTTTTGGGGCGACTTTTACACGAAACTTAAATCTTTTTTGAGATGTAGTGTTCTTTGGCATAAAATGCTTAGTTTTTCTCCATTAAATGTATTGTTATTTTTTCAGATTACAAAGAATTTCCTTAAAGCTTTACATATAATTAATATTAATTCTTTGTTGCAAATGGCTCTGCTTATTGACTTCGAAGGCTTACGGAGAGATCTAGAGCGTCTTTTACTTGAATCGTGCCTCCCATTTTCTTTGGTGGTGTTATTCCAAAATCAGTAAAAAGCACTTTTTTGTTACCTACCAGTTGATTTTCATCAAGGAAGAACGTCAGTGAGTAGGGGTGTGTTTTATTCATAAATTTAACAAGAAGTGTTGCTTGATAGTATCCGCTGGTTGATAGTTTGTGAAGTTTAGTGAATCGAATGTGAAGTTCGGGGTATTTAGCGGAATTAAGCGTCTTTCTAAAATCAGAAGTCATCATTTTATTGCGGCAATCAAAATCGTCTATTTTCAGTGTAAGCTGAGGGAGTTTACTTGAATCAAGATCGATGCCTGTTTTTAGGTTCGTGTTGGTGCATTTGAAAGTGTTTACATTGGTCTTCCCAGTAATTACTATCACTCCCTGTTGTGCGTTAAGAGAAAGGCTCAAAAGCAATAAAATGAAAAGTGGTACTTTCATGATTAAGTTTAAAAGAAAAAGGGCAATTTCTATGCCCTTTTTCCATGAAAAAATTAAAATAAAATTAGAAACCAATAGTTGCTTCTAGCATTAATCCATTAAATTTTCCACCATTTAGTGGGTTGGCGCTTCCCCAAACGTTATCTTGGTTGTACTTCTGATTAACGTATTCCACTTTCGCTAGAACGTTCGGAGTCATATACCATCCGCCTGCTAATTGGAATCGGTCTATTTGACGTTTTGCTGCTCCATCGAAGTCTTTACCGTTAATCGTATTGTATTTTCCTCCAAAATAGAACTGCTCTTTGTCTCCAAAACGGTAAAGTAGTTCACCGGCTAGTTGCGTGTAATTGCCGTCACTGTCTCTAAGTTGACCGTTTTGTAGTTTGTTTCCACTTACGTTTTCAAAAGTACCAAAGAACTCTAATCCTTTGTAACGAACAAACGGGTTGATTTGAATTGCAATCATTTCTCTAAATCCTGGATTGAATCGTCCGGTTGCGTAGTTGCTTGTGCCCATAGCATCCAATTCAGTTAGAAGTACGTAGTAATATCTTGATCCTGCTCGGTCGGCTCCGTAAAGGTATCCGCCTGTAGAAAGACCGTTAGTCTTCATAATAGACCCTGTTAATCTTACACGTAAGTCCTGTTCCACTTGTTTGTCGTATCCAATTTTTGCATAGATAGAAGGCTTGTTGTCGCTAGTGCCTTTTACGGCCGTCTGATTAAGCTTCCCATTAGATGCTCCAACCATTCCGATAAAGTTGTTATAGAACATGTACACCTCTCCAAAAGGTTCTGTTGTGAAATTGTCCATGATCAAGTTTCCGACAAATGGATTGTTGATCGCTTTAGCGTTGTCCGTTCTTCTATAGTGGGAGTCACCGTAGTTCAACTCGTCCATACCTACTTTGATTCGAGCGTGCTTCATTACGTCTGATAATAATCCTTCCGAAATGAAATCCAGGTTGTCAATTTGCATATATCCTCCTTTTACCCATGCTTCGTTATGGTGTCTGGCAGACAGATAAGTTCTTAAGTGAAGTTTCACCCCTTTAGCTAAATAAGCGTTAACGTCCAAGTTGGCTGTTGGTAGGTTAAAATCACTTCCTAGATTTTTTAATTCTACGGGAGTTGCGGTTGGGTTTCCATTGGCGTCCATTACATAGCCTAAGTCCGCTTTAGTAGAGTGGTCTAGAGCTTGGAACTGCAAGGAGAAATCTCCACCTATGCTCACTTTTACACCGTTAAAGTCGGGGGACTCTACCTTAGGATCTTCAAATACGTTTTTCTGGTATTTTTCTGGCGTAAGATGTTCTCTAATTGAAGTTTCTTGAGCGTTTAGGGCAATGCCACTAAATAAGATGGCGGCTGCAGATAATTTAAATAATGTAGTTTTCATATGAGAATTTTTATTTTTAAAAGGGTTCAAGTGTAAAATTTTCAGGTCTTTTTTGTGGGGTTAGTTCGCAACAATATTTACTTTAACTGTTACAGCATCTCCCGTTTTTACCCCCATGAAACCTGGGGTTTCCATTCCGAAGTCAGACATTTTTAACTGGTCAGTACCTGAAATAGTATAAGAACTTCCATTTTTTACTACAGTTGCAGGAAAAGAAACGTTTTTAGTTACTCCGGCAATTGATAAGGACCCACTCAATGTTCCCTTTCCTACGTTTACTGATTTCGCAGTAAAATTGATTTGGGGAGCTTTGTCTGCTTTCAGTGCACCGTGCGCTTTGTTGTCCATCATTTTGCCTTTAGTGCTTTTTAATGATTTAGTAGGAACTGAAAATTTAATGTTAGTCAGAGTGTTTCCTGAAACAGTTGCAGAAAAGGTTCCAGTGCTAGCGTTCATTGTCCAGTTGTGCATAGGAGAAGTACCGTCTACAGATACTTTAATGCTTTTGCCGCTAATGGATTGAGCACTTAATAATCCTACCATTAATAAGAAGGCTAGCGAATAAAATTTCAAAGTGTTTAGCTTTTTCATGATGTAAAAATTTATTGGTTCTATTTTTCTATAACAAATGTACGTCCGTAAATTATAATTTGCTAATAAAACAGCTCTATTATTGTATGATCTTTATCTTGCGAAAGGGTTTAGTTGAGTTTTCTATAAGTGGAGTTTGTTTTTATGTAATTATTTCTTAAAATAAACAATCTTTCTTGTGAATTTTATTTGGATTCGGTTTTTTCTTTAATTTTTTATTAAAAACTACTGTGTTAATCACATGACTAATATCATTAGTGTATATTAGTTTTTGTTGAATTATTTAGATTATATTTATCTTATTACGATGTGATTAAGGGGATGATTCTTGCAATCATTACGAAATTTGTAATCAAAATTTGTTTTTGGCTACTGCTTTGACTATGTATTAATTGGCAAATGGTGACTCTGTTATTTAAAAGCAAAAAAAGTCAGTCATCAAGTAGCTGCATGTCCTCCGTGAATACTTTACTACGTTGTAAAACAGTTTAAATTATATCAAAGAAGTTAATTGATTAACAAATTTTGATTGGTTTGCTGTGCTTATTAGTAAGCGGCGGTTGGCTTATTGTATATTTTAGAATCCACCAAAATCTGATTTAAACTACTAGGTAACAGTAGAAAGATTGATGTGCGAATTTATTTTTTCAATTTAGTCGTACCTATAGTAAAACTATAAAGCATTCTCAGGTCCATTCCTATAAAGAGAAAATCCTCTAACAACTAATGTTGTAGAGGATTTTTGTACCCAGGACCGGGATCGAACCGGTACGCCAAAGGCATTGGTGTTTGAGACCAACGCGTCTACCAATTCCGCCACCTGGGCAATTAGAGTGTGCAAATATAGCGCAATTTTTAAATGCGTAAAAAAGAAATTTCTTTAAATTTCTAAAAATAGCTTCTGGGTTACTATTTTATCGTGTTAAGTGGTTAAAATTCAATTTCAAGTCCATCGTAAGCTAGGTGGATCCCTAAAGGTAGTTCAGGGGTTTCTAAGGTGTGAAGACCAAAGTAATGACTCAAATGGGTGAGAAAGGTGTTTTTGGGTTGAAGTTCCTTATGAAGTTCAATTACATCCGGTAAGATGTAGTGAGCAGGATGCGGATCCTCTTTACGAATACAGTTGATAATTAAATAGTCTAAGTTTTGCAGTTTCTTTTTTTCTTCTGCAGTGATGTTGCTTGCGTCGGTAATGTAGGCGAGGTTTTTGAATCGGTATCCTAAAATAGGTAATGTATAATGAAGAACGTCTACTGGTAGGACAGAGGCGTCAAATAGATTAAAGGGGTGAGAAGAAATTTCATGCACTTCGAAAGCAGGAGCTCCCGGGTAGCGGTTCGTGGCAAATGCATAGGGAAATCGCATCTCAATTTCTTTTGCAACTCTTTTTAGGCAATAAAGAGGCATGTCTCTTCGAGAACGGAAAATTAAAGGTCTTATATCATCTAGCCCAATCACGTGATCGTTATGTTCATGGGTCAATAAAATTGCATCCACATGAGTTTCATTGGAATTAAGCATTTGAGTCCGAAAGTCTGGTCCACAATCAATTAATAGTTTCTTTTTTGACTCGGTGGTAATTATTGCAGAGGAACGAAGCCTTTTGTCTTTTGGATCTAATGATTGGCATACTTCGCAGTCACAACCGATCACGGGGATTCCTTGGGAGGTTCCCGTGCCCAGAAATTTTAGTTTCATTTTGCGAGCGCTCATATTTTGAGTAAATTTACAAAAAATTCGAAATGTCCGAGATTAAGCAATTCTTAACCCCGAAGCAAAAGGCATTAGCAATCAATTTAGATCATAATATATACGGTACTTTCGCTGAAATAGGTGCCGGACAGGAAACCGTCCGGCATTTCTTTCGGGCTGGAGGAGCTTCTAACACGATTGCAAAAGCGATGTCTGCCTATGATAAAGAATACAGTAATGCCATATACGGAGGAGAAGAAAAGAACCGTTTTGTGACGCAGAACCGTCTGAAAAAAATGCTACGACATGAAATCGAACTAATTAATGAACGTCTAGAAAATTCAGAGTCTCCCAATCGTAAATTTTTCTCTTACGCCAATACGGTAACGACAATCAATTACCATAAAACCTTCAAGGGTCACGGTTGGGTTGGTCTTATGTTTCAGCATCAACCTGGGGCAGAGTATAGTGAAATCATCTTACATATTCGCTTTAAAGAAAATGAAGCCAGTCTTCAACAAGAAACTTTAGGGAATCTAGGTGTGAATCTTATCTACGGTGCCTTTACGTTTTATGATAACCCAAGGAATCTTCTTAAATCTTTATACGACGATATTGCTGTTGATAAGATAGAGATTGACATGATTCATTTTGAAGGACCTGCTTTTCCTTATGTAGACAATCGTTTGATGTCCTTGCAGCTTGTCAAGAAAGGAATGACCGATGCAGTTATCTTTAATTCAGAAGGACAAAATATGCTCCCTGCAGATATATTGTATAAAAAAGATGTATTTGCTGTTAGAGGAAGTTTTCGACCCGTGACTTTAGTGAACATTGATATGTTTGAAAAAGGGTTAAAAATGTTTTTAAAAGACACCGGTGGACGACCAGAGGATACAGTAATTATTTTTGAAATTACGACGTTTAACCTTAGAGCAACCGGAAAAATTGATGAGCGAGACTTTTTAGATCGAGTAGATGTTCTCGCTCAGCTAGGTTATACTGTGATGATTTCCAATTTTTCAGAATACTACCGATTAGCTGAATACTTTAACGGTTATAACATTCGTTATTTTGGTATTGCCATGGGGGTCAATAATTTGATTATGGTATTTGAAGAGCAGTATTACGATCACTTGTCTGGGGGTATTTTAGAAGCCTTTGGTAAATTCTTTAGGAAAGATATGAGAGTGTATCTTTATCCCTATAAGGATCCGGAAACCAATGAATTTTTAACGTCTAAGACATTAAAAGTAGACGAAAGTTTAAAAGAACTGTATAAATATTTTATAACAAATAAAAGAATTGTTGATATTGAGGACTACAATCCTCAAGTTTTAGAAATATATTCTAGAGATGTTCTGGCTAAAATTGTGAATCATGAAACTGGCTGGGAGGAGCAACTTCCTAAAGGAGTAGCTAGTATGATCAAGGAAAGAGGCCTTTTTGGTTATAAAGAAATAATGTCCATTGACGATATATGAAAGAATTAAAGAAAAGACTAGAATCTTTGTTAGAGAGTCCGCAAGGAGAACTAAATGATAAATTGCAAAAAGTATGCTTTTTGCTGGACCAGGAATTAGAGCATTTCAACTGGACCGGTTTTTATTTTACCAGCAAAGAGAAAGAAGAATTGATCTTAGGTCCTTATGTAGGAGCGCCTACTGATCATACGGTTATTCCTTTTGGAAAGGGGATTTGTGGACAAGTGGCAGTTTCGGGCGAGACTTTTTTAGTAGAGGATGTACAAAAAGAATCCAACTACCTTTCCTGCTCCATTGATACCCGTTCTGAGCTTGTGGTTCCAATAATCAAAGAGGGAAAGAACTTAGGGCAAATTGATATTGATTCGCATCGGGTCAATGCCTTTGGTAAAGAAGATCAAGAGCTTTTGGAATGGTTATGCGACAGAATTGCTAAGCTGATGTAATTTTGCGAATCTTCTCATAATAAGAAGTGAATTCCTTAAGATGACTACCGTACCAACTAAAGGCTTCGCCGTCAACCAGATGGATTTCTAAATGTGGAAATTGTTCTAGAAGCTCTTGTTTATGCGCTTCTTTAAACGGATAAGGTTCACTGGATAGAAATACGGTTTGAGATTCGCTTAGTTCTTTGAGAGAAATTTCAGGATAGCGATCATAGTTAGTATAGGAACTCTCAAATCCTAATTTTTTTAGAATACTATTGATAAAAGTGTCCCCACCAACGGTAAGGTAAGGGTCTTTCCATATTAAATAAGTCACTGGTTTTAGAACCAGATTTTTTGGCGCGTGGAGCGCTCGATTAATCTTATGCAAGATTTCATTTGCAATTTGGTTTTTGCCTAGTAGCTGTCCTAACTCTAAGAGGAAAGATTGACTTTCGTCGAATTTTTTTATATCTGTTAAATAAACCCTGAATTCTTTCATCAGAATTTCGATGGGTTCTTTTAGGTTTTCTTCTTTTGATGCTAAAATTAAATCTGGTTGAAGAGACCGGATTTTATCTAAGTTTATATTCTTAGTCCCGCCTACGATTGGAACATTTCTAACAAGATCCAAAGGATGAATACAGAATTTGGTTCTCCCAACGATCTGCGATTCATCTAACCCGAAATCAAAAAGAGTTTTAGTAAATGAAGGAACTAAAGATACGATTCTCATAAGGCATTAAAAAATGATTCCTATCCGACAAGGTACGGATAAAACCTGTTTTTATCTATTTTGCTCTTCGAATGTATTTCTTTAGTGATGCGAGTGCACCTGAGGTTCCGATTTTAATCGTGTTCTCGGTCGATCCTAAAATACGTTTGTTTTTTCGATAGGTATCATAAGAAGTTTCCGAAAGCAAGGTTCCGTCACTATTGTATAATTTTAACGATACCACTACTTGATTTGAGAGCACATATCTGCCTAATCCGACTTTAAAATATTTTATCTTGGGTACGACGGCCAAATCGGAATTGTTGTATTTGCAGATTTCTTTTATAGATTCTATGTCAACTTCATCATAAGTCATTGGAGTTTCAATGCGATTAATGTTAACGTTTTTATTGCGTGCGAATTCGGAAGTTACACCGTCGAAAAAAGTTTGGTAGGAAGGAAAACGTAGCTCCGCAATATTGGGGTCTATTTCAGGATTAAATATAATAATTTCCTGCACCTTTTGTAGATTGTAAGGATCGCTGTAGGGGTCAGAATAACTCGAAGCGGAGACCGAAGTAAAGCTTTTGAGTACCAGTGCGCCAGCAGTTAGTAAAAGTACGGGGAGCAGAAATTTTTTCATGTGTTGTAATCGGTGCAAAAATAGAGCCATTTCCCTTAAAGTGAATTATAAAATTTAAGATTTTTTTAACAACTCTTACACCGGTAAGTTTTGGTGGATTTCAATTGCTCTTTGCTGGAATGAAAAATTGTTGTACTTTTGCACCTCGTTACATAATAATCATTAAATAATATTGGCATGTACTTAACATCAGAGAAAAAAGCCGAAATCTTCGCAAAACACGGAGGAAAAGCAGAGAACACAGGATCTGCAGAGGGACAAATTGCCCTATTTACGTTTCGTATTAACCACTTAACTTCACACTTGAAGGCGAATCAAAAAGACTTCGCTACAGAGCGTTCATTAGTAAAGTTAGTAGGTAAAAGAAAGCGTCTATTGGATTATCTTAAAAACAAAGATATCAACCGATACAGAGCAATTATTGCGGAGCTTGGAATCAGAAAATAATCTGATTGCCCGAAATAAAAAACAGCCGGAAATTTTTTCCGACTGTTTTTTTTGTGCTATACTTTTCGACCGGTTAGTAGATTGATAATAGCTAAAAGTACAATTGAGCCCACTGCGCCGGTTAGAATTTGACCTAGTAAGGCCGTTCCAAAGGTATTTCCTAAAAGCCAGTAACCTATGGCTCCTCCAATCAGACCTACAATTATATTTCCGATCAGACCTAGTCCTCCGCCTTTAAAAATCTGAGCTCCTAGCCATCCAGCGAGCGCTCCAATAATAAGTGTCCATAAAAGTCCCATAATAGTATTTTTTTAATACCTCAGATTCCTCGAATCTCGTGCCAATGCTAAAAAATGTGGGAATCCTATTAAAAAGTTTGAAATGGAAATAAATTCGAAGCGATGGATTGAAATTTTATCCTCTCAATTCATTTTTGTTTCCTTATAGCGAAGAGCGACAACGATAGAAGAGTTGATTGATGTAGGAACTTTGTTTATTTTCAGGAGTGTGGTGGTTTGCTTTAATGAATGATCAGACAATTTAAGGTGAGCCCCTGTTTTAAGTGCATTTATTTTAAGAATCCCGCAGGGAAAAGACACATTTCAAGGGAAATTGATTAACTTTGCGCACGAAAATTTAAATAGTTTAAATAGTAACCGCACTCAATACGGAGTGCACAAGACGAAAACAATTTATGAATGCTCCAGAAGCAATTATTGAAAAATTTCAATTAAAAGACGGTCGTGAAGTGACCATCGAAACTGGCAAATTAGCCAAACAAGCCAACGGATCCGTTGTAGTAAAAATGGGAGGAACTATGCTATTAGCTACCGTTGTAGCTAATAAAGATGCGAATCCCGGAGTAGACTTTCTACCGCTGACCGTTGATTACCGTGAGAAATTTTACGCAGGAGGAAAGATTCCTGGAAACTTCTTTCGTAGAGAAGCAAAACCTTCGGACGAGGAGGTGTTGACCATGCGTTTAGTTGACCGTGTTCTAAGACCATTATTTCCTGCAGATTTTCATGCTGAGGTGCAAGTAATGATCTCTCTGATTTCATATGACAAGGAAGTAATGCCTGAGGCCCTTGCAGGGTTAGCAGCATCCGCTGCAATTGCAATTACAGATATTCCTTTCAATGGACCCATGTCGGAAGTAAGAGTAATTAGAATTGACGGAGAATATTCTATTAACCCAAGTTTAGAGTTGCTTGAAAAAGCAGATTTAGATATCATGGTGGGTGCGACCAAAGATTCGATCGTAATGGTAGAAGGAGAGATGAAAGAAATCTCTGAAGCCGAAATGATAGAAGCGATTAATTATGCACACGAAGAAATTAAAGTTCAGATCGAGGCGCAAGAAAGACTTGCAGCAAGAATCGAGAGTTCTAAGATAAAGCGTACCTATGAGCATGAGTCACACAACGAAGAAATTCGTGAAAAAGTGTGGGCCGATACCTATGAAAAAGTATATCTAGTAGCAAGAGTTCCTTCCAGCAAAGAAGAGCGTCACGAGAAATTTGCTGCAGTCTTGGAGGAGTTTTTAGCTCAATATTCTGAGGAAGAAAGAGAAGAAATCGAGCCGTTTGCAAAAGTGTATTACCACGATGTTGAGAAGGAAGCAATGCGTCAAATGATTCTTAACGATGGTATTCGCTTAGACGGTAGAGATCCAAAAACCATTCGTCCGATTTGGTCTGAAGTGGATTACCTTCCTGGAGCTCACGGATCAGCAGTCTTTACACGTGGAGAAACCCAGTCGCTTACTGCCGTTACCTTAGGATCGGTTAAAGATGCAAATATGGTGGATACCGTAGCGATAAATTACGATCAGAAATTCTTCTTACATTACAATTTCCCTCCTTTCTCAACAGGTGAGGCAAGACCTTTAAGAGGAACATCGAGAAGAGAAGTAGGTCACGGTAACCTAGCTCAAAGAGCACTGCAAAGTATTATTCCTGTTGAAAATCCGTATACTATTCGTATTGTTTCTGATATTTTAGAATCCAACGGTTCCTCATCAATGGCAACTGTTTGTGCAGGAACATTAGCACTAATGGATGCAGGGGTTCAAATTACGAAACCGGTATCTGGAATTGCCATGGGACTTATAACCGATGAAAAATCTGGTAAATTTACAGTGCTATCCGATATTCTTGGAGATGAAGACCACCTAGGTGACATGGACTTTAAAGTTACAGGTACTGCGGATGGGATCACAGCTTGTCAGATGGATATCAAAATTCAAGGATTATCCATGGAAATTATGGAAACTGCTTTAAATCAAGCAAGAGAAGGAAGACTTCATATCTTGAATGAACTATTGAAAACGATTGACCAACCAAGAGAAGATGTGAAACCACACGCTCCTAAGATGGAAGTGCTGGAGATTTCAAAAGATTTTATTGGAGCCGTTATTGGTCCTGGAGGTAAAGTAATTCAACAATTACAAAAAGATACTGATACAGTTATTGCGATAGAAGAAATAGGAGAGATTGGTAGAATCGAAATTGCAGGTACTGACCGCGCTAAGATCAATGATGCCATCGCGAAAATAAATGAAATTACCTTTGTTCCTGTTGTTGGAGAGGTTTACAATGGAAAAGTGGTGAAAGTAATGGATTTTGGAGCTTTTGTAGCAATTGCCAAGGGCACCGAAGGGCTTTTACATATTTCTGAGATCGATTGGAAACGTACTGAAAAAGTACCTTATGAAGAAGGTGATGAAGTGGAAGTTAAATTCTTAGGATATGATGATCGTAAGAAAATGAAGCTTTCTCGTAAAGTGCTTCTTCCTCGTCCACCTAGACCAGAAGGGAAACCAAGACAAGAAAGAACTGAGCAAGGTGAAAATTCTCGCTCTAGTGAAGATTCTCAAAACTAAAGAGAAATGATAGAAAAGTCCCGCTAAAGATTAGCGGGATTTTTTTATGGAATTTTGTGCGATTTTTTCATTTTTATCAGTTCTCGTCCTCTGGGTGAGAGTTTGGTCTAGAATTGGATTTTATGCGATAAAAAAGAACTTATATGAGTCCAACATTATTAAGAAGAATTCTACTGTGGGTTGCTCCCATCGTCATTGGGTTTGTGGTCAAAAAATACGAGGAAAGGCAGAACAGCAAATCCCGAAAGAAACTAGAAGATTCAAAAATTTCCTAGCTAAAGCAACTTGCAAAAGTTGCTTTTTTTTTGACTATTCAACTATGACATAACTCAATAATCTTTATTCTTTTTCCTGTAGAATAAGCGGTAAATTTGTTAGACAACTGATAAATTTACCATTATGAGCTTTCCGTCTGATATTGAAATTGCACAGAACGCACCGATCGTTCACATCCGCGAAGTAGCTGAAAAGCTTGGAATTGAACGTGATGATCTAGAGTATTATGGAAAATACAAAGCGAAAATTCCTCTTTCTTATATCAATGAGGAAAAAGCAAAAAGATCGAATCTTATCTTAGTTACAGCAATCAACCCAACTCCTGCTGGAGAGGGGAAAACAACCGTTTCAGTGGGGCTTTGCGATGGGCTGAATCGAATTGGTAAGAAGGCTATTGCGGTCTTAAGAGAGCCCAGTTTGGGGCCTGTCTTTGGGATGAAAGGTGGGGCTGCCGGAGGGGGTTATGCGCAAGTGATTCCAATGGTGGATATTAACCTTCATTTTACAGGGGATTTTGCAGCAATTGAAAAAGCAAACAATCTACTCTCTGCACTTATTGATAATAATTTACAGAACACGAAATATGGATTAGGACTCGATCCTAGAACTATTGTTTGGAAACGTGTGATGGATATGAATGACCGTTCACTTCGCCAAATCGTTGTAGGTTTAGGTGGTATAAATAATGGGGTGACTCGCGAGGAAGGGTTTAATATTACGCCCGCTTCAGAAGTAATGGCCATCCTTTGTTTAAGTAAAGATTTTAAAGATCTTAAAGATCGCTTAGGTAATATTTTTGTTGGGTATACTTACAGCAAAAAGCCTGTTTTTGCTAGAGATTTAAAAGCTCATGGTGCAATGGCCATCCTTCTAAAAGAAGCGATTAAACCTAACCTAGTGCAAACCTTAGAAGGGAATCCTGCTATTTTACACGGGGGTCCTTTTGCCAATATCGCTCAAGGTACCAATACGATTCTAGCCACCAAGGCTGGACTTTCTTTAGCGGATTACGTTGTTACGGAAGCGGGATTTGGAGCCGATTTAGGAGCCGAGAAGTTTCTACATATCAAATGCCATTATGCCGGCTTTAAGCCGCAAGCCTATGTGATCGTAGTAACAGTAAGAGCCCTAAGATATCATGGAGGAGCAACCAAGAAGGCAGAATACTCTCAGCCGGATCTTCCTGCAGTTAGAAAAGGGATTGAGAATCTAAATAAGCATCTTGAAAATGCTAAGATATTTGGTTTCCAGCCTATAGTTGCAATTAATTATTTTGAAAACGATGATTCTAAGGAAATTAATTTGATTCAAAGTGCTTGTAAAGAGCAGGGAGTTAATGCGTTTTTAGCAAAGGAATTTGCTCATGGTGGAGAAGGAATGATGGATCTCGCGGAGGAAGTGGTTCGACAAATCAATGAAAATCCTGGAAACTTCCAGCCTCTTTATAAACTAGAGGATACCATAGAGAAAAAGATTGAGACCATTGCAAAAGAAATTTATGGCGCCGATGCGGTCAACTATTCTCAAAAAGCAAAAGCTCAACTTAAAACGATTTACGATTTGGGGTTTGATCATCTTCCCGTTTGCATGGCAAAAACTCAAAAATCACTTTCTGATGATGAAACTAAAGTAGGAAGACCTACAGGATTTAAGGTAACGATCCGAGAGTTTGAGTTTGCTGCAGGGGCTGGGTTTATAATTCCGGTTTTAGGAAATATGATGCGTATGCCGGGACTTCCTAGTATTCCTGCAGCGGAAGGAATGGATATTGACGAGAACGGACAAATCACCGGATTAAGTTAGTTTTTTATACGAGATTAGGTAGATTTTCGGTAATTCATGGAGAAATGTTCTTTAAATGGGGCGTATTTTTTCACTATTTACTCTTAATAGAACAAACAATTGTTTGAATTTATATTATTGATAATCAGCTATGTATGTATTGTGGTTCATGGTTTTCTATTGAATGAGATCAAGTTTGGCACAAATTTTTCAATTTCCCAGCTCACAAAATGACCAGTAAAGGTCATTTGTTTGAACGAAATAAAAATAAAATTTACAATTATGAGATCATTTACAAAATCAGTATTAGCTTTAGGAGTACTATCAGCTGGATTACTAACTGCTCAATCTTCCGATATGACCAATATGCTAAAGGTCGGTATTAATGGAGGTGCAGCAGTACCTACTGAAAATGCTTCGGCAGCTTTAGGAGTGGAAGTAGCTTATCAGAACTTAGTGACACCAGGATTTGGTTTGGGTATTGCCACTGGTTATTCTCATTACTTTGGTAGAGAAAACACCGTTAGTGGAGTTACTATCGATAACAACGATTTTGGAGTTGTACCAGTTGCTGCTATGGTTAGAGTTTATCCTAAGCAAACAGGATTCTACTTAGGTACCGACCTTGGATATGGATTTATTACAGGAGATAAGAGAGTATCTTCTACCACAGGGGTAACTACCGAAAGACCGGATGGAGGGTTTTATATTAAACCAGAAATTGGTTACCACAACCGTGATTGGAACTTCGCCGTTCAGTACCAAAAAGTGTTTACTGGAGACGAGGGTAGTATTGGAGATCAAAAGTTCAATGCAGGTGCATTAGGAGTAGGTGTGTCTTACAATATTCCTCTTGGAAAATAATTTAACAACACAGATAAGATGATGGAAAAACCTTTCTAATTTATTTTAGAAAGGTTTTTTTGCAAGATGCACGTAAAAGTTTTTATATTTGAGAGTAAACGAAACCCTATGAGTCCAAAAACCAAATTTCCCCTTTATTTTCCAGGGAGTGATTGTGAAATAAATAGAAGTAAAAGTCTGGTGGCCGCGGACTTACGAAAGGATTTGAGCACGCTTGCTCTTTATGAATGTAGGGATGGAGAAGTCCATCAAACAATTGAGAAAACATACAATACTAGTGAATTTTCCTCCTTTTCACAGTTGGGAAGAGCCTTTTTGGATGAAATTAATGTACAGGGAATTGACAAAGTCTCAATTGCTGTTCCTGGACCTGTCATTGACTTCGCATGTGAGACTCCCAATTTACCATGGAAGGTGGAAGCTACTGTGATAAAAGCAGATCTAAAATTGGAAAAGGTGCTTCTTATCAATGATTTGGAAGCTACTGCCTATTCTTTAGCTGATGTATACGATAGTAAATTTGAAATCGTTCATTCTTCTGAGAATCGTCGTAGGGGTAATGTGGCGGTAATTGCACCAGGAAATGGATTAGGGGAAGCCGGGCTTTTTTACGATGGAACCTTTTTACGTCCTTTTGCTACCGAGGGAGGCCATACTGAATTTTCACCAAGAAACGATTCAGAAGTTCAGTTTTATCAGTTTTTAAATAAAATTTATGGAATTGTTACTTGGGAGAATGTGCTCTCTAAACAAGGGCTTTATAATATCTATCGTTTCCATCGAGATATCGGTCGTCATGAAGAAGAGAGTTGGCTGGCAGAGGAATTAAAGAATGGAGATTTTACCACTGTTATTGCACAGGCGGCAAAGGAAAAGAAATCTCGTCTGGCCAAGTTAACGATTCAGACCTTTTTAGAATATTTAGCTAGAGAATGCAATAGCACAGTCTTAAAGCTCAAAGCTACGGGGGGATTGATTATTACTGGAGAAATCACGGATATTATTTCAGAATTAATTGACCATCAGAAGTTCTATAAGAGCTTTTTGATCTCCGATCGAATGGAGCATCTACTAAAAAACATTCCAATTTATGTACTCCATAACAATCAAGGGATATTAGAAGGTGCGGCATTCTATGGTGCTTTTTTTGAGAAAAATTAATTGTCAAGAATTCGGGTGAATTTTACAGCCCCCGTACAGATAATTTGCTTAGAAAACCGGAAATACTTCCGGTTTTTTCTAACACTCATCTTTAATAAACAGAATGAAAGATAGCAAGCCTAGCAAAATATATGTAATTAGCGGTTTGGGTGCGGATCGAAATGTTTTATCTCGTTTAGAGTTTCCTTTAAATATGGACGTGGTACATTTGGATTGGCTTATGCCTAAACGGAAGGAGGGGTTTACTCATTATGTAGATCGCATGAGCGCCGCTATTGATTTCTCCGAACCTTTTTACCTTTTAGGTTATAGTTTTGGGGGTATGGTAGCTCAAGAAATTCATAAAAGCCATCGTGCAGAGAAAGTTTTTGTATTAGGTTCTGTTTGTTCCGATAAAGAGTTGGCCAGACCTTTACGACTGGGTTCTTTTTCGAAAGTTAGTAGACTGATCCCTTCTCATTTCTTTAATGAGAACTCGATAATTTTCAAAAGAGTCATTGGCTTTTTATTTGGGAATTCAAATCAAGTAATTGAGCATTATTTCAAAGTGAAGGACCCTGTTTATCTTCGTTGGAGTATTGAACAAATCACTCAGTGGAAAGGTGAAAAAAGCCCGGAAGTTGTTCAAATTTTAGCCGAAAACGATCGGGTCTTCCCTATAGGGAATTCACAACCAAATTATACCATTGCTGGAGCTTCACATTTGTTTCCTATTACTAAGAGCAAAGAAGTTAGTAGAATTTTGGCTAAGGAGTTACACTCAGTATGATACTAGGTAAAAGTCTTATATTTGTATAGAATCGATTTATTATGCAATCCATTAGTGTTTTTGAAATTATCAAAGTCGGAATAGGACCTTCAAGTTCTCATACCATGGGTCCTTGGAACGCTGCAACCCTTTTTATCGAACTTATTGAGAGAGAGTGTTCTATAGACGAAGTGCAGGAGGTTTATGTTGAGTTTTTTGGTTCGCTTGCCAAAACTGGTGTCGGTCATGGGACGGATATTGCAGGAATGCTAGGGCTAAGCGGAGAAGATTTTACAACTATAGACACCTCACTTATAGACCAAAAAATCGAGAAAATTAAGCAGGATCAGAAGCTCTTGCTAGGAGGAAAGAAATCAGTTCCTTTTGTTTATGGTGAGCACCTGATTTTGAATAAATCCAAATCACTTGATTTTCATCCTAATGGAATGATATTTAAGGCTGTTTTTGATAATGGAGACGAGCTAATTCAAGATTATTACTCTGTGGGCGGTGGGTTTGTAGCTACCAAGGAAGATAATTCTATCGAAAATTATAGTATAAGAACCCTGTATCCCTGTCATAGTGGAGAGGATCTGAAGAGACATACAGAGAAACTGGGTCTTAATAAGATTTCAGATCTGGTTTATCTAAATGAAGAAAGCTGGAGAACCCGCGAGCAAACCAATGAGCATGCGCTTTATATTTGGAAACAAATTCAAAACTGCATATACAAAGGGGTGAATAGAAAAGGTGTTCTTCCAGGAGGGCTCAATGTAACTAGGAGAGCAGCAGGTCTAAACAGAAAGCTCCTTGGTGATCAAGTGTATAAAAATCAAGAAGAATGGTTTAACTATTTAGTTAACACGGATGAATCATTCAATACTATTAATAAATGGGTTTCTTGTTTTGCTTTGGCAGTGAATGAGGAAAATGCAAGCTTTGGACGAATCATTACCGCACCAACCAATGGCGCTAGTGGCGTGATTCCTGCCGTTTTAATGTACTCTCAGACCTTTACAGATTTTAAAAGTGAAGACGCTATTATTCGGTTTTTGTTAGTAGCTGGAGAGATAGGGACATTGTTTAAAAAGAATGCAACCATCTCGGCAGCAATGGGAGGGTGTCAAGCGGAAGTAGGAGTGTCCTCTGCCATGGCGGCTGCGGGTTTAACGGAAATCATGGGCGGAAGTGTCGGCCAGGTCCTTCAAGCGGCTGAAATAGCAATGGAACATCACCTGGGGCTTACTTGTGATCCTATCGCCGGTCTAGTTCAAATACCGTGTATTGAACGGAATTCAATGGGAGCCATGAAAGCGATAACAGCAGCCAATATAGCTCTGGAAAGTGATCCAACAAAGGCACGAGTGACTCTAGACGAAGTAACCCAATCTATGTGGGATACCGCCCAAAGTATGAGTGAGCGTTTTAAGGAAACTTCAGAAGGAGGTTTAGCAATCGCTGTGAACGTACCTGAATGTTAATGTTCTCTTTTTTCTTCTAGAATGGGGCGAATTTTGTTCGCATTTCTAATAAGCTCTTCAAGCAGATCATAATTTTCCTTTTCAAGTGCACTCTTAAATTTTCTCAGCTGAGAGATGTGTTCGTTTAGTACATCTAAAACATTCTCTTTATTTTGCTTGAAAATCGGTACCCACATTTCAGGATGAGATTTTGCTAGGCGAACCGTAGAGGAAAACCCAGAAGAGGCCAACTGAAAAATGGTATCTTCTTCTCTTTCTTTTTCAAGCACCGTGTTGGCTAGTGCATAGGAAGTAATATGTGAAATGTGAGAAATATAAGCCGTGTGTACATCGTGAGCTTCAGCGCTCATGTAGAGTAAATGCATACCTAAGGTTTTTGCTAATCCCTCTACTTTATTTACTGCATCTTTATCAGAATTTTCAATATCACAGAGCACAGCCGCTTTTGAAGTGAAACTCTCTTCTTGCGCTGCTTCGGGACCACTGTTTTCCGTACCCCACATCGGGTGAAATGCTACAAATCGTCCCCTATTCGAGTGGTTTTTGACGGATTGAACAATATCGAGTTTCGTGGAACCTACGTCCATTATAACAGTCGAGGGCTCGATTTTTTCAAGGAGGTCAGGTAATATTGTGATCGCTGCGTCAACAGGTACACAGAGAATAATCAAATCAATTCCAGCTGGAAGCGTTTTGGAAGTTAAGGTTTCATCGATGATCCCTTTTTCTAATGCTTGGTCTAAGTGCGCAGCACTTAAATCAGAACCGAAAACTCTACCATTAAAACCTTTGGATTTTAGCTTGAGGATAATTGATCCTCCGATAAGTCCCGTCCCAATAAGCAGGATGTTACTCGGTAGACTCATTTTATTTTATGGATAGATTGTAGAGTGACACCATCAGCGCATTTTTCGAAAATTACTTCATAGGTCGGTTCGTTTTCTGGACTTAAGAGTAAGTACGAGGGACAAGGTTTTTTTTGCGCCTCACTTCGGTCAAAATTAATTTTACCTTTTGCTATTATACTGTCTTTAACTACGGATTGATCTAATTCAAGTGCTTCTATTTGTGCTTCAAATTCTTTCGTATAAGAGAACTCTTTACTTAAGGTTTCAGCGACCACCCGGTTACTAGGTAAGTAGCCACTACAAGAAGCTCCTTTTTTATTGAGAATAAAGAATACAAATAAGAGTCCTGGAATAAGGCCTAAAAGGTAGAATTTGAGTTTACGCATAAAATATTGGTCTCAAGTTAAATTTAGTCTGCAAAGGTAAACTAAAATACGAGTAGGTTGATATCGTGGTAAGGAAGTGAAAACCTCTGGCACACTTCTTTTTTGGTATGTCTGCCTTTGTATAAGTACAAGGATTCTTTTACATGGTTTTTATGCATGAGCATGTTTTCAAATCCGCCTTGCTGGTCGTAATTCAGTATATAAGAGAGAAAGAAATTGGAGATTGCCTTGGTCGTAGTTCTAGGAATACGAGAGGTTAAATTTGGAAGGCCACAGTGAATAACGTCGTGGCGAATGGTATAAGGATCCTCCATTGTTGTAAGCTCAGAGGTTTCTGAAACTTGTCCGTTATCAATCGTGATGTCTATGATGACACTTCCTTTCTTCATTAATAGGACCATTTCTTCTGTAATGATGGGAAGTTGATTCAAGCGAGGCAACGCACCTATAACTACATCGGCTCTTCGAAGGCTTTTTTGTAATTCTTTCGGGTCGATAATTGAGGTGGGAACTCTTCCGTCCACTAAAGTGTGCAAACGACGTAATTTGGAAAGGGAATTATCGAATACTTTCACACTTGCACCAAGCCCAATAGCAGCCTTCGTTGCAAATTCTCCAACTATACCTGCGCCGATAATCACTACTTCCGTAGGTCGAACACCTGTAATGCCTCCTAGCATGAGACCATTGGATAAGGCCAAAAGTTCAGAGGCGTATAGTATAGAGGTAGTTCCAGCGATCTCACCAATAAGACGTACCAAAGCAAGTTGGTTGTATTCATCCATTATGAATTCAAAGGCAATAGCATTGACTTTTTTCTCTGCCATTTTTGTGAAATAGTCTGCGTCCCGAAGATTGATCTGAAGCGCAGAAATCAGATAGCTTCCTGATTGGAAGAATTCAATTTCTTCTATAGTGGGCGGATTGATTTTCATTACTAGATCTTGACCAAACGCTTCTTGGGGGTCGGAAGTGATTCTAGCACCTGCTTCCGCATAAAGAAGGTCTGAGAAAAAGGAACCTTGTCCAGCCCCCTTTTCTACTATAATTTCATGGCCATGATTGCAGAGAACTTGTACAGCATCTGGAGTAAGACAAGTGCGTCTTTCATTTAAGCAGGTTTCCTTAGGAAGCCCAATGGTAAATTTCTTTCCTTTTCGCACGACCTCCAATTTTTCTTCTTTTGGAAGAAGTTCCTCTTCGGTAAAAGGGGTAAAGATACTGCCGCTCATAATGGAATTATTCTATTTCAATAACAAAGATACAAATAAGATGAAAAGGTTTTTGTACGTAGGTTAATTAAAAATCACATGGCGGTAGTCCCCTTCATTCGTAATGGAAATTTGGTGATGAGGATATTGAACAAGCTCCTGTTCATAGATTTCTGGCCATTCAATGATACAAAAAGTTCCCGTTTCTTCTAAATATTCATCAATTCCAAAATCTAATGCTTCTGATGGTGAATTAAGTCGATACAAATCGAAATGGTAAATCTTTAAATCTTTACCGTAATAGGTGTTAATCAGTGCGTAAGTAGGAGAGGATACCGCATCTTGGCTTCCAAGTTGCCTGACTAACTCGCTAGTAAAGGTGGTTTTTCCTGCTCCTAAATTTCCTTTCAAAAGCAAAAGAGGGTGTTGTAAATGAGGTAGGATACTTTGTACGACCTCTTCCCATTGAGAGAGTTGAGTGATATGGAACTCCATTATTGACTTATTTGTAAATATAGATTTCAATTTTTCCTCCCTCGGTTATAGCACCTCGGTACATACCTTCTGTATTGAATGGCATGGCTATATTACCGTTTTTATCTAGCGCAATAATTCCTCCGTCCCCGCCTAAATCACCAATCTCTTCAATTGTGTTTTCGGCAGCTTTCAGTACAGGTAGTCCTAGGTATTTCATTTGAGCGGCTAGGTTTGAAGCTGCGGAAGTGCGAATAAAAAACTCTCCCCAACCTGTTGCAGAAACGCCAACTTGCGCGTTCGCATAGGTGCCACTACCAATAATGGGAGAATCTCCCACGCGCCCGAATTTTTTACCTGTCATTCCTCCTGTGGAAGTGCCTGCAGCCAGGTTCCCCTGAGCATCTAAGGCAACCGCTCCCACGGTTCCAAATTTAGAATCGTAGAGCTGTGCAGCTTCACTTTGGCTAAGTGCTACTTTGTGACTATTTTTTTGCGCGTTCAAGTACTTCTTTAAGCTTTCTTGCCTTGAGGGAGTAATAAAGTAGGTGTTAGGCACCTTTTCAAGTCCTTGAAGCTCAGCGAACTCTTCTCCACCTTTTCCAACGAGCATAACATGAGGAGAATGATTCATCACTGCGATGGCAGCTTTTATTGGGTTTTTGATTGTGGTCAATCCTGCTACTGCACCGGCCATACGATCTCTTCCTCTCATTATTGAGGCATCAAGTTCGGCGTTTGCTTTAGAAGTTAAAACCGCTCCTTTTCCTGCATTGAATAATGGAGAGTTTTCTAGTACAATTAAGGCTGATTCAACCGCTTCAACACTGGTTTTTCCTTGTTTTATTTTTTCATAGCCTGCTAAAAGTGAACTTTTTAGCGCCTCATGGTAGGCTTTTTCTCGCTCTTTTGTAAGGGATTCACGTGTAATTGTTCCAGCACCCCCATGAACGACCAGCACGTACTTGTCTTGTGCAAAAAATAAACAGGTGCAATGAAGCAGAATAGAAATCAGAAAAGTTTTCATGACAACATTTATTATTTATCAAAGATAAAAAACATACAGGAGATAAAGAGGTAGAAGAAGTTTAATAAAAGTTTATTCTTCCTTCTCTCTTGAAGATTTCCCGAAAAAGATTTTCAGTAAAACAGGGAGGGTAGTTACAAGTACGAGCACTAGTACTATAGATCCCAAATGCGCTTTAAGATCAATTCCAAATTCTATTATGAAAAGTTGATCCAAGTAATGTCCAGCAAATACCAATAGAAAAGACCAAAGCACGCCCCCTACGACATTGTCAAGAAAAAAACGCTTTTTATCCATCTTTACTATACCTGCAACAATAGGAACGAATGTTCTTACAATTGGAAGAAATCGAGCTAAAATGATAGCTAAACTCCCGTGTTTCTCAAAAAAATCGTGTGCTTGGAATAAGTATTTTTTCTTATACAGAAAGGTATCTTCACGTTTATAAAGAGCGGGTCCGGTTTTGTACCCAAACCAATATCCGACTTCATTCCCTACGATGGCTGCCAACGCAATACTTGACGCCAATATGGTTGTGTCTAAAAATCCACTACCGGTTGTGCCAAAAGTGGTAGAGATAAGTTCTACGGAGTAAATCCCCGAGATAAAAAGTAAACTATCACCGGGAAGAAAAAAACCAACAAACAGTCCCGTTTCTGCAAATATGATAAATAAAACGAGCCAGTAGCCGCCCAATTTAATGTAAAACTCAGGATTAATCAGATCCTTCCAACTTTCAAAATGCTCCATTCTTTGATTAGATTCCTACAAAAATAACGGAAAAATGCCCGAACTAAGCAATATTATGATTATTTAACAAGTCTTTTTTTTTAGCTCAACATTATCCTTAAATAGATAACAATGTTTTGCCTTTTATTGGTAGCGTAAGAATACTTAAAGTAGCTCGTCTTGAGAAGAGACTGCTGTACCGTCTGCCATTAAAAAAGCTTTGAGGAATGGGGTGATTTCTCCATTCATAACTCCATCAACATCAGAAGTTTCATGTCCACTTCTTACGTCTTTTACTAATTTGTAAGGATGCATTACGTAGTTGCGAATTTGACTTCCCCACTCAATTTTCATTTTACTAGCTTCGATTTCATTTCTTGCATTTAGGCGCTCCTCCAGTTCAATTTCATACAAACGGGAACGCAGTAATTGCATAGCTTTTTCCTTGTTTTGTAATTGTGAGCGACTCTCTGAGTTTTCGATTATTATGCCGCTCGGAGCATGTCGCAAGCGGACCGCCGTTTCAACCTTGTTTACATTTTGTCCTCCAGCTCCTGAGGAACGCATGGTTTCAAAAGAGATGTCTGCAGGATTAATTTGTATGTCAATCGTATCATCAACAAGTGGATAGACATACACGGAGACAAAACTTGTATGACGTTTTGCATTGGAGTCAAAAGGCGATATTCTAACAAGTCGGTGTACACCGTTTTCTCCTTTGAGGTATCCAAAAGCAAACTCACCGTCCAGCTCTAGTGTAACTGTCTTAACTCCTGCAACGTCGCCTTCTTGAAAGTTGAGCTCTTTTATTTTATACCCCTGTTTTTCTCCCCACATTATATACATGCGCATAAGCATCGAGGCCCAATCACAACTCTCTGTTCCGCCCGCGCCAGCAGTAATTTGTACGACCGCAGAAAGTTCATCTCCTTCAGAGGAAAGCATATTTTTAAATTCCAGTTCCTCAATTTTTCCAGTCAAATCAGGTAGACTTTTCTCTAATTCTTTTTCACTTTCCGCATCTTCTTTTGCAAATTCAATAAGCACCTCAATATCTTCGAATTGACTCTTGATTTGCTCATAGTCTTCAACCCATTTTTTCTTGCTCTTTAATGACTTGAGGAAAATCTCGGCCTGTTTTGGATCGTTCCAAAATTCAGGTGCACCGGTCTTTTCTTCGTCGTTTTGGATTTCGATCTTCTTTTTTCCAATTTGAAGATAACGATAAAGATCTTCAATTCGTTTTTTAGCGTCTTTTATTTGATCTGAACTTATCAAGGATGAATTTTTTGCAAAGATAGGGATTTTGATGCCTTAGGGTAGATTAGTCTTTTGTTGTTTTGGGTGACTCTTCTTTTGCAGGGCTCTTTGGTTTGAGCGTTTCTTCAACTTTATTGTCCTCTAGATGCGTATGATTAAAACCAATTTGACGGCGAGGCATTTCAACCACTCTAAAAGAGTCTAACTCTTTCTTTAAGGATTCGATGCGTTTTGAAAAGACATCGTAGTCACTAGATGACACTTCTAGAATAAATTGTTGTACGGAATTTAAATACTCCTCCGTTAGTTTGCTGGCCGATTCCAAAAGGCTTAATTGAAGGATGGAGGGACTGATTTTAAAATGAGCGGTTTTGACTTTTAAGTAGTGATTTCTGAGTCGCTTTTTAATGCTTTGTGTGAAATCGATTACCATCGTATTGCTAAAGAGACGCATTTGTGCGGCCACTTCCTTCCAATAAGGTTTTTGATGGGCTTTATTGAAACGTAAAATTTGATACAAAAGCGCGTCTTCTTCAAGATTGAGTGTCAAGTAGCGTAGGATCATTTCTGCTCGCTCGTCTGGGTTAGGTGGAAATACAGGGATTCTAACATCAAATCGACCGGGAGAGAAAACTTCAGAATCCATCCCTGTAAGATTGTCTGCAGAGACCACCATTAAAAGTTCTTCGTTTACAAATTTGTGGATCGAATGAAGTATAATCTCTTTGATTTCTTCATTTTGTGAAAGTTGATTTTCATTTGAAGACCTTTCCTGTGCTATTTGATCGAAATTTTCCAAGAACAAAAGTACTTTTTGGTCCTTCATCATAGTGGTAAGAAAATCGGTAAAATCCGTTTTTTGACCATTGATGTAATTTCTTCCTAAGTAACTATTTTTAACTTCTTTGAATTCGTATGCAATGATTTGCGCTATTTTTCGCGCCCAGAAAATCTTTCCACTTCCCTTGGGTCCATAGAGGATAATACCTGCAGGACGATAAATGCCCCAGTCACTGGATTGCCCTTGGTCGATGAAGGGATGAAGCATTTCGGTAATATAGAAGTATAAATCACGGTAGCCGATAAAGTCCCTTTGTGCTAATGGCGTCTTTTTACCGAAATAATCGTAAACAAAATTGTAATTACCTCCCAATGCATGATCGATTCCATAGCTAGATACGGAGGACTTATACATGCCACTTTCAAAAAGATTCGGTTTTTGTTTTTTAATGATTTTTTCCACTTGATCCACCGGCTTATTAATTTGCTCTGCAATTTGTTCTGTGGTTTTTTCTTCTACTAAATCTTTCTCGTACCTTCTTAAAAAGTCTTTATTTTCTCTTGCAAACTTGATGAAATCATCTTTTACTTCTAAATTAGAGTAAAGGCATTCGGAAAGATCCAAATCAAAATCATCAATGAATTGTTTTATGCTAAAGGTGGAAACACCTAGTTCTAAGGCTAGTTCTGTGATTTTCATAATATAAATGTACACATTAGTTTATAATAGGACTTTTTTGTTCCAGGAAATGTATTCTGACCACCAGAAAAAATTGTTAATGCAAGGATAATTCCATTTCCTTGTTTTTTTCATTGTTCTGTGTTATTGAGCGCTCTAGGTTACCACAAATTCATTAAATTTGCACTTGCCCTAAAAAGGGACTTATGTCAAGAATACAACCCATTATGATGACTTCACAGGAAATACGCGAAAAATATCTTAATTTTTTTAAATCCAAACAGCATTTAATCGTTCCCTCAGCACCGATTGTTTTAAAAGACGATCCTACTCTGATGTTTTCTAATTCGGGTATGACCCAATTTAAAGATTATTTTTTAGGTTATAAGGAACCTAAAAGTCCTCGTATCGCTGATACGCAAAAATGCCTTAGAGTTTCAGGGAAACATAATGATTTGGATGATGTTGGTAGGGATACCTACCATCATACGATGTTTGAGATGCTTGGAAATTGGTCTTTTGGAGATTATTTTAAGAAAGAAGCAATTGATTGGGCTTGGGAACTCTTGACTGAAGAATACAAAATTCCAAAAGAGGATCTTTATGTAAGTGTGTTTCAGGGCGATGAGTCAGAAAATCTTCAAAGAGATGAGGAGGCGTTCAACTATTGGTTAAAGTATGTAGATAAGGACCGGATTATCGATGGAAGTAAGAAGGATAATTTTTGGGAGATGGGAGAGAGCGGACCTTGCGGACCTTGTTCAGAGATTCATGTAGACCTACGTACTGAGGAGGAAAAAGCAAAAGTTAATGGTGCGGACTTAGTAAACCAGGATCATCCTCAAGTCGTTGAGATTTGGAACTTGGTATTTATGGAGTTTAACCGAAAAGCGGACGGATCATTAGAAAAACTTCCAAACCGCCACGTAGACACAGGAATGGGCTTTGAGCGACTTTGTATGGCATTACAAAGGAAAAGCTCCAATTATGACACAGACGTTTTTACACCTCTAATCGAAAAGGTTGAAGCAATTTCGAATATTAAATATAGAGGTGATCTTAAAGATTCAAAGGATATTGCGATCCGTGTGGTAGTAGATCATATTCGCGCAGTTTCCTTTGCTATTGCAGATGGACAGCTTCCTTCAAATGGGGGAGCAGGCTACGTAATTAGAAGAATTTTAAGAAGGGCGATCTCTTACGCTTACCGACATTTAAATTTAAAAGAACCGTTTTTATATAAGCTTGTTGAAGTACTTAAAATTCAGATGGGTGGGTACTTTAAAGAACTTGAAAAAGAACAGAAGTTAGTAACCGAAGTAATTCGTGAGGAAGAAGCTTCGTTTCTTAAAACAATTGAATCCGGACTGGTTCGTTTGGATCAAACGATAAATGAAACGTTAAATAAAGGACTAGATACCCTTCCAGGAGAACGGGTATTTGAACTGTACGACACTTTTGGGTTCCCAGTGGATCTTACAAGGATTATTGTCGAAGAAAAAAACCTTAAAGTTGACGAAGAAGGTTTTGCTACCCATATGGCGCGTCAAAAAGAGCGAAGCAAGAAAGATTCAGCTGGGAAAGTTTACGATTGGGTGGTGCTCGAAGAGAAGAAAGAAGAATTTATTGGTTACGATACGTTAGAGGCGACGACTTCTATCACGCGTTATAGAAAAATTGAAAATAAAGACGGAGAGTTTTATCAAATCGTATTGGAACAATCTCCTTTTTATCCTGAGGGAGGGGGACAAGTAGGAGATAAAGGCATTCTTATTCCAAGCTATGCTGAGCATTTTGATTTAACTTCACCAGAGATGTATCAAGTGGAAAACAATCCAGAAGTGGTGCAGGTATTGGATACTCGAAAAGAGAACAATTTAGTGATTTCTTTAATTGATCAATTGCCAAAAGACGCAGGAGCACTTTTTTACTGTAAAGTGGATTCGGATGCTAGACGCTCTACTCAAGGCAACCATAGTGCTACGCATTTGCTTCATGCAGCACTTCGTGAGGTTTTAGGAACCCATGTGGAACAGAAAGGATCTTACGTGGGTCCTGATTATTTGCGCTTTGATTTTTCTCATTTCTCTAAACTAACACAAGACGAGTTAAATGAAGTAGAGTACTTAGTAAATCAAAAAATTAAAGCATCAATACCTCTAGCTGAATTTAGATCGATTCCGATGGAGGAAGCATTGAATAAAGGAGCTATGGCTCTATTTGGTGAAAAGTATGGAGATTCGGTTCGTATGATTCAATTTGGAGATTCGAAAGAACTTTGTGGAGGTACCCATGTACAGAATACGGGAGAGATAGGTTATTTTAAAATTATCACAGAAAGTTCTACTGCAGCAGGGATCCGTAGAATTGAAGCCATTACTGGAGAAAAGGCCATGGGGTATTTTCTTGAATTAGAACAGAAAGAAATGGCCCTTCGTGAACTACTTAAGTCCAAAGACGTGATTCGCTCGGTAGAAAAATTAGTGGAGGAAAATAGTGAGCTCAGATCACAATTGGAATACCTTAAAAAACTTCAAGCTCAGAACGAAGCAAAAGCCTGGAGCTCTGAATATAAGGAGCAAAGGAATAAGAAGGTTTTGGTTAAGAAAACTTCTTTGGATGCAGGAACTATAAAGGACCTAATATTTCAATTAAAAGATTCCGTTGCTAACTCAATCACTGTTATTGTTACCGACAACGGCGGAAAGCCACTGATCAGTGTTGGGGTTAGTTCAGAGCTTCAGAACGAATATGCCGCAGGTGCAATTGTAAAAGAACTGGCCAAAGAGATTCAAGGAGGCGGGGGAGGAAACCCAGGCTTTGCTACCGCGGGAGGAAAAGATTTAAATGGACTGGATCGGGTAGTTGAAAAAGCTAAGAACCTTTAATTTAGAAATAGAAAAGGATCCCTAAAGCCTTCCGGTTTTTAGGGATTTTTTTGTGCCAATAGTGGGAATTTCGTAAAAGAAATCGAGTAGAAAGGATTTACATTTGCAGCTGTAATTCGCAAATATTCTTATAGATGGTTAAAAGGCTCTCACTTTTTTTAATTCTTTTTTTAACTTCGTTTGTTTGTGCACAGACAAAACTTTTTGTTAGTGAAAAAAGTGGTCAGGCTATTGAGGGAGCGCAAATCTTTTGCGGAAGTAATTCATTGGGAGTCACAAACAGCCGAGGGGAAGTTGAGTTACCTTCCCTTTGCAAGAGAATCATAATTCATCACCCCGGATATTATTCAGAAGAAATCGTCCCAAATCAAACCCGAGTTGAGCTTACTGCTGTAGAGCTGAAAGAAAAGCTAATTGATGTAGTGCAAATCTCTGATCAAAGTGATCCTCGAGCACTAGAGATTTTAAGAGAAAGTGAAAGGCGTTTTAAGCAGAACTCACCTCAATCCTTAGACAGCTACAGTTTTAAGGTTTACGAGAAATTGTCTTTTGATTTTCCACTGGATTCTATTTCTCATTATAAAAACCATTTAGAACTTCAAGAAAAGCAAAATCAAAGACGAGATTTTAGTTTCCAAACCAAAAGGCAGCAAAAGGATTCTATTAGGAAACAGAAGATAAAGAGTTTTCTTGCACAAAGTAAAGGGTTTCTATGGGAGCGGGTGTTAGAACGTAAGTTCGATGCTCACTATGGAGAGAAAACGATTGTAATTGACAGTAAAATATCAGGACTTAAAGAGCCTAATTACCCTTTGCTTGCTCTTGGGCTAGATCTAGAAAAAATGCCTGAAATTCTAAAAAGAGAAAATTCAAGCCTCTATCGATTCTATCTCTCTGATACGCTCAATTGGGAAGGAAGGGAAACCTTTGTTATTCAGTACGTCCAAAGGGAGAATCATCGTCCTGAAAACAGAAGGAAATTTTCTGGACGTCTTCTCATTGATCAAAAAACCTATGCCTTACGTCAAATAGAAAGTAGGGATCGAGACGATCCTAATGGCTGGATTCACCAAGACTGGGAATTACTTGAAGGGAAGTGGTTTCCGAAAAGTCGTGTACGCTATTCGAGAGCGCTTTCCTTTAATATTTCAAATGATGAATTAGAGAATGACTCTTTAAAAGTGGGCTATTACGGTCTTCATGAAACGCATTATTTCGAGCACAGGGCTAGTATTGCGCTAGATAAAAAAGAGATGAAGGGCTACGAGCTTGAAATCAATTCCTACGGAGGAGAGCAATTATCAAACTATAGGATTCGACCTTTGACCCAGAGGGAAACTTTGTCCTATGCCAGGATTGATAGCCTCAGTACAGAAAAATCCTTGGAAGAAAAAGCGAATTTCCTCTCAACGCTAACACGGGGAAGAATTCGTTGGGGTAAAATAGATTTTTTACCTAGTAGAATGTTCCAATTGAATCAGTACGAATGGCTTCGACTTGGAGTGGGAGTGAAACTGAATGAAAAAGTTCACCCCTACATTTCCCCCGATGCTTTTTTAGCCTACGGTTTTAGGGATAAGGCATTCAAATATGGAGTAGGCGTGGATATTAGAACTTCTCTTTCGTGGCATTCTGTTTTTCGTATGGAGTATTACAATGATGCCTTAGTAGGGGGGCATTTTAGTGAAAATTTGTGGAACGGTAGAATGAAGCTTATGAATTCTGGCGCTAATCTTGCCAATAAAAATTTCATTTCTACCAAAGGGTTCGCAATGTCGTATGAAAGAGATTTAGGTAGAGATTTTACGATGCGCCTTTTAATGAAAAAAGAGCAAAATGAGGCCTTGTTCGATTATAAATTTAAAGGGCTCGATACCCCTTTTAATGAGACAGCAGCGTTAGTCAGTTTAAAATATGCTCCTTACACCGAGGCTCTCATGGCACCTTACGGTCAATACACTTATAAAACCGGATATCCTGAAATTTACCTAAATTACGAAAAAGGTCTTTCAATACTCAAAGGTGAGAGTGAGTACGACCGTTTGGACCTTTTATTGTCGCATCAGTTTAAAAATAAATTCGGGAGAACTGGCGTGAGATTGCATGGAGGAAAATTGTGGGGTGAGGTTCCTGTTTGGCATAACTTCCAAATGATGGGTCTTTCTAAGCAAGACGCACGATTGAAGTTTGAACTTACTTCTTACTTAGGTTTAGCGACCCTTCCGGGAGGCAAATATTACAACGACGAATTTTTCGGCTATTATTTTACCCACCAAATTCCATGGTATTTTAAAAGCTTTGGAAAGCATACCTCTAGCTTTGAAGTACTGTATCGAGGAGCCATTGGTACTATGGAAAATCCAGGACTGCATGATTTTGAGTTCGAACCCATGAAAAAACTATATCAAGAAGTAGGAATTGAATGGAATAATTTTCTAAGTTCCCGCTTTAATCTAGGATTTTTCTATAGGGTAGGCCATTACCGCACCGCTTCTTTCAGTGAGAATTTTGCAATTCAATTAAAATTAAGGTTGCTTGGCTTTTAAAAAATAGAACGCAGCGATCCTACACTTATTCGGATCGCTGCGCTCGAATTATTCCAGTTGCGCGTTTTCAAGAACGACAGCGTATCCTTGACCTACACCAATGCACATGGTGGCCAAAGCATAACGACTCTTACGCTTAACAAGTTCTAGAGCTGCACTGTAGGTGATTCTAGTTCCGCTCATTCCTAGAGGATGGCCTAATGCAATAGCTCCACCGTTGACGTTTAGTCTCGGATCGGTATTTTCAAGTCCCCATTCCTTTAAACAAGCAATGCTCTGCGCAGCAAAGGCTTCGTTGAGTTCTATTAATTCCATGTCCTCCATTTTTAACCCTGCTCTTTTTAACGCAAGGTTAGAGGCTTCGACCGGACCTATTCCCATAATGTTTGGATACGTTCCGGATACTCCAGACGAAACGATGCGGGCTAAGGGTTTTAGACCGTACTGAGCTACCGCATTTTTAGAGGCTACAAGAACGGCAGCAGCACCATCATTAAGTCCGGATGCATTTCCTGCGGTAACTGTACCATTTTCCTTTACAAAAGCTGCTCGAAGTTTACTAAGTCCCTGCAAAGTACTTTCCGCTTTGATGAATTCGTCGTCTTTAAACAAAATAGGGTCCTGCTTTCTTCTAGGAATAGATAAGGGAGAGATTTCTTCTGCTAGTCTTCCGCTTTTTTGTGCATCTTCTGCTTTTTTCTGTGACCAAAGCGCAAATTCATCCTGTTCTTCTCGGCTGATATTGTATTTTTCTGCTAAATTTTCCGCCGTTTTTCCCATGGCATCGATTCCGTACATTTCGGCCATTTTCGGATTGATAAAACGCCATCCAAAACTAGTGTCGTACATTTTCTGCTGGGTATCATAAGCCGATTCCGATTTAGAAAGTGCGTAGGGACCCCGAGTCATTCCTTCCACACCGCCTGCGATGAATAAATCTCCTTCACCACTTTTGATGGCGCGGGAGGCTTGAACAATAGCACTCATCCCCGACGCACAGAGTCGATTAACGGTTTCTCCTGGTACAGTGACAGGGAGTCCCGCTAATAGAAGAGCCATTCTCGCTACATTACGATTGTCTTCACCAGCTTGATTGGCGCATCCAATAATGACATCATCAATTTTATCGGTTGGAATTCCCGGATTTTTATTAATTAGTGATTCGATAACATGAGCTAATAAATCATCTGTTCTTACGGAAGACAAGCTTCCTTTAAAGTTACCAATTGGCGATCGGGTACCGTCAATTATATAGGCATCTGACATCATAAATTGCTTTTTTATTTTAAGGTTTTAAGGTACATTATTTTCTTTTTATCGGTCGTATCGAAATTCTGCCTTCATTAAGAGCTTATGCAAATACCGAATTAGGTAGCCAGTTACTATTACAACTAAAAGACCTATTAGACAACCACCGAGAACGGAAATAAAGCGCTCAATGGAGGCTAAAAAGCCATCCCCCGGTTTTTCCAATAGAATGATGATTACTGCTACTACTGCCGTTCTAGATACATTGGATAGCTTAAAACTATAACAGATAATGGCTGCTAACACAATACCCGCAAGACACTTTCCAAAGGATTCTAAGGGAAGGAAAGTAACCAATAACCCTGCGAGTGCTCCCACCAAGTTCGCTTTTACCCTTTCTGTTGTAAGTCTCGGTGAATCTTTTCCTTCCGGAGAGATTACAAGCATTATTGAGAGTAGGGACCAAAATAAGTCGAAGTCTGGCAGTAGTTTAATCAGACTATAGCCAATGCTAAACCCTAGAGTGCAGCGTAGAGAATAAATAAAAAGGGAGGAAAAGGCGAATTGACGAACACGGTGGATCCATTTCATACCGGAAGGTTTTTATTCACAAAATTACCAAAATCCCTTTCAATCAATTGTGCATTCTAGTGACTTGTTTTTAAGATTGGAGTTTTAGATCTTCTTGGAAATCGGCATCCGTTCGCTCTATTACTTCTTCAATGGTAGCGCCTGGCATAAGCTCCGTTAGGGTTAATTTCCCGTCAATAAACCTAAAGACGGCTAGATCGGTAATAATCATATCAACTGCCGCTGACGCCTTCAAAGGAAGGTCGCAATTCTTGACTATTTTTGCGTCTCCGTTTAGTTCTGTATGGGTCATGGTAATGATTAGCTTTCCGGCGCCTGATGCTAAATCCATTGCGCCACCCACTCCTAGTAAAGGCTGGCCTGGGACTGCCCAATTGGCTAAATTTCCGTGCTGGTCCACTTGAAGTCCCCCCCCATAACAGCGGTGTCGATATGACCCCCGCGGATCATTGCGAAGGACTCCGCACTATCGAAATAACTACTTCCTTTTAATGCAGTAACTGGAATTTTACCGGCGTTGACTGGATAGTCCATAGCTCCTTTTCCATCAGTAGGTGCGGGGCCTACCCCAAGCATTCCGTTTTCAGTATGTAAGATAATTCCGTGTTCTGGAGTAATGAGGTCCGCTACTAGAGTAGGGATTCCTATACCAAGGTTTACGATTTCTCCTTTTTTTAACTCTGCCTATGCTCGGCGAGCCATCTCCATTCTTCTTTCAGAAACCACTTTTGAGGCTTTAACAGATCCGCTGCTTCCCAATTCTTCAACCGTCGTGTGGGCCTCAACCAAATAGTCAATATAGCAACCTTGAGTATGAATGTTTTGCGGCTCGATTTCGCCGGTTTCTACAATGTGTTCCGCTTCAGCAATAACAAGATCTGCAGCGGTTGCAAGTGCTTTATTGAAATTTTGCTCAGTCATTCGGTACTGAAGATTACCTGCCTTGTCTGCTTTCCAAGCTCTAATGAAGGCCACATTTCCCCTAATGGAAGGAACGTAGACCATTTCGACCCCATTGATTTCACGTGTTTCGTCTCCTTCGATTATTTTGGTTCCTGCAGCCGTAGGAGTGAAGAATCCTCCGATTCCTGCGCCGAATGTCTTGCTGACCGTATATACCGCTATAAAATATCTTTTACGCCACTTTCCTTTTTTCTTATTTACTTCCTTTCCGTAGGAAGTAGATCAAAAATAAGGAATATTCTTTTTATAAAGAAAAGCAGAATTTATTTGACCGTTTCCCACCAAGGTTCTAAAGGAGCTGCTTGGTTTTGGTCCCAGTAAAGGACCGTTCCTGGCATGGGAGTATATACTGTTTGATTCGGTTTCTTAAATTTCATTAGTTCTCGGATAGGCTCCTGCCAAGGGTGTAAGGCTAAGGCGAATTTCCCATAGTGCACAGGTAGCATAGCTTTGGCATTTAAATCTTCTAAGGCTTGGAGATTTTCACCGGGAAGGAAATGAATGTTTTTCCAATGCTCGTTGTATTGACCATTTTCGAGAATGGCTAAATCAATGGAGTCATGCTTACGACCAATTTCTTTAAAATGAGCTCCATAGCCACTATCTCCTCCGATGTATACTTTTTTATTTGGAGATTCTAAAACAAAACTCATCCAGAGCGATTGATTTCTTTTAAGCCCTCTACCAGAAAAATGCCGGGCCGTTTCACCGTATACGGTAAAGCCGTTTTCTAGTTGTTGTGATTCTCCCCAGTCCAGTTCAATGATTTTTTCTTCTTCTAGGCCCCAATATTCTAGATGCGCTCCAGTTCCTAGACCGGTGATTACCTTTTCAAGCTTTGGGAAAAGATTCTTCACCGTCGCATAGTCTAAGTGATCCCAGTGGTCGTGAGTGATAATTAAATAATCTAGATTAGGAATATCTTGACTGGAGTACAGGTCACTGCCTTCAAAAGCTTTTACCATAAAAGAGAACGGCGCGGCATTGCCTGTAAAAACAGGATCCACTAAAATTTTCTTTCCATCTAGTTGTAAATAATAGGAGGAATGTCCCATCCAAATAAGTAAATTCTCTTTAGGATTTAAGCTGTTTAGATCGGTTTTTCTGAAATCAAACTTCACTTTGGGATTGCGGTCCTTTTCCGGTTTTATGTACATTCTGTACAATAATTTAAGCATGCTTCCGTCAGGAGACATCGTGGGGGTTAGGCTTAAATTTTGAAACTCCCCATTTTTATAGTTAGGTGATTTTAGTATTCGCTCCAGTCTTTTCCCTTCGGGAAGTTTACCAAATTGAGGAGCGGATAGTAAGAAGTAACCCATAACGAAAAATACAATTATTATTAATAAAAGGTAGAGTACTATTTTAAAAACCTTTGCCATAGAATCGATTTCTAGCGGGCAAAAATAAAGCGAAAATTTTTGTTCGTCACTAAATAGCTTTTATATTTTCCTTAATTTTAGATACTTAACTTCCTTAATTTATATTCTTATGAACAGCCCTTTAATCCTTGAGCAAAAGCTAAAAGCTCCAATAGAAAAAGTGTGGAAAGCACTTACAGATAAGGAAGAAATGAAAAAGTGGTATTTTGATATTCCGGATTTCAAGTTGGAATTACATCATCGTTTCTATTTTTATGAGCCGGGAGAAGAAAAGAGATTTCTCCATGAAGGGAAAATTCTAGAATTTATCCCAAACAAAAAATTAAAACATTCATGGGCTTACCCAGAACTTACGTTGTTGCAAACGATGCTAACTTGGGAACTTACTGAGGTAGAACAAGAGACGAATTTATTATTAAGGCACGAAGGATTAGAAAATTTTCAGCATTTAGGTCCTGAGTTTTCTCTAGAGAATTTTCAATTGGGTTGGAATGAAAATGTGAAAATTCAACTCAGAAATTATGTGGAGCAGCAAGTCTAAATTTTCTTGACTTCAAGCAACTCAATTTTTCCATTCTTATATAGTGCTTCTTTGATTTAATTTCTCTTTGTACATGTGGTGGGTGTAAACGTTGTAGGGAAGGATTTTTTTGGCTAAAAATTTCGATAATAGACAACAAACCAGTAACGGAAAGAGTAAAATGAAACCGTTAGGTACAATATTGCAGATTAAGAAAATGGTTGTAAATGGAGCATAGATGGCGGCAGAAAGAGCAGATCCTGCTCCGATTAGAGCAAAATTAAGAGGATTTACTTCCATATGTAGAAATGTCTGACAGAACACTGCGATCATTAAACCTAAAAACGCTCCTCCAATAATGCTTGGAGCAAAAACACCCCCATCTCCACCTGCCCCTAATGTAAGAGAGGATGCTAGTGGTTTTAAAAGAACCAGTAGAAATAAATAGTCAATCGAATTGTTATGCGAATTGAGCACTTCATTTAAGCCGTGATAACTATCGCCGTACAAAACAGGAAAGAAGAAAATTAGAAGACCCAGGGTGATCACGCCTATATTGACTCGTAGAAAATTGTTATTAATGTTACCGAAGAAAGTCTTTAGGTTGATCAGTAGAAGGGTGAATCCAACTGCAAACAAGGCACCCAGAACACTTAATAACAAGAAGAAGGGTGTGGATTGCCATTTCCAGTTGCCAGTCTCAGTGGGGATGATTCTTTCATGCTCTAGTCCGTAAATAAATAAGGAAGCAACTGCGATCGAAGCCAAAGAACTAATTAATATAGTGGGTTTAAATTTTCTACTGATGGCTTCTATTCCAAAAAGTAGTCCTGCAATGGGACTAGAAAATAAAATGGCAACACCGGCTGCGCATGCTGCGCAGATAAGTTCTCTCTTGTAGATTTTTGCCGAAAACTCTTTCTTATATACTGCATTCCCAATGGTGGCTGTGGAAACGACTGTCGATACTTCTATGCCAGTTGACCCTCCAAAAATTACCGTAAGGAATCCATTTATAAAGTGAGAAGGTATTTTGAACAAGCCCAAATGATCCTTTCTTTGATCTAATGTCTTGTATATTTCGGTCATTCCTTTGTTTTTCCTTCCTTGGAATACGTATTTTCTTAGAAAGAAAATCGTTGTGATACCGATGGAAGGAAGTAAAATAAATAGGTAAGGGTTATTATTAGAAACTGCTTTGGACAAGTAATGTTCGGTGGATTCTGTAATATGGCGCAAGGTGATTGCTAGAAGTGAGCTTAAAAGACCTACAAACAACGAGACAATGAAAAGCTTCAAATAATTATGATGAATGACTTTTTTCCTATTCATTAGAAATCAGGATTTAGTTAAGGGGCTACATATTTTGTTTTAGAGTAGTTCCCCTTTGAAAAATGCGACAAATTTAATGATTTTTAAAAAAAAAGACGGCTTGTAGTACTTTGGAACGAATTTCAAATCTGATGTTCTAAGCAAAATGTAAGTGTTTTTTCTTTCCTGGACTGAGGATCGTTCTGTTTTAATTTGTAAGAGCTTAAGGGGGTGCTTCCCAAGGTGTAGAAGCAGTCATGGTTAATGTACAGATTTCTTGAACGATTTTGAATTGAAATTTGATACTCCAAATAAAGTAAAACTGTTTGTATTCCCCTTTATTCTACTCTATGATTTTGGCAAATTTTTCACTATCCAAGGTTCTTTCTTATGCAGGAGTTTTTCTTTTGTCTTGAATTTTTATACACTTTTTGAACATTGATTTGAAAGGATTAAATTTGAAACAAAATATTTGATTAAATGAAAAGGTACCTCTATTTATTCCTGATGGTTGTTGTGGTTGCAAGTTGCAGTAAAGACAAAGAAATTCTAAATGATTTGAATCAGTATACTCTTGAGAAGGAAAGTACTGGTTTTCGATTTGGTGAATCCTTAGAACTTCCTGAGTCCGTTACCAAGAATGCTAAGTCCATTGAAGTTAGTTTCGGTGATCGACAAACATCGAGTCTTGAGATCAGTCCGGAATTCTATTCTTTAGGGGATAATGGTGTGACCTTTCTTATTACGTCTTCCTCGGGAGAAGTGTTAACTCAAGATGCAACAATTAATGTGTTTGCGAAGAATAAAGAAGAAAAAATTCAGTACGAAATCATAAAAGAGTACCCTCATGATACTAAGAATTTCACTCAAGGCTTTGAATTGGAGGGGGATATCATCTATGAAAGCGATGGTCAACACGGATCATCTCAGTTGATTAAATACACTTTGGGTACGACAGCGCCAATTGCAAGCGCGGTTCAACCCCAAGAGGTTTTTAGTGAAGGAGCGAGCATCGTAGGAGATAAGGTCTATCAGCTTACTTGGCAAAATAAGAAAGGATTTATCTATAACAAATCAGATCTTTCGTTAGTCTCTGAATTTCCTTATCCTAATTTGATGGGAGAAGGTTGGGGGCTAGCCTATAACGGAAAAGAACTCATAGCCTCTGATGGAACTAAAAATCTGTATTTTCTTTCTCTTGAAGATCCAAGTAAGGTGAATAAGCGTATATCTGTGGCAGGTTATAGTGCAACCTTTGATCAGTTAAACGAACTTGAATTTCATCAGGGACACATCTATGCTAATGTATGGCAAAAGCCTATTATTCTAAAGATTAACCCAGATACAGGGGAAGTGGTTGGAGTTTTTGATTTTTCTTCTCTTGCGCAAAAACATACAAAAGGAAACGACGATGTTTTAAACGGCATTACTTTCAAAGGAGAAAATATGCTGGTCACAGGAAAAAATTGGCCAACCATTTACGAAGTAAAGGTTTTGTAGCGAGCGATTCTTAAGAGTAGATAAAATAGAGTAGTTCGATAGGAATGTGGATAAGATTTTAGTTAATGATTTTTAAGGACCATAAGAGAGACTTATCTTTACGCCCTTAAAAAGAAGATTCTTTTTGTTGTTCAAATTTTACTTTTTACTTTATGCACATTGCTATTACAGGAAATATTGGAGCGGGAAAAACGACCTTAACAACGATGCTTGCAAAGCATTATAATTGGGAAGCTCAATTTGAAGATGTCGATGATAACCCTTACTTAGAGGATTTTTATGCCGATATGAGTCAATGGAGCTTTGCTTTACAGATTTATTTTCTTGGATCTAGGTTTCGGCAAGTGAAAGAAATTAGAGAAAGTGGAAAGAACATTATTCAGGATCGCACCATTTACGAGGATGCTCATATTTTTGCTGAGAATCTAAGCGATATGAAGCTTTTAAGTGAAAGGGATTATCAGAACTATCTTTCGGTTTTTGAATTGATGAAGTCGTTTGTTCAGGCGCCTGATCTTTTAATTTACTTGAAAAGTGATGTTCCCAATCTCGTGAAGAAAATATACAAACGTGGAAGGGACTATGAGGCTTCCATATCCATTGAATACCTCTCCAAACTTAATCAAAAGTACGAGAAGTGGATTGAAAATTATAAAGATGGAAAGTTATTAGTTATCGAAGTGGACGATCTAGATTTTGTTGAGAATCCGCAAGATTTTGGATATATTTTAGAGCGAATCGAAGCTCAAATGCACGGATTGTTTTAGAAAGAAGGATTGTATAGATGATTAAAGTACTACACAATAACGAGTGTTCCAAATCTCGAGGAGTTCTTGAATTTTTAGATGAAAACGGAGTTAGCTTCGAGGTAATCGATATAATTAACGATCCTTTGACGCCTCTGGAAATAAGAACACTCTTAAAAAAGTTGGACCTTAAGGCCAGTGAAATCGTAAGGACCAATGATGCTCTTTACAAAGAAGAATTTTCACAAAAAGAAAGAACAGAAGAAGAGTGGATTATGCTCCTTAGTGAAAATCCTTCACTTATTCAGCGTCCTATATTAGTGCGTCCTCAAGTGGCCATTATTGCTAGGCCACTAGAGCGTGCTAAATTTTTTATTCAACCGGACTAGTATTCTCTACAGCATTACCACGCCCTCGATCTTTGCTACGTTCTTGTACAATTCAACTACCTGATTGCTGTCCAGAACGAAAGCTAAAACACTAGCTGATAAATATTTTCCATTCTTGCTTTCTCTTGTAGAAATAGTATACTTCATCTTGTCAAAAATTTGATACAGCTCGGTGAGCTTTGAATTATCATTGGGAAAGATGAATTTGAAAAGATAATCCTCTGGAAAATTGTGGTTTTCTTCTAATTTAATTTTAAGATTTTTATAGAAATCTTCGCTTTGCGAGGTGCTCATTGGTTGTTCTGGTTTGTCCATAAGAACTCTATTTGTAGGGTGTTCTAAATTACAGTTTAGCGGAGCAAAGGTACAGAAATTTTTAGCTATTTCTGAAGTGCCTCCAGCAGCTGAATAGAGTTCTGTTTTTCGTAGGATTCTATAATATTAAAGAGTCCGTCCACCATTTGCTCTGAGGCTAATCTACTAAGTCCTCCAGATGCAAGATTGTAATTTTGGTTGCTTTCCCCTAAAATACCTCCTAAAAGTTGGTTGCCTTGCAGGGCTAAGTTGAGACTTCGAACAATACCGAATTCATTTAATTTTTCGTCCACTTTAGGTTGAATGGCGAGCATAAGTTGAGAAGCTGTTTTCTCCTTCAAAAGGGCTGTTGCTGCTCCTTTTCCACCTTGAGAAACTCGCATTACATCTTGCGCGGTCAAACTATTAACGGCATCAATTAAAATAGGTTCTGCAATTTTTACCGTGTAGACTGCGGCCTGCGCAATATAATCTCTTTCGTTTTCAACAAGGGAAGGAGCGATAGGTTCTAGTATTTGATTGATTTCTCTTAATGCTTTGGGTAGTGCCATATCAATTAGGTCATTTTGCAAGAAGGCTTGCTTGTTTCCAAGAACTGAGATTCCTCTAGAGATACCGCCAAGTAAGATTTGTTTAAGCACTGCAAGGCCCACCCCTGTAGTTGCTAAGGCAACACAGGATTGTGCAGTTCCGGCAACGACTGCAGTAGAAAGGGAGGCAACTATGATGGTTTTAAGTTTCATAAGAAGTTGAGTTTAAAGTGTTATGGAGTGAATAATGCTATGAGTTTCCAAAAATTGAGCCAAAATATCATTGGCCAAATAGTTGAAATACTAGGTTTTAGTGAAATAATGTTAATAATTTGTGAAAGATTTCTAAATATTTTCTAATTTTGAGATAATAAAATAGACCGTGCGTCTATTAGGTATAGAGAGAATTTAATCAAAGGTTAACATTATGAAAAACAGGAATCTAAAGTTTTCATGCCTTATTGCAGCGCTGTACTTTGGTGCGGATTTGCAGGCACAAACCACTCAAGACACGGTGCGTGAACAAAGTATCGATGAAGTGGTTGTGATAGGATACGGGACGGCAAAAAAGAGAGATTTAGCAGGATCTATTGTAAAAGTGGACGGCGATCAGATCGCCGATAAACCAGCGTCCAACCCCGTGAATTCCCTTCAGGGTAAAGTAGCTGGGGTGTCGATTGTGAATTCGGGGCAACCGGGAAGCCAGGCCGATGTACGTATTAGGGGTACAGTGACAGTGAACCAAACACAGCCACAATATATTGTGGATGGGGTATTTGTAAATAATATCGACTTTGTTAATCCAAGCGATATAGAATCGATGGAAATCCTTAAGGATCCTTCCTCTTTAGCTATTTTTGGTAGCCGCGGTGCCAATGGAGCCATCATTATTACTACTAAACGAGGCAAGAGTGGAAGGACCAATGTAAACCTCTTTTCCTCAGTTGGGGTCAAGTCGTTTGATGGGAAACCTGAAGTAACTAATGGAGATCAGTACCGGATGCTTTATAATGAGGATATGGTCAATCAGGGCCTTAGCCCCTATGGAGGTTTTTCCATGTTTGATGCGAACACCAATTGGTTGGATGTGATTTCTAAGAAAGGAGCTATGGTATCAAATCACGGAGTTTCCATTTCTAACGGAAATGAAAAAAACCGAGTGAGTTTTTCCTTTGGTTATCAAACCGAAGAAGGATCCATCAAATACGAAGATTATTCTAGAATGACGATGAAGTTTAATGATGACCTAAAGATTACAGATCATATTAGGGCAGGGGTTGGATTCACGGGATCTTTCTCTAAACTACCGCAAATTCATAGTTTCGGATCTTCCCTTAATGCAACACCGGTTGTTGAACCTATTAATTTGATTGAGGGTGAGTATTATGGTATGTACAATTCATTGCCACAAGAATTAGGAGCGGCGCAAATTGCTAATCCACTCGCCTTTATCGAAGGTCAAAAGTATACACAGAAAAATAAAGAGTTCCAATTCAACCCTAACCTTTATTTTGAGTTTGATTTCTTAGATAATTTCACTTTCCGATCTAATTTCTATGGCCAATACCGTCAAGGAAACGGAAGAGGATACGATCCAATATTTGATCTATATGTTCAAGAAACCAACTCTACCACACCTTTCATTAGTCGGATTTTAACTGGAGTTCGTCAGTACGAAAGACGTACACAATCCTTTCAACAAGACCACTTACTAACTTATAAAAATCGTTGGGACAAACACGATTTAACTTTAATGGCAGGTTTTACAAGCATTTATGATGATTTCTATGAGCTCAATGCTTCTGGAAAAGGAAGTCTTTCTAGTCCGCTAGGACAGATTCCTTACGATTCTAGATTTTGGTATATTGGTGCAGATTACGTAGATGCTACAACCAAAGAGGTTAATAGTATTCAAAATAAAGCAACGCAGGTGGCTTACTTAGGTCGTTTGCTTTATAATTATGCGAATAAATACGTCTTCAATGCTTCGATTAGAAACGACTCTTCTTCGCGTCTCTCCCCAACCAACCGAAGTCAGATGTTCTGGTCTTTAGGGGCCGCTTGGGAAGTATCTCGAGAAGCTTTTATGGACAACCAGAATTTCTTCGACCTTTTAAAATTAAAAGGATCCATCGGTACCTTAGGCAACCAGTTTGTGCCAGGAAATTACTTGTATTATCCAACCTACCAAGAAGGTGGAACGGGAGTATTTAATGGATTCCTTTATCCTGCCTTTATCAAAGCTTTTGAAGAAAATGAAAATTTGAAGTGGGAAGAAATTGAATCCTATGAAGCGGGAATTGAGACACAAATGCTGGGAAGAAGACTTTCTTTTGATGCGACTTATTACAACAAGCAAACAAACGATTTGCTTACCTATGTAACGGGAACAACTAATTTCTTTACTAATGCGGGATCGATTCAGTCCAACGGATTTGAATTTACTGCATCATGGAAAGATCAAATTTCGGAGAATTTTAATTATTATATTAATGCGAACTTAACGACCACTAAAACAGAAGTTCTTAGCGTATTTGAAGACGGGTACGAAGTGTTTTCAGGACCTTCAATTTTTAGAAAGGGTGCACCGGTCGGAGCTTTCTTCGGATACACTGTAGAGGGAGTTTACCAATCTTATGCAGATATCTTAGCGTCTCCACCTTCAAGTGTTGGAGATATCGGACCTGGAGATCTTAAGTTTAAAGATATGAACGGGGACGGTTCCATTACCCCAGACGATAGAGGAATCATTGGGGATCCAACTCCTGATTTTACGTATGGATTTTCTATTGGGGCAGATTTTAAACGTGTTTATTTTAGTGCAGATTTCTTTGGGGTTTACGGAAACGAAGTGTTTAGAACTTGGGGGAATGGAAATTCCTTTGCTCCGTTTAACTACCGTGTGGAGAGACTGGATCGCTGGACAGAGGCTGGAAGTTCCAATTGGGAACCTCGTAGCTACAGTAAATCAGCTTACAATCGGGAGAACTCTACTTATATGATTGAAGATGGTAGTTTCTTTAGAATCAGAAATGTTCAGTTGGGTTATAATTTTAATCCTGATCTTTTGAGTGGACTCAATATCCAAGGTTTAAAAGTTTATTTCAATGTACAGAATTTAAAAACTTGGGATCATGTTAATGGCTTTACTCCAGAATCAGGAGGATCAGCCTTACAGTTTGGGGTCAATGGTAGTGGATATCCTAACCCTAGAGTCACTAGTTTTGGTGTAAACGTAACTTTTTAAAACTTAAGCAAGATGAATACTAAATACATACGAATTTACCTAATGACGGGAATAATGTCCTGTAGCGCTCTGGCACTTTCAAGTTGCAGCAGTGATTATTTGGATTTAAAACCTGAAGGACGACCAACCGTGGGAGAAGTTCCTGTCGGTGGTTTTGAGGCCCAAGCTTTTGGACTCTACAGCACCTTACTATCTCAAGGAGGAATTAGTGATTTTACCTCAGTTTGGACTCGGATCATTCGATCTGATGATAGTGAAAAAGGAAGTACAGAATCTGATGGAGCAACTGATGGGAATGTCTTTGACCGATTTGCTTATGTTGCCACCAACGGACATATCAATAATAACTGGAAAGGGCATTATAAGTTGATCTTTGATGCGAATGAACTGATCAATGATGCAGAAGCATCGGGTGATACAACCGAAGGTACACTGACCAATATTGCGGAAGCGAAAGCCATTCGTGGTTTTGCCTATTTTCAATTGCGCAGAGACTACGGAGAAGTTCCTATTATCCTGCTTTCCATTGATGAGCCACAGGACGAAATTGCACCAAAAAATACGGTGGCAGAAGTCGACGCTCAAATTGAGAAAGACCTTTTAGAAGCCATGGCTGCTCTACCAACACAATGGCCTACCGCCTATTTAGGTAGAGCCACAAAAGGAATGGCTCAGGCCTATCTTGCAAAACTCTATTTGTATCAGGGGAAATGGTCCCAGGCTTTAGCACAATCCGAAGGAGTCATTAACTCGGGAGTTTATAGTCTGAGTTCCACTTATGATTTCGAGTTTACCCTGGCAGGAAATAATTCTAGAGAGTCTATTTTTGAAGTTCAAAAAACGTACGATTATCCTACTAAGTATACTAATAACTTTTACGAATCTCAAGGAGTTAGAGGGTCGGGTGAATGGGATTTAGGTTGGGGATTCAATGTTCCTTCCTTAGGACTTGTTGCTGCCTATGAACCTAATGACCTAAGAAAGAAGACAACGATTTTAGAAAGTGGACAATTGGATATTTACGGTTTGAAAACCCTGCCGGATTCGCCACCACTTGCGCAGAAGTACTGGAATGGAAAAGCATACACTTTTCCAGCGGAACGTGAGAAGTACGCCAATAACAAAAATATGTGGGAGAACGTGAAACTTATGCGTTATGCGGATGTTATTTTAATGGCGGCAGAAGCAGCTAATGAGACCGGGCAAACTGCCAAAGCTCAAACATATGTTAATCAAATTCGTTCGAGAGCAGGACTTTCTGCTACAACTGCAGTAGGCCAAGCTGCAATGCGAGATGCAATTAAGAAAGAAAGACGTCTTGAATTTGCATTAGAGTTTGAAAGATTCTATGATCTAGTTCGTTGGAACGACGCTATTACAGTTCTTGCTTCAAAAGGATATCAGAATAAAAACATGCACTTTCCAATCCCTCAAGAAGCCATAGACAAAGCGCAAGGAATTTTGGTTCAAAATCCTAATTATTAATATCTAAAGACTTCAAAATGAAAAAGTATATAAAACAAACGCTAGCGGTTTTATCCTTAGTAGCAGTTGTTTCTTGCCAAGATTTAGAACGACCTGTATTAGGAGATTTTCCTACGGATGCAAATCCGGTAGGAGGTCCTCTGAAATTTTATACTGCCTTTGATGGCGAATCTTCGAATGAACTAATGAATGCAGTAGATAGTGTGCGTGCCAAGTTCCCTAGTTCTAATCCACTTCAATCAATAGAAGGGATTAGTGGAAAGGCGATTCAAGGAGAGCAGTACAAATACATCAAATATTCAAGCGCAAATGATTTTGCGACCACTGCAGGAAGTTTCACTGTTTCTCTTTGGGCAAAAAAAGGTGATTTACAAACCGATCATATTTTCAGTATGCCGACTGATGCTTCTTACCACTGGTCGGGAGGAACAATGTTTCTTTTAACTGAAGGATCTGTAGAGACTCCGATTGTGAAGTTTTTTGTGAAAGATGCTACAGGTGAAAAATGGTTTGAATGGGTTGGGGCAAATGCCGTCACAGGTTTTTATGATGGCAATTGGCATCATTTAGCTTTTGTTTACGATGGAGGAACCTCTGTGATGACCCTCTATAAGGATGGAGTGGCTCATAGTTTTAAACCCGAATGGACCAATCATGGAAATGTGGTATTAGAAGAATCTAAAATCACAGGACTGAAAATTGGTGCAGGTCCTCAAGAGTTTACCGCTGAGCAAATTGAGCAAGGGGCAGGGGACTGGTTAAAGAATTCATGGACTGGAGGAATCGATCAGTTCCGAATGTATAGTACAGCGCTTTCATCTCAGGAGGTGAGCGCACTATTTTCTCAAAATCGATAATTTTTAACCTATAATAGAATGGGCATGAAGGTTGTGAACCGAGAGTGCCCATTTTTTAAAAGTGAAAAACAAGGCTTTTCATACCGTTCTATTTCTTCTTTTTGCATTACTTAGTTGTTCTGCGCCAGAACGTGGGTCTCCAGTTCCTCAGCCGGATCCAGATCCTACCCCTGAGGTACCGGAACCAAAACTTTCGGATCAACAACTTATGGATCAAGTTCAAAAAGATGTTATTAAGTACTTTTGGGATTATGCTGAGGAACAATCAGGCCTTGCCCGTGAGCGCTACCACATCGAAAATCCAGGTTTAGATCGTTCTGTTATTTCAGTGGGAGGCTCAGGTTTTGGATTTTTAAATTTACTAGTAGGTGTTGAACGTGGATTTTTGAATCGAGAAGAAGTTGTATCCCGACTCGAAAAACAATTGGATTTTTTGCAGTCTGCAGATCGGTTTCATGGCGCTTGGCCTCACTGGCTTAATGGTTCCGATGGAAAAGTTCTTCCCTTTAGTTCTCTAGACGATGGTGGGGATTTAGTGGAAACCGCCTTTCTCGCGCAAGGACTCCTTTGTGTTAGAGAGTACTTTGCTCACTCTTTAGAGCAAAGAGAAAAGGACTTAGCTAAAAAAGCGGATCAGCTATGGAAAGGTATCGAATGGAATTGGTATACTCAAGGGCAAGAGGTTCTCTATTGGCATTGGAGTCCCAATCATTCTTTTTCCATGAATATGAAAGTTCAGGGATTTGATGAAACACTGATCACTTACCTACTTGCAGCGAGTTCCCCCACTTTTCCAATCACTAAATCGGTCTATACATCAGGCTGGGCCAGAGGAGGTGCAATCCGTTCAGGTGCTTCCTTATATGGTGTGCCTCTAGAGGTCGCTCATAACGGCCAGCGTAATTCTGTAGGACCCCTATTCTGGTCCCATTATTCTTTTCTGGCACTAGACCCCAGAGGTCTTTCGGATGAATTTGTTAATTACGGTAATGCCGTGATGAATCATGCGAAAATTATGTATCAGTACGCTCTGCAAAACCCAAAGAATTTTTCTGGATACGGAGCGAAAGGATGGGGGCTGACCGCGAGCTATTCGAGAGCTACAAACGGCTCGACCACTTATAGCGCACATTCACTATCCAATGATACGGGAGTGATTTCTCCTACGGCTTCGCTTTCCAGTATGCCTTATCTTCCTCAAGAAAGCTTAGTAATGCTTCGCTATTTGTACGAAGAAGAGAAAGAAAAATTAGTAGGACCCATGGGGCCTTACGACGCCTATAGCTTACATTATAATTGGGTAACTCCACGATACTTAGCCATTGATCAAGGAACCATTGCTCCAATGGTGGAAAACCATCGGACTTCCTTTCTTTGGAAACTCTTTATGAACGCTCCAGAAATTAAAGAAGGATTAAAAAAATTAGGATTTAGCTCGTCCCAGTACGGCTTGTAATTATTAAATTAAATCAAATGAAGAAATTATTTGTGTTTGCACTAGCCATAGGAACAGTATTGGCGTCTTGTTCGGTAAGTCAGACTGCTACTGAGCAAGAAAGGGCCGATTTTTCAAGTAACGATATTGCTCTTATGGATCGGGTTCAAAAAGAAACGATCAAATACTTTTGGGATTTTGCCGAACCTAATTCGTTACTCGCCAGAGAGCGTTACCATCAGGATAACCACTATCCTTATGGGGATTCTAATGTCATTACGACTGGAGGAAGTGGTTTTGGATTAATGGGACTCTTAGTGGGTATTGAGAGAGGCTGGATTCCTAGAGAGGAGGCGGTTCAAAGACTTGATCACATCGCCGATTTTTTAGCCCAGTCGGATCGCTTCCACGGCGCTTGGTCTCATTGGATCGACGGTAAAACAGGTAAAACGGTTCCCTTTGGAAAAAAGGATGACGGAGGTGATTTGGTTGAAACTGCTTTTTTGGTTCAAGGAATTATAACGGTTCGTGAGTACTTTAAAAACGGAAGTGAGAAGGAACAAGCCTTGGCTAAAAAAATGGACGACCTTTGGAGGGGTGTAGATTGGAATTGGTACACTAAAGGAGGGGAGAAAGTGCTTTATTGGCATTGGAGTGAAAACTACGGTTGGGATATGAATTTTCCTTTAGAAGGATACAACGAATGTCTTATTACTTATATTTTAGCCGCCTCCTCACCGACCCACCCAATTGATAAGGAAACCTACTACAAAGGTTGGACTCGTAATGCAACATATACAACAGAACATACGCAATACGGATTGCCACTTTACGTAAAACACAATGGAGCTGAAAAGTACGGAGGGCCACTTTTCTGGGCTCAATATTCTTACTTGGGACTCGATCCTCGAGGGCTCTCTGATCGTCAGATACAAGATTATTTTGCTCTCAATAGAAACCACGTTCTTGTTAGCTATAATTATGCGTTAGAAAACCCAAAGAATTGGAAAGGTTACGGCGAGAATTATTGGGGAATGACGGCTTCCTATTCCCGTAATCCCGACGGTAGTGTAGGATATACGGCCCATATGCCCTCTAATGATCGTGGGGTAATCACGCCAACAGCGGCTTTAAGTAGTTTTCCCTATACGCCCAAGGAGTCCATGGCCGTTCTAAAATTCTTATACGAAGAGAAGCCACAATTCATTGGAGAGGCAGGCCCTTTTGATGCCACCTCTGTGCATTACGATGACTGGACCACCCCATGGTATTTAGCAATTGATCAGGGCACAATCGCACCAATGATTGAGAATTACCGTACCGGAATGCTTTGGGAACTTTTTATGAATGCACCTGATATTCAGTCCGGTCTTAAAAAACTAGAATTCAAATCCGATCGTTATTCCCTAAATCCTTAGTTATGAATATAAACTCAAGATTTTATCACTTTTTCTTTGCCCTTGTATTTGGTTTTAGTTCCTTTTTCTGCAGCTATGCTCAAGAAGTTCGAGGAGTTTCGCAGTTATCTAGTCCAGAAAAAAAGCAAATTTCCTATCTATTGGATTATCCGAAAAATGCAAAAGGAAAAGTGCCTTTAATTGTTTTCTTACATGGTTCGGGAGAAAGAGGTACCAACCTGGATTTGGTTAAAGCCCACAGTCCTTTCACCTATAAAGAATTTATTGAAGAACCGGTAGCGATATTAGCGCCTCAATGTCCTGAAAACGTATGGTGGGATACACAGGCCGTTTATGCCTTAATTAAAGAAATTGAGCAAAAATATTCCATTGATCCGGAAAGAATTCACTTAACGGGTCTATCTATGGGGGGATGGGGCAGTTGGAAATTAGCTAATGAGCATCCAGAGCTCTTTGCTTCCCTTTCGGTGGTTTGTGCCCCGGCAGATCGGTGGATGCGAGCCACTATTGATCGTTATAAAACTTTGCCGATTCGAATTTTTCATGGAGGTAACGATGATATAGTGTCTCCTATGAATTCGATAACGATGTACCAAGAGTTACGTAAAATAAAAGCTGAGGTTGAGCTTCAAATATTCCCAGACGATAACCACAACTCGTGGGATTCAACTTACTCCAATAAAGAGCTCTACTCTTGGATGCTTTCTAAAAGGAAATCAAAGAATAATATTAAATAATATAAATATGAAAAGATTAATTACCGTCGCACTTTTGGCGCTTTCGCCAGTGGTTTTTGCCCAAGAACTGGTTCATCATCCTGTGCAATCCTACCAGAGTGCAAACTACAATACGAAGAAGAAAGCTTTTATTGATGACTTGCTCAGTCGTATGACGATTGACGAAAAAATAGGTCAATTAAACCTTCCTACTTCTGGTGATTTTACTACGGGGCAGGCGCAGAGTTCCAATATTGGAAAGAAGATTGAACAAGGTCTGGTCGGAGGACTTTTCAACATTAAGGGAGCAGATAAAATCCGAGATGTTCAGAAGCTTGCTGTTGAAAAATCAAGATTAAAAATTCCATTGCTTTTTGGAATGGATGTTATCCATGGATATGAAACCACCTTTCCAATTCCCCTTGGACTTGCGGCTACATGGGACAGAGATTTAATCCAGAGGTCCGCCCAAATTGCTGCTAAAGAAGCGGCTGCAGATGGAATTAACTGGACGTTCTCTCCTATGACGGATATCTCTAGAGAACCTCGTTGGGGTAGAGTTTCTGAGGGTGCAGGAGAAGATCCTTTTCTAGGAAGTGAAATAGCTAAAGCGATGGTGTACGGTTACCAGGGGAACGATCTTTCCTTAGAATCTACCATCCTTGCCTGCGTAAAGCACTTTGCATTATATGGAGCTCCTGAAGGAGGAGTGGATTACAATACAGTAGATATGAGCCACACTCGTATGTTTAATGAGTATTTCCCTCCTTACAAGGCAGCTGTTGATGCAGGTGTAGGATCGGTGATGGCCGCCTTCAATGAAGTGGACGGAATCCCTGCGACAGGAAATAAATGGCTCATGGATGAAGTACTAAGAAAGCAGTGGGGCTTTAATGGATTTGTTGTAAGTGATTATACCGGAATTAGTGAAATGATTCAGCACGGTATGGGAGATTTGCAACAGGTTTCTGCCTTAGCTCTTAAAGCGGGTGTTGACATGGATATGGTTGCGGAAGGATTCTTAGGAACGTTAAAAAAATCCTTAGCTGAAGGAAAAATTTCAGAGCAGGAAATCACTTTAGCTGCACGTAGAATTCTAGAGGCAAAGTACGATCTTGGTTTATTTGAAGATCCTTATCGTTACGGAAAACCAGGAGCCGCTAAGAAAGAAGTTTTTAGTAAGAAGAACCGAGAAGAGGCGCGCCAAATTGCAGCCCAATCTATGGTACTTCTAAAAAATGAGAAAGGAATTCTACCTCTTAAAAAAACAGGAACTATTGCCCTTATTGGTCCACTGGTATCTAACTCTGTTAACATGCCTGGAACATGGAGTGTAGCTACCAAACACGGCTCTGCAGTTACTTTAGAACAAGGCTTGAAAGAAACGGTTGGAAAAAACGTAAAGGTTTTAGTGGCAAAAGGTTCCAACGTTGAAGACAATGAAGTTCTAGAAAACGTATATGCTGCCCACGGTAAGGTAGTAGATCGAGACAATAGAGGAAAAGAAGTGTTATTACAAGAAGCTGTTGCTACAGCAAATCAGGCCGATGTGATTGTACTTGCAATTGGAGAGAGCGCGGAAATGAGCGGAGAGTCTTCTTCGAGAGCTGAAATTGGAGTACCTCAAGCGCAAGTTGATTTATTAAATGAACTGAAGAAAACGGGCAAGCCGATCGTTATGGTGCTCTTTGCAGGTCGAGCTATGACTTTAACCGATGTAGTCGAGCAACCCGATGCCATTTTAAATGCTTGGTTCCCTGGAACAGAGGCAGGTTACGCGGTATCAGATGTGCTGTTTGGAGAAACCAATCCTTCGGGGAAACTTCCGATGACTTTCCCAAGAAGTGTAGGGCAAATTCCAATTTACTACAATCATAAAAATACAGGACGACCTTTAGATCCTGAGAAAGTAGAGAAATGTACTTACGAGCGCTTCCGTGCCAATTACATGGATGAATGCTTAACTCCGCTGTTTGAATTCGGGTACGGACTGAGTTACAGTGATTTTACTTTTTCTGATGTGAAAGTTTCTAATGAGTCTCCAAAAGGAAATCAGACCATTCAGGCCAGTATTACCTTAACCAACAAGGGAAAATACGATGGAGCTGAAATCGTTCAATTGTACATCCGTGATTTAGTAGGATCGAATACAAGACCGGTTAAAGAACTTAAAGGATTCGAAAAAGTTTTTCTAAAGAAAGGAGAATCTAAAACCGTTACTTTTGATATTTCTCCAGAGCTTCTAAAATATTACGATCATAAATTAAATTATGATTGGGAGGCTGGGGAGTTTGACATTATGATTGGAAATAGCTCCTCGCAAGTGAAAACAAAACGAGTGAACTGGAGTAAATAATTCTCCAATTAATTCCTCTTTTCAAGGGCAACAGGACCACTCTGAATTTTGAGTGGTCCTTTGTTATTTAAGTCCTTTCATTTCTCACTTAAAATCCATAATTTTGTGACATTCAATCAGAAATTTTCAGTTAGATGAATTCCTATAAAAATCCATTGGAAGAACGCTACTCCAGTGAAGAAATGCTTTTTAATTTTTCACCCAATCAGAAATTTAGAACCTGGAGAAAGCTTTGGATAGCCTTGGCAGAAATCCAAAAGGAATTGGGACTTGAAATCTCGCAGGAGCAAATTGATGAACTAAAAAAGCATCAAGACGATATCGATTTTGAAAAAGCAGCACAATACGAAAAAAAGTTTCGTCACGATGTGATGGCTCATGTGCATGCTTATGGAGACCAAGCGCCAACGGCTAAGGGAATTATCCACTTGGGGGCCACCTCAGCCTTCGTAGGAGATAACACAGACTTAATTCAAATAAGAGATGGGTTTCAACTGATTAGAAAACAACTTGTTAATGTAATGAGTAAACTTTCTGATTTTGCCATTCAATACAAAGATTTACCCACTTTAGGTTTTACGCATTATCAGCCAGCGCAACTTACTACGGTAGGGAAAAGAGCGACGCTATGGTTACAATCCCTTTTGCTTGATCTAGAAGAGCTTGAATTCTTTTTAGAAACGTTGAGGTTCAGAGGTGTCAAGGGAACTACAGGAACTGCTGCTTCGTTTCTGGAGCTGTTCGAAGGAGATTATTCAAAAGTAAAGCATTTGGATCAAAAGCTTTCCGCTCGCTTCGGCTTTGAGAAAGTTTTTGGCGTTTCTGGACAAACCTACGATCGGAAAATTGATGCCAAAGCTGTAGAGCTTTTATCTAACATTGCACAGAGTGCGCATAAATTCACCAACGATTTAAGATTACTTCAGAATCTAAAAGAGATTGAAGAGCCTTTTGAGAAAGATCAAATCGGATCTTCGGCAATGGCTTATAAAAGAAACCCAATGCGTTCGGAACGAATTGGAGCCCTAGCCAAGTACGTTATGTCCTTAGCTCAAAGTTCAGCAATGGTAGCCTCGACTCAGTGGTTTGAAAGAACTCTTGACGATAGTGCTAATAAGAGATTAACAATACCCCAAGCTTTCTTAGCAGTTGATGCCATACTTCTTATTTGGAACAATATTCTAAGTGGTATGGTGGTTTATGAAAATAGAATTCATAAGCACATAATGGAAGAACTTCCATTTATGGCAACGGAATACATAATCATGGAAGAAGTTAAGGCAGGTGGAGACCGCCAGGAAATTCATGAGACCATACGTCAGCATTCCATGGAGGCGAGTAAAAAAGTTAAAATGGAGGGTAAGGCAAATGATTTGATGGAAAGGATTCTTGGAGATACTTCCTTAAAAATGGATAAAGCCAAATTGTCTGAGGTGATGGATCCGAAGAATTTTATTGGATTTGCTCCGATTCAGACGGAAGAATTTATCACCAATGAAATTACACCGGTACTCAAAAAGTATTCGGGCGATATTGGACTTGAAACCGACCTTAAAGTATAAAAACCCTAGGGCAGTCTTTTTGGCTGCCTGTTTTAATAGCAGGTGTGAAAAAGCACTGAAAATTACAAACTAAATAAACACCCTAAACTTAAAAAGTAGGGCAAACGGAATGAATAGAAGAATATTTGTTGAGAAAAAAGGAATCTTTGATGTTGAAAGTCCAAAAGTGCTTGACGAACTCAAAATGATTCTCCCAGAAATACAAAACGTCAAAGTATTTAATATCTATGATGTATTTGAGTTATCGGACGAAGATTTTAACAAAGTACTGCACAGTACGTTTGTGGATCCAGTAACTGATGAACTGCACATGGAAAATCCAGCGAAAGAACTTTTCCTAGCTACTGAATTTCTTCCAGGTCAATACGATCAAAGAGCGGACTCAGCCGAGCAGTGTATCGCGCTTTTAACAGACAATGAAAAAGCGGAAGTAAGAAGTGGAAAACTGTACGTTTTTTCTGGGATTCAAGATTCTGATCTCCCAATTATTGAGTCGCATTTAGTCAATAAGGTAGAGAGTCAAGAGAAAGACCTTTCGGTTTTAGAGATCCCAAAACAGGAACTGCCAAGACCGATTAAATACCACGAAGGATTTACTTCATGGGATGAAAATAAGTTGCAAGAATTTTATCATTCAGAAGGTTTTGCATTTGATTTGGAGGACCTTAAATTCATTCAGAATTATTTCCAGTCCGAACAAAGAGATCCTAGTGAAACGGAATTAAAAGTTTTAGATACCTACTGGAGTGACCATTGCCGACACACGACTTTTGAAACCCATTTAAATGAAATTGAGTTTGAAGGTGAATACAAGGAAGTGCTGGAGCGAATCTACAAGGACTACTTAAGTAAAAGGGCTTTCTTACAAAGAGAGCAGAAGCCAATTTCTTTAATGGATATTGGAACTATTGCAGCTAAGTATCTTTATAAAACTGGTCATCTTGATAATTTAGTGATCTCGGACGAGATCAATGCCTGTACGGTTGAGATTACGGCCCAGTACGACGGAAAAGAGGAACCGTGGTATTTACTTTTTAAAAACGAAACGCACAACCACCCAACGGAGATTGAACCTTTTGGAGGCGCTTCAACCTGTTTAGGAGGGGCTATTAGAGACCCGCTTTCTGGAAGAGCTTATGTTTATCAGGCGATGCGCCTTAGTGGTTCTGGAAATGCACTAGAACCTATTTCTCAGACCATGGAGGGTAAGCTTCCGCAGAGAGTCATTTCTAGACAAGCAGCAAACGGATATTCTTCTTATGGGAACCAGATTGGTGTAGCCACTACTTTAGTAAATGAGATCTACCATTCCGGCTACAAAGCGAAACGTATGGAGGTGGGATTTGTTGTGGGAGCCGTACCAAAAGATTGGGTTAGAAGAGAGCAGCCAGAAAATGGAGATGTGGTTATTGTGCTGGGAGGAGCTACAGGACGTGATGGAGTGGGAGGTGCCACAGGAAGCTCCAAAGAGCAAGATCAAGAATCCATTCATACTTTATCAACAGAGGTCCAGAAAGGAAACGCAGTAGAGGAAAGAAAAATTCAAAGACTCTTCAGAAATCCTGAAGTTACTCGCATGATAAAAAAATCCAATGATTTTGGAGCTGGAGGTGTTTCGGTTGCTATTGGAGAAATCGCTCCGAGTATTTCGATTCAATTAGATACCATGCCTTTGAAATACGAGGGTTTAAGTGGAACAGAACTGGCCATTTCGGAGTCTCAAGAACGTATGGCTGTTGTCGTGGAAAATGGCGATAGTGCACGTTTTATAGAGCTTTGCGCTAAAGAAAATATTCACGCTTTTGAAATAGCTAAAGTAAATGACACGGGTAGAATGCAGATGTATTGGAAAGGAGAAATGATCGTCGATTTGAGTCGCGCATTCCTTGATACCAACGGGTGCAGTAAGAGCCAAAGTGCAAAAATTTCTCATCTTAAGAAACTAAGTAGCGAAAGTGAAACATTTACTCCTGAGAAGTTTCTTAAAATCTTAGGGGATAAAAATACGGCATCGCAAAAAGGTCTGCATGAAATGTTTGATGCCTCGGTTGGAGGAACTACCGTATCTATGCCTTACGGTGGTAAACACCAAGAAACACAAATGGAAGGAAGTGTTCAAACATTGCCTGTGCTTGGAGCAAAAGAGGTGAAAACCGTTTCCCTTGCATCTTGGGGTTACGATCCCGTTGATTCCTCAGAGAATTCATTGATAGGAGCTTCCCTCGCTGTAGTGGAAAGTGTTGCTAAAATAGCAGCCATGGGCGGAGATTATCGAAACGTTCGTCTAAGCTTTCAAGAGTATTTTGAAAAACTAGGAAACGATAAAGAAAAATGGGGAAAACCGCTTTCTTCTCTTTTAGGAGCCTACGATGCACAGATGAATTTGGGTCTTGCGGCCATTGGAGGAAAAGATTCCATGAGTGGTACTTTTATGGAACTTAATGTACCACCAACCCTTATCTCGTTTGCTTGTGCTCATGGAACAGTAGATTCCATTATTTCTCCAGAATTAAAAACTGCAGGAAACGATCTCTACTTCTACAGGCATCAGCTCACTAGCGAAGGTCTTCCATCGTATGATAGCTTAAAGGAAGCTTATAAAGAGTTGCACCAGCTGATAGTTGATGGTAAAGTCGTTTCGGCAAAAACCATTAAGACTGGAGGGTTAGCGGTAGCTTTAGCAAAAATGAGTTTTGGTAATCATCTGGGTGCACAGATAGAAATTGAAAAGGAGTTACTGCTAGAAAAATCCATTGGAAGTTTGGTTGTCGAGTCCAGCGAGGAACTAGATTCCGCACACTTCGTACGCATTGGCCAGGTAACTAATGAGCCAGTATTAAAGCTAAATGAAGAGGAGTTTGAAATCGATACTCTTTTAAAAGTATACAAGTCAACTTTTGATGAACTTTTCCCTACCAAAGAGAAAAATTCAAAAATTATTGAACTAATTACGCCAGAAAAATTCGAGCCCATCATGGCACCTGCCATTGCTCAAAAAAGAGTGGCTACTCCAAGAGTCTTTGCTCCCGTATTTCCTGGAACCAATTGCGAATACGAAACGATTCAAGCTTTTCGAAATGAAGGAGCGGAGGTAAGCAGTATTCCTTTAGTCAATATTAGTCATACGCATTTGGATGAAAGTATTGAGGCATGGGCAAAGCAGATTGAAAACTCTGAAATATTGGTGTTTTCTGGAGGTTTTTCTGCCGGTGATGAACCCGACGGATCTGCAAAGTTCATTGTCAATGTTCTAAAGAACGAAAGAATGAAGCAGGCAGTAATGGGGCTTTTAGATCGAGATGGACTCATTTTAGGTATTTGTAACGGATTCCAAGCCTTAGTGAAATCTGGACTTTTACCTTATGGTGAAATTCGTGATTTAGATGCTAATTCCCCAACTTTAGCGCATAACGCCATTGGAAGGCATATTTCACAAATGGTTCATGTAAAAGTTGTAAGTGATCAATCCCCTTGGTTGAAGGGTACAAAAGACGAGGTATATACCATTCCGATTTCTCATGGAGAAGGTCGATTTGTTGCGGCGCCCGAAGTCTTACAAACGCTTTACAATCGAGGACAGATTGCAACGCAGTATGTGGATTTGAACGGAAATGTAGCCCACGGCATGCCATTCAACCCTAACAATTCCTTTTTTGGAATTGAAGGAATTACCTCACCGGATGGAAAGATTTACGGACGAATGGGACATACAGAACGAAATTCTTCCGGTTTAATGAAAAATATACCGGGTGCGAACTACCACAATATATTTAAAAACGGAGTCGAGTACTTCAAATAAATTAAATGCTGCAATTGCAGCATTTAATTTTTAAAATCCCAACTGTTTTAAAAGATAGGGCCAATAAATAAGAACTGCAGCGCACAGTGAGAAAAAACTGATAATGGATACGGCGCCGGCACTAAGATCTTTTATAGTACCTATTTTTTGATTCCATTCCGGATGAATAAAATCGCAAACCTTTTCTACAGCGGTGTTTAGAAGCTCAATTGCTAAAACCAATCCACAGCAGATTAAAACGACTGCTGCCTCTAAAGGACGAACTTGCAGCCATGCGATTAGTGCAAGGTTCAAAAGAAGTGCTAATAGGTGGTATTGGAAATTTCTCTCACTTCGCAGGGCAATTCGAAGTCCATTGATCGCATTTTTAAAACTGGAAATTAACGTCGGATTTTTCATTTGATGCCATGAAATTATTATTAAATCAATAGTAATGGTTTACGCAAATGTAAATTATTGATTTTTGTTGATAACTCGGTAATTCTAGTCCTTTATTTCGTTCTTTTATTTTTATATTTGTAGAAATTAAATTGATTTATGAAATTTATCGTTTCAAGCGGTGAGCTACAGAAGGCTCTGCAAACTGTAAGTGGGGTAATTTCCAGTTCACAATCCCGACCTATATTAGAGAATTATCTGTTTGATGTTCAGGAAAATTCACTTCAGATAACAGCTTCAGATGGTGAAACGACTTTATTAACTACTCTGGAGGTTAAATCTGACGATACAGGTAGGTTCGCTGTTCCGGCTAAAATTTTTCAAGACTTTGTAAAAACCTACGGTGAGCAACCTTTAACACTTTCAGTGAAAGAGAATGAAGAAGGAAATGGTAGTCTTCTGGAGATTCTAGATGAGAAAGATAATTTCGCGGTGGCATTAGACAATGCTGAAGATTATCCGGAACTTCCCGAATTTGATGCGGCGCAGAAAGTAAGTTTGCCTGCTGGGATTCTTTCTGAAGCACTTTCTAATACTTTATTTGCTACTTCGAACGATTCTTTAAGACCTGTTATGACCGGAGTGTTATTTCAGTTTACTGAAGACGAAACAAATTTCGTTTCCACCGATTCACATCGTTTAGTGGTTTATAAAAGAAAAGATTTGATTTCAGAACCGATGGAGTTTATCATGCCTAAAAAGCCTCTGTCGATTTTTAAAAACATTCTTTCTTCCACGGATGACGAGGTTGTTATTGAATTTAATGAAAATATGGCCAAATTTACTTTTGGTAATAATATATGGATCTGTCGTTTGATCGACGGGAAATACCCGAATTACTCTGCAGTTATCCCTAAAGAAAACCCGAATGTATTGACTATCAATCGTCTATTGCTTCTGCAAGCTATACGTAGAGCGTCGATAATGTCCAATAAATCCACAAATCAAGTGCGTTTTAAGTTATCGGGTAATATTTTGCATCTGCATGCAGAAGATACAGAATATGCGAACAAAGCGGATATGCAGATTCCTTGCGATTATAATGGCGATGATATTAACATTGGGTTTAGCTCTAAGTTTTTAACCGAAATGCTTTCTGTATTAGGTTCAGAAGATATTACTATGAAAATGTCCATGCCAAACCGACCGGGAATTATAGAGCCAGTTGATGGATTGGAAGACGATGAGCATCTGCTTATGCTTTCTATGCCAGTAATAGGTATGTAACTATATTGAAATAAAATAGATTGTAATAGTCGGCCCTTGCGCCGGCTATTATTCTTTTCTGTAGGGAAGAATAAATTGGAATTCTCGTCATTCTAATTTTATCTTGTGCCCAAAAATCACGATATTTGCCCTCTTAGCTTATAAACTGAAAAAAGCAAATGAAAATCTCATATAACTGGTTGCGTGATTACTTGCAGACCGATTTAAAAGTTGAAAAAATTGGAGAAATCCTAACGGATATTGGTCTTGAAGTGGAAGGGATTGAAAAGTTTGAAACTTTAAAAGGAGGACTTGAAGGAATTGTAGTGGGAAAAGTGATAAGTTGCGAACCCCATCCCAATGCCGATAAATTAAAAATTACACAAGTCGATATTTCTCAAGGAGCTCCCTTAACAATTGTCTGTGGTGCTCCCAACGTGGCCAAAGATCAAAAAGTAGCGGTAGCTACTGTTGGTACGGTTTTGTACGATAAAAATGGAGGTTCGTTTCAAATTAAAGAGGCGAAAATTCGAGGAGAAAAGTCCTCAGGGATGCTTTGCTCGCAAGCAGAATTGGGAATAGGAGAAGATAGTTCAGGCATCTGGTTACTAGAAGATGAGAAGTTTGAAGTTGGATCTCCTTTGAATGAATATTTTGAGTCGTACGATGATTCTGTTTTCGAGATAGGCCTTACACCTAACCGTACAGATGCTATGTCTCATTATGGGGTTGCAAGAGATTTGCACGCTTATTTGCAGTCCAACAGTATTGCATCTACTTTTGAAAAAGTAAGTAGTCAATCCGTAGAAGGTGATTCTGAGATTCCTTTTAAGGTTACTGTGGAGCAGCCTGAAATGGCACCAAGGTATGTTGGTGCAATTATGAATAATATTGTTGTTGAAGAATCGCCAGAGTGGTTACAGAATCGATTACGGTCTATTGGACTCGAGCCAATCAATAACGTAGTAGACATCACGAATTACATACTTCATAGTCTGGGTCAACCGCTTCACGCTTTTGATTTAGCTGTGATCAAAGGAAATGAAATTAGAGTGGGAAGTGTAGATAAATCCACTGAGTTTGTTACATTAGATGGTATAAAGCGAGAGCTTAATGGCACAGAAATCGTGATAAAAGATGCAGAGAATACTCCACTTTGCATCGCAGGTGTGTTCGGTGGAGCAAACTCAGGAGTCCAGACAACCACTACGAGCATATTTTTAGAAAGTGCCTATTTTGATCCTGTCTTAGTAAGAAAAGGAGCTAAGTACCATGGATTAAATACGGATGCCTCTTTTCGATTTGAAAGGGGAGTTGATCCACAAATGACGAAATTAGCTTTAAGCTATGCGATTAAGCTTATAGAAGAAGTCTGTGGTGGTGTACTTCAGGGAGATCTTTTAGAACATTATCCAGAACCCATTGAAGGTGCTTATGTAGTGCTTCGTTACTCTATGCTCGATCAGATTTTGGGGATTAAAATCCATAGAGAGAAAGTAAAAGAAATTTTACGTTCTTTAGAAATTGAGATTCTAAATGAAATCCAAAACGGTTTGGAGCTTAGAGTGCCTACATTTAAAGCGGATGTCACTCGTGAGATCGATGTAATTGAAGAAATTCTTAGAATTTACGGGTACAATAAAGTGGAATCACCAAGTAAGTTTTCTTTCTCACCCGTTTCATTAAGCCTTGTTGATCTTCAAGTGCTTGAGGATCATTGGGCTAGAGCGCTTCAGAGTAATGGATTTTCGGAGGTAATGAACAACTCGCTTAGACAAGTAAGTGACACCAGTGAAGCCGTTGCGTTGCTCAATCCCCTAAGCGGAGAGCTGGCACATATGAGAATATCCTTAATGGACGGAATGTTAGACAACGCATCTTTCAATATTAATAGAAAGCGTTCCGATTTGAAACTTTTCGAACTTGGGAACATTTATCATAAGAGAAAAAAGTACGAAGAGAGAAAGCAATTGGCTGTGCTCATCACTGGTAACGATCAGAAAGAGAGCTGGCTGTATAAATCCCAGCCTACTCATTTCTATCACTTAAAGACTGTTGTAGAGATGCTTTTGTCACGCCTTGGCCTATCTTACAATGAAGTTCCACTTCAAGACGATCGTTTCAGTGAATCGATTGCAATTCAAGTAGGATCTCAGGTAGTTGCTCGAATAGGGAAGGTGAGTGGATCCAGTTTAAAGCGGGCCGATATCGATCAACCTTGTTTTTACGCAGAATTAGAACTTGAATTACTGCATAATCTTCGTAAAGAAGTAAAGGTTCAATTTAAAGAACTTCCTAAATTTAATATAGTAAGGAGAGATCTAGCGCTTTTATTGGATAAGAATCAATTGTATAAAGATCTAATTGAAGCGGTATGGGAGAAACCTTCACCTTATTTACGTAAAGTTGGTCTTTTTGATGTATACGAAGGGGAAAAGTTACCGGAAGGTAAAAAATCGTATGCTTTAAGTTTTGAACTTCTTAGCGAGGAAAAGACACTTGATGAAAAGGAAATCTCTGAAGTAATGAACGGTCTTATCAAGCTGTTTGAAAAGAAATTTGAGGCTCAAATTCGATAGTAACTTTAAGTAGGGGCTAGGTAAAAAGGAATTGAATTTCGAGCGTATTAGATAAAAAATTTTTACCTTTAGGGTTCAAAATTATAAAGTATGAAAAATTTTCTTCTCGCGCTTCTGGCTTTTATTACCGTTTGGTCTTGTACCGCTATCGGAACTGTAAGTAAAGTGGGTTCTAAGCAGCCTTCCATATATAATACTCAATGGATCGTCCAAGACGGCGGTAGTTCACCTGCAGCCACACTACTTATTGAAGATAACCGGATTGCTGGCAATGCAGGATGTAACTCGTATTTTGGTTCACTCACACTGAATCCTAATACTGGTGGATTTCAGGCTTCTCAAATTGGTGCAACAAAAAAAGCTTGTCCTGATATGACAGGAGAAGCCAATTTTTTAAGTGTGCTAAATAATGCTAATCATTATGTAGTCAATGGAAGCGTTTTAGAACTTTATAAGGATAACTTACTTTTAGTACGTTTTACGAAAAGATAAAATATTTACCTTTTACTAAAATTAGAAATTCTAGGGCCGTTTCAAATAGGGAAACGGCCTTTTTAATTTGGGAAAATTAGGAACTCCTGGGTTTCTGGTAGGATTTTTTATAAATAGGGACAAATTCTTTTAGGAGCATTCGTATTTTAAATATTCTTTTTAGTCCTTTAACTATTTAATAATTGAATAAAAAAAGCTGCCAAAAACTATTTAAGTTCTGGCAGCTATGATTGCTATTTTGTAATTAAATCAAAGACTTATTCCTCGTCGTCCTCCTCGTCATAACGTGCTAACTCTTCGTCACACCAAGTGAAAGCTTGCTCTACTACTTTAGTAGCTTCCGTAGCCATTGTTTCTTCATCTTCTCCATCTAAATCATCAAGCCACTCCACTTCTTCTTCCTCCACATTAAGAATAAAACGTGGGTACTCCGTGTGTACAACAAATAAGTCTTCCGGCATTTCGGAATTGTCCGCTAATAAAAATTTAGGTAATTTCATGCTAGTAAAGTTTAAATCTTAATCAAAGATAGGCAAAAAAGCCTTAAGGAAATAGCTCCCTATTTAATTTTTTGTTAATTCTTATTTTGGAATTGCTTGGCTACTGTTTCTGCCTTTTTACTCTGAGAGTAATCGTAAAAACCTTCACCGGATTTAACTCCTAGTTTTCCTGCTCTTACCATGTTAACCAATAGAGGATTCGGTGCGTATTTTGGGTTTTTAAATCCATCGTACATCACATTTAATATCGCAAGACACACATCTAAACCAATAAAGTCCGCAAGTTGAAGGGGACCCATGGGATGAGCCATACCCAATTTCATTACGGTGTCAATTTCTTCAACTCCAGCAACTTGGTTGTAAAGGGTTTCAATTGCTTCGTTAATCATTGGCATTAAAATTCGGTTGGCAACGAAACCAGGATAGTCGTTAACTTCAACAGGTGTTTTACCAAGTTGAAGTGAAAGATCGAAAATGGTTTGAAAGGTTTCTTTTGAAGTGGAATAACCTTTAATGATTTCGACTAGTTTCATTACAGGGACAGGATTCATAAAGTGCATTCCGATAACCTTCTCCGGTCTAGAAGTAGCCGCTGCAATTTGTGTAATGGAGATGGAGGAAGTGTTGGTTGAGAGTATACAGTGCTCTGGTGCCAGGGAGTCCATCTGAGAGAAGAGTTTTAACTTTAGCTCTAGATTTTCTGTCGCAGCTTCTACAATAAGGTCTGCATCTACTGATTCTTTATTGAGTTCAGTAAAAGTAGCAATGCGATCGAGGGTGTCTTGCTTTTCTTCAGGTGTAATACTACCTTTAGAAATCATACGATCTAGGTTCTTTTCAATCGTGGCCATTCCCCCTTCTAATCTTTCGGTTGATAGGTCGATTAATCTAACGTTAAATCCACTTTGTGCAAATACATGGGCGATTCCATTACCCATAGTTCCCGCACCAATTACAACGATGTTCTTCATATTATCTATTTATTCTTTATATTATTATTTAAATTGGGGTAGCTCACATAGAGCTCTTGAGATATTTTAGCAATAAGTTCTTTGTTCTTTTCGGGAGCTTCCCAAGAATCTGAAATGAAAATTACTAATGCATAAGAAGTTCCGTCATTTGCTTTAATAATAGCTAGATCATTCTCTGCAGCAGTCATACCAAATGAGTTCTGTCCAGAGGTTCCTGTTTTATTCGCAACAGTACCCAACGGTAAGTATTTTTTTATTTTATCTGGTCCCGTTGAAGTGGAGCGCATAATATTAAAAAGAAGATCGGTGGACTCTCTAGAGAGGATTTTTTCCTCATAGAATTTTTTTGTCAGTAAGGCCAAAGATCTAGTGGTTGAATAGTTAGAATACTGAAATCCCCAACCAATATGCATTTCTTCTTCTGTGTAAGGCATTTGAAACTCATCTATACCTAGGGAATGGATGAATTTTTCTGTAGCGCGAGTACCACCAAGGATATTGAGTAAAATATCGCATGCATTATTGTCACTAAGGGATACCATATAATAGAGGAGCTCCTTAATGCTCGCTGTTTTCGTTCCTGGCTTTAGTTGATCTCTTAATGGAGAGTGAGTATTAGGTAGAAGATTTTTGGTTGACAATGGAATTTCATCCGTTAAACTTATTGTCTTTTCGTCAACTTGGTGCAGAACGAAGAGGGCAATTGGAAACTTATAAACGCTCAACATTGGCAATCTCAGCGAATCTTGATAATGGAATTCCTTCCCGGAATCAATTCCCAAAAGAGTGATAGAGGCCGTCGCTTTATGATCCTTCAGAAGTTTTTCGATAGCAGATGTAGCGCTCTGTGCGTTTAGTGAAAAACAGAAGAAGAGTGCAACGAGGAAAGTTAATGTCCTTATCCTTAATTGGTATCGAGTAGCTTTTGCGTTAGTCATTGATTAACTTCATGATTTCTAAGGCTACTTTAAGCGCTTCCGTTCCCTCACTTAGCGGAACCTCGATAGGACGGCCTGATTTGATCGAATCAGCAAAGGAGTTCAATTCGTCTAGAATAGCGTTGTTCGGCTGAATGTTTGGATATTCAAAGAGTATTTGGTTTTTCTCACCCTGTGCATTTTCAATGATCATATCAAATTCAGACGGATGCTCTGGAGCTTCTTTCATGCGAATGACTTCCGCTTTTTTCTCTAAAAAGTCAACTGAAATATAGGCGTCTTTTTGAAAGAAACGTGATTTTCTCATGGCCTTCATTGATATTCGAGAAGTGGTTAGATTGGCAACGCAACCGTTCTCGAATTCTATACGTGCATTGGTAATGTCCGGAGTTTTCGAAACAACGCAAACGCCACTGGCATGGATGGATTTGATTTTTGAATTCACTAAACTTAATAAAATATCCAAATCGTGAATCATTAGATCGAGAACTACCGAAACATCGGTTCCTCTTGGATTGAATTCAGCCAACCGGTGAATTTCAATAAACATGGGATTATTGATGTACTTTTTGGTAGCTAAAAATGCTGGATTGTAACGCTCTACGTGACCCACCTGCGCTTTTAAATCGTATTGATTGCAAAGGTTTACTAATTCTTGGGCTTCTTCCAGGGTCTGAGTAACTGGTTTTTCAATGAAAAAATGCTTTCTTTTATCAATAGCTTTAAGCGCGTATTGGTAATGATAGAGTGTCGGAGTGACAATATCTAGCATATCTATTTCTTCTAAAAGCTCATCGAAATTCTGATAAAATTTTACCCCTGTTTCTTTCTCAAGATGGACTGCATTCTGAGTATCAGCATCATGAAATCCAATAAGTTCGTATTCTGTGCTTTGTTGTAAAAGACGTAGGTGAATTTTCCCTAAATGTCCTGTACCTACTAGTCCTGCTTTGATCATTTATTGCAAATTTCTTAGCGGTAAAGATAATAATTCATTTGTAGAATTTCCTTTTTACGCTGCTTTTAAGTATTTACCAGTTTTTTAATTGTTGGGATTAATTCCTATTTTTGTTTTATGCAGGATAGCTTCGTACATAAAGGGAAACGCAGAAGGTTAGTTGAGTACTTGCGTGATCAAATAGGGATTACTAGTAAAGGGGTTCTTCAGGCGATGGAGCAGGTCCCGAGGCACCTTTTCATAGAGAGCATTTTTGAGGATTTCGCCTATGAAGATCGGGCATTTCCAATCGCCTCCGATCAGACCATTTCACATCCTTCTACGGTTGCAGAGCAATCCGCACTATTGGATCTTAGTCCAGGGGATAAAGTACTTGAGATTGGAACCGGTTGCGGGTATCAAACCGCCGTACTTGTTGCAATGAAAACCAATGTTTATACGGTAGAACGACAAAAAGCTTTATTTGATTTTTCATTAGACAAATTAAAAAGGTTGCAACTTCAACCAAAATTTCAAAGTTTTGGTGATGGATTCAAAGGTCTGCCTACTTTTGCGCCGTTTGATCGAGTTCTTGTAACCTGCGGTGCAGAATCACTGCCTAAAGAACTTTTAAAGCAGCTTAAAGTAGGTGGGAAGATGGTGATTCCTTTAGGTCCTGAATCAGAGCAAATTTTGACGCGCTTTACAAAGCTTAGTTCGACGCACTTTGAGCGTCAGGAATTTGGAGCCTATAAATTTGTACCTATGCTTAAGCGAACGAATTTGTAAAATTACTTTTTAGCACAATTGTACCCAAAAAAGGGTTTTGCTCTATCTTATCAATTATTGTATTTTTGGAATCCATTGATAGTAAAGTTATGACATTCAAAGAGCAAATACTTCGAGGTATTCCCCAGGAACTTCCAGAGAAACCTGTTTACGACGAAAAGGCCAATCACGCACCGAAACGAAAAGATATTTTAAGTTCAGAAGAAAAAAAGCTAGCACTGCAAAATGCGCTAAGGTATTTTCCTTCTGAGCTGCATAAAGATCTTCTACCAGAATTTCGTGAGGAACTAGAAAACTACGGTCGGATTTATATGTACCGTTTTCGTCCTACTTATGAAATGAAGGCGCGTAGTATAGAGGAGTACCCGGGTAATTCTAAGCAGGCTCGTGCCATTATGCTTATGATTCAAAATAATTTGGATCCAAGAGTTGCGCAACATCCTCACGAACTCATTACCTATGGCGGTAACGGAGCGGTTTTTAGTAATTGGGCGCAATACCTTTTGACAATGAGGTATTTGGCTGAAATGACCGATGAGCAAACCTTGGTGATGTATTCTGGTCATCCGCTAGGGTTGTTTCCTTCTCATCGCTGTGCACCACGGGTAGTGGTCACCAATGGAATGGTTATTCCTAATTATTCTGCATCTGACGACTGGGAAAAATTTAACGCCTTGGGTGTAAGTCAATACGGTCAAATGACGGCTGGAAGTTACATGTACATAGGCCCGCAAGGAATTGTTCATGGAACTACAATTACTGCGCTCAATGCCTTTAGAAAAATTGGTAAAACTCCGGAGGCAGGACTTTTTGTGACTTCTGGTTTAGGGGGAATGTCGGGAGCTCAACCCAAAGCAGGGAATATTGCGGGCTGTATAACAGTATGTGCAGAGGTAAATCCTAAAATTGCTAGAATAAGATTAGAGCAGAACTGGGTCGATGAAATTATAGAGGATTTAGATTTACTTGTAGAGCGTATTGGAGATGCAAGAGAAAGAAAGGAAACGGTTTCTTTGGCTTATTTAGGTAATGTTGTGGAAGTATGGGAGAAGTTAGCGGAGAAGAATATAAGAATTGATATCGGATCGGATCAGACTTCTTTACACAATCCATGGGCTGGAGGTTATTATCCGGTAGGAATGAGTTTTGAAGAGTCCAATACGATGATGTCTGAAAACCCCGAATTATTCAAGTTGAAGGTTCAAGAGAGTTTAAGACGTCATGCTCGTGCTATCAATCTTCATACGGAAAAAGGAACCTATTTCTTTGATTACGGAAATGCGTTTCTTTTGGAAGCATCTAGAGCTGGAGCAGACGTGATGAACCCGAATCCTACTCTTGGTAGGGAGTTTCGCTATCCGAGCTACGTTCAAGATATAATGGGACCCATGTGTTTTGATTATGGATTTGGTCCTTTTCGTTGGGTTTGTGCCACAGGCAAACCTGAAGATTTGGAATTAACCGATAGAATTGCAACAGAGGTTTTAGAAAAATTACAAAGTGAGAGTCCCGAAGAAATTCGCCAACAAATGCAAGATAATATTCATTGGATTCGTGAAGCACAAAAGAACAATTTAGTGGTCGGCTCGCAAGCTCGGATATTGTATGCTGATGCGCAGGGACGGATGGAAATAGCTAGCGCTTTTAATAAAGCGATCTCAGAGGGTCGATTAGGTCCGGTCGTTCTTGGCCGAGATCATCACGATGTTTCAGGGACGGATTCTCCTTTTAGAGAAACATCAAATATTTATGACGGTTCTCGATTTACCGCGGATATGGCTATACATAATGTTATTGGAGATAGTTTCCGCGGTGCCACTTGGGTCTCTATTCACAATGGAGGTGGAGTAGGTTGGGGTGAAGTCATCAATGGAGGTTTTGGAATGCTTTTAGAAGGGGATGAGGCCTCAGAGAAAAAACTTCGCTCGATGTTGTTCTGGGATGTCAATAATGGAATTTCTAGAAGAAGTTGGGCGCAAAACCCGGGAGCACAGTTCGCTATTAAGAGAGCGATGGAATTGGAGCCACTATTAAGTGTGACGCTTGCTCAGAGAGTTGATCCTTCATTATTAGATAACGAGTTATAAACTCTATAAAATAGTAAAAGGCAGTGAAACGGTTTGTGTTTACTGCCTTTTTTTTGTCCTTCAAAGGGCGATAGAAGTAGGTTGCAATGCTTTTATTTTATCCATTGAGGCTTCAAGTTTTTCCTGATTTAATGGGGATTCTACTAATTTTCCATCAAGGTAATCACTATAAGCACTCATGTCAACAAATCCATGTCCGCTAAGATTAAATAGAATAACTTTGGATTTTCCTTCCTTTTTGGCTTGGTCAACTTCTCTTAGAACTTGAGCAATGGCATGATTGCTTTCGGGAGCAGGAACAATTCCTTCAGTTTGTGCAAAAAGTCTACCCGAGTAAAAGCATTCTTGTTGTTCAACTGCATTGGCCTCGATAAGTCCGTCTTTAAGAAGTTGAGAACACAGAACACTGGCACCGTGGTAACGTAATCCCCCAGCATGAATAGCAGATGGTTCAAATTGATGACCTAGAGTGTACATGGGAAGTAAAGGAGTAAATCCTTGAGTGTCTCCAAAGTCATAAAGAAATTTCCCTTGCGTTAGTTTCGGGCAAGAAGCAGGTTCTACAGCTACAAATCGGGTTGTTTTCCCTTTTTGAAGGTTCTCTCTAAGAAAAGGAAAAGCAAGCCCTGCAAAATTGGATCCACCACCTAGAGGAGCTATGATGATATCAGGCTCTTCTTGTGCCATTTCCATTTGTGCTAGGGCTTCTTGGCCAATAATGGTTTGATGCAAAAGAGTGTGGTTTAGAACCGAGCCTAAGGAATACTTTGTTGTTTCATTTTCAAGCGCCATTTCAATCGCCTCGGATATGGCCATACCTAATGTTCCAGGCGTTTGAGGATTTTGACTTAAAAAGTTTCTTCCGCTCTGGGTTCTTTCACTTGGAGAGGGGTAAACCTGAGCACCGAAAGTGTTCATTAGAATCTTGCGGTAAGGCTTTTGCTTATAGCTAACTCTTACCATATAGACTTCACATTCAATTCCAAATTGAGCACAGGCAAAGCTAAGGGCCGTTCCCCATTGACCTGCACCGGTTTCCGTTGTGATTTTTTTAGTCCCTGAAATACTGTTGTAGTAAGCTTGAGCAATTGCAGTGTTGGGTTTATGGGAACCACTGGGACTTTGACCTTCGTGTTTATAGAAGATCTTGCAATCGGTCCCTAAAGCTTTTTCTAGTCCTGTAGCACGGATTAGCGGTGCAGGGCGGTACATTTTGTATATTTCTCGAACCGGTTCTGGGATTTCTATATAGCGCTCGGTCGATAATTCTTGCTCGATGAGAGGCCTAGGTAAGATTGCTTCTAGTTTTTTTGGATCAAGGGGCATTTTGGTCTCCGGGTCTAATGGAGGAAGTGGCTTGTTAGGCATATCCGCCACAATGTTGTAGTAGTGCGTTGGAATTTCTGATTCCGGCAAAATGAACTTTTTTGTTGTCATACTTGAAAATTATAAAGGTTAAAATTTAGTTATAGAAAATAAAAAAACCGCCTGCGTTGCAGACGGTTTTGTGCTTTTATCAATGGAAAATATTGAATCCTTCTTCAATTACTAACTTTCTCTCCAATGCATAGCAGCCTTATCGTCTGTAGAAAACGATAGCCACCACCAATTAGTTGAGAAAAAGTTGAACATAAATTCTGTTTTATTTGAAAGCAAATATATCGATAATTTTGAACTAAACAATAGAACTAAAAAAAACTTCTGCTTTTTTTGAGTAAAAGCAGAAGTTTAATATTCTCAATTAAGGAAAAGGATTACATCCCGTCAATAATTTCATTTAGTGTTGCAGAAGGTCTCATAGCACGATCTGTAAGCTTGAAATCCGGACGGTAATACCCTCCAATTTCTTGCGCTTTTCCTTGTGCTGCAATTAGTTCTGCATTAATTTGGTCCTCTTGCGATTTCATTTTTTCGAAAACAGGAGCGAAGATTTCAGCTAATTCTTCATCGTCTTTCTGATTTGAAAGCGCCTCTGCCCAATACATAGAAAGATAGTAATGGGAACCACGGTTATCAATACTTCCTAGTTTTCTTGCAGGAGATTTGTCATTCTTTAAAAATTCTGCATTTGCTTTATCTAAAGCGTCGGCTAAAACTAAAGCTTTTTTGTTGTCTTGAGTTTGGGATAAGTGTTCTAAACTTGCCTGAAGGGCTAAGAATTCGCCCAGAGAATCCCAACGTAAGTAGCCTTCTTTAATGAACTGCTCAATATGTTTAGGAGCGGAACCCCCTGCACCAGTTTCAAAAAGACCTCCACCGTTCATTAGAGGGACGATAGAAAGCATTTTTGCAGAAGTTCCAAGTTCTAAAATTGGGAACATATCTGTAAGGTAATCACGAAGTACATTACCAGAAACAGAAATAGTGTCTAGGCCTTTTCTACCTCGGGAAAGCGTTTCTTTCATTGCGTCTTTTACATCCATAATACGAATGTCAAGTCCTGTTAGATCGTGGTCTTTTAAGTATTTTTCAACTTTTTTAATCATTTGAGCATCGTGCGCTCTGTTTTTATCTAACCAGAAAATTGCTGGCGTATTTGAAAGTCTTGCGCGGTTAACTGCCAGTTTAACCCAGTCTTGAATAGGTAAGTCTTTTACTTGGCACATTCTAAAGATATCTCCTTTCGTTACATTTTGAGATAGAAGAACATTGCCATTTTCATCCTGTACTTCTACAGTACCGTCATGAGGTGCTTGGAATGTTTTATCATGTGACCCGTACTCTTCAGCTTTTTGTGCCATTAGCCCAACGTTAGGAACTGTTCCAAAGGTTTTAGGGTCAATTGCCCCGCTCTCTTTCATGTCTTCTACGATTGAGGAATAAAACCCTGCATAAGTGCGGTCAGGAATTATACACACGGTATCTTCTTCTTTTCCGTCCTTATTCCACATTTTTCCTCCTCCTCTTACTAAAGCAGCCATAGAGGCATCTACGATAACATCAGAGGATACGTGGAAGTTAGTAATTCCTTCATCGGAGTTGACCATGGCGAGGCGAGGTCCGTTTTCAATCGCTTTCTCAATACTTTCTTTAATTTCTTTTTCTTTTGCGTGTCCCTCTATTTTTTCAAAAAGGGTTGCCAGACCGAAATTTGGATTGATATCCAGTGCTTTAAATTCAGCAGCATATTGAGTGAAAACATCTTTAAAATAAGTTTCTACAATGGCTCCGAAAATGATGGGGTCAGAAATTTTCATCATCGTCGCTTTCAAGTGTGCAGAAAGCAGCACGTCTTGGTTTTTTGCTCGATCGATTGCTTCTTGAACAGAGGATTTCAATTCAGAAAGTTTCATAACAGAACTGTCGATGATTTCTCCTGCTTTTAAGGGTGCAAAATCTTTTAAAATTTGTTCTGAGTCCCCAGATTTTAAAACAATTCTATATTTTGAATCGTTTTCTATGGTGGTTGATGTTTCTGTTGCATAGAAATCGCCTGAATTCATATGTGCAACTTCTGTTTTACTGTCTTTCGACCACTCTCCCATACGATGTGGGTTGGCTTTAGCGAAATCTTTTACCGATTTTGGAGCGCGGCGATCACTATTTCCTTCTCTTAAAACAGGGTTAACAGCAGATCCAAGTACTTTGGCGTAACGAGCATTAATTTCTTTTTCCTCCTGATTCTTAGGCTCGGAAGGGTAATTCGGGATTGCAAAGCCTTGAGATTGAAGTTCAGCAATTGCCTCTTCTAACTGAGGAACCGAAGCCGAAATATTGGGAAGTTTTATAATGTTTGCTTCTGGAGATTTTGCAAGAGCTCCAAGTTCGTCCAAGTAATCGGGTAGAATTTGTTCCTTATTAAGGGAATCAGGAAAAGTAGAGAGGATTCGTCCCGCGAGAGAGATATCCGGTACCTGAATCTCAATGCCCGCTTTGGAAGTAAAGGCTTTTATAATTGGTAAAAAAGAATGAGTGGCAAGCATTGGAGCTTCGTCCGTCAACGTGTAGTAAATTTTTGCTTTTGACATTATATACTTAAGTTTTTATTTCGGTAAGTAAAAGGAGCACAAATTTAGTGAAATTTTCAGTGAGTTGGGTTAGTTTTCACTAGTATGCTTTCTTCTAACCCTTTCTTTTTTAATTAATATTTAACTTTCTGTAACTTTTATTTCGCCTAATTAAATGTTATCTTTGAGTCATTATAATATATAATTTTATGGCAACAATTAAATTAAAAGGAAACGAAATTCATACAATGGGTGAGCTGCCAGAGGCAGGACTTAGTGTTCGTGATTTTGCTCTAGTAGATCAAAATCTTAATGTTCGCGAACTTTCTGAGTTTGAGAACAAAAAGAAGATCTTTAATATTTTCCCAAGTATTGACACGGGTATTTGTGCACAATCTGCAAGAGAATTTAATAAAAGAGCAACGGCTCTTGAAGATACAGTAGTGATTAATGTATCAAAAGATTTGCCTTTTGCGTTAGGAAGATTCTGTGCAGCTGAAGGACTGAATAATGTAGAAACACTTTCGGATTTCAGGGGAAGTTTTGGGTCGGATTATGGAGTGGAAATAATTGATGGTCCGATGAAAGGACTGCTTAGTAGAGCTGTCATTGTAACGGATGCAGCGGGCAAAGTTCTTTATACCGAGCAAGTTGGGGAAATTACAGAAGAACCTAATTATGATGCAGCTTTAAACGCATTTTCGTAATATAGTTAGGTTAAGAAATTTAAATTCAGCGCAATTGCTTATTAGGCTTTTGCGCTTTTTTAGCTTTAAACTCTGGTTTTAAGTCAGGGGCATCTGGAAATTTCTGTAGAATCTGCTGTAGCAGAACAATAGAACAGCAGATCTTTAGTTTAACTACAGATGAAATTTTCTTTCGGCAAATATCGAACGTAGCTTAACTTAAAATTAACATTTCAAAAAAAGGTAACTGAGCATCGCTCAGAGTAATTTTGAAGTTAAATTGTAGGGAAAAGTAAAGAAAAATATATTGGGAAAATATTTCAATATTTATTTTTGTCTATCTTTATGGAAAATAATAAGCTATGGAATCGATAAAATCGGAGGTTGTTCTATTGGCGCCGGTTGATAAGGTGTGGTCGTATTTCACTGACCCTAAACATGTTACTAAATGGTTTTTTGTTTTGCAGAATCAAAAATGCCAAAGTGCAGTAGTTGAGTTAAAGGAAGGAGGAGAGTTTCGCTATTTAATGTCTACAAAAGAAGCTGGCACTGGATACGAGTTCAAAGGTAGAATTGATAAAATTCAAACCCATGAGAAAATTGATCTCATCTTACACGACGGTAGGGAAGCTACTTTTTTCTTTGAGGCCATTGATGCAACCACAACTAAATTTACAATGGTTTTTCAACCAGAGACGAAAAACACGTCGCAAACTCAAAAACGGTTTTGGGATGTTGTACTTACCAACTTTGAAAAATACGTTGAGAAATAAAGCTTAGGCATCATTGCCTACGCAAAAAAAATATGTTATTGAATGAGGGTAGAAACCCTCATTTTCTATGCCATTTCTTACAGTTCCGGAGGTGCGATTGATTTTCCAAATCCTTTTAAGGTAAGGTAGAGTTTCAATTCAACGATTTCTCCCATCCTTTGACATTCTAAAAACTTAGAATCTTCAAATTCTTCGTAGAGTTCTTTTTTTAATGATTCTATTTTTTCCGGGCTTGAAAGCTCGTCTTTTTTCATTGCTTTTAAAAGCTGTGTAAATCGTGTTCTGGCAACGATCATCCGTTTTGCCATTAACGAGCGTTCTTCTTTTTGGTACTGTAAAATGGAAGATTCTTCGATATTGTCCATAACGAGTTGCACATAAGCTCTATTCTCTTTAAAGAATTGCGGTTTGTAAACGTTTTTTCTTCCCTCGTAGCATTGTTGATCAAAATCTATGGAACGAATCCTATACTTTACTTCATCAAAGTCGGGGGTCAGTACCATAACAAAATTATAAGACCGTTGGTCTCCTAAAAGTCTAAGAAAACAACGTTCATTGAATTTCACGAACTCCTTGGCAATTCTTTTGGGGTTTTGGTTCTCATCCATCCAATCCCTAAGAAACAAATCACCTGGGATTCCTGATACGTGTTCCTCAATTAAAGTATTTCCATCGACAAAAAAGTCGATACGGCTGGGAGAAAGTAGATACTCGAGTTCAAGTCCATAGATTCTAGAGGCGTCTGCTTTTTTTACGTAAAAGTAGTCGTGGATGTCGTTATGAAGGTTTTTAATTCGGATTCGAAAAGGATGCGAATTGCCAAAGGTGCAATAGTCAATACTATCAACAGTAAGGTGACTTCTTGCCTCCTGATTCCCATCGGATCTTAAATTTTGGTAAATCTCTATTAGACCCTGATGGATTTCTTGCATCTCGTATTGTGGATAAATCACGGAGTACCATAAGGTGTCCTTCCCTGAATTGTCTAGGACAGGGAGGAAATCGGTATATCTCAATAGATCCTCGTAATGTACCGGTAGTTTATGGGCTCGATCGTAGCGCTCAAGATACTTCAAAAGCTCTGGAGAGACGGGGTAAGCTGGTTTCCTTTTGGAAATTCCTACATCAGCTGAAGGGTCTTTTGGGCCGTAATGATTCATGAGTTAAATTTAGCAAAAAGATTTGCTATTTTTGCCCTACAGATATTTTGTTTGAAAGATTACTATTATTTTTTAGGTATTTTACCCGAGGCAAGTCCAGAAGAGATTAGGGCCGCCTACCGTAAATTATCGCATAAATACCATCCGGATAAAAACAGCGCTGATGCGTTTTTTATCCAGCGTTTTAGTGATTTAAAACAAGCTTATGAAGTTTTAATTGATCCCGAAAGTCGAAAACTGTACGACAAAGGTCTTGCACAGATACAGAGAAGAGAGCGAAGTCAATTACCTCCAGTAATACGTTCCTTTAGCTCTTCTCAGCTGAAGGTGGATGAGAGTGGGAAAGTGATAGTTAAATGGAACACGGAGAATGCGGATGTGGTAAAACTTTTACCTTTTGGGTTGGTAAAACCTTTTGGAGAGAAAACCATCGAAGTTCCAGAATTTCAAAACGGTAAGTTTCAATTACTTCTGCATGCTCAAAACACACTTCTCCGTAAAACGGTGGTTAGTTCTTTGGTGATATATGATAAATTTCATGTTTTTGATCAGGACCCCCAAGATTTGCATTCTTCTAGTTCTTCTCGCTTCCGAGTTAAGTCTCAAAGTACGGAGGGGAAAGTAGGCTTACAACCGGTGGTTATAGCCGTTGTAGTACTTGTTTTAATTCTTTTTTTGATTTTTATTCTGAAGTAAGGAGAATCTCTACGCCATTTTAAGCCTTCCCGGGCATTTTTTGCATCGTTTCCCCTTTTTGAACTTTTTACAGCACTTCTTTTTTGTACAATAGTAGGCGGTTTCTTGCATGTTTAAAGGGGCAAGCGGCGCTATTTTGAAAGGAACAATTGCTACATTCATAGCGCAAATATATATTTTTATTTAGAATAAGTACAATTAATTTTATCCTTTTGTTCTAAAGTAGTGGAGCGCTAGTCTCTTGCTGTTCCAACGAATTAGTTGTATTTTTACCATTCCTTTTTTACATAAAATAAAAACCTAATCATATGAATACACACGAGTTTGTGAATCGCCACATTTGGATTAATGAGTCGGATACCCAGGCGATGCTAGAACGTATTGGAGTTGCTGACTTGGACACTTTGGTCTCGCAAACAATTCCAGATTCTATTCGTCTTAAAAAAGAGCTCAACATTTCTGAGCCATTGTCTGAGTATGAAATGCTAAGACATTCACGGGCTTTAGCGCTAAAGAATAGTGATTTTGCCAATTATATTGGATTTGGATTTCACAACACTTTACTTCCTTCAGCGATTAAGAGAAACGTATTTGAAAACCCTTCTTGGTATACAGCATATACGCCGTATCAAGCAGAAATTGCTCAAGGTAGATTAGAAGCTCTTTTGAATTTTCAAACGGTTGTGGCCTCTTTAACCGGTTTTCCTATTGCTAATGCCTCTTTATTGGACGAATCTACGGCGGCTGCCGAAGCGATGCACATGTTCTATGAATCGCGTACCAAGGAGCAAAAGAAAACAGCAAACAAATTTTTTGTATCCGATCTAGTTCTTCCGCAGACCATTGATGTACTTAAAACAAAATCAGAAGGTCTAGGAATTGAATTGATTGTTGGAAATCATAAATCACACCAGTTAAACGATACGTATTTTGGGGTATTACTTCAGTATCCCGGAAAGAACGGTATTGTTTTAGATTATTCTCAGGACATCAAAAATTATAAAGAACTTGATCTGCAAGTGGCCGTAGCTTGTGATCCGCTGGCTTTAGTGAAACTTAAATCACCAGCAGATATGGGTGCAGATTGCGCTGTAGGAACAACCCAACGTTTTGGGATTCCTATGGGGTACGGTGGACCTCACGCTGCTTTCTTTACTTGTAAAGAGGATTATAAAAGAGTGATTCCAGGTAGAATTATAGGAGTCTCACAAGATGCTCAAGGAAAAAGAGCTCTAAGAATGGCGCTCCAAACCAGAGAGCAGCACATCAAAAGAGAACGCGCTACTTCTAATATTTGTACAGCGCAGGTTTTATTAGCTGTTATGGCTGGAATGTACGCTGTGTATCACGGTCCTAAAGGATTAGGATTTATTGCGGATCAAATTCATTACAAAACCAATGCGTTAGCTAATGCCTTAAATGTTTTAGGTTATGATGTCGTAGAAGAGCCTGTTTTTGATACAGTAAAAATCAGGTTGCATGAGGATGAAAAAGCGAAACTTAAGCGACTTATGACTGACCTTAGAATTAATCTTAATTATTTCTCAGAGGGAATTGTAAGTATGTCGCTTAATGAAAGTACAACGCTTAAGAAGTTGGATTACCTATTGGAGGGGTTTGCTCGTTTCATTGGCAAACAAGCTTTTAAACTCAGTATCAAGGAAGAGTATTCTATTCCTTCCGATCTACTAAGAACCGATGAAATTCTAACCGAAGAAGTATTTAATAAATACCATACTGAAACGGAGTTAATGCGCTATATCAAGCGACTGGAACGTAAAGATCTTTCTTTAACTCACTCCATGATTTCTTTAGGTTCTTGTACAATGAAGCTTAACGCAGCCACCCAGATGTTACCACTATCTTGGGGAGAATGGGGGAATGTGCATCCATTCGTTCCTGTGGAACAAGCTAAAGGTTATCAAGAGATGATCCAAGAACTAGAGAAGGATCTTAGTGAAATTACAGGTTTTGCAGGAACTTCATTACAACCTAACTCAGGAGCGCAAGGCGAATATGCTGGGCTAATGGTTATTAGAGAATACCATAAATCCAGAGGAGAAGGGCACCGAAATATAGTTCTTATTCCTCAATCCGCCCACGGAACCAATCCTGCCTCTGCAGTGCTTGCTGGAATGAAGGTAGTGGTGGTTAAAAATTTGGAGAATGGAGAAATCGACAGCGAGGATCTAAAAGCGAAAGCAGAACTTCATAAGGACAATTTATCTGCGGCCATGATTACTTATCCTTCGACTTACGGTTTCTTTGATGATAATATTAAAGAGATTATTACAATCATCCACGACAATGGAGGTCAAGTGTATATGGATGGAGCCAATATGAACGCTCAAGTTGGTTTCACAAGTCCAGGTCATATTGGCGCTGATGTTTGTCACTTAAACCTGCATAAAACTTTTGCTATACCTCACGGAGGTGGAGGACCAGGAGTTGGACCGATTTGTGTTGCCAAGCATTTAGTTCCTTTCTTGCCTTCCAACGCAAATGTGAAAACAGGAGGAGCACAGGCACTTAAAGGAATTTCATCTGCGCCTTACGGTTCCTCTCTAGTACTGAATATTTCTTATGCCTACATTAAATTACTTGGTACTGCAGGGCTTAAGAAATCTACGGAGCATGCAATTCTTAACGCTAATTATTTGAAAGAAGTTTTAGCAGAGCATTATCCGATTCTTTACCAAAACGAAAAGGGTAGAGTAGCGCATGAATGTATTGTTGATTTCCGCCAATTTAAATCACTTGGGATCGAGGTAGCTGATGTTGCTAAGCGATTAATGGACTATGGATTCCACGCACCAACAGTATCTTTCCCGGTTGCAGGAACATTAATGATTGAACCTACTGAGTCTGAAAGCAAAGAAGAAATCGATCGTTTTGCAGAAGCTCTAATTTCAATCAAGTCGGAAATCGATGCCATTGCAGAAGGACATGCAGACAAAGAGAATAACGTGCTAAAAAATGCACCTCATACAGAAGAAATTGTGATTTCAGATTCTTGGGATCGTCCTTACGGGCGCGAACAAGCTGCTTATCCTTTAGAGTGGGTACGTGAGTGTAAGTTCTTTGCTACTGTTTCTAGAGTGGATGAAGCTTACGGAGATAGAAATTTAATTTGTACTTGTGAGCCCATTGAAGCTTATATGTAATACAATATGTTTTTATCATAATTATAAAGAATTCCCGGGGATCTCTCCGGGAATTCTTATTTTTGATCTATGGTATTAAATGAATTGTATTCACACCGAAGATCAGGTAATTCAAGTCAGTCTGTTGTTAGAAGAAATGACTTTCAACGGGATTATGATCGAATAATTTTTTCATCAGCTTTCCGTAGACTTCAAAATAAAACACAAGTTTTCCCTTTACCAGGAAGCGTCTTTGTCCATAATCGTTTGACTCATTCATTAGAAGTTTCAACTGTGGGGAGAAGTTTAGGGTCCCTTGCTGGAGAGCTATTAGTCCAGAAATTTGAAGCGCAGCTTACACAAAACTCCAAAGAGTTCTACTTGCACCAGTTAAGCGAAGTCATTGCAGCGGCTTGTCTTTGCCATGATGTAGGGAATCCTGCTTTTGGACATAGTGGGGAGGATGCGATTGCAAGTTATTTTGAAAGGAACGCTTCGGAGTTAAGCGCCTTGTTTACTCCTCAGAAATGGGCGGATCTCGTGAATTTCGAGGGAAACGCTAATGCCATTCGGGTGCTGACGCATCAGCAAAGTGGAAAAGATTATGGAGGAACTCAACTTACATTTACCACTTTAGCAGCAATAGCTAAATACCCTTGTTCCTCGCTGGGGAAAGATAAAAAGTTTGTACATCGAAAAAAGTTCGGATTTTTTGAAACCGAACAAGAGGTCTTTACTCAAATGGCTAATGAGACCCACATGAATCAAGAGAGTAGTGATCCCTTAATATATGAGAGGCATCCTTTTGTTTGGCTAGTTGAGGCTGCGGATGATATTTGTTATAATATCATTGATATGGAAGATGCGCACCGATTGAAAATTGTTCCGACTTCTTCAGTGGAAGAACTTTTCTTTGAACTGATTCGCAGCGAAAATGCAGATACTTCAAGAGTAGATGAAAAATTGAAATGGATTAGTAATGCCAATGAAAGAATTTCCTATTTGAGAGCAAAAGTGATTAATGCTCTAATCAATAAAGCAATAGAGGTTTTTAGAACGGATATGGATCTTATTATAGAGGGTAAGCTAAGTAAAGGGTTAGTGGATACCTTTCGTAAAGAAAGTGCAGCACTAGGTGAAATTGAATCTTTTTCAATCCAAGAGATTTATGGGCATCGATCCGTTGTAGAAATCGAAAATGCGGGCTACAATGTAATGTATGAATTACTTGATCATTTTATCCCTCCCATACTTAAAGAGAAAAAGGATAGAAAATCCTATGAAACCAAAGCGGTAGATCTTCTTCCCTCGCAGTTCCTATATGAAGAGGATGGACTATATAAGAGAGTTCGAGGGGTTTTGGATTTCATATCAGGAATGACCGATAATTATGCAACGGATCTCTATCGAAAAATTAAGGGAATTGAAATAGGAATGAGTGTTTAATAAACCGTATTTTTTTTCTATCTTTAAAACAAATCTTTAAACTCTTAAACTATGCCTTATATAGGGATTCTGGTCTTTATTGGACTACTTATTTTGTTTGCTTCTTTTTTTATAGTTAAGCAACAGACCGCTGCCATTGTGGAGCGTTTCGGAAAACTTCAATCGGTTCGTCATGCCGGTTTTCATTTAAAAATACCGATTATTGATCAGATTTCACGTAGGATGAATCTTCGAATTCAGCAGCTCGATGTGATTATCGATACAAAAACATTAGATAATGTATTTGTTAAGATGAAAGTTTCTGTTCAATACCAAGTGATTAAGGAGCAAGTGGCTGACGCTTTCTATAAGCTAGAATATCCGGAAGGCCAAATTACTTCCTATGTATTTGATGTCGTTCGCGCTGAGGTTCCAAAAATGAAACTTGATGATGTTTTTGTTCGTAAAGACGATGTAGCAATCGCTGTAAAAGGCGAGTTGCAAGACGCCATGCGTAGCTATGGATACGATATTATAAAAGCTTTAGTAACGGATATTGATCCTGATGAGCAAGTAAAGCATGCGATGAACCGTATTAACGCAGCCGAAAGGGAAAAGACCGCAGCAGAATACGAATCTGAAGCACAAAGAATACGAATCGTTGCAGTAGCTAAAGCGGAAGCTGAAAGTAAAAAACTCCAGGGTCAAGGGATTGCGGATCAAAGACGAGAAATCGCAAAAGGATTAAAAGAATCCGTTGAAATGCTAAATAATGTGAACATCAATGCGGCAGAAGCTTCTGCACTTATTGTAGTAACACAGCATTACGATACACTCAACTCGGTGGGTTCGAATAACCGAAGTAACCTTGTACTTTTACCAAATTCACCTACAGCAGCAAGTAATATGCTAAATGATTTAGTGGTTTCTATGGCTGCAACACAGCAGTTTTCGGAGTTAGATAAAGGGACTTACCCTGAACCTCCAAAGAAGTCGTAAGTAAGTAATCGAATAAGTAAAGTATAATTACCCCTTGATTTGTGACGTGGATGTTCCACAGCAAATCAAGGGTTTTTTAATTTTTGTAAATCCTTTTATAACTTCTGGTTATGTTTATTCTAAGTTTTTCACTAGTGGCGAAATTACGGCAATCATGAGTACCCATTTTTCAGTTTTGGAAATAAATTTGGTACATTTGAGCTAAAGCAAAGTTTTTGCTGAATTCTGATCCCCAAAAACTAGTCAAAAAAAGAAAGGATATGAACAAGTTACTGACCGCCGGTTTGGCATTAGCAGTTTTCGTAAGCTGTACTAAAAAAACTCAAAACATTGAGTCCAAAGTCGATGATTCCTCAGGCGTATTTATCGATGAAGTTAATATGACTGATTCCACCTTAGCCTCCACTAGTACTTGCTATCTAGAAGTGATTGGGAAGGATTCTCTATTTGCTCAAATTGAAGATAATTTAGGCACGATCTCAGGGAAGTTGCGCTATAAAAATTTCGAGAAGGATTCCTCCTTCGGAGATTTAACTGGAATTCAAAGTGGAGACACTTTAAAAGTTGAGTACGTGTTTCAAGCAGAAGGCACACAATCCACCAGAGAAATCTGGTTTCTCAAGGAAGATGGAAAGCTAATTGAGGGGATTGGTGAGTACGATGAATCAGGAATTAATTATAAAGATCCAAAACAAGTTAAATTTGAAGGAGGGCATTCTTTAACCGAGGTCAACTGCGTTGATATTCAAGGTAAACTCGAAAGTTAATTGTTCAAATAATTTTCAAACTTCTTCATCTTAGAATTTTTAGATTCATAAAAGAGATAGTTCTATTCAATTACAGCATCGTTTTTCTATGCGGTTACATCTTATGTTTCCGCGGAGATGATCATTGTTTAACTCACTTCTAAACTATTTAAACTTTTATTCTAGTACTTTTTGAAGTAATTGGATTATAGGTGTTTTCCCCGGACGATACTTCGAGTCAAAATTAATTGAATTCGTACTTGAGGCAATTAGCGTACAATCAATAAAGTTAGAGTAAAAGCTTACATCACAATTAAAGGGATAACTGATTATTCTGCAGTAAAGCTTTTGCATGCCCCGTTATTTTAACAGATCGCAGATATGTAACTTCGGCTTTTTAAAAGGTAGACTTAATTTGAATTTAGTTTAAATCCCCATTAAGCTTCTTCTCCAGTTTGCTGTTTTTTATTCCGAAAAGAAAATAAATGATTAATCCAATTGCAAACCATACTCCAAACCAGAACCAATTGTTATGCGTCATTCCTGTAAGTAGGTAGAGGCAGCATACTAGTCCCAGAAGAGGTAGAAGATTCAGTCGCTTTACAATCGATAAAATACATAAAACGAAGCAAAGAACTAGAAAAATACAAACGGATAACCTGAACTCTCCTTCCTCTGGATCACTCCAATTAAGTAAGGATTCAAAGAAGCTAGGTTGCCATAGATAAAACCCGGTCACAGAAACCACGAACAGTGGAGTATAGATGTACCTTGAGTTTATAAAGGGTAGATGGAATCTTCCCTTAATTTTTTCTTTTCTTGGAAGCAAAAGAATTCCCCCATTTACTAGGACAAAAGCGAATATGGTTCCAATGGAAGTGAAGTCTAAAATAAAAGACTTGTCCGTAAATAGTATTGGAATTCCAACAGCTATACCTGTAGCAATGGTTGCAAAAGAAGGTGTTTTGTATTTAGGATGAATATTAGCGAATTTTTTTGGTAAAAGTCCATCACGACTCATGGCTAACCAAATCCTTGGTTGCCCCATTTGAAAGACGAGAAGTACAGTAGTAATCGCAATGATTGCTGTAATAGAAACTATAAATTCCATCCAAGGAACATTCGCTGCTTCTGGACCGAAAATGAAAGCTAAAGGATCACCAACGCCTTCAAATTTTCTATAATCAACTATACCTGTAAGTAATAATGTTAGCGCCATATAGATTACAGTACTTACTACTAGGGCTATGATCATTCCCTTGGGAAGATTCTTCTGAGGATTTTTGGTTTCTTCAGCTAGCACGCTTAATGCGTCAAATCCAATGTATGCAAAGAAAACCCCGGAAACTGCAGCCATAACGCCATTAAATCCGTTAGGCATAAAACTAGATATTCCTTCATTGTTAATTGGGGTCCAGTTTTCAGCGTTTACAAAAGCAAAGCCTACTGCAATGATTAAAACAATAACGGCAAGTTTTAAGATAACTAGTAGGTTGTTGAAATTTTTACTTTCTTTAATCCCTATGTAAACAAGAGCAGTGATAAGTATATTAATTATAAGAGCTGGGATGTCTACAATCATTCTTAGGCCTCCTACGATGGGCGCTGTGTTCCAGGCATTAATTAATTCTTTATTCTCTGATCCGCTTTCCACTGCCTTCATAGCTTCGGGGTAGGAGGTGGAGAGGTATTCAGGAAAATGGACACCAAAGCTTTCTAGGAAACTTGTGAAATAATCACTCCAAGAGAAAGCTACATAGATGTTTCCAAAGGAATATTCCATAATTAAAGCCCAACCAATAATCCAAGCGATTAATTCGCCAAAACTGGCATAAGCGTAGGTATATGCACTTCCGGCTACGGGAATCCTTGAAGCAAACTCGGCATAAGACATGGCCGTGAACCCGCAGGCAATTCCACAAATAATATAAAGTGAAATAACGCCTGGTCCGCCACGAAAAATAGCTTCTCCCAAACTACTAAAACTACCTGCGCCAATAATAGCGGCAAGTCCGAAAAAAACGATATCCCACATGCCTAAGACTCGGTTTAGCGAAGTGGACTGGTCGTTGGAATTGTATTTCTTACGTCTGAAGAGTTGGCTCATAATTAGTTTTAGAAAAAACAAATGTAATGAAATAGTTTTTTTACTCTGTGTTTTGGTAGATTTCTGTCAATATTTGGCTACAATTTTGGCGAAATATTTCTTTGATACAAATTTTGTTTATCGGATTCATAGATTGAGTATTATATAGTTATCCACATCTTAACAATAGTTAAAATAGTTGTATGGATTGGATGTTTTCTATAAATTCGTTGATTAAATGTTATTAACTTTCTTCAATATCGCCTATGGCTACAAATAAGATTTTGCTCACTGCAGCAAGTTTTTTCTCCATTGCTAGTTTTGCTCAGCAATCCGTCTACTTTTCTTCGGGCGAAAATTATAAAAATGCTCTTGCCGAAGAATTATATCAATCAAAAATTTATAACGCATCTCAATACGAATATTCAAGACAATATTTTTTCAACGAGAATTTAAACCGGTCCCAAAAGGAAGCGGCCCAGTTTTTTGATAATGTTATAGGAGTGATTTTGGAAAAAACATATGCAAAAGAAGGCTTAGCTGCTTTCATTAAGCAATATCCAAATTCCGCATACTTTGCTCAAGCAAATTTACCTCTTGCAGATTATTATTTGGCACAAAAAGATTTTGAAAGTGCACTAGAGACGCTTTTAAAAGTGAATCAGTACCAACTCAGTCAAGAAGAGAACACCCAATACATTATTAAGCTTGGCTATGCTAAATATATGAGTGGTGATTCTCAAGGTGCGATAGAGGCCCTAGAAGAAGCCTATCAACAAGAAGGATTAGAAAGCAGATCAGAAGTAGCCTACATGCTGGGGCACTTGTATTATGCGAAGAAAGATAACGACAAAGCCTTTGAGTATTTTAATTCACTTAAAGAGGAACCTAAGTTCGCTTCTGTAGTGCGACCGTATTATGTGCAACTCTATTTCAATGATAAAAATTATGATCAAGCCATCATTGAAGGAAAAGAATTATTAGATTCTCCACTGGAAGATTCTTATAGAAGGGAAGTTAATAAAATTATTGGAGAGAGTTATTTTTTTAAAGGTGAATACGACAATGCCTATCCTTATTTGAAAGAGTACCTTTCCCAAATGGAGACGCCGAGTGAAAGTGATTTGTATCAAATGGGGTTCGTTTCGGCCCAAGCAGGGAAATACGAAGAAGCAGTAAATTATTACAATCGATTAATTAATTCTACTTCTCCACTGGCGCAAAATGCTTATTATCAGTTAGGGAATGCCTATTTGCAAACGGATCGTAAAGCTGAGGCTCTTTCTGCGTTTCGCTCAGCTTACCAGATGACTTATGATCCTTCTATTCAGAAAATGGCTCATGAGCAGTACGCGAAATTGTCTTATGATGTTGGGAATCCTTTTGAACCGGCCCCGCGAGCCATTCAAAATTATATAACAAAGTATCCTTCTGATGCCACAACAGGAGAAATGAATCAACTTCTAGTTAAATCTTATCTCTATAGTGGTAGTTACCGAGAAACGCTTGAAGCGATTGATAAGTTGCCTAACTCGACAGCGGAGACGGATAAAATAGATCAAGAAGTTTCATTTTTACTTGGAACCGAAGAATTTAATAAAGGGAATTTAGATGAGGCGGAGCACTTCTTTCTTAGAAGTTTAGAATACCATCTGAATCCAGAATTTTACAACCGTGCACAGTATTGGCTCGCTCAAACCTATTATCAAAAAGAGAATTATCCTTCTTCTATCGTACGATTCCAAGGACTTTCAGGAAAAACCTTTCCTGAAAGTAAACAACTCCCTTACGATTTAGGCTACGCTTATTTTAAATCGGGTGATTTTGCTCGAGCTCAAGAGCAATTTAAATTGTATTTAGAAAATCCACAAGAGGCCTTTGAGCAGGATGCGAAACTAAGATTAGCGGATACCTATTATGCCGAAAATCAGTTGAATGAAGCAATAGCTCTGTATGATACTTTACCCGGCGCAAGTGATTACACGATGTTCCAAAAAGCCATGGCTCTTGGATTTAAAGGGGACTCGATGGCAAAGATTGAATCATTGAAAGAGCTGGTGAAAACCTATCCGAATTCAGAGTACACCGATGATGCTAAATACGAGATCGCTGTTGCTTACGCTTCCAATGAGCAGTACGAGCAAAGTGATCGGTATTTTCAAGACGTGATTGATTCGAGTGGAGACAAAGATCTCATAGCAGATGCTCAACTTTATAAGGTGCAGAATCAAATTGCTCAAGGGTACAATCAAAATGCACTAGCGGCTTTAGAGAAACTAGGAAAAGAGTACCAAAATACCTCTTATGCTTCAAAGATTGTTTTAGTTGCGCGACCTTTATTTATAGAAAGTGGTGATGTAAGCGGATATCAAAAATTTGCTGAGAATTTAGGTGTTAGAATTGAAGCCAGTGATATCGATGAAGCTAATTTGGCTGCTGCACGACAATTATTTACTCAGAAAGAGTACGCAAAAGCAATACCGCTCTACGAAAGGTATTTAACTCAACGGCCTACAGGTCTTGGGCTTTACCAAGCACAATACGAGCTTGGGGAAAGTTTTTATCAACTGAAAAATTTTGCAAAATCTTTGCTTGTCCTTTCGGAAGTAGCCAATGTACAGAACGACTACCAGCAAGAAGCGCAAACTCGAATTGCGCAAATTCACATTGCCCAAGGGAATGCCGATGAAGCGTTAGCATACCTTAAAGAGTTAGAGAAATCTAGCAATATCAATTTAAGATCATTTGCACAAAAAGAGCTGATGAGTTATTATGCGGAAAAAGGAGATTTAGCAAATGCTCAAAATTATGCAACAAAAATACTTAGCAATTCCAAAAACTCAGCTTCGGTTCGTGAAAGTGCCCAAGTGATCAATGCACGTGCACTGCTTAAAGCGGGGAAGGAGAAAGAGGCTCAAGGGGCTTATGCTTCTTTAGAGAAATCTTCCAACTCAGAAGTTGCTGCCGAAGCTTTATGGGGAAAAGCATATTTCCAAAATAAAGCCAAAGCTTATAAAGCTTCTAATGAGACCATATTTAAGCTAGCGAATAATTATGCTTCAGAAGAGTATTGGGGGGCAAAAGCCTTAGTTGTAATGGCAAAGAATTATCTTGGCCTTAAAGATAATTATCAGGCCAGTTATACGGTAGATCAAATAATTGCCAATTACAAGGATTTCCCTGAGGTAGTAGCAGAAGCAAGGGAAGTGAAAAAATCGATTAAATAGTAACTGAAATATCTATTAGCAGTAGGGAGAAGGTTCTTGAAATAGCTGATAGTAGTACGATCAATAAAAATGAGAAAACAACTTCATAAAATAGCACTGGTAGGTTTACTTTTGGGTTCGGGTTGGATGCATTCGCAGATTCAACAGGAAACCTTAATTCTAGATAAGAAAAGAGAACCAGAGGTAAAGAAAATTGAGAAGAAGAAAACATCGGTAGAGACGATAAAAAATTATCCTCCTGAAGAAAAATCAGCGGTTCCCGTTGTGTATAAAATCACCAATGTTCCAGCGGCTTCCGATTTTCAGACTTCTGCGATTGCAGGTTCTGATATTGCCCCTGATTTTTCTGCCACAAGACAGAACAATTACTTTAGACTTGGTTACGGAAACTATTCTCGCTTTTTAGCCGATGGTAATCTTTCTTTGAAGATAGACGAATCCACTGAGGTAGGAGCGGACCTCCACTTCTTGTCAACGGAAGGTTTAAAGAAGGATTATGCATGGGATTCAGGGCAAAGTAATGCATCTGTTGGAGGTTTTATCAATTCTTATGGCGAAAAAGGGAAGTTTGGTTTTGATGCTAGATACCAATTAGATGATTATAATTTCTATGGTATTTACGCCTTTAATCCAGAAAGCTCAATAGACCTTCAGCAAAAAGTAAACGAAATCAACGTGAATGGATTTTATGATTTTTATTCTAATCAGTACTTAAACGATGTTCGGGTAAAATCATCCTTTCTAAGTGATCACTTTGATTCTAAAGAAAACAACGTAGGTATTCTTGCTAATTTATCCAAGCATGATGTTGCCCTTCCTTTGAATAATGTAAAGATGAACGCAGATTTAGGCGTAGGACTTGAAACATTAAATACAGAGTTTGCCTTACTTGATAAAAACGAGACGAACTTTTTAAATTTTGAATTAGAGCCACAAGTCACTTTCCTTTTTGGAGAATCTTACTTAAGAATAGGTTCAGGGTTTTCTTTCCTAAATTCTAAGTATTCCTCTTCCTCTTTAGGGGAAGGATCAAAATCGAGCGATACCTATTGGTTCCCTAAAGCGGAAGTATTAATTGCTGCAACTCCAGAATTTAACTTCTATGCGGGGATTGATGGTGGACTGGAATTGAATTCGTATTCTCAGATGCTTCAAGAGGTACCGTTTCTTACACCAGATCAGGAAATTAGACCAACTGAGACGAAGTATCAATTTTATTTTGGTATCAAAGGAGACATTGATCAATTATTTAAATACGATTTAAGTGGAGGGTACGGAAAAATTAATAATATTCAGTTTTTTGGTGCCGACGGACTCTTTGATTCCATCGATACTTTGAACCGTAGTGCTTATAATTTTTCAAATACTTTTTCTGCCCTGTACGACAATGGAAATGTGAGCAATGTAAAAGCTGAAGTCTCTTATTTTCCTTTAGCAAATTTAGTAGTGGACGGAGGTTTTAACTACAATAGTTATAAACTGGATAACTATGAGAAGATCTATAACGTACCTGAGATCAAGGCTCACATTGGAGCAAAATATGCGCTTTTAAACCAGAAATTGATATTAGGAATGAAGGGGATTTTTGCCAGTTCTAAAACAACAAATTCCTTCTCCTATACTCAAGTGGAAAATCCATTGATGCCAGGATCTTATTTTTACTCAGGAGTAGAAAATAGAGACGATAAAGTCAGTGGATACATGGATTTAAATCTATCGGCTGAGTATAAAGTTCATAAAAATTTCAGTATTTTTGCGCTCGGAAATAATCTAACGGGTTCAAAGTATGAAATCCTTAAAGGATATAAGGTATTAGGGCCACAGATTTTAGGAGGAATTAAGTTAACCTTTTAATTGGATTTTTTCTGATTCGGGCCCATAGTTTAATGGATAGAATTAAAGATTCCGGTTCTTTAGGTTGAGGTTCGATTCCTCATGGGCCTACCAATTTCCCCTATTTATAGGGGTTTTGTTATTTATACCCCCAAAAACACCCCCGAAAATAAAATAAATGTATATATTTGTAGTGAATACTTGATCACTCTTGCTGGGTGATGATTGGTACATATCATTTCGTGTTCCCGACCTCGCCGGTCGGGTTTTTTGTTTCCCGGTTATGAGAATACTACCTTATATTTTCCGTAGGCTTTTGCCATGGAGATATTATAAGGCTCTCGCCCCCATTTGGCGGCCATTTCCTTGTATTTCGCACCGTTATAGATTGTAGCTACCATGTGCCAATCACCGGTCTTTAGAGCGTGTAAAAGCTTTGCATCGGTCTTAATGAACTGAGCGATTTGCCATACCTGGTTCTTAAGTCCTTCTTTGGCGTGGTCCCACATATCTCCAACGCTTTTAAAGCCTAGGCGCTTGTAATGAAACCCCATGATCTGGCCTAATCCAATGGAAGTTGACTGCATTGCAGCATCTTTATTTTTAGCAAAAGCATCGTTGAAAGCTACCCATTCTCTAGACTGAATGTCTACTTTGTTTACTGACCATTTACCACTAGGGGTGTAAGGAGCAAGTCTTTTCATCCAATGAGGTTCAAATTGAATGAGAATCTTACCTGTCTTATCATCAAATCCTTTGCCCCCGGACTCAACTTCGATGAAAGCCGCAAGAGCTGCCGGCTGTAGATTAAACTGGCAAGCAATCAGCTCGACTATTAATTGTAATTCTCGACTCATAATATTAAAGTTTTATTAAGTTATAAGATATACCTACCCCCACCGTTGGGTGAGCTTGGTTAAGTGATGGCACATAGTGGTAGCCCACTTGCAGTCCTATTCCAAAGTTCCTCGGTTTCACAAAGGTTTCCTTTTTAAAATGCTCCACTCCGTTCACTCGAAAGTTCTTGTCCGGACTCGTGATGTGAACAGTCTGGATATCCTTTCGCAAAAACCGCCTTTTATTCTCAGTTACAACGTCCAAGGTCGCGTTATACTTATACTCCATATCCGAGTTTCCTAAAGTGTCGGTCCTTGTTATCGCTTCGAAATATTTATCCTTATAGTAGACCTCCTGAACTTTAGCGCTATTGAGGATCTTCTCTGTAGCTTTAACCTTACCTTGCAACGTTGCGTTGATCCGTTGCAATTCATCGATCTTATTATTGGCAATTTTCAAAGCTGGAGATAACGTATCAAGAACATAAGTCTTGTAGTTATTCGTGATATTATTCTCCAGGAGCTGGCCTTTATTAGGCTCATACTTCGTCACAAAAATTGTGTCTCCGGCAATTACCAGAGGTTCAGATTCAATGAGAATCGTGTCAGTCTTGGGAGCTTTAACCTCCCGTGCTATAATATCATTTTTTGTTGGTACGAACCATCCTTTGAATGTATTTAGCACAAGTACAGCGATGATAAAAAGCAGTACCGCTTCTAGTATTTTATCCTTCATTTTCTAAAATTTTAATTGTTTCATATTCAGTATTATCACGGAGAGTAGAATCAACTTCTTTGATTATTTCATTTTGTTTCTCAATGATTCCAGCTCTTATCAAAAGTTGATCCTTGAGACGATCCTTTTCAGCTCGTTCTTTCTCGTATAGTGTTTTCCATACTTCAACTTCGTTACTATTCTTCCGGATATTGATGTAATACGTCCCAAAAAACATGAGAAAAAAGACCGCCGCCACGAAAGCGATTGGATTTTTTACAATCAGATTCTGAAACTTTCCGAAAGTGTCGGGGTTTAATCTATTAGGCATTGGTCTTTAATGGTTTTTTTAGATTAATAATTAATTACACCCTGATACTAGAGCAATGATAATTACCACAGCTACGAAGCCTAAAATAAGGTAGTTGGTAATGTTTTTTGTCTTTTCAGGAGTAGAGGAGGAGCTTTTTCCACCCCCTCCATTCTGTTCTTCGAATTTCTCCTGATCTTTCAATTCATTTTGGTCTTTGTTCGGTCTCATTTTGTTGATTTTTAAAGTTATTTATTAGCGTAGTTTGTCACGATAGCCTTGCAGCTCTTCGATACCTGCTCGAAAATAAGCGCGTCACCATCCTGGTAATTAGTTACCTTTGGCTGTAGCTGGTCTTGAGCTACCAGGTAAAGTCCGGAGATTCTTCTCTCTGTTTGATTTACCACGTTGTCTTCTCCTTCTACAACGTGAAACAGTACCACCGTAAGATCTTTATCGCTAGAGTGCGAAAATTGATACACGATTGATTTTTCATTGAATTTCTCTTTTAGAATTGTGCGAGTTTCTTCACTCACGAGTTCAAAATTTTTCATTTGTTTAAAAATTTATTGGTTAATATTTTGTTTATCTGCTTAATGATTGATATTCTGACATTGTCATAGTTATTGCTACCGACTTAGTCATGTGTTGTTTTCCATTTTGTATAAACATTGCTGTCACATAGAAAGTTTGGGTAGGGGGGTAATATCCCATTCTAGGATTTTGTGGATCAGCCTGTCTCCAAATAGTTCGAATAACCCAGTCAGCATTAGTAGGACTATCAAAATCCATCGTTGGTGGATTCTGAGGGTCTGGCGGGTCAAACGTAGAAACTTCACCGACATACCACCCGTCCATTATAAAAGTATTCCCAGATTCAGAAGGAGGGTTTAGCGAACCTTTTGTTCTATACCCTTCATACTGGTCTAAGGTAGATTCCGTACCCGAATCGAACTTGTACGAAAGTTGCGATTGTTTAAGGTATAGCGCCCAATATTCCTCGTACCATAAATAAGTCATACCATCCACATCCTGTAAAAACTGGTCTGGAAACTTTACACGGTAATTCTTTATAAGGGATTTGATAGCGTTAGCTAGTGTAGAATCAGAAGTAGTGATTCCATTTAACGCAGATAGAGAGAGTAAATGCACAGCTGTTGTTTTAGCAGGAATTGCATAATTCTTGAATCCACCAGCCGTAAATTCATAAAGAAGTGTGCCATCCGCTCCAAATGTTTGGTCTTTTGGCCCTGTGGCATCCCACCCTAATTGACGTCTTAAACGTTTTGGTGTAACAGATACATCAAACCACCTTTGTATTCCATTTTCTAATTCCCATTCAACGTTTCCATCACTAGAAGCAATACGAGCCTTTCGCATGAAAACCTCTCCATTCCGCTTAGCATAAAAACTTGATTTATCTAGTTGTGTAACATCTACAATTCCCCCAGCTATAAAGACATCGCCCGAACCTCCAAGCCCAGTCAGAACCGCATTTACTCCATCAGTAGGATTTCCAACCGCAAAATTTCCGGCTGCAAAAGCGTTCAATCCTGGGATCGTTGTCGGAGACATCCAGTCAGTCTTGGAATTCAAAGTGCTTAAGCTTGATGTATGAGATCCAACGGTGCTCGCAACGCCATCAATTTGGCCTTGAAGATTTCCAGCTAGCGTGTCAGCATGTGATTTAGCTGAATTCATCTTTGCTGTTGCATCAGCAATTGCCCTTGCTTCTTCAGCGTCTACGATTCCGTCCGCATAGGCATTGGCAGCTATCTTAGCTAAGTTGTCCTGAGCGTCAGAGTAGTTCTTAGCCGCCTGGAGGTTTGCGTTTGCTTGAGCGATTCGTGCAGCTTCTTCATTACTAACAACGCCATCGGCATACGCTTGGACAGTTGCTTTCATCACAAGATCCTGCGCATCTGCGTAAGTCTTAGCTGCGTTAGCTTTATTCGTAGCATCAGCGATCGCCCTGGCTTCTTCTGCATCGACAATTCCGTCGGCGTATGCATTGGCGGCAATCTTAGCTAAGTTGTCCTGAGCGTCTGAGTATGCTTTGGCGGCCAATTCTGCATCCTCCTTTGCAGTAGTAATAGCCTCCGCAACATCAAGCTCATGAATCCGGGGAGTGGAGCTTAACCTTCCTTCCTCGAGCATTAGTTCAAACACTTCAATAGGAGCTCCTGAGCTTGCGTACTTACCAACTAAAGAAAACGATGTAGCCGGTTGCTCGAGTGTGAAGGTGTGATTTATAAGCCTCCAGTTAGTTGTATTGGTTGGAACTTCAAAAAACATCCAGGATCCGGCCACCATCAAAGCAAAAGCATACTTCCCAGAGCTACTTTTAACTGTAGCTCTGAAAGTGTATGTCGATGGCTTCATATTTAGCGCCTGAACATACTGGTGATTAGAAGTTGCTAGAAATGATTGCATCAACATTTTTTAGAAAATTTAAATATTCAGTGTATCGAGTCACAGCTTCTTCATCATCTGTGATCTGTAAAATGTGAGAGTAATACTTGTTAATAATGGAGAGTTCTTTATCCTGGTCCAAATGCTCTTTGATCATCGCTCTTTTGATTGTGTCAGGATCTGGAGTACCATGCGCTCGAATTTCCTCACATTTCCATTTGGTATTCTCCTCTTCATCCTGGTACGATTCAATATTCCAGCGAAAAAGGAATGTTCCATCATTATCATATTCAAGTGCGCTAGGCTGTAGGTCGTAGAATGCTTTCATAATTTAATTTTTTAAGTAGATTAGTGGAATTACAATGTTTTGCCCAACCTATCCAGGAGGCAATCTGATTTTTATCGATTAATAAATTTCTCTTTCTGAATTTGTAAAGAGTGCGTGCGAAATTCTTCTTGATTGATTTTCTAAGAAGAACGTATTTGTGAAAGAATACATATCCAACGAAGTCAATTCCTCTATCTTCAACAGGAAATATCTGCCAATTTCCTTTTATTTCGAGTTTTAACTCCTCTCTGAGGTATCTATCCATATCTTTAAATAAGCTATGTAGAAACTCCTTATTTGAAGCGAGGATTACTATATCGTCGGCATATCTTAGGTAATATTTAACCCCCTTCACTTCTTTTAGCCAGTGATCGAAATAGGTTAAATAAAGGTTAGCAAAGTATTGAGAAAGATAGTTTCCAATCGGTACTCCTGGAGCCGAGTCGATTACCTCATCAAGAAGGGTCAGAAGGCGAACATCCTTTATTTTCTTGCGAATAATAGCTTTTAAGATGTCATGATCAATGTTATCATAAAACTTCTTGATGTCTATTTTAAGGCAATATTTAGTGCCTTCAGGATCTTTCTTTAGATATCTTTTTAGATCCACTAAAGCTTGGTGAATACCACGTCCTTTAATACAACTATAAGAGTTAACGCTGAAGACTTTATACCATATTGGTTCCATGATGTTCATCACAGCATGATGAGCAATTCGATCAGGGAAATAAGGAAGTCTATAGATCTTGCGAATCTTAGGAGTCTTCTTAATGAAAATATCATAAGGGGAGGTTTTATAGGTCCCTTCCTTTAGCATTTTATGAAGATCCAGAATGTTTTGCTCTCTGGATTTATCATGCTTCAATACTCCGTAGGATCTAGTCTTACCCTTACGAGCTTTCTCGTCAGCGAGCTGTAAGTTCTCGATGGAAATTATCTGATTGTAAAGGTTATTAATTCGTTTCATTTTAAATTCAATTTTTGTTCTTTGCTGGTTGCTCGAGAATCTTCGCTTTCGCTACCAATACCCATTTGAACAATTTATTTTTTAGCAAGTGCTAGGGTCTCTACTTCATTATTTTTAATTTTTCTTAACCAGTAATGGCGGGCGCTGATATTCGCATTCGTATTCGAGGGAACGTTATTCGAGTTCGAGTACAGGAGACCGGCATTCGCCCCATTATTCGCATTACCGCCAACAATGACACCCCGTGAAGTAGACAACCTTTTATCTTTACATTAACGTGAACCCCAATCCGGCTTTCTTCAGCGTCACCTTTCTAGGGAACGCGTCCATTTCCGCAATTTTGTCCACAATCATTTTCACACTTTCTGAACCGGTGAAGAATTTCAAAGCTTCCGTTTCCGGATCGTTGATGTCTTTTTTGATTTTGATCAAATACTTTTTCGTTTCTTCCTTGTCACGGTTCTTTACTTCAATGTTCGGGATGTAATCCAAAATCCAAAACGATGTGTTCGCAAGCTCCGTTTGATTCGTCTGCTTGCAGTTAAACTGCTTATTCTTCCCCTCCAACTGGATATTCAAAAAAGCTAGTGATCCATCGTCCTGTTTATTGTTCTGATTCATGTTGTAATTAATTTTTTATTGAGTTATTATTATTGAGTTTAAAAAAAATCGCTACGGGTTCGGTGTAAAGCAAAGGCGGGCGCCGATAATCGCATTCGCAGACGAGGGAACGCTATGCGAGTACGAGCACAGGAGACCGGCAGACGCCCCATAAGTCGCATAACCGCCAACAATGACACCCCTTATCTGAGTACCGCTCGCAGGTAGGTTACCATTATAACCATAGTCACACCAGTACGTCGTAGATCCACCACCACTTGCTTTAGGTAGTATATCTCCTCTAGATCCCATGAGAAGAGATCTTACATAGCCATCGTTTCTTTTTATGTCTCCAGCTTCACGATATCCATTGTAATTGTTTGCGTTGAAATTTGCTGGATTGTCCGCTATAAATGCTGTGGATCTACCTCCATCCGCATCACTTTGCTTTCTGATATTCACGCCTTCTAACCAGTGGTATATGTGCCCAAAAGGATTCTCCACCCCGCGGTAAGAAGGAACTTGCACAACTGGCTGAGAAGGATCGTATTCAGCTGGCATTGTAAAAGGAACTAGACCGGTTTGATTTCCAAGAGAGATTGTGTGTCCACATGGGATGAAAGGGTAATAATTATTCCATCCTGACCATAAAGAACTGGTAAGCGTTGTAACTCCATCACCCAATCCTCCTTGACGATATCCATTCACATCTAAAGCCGCATTGAAAGGTGCCTGGCTATTTCTATTTGCGAATTCCACTGTAATAAGCCAAAATAACTTCCAGTAAGCATGGTAGTTCAATTGATTCCAACCTGCTCCGTTAAGGCCGTGTTCTCCTTTGTTTCTAGCGTAGTCAGTGAAATTAATACGAGAAGTTGCTGTGGCCGGACGCCCTAGAAGTGTTCTCGTTTCAGCATCCCAAGCGGCGTTGTTGTTTCCTCCTCTGAAATTTGGAGTTGAATTAGCTACAGAAACTAATTTTATTAATCCAGCAATTGTTCTGTCCAAAGTAGCTTGAAAAGCTGATATATACTCCGGAGGTGACCATAAGAAACCTGCTAGCTGAGTTTCAGACTTCCAAAATTCATATTTATCCGCTCCAAGGACGTCCACTCGGTACCAAAACCCAGGAAGCTCCACCATAACGTCTCCATCCGTTCCGTCTAATTTTGCTACGGTTCCGGATTCTTTAAGATTGGAATTGTACTTATCTAAATAGTAAGCTACTGATCCTGTTTCATCGAGAATACATCTTCTCATTTTGTTTTGTAATGGAAGTGATTGATGGAGAACTTGACTTCCAACTCGTGTGAGCTCTGGATTGCTTACATTATCATCAATTCGCACCCCGTAGGCTGTGCTATTCATGAGTAGCTGATCAGCCATCAGCCTTTTACTCACGCCTCCTTGCATTACCGGGATTGTTATCCCTGCTAAATCTTGTACTAATGGAATTGAACTGTCATCAATTCTCTTTGTTTCTATTGCCATAATATTTGTAATTTTTTGTTGTTTTCATCGATATATTGGAAGTTTACTCCAGCGTGAACTCCTGCTAGAGCAAAATCCGTTACAGGATCTATGCTATCAGGATCGATAGCATTTCCGGACCCTGATCCGCCCCAATATTTTTTGTTTCCATCATAACCTCTAAGAAGATTTTTCGCACCTATGTTAAGCGTGTTTAAAAGAAGCTCTGCATATTCTTTAGCTTCATTCATCTTCGCTGTTGCTTCATCTAGGATCCTTTGCTCTTCATCCGTGATGGCTCCATCCATGTAGGCTTCTAAAGCTATTTTGGAAAGAATAGCCTGAGCATCGCTGTAAGCTTTAGAAGCTTCAATGGCTTGCTCAGCTGCTTGAATTCTAGCTGCTTCTTCAATTGATATTTTACCATCGGTGTAGGCTTCTAAATTTGCCTGAACTAAGGCATCCTGCGCCTCTGCATATGTTTTAGCGGCATTAGCTTTATTGGTAGCGTCAAGCATTGAGCGAGCTTCGGCCGCTGAAATCTCTCCGTCGGCGTAGGCTTTAGAAGCTATTTCTGCGGCTTCAGCTTCAGCGTCTGTATAGGACTTAGCCGCATTAAGATTTTGCTGTGCTTGCAGTAACCTAGCAGCCTCTTCCGCATCTACAGCTCCGTCCGCATAAGCTTGCATTTCAGTACGAAGCAAAGCATCTTGAGCTTCAGCGTATTGTTTGGCAGCATTGGCTTTATTCGTAGCATCTAGAATGGCCCTTGCCTCTTCAGCCGTTACCTCACCGTCTGTATAAGCTTTAGCTGTGACAAGAGACAATGCATCTTGTGCATCAGAATAAGCCTTGGCAGCATCAAGATTCGCCTGTGCTTGTGTCAAACGTGCTTGCTCTTCGGCGGTGACCAAACCATCAGCGTAAACCTCTAAAGTCGTTTTGAGAAGAAGGTCTTGCGCATCGGCATAGGCTTTGGCAGCGTTGGCCTTTGCAGTAGTGTCAGCTATCGCCCGCGCCTCTTCATCACTTACCTTTCCATCGGTGTATGCTTTGAGAATAGTTTCAGTGGCCAGTAGTTCCGCATCAGAATAAGCCTTAGCGGCTGCTAGATTTGCTGTTGCTTGATTTAAACGTTCCTGTTCCTCGGCAGTTACCAAACCATCGGCGTAAACACTAGCGTTTTGCTCGGCTAATAAAGCCTGAGCGTCAGCGTAAGATTTAGCAGCGTTTAAGTTACTTGTAGCCTGAGTTAAGCGTGCCTGTTCTTCACCGGTGACCGCATTATCAGCATAGACTTGCAATTCTGTTTTTAAAAGAAGATCCTGGGCAACCGCGTAATTCTTTGCCGCGTCAGCCTTGGCCGTTGCGTCTGCGATAGCTCGTGCTTCCTCAGCGGAAACAATTCCATCGGCATAGGCGTTGGAAGTGATAATTGCTAGCTCATCTTGCGCATCAGCGTAAGCTTTGGCCGCTGCTTCTGCTTGAATAGCTCTAGTATCGTCGGTATATTTTCCAGCCTTCTCCCAGTCATTAGCTATGAAAGTACCACTTAGCCTTGATGTCTTACACTTCATGATATCACCAGTAGGGCCTTGCGTCCACATGTCTCCAATTTCGTAAGGAGTGAAAGGTGTGGTAGTGAAGATTCTTCTTTTTCCGTCGGCTAGATCAAAAGCTTCATTTGCTCTATTTAAAGCGATTGTCGATTCTGAATTTGGAATTAGAACCCACTCGAAAACATTAGGGGAAGTTTCTAACCATCTCCATTGTTTCCCTGAGTCAGGTGTGGTTGTTTCATCTACGAATGGCTGAGTATTGGTGAAACGATCACCTACGTGGCTTTTCTTTAGTGCTTCCGTTGTCCAGTCACTAGCTGGAAGATTTGCTAGAGTAGGCGAGTGCGGTAAGTACCAGTCGTCCACGACTCCATCAATTTGGTCGTGTAGTTCTTGGAGCTGATCCGGAAGAACATTATTGATATAGTCTCGAGCTTCGTTGAGCGTACTAATCGCTTCGTCAAGATTGTAATAGTTATCATCAACCGCTTTGAATGTAATCTGATCTGCGGTGATAGTACCTGTATTCAGATTAATTTGGAATCGTCCGAGCTCGTCCGAAATAATACCTGTTCTTATCAGTCCGCCTGTAATAGTGGTAAATCCGAATGTTGGCACAAAAATCCTTTCCCCTTCAATTACAGAAGAGAGAATTCCTAGGTTAATAAAATAGTAACCTGGATCATCATCATATTTTATTTGCCCAGTGTCAACGTGAAGAACGCCGGCCGTTCCGGACTTGCTCACCTTTGCGTATATGTACCTCCGATTATTATCAGGAACCGTAAAGCTGAATGCTGGAATGCTCCATTGCTTCTCTAGTGATTGAGAATAAATAATGCATGCGGAAGACGATATCTTATTTGGAACCCCATTATCATTAGTTACAAGGACTAAGTCTGTGGATATGGCCTGACTTCTGCTTCCAACCGAAAGCATTCCTGTTTCGATTGAATTAGGTCTTATGTTCGTGGTATCAAAATAACCGTCCGTGTCAAAAACACTTTCTTTCAGCTCGTCAGTAAGCTGCAGAGCGGCTCTTGTTAGCCTTAAGTTAGATAGCTTGTTTGTGTTGATGATATTCTTAACCTCTTGGATCTCCAGCTTCATTTTTGAAGCGAAGGCGATCTCATACGAGTCAGCAATAACTATTTGATAATTGTAGTCGTCGACTTTACCACCACTGATAAAATCACGCTTGATTTCATGAATTCTAATGATCTTGTCAATGCCTAGCTTGATATCCTTTACATTGATCAGATCTCCGATTTCTAGAGGACGAGAAAGCTCCTTTATAAAGTCTCGAGCGATATTAAGATTGTAGCTTACTTTTGCTTGCTTCGCTATATTGAATTGCTCTGTACCTTTTGCAAGCAATTCAGCTTCTGCAGAAGTGATATAGCTCTGAGGCATTACAATATCAATGATCACATACTCGTCATTCTTGGCGAATTGAAAGGCTGGAATAGCAGCATCCGGAAAAGCTTGTCCATTGTTATTGTCAAATGGAATAATCTCAAACTCCTTCGTAGTATGGTTGTAGGATTTTATTTCGAATTGATAACCCGCTAGGTTTCCTGTGTTTACGTGAATCTTTGCAGTAGTTCCCGGAATCAAATATTTCGTTGTAACTCCATCAGATTCCTTCTCATTGAGATCGAAATCCATTGATACATCTCTGAACTTCGTTAGTGAAGTAACGGAGGATATCACACCGGTCCTATGAGGATAGATATCGTCAAACGAGATACTCCCTTCCTTTAATCCAAAGGTTCCAATAGATTCAGGATCTTCAATGAATCCATCATCGGAAAACAAGAGATTTTCAGAATAATTACGATAGGAAGCCGGAAGGTTTTGTGCTCCACCGCTCACATACAAGCGGTTTATCATTCCATCTGTTGAGACGCTTCGTCTCTCTAGGTCGTAGAGTCCTTTCCCTTTTCCATACTGAACCGTAACAGGTAAGGTAGATCCAAAGTCTCCGGTGTGGATTTTGAATTTCCCATCTTCTACTTTAATCCAAAATTCCGTTTTGAATTCTTGGCATACACGCTGTAAGGCTGTAAGACAATTATCCTCTGAGAAGTCAATTCTTTTGGTCTCTCCATTCGTGAAGGTGCCTACCTCCCAGTTAGTAGAGAGGCGCTGCATATTGCTAGCGATTAGAGAAAGGAAGGTTTCGATATTTCCCATAAGCGGGAAATTCATTGTCGTTTTAAAGCCAGTAGCGTCGGCATTGAAAAGCTTACATCTGATCAGATCAAACATAAGTCCTTGGCCAACGATCGTATATTCATAGTTGCTCTCACTATTCTTTTTTACTGTTGGAGTCTCATTGATACGATATAGATCTCCATACACATAGAAGAAGTCATTTACTTTGACATCCAAAGGTTGATTAGATAGCGCGGTAATGGTAACAGCATCATCCGATAATATTACTTTTCGCTGAGTAGCGCTTACAATTGTAGATTTTCCTCTACGTACTAAAGGAGTTCCGTAATCCTCTAAGGCAACCACCTCAAATGCGGTATTCATTTCATCCACCAGGACGAAAGTCTCACCACTTAGAACCGTAGGATTTTTAAACCTTTGAATTATAATTTTTGCCATACTACCTCTGCATCAGTTGTCATATTTTTTATACTATCGATATCTCCAGCAATCACGATGATACTCCCTTCAGGAAGTGATTTATTACTCACAGCTGCGTTTCCTGGAACCACGCTTTTTGTTCCATTACCCCAGAAAATCTCTGTCTCGGTTTCTGACTCATAGCTAAGAGTAACCACCGGACCGTTAACCTTCAGAACTTTTTTGATTGGATTAGGCTCGATTAACTTTAAAGTGAATAGAGCCACCATTTTTCCTTCTTTGAAGGTTTTATTGAGCACAACGTCACTCATCATGAAAACTTCATAAGGAAGAATCTTGTAGCCGTGTGGCTCTATGTGGAGACGCTGGGTTCCTGGTTTAGAAAATTCATTTCTCACCATCAGGTTGAAGTTGTCAAATAACTTTTGCCAGTTTTCACCTTCAATAAAACACTGGAGCTCGATCTCCCTTTCCATGAATCTTGGTTTATCCAGGTCTAGAGAAACACCGTGATATTCTGCCCAATCGTATTGATTAACCGGCTTCCTTTTTAGAGTGTCAGCGAAACCTTTAGAACTAGAAACGCGAACGCCAAAAGCCTTAAAATCTTTACCATTAATAGAATATCTTACGCTCATTACTTTTCGTTTTTGAAGGTTGATTGAAGGACGTTTACTTTTCCTGTGATGTTGTAGTGCGGTTCGTCTCCATGTATAAAAACTGAAGCGCTAGCTTCATCAGTGCATTCAACTTGCACAGAAGCGTTGTCTATGATCGTTGCTTTCACAATCGCATTGTTATCAGCTTTGATTTTGATTTTAGAATCATGACGTGCATAGATCTCAAGAACAGCGAATCCAGTAACGTTGATTTCTGCTTTCGATTTACCGAAAAATGCAAGCTGACCTTTAGCGTTGTCAATGGTAATTGGTTTACCCTTGTAGTCTAGGTGTAAGCCGTGTTTTGCACCTGGAAACTCTTTTAATAATTCTAATGAAGGAAAGTTGTTTTCTAGTGCCCAGTCTGAGCCTTCAAAGAATTTCTCGCATAAATGTTCTAAGGATCCGTTCTTTTGAAAGTCATCCAGCCATTCTTTGCATAATCCTAGTTTTTTTGCCTCGGCAATAATTTTTTTTGTGTCCATTTTAGTATGATTTTATATTCCTGCTAATCCGTTTTTTATTTTACTGTTCATCTCTGAAAGAGACTTATCGATATTGTGAAGTTTTCTAGTGTGCGATTCGATCAGAACGATCTGAGTAAGGATGTTTCTTAGTACATCTAAGCTATTAGCCTGGTTTACTCTCATAGCGTTTATTTGAGCCTCCAGCGCTCCAGCTGTCCTCTCAGACATCCCTTTTATATCACCCTTCAGGCCTTGTGCTGTAGTCTCCAAACCTTCTAGACCTCCAAAAATGCTTGCGTAACCATCTAAGAAGCTTTGCATATCTTGGCCGGCAGCTAATACCTGTGCTTTGAAAGCTTCTATTTGTTCCGGGGTAAGTCCTGTGAATGTTCCTGTTCCATCGGCGTTGAATCCGCTCGCAGCTAATAACTGATCGAGAATCGGTTTCATTCGATTTTGAAGGGCAAGATTTAGCTGATTACGGAGAAGGTTCTTAATCATGTCGTTCGCCGCCTCTTCCAAAGATTTAATTTGGTCTTCAGATCTGCCGAAATTTTCTACTAAGGCATCTCCGATTCTTTTGGCAGCATCAACAACATCGGTTTGAAGGACATCATTAACAATTCCTTCTTGCAACGTTGCAACAGCCTCATTGATGGATTGGATCTGACTCTTGTAATCAGCTACTTTATTTTTATCAGATTTCTTCTTTGAATTCTCGGTATTGATCATCGCCTCGAGAATTGCTTTTTGTTGCTGAAGGTTGGCGATTAGTTCTCTTTGGCCTTCATATTTCATGGATCCAAAGGCACGATCGGCGGCAAAGGCGAGTTCGTCGTATGCTGTTTTCAGTTCTCGCATAAGCTGAGCCTGTCTTTGGATCTCCTTTTCTCTTCTGGCATCACCGTTGAACCATCCAGCTACAGCCTTAACCGCTCCGGAGATTGCTTTGGTGACTCCGGCAATCCCTTGCAGTATATTTCCACTTGCAAACCCCTGTAAAGCCTGGAGCGCTCCTTCACCCATTGTTTGGAGACCTTGAACGGTACCCTCAACCGCTTCTAGTATGTGAGAAAATGTACTGTCAGCTTCTCCCCCTAGAGCTGTGAATGTGTCACCAATGTTGCCTGTTATTTCTAGTATAGAATTTGAGACTTCGTTAAACCCCTCCATAAACCCTGTTAGACCTTTGGTAAGCTCATCAAGATCGCCACCGGCATCTTTCATTTGCTTGAATCCGTTGGCTATCTTTTCAAATGGATTTCTCTGATTTAGCGTTTCATCCATAAGAATGATCTGATCTTGTACCACTTTAATATCAGACGCAGCTGCTCCATTGGTTTTCATTTTCTCTAGCTGAGTGGCGAGCATCTCTCGAAGCTTTCTCAGCCTGTCAATGGTGTAGGTTTCAATTCTTCCAAAAGCTTCAATCCATTCCGGGTTATCAGCAACTCCTTTGAGGAAAGCATCAGATATTTCTTTTCCTTCAGCTTCAAAAGCTTCAGCTGTGAGACGATTTTTCTCAGCTTCATCCATGGCACTATCAGCAATTCCTTGTCGAATGCTATTGTACCTGGAAGTGATTTCCGTTTTCATCTGCTCGAAGCTTTGGTGTGCTTCGATGAATTTTTGTAATGCTTTCTCCTCTTCCGATTGAGTTGCCTCAACAACTTTATACCGGTCCTCAATAGCTTTTATTTGCCCTTCTAGAACTACCTTTTGTCCATTAAGACTATCCCTGGTGATTTGATCATTTGTCCTTACAAAAGCTTCTTCTACTTCTGCGAGCTTCTGCCTAAGATCAGCGAGTGATCCAGGAAGGAATACCTCTTCAGGAGTTTGCGGTGAATTAGGAGTGGTAGCTCTCGGCGTTGCTGGAGTTGGAGCCTTGGGACCATCTTTTGGAGTAGTAGCCTCAAAAAGAGCGCTAGTTCCTTCATCAACCTTTTTAACTAAATGTTGAATAGAATTATTGTATTCTCGAACGTCCGCTGTAACCCCTCTAGCGATATCATCTATAGCTTTTTTATTGGTTGCAATAGCTCTCTGAGCTTGTTCCCTTGTATAGTCTTGATTAACTTCAATTCCAGCAACGAATAGGCCGGTGCCCATGGTTTGTCTTTGCCTTCCGGAGTTTAGGAATCCTTGTAGCCTCCTATTTTGTGCTAACAGTTTGGCGATTTCTGTTTTCGCGTCTTCCTGACCGACTAAAAGATCCTCCGTTCTCTTGTCAATAATAGATTGTGCAGCTCGAGCTTTACTAGCTTTTACAATAGCGTCTCGAACAGCTAAGTAAGACTGCTTGGCTTGACCATTTAAAATAATCTCATCTCTAATTAAGCCTAGGTGTCCGGGATATGCTTTTTTCAGTTGCTCAACGGCAAAGAGTCGTTCCCTCATGCTTGCATTGACATTGGTTGCAACCCTGTAAAGTCTGTCTAGTTCTCCTAGTTCTTGCGCTGTAGCTCCAGCGCTATCTTTTATAGCTTGAGAGAGCTCATTTTGTGTTTTGGTGGCTTCTCTTTGTCTTTCAATAAGCCTGGATATATAGTTGATCACAACGGGAATAGCGACCGCTAATCCGAGAGTAAGTACACCCATCAGCGCTCGAGCTGCAACAGTGGAAATACCTAGAGCGGTTGCAAGCCTTGTTTGAGCGGCGGTAAACATGTTACTAGCTGCGGTGTAAGCTTGCAACCCTTGACTAGCTATACCTTGCAACCCTACCGCTATTGCCATTAAGGAGTTTATCTTCTCAGTGATCTGCTCAATCTTTTCGTTTTCTTTTCCGAAAAGGTTGTAAACTCCAGCGGCAGCTGATACCGCACCGGACGCTGTAGTGAGAATAGAAATGAAGTTTTGCATCCCTGACGGATCCGTAACCAATTTAAGTTCCGTGGCCACATCCGACATGGCTTGTTTTAGCCTTGCCGCCTCTTCAGATAGCTGTTTATATTTCGGAGATCCTTTCTCTCCAAGGAGCACAAGTTGCTCCATTTCCTGCCTTGCCTGGTTGAATTGTGTTTGTAGGGGTGCCGATTCTACTTTAACTTCAGCAATGTATTTCCGTAAAGTTTCAATGGTAACGGCCGCCTCTTCAATTTCACTATTGATTTGCTGCCATTCATTGGCAAGTGAATCCCTATTTGGTCCAGGTTCTACAGCGGCAATCTCTTTCGCAAATTGTTCGTTAAGTTTTAAGGCCTCCTTCAGGCCTATTTCCATTCCATCTACGAAGTCAGTAGCATTCTGAATTGCGTTTTTAAGTTCCTGCCCGGTTAGATTGCTTTGTTTTCCAATGTTCTTGAGATTCTCAATAACTGAGCTATTGAAAACGCTTTCAAGCTTTTCGCCTGATTTCTCAACGACATCCGAAAACCCTTGCAGTTTCCCCTCGCTATCAGTTAACGATTTATCCAACTGACTGGTGTCAATTGTCGCAATATATTTAAGCTCTCCGCCTGTTATCTCAGCCATTTTAATCTAATGTGAAATTGTTCATCATTGCTGCGAATTGAGCAGCGCTTTGTTCTTTAATTTCTCCTGGATCATCTGATTTCTTCTTGTAATCATAATGTGGTAGATCCATTAGTATTTTCCTTACCGTATTGAATGGAATTTCATGGTGTAAATATTCCCATGACCAGCTCATGTGCTGGCAGATCATTCCTCGATATCCGTATGGGGTTCTGAGTCCGGTAACTCTTGACTCTCTATCCTTTCCTTTTTCAAGGCTGTTACCGTAAGAATAGAGCTCGTAAAATCCGGCATATTGCTAGCTAGATCTGCGATGTCAATGATCGCTTTCAGGTCCCTTGGTCTTAAAGCTTTAAAGAATAATTCTTCCAGTTCCTTTTCCTCCTTTTCGTCCTTGGCCACTGTAATCGCAACAATCTTAGCCATGGTTTTGAAATACCTTCTGTTCTTGATATTAGCGCTAATGTTACTTGAGTCTAAGAGTGACTCCTCATCAATTTTCAGCGCTTCTAGAGCGATTTTATCCAGCGTGTGGAGTGTTGGCTCCTTAATCAAAAATTTGCGGGTTTCAGATACTTCTATTCTCTTTTGGAAATAACCTAGTATGCCTGGCTTCTTGCGCTTTGTTTTTACGCTTATCTCAAAGGGAAATCCTTGTCCAATAAGCCTTAGGAGTTCGTTTTGTCGAAGGTTGTTGCTCATTCTTGTAGGGTGTGTTTATAAAAAAAGCCCTGCCCAAGAGTAGGACAGGGCTTTCCATTATGATGAAGAAAAGGTATTAGGTAGTTTTCTCTTTGATAGAGATAGGCTTGACAGCTGTGTCCGGAGTCAAAGGCGTAACAACGAATCTTACAAGTAAGAGTCCTCTGTCGCTAATTTCCCAGTCAATAACCGCGTCTGCGCTTCCTTTCTCGATGGTTACAGATTCAAAACCTTTTTTCGGTTTTACAACCCATTTACCATCAGTCACGGTTTCAGATCCATCGAAGCTCCAAGTTTTAGTTGTACTGTCATAAGTACCTCCTAAGTGTGTTTGAAGGAACTGAGCATCAGGATTCATGATCGCAAATTCAAGGCGAGGAATCCTTTTGGTTTTAGAAGAAACCGCAGGATTTGCGTGTCCTTCTTCGTAATGCTCGATAACTTCAGAAGCTTCTTGAGTCATTCTTGCGCTATCCTGGTAAGTCATTCCAACCTTAGTTCCGTTGAAAGTGATTTCTGATAGGCCGTAGGTGTATAATGTTGCCATAGTATTGTTATTTGTTTGGAATTATTAATTCTAATCGGATGTTCTGAAAATGTTCTCTAGCTTCCGTATCTTGATTTTTAAAGGTTCTTTGGGAGTCAACTCGTAGAGAGAAATCTGCGTATGAAGGATCGAGGAGTGCCTGATCTATCACTTGCTTTATAGTATTCGCCAGTCCTTTCAGCTTAGAGCTGTTGGGAATGTAGTCTACTGCGTTTCCTACTAACTGTTGGGAGTCCGGTACATAAACATTGATATTGCACAATGCTACTTGCGGTTGCTCCTGTGTCAAGGCCAGTGTACTTATACACACGTCTTCTTTTCTACTATTTCCTGGGCGGTAACCATCTTTATAGATACCTCCATTTATCTGGCTTTTTAAGGCCGTTGAGGCGTTGAGAATTTTATAGAGAGTAGTCTCTATATCTTGTGTTGTAAGCTTTACACCCATAGCCTGATGTTTAATCGCGTTAAACTGTGGCCCTTAATAGTGTCAATCAGACGAATGGCACCGGTTAAGATTTCCTTCTCCAACCAATTCTGGTCGTTCAATTTTGCTAGATCCGCAAGAGGCTGTTTAGCAACAACGACCTGCGTACCATGGGGCAAAATCTGAGTTTCTTTAGGGGCGTAAATTGTGGCTTGCACATGCACGTTTTCTCCGTTCACCTGAGTTACTGTCTCTCCTTTGGTATTCACCTCGTCTCTACAACTTGAAATAAGCTTCCAAACAGGCGTTCCAGGCACAAAATCACCCTCATCATTTTGTACTGGTGCCGCCTGCGGTTGCTTTGCATATAGGGAGTAAGGATATAGTACCATGATTAGAATAGATAGCTTCTGTCAGTTACTTCATCGTCCTTTGCCGCTAATGTGGCTAGGACGTCCTCTTTACCAAGTTCTTTAGCTAGCAAGGAATACCACATTCTTAAGGCTCCTAGATTCCACTTTACACTCATTGTGCCCTCCGATACATCCATTACTGGAATAAGGGTGGAGAACTCATTGTATATTGCGGTTTTGGCCGTTAGAACGTCTGCTTCACCTTCTAATCCTTGATTTACAATGATCAGATCAATCTCAGCAGGTGAGATCTGGAATTTTGAAAGCGTTGCAGTTAAATACTCCTTGTAAGTCATCTCAGAATCCTTTTATTACAGTTGGAAATTTGAGTGCTCAACATCCAATAACAAGGCTCTGTTACTTGCCGCCCAAGCTGGGAAAGCGTTAGCAATACCTTGTGTCACTTCCACTACCGGCTCCTCTGTAGAGAATTTCTTCAAACAGATCGGTCCGTTCATCACTTTAAGAGCTTTAGACCCTTCAAGAGACATATCGATAGGCGTCATCCACTGAGTGTTCCCAAGAACTTTAGACTCAGTAAGAAGTACTGAATCATCCACGAAAGGATTCTTCGTTTGTCTATTGCCATCGATCTCATAAGTGATATCCTGGTCAATAACAACGATCTGAAGACCATTTCCTCTTGCTTGCTTTGCTAGCATTTGGTTTACAAGATTCAGATCCGGAGTTTGAGAAATCCCCAAAGCTACAGAAGCGAAAGAAGCTGAACGCTTGATTACATCTTCTGTTTCTGCCATTTTCGCGAACGTGTTTAAGTTCATGAAAGCGAACTTTGGATTGATTCCTTTGCTTTTCGCAAATTTGATTCTATCCAAAAGGTCAGCTACTGGCTTTGCACTTGCTGAAGTTGCCCATTTAGTGGAAACTCCTGTTTTTCTATCCGTAGCAATTTGGTAGTCTACGTCGAACTCAGAAACAACGTTTTGGTTGTTAGTTTGAGTAAGAGAAACTTTACCTCTTGAGATAGATTCTAAGGCAAGAGCTTCAATCTTAGCTGAAACACCTGTCCAACAGAAATCCATATCGTTTGCCCACACTTCAACTAAAGCGGCTAGATCTGCATTTCCTGCGGCCATCGCCTGAGCGATTTTGTACTCATAAAGTTCAGTTTCGTTCATCTCACGAGAAATCGCCAATTTTGGGATCTCACCGGTGATTTTTCCGAAAGCTTCACGCTTCTTTCTGTCGATAGTAGTGTTACGAGAAACAACGTCGGCAGCTACTTTCATTCCTGTAGTAGTCTCAAGCGCTTTCCAGGAAAGAGAGTTATTTTTTTTCAGTGGGAATAAGCTTGGAAAGTAGAAAGGCTTAAGATCATAACTGTTAATGATCCCTTGCATTCCTGCCTCAGTTACCCCCTGTAGTAATGTTTGATTAATTGACATCTTAATTAGTTTTTAATGGTTACACATAAGCTACTAAGGCTGGCTTTACAGCTGGCTCAGGGATAATGTTACTGTTCACAACCGCAATTACCCAAAGGCTCACGAAGCAGTTTTGTCCTTTTTTAACAGGAACAGCTTCTCCGGTGATTCCTACTGGAGCAGCAGACACAGATTCAGTAAGAATTGCACCTACAGCTTTTGCACCTAGGGTAGCATCGACAGTAACTACATCTTTGTCAGCATCCGACGTATCAATTGCAGTAATATTCACACTCACCGTTGAAGATTTTACAAGCTTGTCTCCAACAGCCAGGTAACTTCCCTTAGCAATGGAATAAGCTACAGCGTCAGCAGCGGCAACTTCAACCACTTTTACAGTGGCGATAGGATCGTAAAGACCGTTTGAACCCTTTTTAAGAAGAGTTCCTTCAGGTAGCACAGTCGCTCCAGCTGGAAAGTCAGTTGTTTTAACTGTTACCCCGTTTGGTTTGTCTGCGATTCTGTGGTAGATTCCGGAGCGGTTAGAACCTTCTTCCGGTAGTCTTTCAATATGAAAACTCATAGTTTCAGAATTTTTGTTGATTAAATTTTTTATTGATTACACTTCTTTGCCTCCAAGGTTGGTTGAGCTTTCAGGATCCATGGTTTTAATGTATGCCTGAACTTCAGCTGGGATATCCCCTGGCTTTCCAACTCCACCTTGTCCTGGTCTTGGGAAACTTCCTAGACCTTTGTCGGCTAGTTCTTGTTTGAACCCATTTAAATCAGTTTCTGTTTCCGTTAGATAATCGTTAAAGGCGTCTTCATCTGCGAAAGACATTCTGTCGTAATCCTTCAGGATCTTGTTTTTGAATGCTTCAGGTGCGTCTTTCAGTTTACCTTCCAGAGTGCTTTTTCGCTGTTTAGTCATCTCCGCTGCCTTGTAGCCGGTAAGCTCTTCTTGTAGCGGTTTTAACTGTGCAGCAATAGCTTGCTGTACGATTGTTGCGATGCCTGTTGGATCTGTGGGAGCAGGTGCCGGATTTGGATTTGGATCCTGATCGTCGTTACCTTCTTTTTTTGGGGATGGATTCTTTTTTTTATAAGTGTCAATCCCTTTGTTTACCTCAGCGTCAACTTCTTTGCGCCAATCTTTCACAAAATCAGTAACCTGTTGATCAGTTAATTTTTCAACAAGCGCCTGTGCTTCTTCTTCAGTTGTAGCATTTAGCATTAATAGTTTTGCTAATTGCGCCAATCCATCTTTACGCACGCCTGCAAATTTGCCTTGAAGTAGTGCGATCAATTGTTCTAAAGTCATAGTGTTTCTTTGATTAAAATGATGTTCATAAAGTCCAAAAATACCTTTAGTAATTATGGAAATTACACGAATAGTAAAAAAGTTATGAAACTCTTTGTGTTATTTACACGAAGTTTATATATCTTTGTAGTGAACAAAACAAAAAGCACGAAAGCGAATGATACCAGATCTAAAATTCAAAAAGATCAATACTTTTTCTCACTACACTAGAGCCGAGATTTTCTTTAATAACGGATATGGAGCGATCATCCTCCAGCCAAACGTTATGGGTGAAGCTCTAGATATTTATCAATTAAGCGTAGTGAAAGGCGAATCCGGCAATTATAAATATGCGGTTTTACCGGAGACACATTTAGGGAAAGTGACAGTTCCGGGGGGAATATTATCGAGCGTTTTGCAAGAGATTAAAAGTACCAGGATATGAAACTATTTTTTTACGACCTAGAAACAACGGGTGTTAAACATTGGAAGAACGGTATACACCAAATAAGTGGTAGAATCGTTATAGACGGAGAAGTCAAAGAAGAGTTCAACTTCAAAACTAAGCCAAATCCTAAATGCCTTATTGAAGATGAAGCTCTAGCAATTGCGAATATAACAAGAGCGGATTTAGAAACTTATACCGATTTCAATAAAACTTACAGAGACCTTGTTAACATGCTTTCAAAGTATGTGGACAAGTTCAATAAAACGGATAAGTTCCACCTAGTTGGTTATAATAACGCCTCATTTGATAATAACTTCCTAAGAGCATTTTTTGTTCAAAATTTTGATAACTATTTCGGTTCCTGGTTCTGGTCCGATTCTATAGACGTAATGGTCCTAGCTTCCAACTACCTCATGAAAGAGCGCCCTTTCTTAGCGAATTTCAAACTAATGACTGTTGCTTCTTACTTAGGTATCGAAGTGGAGGAAGAAAAGCTTCATGACGCTCTCTATGATATTTATTTGACTCAACAGATATTCGAAATAATCAAAAGAAATGAAATCTAAGCCAAGATTCTACACCCCGGAGGAGGATAAATTTATCCTAGATAATTACCTTACTATGCCCCTTAAAACTATTTCAAAAGCTCTAGGGAGAAACGAGTCTGGAGCTAGGCAACGTTTAAAGCTTTTGGGTTACCAGGTGCCTAAAGAAATTGCTGAAAAATTCAAATTGCAAAATCAGTTTCAAAAAGGACAGACTTCTCCAACTAAAGGGACTAAGCTTTCTCCAGAGCAAATCGAGAGAATGAAGCCTAACATGTTCAAGAAAGGGCAAGTGCCTCATAATTTAAAGCCTGATGGATATGAAAGAGTTACTGTAGATGGATATGTAGAAGTAAAGGAAAACGGAAAATTTGTTCAGAAGCACAGGAAGATCTGGGAGGAGGTGAACGGTCCGGTCCCAAAAGGCTTCATTATTATTTTCAGAGATAACGATAAGCTTAATGTTACCATTGATAATCTGGAGATGATAACCAGGGAGGAAAATATAATCCGTAATAACCTGGCAAAGGGATACGATCGTGATATTCAAAAAGCTGAATACCTAAGAGTAAAAATCAATCAAAAAATAAAACGAAATGGCAAAAAACAAACTGAGTGATCTTAATGATCACTTATTCGCGCAGCTCGAGCGCTTAAATGACGAGACTATCACCCCCGAGCAAATGCAGCTCGAGTTCGAAAAAGCAAAGGCAATGGAGGGGATTTCCCGGCAGATCATTGATGTTAGTAAGCTTTATGTGGACCAAGCGACTTTAAAGTTCAAGATTATGGAAGCCGGCTACACAGTAAATCAGATCCCTACAGGTATCGAAAATGAAAATCCAACGTCGTGAAACTAAAAGTTTATTACGGCCTTAGGAAGTTAACTAAGAAAGCTATTAGAAGGCCTTCAATCCTTGTGATATTTGAAAATACTGAATATCATAAAAATCAATGGTATGTGGATCGAGCCATGGTTGTTCTTCACACCAGGTATCAGACAGAAGGAGAGATGGAGGATGCCAAGTATGTCAACCGTATCCTTAGTTCCTACGAAATTTTTCTTGATGACAAAGTTATCAAAGGGGATCCGGAGAGAGCGATCTTACTAAATTTTGAGAAAGACTCAAAAAATGTCTCCGAGAAAGAGCGTCTTTTGATCGCTGATAAGATCAGAGAGAAGATTTATTCCTTCTACAATCTAAAACCAATAGACAACAGGCAGTTGTCTTTATTCTAGCTATATGAAAACAGCTAAAGAATGGTTCGAGGAGAACCTTAACGAAGAGCAATATCAAAGAGCAATGGTGTTGATAGAATATCAAGGCAAATTAGATAGGCTTAATGATGAACACGCAAGTTTTGAGGAGGCTTTGAACGAGTCTTTTTGTTGGGGTGACATTCCTATAAATGACTCCAATTGGGATGAAGAGGTTTATTGGAGCGGCATCCATAGCGGTAAAACTCCAGGTGTAATGCCTTGGAAGAAAGAGGAACAAGCGGAGTTAGAGATTGCCAAAAAGCTCTTAGAGGATAATGGCTATTTGGTTAAGAAAAAACGCACCTTAACTTTAGCAGAAATAGCCGAGAAGTTTGGGTTAAAGGAGGAGGAAATTGAGATTGAAAAATAAGATTATGGAAAATAATTAATTAAAAAAAATATTTTATGAAAACTTTAGAAGAAATATTAAAACAAATACCTGTTTATCTTAATGATTGGTCAGAAGGAAGAAAAATACAACTTATATGCGACTTTGAAGAGATTTATATGTCAAGAAGCGAGTATGAAGCGAAAGAACCTCCATATCCAAATAATGAACATTGGAAAGAAAAGAAACTTCAAATGAAAGAAGCATTGAAAAAATATGCTGACAAGAAAATCCTTTTTGCTTCCTATTCATATAGGAATTATACAGGTGATGCTTGGGTTTTGTTTGAACAAGACGGAAAATTATATGAGGTAAATGGAAGTCATTGCTCATGCTATGGTTTGGAAGGACAATTTCAACCCGAAGAAACTGAATTAAAAGCATTGGAATTTAGACTACAAAAAGGGACTTGGGGAAAAGATGATTGGTCTGACAATAATTTCCGTGATGAGTTAATTAAGTTTTTAGGCGTAATATAACCATCGTAGTATTGCCTACAACACTCGGATATACGTACAAAAACTATTGAGTGTAAAAAACTACAAAAAACTTACAGAGAAATGAGAGAACTAAAAAATATAAGTAATGAAAACACTACAAACGAGCTAAAAATCTAAGACAGTTCCGTAATTATATGATGGATTTTCATAATAGGTTAGCGAAACTTCCCAAGACTACATCAGTTGACGCTACGAAAAGAAGGAAAGTTTATATGCAAAATGTAGCCGATGCTTTTGATATTACGATTGATAATCCCTTTGATGGAGTATTTTATTTTGAAAAGCAATAAATAGCTATGAAAAAAGAAAACATTTACATAGACCTTAGCAAGTTAAGCGAGGATCAAAGAATAACAATTAGACAATTACTTTTTAAGAAAAGAGAGTATGTTCCATATTTCACGAATTTATTTGAAATTGACAGATACTACAAACTACATTTCGATAATGGCGATTGGTTATGTGGGGATATTATGTTTAATGAAAAAACCGAACTCTCCTACCCTGAGTTTATCAAACTGTTTGAGGGTGGGGATGAGGCAAAAACAGAAGCGCCATATCCTTGGATTGACGCTAGAGAAGAACAACCGTTATGTGTTTCAACCGGGAATTGGGATGGCAAACAAAGTGATATTGTATTAGCAGAAACATTTACTGGAAAGAAGTTTTTAGCACAATGTTATGAGGGGTTTATGGACGGTTCTAAATTTTACGATTGGTATCAAGTAGATCAAATAAATTCAAATGATTGGCTAATTACCGAATCAGTTTCAAGATGGATGAAAATTCCTTTTTAACCCCCTAAATTCTAACCGATAAAACAACACAATGGAAACGCCTAAACATAAAGGCTCATTTTTAACCCCTGAGCAAAAAGAGCATGCAGATAAAGTATTTGATGCTTTGAAGTCCACAATCAAAACTGATAATTCCCAGCAGATCCAAAAGCTGGAAGCGGAGAAAGCTGAACTTTTGGAAGCGTTGGAGGAAACTACTACTGATGAAATTGATTACGAATTTGAATTCGTAAAATTAAAATCATTGGTTTTAAGCGATAGCGTATTCTGGTGTTTGCGTAGAGGTATAAAGTACCCTTCTGACTTTGATTTTGATGATAATGGGTATATTGAATTAAATGAGTGGATAAAAGTAAACCAATAAGTATTAACCAATGAAATCACTTCAAGAAATTAAGAACAATTACGCCCAAGAGTATGGATATGAGGAATGGGATAGTTTATGGCACGCCCACATTCACAAGTTGTTAGATTTTGAAATTATAATGGATGATATCTGCCTCATTGCCCAGAAAGCAGCGTTGGAAAATGCAGCGGAGAATGTCACCACTGTTCACCACGCAAATCAAAGCAGCTATGAAATTGAAAGAGCAGTCCACTATACAAAGCACTCAATCACAAACAAAAATAATTTGATACGATGAAAGAAAAAACATTTGAAGAACTGATAGAGGATAACTTCTCAAAAGATTCATTCATAGTGCAACAGAAAGTAATCGCAGCGATGAAACAAGTCCGTGAAGCAACGATTAAGGAGTGTAGTGAGAAAGTATTTGAAAGGGATGCTGACAAGGTAACCATTAAGGAGGCTAAAATTATAACTATGCCAGCCGACCGAATTAAAATTAAAGATCAATGAGAAACTATAAGAAACTACTGGACTTGGGCTTCGTTCGGTATGACTATGATGATGAAGTACATTTTAGAGAAACGGGAGAGGCTCTTTTCAGCCTGGAGCTCGAGTGCCCAAGTCTAGATGTAACCCTTGGAATAGATAGCGATATTGAAGTGTTCTCACTCTATTCTTACAAAGATGGGGATATTATTAAGATAGTGCCCGAGGACGAGGTAGAACACCTTATAACGCTCCTTAATAATAGTGAGAATGCTATAAATGATATAAAAGAAAAAGTCCAAAAATGCATACAATTAATCAGTACAACTACCTAGATCAACTTTATAGATACTATAATCAGCAACTTTTCGACCTGAAGCTTCCTGATATATTGCTCACATTCATTAGAGCAAATAAGACCGCTGGAATGTTCTCAACTAACCGCTGGCTTGATAACGAGGATAAACTTGTACACGAAATATCCATCAATCCGGATCATATTAGAGAGAGGTTCGATGTGGAGTTTCACCAGACTCTCGTACATGAGATGTGCCACCTTTGGCAAGAGGAATTTGGGGACCCTGGAAGAAAGGGATACCACAATAAGCAGTGGGCGAATAAGATGATAGAAATAGGACTTATGCCTTCCAGCACAGGAAGGGAAGGAGGCAAGACTACAGGCCAAAATATGAGTGATTACGTCATCGAGGAGGGTCTATTTCAAAAGGCTTTCAAAAGCTTGCAGGAAAACAATATGGAACCTTTACCACTAGAACCAGAAAACTCTCACTTGTATTGCAAAGAAACAAATGCATACGGATCTGTTACTTTTCTTCCTGTTCCTAGAGAGGAGAATAAACGAACCAAGACCGGAACGAGGGTAAAGTATTCCTGCGGCTGCGGACAAAACATCTGGGGGAAAAAAGACCTCAAAGTTTATTGCCTGGATTGTAATTCGGATTTTTTGGAGCAGATTAATTATGAATACTAAAGCCATGACAGAAAAAGATATTCAAAAAGCATTATTTAAAGCTTTCTATTCACACAACTACAAGTTTATAAACGTGTTTTATTTTGAAAACGAGAGCGACTGGTTAAGCTTTCTCCCGACTGGCTTTTGCTATGAAGTTGAAATAAAAATCAGTCGGTCAGATTTCAAGGCGGATTTCAAAAAACAGAAACATGTAATACACGAAGCTAATGGTAAAAAATACTACACAGTGAAAGGACGTGAGGTTTACAATCAAAACCCGGACTGGGATTTTTGCAATAACTTTCCCGAACTTGTGATTTGTGAAGACTATACAGATCGATATTCCTATAATTTAAACCGTCGCGATTTGGTAAGATTACGATATAGCGCTTTTTCATCTGTTGATTTTCGGGAATTTAAAAACCAAAAACTCCCAAACAAATTTTTTTACGCAGTTCCTGAAGGATTAATTTCGAAAGATGAAGTTCCGGATTATGCGGGCCTCCTGTACATTGATGAAAACTTCAATATGAAGAAGGTTAAGGATGCAAAATTTATTCATAAGGACAAATTGCAGCCTGAAAAGCTGTGGAATAAAGCTTATTATGCATACCAACGTGAATTAGCACACAGGCTTAACGAAACAAGTGATTTAATTTTATAAATTTGAGATATGGGTGGGATAAGTGCAAAAAGCTTTATCCATTAAATCTTAAATATAATCCTACAACGCCCGAAGCCTCTCCTCATTATCTTCAAACCAGTACGGAAGCGTAGCAGCGCTTTGAATACGTTTTGAATTCTCTTGAAGATATTCAACAAACTGAGATGGAAGATTCTCTATAAAAGCGGGTTTAAACTCGCTTTCTTTACCTTCAAAACGTTTCTTCAGTAGTATCTCCCAATCGGACTTAGGCATCAGAACCGGAACAATACGGCAACGGCATTGCGGATGCCAGCCAGTCCATAGAAACCACTTGGGATAAACTCCAGCAAGCCGTTTGCACACCTCACATTGATTTTCTGTATTATTACTCAAAACAATCTCATAGCCATAGATCTGATTGTTATTTTGGTACCCGAGCCATTCAGAATATCGGTAAGCTCGGTTAATCTCCGTTCGCGCCAATCGCATCGCGTTTTTATACGAAGATCGGTAAGTTCCTCTACCAGGATGGTAGTTTTTTGCCGCTTCGCTCCATTCCAGTTCTCCGGTCTTTTTATTTCGAACCTTACGGAAGATCTTATCCGGTTCGTTCAGGTATCTGCCTAAATTACGGCTCAGTTCATCTGCGCTTTTCCCCTGCTTTATAGCGTTCTGAATCAGCGCGTCCATTTCCTTTGGGATATGGGAGTGAAGGTTCCACACTCGATCGGATATGTTCATTCCGTTTCGCTTTTGATTATAGAATGATCTTGCCTCATCGGCCGAGCTGCGGTTGTTTGCAATTGCTTTTAAGCGAATCTCATTGAGTAGTTCCGCTTCCTTCAGTGTTTTTCCAAAAACCGTTTTTAAACCTTTCCAAAGAGCTGGGTTGGTTAGCTTCCATTCTTTTTGAATGGAATTTATCATAATGACATCAAATTTACCGGCACTTTTTTTTAGAATAGTATTGATCTTCTTCATTGCGATTCTGTTCTGCTGAACTGAGAAGCTTTCGTTTTGTTCATTGAACGCTTGCTGAACCTGCTGTAATGCTAGAATTGCTGAGTAGTTATTTTTGAGAAGCTTTTTGAGTTCCTCTAGAGTTGTCTCCGCTTCCTGAATTCTGCGGATCTCATTGGGTGAAAGTCGTCGGGGGTTGTTTGGCATTACTCAGCTTTACTAAAATCGATTCCTGTTACCTCGGATATGATGTTGAGATTTTCTTTTAGCACTCCATCGAAACGCATGGAAGCTCCAGTGATCACATCGAAGTTTTTTGCTTCTACATAGGCGGCATATTCCATTCCGGCCACAAGAACGGCCACAAATCCTCGTTGGTATTTTCCGGCAACCTCATCGGCAAAGCTCTCACCTTTAGCAACCCCTTGGGCCCCGTCGCCTTCAACCCCTTTTCCTTGCTTTCCAAAGCTCGCAGCAATCTTTTGCCCATCCTTGTAGAGAACGTAACCTATCGAGGATCTAAGATTGTTTGTCCGGTCCGTATAAGTGTCAGTGTTTTTCGCTAAATTGGTTACTTCCTGGAGGGTACGGTTAAGAGCTTCAATAAGCGAAGTATTAACCCGGTTAAGGAATAACTTATGGTTTTTGTGGATGTCGGATAGGTTATGCTGCGCTTTGAATCCCATTATATAATTTTTACAAGATTTTGTATATAAATTAACACTCGTTTATGTATTTTCAAAAGTGAGGTAAATTTACCTTTTGACACTCTCTAAACGCTTTGTTTGCGTGAAAAAGCAAGGGTAAATTACCCTTTTTTATTACTCAGCCGGTGGAAACATATTTAGCACCTGTGCTGCTCTTTCTTCCTCTATGATGTCTTCAACTTCCTGATCGACGTCATCCACAAATCCAGCTTCTTTAACCGCTGTCTTCTTACTCATGAATCCTCCAGCAATGGCAGTAGAGATATTGGCAACTGTTTCGCGTTGGTCTCCCATCATGTACGGAGTGATTTCTGGAGTTATAACAGCTGAGGCGGCCGCATTGCTTAACGCGACATTGAAGTTGGCTATAAAAGCTTTAATTACGTTTACCCGGCGCTGAAGGTATTCACCCAGGATCTCCTCTTTGTTCATCACTTTTAGGTGCGCATCAAAGAATAACATCTTTTGCGCAGCTACTCCAATATTTCCGATTCCTGAAGATATATGAGCTGAAATATCCGGAGTCTGAGTAAGCTCGAAGATGGCCTCTCTATTCATCCTGTGTTCCGTGTTCACACTTTCAGAGGCATTGGACCATTCCAGGTATTTAGCATCTGCATCGGTACCCATCTCGATCACCTTTCCGGCTTCTCCTTTTTTGGCGAATCCTAGAACCTTTCCTTTGATAGCGATAGTAGGAGAGGAGTGGTATTTATTCGTGTCTGAAAAGTTAGAAATTAACTCTTCATCACTTTCGATTATTGGTTGTACCGGGTTCCACTCAGTCTCCGGTTGCCTAGCGTACACAATAGGTATTTTTCCGAGTGTGTTCACACGTGGAAATCCTTCTTCCACCTCCCAATCGTCTTTCTTTCTGAATTTATGAATGGCTTGATCCGTGTAGGTCTCAAAATATTCGATATCCTCCTCACCTTCCTTACGCTTGTAAGATCTTGAGAAGGCTAGAAGGTCTCCAGCTTCATCGAAGAACGGATAGAGCTCCATGTTGTCTGAAGGTTTGATCGCCATTACTCGAAGCTTAAATTTCGATGGGAACCCATAGAGCTCGTGCACTGTTTCTGTTTCAACAGGGAACCAAAGCTCAGCTACTTCAGTATAGGAGAATAGCTCTCTTGCAATTTCACGGTTGAAATACTTTTCTTTGTTATCGTGAAGGATCCTTTCCAGCGCATCATAAACTTGCAGTTGTTGTGCATCCTCAGAAGCAAAATAATAGTTAACCGGGAATCCAAAGAAGAACGCTACAGCTCTGGAGACAATTAATCTTTGATAAGCGAGCGGTACCCTGGAAACTTTCTCTATTTTCATAGGAATTTCCTTCTTCTGTCCGTTCACCATTACAGACTTTGTTCCCGCATCAGCTCGTTCCCCTTCATCAGCTTTCACATGCTTGTTTTTACGAGTATTCTCGTCCATTACACCATGCTTGGCAGGATCTAGCTGCTTGAGTATTGATTCCACATCAGGGATATCGCCTGATCGTCCAGTTTTCAAATGCTTTAGTGCATCCTCAATTCCAGCGCTATCCGATACAGATAGTACTTCTTTGATTTTTTCCTGTTGGGTTAGTTTTTTATCGCTCATCGCTCAATTTTTATTGAGGGGGTTAGTTTTTCAGTTATGCAAAATATCCTTCAGCGCTATCGCCAATGCTTTGATCTCTCATTTCTACCATTCCTGTAAGTACATCCGGACTGTCATCATGTTTGTTGTTCCCTGTCTTCATATAGCTGGTTACATGCTGATAGAATTCAGGCCACATCTTATCCCAGCCTCGTGGAAAAAAGGTGAGATTTTGTACCTCGTTGCTTTTTGTAAATATTCTTACTTGCTTGTTAGCACTTTGAAAAAAGGCGTTGAATTCAGTGGTATAGTTACCGAGCTGCCTTGTTTGCGTCTCGACATTTCGGGCAAAGCTTCGTCCTCCGTTATTGCTTTCAATGTTGGCAATAGCAATGTTCTCTTTGGCTAGCATTTCGGCTGTTTTCACCTCGGTGTACTCCATTGGCTTCTTTGTGAAAAGAACATCCGTAACGTAGTTTCCTAACGCTCCTTCTACGTAGTTGATGGAACATAGGTAGTCACTACCGGTGTCGGCGGTATCGGTGTAATTCTTCCAAATGTTCTGAGGGGTGTAAGGGATGGTAGGGTAGTCATATTCCCTGAAGCCTCGTTCATACATCAGACCTTCCTTAGGCTTAGGATTTTGCTGGTACTGAGTCTCAAATACGAATGGATTTTTAAGCCTCATATCGTGGAGCTCAGCTACTGTATGTTTGTGGGGCCATAAGGCTACTTCTTCTCCAGTGTTTGGGTCCGTGGTAAGGCATGGCAATTCAATTACTGTCCATTCGTCGCCCTCTAGGTCCTTAAGATATCCGCAAAGATCCTTTTGATGGAGTCTTTGCATGATGATTATAATTGGCGTTTTACGGCTGTTTACCCTATTTCGGATGGTAGTATCAAATTTTTGATTTACCGCCTCTCTAACCGTGTCACTTTGCGCGTCATCCGGCTTAATCGGGTCGTCGATGATAATGGCACCGGAAAATCCGGAGTCATAATAGGGAAAAAAGTCTTCAAAATCTTCATTTTCTTGGCTGTCATCTTCTTGAACGGCACCGGCTCCAAACCCTGTAACCTGACCAGCTGAAGAAACGGCATACATGCCTCCTCCTGCTGTGGTTTTCCACTTCTTTTTGCTTCTGCTCTCCAGCTCTATATCGAATAGTTCCTGGAATGCGTCTGATTGAATTGTATCTTGAACCTCTCGGCTGTTATCCATGGCTAGATCTGCCGAGTAGGATAGGTGAATGAACTTAGCTGCGGGGTTAATTCCTAGGCCATAGGCAACGAAATTTTTCACTACCAGTTCTGTTTTAGAATACCTAGGAGCGATGTTTATAATTAGCCTGATAATTTCGCCTCTTACGACTTTGTCAAGTGCATCACAAATTGTTTTATGGTGACCATTGACTATGAATTTCTTGCCAAAATTATTCTTGAAGAAATAACGAGTGAAGTTAAGCGTGGATTCTAACACCCACGTTTTGGTAACATCAACATCTCTTATTTCTAACGCTGCTTGCATTCTAATAATCTTGATCTAAATCTTTCAAGTGAGCTTTAATTTCCTCTTTGGTGAGCACTCGAGCTTTCACGTTCATGTTTATTTCCTGCTTCTCTGTTTGGCTTAAACGATCCTTACCGAGGATTTCAAGCATTTTTTTATCTCCCTTCATAGCAAGATCGTACTGGCGTATTCTCAACTGGGCGTCTCCTTTATGCTTTTTCGCTCTCCTGGTATCTGAGAAATTCTCTTTGTTCTTGATTTTCATGAGTTTACAAAAATACTCCTCACTCATTCCAAAGGTGGCAGCTATCTCAGTTCCAAGGCAACCAGCTTCCAGCATCCGGTCGATTTTATCCCAGGTTGTTGTCATACTTCCTTGTCTTTCAGGCTTTTCAAACTCCTGAATGATTCTATCAGGGGAATTTCTGATATATTGTGAAATCTGCATGTTGTTTTCCTTCAAGCATCTTTTCTGTAATGTGCTGTAGGAAATGCCATACTTTTCAGCTATTTGAGTACCATTATACCCGGCTTTTATGAAAGGTTCAAGTAGCTCCCAACGAATAATAACCGTAGAGCTATTTTTTGCGCCCTTACGGTTATTTGGTGTGGTTCTTTCTATAGCCTTTTTTCTTGCCATTAGGTGTCTATTTCTTCAACGTATTCTCCCAGATCCTCCTTTGCCAATCTAAAATCTATCAGTGCACCTAGCGAGATCATTTCTGCGTCAGTAGCTGTGTTCTCGAGTCCGTAGAAACCTTTGTTCTTTTCCACGAGCTCTGCTCCTTTGCGCACTTCTTCTCGGAGCTCTTCTTCTGTAAATCTTTTCCAATCGTCATTGTTGGAAATCATTTGATCGTAGTGCGATTTGTTAAAATTCTTGTCTATCATTTCTGAGGGGTTTTATTTAGAGTTTGTGTTTTTTGATGGTCTTCTTCAGGAAGCGAGTGTACTTGTCAGCTCTTCCCAATACTGCCTTTGCAGTCACCTCTGCCCAAAACTCATTCACATTCGAGTAAGCATACCGGCCATAAGCTTTCGGCTTCTCCTTCTTGAATGTTTTGAACATGCTCTTGATCTCCGTTCCTGCTCTCACAGCTTTCGCAGATTTCAAGTGAGAGTTCCACGTTGCGTGGCCTAACTCATGGATGATCGTATGTTGAACCGGCTTGTTTGTTTTCGTTAGAAACTTAGACTTGTAGGCTCGATTCTTAATGGTAGTAATGCTTTTCGTTGTTCCGTTCTTGAAGGTCTTTTTATCCAGGTACACGCCAATTGACTTTCCATCTGCTGCACTCGTAACGTGTACACCGTAGGCACCAGGTAAGTTGGCTAGCATGATCTATGGAGTGCTGATTCCGATCCTGGATTCATACTTCGATATCCCCTGTTGGATTTCCCTTTGGAGCTCACGGTCCTGGATGTTTTTCAGAGACTCGACATTTTTCATCTCGCCCCTGTAGTTTCCACTCCCATCGTTACCGAGTCCACCACCGGTTGATTTCCTATTTGAACCGCTTGATTTTGCCATTATTCTAGATCTAAACTTGTGTTATTAACGAAATTCAAATTGTGCTTTTCGCAGAAAGCTTTCACCTTCTTGGATCCTCCGTACACACAGAAATTAGGATCGTCAAGGCCTGAAATGTCTTTTGCGATTTGGTATTCTTTCTCCAGCGCTTTGATACGATTGTCATAGCCTCGTGTGAAGAATGCGTTGTACCCTTTCGGGATTCCTAGGATGTTGTACTCATGGAACTTTTCGGTAACGTTGAGATCCACAAAAACATCAATTCCAAAATCCTGAAGGAAGCGAGCGATCCAACGCTTCTTGTAGATCAGGAATATTCCATACCCGATCGGTGTAGTCTCGTAAAGCGAACAGTTAGGCTCGACGATCGCTGAACATCCGGAATTGATAATCTTGGTAGGATCATTCCAGATTGCGTTGAAGCGGTAATCATCCACGTAGAAGTGATAGGTTCCTACACCGGTCTTTGTTCGAGCGTCAGCTCCGTAGGGTTTGAAAGGCAGCTGGAGGTATGTTTTCTCCTTGCTCATTTTGAGGGTTGGGATATCGAAGGAGTTGTCAGAGGCGAATAGGCAATCAGGCACCCATTCCACTTTCTCCACGTCTTCTTCAGCTTCACCGCTCGGTGGTATGTCTTCAGCTTCTTCAGGCTCGAAATTTGGAATGAAGAGTCCCCAATCTTGAAGCTCTTCTACATCCCAGTTGGAAAGTTCGTCCCAGTCGTTCTCTCCACCATCGTTGTTGGCCACAATACAGGCCATCCTGAATTCGTAGTCTGAGAATTCTACTTCCCTGTAGGCAAACTTTTCACCCCTGAAATTGATGAAGCCGACAGCAACGGTCTTTTGTGCTGTCGGCTGGTCATACTTTTCAATTATTTCAATCTCTGATCCGTCGAAAACTTCTGAACGCTGGTTTCCACCAACGTAGCATTTGTGGTTATGGCAGTACACAACTCCTGAGAGGTCGCCTAGTGTCTCCAGGTGATCTTTCAAGAGGGCAAATTGCTTCTTGGTGATAACTCGAGGATTGCCATCGAACTTGTTATCCCTCGAGATTATTTGCTTGTTTTGGAATGTACTTTTAGCCATGTCTCGCAATATTAGAAATTTATTTTGAATTTATGTGGAAATTACACAAAGAGTTATGAAACTCTTGCAATTTACACGATTTTTTTTCACACTTTTTTCTTGCCCCAGGGTGTGGAGGCGAGATAGTTCAAGATCTCATTTCTGAATTCATCGAAGCTACGGCAGATCACGTACTTTCCAAAAGCGAGTTTTTCGACATTGTGTTTGAAAGCTCTTTGATTTTGGGAAAGTGATCCGGAGCTTGATTTCATCTCGATTGAGAGAAAGTGATACTCCTCGTTCGGAATTAGGAGAAGTAGGTCAGAAACGCCCGATTTGGCGCCCTCAGCCTTCAAAATTCCTCCCTCAATACTCGTGGTCTTGTAGCCGTCTTTCGTTTTCACCAGATTTCTGGTTCTTTTCCCGCCGTTGGGAACGGAGAAAAAATGTGATTCAATCTCCGGGTATTGGAGATTGAACCACCTAACGCAGGCTATTTGGATTTTTGATTCAGTGTGCTTCATGGCCTAGAATGGTAAATCTTCTTCTTCCTCGTTGCTGCTTTGCACCTGCTGCTGTAGTGCAGTTGTCTGAGTGCTGCTAACCTGATCCTGGACCACTTCAAACTTCCAGGCGTCTAGGTTTTGAACATGCGCTTTTCCGGACCCGTCTTTTTTGTCGAAGAGCCTCCCTTGAATGCTGAAGAGTACTTTCACGTTGTCTCCCTTTTTCAGCGAGTTCAAGGTTTCAATCTTGGATCCCGACATCTGGAACTTCAAAAGATTTTCTATTGGTTCTCCTGTGTTGGGATTGAATTTCTTGCAATCCAAATAAAATTCTTGGACTTGGAATCCGCTTTCAAAGGTTTTGACATCTGATTTCTTGATAAATTTTCCTGTAATTTCCATTTTGATGTATTTTTTAAATTATTTTGGTAAGTGTTGATGAAGTCCGCCATCTGCCCAGTTTTGGCAGTTTCCGATAACTTTAACGCGGGTGATACCGCCTGTTTTGTGGTGGAGGTAGGTCCCGATGACTTCAATTTTGGGCGTTTTCTTTTTCCACCGGTAGCCGTGCTCATTTGTTATTTTTTCTGTGATTGTGAGCGCTGAGATCGTGAGTAGATCTTCATCCGCCTTTGCTTCAATTTTGAAATTCTCCATAGGTTGTGATAATTTTTGAAATATTGTTGGTAATTTTTGAATTGCTGATCTTGGCGCTGGCAGATCTCGTACTGGCGCAGGTAGTAGGTAGCTGTGCTTTTTCGCCGTCGGAGAAATGCTGCTATCTCAACTCTTCGCATTCCTCGCTTTCGTAGTTCCTTGGCTAGAATTACTCTCATGTAAAACAGAAATCGATTTTTACATTTCCCAGTGATCTCTTCCGGGGAAATTCGATACAAATCAGCGAAGCGAATGAAAAATTTGAGGTGTGGCATGGTGTATTATTTTTTTGTGATTTCAATTCTCAGTTTGTAGTTTTCGTCAATCAGGCGGTTCTGAAGCTCGTAGACTCTCTCGATTTCGTAGAGAACACTTGTGAGTTCTGCATGAGCTTTCGTCAGCTCCTTGTGGAAAGGTTTGCTTTGAAGATCTACCAGCGCTTTGCCCTGGTTCACTTCCTCGGTATATTTTTTCATGACCTTTTCCTCAGCCTCGCAAAGAACATTTGAAATTCGCTTCATCGCAGATTTGATTTTGTCGGTCAGTAGAGCTTTGCTGTGCATTCCTTCTGCACTGTTCACTTTGTCGTTCCAGCCTTTGAGATATTCTCTAAAATGGCATATCATTGTCGTCGTCGAATCCATCGTATTCTTCTTTTTTTGGTGTTGTTACTGGAGCGTCAAATGCTTGCTCTACTGTTGGTCTGAAAGTTTTGATTACGTCCTCGTTTGGTCGTCTATCCACGAATTTCACGCAATTGGCGAATGAAGGGTAAGGCGTTGTTCCATCCTCTTCGATCCACTCGTAATAGCGCCGGCTCTTCCAATCGTAGTAGATTGGATATTTCCCCCATTTAGCAATCCCTTCAGGCTTAACCTTGAGAATGTGGATATCCGTTTGGTTCTCGGCGATGATCTCGCCTTGCTCAGGATCATTGTTGGGGTATGGCCGGTGGACCAGGACCTGTAGCATGGCTTTCCGGTTGTTGTTTTTTCCTCCGTAGAACTCGTCAGCTAGGGCAAGGAGCTTCTTTCTCTTTCCGTTCTTATCCACTGTTTTTGCAGTTTCTGCCACGTGATTTACCACAATGTCAAAACGATTGTTTTCCTCTGCTTCCAGGTTGAAACGGTTGAGAACCCTAAGAACCTCCGAGGCTTTTGGCTCAAAATCATCCACATCGTAGATCGGATCAATCACCAGCGAATCGATTTTTATTTCGTAATGCTTCTCGAGCTCTGCCAGTTGCTTGTAAATATTCTCGAGAGATTGGTAGGCTGAGTCCTTGCGATCCTGCTTGAACACGAAGAGATTATCTCTCAGGAAGGCTTCTGCTTCATCTGCTTCAGCATCAGTCATGGCGAAATCATTTTCAGTTCCATCCGGTCTTAATTTTGCGTATGGTCTTCCCTGGTAGTACCCACAAAACTGGGTAAACACTTTCTCGACGTCTCCGGATTCCGTCGTGAAGAGGGCAACTTTGAAGTTGTATTTCTCGATCATTTGCATCACCAGCTCGTTCGTGAATTGGGATTTTCCGTGGTTGGGTTCACCGCCGATTAGCATGGTACATTTCCTGGATCCCATGATCAGCTTTCCTTTGTCGTACTGGTTCCAGCTTTGGAAACCAAACTTGATCGGATCGAGCTCGCCATTCTCACGGATATGGCGCATCCTGGATCTTACGTGATTATTTATTTCTACGAAACTCATACGTCAAAGGGGCCTCTGAATACTTGGCCTTGGTTTACAGGTTGTGGTTGCGGTTTTGTGGATCCGTACTTTGACTCGTTGTTTTTCCAGCTGGTTAATCGTCCACGAGTGCTCCAGGTCTTTTTAAGCTGGAACTTCATTTTTCCGTGAGCGTCTGGCTCAACCCAATACCGGTGAAAGTGATTACACATATCTCGTCCATACTCCTCAACATACTTTCCGACTTCTCGCGAAAATTCCTCCTTCGTGCATTTCTTGAAATTGAAACTTTTACTTTGAGGTGTAGGAGCTTCAGCTCCGTTTTCTTTTTCTACTTTTTCTTTATTACTATTATTTACATTATCATTTACATTATCATTTACATTTACATGTTCGTTTTGCTTCGAAGTTGAAGCATTTGCTTCGTTTGCTTCGTTTTGCTTCGAAGCTCTTGATTTACCGCTATTTAGACCTCCTTTTTTTCCTGCTTCTATCCTTTGCTTAACAACAGACTCATATTTTTTCAAATCTTTTTTCATCACGGCTTTCATCTTTTGAGCGGCAAATTGAAGCAAACGATCTTCATTTTCAAGCGTAGGATTTTCATCTGAAGCAAATTGAAGCAAATGCTTAATTAGCTTCCCTGCTTCTTCATTTGTTAAGAACTCGAAGTCTTGCTTCCAGTCAGTATAAATGATAAAACTATTCTTATTTTCAGCCATCTTGATACTATTTAAAAAGTCCTAATTCTTGATTTATACGCTTTTCTGCCAGCTGAGCGTATTGGGGGGAGAGGTAATGCACATATCAACTCTTTCATCTTCTAGTAATGAAAGTTTTTCATGACTGTCACTTACAATTATGATGTTAATCTTCATTCTAAAATGGAGTTTTCTTATAGTTAATAATCATGTTTTTTGAGGCCACATAGGTTGTTTTACCGGTGGCTTTTTCGATCCCGGCTTTGAATTCCCGGGCGTTGCTATTTCCGTCTGAAAGGTGAATGAGAGTGATTGTTCTAGTCGTGCTCAGATCGTTCGCTAGAAGCGCCTTTTTGCACGTGTCGTAGCTCATGTGAGACTCTAGTGTTCTATCTCGTAGAACTTGCTTAAAAGAACCCTCTGGGCAATTGGCATCGAGGATATCCCTACGATAATTACACTCGATTAACCAATGGGTAATGTTGTCGAATAGGAAAGGAAGGTAATAGGTATCTGTTGCAAATAGGATCTGTCCTGTTTCCGGGTGATCAATAATAAAGCCTAGAGGTTCCGCGCAATCATGCTTCACATTGAAAGGCATGATCTTGAAATTGCCAATTTTTGTCAACTCCCCATGGTGCAGCTCATTTCCTTTCATTCCCTTTTTCTCCCAGGTCCCTTTACTAGCATACACCTGAATTCCTCTATTTTGGAAGTCTGCGACATATTTAAAGTGATCTCCATGCTCATGGCTCACCAGTGCGCCTACAACCTTTTCAGTATTAAAATCCAAGGCCTTTTGAGCCTCTTTAAAAGGCATTCCGCACTCCAGGATCAAAGCTTCATTTTCATTCTGGAGAACGTAACAGTTCCCTGCTGAGTTGCTGCCAATTATAGTTAGAGTCATGTTCTTATCGAGGTTGAATGGTTATTACTTTCTGATTTATTTTTTCTGTTTTCACTTTGACTTCAAAGCGTGTGGTTGATTGAGCTTTCTCAACTTTTCCACCTATCACCATAATGTGAATAAAAGGGTACAGCACTATTGCTATTTTCATTTGTCTTCTATTGGTGAGACGTCATTTCTATTGCAAGGGAATCGCTGTCCCTTTTTTAATCCACTTACTTTCTCATAAATGAGAGCGTTGCCACTAATGCTTATGATCTTGACGATATCGCCTTTTTTGCCCCAAACGTGCTTCGTTCTATTCTTTTGAAACGTGTTATCCTTATTTAGGACCATGATATCGCCAAGATTCATAAGTTTTGTGGTTTAGTATTTTGGTTTAGGTGCTGTCTTTTCTTCGAAGAGTTCTTTCGGATCTCTAGCGTCGGGAGCATCTGAGAACGCTTGCTCCGGAGTAGCTGTTGGAATCTTTGAAGCCTGCTTTTCTTCTACAGGCTTTTCAGCTGGTTCTTCAGCTGGCATTCCAAATTTTTGAGCGTTGGCGTTAGCTTCGATTTCCTTCTCCACTTTCTTCTCCACTACCTCAGCCTCCACGTCGATGGTAGTAACGTCTTGAACTTCTTCTGTGGTTTGCATACCCATAGAAATCTCAGGAGCATAAGCTCTGGTCCAAAAGGAAGCTGATCTATATCGAAGCATTTGTTCCGGCATGGATTGCCACTTGGATCCGTTCTTCGTGAACCATCCTTCCTTGATCGCCATCTCGATTGAGATAGGAGAGGATTCTAGAACTTCATCAGATCCTTTCTCTTTCGTGTAAGCTACACATACTAGATTATCTATTTTAGATCCGTCAAAGGTCTTAACAACCGCAGCTTTGGATTTTCCGTTCCATTCGTAGTCGGTGTAGTCAACTTTGCCTAGCTTTCCTTTATTCTCAATTCTGTATTTCATAGGCTCGAATCGCCCTGAAGAGTTAACAGAAGAAATAAGGAAGGTTGATGACCAGGAAGGTCTACCTTGTACGATCACAAGGTTTTGCATGATCATTAGTACATCAGCGTTCATTCTAGTAGCCATGTTCATGGCAATAACGCAGTTAGCAATAGCTTTTTCCTTTGGATTGTTCAGCTTACCGCCTACCTTGTACATGTCTGGAACGAGGTCAGAATTAGCGAACATATTAGCGGCTCTTTGCACGCTTTCCATTTGTGCCGGATCGTAAAAATTAATTGTCCGGGATTGATTTGATTGAATTAGATCAGTCATTTTGATAAATATTTGAGGGTTAATTATTTTATGTTGTCAATTTCTAGTAGGTGCTTGAACCAAAGGTTTTCGAACGTTTTACGGGAATGGTCTACGGTACGTTTATCGCGATAGCAAAGGCGGGCGCCGAGAGACGCAATCGTAGCCGAGGGAACGTAATCCGAGTGCGAGAACAGGAGACCGGCAGAATTAATACCCGCCCACACTTCGTACTTTCCTTGCTTATGATCACTGTAATCAGGTACCCAGCCTTCGTTTAATGCTTTGGTGATAACCACTAGCTCTTGATAAGTGATTAGGTAATTACAATCAAGATTGGTATTCCTCTTGAGAGCATAAAGGCTTTTTAGATTTTGTACCTCATTGTCCTTTTGTCCCAGTTCTTCTATTGCATCTTCTACAGAGTTAATTTTCGAAAGAATATCTCCCTTTTTTAGAATGATTTCTCCATTCTCAATTCTATCGAATTCGTACCCTTTCGGGATTTGTAATGTTTTCATGCAGTTTTATTTAATTGTTAGGGTTTCGTAGTTATTGTTCACTATCAAATTCACGATCTGTGAATTCGAGTGTAGTATATCTGTCACGCTTTCTCTATTGTCGATGAAAATAGGAGCTTGAACGCCATAGAATTGGGAAAGGACGTTGATCACATCAATACCAGCGTTGATGGTAGAGGCTGTGTTAAGATCGCTGTAAGGCACTCCATGCACTGTCATTTCGCACGTCTCTACTTCAGCTCCATTCACCAGGGTGTCGAATAGTTTAAATTTCACGATCTCAAAGCGACTATTAATTATAGCCTCAGCTTCAGTAATTCTATCTTTCGTGAAGTTGTTGATGGTGAATTCGTCTTTTTCGTAAGTTGAGATAAGCTGAGCAAGTTTCTTTTGTTCCTCCAGGAGCTCCGAAATTCGAACCTCTGATTTTTCGATCAGAGTTTTCTTATTGAGCCTTGATTTAAGGCCTTCTAATTGGGATAAAAGAACTCTTTTTTGGTCTTTCAGATCGCTGTTGTCCGGAGTCGTAATCTCAGTTACTGAATCTTCCAGGAATTTGATTTCTTTATGGATGTCAACCCATTCCTGGACGCTGTTCATATCGACCTCTCCTGGCTCAGCTGGGAAAGGAGTGTTTCTAAGTTCAGACTGAATGTTTTTGATCCTTTGCTCAGTGAGTAAAAGAGCATTTTCACTCGCTGCTATTTCTTCTTTTAGCTGAGCGATTTCTGCTGAAATTCTCTGCCCTTTTTCATTGTTATCCTCAAGATCTTTAACCCTTTTTTGGTTGAAAGTCTCACGAGCTTTGTCCTGATTTTTATCGTGGAGCTCTAGGGACTTTACATCGCCACAAGCGAAGTTCCACACTGGGCAAATCATTTGGAGCTGCTGCTCTTTATATTCGCGATCAGAGATATCGGAGAATTCTTTTCTTAACGCTTCAATTTGTTCGTTTTTGGCGCTAAGAACAAGTACTGTAGACTTCAGATCGTTATCATGATTTGTAAGCTCACGCTGGGCGTTTTTAAGATCATTTTCGATCTTTGAGCGCTCAGCTCTACGAGCGTAATAGTCAGACATATTGTTCTCCTTGGCCTTGTTTTCGATCTCAGATCTTTTGATCTTCAGGGCGTTGATTTCAGAGTATATTTTCTGATTGTCATCCGTTTGCTTTTTATAGGCTGAATTGGCATTTGAAATAATAGCGTCAACCTCTTGCGTTTCTTTTTCTACCTTTTCAATTTCCATTTCTAAAGCTGGGAAATCCTCCGCATCCGGCTTACCTCTTTCCACTTCGTCAACTCTTGTAGGAATTGAATCCAGATCCTTTTTAAGCCTTTTCTTTTCCTCTGAGATCTGACGTAGGTAATCACTCATTCTCTTGCCTGAGAGCTTCTCTAAAAGAGCCTCATAATCTTTCTTTCCTTTAGCAATTTCACTGTCAGAAATAGTTCCTGAAATGGTAAACAGTATTTCTCTCTGATTTCTCCAGGGCATTGACGCGAAATATTTTGGATTCGTGATTAACTTGAATACCTCTTCATCTAAGATCTCCGAGATAAACGACTGGTATTCGTTTAGCTTTTTTGGAACATCGTCAATGTAGCAAAGGGTTTCGTGTCCTTTGAGCTCCGGTTCGAGCTCACCTCTTTTCTTTACCCAGTTTTCCTTAAAGATTTTTTTGAGTGTAACCGGTGTACCGTCTATTTCTAGTACAGCTTCAACAGTATGGTCCACATGATTTAGTGGAATACCGTTTTCACGAGTTTTAATTCCGAAGTTTGCTGATCCATGGCTGTCTTTTCCAAATAGTAGGAAGGTGAATGCGTCAAATACGGTTGTTTTTCCGGACCCATTTCTGCCTTCAATATTTGTTTCTTGTGCTGAGAAATTACTCTCTAGTTTTTTGATCCCCTTGAAGCTGTGGAGCCTTAGGGTTTTCAAGTGAACGTTTTTCATTTATGAGGGATTTTTTGTTAGTTATTAATGTATTCTTGACCTAGAATGCTTAGAACTTCATCTTTCTTGAAGAGTAGCTTCCTTCCTACCTGGATGGTTGCGCTATCTATTTTTCCTGAGTTTCTAAGCTTTGCAACTTGCGTTCTGCTACACTTGAGGAAAGCTGCTAGATTCCCTAGGCCATTGATTAGATTGTCTTCTTGGGAAGTCTCTTTTGTTTCTTTCGGAACGTTGTTTAAAAATTCTGAAAAGAGTCTCACTAACTCTTCGCCAGTCATCATTGCTATAGGCTTGGATAGTAGTTCTTGTAGGTTCATCGGCGTTGAGTTGTATAAAATATTTTTCAGGGTTATGAATTACTTCTGCTACGTCACCTCCGAGCTCGAGTCTCCAGAGGATAAATCTTATGACCTCTATCATAACTGTTCTTTTTCTTGGAAAAACTCCGTTATTTTCTTGTGGTTCATTCTCGCTAGAAACACGATCGTTAGAAAGGAAAGGCTCTTAGCGTATAAGGCCGGATTAGTACTTTCGCTGATCAAAAGGAACCACACTACAAATAGTGCTAGTAGGATATTTAAGAATGTTTTCATTTTGTGGTATTTTGTATTGATTTGATTTCTGTTCTTCTTCCTGGTCGGCTATTAATCCTGAAGTGATCTTCTTGCATCATTCCAATTGATAACATTGTTATAATCATCAGCTGGAAGTAGGGGATTAACGCCTTTTCAATTCTAAGCTTTGTTACCATCCACCATATCACGAGCTCACTTTTTGAGTGGATTTCCAGTTTCTCGTAGATTCTGTAAGTGTGGGCGGAGAGAGTTCCTTCACTTATGCAGAGCTTGTCAGCTGCTTCGCTTTTCGATCTCGTAAAGGCCATGACCTTTGCGACTTCAAGCTCTCTTTTTGATAGCTCAGCGGATAGGTTCATTACGATGCTTCTTTTAGAGTTTTCACAAAGTCATGAATGAACATTCTACCTTTCTCACTCCAAGTGGTAAGTATTTCTGTTCTGCTGTGGCCAATCGAGTCCGTATAAGTGTGAGTTCTTGATTTTGTGTAGCCTTTCCCCTCGTACTTGGAATAGAGCTTCCACACACCATCAATCTTATATTGCACTCTGTGGTTTTTTAGAAGCTTATTCAGCGCTTGAGCGCTCATTCCAAGTTCTCCATCAATGGTTGTTGTTGTAATATCGGACTTGCTTTGAAGGACTTCATCGAAATACTCAACTTTAGGAGCTTGGCTTTTGATTGTGCTATTAGCAAGATCGAGTTGAGCGGTCTTTCTAGCGTTAGTAGCTCTCTCTTCTTTTAGAGCAGTAGCTAAGTCAATGAGCAATTGAGGATTTTTCACTAGGTTTTCCAGCGTGTCTGGAGTAGCGGTAAATCCGTACTTCATTAGTTCCTTAATGCGGTCTGATACCCACAGTCTAAAGTCTACTGATAGCCATTGAGCGAAGTCGATTGCAATGTCTTCGTTAAGCCAAGTACCAGGATTCAATCCTCCACGCTCTGTTATAACTAATTGACTTTCAGCAATGTGATTTTTTCTCACTTTGGCCTCTATAAGCTCAGTTGTCGATGTAAGTTTCAGATAGTCAATTGGTCTCTTTCCAAAAGGCTTCGCCATTTCGGTAGCGTTCACATACACAGTATCATTTTCCTTCCGGAACGAAACCGGGTTGTTGTTGTAGTTGAATAATTGTAGATTCATCATTTGTGGTTTTAGAATTATGCTATTACGTTGTATTTCTCCATTCCCTTTGTGTACTTTTCATGAAGTTTTTTTGCTTCCTGATAGTTGAATAAAACCTTGTGGTTTGTTGTAGGAAGCGGGGTCAAGTTAGGAATGTACTTCTTGTAAATAGTTGATCTACTGACAGAAAAGAGTCTTTGCATTCCCTGAATTGTGATCACATCAATTTTTTGTTTTTCCATTTTTAGACGCTTTAATAATTTTGTATTACACATTATTTACACAGTTGTGTTATATTTGTCTAGTTTTTACGATTGACAAATTTTGTTTCTTGTGTTTTATTGTTTATTCTTGTACAAATATACAATTTAATACAATATAACAACCATGAAAACACAATAATTTACGAGAGTATTTATAAAACGCTGATTACCAGCCATAAAAATTTATAATGAAATACGATCATCATCTTTACAGATACATTGTTCATAAGCAGATGACTCCAAGTGCTTTTGCTGAAAGCTTAGGCCTAGAAAGGCCTGATAGGCTTTACAATGTTTTGAAGGGGAAAAACGGATTGAGTGTTAAATTCGCTAAGCTGATTTCTGATACTTACAACGATATCAATTATGACTGGCTTCTCACCGGTGAAGGGGAAATGATCCAGATGGAAGGAAAGAGCCTGGATTTTGTTGCCGAGCCTAAGCCTGAATATAATATGGAGCTTATTCCAAAAAAGTACGAAGGGCAGACGCTGGTTAAAGTGGTAACCACCAAAGCTCGAGGAGGATGGACTGACAGCTATTATAGTGATGAGTATATTAAAGATATGCCGACGATATTAATAGAGTCAGACAAAGATTATAAAGGAAATTACCTGGCTTTTGAAGTGGATGGAGATTCTATGGAGCCGGACTATTATAAAGGAGATATAGTAATTTGTAGAGAGGTGACCAGGGATCACTGGAAATCAAAGCTATTTTATAAGAAGTATGATTTTGTAATTGCCCATGGGACCCAAGGTGTCATGATTAAGGAAATAGCAAATCACGATGTTGAGAATGGAACCATCACTTGCAGATCTTTGAACAACGCTGATGGAAAGCATGGTGATTTTTTGCTAAAACTTTCCGAAATTGCATTCCTATTTAATATAGTTGAAGTTCGACAAAAAGGAACCAATAAAAAACTAAGACGCTAACCATACCATAAAACCAAAATACAAATGAAAAAACTATTCTTCTTCGCAATCATTACTTGTTTATCTGTAATTACATTAACTTCTTGCTCTTCAGGAAGAGATGATGATCCTGTAGTTCAACCGGAAAAACAAGATTTCACGAATGCGAACTTTATTAAGGCCACAATGCAAGGAACGTGGATTCAAGTGCAATTCAGCTACGATGGCTCGACTTATAGAGCTAACGACTGGAATAATAAATATGTAATCTCCGGTGATAATTATACTTACACGCCTTACAATGGTGAATTTCCAAATTTAATCGAATCGGGATCCTATAGCATTGTACCGGTAACTGGCGATAACAACGCTGTATTGAAATTAAATCACTCCAATAATTACGTTCATCATTTGACGTTACTAGATTATTCTGGAGGAATAGTTACGACTTCTGAGCCTGACGCGACTTCGCCAACTGGAAGGCTCTACTTCAAGTTTAAAAAGCAATAATAAATTAAAACCAATTGTCCGCACCCTCACCAGACATTTTAGGAATTATTAAACGTTATTTTCAAGCAATAGAAATTCTACAGAATGAGGAAATCGTTCATTCAATTAGTGAATTTTGCTTGGTAAATGACCTGGAACCTTCACGGATATATCAGCTTAAAAATAATATTGTAGGAAAGAAAAGCCGTTCTAAAAATCTATATGATAAGGATTTTTTGATCCTAGCTGATAAGTATAACTTCTCACTCGAGTGGATCTTCTTTGGCACCGGTAAGGTGCGATCATCCAGGAAGAGCAATATCCCAACAAAAAAATGTAAACCTCGGGTTGTCGAGATTGTAAAAATAGGGTACAGAAATGCTTAAGTACTCTATTAAATTCTCAATTAAAGGGAATACAGATGACAAACCCGTACCTATTAGAGTGCGGGTTTCTTTCAATTCTGTTCGTGTGGAGCTTTACTCGAAGATCAGTGTGGAGCCTTCTCGGTGGGATCCTGAGAAGAGTAGGACCACAGTTAGAAACGATCGTAGGAATATTGCTCTTGTGAAGATTGAAAGCAATATAGAAGCAATATTTCAGAAACATGAAGTGCTGCATGGGAGGTTCCCTACTATTCAAGAATTCAAAGATCTTTGGGCAGAGAAGTCCGGCAAAGTTGCAGTAGATAATAACCCCACGCTTACCTACGTCTTTGATCTGTTCATTGAAGAGATGGGAACGAAAAGGCAGTGGAGCTCCGGCACTCATAAAGCTTATCAGTCAATCAGAAATCACTGGGAATTGTACGCGAAAAAACTTAAGATAAATGAGCTTACAGAAGCTACGCTAATAGGTTTTATCAGGTATTTCCACACCGCCCCAATTGATGTTCGAACAAAGAAGAGGAAAGCTCCTCATAGAAATTCCACTGTAGCCAGGAATATCCGAGACTTTAAAGGCATGCTCAGCTGGGCACATAAAAAGAAGATCTATACCGGTGATCTGCATGAAACTTTTGAATATACTTTCAAGGGGGCGAGCGGTGATCTGAAGGAGATTGTATATTTAGAATGGAGCGAATTAAACGCCCTTTTTAACCATGATTTTGGTTCGCTGAAGCTTAACCAGGTGCGAGATGTTTTTTGTTTCTGTTGCTTTACAGGTCTTCGATTTTCAGACGTGAAGAAGTTAGCGCATCACGATATCAGAGATGGCTTTCTAGTTGTGACTACGAAAAAGACTCTTGATCCATTACGAATTGAACTCAATGATTACTCCAGAGAGATCTTGTCCCGGTATACAGATTACCCCCAACCTCTTCCAGTGATATCGCTTGACAAAACAAATGAGTACTTAAAAGAGATCGGCGAGATCATGGAGTGGAACGATCCAGTCTCAGAGGTTTATTTTATTGGAGAAAAGAGATTTACCAGGACATATCAAAAAAAGGAAGTGATATCCACGCACGCTGGAAGAAGAACATTTGTGGTCAACGCTTTGAAAATGGGAATACCTTCTATAGTGATCAGATCCTGGACCGGACATAAGGATGAACAAGCAATGCGTCCTTACACTAAAATCGTTGATGATCTGAAAGCTGAGCACATGAATAAGTTCAATAAGTTACCCCCGGTTACCCCCGAAAATACCCCCGAAAATGATTCAAATAATAGCGAAAATTAGAATATTGGATTTCGGCAACTACGTGGTAAAGGGCGTTAAATAGGCACATTTAGGAGAGGGGGTATTTATAGTTACGTTCCTCATGGGCCTACTTAATAGGAGATTCTTAAAAAAGAGTCTCCTATTTTTGTCTCGATAATTGAAATCGAAAATTTTTGTACTTGCTTTCAATTCTATCTAATGATATTTTTGTTCCAAACAACAAGTCATCACCGCTTATTTCGACACATTAACCAGTACAACTGGTAAGGATAATGCAAAACTTCCTAAAGATAGCTTGTGATTTGTTAGGTATCTGCTAACTTTCATGTTGTACCTTTTAGAGTCTATATAATGAAAAAAAAAATTTCAAAAGGCCTTTTTTTATGGGGAACGTTAAAAATTACTTAAGTTTACAGTAGTCTAGTCATTATCGTGCAAGTAATCCGTATTTTTGCACCCATTATTATTGTATTTTATGGAATTCTTTCAAACCGTGCTTGATTTTTTTCTTCATTTAGATCAGCATCTATTTACCATGATACTCGATTACGGAGTATGGATTTATCTCATTTTATTCTTAATTATATTTGTTGAAACCGGATTGGTTATTATGCCATTTCTACCAGGGGATTCACTTCTTTTTGCTGCGGGAACTTTTTGTGCTGGTGTGATAGGAGCTTCAGGTGAGACCGCTAGTTTAAACCTGTGGTTGGTCCTCGGGTTATTAGTAGTTGCCGCGATTTTAGGCGATACGCTTAATTATACACTAGGAAACAAACTGGGACTAAAAATGCTGAACTGGAAAGTAAAAGGAAAGCCTTTAGTAAATCCAAAATACATTGAGCAAACTCAAGATTTTTACGAGAAGAACGGACCCAAAACGATTATTATCGCTCGATTTGTACCGATAGTCAGAACATTTGCTCCTTTTGTTGCAGGTATTGGTTCCATGAAATACAGTACATTTATTCGTTATAATGTAATTGGAGGCCTTGTTTGGGTTGTAGGACTTACACTATTGGGCTATTTTTTCGGTAACATGCCTATTGTACAAGAGAATTTTGAGACTGTTATTTTTGGAATCATTGGAATTTCTCTTCTCCCGATGGTTTGGGAATATATCAATGCAAAATTTATTAAGAAAAAAGATTCTGCAGTTTAAATCTTTCCGAACTCCCAAGGGGTTCGGATTTTTATTATTGAAATTCTTTTGTGCGTCTTTTCTTTATTTGTTGATAAAATATCACGTTTTATAAGGTTTTGGTTAATAAAAAATAAGGTTCGGATTTCAAGTATTAAGGAAAAATTATTTTTTTAAGTTTTTATTATCATTTTGGCTAAGTTTCATTACTTTTGCCGCAGCAAAAATTACGTATGCAAAACATTAGAAATATTGCGATTATCGCACACGTTGACCATGGTAAAACGACTTTGGTAGACAAAATCATTCATGCCACCAGCGTTTTTAGAGAAAACCAAGAATCTGGTGAACTCATCATGGATAATAATGACCTGGAGAGAGAGCGTGGAATCACGATTCTTTCCAAAAATATTTCGGTTACTTATAAGGATACCAAAATTAATGTGATTGATACTCCTGGTCACGCCGATTTTGGAGGAGAGGTTGAAAGGGTACTTAAGATGGCCGATGGAGTTGTACTTTTAGTAGATGCCTTTGAAGGGCCTATGCCACAAACTCGATTTGTACTACAAAAAGCACTTGAACTAGGTTTAAGACCCATGGTAGTAATTAATAAAGTAGATAAAGACAACTGCCGACCTGAAGAAGTACACGACAACGTATTTGACCTCTTTTTTAACTTAGGAGCTTCGGAAGAGCAATTGGATTTCCCTACTTTCTACGGTTCCTCGAAGCAAGGATGGTTCAATACCTCTTTAGTTCCAGGAGATAGTATTCTTCCTTTACTCGACGGTATTTTAGAGTACGTTCCTGCCCCTAAAGTCGAAGAAGGGAACCTGCAAATGCAAATTACCTCTTTAGATTTTTCCTCCTTTTTAGGTAGAATTGCAATTGGTAAAGTTGCAAGAGGAAAAGTGAAAGAAGGTGAATGGATCGGTTTAGCTCAAGAGGGAGGTAAGATCGTAAAAGGAAAAGTAAAAGAACTGTATGTTTTCGAAGGACTAGGTAAAAAGAAAGTTTCGGAAGTTTTTGCAGGAGATATTTGTGCTATTGTAGGATTTGATCAGTTTCAAATTGGGGATACCTTCGTGGATATGGAGAATCCAGAACCAATGACAAGAATTTCCATTGACGAGCCAACCTTGAACATGACTTTTTCTATCAATAATTCTCCGTTCTTCGGGAAAGATGGGAAATACGTTACCTCCAATCACCTTAAAGATCGTTTAGAGAAGGAACTAGAAAAAAATCTTGCCTTAAGAGTTCAACAAACCGATGATGCCAACACGTTCTTAGTATTTGGTAGAGGTATTTTGCACCTTTCTGTTCTTATCGAAACCATGAGACGTGAGGGGTACGAAATGACCATTGGTCAGCCGCAAGTAATTTTAAAAGAGATCGACGGAGAGAAATGTGAACCCTACGAGAGTATGGTAGTCGATGTTCCTGAGGAGTATGCTAGTAGAGTTATTGATTTAGCTACCCAAAGAAAGGGAGACTTGCACATTATGGAGACCAAAGGAGAAATGCAGCATTTAGAATTTGATATTCCATCAAGAGGTCTAATTGGCCTGCGTTCACAAATGTTGACTGCTACCGCTGGAGAAGCAATTATGGCTCACCGATTTTCTGAATACAAGCCCTTCAAAGGAGCTATTGCTGGTCGAAACAATGGGGTGTTAGTGGCAAAGAACCAAGGTCAAAGTACTGCCTATTCTATTGAAAAACTGCAAGACCGTGGACGTTTCTTTGTCGATCCAGGTGAGGATGTTTACGCAGGAATGATTGTAGGAGAACAGAATAAACCAGGGGATTTAGTTGTGAATATTGTAGAAGGAAAGCAACTAAACAATATGCGTGCTTCTGGAAAAGATAAAGACGGAAGTATCGCTCCAAAAATTTTGTTTTCTTTAGAGGAGTGTATGGAATATATTCAATCAGATGAAGCCATTGAAGTTACTCCTAATTTCATTCGTATGAGAAAAAAGGTTCTTTCTGAAGAAGAAAGAAAAAGAGCAGAGCGTCAAGCGAAATCGTAATAGCGCTACTACTATAACTATAAGCCCTGTAAATTGATTTTTGCAGGGTTTTTCTGTGGGCTCTAAGAGCGAATAAGGATTAAAATCTGTTAAAATTAAGTGGACTGAATTGAAAAATTCTATTTTTGCCCTCATGAATTTACCAGCGACCCTTAAGGCTCTATTTCTATTCGTCCTGTTTGCCTTTTTTAATTCTTGCGGTTCCAAGAAAACCGTTGTTAAACCCACAGTTGAACTTCCAGCAGAATCGGTTGAGAAAATAGATACACTCAAAAAGAAAAAGGTGGAGAAAAAAACAGTAGTACTTCCCGAAGTCAAAAGAGAGTTTCGCGCAGCGTGGATTGCAACGGTTGCTAACATCAACTGGCCATCAAAGAACAACCTTTCAGTTGAAGAGCAGAAAAGAGAGGCGCTGGATATTCTGGATCGACTTAAAGAGGCTAATTTTAATGCGGTGGTTTTTCAAGCCAGACCCGCAGCAGATGCTTTTTATAAAAGTGAACTTGAACCATGGTCTTATTATCTAACAGGAATGCAGGGCAAAGCTCCCGTTCCTTTTTATGATCCTCTTGAATTTTGGATCCAAGAGGCACATAACCGAGGTATGGAACTTCATGTATGGGTGAATCCTTACCGTGCACACCATACCACTGGAGGTAAAGTGGGTTCAGAGAGTATGGCAACGAAAATGAAAGAGGTTACTTACAGACTTCGTAATGGAATGTATTGGATGGATCCCTCTGATGAATCCGTTCAAGATCATGCCTCTAACGTTATAAAAGATCTAGTAAGTCGTTATGATTTAGATGCAATACATATCGATGATTACTTTTATCCCTATCGTGAGTACCATGGAGGAAGGGATTTCCCCGATTATAAAACCTATCAAAAGTACATTGCAAGTGGTGGAAATCTAGAAAGAGCAGATTGGAGAAGGGCCAATGTCAATAAGTTTATTAAACGACTTCATGAAGAAATTAAGGAGGTTAAACCTTGGGTGAGATTCGGTATTAGTCCTTTTGGAATATGGAAGCCTGGGTATCCTTCTGATGTAGTAGGTACGAGTCAGTACGATGAACTATATGCTGATGCGAAGCTTTGGTTAAATGAAGGATGGTTGGATTATTTTGCCCCACAGCTTTATTGGAGAGAAGAGGGACCTCAGCGTTTTTCATCACTTTTAAGTTGGTGGCAAAGTGAAAATTGGAAAAATAGACACTTATGGCCTGGCCTTAATACGATCGGTGTTAAAGGAGTAGAGAGTATACCGAACGAAATCAAAGGGCAAATTCAAACGATTCGACGCATCATGGGAAAGGAGTCAGGAGAAATTCATTATAGTGTAGACGGACTTTTAGATAACTATGAGATGTACCAAGTCGTAAAATCGCTTTATACTGAACCGGCGCTCGTGCCTTCGACTTCTTGGATTAGCGCAAAGGCCATGCAATCACCGAAAGTGGAAGGAGGAGTTCATAGTGGTAAAGCATGGGTTAAATGGCAAACTCTAGATCCTAATCCCGTGTTTCAATGGGTTCTTTATAAAAAATACGGTGAAAAGTGGACTTATGAAATTCTAACCTCCTCTGAAGCGATTAAAGAGTTGCCATTGAGTCTGGATTCACAGCCTTTACAAGCCGTAGCGGTAAAAGCGGTTGATCGTCTTGGAAACCTGTCTTCCTATGCGATTTATCAGTATTAATTCTAAATTAACACGAATTTAAACTATTTTATTCTTTGGGTGTTGGAATAATCGTATCTTTGCCCCGTTAGTTATAAAGAAATTCAATCAATGTTCATTCGTCCGTTTGTTGATTTCCAATTATTTACTGATCAGCAATTAAATTTTTTATTATGAACATTTTTATTTCAAATCTCAATTACAGTACTGTAGACACAGAATTAAGAGGACTGTTTGAGAACTATGGTGTAGTAGATTCTGCAAAAATTATTATGGACCGTGATACGGGAAGAAGCCGTGGATTCGGTTTTGTAGAGATGCCTGACCAAGCGCAAGCACAACAAGCTATTGATGAGTTAAATCAGAAAGAATTCAAGCAAAAGGTACTTAATGTATCTGAAGCCCGCCCAAGAGAAGACAAACCAAGAGGGTTTGGTGGTGGAGGATATTCACGCGGTAGAGACAATCGTAGAGATTACTAAAATTAAAACGATTTGCTGAAATAAAACCTTAGGAGACTAAGGTTTTTTTTATGTCTAATGCTTGATGAATTTCCTTATCTTTGCCAACCTTAATAATCTTTAATCTAAATTTCTTGTTGATCAGGGGATTTATTCAATTGTAGCGATATGAAATGTGGAATAGTAGGACTTCCAAACGTAGGAAAGTCCACACTTTTTAACTGTTTAAGTAATGCAAAAGCTCAGAGTGCTAACTATCCCTTCTGCACAATTGAGCCCAACTTAGGGACGGTATCTGTTCCTGACCCAAGACTTTTAGAACTGGAGCGTTTAGTGTCTCCAGAGCGTGTACTTCCAGCTGTAGTCGAAATTGTGGACATTGCAGGACTTGTAAAAGGTGCAAGTAAAGGAGAAGGTTTAGGAAATCAATTCTTAGCTAATATTCGTGAATGTGAAGCCATTATTCATGTGCTTCGTTGTTTTGATAATGGTAATATTGTCCACGTTGAAGGATCTGTAGATCCTATGCGTGATAAGGAGATTATCGATATTGAACTTCAATTAAAAGATATTGAAACCGTTTCAAAATCGGTAGAGAAAGCAAAGAAATTTATAAAGTCAGGTAAGAAGGAAGATGTTCTTACGTATGAAACTCTAAAGAATTTACAAGAATTTCTTGAAGAGGGTAGAAACGCGAGAGAATTTGAAACTAATGATCTAACTGCACCTATTTTAAATGATATTCAGTTACTTACAAAGAAGCCTGTTCTTTATGTTTGTAACGTAGATGAAAGTTCTATTAAATCGGGAAATCCTTGGATAGAAAAGATTGATGAGATGGCCAGTGCTGAAGGAGCGGAAGTGGTTGTGCTAGCAGCTCAAATTGAAGCTGATATTAATGAACTAGAGACTTTCGAGGAGAGGCAAATGTTCTTAGAAGAACTAGGGCTTACTGAGCCTGGAGTGAATCGTCTAATTAGAAAGGCTTATGAATTATTAAAGCTTCAAACCTACTTTACCGCTGGAGTAAAAGAAGTTCGAGCATGGACCATTGGTCAAGGCTGGACAGCACCTCAGGCCGCAGGGGTGATTCATACCGATTTTGAGAAAGGTTTCATTCGAGCAGAAGTCATTAAGTATGATGATTTTGTTCAGTACGGTTCTGAAGCCAAAGTAAAAGAAGCTGGGAAAATGGGTGTAGAAGGTAAAGAATATGTAGTGAAAGATGGAGATATTATGCACTTTAGATTTAACGTATAAGGAGAAACATCTTTAGAATAGTAATTGAATAGCGTAGTCTTTTTTAAGGTTACGCTATTTTGTTTTCATCTTTCTTTGTGAATAAAATTTTCAAGTTATTAGTCTAGAATTTGTTTACCTTTATAAGGTAATTCTAGTAAATAAAATAAAGAACCAATAACATAAATTATTATGGGTAAAAAAGTAGCCGTGCTAGTAGGTAGTTTGAGAGAGGGTAGTTTCAATAAAAAATTAGCTATGCAAGTGATAAAGCTTGGAGCTGAAAAATTCGATTTTCAGTACATTGAAATTGGTAATTTACCTCTTTACAATGAAGATTTGGACCATGAGAATCCACCAAAAGAATGGGAATCCTTTCGTGATCAAATTAATAGCAGTGAGGCTTTTCTTTTTTTTACTCCTGAGTACAACCGATCCGTGCCTGGAGCTCTAAAGAACGCTCTAGACGTTGCATCACGTCCTCCTGGAAAAGGAGGATGGGCTGGTAAACCTGGAGCTGTTATTAGTGTTACAAAAGGGAAGTTGGGTGCCTTTGGAGCTCATCATCATTTGCGACAGATTTTAGTTTCCTTGGGAGTAGAAACCATGGCTAAGCCTGAGGCCTACATTGGTGAGGCTGAAAGTTTATTCTTAGAAGATGGTTCTTTAGTGGAAAAGACTAAGAAGTATATGGTAGATCTACTTTCCAAATTTGAGCTCTGGGTAACTAAATTATCCTAAATATTCAATTCATTTTTTTTCATGAATAGACTCTTCAAGCCTACAGCAATTCAAAAATATATACTATTTTTTTGCCTTTTTCTTCTGGCGATCATCGTCTTTGAACTTCGTTATTTTCTAAGTGGAATATTAGCTTCAATTGCTCTTTACGGAGTTTGTAGAAATCTATTTTTACGCTTGGTTGAGAAAAGGAAATGGAATAAAGAATTAGCTATTTGGATCATGCTATTATTAGTTGTGGTCTGTTTTGGAGTTCCCATTTGGCTGATTTTAGAAATGCTGATTCCCAAGATTAGTGCACTAGTACAAGATCCTCAAGGACTCATAGAGAAGTTTAGTCCCATACGAGAGTTTATTGAAAACAATGAATTTATTCAACGTTTGGATTTGAAAGTGAGTAACGAGCAGATACTTCAAATTGTCAATAGGATGCTAGCCTATATCCCATCGACTTTGAACTGGGTGGGGCAATTTTTCGCCAATATTTTTGTTGCCTTGTTTATTTTGTATTTTATGCTTTCCTCAAACCGAAATATGGAAGTGGAGATAAAGAATATGCTTCCTTTTACAGCGAAGGCAAAAGCTTTTTTTATTAAAGAAAATATTGATGTTATTCGCTCCAATACTTATGGGGTGCCTATTTTAGCTTTTAGCCAGGGAATTATTGCAGTGCTAGGTTATTTACTTTTTGGTGTAGAACAAGCTGTTTTCTGGGGTATCCTTACCGGTATTGCATCTGTTATTCCAGTAGTGGGTACAATGATCGTATGGATCCCGGTATGTATTTATCAAATCGCGACAGGGGATGTACAAAGCGGCTTATTCTTAGCTTTGTATTGTTTTGTTTTTGTAGGAGGAATTGATAATGTGCTTCGTTTCACATTGCTTAAAAAGATGGCAGATATTCATCCGCTCATTACGGTATTTGGTGTGATTCTAGGACTGCAGCTCTTTGGAGCGATGGGGTTGATTTTTGGTCCGTGGCTACTTTCCTTGCCTTTTATTCTTTATAAAGTATACCAAATTCATAAATCAGATTCTAAGTTTTTAAGTCCTGCATTTCCCACAGAAAATGGGGAGATTGAGCAAGAAGAAGTTTTGCCAAACCTAGAGGACGACCTTCCAAGTTAATTTCTTATCCTAGATCAATAGAAGAAACGAGATGTCAATGTAATTTTGCAAAAAATATTTGACATGACAAAGAATAACGATTTAGGTTTATTAGTAGTTCGCGTTTCTTTTGGACTTCTAATGCTGTTGCACGGAATTGCTAAACTTCAGCACGGAACTGGATTCATTGCGGACGTATTGAGTTCTTTTGGAATGCCGAGTGCATTTGCTTATGGTGTTTATATTGGAGAAGTTATCGCACCTTTAATGCTTATCCTTGGGTTTAGAACGCGCATTGCTGCGGCGGTCATTGCTTTTACCATGGTAGTGGCAGGTTACTTAGTACATTCTCCCCAATTCTTTTCACTTTCCGAAACCGGTGGTTGGGCTTTAGAATTAGTAGGGCTATTCTTTTTTGGTACATTAGCACTGTTTTTTACAGGAGGTGGGCGCTATAGCGTTTCAACTAAAAACACTTGGGACTAAAAAATAGCGGTAGAATTAGTATCTACCTTTCCGATTATATCATCTCTGCCTAGTTGACTAGGCAGAGATTTTTATTTTTTACAAGCCTGATTTTTGTAACATTAAAGGATTTTCATCTACTGATTTTACAGTATAATAAAAGTAAAAGATCATGAATAATCACGAAATAGATTATAAAATTTACGGGGAGGAAATGCAGTGTGTGGAAATTGAACTGGATCCTAAAGAAAGTGTAATAGCAGAACCTGGATCCTTTCTAATGATGGACGATGGGATTAGAATGCAAACACTTCTAGGTGATGGAAACGACAAAGGGTTAATGGGGAAGATATTTTCTGCAGGAAAAAGACTTCTTACAGGAGAGAGCCTTTTTATGACCGCTTATACAAATGATTCTAGCGGTAAAAAACAGGTTAGTTTTGCAGCACCATACAGTGGGAAAATTATTCCATTAGATCTCTCTGAGTACCAAGGAAAAATCATCTGTCAAAAAGATAGTTTTCTCTGCGCCGCTAAAGGAGTGGAAGTAGGAATAGAATTTCAAAAGAAATTAGGCACAGGACTTTTCGGTGGAGAAGGGTTTATTATGCAAAAACTCGAAGGAGATGGGATGACTTTCGTACATAGCGGAGGCTACGTTATGGAAAAGGTTCTTCAGCCTGGCGAAGTTTTAAAAGTAGATACCGGTTGTATCGTTGCCTTTACTCGTGAAATTTCTTATGATGTACAGTTTGTAGGTGGAGTTAAAAACACGCTTTTTGGTGGTGAAGGGCTCTTTTTTGCGCAGCTCAGAGGCCCGGGAAAAGTCTGGATTCAGACCTTACCTATTTCTCGCTTAGCTGGGAGAATTTTGCAGTATGCTACCACGAAAAAGTCTGGTGAAGAAGGCAGTATACTAGGAGGTTTAGGACGTATGCTGGACGGTAATTAATTTTTTCAATAACTAATCCCACAAAGGATTGTTTAAGGAGCGAAAGTTGTTTTGCTCCTTTTTTTGCTATAAAACAGAGCAATAATTCAAAATTTTTCCACAATATTTTAGATTTCATCCTCAAATCGTTATTTTTGGAAGTTAATGGCGAAATAGGTTGGAGTTTTTTATTATAGCCAATTTCCAAGATAGTTGACGTAGTTATATGAATGATGTAAACCAAGTGCAATATACCGAAGATAATATCCGAACGCTGGAATGGCAAGAGCACATTCGCCAAAGGCCCGGAATGTATATCGGTAAATTAGGAGACGGTTCGTCTGCCGATGATGGAATCTATATTTTACTCAAGGAGATCATCGATAACTCGATCGATGAATTTGTGATGAAATCTGGAAAACGAATTGAAATTCGCATCGATGAGGGGAAAGCTTTAATTAGGGATTACGGTAGAGGAATACCCCTAGGAAAAGTAGTGGATGCGGTTTCTAAAATGAATACCGGAGGAAAATACGATTCCAAAGCTTTCAAAAAGTCAGTGGGACTTAATGGAGTAGGTACCAAAGCGGTTAACGCCTTGTCTGACTATTTTAAGGTAAGGTCTTTTAGAGAAGGTAAAGTCAAAGAAGCTGCTTTTTCAAAAGGAGTTATTACGCACGATGAACCGCTAAAAGATTCGTCCGATCGGGGTGGAACGGAAATTTCTTTTATTCCTGATCATGAGATTTTTCCGAATTTTAAATTTAGGAAGGAATACATTGAGCGGATGCTCAGAAATTATGTCTATCTAAATCCTGGACTTAAGATTATTTTCAATGGAGAAACTTTTTATTCAGAAAATGGATTAAAAGATCTATTGCAAGAAGAGTTAGAAGGAGAGATTCTTTATCCTATTATCCATATAAAGGATGAAGATGTTGAAATAGCAATTACCCATAGCGATAAATCACAAAGTGAAACCTATTTTTCTTTTGTTAACGGACAAAATACCACACAAGGGGGAACGCACTTAAATGCATTCAAAGAAGCTTACGTAAAAACCATTCGAGAGTTTTTAAACAAACAATACGAGGCGGCGGATATACGAAAATCCATTATTGCAGCGGTCTCAATAAAGGTGATTGAACCTGTTTTTGAGTCTCAAACGAAAACAAAATTGGGTTCCAATGATATGGAGCCAGGAAAGGAGACGGTTCGAACCTTTATGACCAATTTCCTGAAGAAGTCTTTAGATAATTACTTGCATCAAAATCAAGAAACCGCGGAGGCTGTTTTAAAGAAAATTTTGGTTTCTGAAAGGGAAAGAAAAGAGCTTTCTGGCATTCAGAAGTTAGCAAGGGAGCGGGCAAAGAAAGTGTCACTACACAATAAAAAACTTAGGGATTGCCGCCAACATTATAATGATCAAAAAGCACTAAGAAAGGCAGAGAGTCAAATTTTTATTACCGAAGGGGATTCGGCATCTGGTTCTATAACGAAATCTAGGGATGTAGAAACTCAAGCGGTGTTTTCTCTACGTGGAAAACCATTAAATTCCTATGGACTTACTAAAAGGGTAGTCTACGAAAACGAAGAGTTCAATCTTCTCCAAGCTGCTTTAAATATTGAAGATTCACTTGAAGATTTACGCTACAACCAAGTGATTATTGCAACAGATGCGGACGTGGATGGAATGCACATCCGGTTGTTAATGATTACCTTTTTTCTTCAGTTTTTTCCAGATCTGATCAAAAACGGACACTTGTACATTTTACAAACACCACTTTTTCGAGTTCGTAATAAGAAGGAAACTCGTTATTGTTATTCCGATCAAGAAAGACTTAATGCACTTAACGAATTAGGTAAGAATCCTGAAATTACCCGATTTAAAGGTTTAGGGGAAATATCTCCTGATGAGTTTAAAAACTTTATTGGAAAAGACATCCGTTTAGAACCGGTGGTGGTGGGTAAAGACCAAACCATTGAGCAACTTCTAGAGTTTTATATGGGAAAAAACACGCCGGATCGTCAGAATTTTATCTTATCCAACTTAGTTGTTGAAGATCCAAATATTGACGTGAAAGAAAAATTGGAAGAAGAAGCGGTATAAAAAAGTACGTTCTTAAGTAAGAGCGTCTTGGCTAATTAAACTATGACAGACGAAAATTTACAAGCAGGGGAAAGCTTAAAGAAAGTTTCAGGCCTTTATAAAGATTGGTTTTTAGACTATGCATCCTATGTGATCCTTGATCGAGCGATTCCATCCGTATTCGATGGACTCAAGCCCGTTCAAAGAAGGATCATGCACTCGATGCGTGAACTCGAAGATGGAAGGTACAATAAAGTAGCAAATATCGTTGGAAACACGATGAAGTACCACCCACATGGTGATAGTTCCATAACCGATGCAATGGTTCAGATTGGACAGAAGGAATTATTAATTGATACCCAAGGGAACTGGGGGAATATTTTCACTGGAGATTCTGCTGCTGCTGCCAGATATATTGAGGCTCGGTTAACTCCCTTTGCCTTAGAGGTGGTATTTAATCCAAAGACTACAGAATGGGCCAAATCCTACGACGGTAGAAACAATGAGCCGATCGATCTACCCGTTAAGTTTCCCCTCCTATTAGCTCAAGGGGTGGAAGGTATTGGAGTTGGACTTTCCACTAAAATTCTCCCTCATAATTTTAATGAACTCATCGCTGCTTCCATAGCTTATTTAAAAGGAAAGAAATTCGAGCTGTTTCCTGATTTTATTACAGGTGGATTATTGGATGTATCGGAATACCAAGACGGAGAACGTGGAGGAAAGGTGAGAGCAAGAGCTAGAATTATCCAAAAAGACAAAAATCTTCTGGCCATTGAAGAGCTTCCTTATTCTAAGAATACAGGAGATTTAATCGACTCCATCGTTAAAGCAACAGAGAGAGGGAAGATTAAAATCAAGAAAATTGAGGACAATACTTCGGATAAAGTGGAGATTTTGATTCATCTTCATAGTGATGTTTCTCCAGACAAAACCATTGATGCGCTCTATGCATTTACTGATTGTCAGGTCTCTATTTCGCCCAATGCCTGTGTGATTGTAGGGGATAAGCCTATGTTCCTTACGGTATCGCAGATTTTAAAGATGAATACCGATCATACGGTAAGCCTATTAAAGAAAGAGTTAGAGATTGAATTACATGAGCTTCAAGAAAGCTGGCACTTTGCTTCTTTAGAAAGAATATTTATTGAGAATCGGATTTATCACGATATCGAGGAAGTAGAAACTTGGGAAGAAGTACTCACTACCATTGATGAAGGTTTAAAACCGCATACGCAACATTTATTACGTGCAGTTACTCAAGAGGATATTCTCAAGCTTACCGAGATTCGAATTAAAAGGATATCCAGATTTGATTTGGATAAGTTTAAAGAAAATATTGCAAGCCTAGAGGGTAGAATTGAGCAGTGTAAGTTCAATTTAGAAAACTTGATTCAGTACGCGATAGATTACTACCAGAATATTCAGAAAAAATACGGAAAAGGAAAAGAAAGGAGAACAGAGATACGTGTATTCGATACCATTGATGCAACCAAAGTCGCAGTGGCCAATGAAAAATTCTATGTGAATAGAGAAGAAGGATTCATTGGTACCTCATTACGTAAGGACGAATATTTGTTTGACTGTTCTGATATCGATGATATTATTATTTTCCGCAGAGACGGTACTATGAAAGTCGTTAAAGTAGAAGCTAAGACTTTTGTTGGAAAAGATATTCTTCATGTAGCGATTTGGAAAAAGAACGACCAAAGAACTGTTTACAACATGATCTATCGTCAAGGGAAATTAGGTCCCTATTTTATGAAACGTTTTTCCGTAACAGCAGTTACTAGAAATACAGATTATCCCCTAGCATCAGACGAAAAAGGCTCGGAGGTGCTCTACTTTTCTGCTAACCCAAATGGCGAGGCAGAAACCGTAAGTGTCCTACTTAAACCTAATGCTAGAATTCGAAAGAACAAAATGGAGATAGAATTTGCTGAACTTGCCATTAAAGGTAGAAATGCCAGAGGTAATTTAGTCACAAAATACCCAGTCAAAAAAATAGATCTTAAAGAAGAAGGAGTGTCCACCCTAGCCCCTAGAAGGATTTGGTTCGATGAAACCGTTCGTAGGTTAAATGTAGATCACCGGGGAACGTTTTTAGGGAATTTCAAAGGTGACGATCGAATTCTTACTATTAATTCCCAGGGAGAAATTAAACTAGTTAGTTTTGATCTTTCTAACCGTTTTGATGATGAGTATTTGGTGATGGAAAAATGGAATAGTGAGCATCCCGTAACTTGTATTTATTACGATGGAGAAAAATCCATTTATTACATTAAACGATTTCTTGTAGATAATAACACAAGTATTCAAACTTTTATGCCTTCAGAGCATCCAAAGTCTTTCATTGAGCTTGTTACCACTTCGCAAGGAGCCAGTGCAGAGCTCGAATTCATGAAGGAAAAGGGTAAGGAAAAAGAACCAGAAACCATTGTAATTGATGAATTCATTGCTGTGAAAGGGATTAAGGCTATTGGAAATCAATTAACTAAAAGTAGAATTAAAAATATTAACCTCATAGTCCCTACGCAGATTGTTGAAGAGGATTTGACGGTAGAAGAGCCAAATGCGGCATTAGAATCGGAATCCGATAATGAAGAAGGAACGATTGGATCACTTTTCGAAGCGGAAGAGTAATAGCATTTAAGGCCTTGAAAACAAAAATAGAATGAATACGATTTTAATTGTTATTATAGCGGCTACAGCCTTAGTTAGTTACTATGGTTTTTCGCAGCCACATTTCTTTGAAAAGTACAAATTCAATGTCAGCAGCATTGTCCATAGAAAAGAATACATTAGATTGCTTTCCGCAGGATTTTTACATGCAGATTGGATGCATTTTTTATTCAATATGCTTACGTTGTATTTTTTTGGTCCTATTGTTGCGCAAGCATTCGGTACATTAGGACTTATTCTGGTCTATTTTGGATCGATTCTGCTTGGAAATTTGTTTTCTCTGTACCTGTACCGAGATCAAGGGTGGTATTCAGCCATTGGCGCTAGTGGAGGAGTTTCGGGAATACTCTTTGCGGCAATAGCGGTTTATCCACAGATAGGAATTTACTTTTTCTTTATTCCGATTCCAATTCCGGGATATATTTTCGGACTATTATATTTTGGCTATTCTGTCTATATGATGCTTAACCCTAGGCCTAATGATAATATTGGACATGCTGCGCATTTAGGAGGCGCTTTTTTAGGGCTGATTTATTCAATAGCAGTTATGCCTGAGCTTGCGCTAGGAAACGCTAGGTACCTTCTAATAATGGCGCTACCTTTACTTTATCTAGCCTTCCAAGTTTTCGTTAAAAAGAAAAGAGGTTAAAAAAAATACTTATTTAGTTCCAATTACAAATCGATCGTTTCCACTAAGGTCTTGGAGCAGCTTAACGTTTTTAAGAACATCCGAGTAGAGATCTCTTGTCTCTACTCCTAATTTCTGATTGATCTCCAAAATTAGAAGCCCACCTGGTTTTAAATAAGTGCCACATAATTCTGCTATGCGTCGGTAAAAGAGTAATGGATCACTCGTTGGTGAAAAAAGGGCCTTATGGGGTTCGAATTTTTTAACAGAATCGAGTATATCGTTTTCTTCATCGATTCCAATATAAGGGGGATTAGAAATGATGATTTCAAAAGATTTTGGTGGTTCCTGACGTAGAATATCCAATTGAGAAAACTCAACATCTACCTCAAGCTTTTTTGCGTTTTTTTGTGCGATTTCCAACGCTTCTAAGGAAATATCAATCCCCAATGCATTAAGAAGGGGACGTTTTCTCTTAATAACAATAGGAATGATTCCACTTCCGGTTCCAATATCCAGAAGGGAGCTATTTTGAGGTAGATTAGGATGATCGTCCAACTCTGCGAGTGCTAGTTCTATTAATTCCTCCGTTTCCGGTCTAGGAATAAGCACATGCGAATTTACCTCAAAACGGTAACCATAAAATTCTGTGAATCCCAGCACCTGTTGGTAAGGTGTCCCTGTTAATAGTTTTTCAATGACTTGGTTGAACTCCTCCAAATCTTGTAGAAGTACTTGTTGATTTTGAAATCTTCTTAAATGATACGAGTCGAACCCAATAATCTCTTTCGCAAAAATCTGAAACAATTGAGCTCCTTCTTGCTCAGAGTAAAGAGCATTTAGCTCTTGTTTGAATTTTCTTTTTAAATCAAGAATGGTCATTATCTTGTGAAAACCAGGTTTAGGGCTGAACTTCTATCTTCATCGATTCTATAACCCTCTAAATTGAATCCTTTTACTTGATCTAATGTAGTAACTTTATTTTCAGCACAATAGCGAACCATTAGACCTCGAGCATGCTTAGTATAAACAACAACGGTTTTAGGCGTTCCACTTTTCATTTCATAGAAATCAAAATCGATAACTTTTGCTTTCAGTTCCTTTTTATCTATCGCTTTAAAATATTCATTACTAGCGAGATTTAAGACGATTTCTCGTGCGCCAAGCTCCTCATTAAGAGCTTTTGTAATTTGGGGTTTCCAAAATTCATAAAGGTTCTTGTACTTATCAAACTCAAATGGGCGTCCCATCTCAAGACGGTACAACATGATTCTATCGGAAGGCTTTAGTAATCCGTAAAGACCAGAAAGTATTCTGTAATTTTTATTCAAATATTTAAGCGCTTCATCGTCTAGAGATTGAGCATCTAGTCCGCGGTATACTTCCCCTGTAAAAGCGAAGAGTGCACTTGTACTTTGCGCCACTTTAGGCGTGTTCACCCAGTTCTGATTTCTCTCCCAGTTTTCATTGGCAAGGGTCGAGGAGATTTCCATAAGTTCGGATAGATACTGCGGGCTTTTTTCTTTTAAATAAGATTGGATTTTAGTAGCTTCATTAATGAATTTTGGAGTGCTGGTTCTTTTAAAGCCTCCTTTAGTGTCTATTGTCATTAATTTAGCTGGAGAAGTAATAAGTTTCATTTCTCTTGTTTAGTGTGTCAGGTGGTTGTTGTTAAATTAATTCGCCCTTGCCAGATCTAAGAATTTGTGGATCTCCCTCGGTTAGATCTACTATGGTGGAAGCGGTATTGTCTCCATATCCTGAATCAATAACCAAATCAACCAAGTGATCGTATTTTTCTGCTATGAGTTCAGGGTCAGTAGAGTATTCTAGGATTTCATCATCGTCCTTAATTGATGTTGAGGCGATAGGGTGTCCTAGTTGTTGAACGATCATTTGAGGTACCAAATGGTCCGGAACACGAATACCGATCGTTTTTTTTCCTTTGTAGGCTAAAGGCAAGTTTTTATTAGCCTCAAGAACAAAGGTAAAGGGTCCAGGAAGGTTATTCTTAAGAACTCGAAATACTGAAGTCTCTATAGGACGAGTAAAATCGGAGAGATGACTAAGATTATTACAAACAATAGAAAAGTGGGCCTTTTCTAGTTTTATTTTCTTGAGACTCGCGAGCTTTTCCATGGCCTTAAGGTTATTAATATCACAGCCAAGTGCATATACCGTGTCTGAGGGATAAATAATCAGCCCTCCTTTTTTCAATGTTTGCACAACTTGCCCAATCATTTGTTCCTGAGGATTCTCGGGATGGATTCTAATAATTTTAGCCATAAGACAAAGGTATTAAAACATATTGATTTTTATCTCATACCGCTCCTATTAGGACAGAAAAGTGTTTTATAATTTGCAGATTGGCAAAATATTTGTACCTTTGCAATCCAATATCGCGGGGTAGAGCAGTAGGTAGCTCGTCGGGCTCATAACCCGGAGGTCGCACGTTCGAGTCGTGTCCCCGCTACAAAGCGATACAGAGTTTATATTATTACGCGGAATAATAAGCTCTATTAAAAAAACATACCGCGGGGTAGAGCAGTAGGTAGCTCGTCGGGCTCATAACCCGGAGGTCGCACGTTCGAGTCGTGTCCCCGCTACTATAGAAAGAGGATTACATTGTGTAGTTCTCTTTTTTTATGAGCTTTCGAAAGGGGCAAGTTTTCTCGAATCTCACGTAGATTTTATCTAAGTTTGTTTATATGAAAGATTTTCCAGGTCAAGCAATACATGATTTTCATTTTCAAGAAGGTAGAAGTAAATTGTATGTACACGATACCTTTGGACCTAAAGTGGAAATGCCGGTTTCTTATTATTTTAGAAACCTAAAGAAAATGCCTCAACTTGAACAGTTGGCATTGAGTTATTGTAAAGGAAAAGTACTAGACATTGGTGCTGCTGCGGGTTCGCATGCACTGCAATTGCAAAGAAACGGCAGAGAGGCAACGGCTTTAGATATTTCACCCTTAAGTTGTGAAGTAATGAAGGACCGAGGAATTGAAAAAGTGATATGTGAGGATTTCTTTAAGTTTCATGATGAACCTTTTGACACCTTACTTCTTTTAATGAATGGTGTGGGCATTAGTTCCGATTTACAAGGTTTTAGGGAGCTGCTGAAAAAAGCTAAAAGTTTGCTTACCCCAGATGGACAATTAATATTTGATTCCTGCGATATTGAGTATATGTACGAAGATACACCTATGCCACAGGACAAGTATTACGGATCAGCCAAAGTTCGTTATGAGTACAAAAAGGAGTATACGGATTGGTTTGAATGGTTGTATTTGGATCCGCAAACCATGAGTACAATCGCAAAAGAAGAAGGTTGGAATTCTGACATTGTATATAAAGATCAAAACCATCAATTCTTAGCGGTGCTCAAGTTGTAAGTCGAGAGACTATTTTACGATTCATTTTTCGTTAAAATTATCACTAAGCGAATTGTGCTGCTCATTTTATTTTTCTCAAGTACTCGTTTTTGATGCTTCTACCTTTTAGTTTCAATATTTATAGAGCTTAAAGTAATACTTTTATTGAATCGTGTAATTAGTTATAAAATAGATAAATAAGATACAGTATTAAAGTCATACTTTAATATCGTTTGGTCCTGATTATTATATCCGCATTATTTTTTTAATGTTTCCTTTTTTCTTTTTGAAGTAGTGACGGGTAAAGAAGAAATTTATAAGACTAAAGAACATAGTGATATAAAATAACATCAGCACCTAATCGAAGGTGCTGATGTCAAATGGTGTGTATTTTTTTGTCTATGCCATTTTTTTACTGTCTTCAATAAATTGTGCAAGTCCTTTATCTGTTAATGGATGATTTAGTAAAGAAAGAATTGGCTGTAGAGGTGAAGTGATTACATCCGCACCAATTTTCGCACAATCAATAATATGCATTGAATGTCTAATCGAAGCCGCTAAAATCTCAGTGGTAAAGCCGTAGTTATCGTAGATAGTTCTAATTTCATCGATAAGATTTAAACCATCCACCGAGATATCATCTAGGCGACCTAAAAAAGGAGATACGTAAGAGGCTCCTGCTTTTGCAGCTAGAAGCGCTTGACCAGCAGAGAAGATTAGTGTGCAATTGGTTTTTATTCCTTTGTCAGAAAAATACTTCAGTGCTTTTACTCCGTCCTTTATCATAGGAATTTTCACCACAATATTCGGGTGGATTTGAGCTAGCTCTTCACCTTCATTAATCATTTCTTCGTAGGTAGTTGAGAGCACTTCAGCTGAAATGGCTCCATCAACAATATCGCAAATAGCTTTGTAATGATTTTTGATAGCTTCCGGTCCACTAATCCCCTCCTTTGCCATAAGGGATGGGTTGGTGGTAACTCCGTCTAAAATACCTAAATCTTTTGCTTCTTTAATTTGATCCAGGTTGGCCGTGTCGATAAAAAATTTCATTTTTTCTTGATTTTATTAGTAGGGCAAAGGTAAGGAAATCTCATCCTACATTTCAAACTAGGGAGCTAGTTTATTTGCTTTTAAGTGGTTAGGAAATTGGTCCTCATCTTAATTATTAAAAGTTGTTGTAAGCTTTCTTTTGAAAAATGATTACCTTTGAAATTACCCTTATTTTCCATTTTATGACATTTACTAGAGCGTTTACATTACTTGTGTTTTTTGCCATGTCTCAAAGTCTTTTGGCTCAGCAAAAAACCTATGCTAATCCAATTAATATAGATTACGGATACACACCCTTTGAAGTTTTTTCAAAACAGGGGAAACACCGGGCTACTGCCGATCCTGTCATTGTTAATTTTAAAGATCGCTTGTTCCTTTTTTCAACCAATCAGGAAGGGTACTGGCATAGTGAGGACATGCTCAACTGGGAATTTGTATATAGAAAATTCCTGAGAGATGATAAATACATCCATGATTTAAATGCACCTGCAGCCTGGGTGATGAAGGACTCACTTTATGTTTACGGTTCTACCTGGGAATCGGATTTTCCTATTTGGAAATCGGGTAATCCCACCAAGGATGAATGGGAGATTGCTGTAGATACACTTAAAGTAGGAGCATGGGATCCCGCTTTTCATTACGACGAGGATACCGATCGCTTATTTCTGTACTGGGGCTCTAGTAACGAATGGCCGCTTCTTGGAACGGAAATCAATACCAAGACCATGCAAAGTGAAGGCTATGTAAAACCTATTGTAAAACTTAAACCAGAAGATCACGGTTGGGAACGTTTTGGAGAATATAATGACAATGTTTTTTTGCAACCTTTTGTAGAGGGCGCATGGGTGACCAAGCACAATGGCAAATACTACATGCAATACGGAGCTCCAGCCACCGAGTTCAGTGGATATGCGGACGGTGTTTATGTTTCAAAGAATCCGCTAGAGGGTTACGAATATCAAAAGCACAATCCATTTTCTTATAAACCGGGCGGATTTGCTAGGGGAGCAGGTCACGGTTCTACCTTTCAAGACAAGTACGGTCAATACTGGCACGTTTCCACTATTTTTATTTCAACAAAGAATAATTTTGAACGTCGTCTTGGAATTTGGCCTTCCGGCTTTGATAAAGATGACGTGATGTACGCCAATACAGCCTATGGAGATTATCCAACGCTTCTGCCACAGTACGCCCAAGGAAAAGATTTTACCAAGGGTCTTTTCACTGGGTGGATGTTACTTAATTATAATAAGCCCGTGAGAGTTTCTTCAACTTTGGGAGGGTTTACCCCTAATTACGCCGTTGATGAAGACATCAAAACCTATTGGAGCGCAAAATCCGGTGATTCCGGCGAGTGGTTTGAAACGGATTTAGGAGCGCAGAGTGAAATTCGTGCGATACAAATAAATTATGCGGATCAAGACGTAGAGTTTCGCGGAAAGACACTTGGGAAATTTCACCAGTATAAGATTTATTCCTCACTCGATGGCAAAAAATGGAAACTTCTGGTAGATAAGAGTAAGAACAAAACCGATGTTCCTCACGATTATGTGGAATTAGAGGAAGGAAATTGGGCCCGATACTTAAAAATAGAAAACATCAAGATGCCTACAGGAAAATTTGCCTTATCAGGATTCCGCGTTTTTGGAAAGGCCAAGGGCGAGAAGCCAGGTCCTGTTCTGAATTTTGTCCCTCTGCGTTCGGATCCGAAAAAGTACGGTGAAAGAAGAAGTATCTGGATGAAATGGCAACAGAATCCTCTCGCAGATGGCTATGTGATTTATTTTGGTAAAGATCCCGATAAGCTTTATGGAAGTATAATGGTTTATGGGAAAAATGAATACTATTTCACTGGAGCAGATAGAACTGACGCTTACTATTTTCAAATTGAAGCTTTCAATGGAAGTGGTATTTCAGAGAGATCAGAAGTTTTTAAAAGTGAATAAAAATCTATTATGATTAGTTCAAGTATCTATCGTTTACTATTAACGGTGACAGTATTGTTCTCAACTGTAAAAGTCGCGGGTCAAGAGTCGCATGCCCTTGTAGAATCACAACCTTTTGTTTTCGTAAACGATGCTTTGTCCGGTTCCTTATGGAAGCAAATCGCTCCTGAAAGAATTGAATCCATGCATGTCTATAAAGACAATAGTGAGATTCCCGAGCATAGGGAGGGCATCGAGCCTTTACTCGCTAAAGGGGTTATTTTTATAGAATTAAAGAAACCAATTGAAAAGGAGCATGCTGTGAGTTTTCATCAGATTATGAAAATAAGTGGGCTTTCAAGTTCCGATCGTCTTTGGATTGAGGGTGTATGGTTAGAAGATAAGAGCCTGAAAATTTTTCCCTCAGCAATCCAAAGCGCTATTGTAACTAGGGATGAAAAAGGATCCTATCTTTCTATTCATTTATTAAAGCAAAAGTCTTTGTAAAATTATTTGTATTTATCCTTCCATTTTTCTTCTAAAGAATGGCGGATTTTATTTTCTGTCGGATTGTCGCCAGGAAGATAAAAGGTTGTTCCAGAAATTTCTTCAGGTAGAAACTCTAAATCCACAAAATGGTTCTTGTGGTCATGGGCATATTTATAATCTTTCCCATAGTCCAGTTTCTTCATTAAAGAGGTGGGAGCATTTCTTAAGTGAAGAGGAACGCTTAGATTTCCTGTTTTTCTAACCAGTGCTAAAGCCTCATCAATGGCCTTATAAGTGGAGTTTGATTTAGGAGAAGCAGCTAAGTATACGGCCGTTTCACCAAGAAGAATTCGAGCTTCAGGATAGCCAATCACTCGAACGGCTTGGAAACAGCTGTTTGCAAGGGTAAGGGCATTAGGGTTGGCCAGTCCAATGTCTTCAGAGGCAAGTATTAATAGCCTGCGAGCGATGAACTGGAGGTCTTCACCTCCTTCAATCATGCGTGCGAGCCAATAGACTGCAGCTTGAGGATCACTGCCCCGGATCGATTTGATAAAGGCCGAAATTATGTCGTAGTGCTGTTCCCCCGATTTATCGTAGAGCACTAAGTTTTGCTGCAGAATTTGGAAAATTTCTTCAGAACTAATCGTATTTTTTTCTTCGTTTATAAATTGCCCTAAAGTAAGCTCTATTGAGTTAATAAGCTTTCTAGCGTCCCCGCCTGAGTATTGGATGAACGCCTCAGGACTTTCCACTTCTAAATTTGTTGAATTTAGTTCATTGAATTTTGAAATGGACACCGCAGCTAATTCTTCTAACTTTTCATAGTCTAATGCCTTTAGAACGTAAACTTGGGATCTAGAGAGCAGGGCCGAAACCACTTCAAAACTTGGATTCTCTGTAGTTGCTCCAATGAGTACAATCCAGCCTTTTTCTACTGCATGGAGTAGAGAGTCTTGTTGTGATTTACTAAAACGATGAATCTCATCGATAAATAAAATGGGTGATTTTCCCGAAAAGAGGTGTTGTTTTTTGGATTGTTCTATTACATCTCTAACGTCTTTAACACCACTAGAAACAGCCGAGAGTTTAAAGAATTTTCGATTGGACTTCTGAGAAATGATCTCCGCAATGGTCGTTTTTCCTGTTCCAGGAGGGCCCCATAAAATAATGGAATTTAATGTATCGTTTTTTAGCATTCTACGAATGGGTCCTTGAGGTCCAGTTAAATGTTCTTGTCCAAGAACTTCATCTAGGGTCGTAGGGCGTAAAATTTCTGCTAAGGGTGCATTCGAATTCAAACTAAAGACTTTAAGAGTCAAAGTTAAGAAAACTAGCAATTATCGTCATACAATTCAAATTAATCTTCTATTTTTGTACAGTGGAGAAATCTAGAATAAATACCATTCTTATTGCCCCTTTGGTCGTGCTGATTCGATTTTATCAGTTAGCTATTTCTCCCCTTTTAGGAAGTAATTGCCGTTTCCAGCCCACGTGTTCGCATTACACATTAGAAGCACTTAAAACCCATGGGCTTTTAAAAGGTCTTTATCTTGGATCCAAGAGGATTCTGTCTTGTCATCCTTGGGGAAAGTCTGGATACGATCCTGTACCACCTAAAAAACAAAATATTAATTAAACCTGTTCAAATGAGATTCTCTTATTTTTCCCTTTTTGTTCCATTGTTTTTAGCTTTTTCAACGTTTTTATTCGCTCAGAATTCTGCTCAGGAGTTTTCTGATGGAGCGCTCGTTGAAGGAGGGAAGAATATTCCAGTGAAAATTTTCTCTACAACCGACTACGAGAAGTTTTATAGTTTTCCAGGAAAAGAGCAAAACGATAATGTTTTGGTCATTTTAAATGATCATTTAAAATCTTATCAGGGAACCGGAATTTTTGAAATGTATCGCTCGGCAGGTTATCAATTATTGACCAAAGAATTTGTGCCTTTGGGAGAAAGTGACTTCCTTGGAAGTGAAGATTTAAAGTATTTATATCTTCCTAAAGGACCTGAAAACATTATCACCCCTGAAAAGCAGGTTGAATTAAAGACTCCTTTTCTTATTTGGGATCCAAGCACAGGGCTCAAGCTTGGGCCACTCAATATCCATTACTACAGCTTAATGTTTGTACTGGCTTTTGGATTAGGTTATCTGCTTATGGCTCGGATCTTTAAAATCGATGGAGTCAATGCGAAATACCTAGATCCACTCTTCACTTGGACGCTTTTAGGAACTATTTTAGGCGCGAGATTAGGTCATGTGATATTTTATCAGCCCGAACTTTTTCAACAGGATTTTTGGAGTGTATTTTTACCCATTCAAACAAAACCTGAACTTAGATTTACGGGTTTTGCGGGACTAGCAAGTCATGGAGCTGCCATTGCGCTGATCGCAACAACATTATATTACGCTTTAAAGGTTATAAAGAAGCACCCATTTTGGGTATACGACCGAATTGGAATTGTAGTTGCGCTAGGAGGTGCTTTTGTACGAATTGGTAATTTTTTCAATTCGGAAATTATAGGAAAGCCCGTAGCAGTGGATTCTCCTCTTGCAGTATTGTTCCCACAGATGAGTAGTGAATACGGAGTTACTGTTCCAAGGTATCCTACTCAGCTACTTGAAGCGGGAGGTTATTTCCTACTATTTATTTTGCTTTGGATGCTCTACCGCTATACCAAAGTGAAGTACCAGCAAGGATTTTTGTTTGGTGTTTTCTTTATTATCCTCTGGTCGATTCGTTTCTTCGTAGAGTACTTAAAGGAGCCGCAGGGAGATGAATTCATCCAAATTGCGGGACTGAACACCGGTCAAATTCTATCTATACCTTTTATATTAATAGGTATAGGGGTACTTATCTATTCCAAGAAAAACACCATCACTCCAGAAGAGAACGGAAAACCGGATTAATTATCTCACAGAAGTAACGCGTACTAAACCTAGGTTTTCATGATACATCATGCAAACCACCTTGTCCTTGAATTCAGGGCATTGATCGGTCTTTTCAAAAGTTACAGATACTTCTTTTCCAACCTTGTCTCTTAGTAGTTCTTGATTGCATACTAGGTAATCACCCTCGTCTAGACGTATGTATAGTCCTGTACAATCTGAAATTACTTCCGCTTTCTTTTCATTCACATTGACTGCGCAGGACGAAAGACTTAATAGTAAGGCGAGTGTGAGGTATAATAGATTTTTCATAATCGGGACTTTTTTTCTTCTAGGGAACAAAAATCAGTCCCTTTTTTCTTCTTCTATAATAAGGTTCCTGATTCTTGCTCCACGGGATCACTGCCTTTTTCAAAGATCCGACTGGTATAAGGTCCTTCCAAGGTGATTCGATCGCCAATTCTTCGGATCCAATTTCCTTCTCTAAGTCCCACAACTTTCATTTCGTTTTGCGTGAGAAATTCTTTGATTCTTGTCTCCCTAGTTTCACCATTGTGCTTTAAATTGGGATCAGGATCCAAATAATGGGGATTTAAATTGAGTGGGACAAGTCCAAGGGCTTTAAAACTGGAAGGCTCGACAATGGGCATATCATTGGTTGTACCAATAGTTTGTCCCGCTATATTGCTCCCTGCGCTGGTGCCCAGATAAGGCTTTTCTCTTTTAATCTCACGGGTAAGCACTTCTATTAATTCGAGATCATAGAGCGTTTTTAAAAGGAGAAAAGTGTTACCACCACCAGTAAAATATCCTTTTGCTTCTTTTATAGCTTCTTTAGGATCTGGATACTCATGAATTCCTTTTACTTGGATTCCTATCGATTCAAAAAATTCTCTTGCCTTCTCAGTGTACTCTTCGTGGGAAATACCCGAAGGGCGTGCATAGGGCACGAAAAGGATTTGATCAATTCCTGAAAAAAGTTCTTTGATTTCTTCTTTAATGTATTCTAGGTAAGATCCGCCAAATAGGGTGGAAGTGGAAGCAAGTAGTAGATTCATAATCGTGATAAAGCGTAAAGTTAATGTTTGATGGACAATTTCCTATTCCTCGGTCCATTTTTTTTCAATGAGTTCCAGTAGAAAATCGGGGCACCGAGAAATGCGTTGATGGATGGCATCAAAAAAATACAAGGTCACCTCGGCCTCGGTCAATAGTTCTTCTTGATCGTTAAAAATCTGGTATTCAAAATGCATTCTAACGCTAGGTTTCTTCTTTAAATAGGTATGGATATGAAGAACATCATCGTAACGTGCAGGCTTTTTATATCGGATATTAAATTCAGAAACCGGAAGCCAAATTCCCAACTTTTCTAGCTCATCATAAGAGATACCTACCTCCCTTAATTGCTCCACTCGAGCCGCCTCAAGGTAGTGAGCGTATTGACCATAATAGACGTACTTCATCGGATCGGTTTCTCCGTAACGTACACGTATTGAGTGAATTGTATGTAGCATATTGTTGGTTTTTATTTGAACATACAAATATATTTCTAAATAATCAAGACGGAAAATGTTTTTTTATGAGAATTATTTTTGTCATCTTTGTTTTCTACTTAAGGGTAGTCAAATATAGACTTCAATTCGATTTTTTTGTGTAATTTATGGATCAAGATTTATCATTGGTATGGGAAAAGTGTCTGCAATTCATGCGTGACAACTTGAATGCGGCAGAAGATGGTGACGATCTTAAAAAGCTAGAAAGTTCCTTTGATCTATTATTTGACAAAGTGCAACCACTTTCTTTAGTGAATCACAATCTTACCCTTCTAGTTCCAAGTGACTTTTATAAAGAGTACATCGAGGATACTTACCTTTCACTTCTCTCTGCAGCCCTTCGAAAAAATATCGGTAAAGGAGTAAAGCTTTGGTATTCCGTAATGGAAAACAAACCAGCAGGTAAGGAGAAACCGATTGTACAAAATTTAAAGGGGAATTCTGTTGCTCCACCGAAAATGCAACAAGTTCGTCCTGTTGCTAAGAATCCTATTCATCCTATGGTGGCACCTGGAATCCAGAAAGTCTCTATAGATTCTAATCTTATCGCGCATCTCTCATTTGATAATTTCGTTGAAGGAGAAAGCAATAAATTTGCCTCAACGGTAGCGAAATCCATTGCAAAAAGACCAGGAGGTACCGCCTTTAACCCTCTGTTTTTACATGGAGGTGTAGGGGTAGGTAAAACCCACGTTGCACATGCCATCGGACTTGAGATTAAGAATAATTTCCCCGATAAAGTAGTATTGTACTTATCTTCAGAAAAGTTCATTCAGCAGTTTATATCCGCAGCAAAAGCTTCCAATAAAACTGATTTTCAGAACTACTATCAAATGGTAGACGTGCTGATCATTGATGATATTCAGTTTTTATCCGGTAAAGCTGCAACGCAGGATTCGTTCTTCCATATATTTGATTATCTGCATCAGAATGGAAAGCAGATTGTTCTAACTTCGGATAAAGCTCCAGTAGACATTCAAGATATTCAAGAGCGTATTGTTTCTCGTTTTAAATGGGGTCTTTCTGCAGAGATCAAATCTCCTGATTTTGAAACACGTAGAAAAATCATTGTTGATAAATTAAGCCGCGATGGAATTGTCTTAACCGATGATATGGTAGACTATCTTGCAGGCGAAGTTAAATCCAACGTGAGAGAACTTATCGGCGTGATTAATTCCGTCATTGCGTATTCTACTATTTATAAATCAGAATTAAGTTTAGAGCTATTAAAGGATACGATTAATAAAATCGCTTCCACTCAGAAGAAAGTAATTAGTATACCGTACATTCAAGAAGTAGTTTGTGATTACTTTGGAATCAATCGTGAGCAACTTCTTTCCAAATCTAGAAAAAGAGATATCGCATTACCTCGACAGCTAGCGATGTATTTTTCAAAGGAATTCACGAAATCAACGTTCACCAAAATTGGTGAAGAAATGGGAGGAAAGGACCATTCGACTGTGATGTACGCTTGTGAGACGATAAAAGATGTTTCTAAAATTGATAAAGAAATTAAAAAATACGTTAAGGAGCTGACAGAAAGAATTAAAAAGTAATTCTTTTGCGTTAACCTTTGTCATAAATGAAAAGCAGTTTTGTTTTTCATTTTTTTTTGTTTAACTAGTGCTTTAAATTATCTCCTTATGAAAATCATGATGCTGTGTTTAGGCAATATATGCCGAAGTCCCTTGGCTGAAGCTTTATTAAAGCTTAAGGTCTCAGAGAATTTTACGATCGAAAGTCGTGGAACCTCTTCTTTGCATGAAGGTGAAGGAGCGGATCCAAGAATGATTGAGACCGCTAGAAAGCGAGGGGTCGATTTAACGACTCATCGAGCAAAAGGATTGAAAGCTAGTGATTTAGAGGAATTTGACTTGATTTTTTGTATGGATAAGGACAATAAAGACAATGCACTTTCTTTGGCCTCTACCAAAGAGCAAGAAGAAAAAATTCAATTGGTTTTGGAAGAAGGGCAGTCGGTGCCTGATCCCTACTTTGGAGGACAAAAGGGTTTTGATCTCGTTTATGAATTACTTGATCAAGCTTTAGAGAAGAAAGCGCGTAAACTCACTGAAAAATTCGGATAAAAATGCTTGTATTACTCCCAGCTTACTTAAGTGAAAACAGTCCTAAAGACCAATTTGCTCCAGTTATTCAAACCTACATCCAGCAAATAGATCATTATTTTGTAGAAAATGAAAAAACCGCTAGGAAAGTGATTAAATTTTTCTGCCCGGAAAAAAAGCAAAGTGATTTAAAGCTTTTTGTACTCGATAAGTATACTGAAATACATGAACTTAAGGAGGCCACTGCATTATTAGAGAAGGGAGTAGACATGGGACTGCTTTCAGAGGCAGGGCTTCCCTGCATTGCAGACCCTGGAAACCTTATGGTACGTTGGGCGCATGAGCATTCAATCAAAGTGGTTCCCGTAAACGGACCTTCTTCTATTATTCTGTCCCTTATTTCAAGTGGGTTTAACGGCCAAAATTTTACATTTCATGGCTACTTGCCCATTGATAAATCGGAGCGAAGAAAAGCTTTACTTCAATTAGAGTCTTTAGTTAGAAAAACAAAGGCCACTCAGATATTTATGGAAACGCCCTATCGAAATGATGCCTTATTAAAAGATATATTAACCTACTTAGCTCCCGAACAGAAACTTTGCATTGCTTCCAATATTGGCGATATGGATTCGGAGTTCATCCTTACTCTAAAAGTTAAGGAATGGAAAAAGAAATTACCGGAACTTCATAAGATTCCAACGGTTTTCCTTTTAGGTGAATAATAACGTATTCTTGAGTGAAAGCTTTTACTATAGCGAATCTAAGAATTTGGCCTTGACTTCACTTAGCGCATAGTCTTTCGCTTCGGCGTAGGAGATTTCCATCTTGTATTCAATATCCTTTAATTCCTTTGGCATTTTTGAAAGAAGGTGATCATAGTACTTGGTAAGTTCCTTATCGGTTGGTAGGTAAAAAGGGACCTTTACTGGGAATCTTCTTGAGAGGGCCGGGTCAATAAGTTCCGGATGGTTTGTAGCCGCTATTAATAAGGTTTGTTCTGGCAAATGATCAAGATGTTGAATAAGAGTGTTGACCATTCTTCTCATTTCTCCAACATCTTTATCGTCATGACCTCTAGAGGTGGCAATAAAATCAAATTCATCAAGAAAGAGGACTGCACTTTCGCGGGTAGATTTATCAAACAATTGCTTCAAATTTTGCGCGGTTTCACCCAGTCTTGAACTGACCAGATTGCTCAAGTTGAGGGTGAGGGTTTTTTTGTTTAGCTCCGTTGCAATGGCTTGCGCTAAGAATGTTTTTCCAACACCAGAAGGACCAAAAAATAAAAGTTTATGATTAATTGGTAAGTGGAGTTCTTGAAGCTGTTCAAAGTGGTTGTGTTCACGAATCACTTGATGGATTAATCTTTCCTGTTCCGGATTTAGAAATACCTCTTCTAAGGGAACCGATTTTTTCTCCGCAATGTAAAGATCAAATATATTCATGGTGTCTAGGAGCTTTATGCAAAGATAATGCACCCTAAGCAATTGCCCAAGTTTGTCTTACTTGAGCGGGCTAACTAAGAGGTCCGATCCGTTACTTAAAGCAGCGAAAATTTAAAGATGATTTTCTTACATTTGGTTTTAAACATTTTTTATGCGCGCACTATTTATTTTCACTCTATTCTTATCTAGCCTTTCCTTTGGACAATCACTTTCTCAGGATTTGGCCCAGAGGGTTCAATCTACTTTAAAGTCGTCTGCAGGCTATTCGAGTTCCATTTCATTTTATGTGGGCGATCTAGATGGGAACTTAGTCTATGAATACAATGGTAATACTGGACTCTCTAGCGCATCTACACAGAAGGTCATGACCGCCGGAGCAGTATTAGAAACCCTGGGTGAAGATTTCAAGTGGACCACTCAAGTAACTTACGGAGGTGAATTCTCAAGTGGAGATTTGCAAGGTTGGCTAAAAGTGTATTCTGATGGAGATCCTACTTTGGGAAGTTGGCGCTATAATGGCCACAAACCAGAGGATTTTAAGCGTCAGTTGATTCAGACGATAAAAGAGAAGGGTATTACAAAAGTATCAGGTACCCTATGGATTGATGACAGCGTATACGATATGCAAACGCATCCAGGAGGGTTTCCATGGAATGATATTGGAAATTATTACGGCGCAGGTGTTTTTGGCGTGAATTGGAGGGAAAATCAATTTGATATGTTTACAGAGGGTAAAAGAATCACAGGATTCAATGTACCGATGGATCATATTCATTGGATTAATGAACTCTCAGAAGGTGGGAGTTCCGATCAGAGTTTGATTTTTACAGCTCCTTTTTCCAATGTAGCGCTCATTAATGGAACCTTACCAAGAAAGAAAATGACCGTATCTGGATCGATGCCCAATCCCCCTGAGCAACTGGCTCTAGAAATTAAAAATTGGTTAAAAGAGGCCGGAATAGAATTCACAGGAAGTATTCAGACCACTTCACTGGCGAAAATCAAGGGTGAAAAGCTTCCAATGGAAAAAGAAAAAGAAGTACTGCTAAAATATCATTCTCCAGAACTAAAAGAAGTGGTTTACTGGTTTCTTAGAAAAAGTGTCAATTTTTATGGAGAATCTTTTATTAAAACTATGGCTAAGGAAAAGACAGGAAAAGGATCTTTTGATGAAGGGATCAAGTACCTCAAAGAATTTTGGAAAGAGCGTGGGATTCGCAGTCAGATGATTAATTTTGCAGACGGTAGTGGACTGTCTCCTCAAAATTATGTTTCGGCAAGAGCGCAAGTTCAAGCTCTAATTTGGGCAAGAAAACAGCCTTGGTTTCAAACTTTTTATGATGGATTCCCTACGCAAGGAAATGGCATGAAGATGAAGAGTGGCACCATGAAAAACACAAAATCTTTCGCAGGATACCATCAAAGTAAAAGTGGGAAGACTTATGTTTTTTCCATATTACTTAATAACTATCAGTCCTCAAATCTTTCGCAAGCGCTATACGATATTCTAGCTCCTTTGAAGTAAAAGTTATAACAGAAAAAATCCCACTAATCTTTCAATTGTGGGATTTTATTTTACATTAAAATTTTTATTTCTCTGTAAGTTTTACCTTAAAGTAATAATTAGGGCTCACCGTAATTTTTGTCTGAGGACTGAGCTTTCGGCTTTGCCATCTTTCATTGGGACGAATTTCTACCTCAGGACTTAGCTGAACAGGCAGAGTGAATTCTTTTACTACATTGGTAAAGCGGTATTCCAGTGTACCGTTTTGCTTGTTCCAATTTAGTTCTAACTCAGGTACTTGTGTAGTTCTTAAATATTGATCAAAGAATCCTTTTAGATCTAATCCTGAAAGCTCTTCGATAGTGGTTTCCATCTCTTTTGAACTAACTTGAGTATGATAGAATTTCTCATTAATGGTTCTGAGCATTTGGCGGAATTTCTGATCATTATTCATGGCCTCTCTTAAAGTATGCAGCATGCTCGCTCCTTTGTAATACATGTCTCCGCTTCCTGAACGGGCAACACCGTAATGACCAATAATGGGTTTATCGTTGGCAATAGCTTTTCTAGTTCCTATTTGGTAAAGATCCGCAGATTGTCTGTCTAGATAATTTTCAGTAAATAAAGTCTCAGAATAACTGGTGAAGGCTTCATGGATCCACATATCCGCTTTTTCTTTTGCTGTAATAGAATTGGCAAACCACTCGTGACCGGTTTCGTGGATAATGATAAAGTCCCATTTAAGTCCAACACCTGTTCCAGAGAGGTCTCGTCCCAAATACCCATTTTTATATCCATTACCGTAAGCTACATTGCTTTGGTGCTCCATCCCTAAGTAAGGGGTCTCTACCAGTTTAAATGAATCTTCATAAAAAGGGTAAGGACCAAACCAGTATTCGAATGCCTTCATCATAGGCACTACTTGCTGGAATTGATGTTTTGCTTTTTCAAGATTGTAATCCAGCACCCAATAATCTAGATCTAGCGCTCCTTTCTCTCCTTCATAGTGGTCTTTGAAATTGGTGTAGTGTCCAATGCTCGGAACAATAGAGTAGCCGTTAATAGGGTTTTTTACTTCCCATAGGAAGTAATTTTTTGAAGAGCGTTTTTCCGTTTTAATTAATCGTCCGTTTCCTATACCAGTTAACCCTGAAGGTGTAATAATACCCATAAGAAGGCCTTGATCAGGTTCATCCAGCCACAGGTCTTTGGTAGGTAGCCAATGGGCAACACCTTCACCTTCCTGCGCTACGCTCATAAAAGGTCTTCCTTTTTCATCTTGAGCAAATACCCATCCGCCGTCCCAAGGGGCGTTTTTAGCCACTTTAGGGTGGCCACTGAAAGCAATTTCAAAGTAATGGTTACTTCCCTTTTTTACCGTTCCCTCATAGGAAAGAAAGATAAAGTCACCCTCTCGCTTCGCTTTGATATTTTTTAGATCGGAACCAAGGATTTGGTATTGCATTGGATCATGAAGGTCCACTTGAAAAACGGGATTAGTACGATCCTTAGTGATGGTAAAGCTGATTTTATTTTTACCTTTTAATGACTTGGATTCAAAGTTCGGTTCTACCTCTAGCTCGTACTTTTGCACGTCCCAAAAATTACGCAGCTCCGTATTGGAACCTTTCAGGGTGTCAGTTTTAGTGAATGTTTGAGCACTAAATAAGGAAGTAGCAAACAGAAGTAGCAAACAAAATGATTTCATAAAGTGGGAAAATTAAAGATTCAAAAGTAATGAATTAAATCTTTTATTGCCACTAGTAGAACTACAGTGTTCCTGGAAGCTTTTCCTTTTGCTCTTTTTGGATTCGGCGGTAGGTTCTTTTGGAGAGACGAATACTGAATTCGTAAAGCAATAGTAGAGGTAGAGCTGCCATTCCCATACTCAAAATATCTGCCGGGGTAATCACGGCAGCGATTACTAAAATAACCACGATAGAGTGTTTGCGGTAAGTTTGCAAAAACATGGGGGTAAGGATGCCTATAACCGTTAAAAAGTATACGATAATAGGGAAAAGAAAAACGATTCCCATTCCAATCACAATTTGAAAGAACAGAGCCGTGTAGTCGGATAAATCGTACAGAGGTTCAATAATATCTGATATTTTGAACACTGCACCAAAATTTATTGCAAAGGGTAAGATCAGGTAGTAACCGCATAGAACTCCAAGGAGAAAAAGCATCCACACGGAGTTGATTAATAGAGAAGAATTCTTTCTTTCGTTGGGGTGAAGGGCAGGGGAAACAAAGCGCCACAGTTCCCAAACGATGTAGGGGCTTGATAGAACCATTCCTCCAATAACAGAAACGCTCATCATTACGTTGAACTGTTGATAAAGCTTTTGAACTCTTACAGGAAAATCGGCGGGAAGTTCAATAGCACGGGTGCCAAGGAACTTTTCAGAAAGGGCGTTAATTACACGAAAGGTTGGAAAATCATTATTCACTGGACCAAAGAAAACTTTATCAATAATCCATTCGATATTTAGTCCGACAATGAAACCACAGACCACAATGGCAATTATGCATCGAATCAAATGACCTCTTAACTCTCCAATATGCCCAATAAGGGACATGTCTTTTTCACTTTTCACCGTGCGATTCTTAATTTCTAGATTTCAACTTGCGAAAATACGCATTCTATTTTTTGTAAGAGCTTATAAACTATATGATACCTTCATCTAATAGTCGGTGCAGATCGATGATGCCATAGTATTCATTTTGATCCGTTACGACCAGTTGCCCAATATTGTTTTCTTTTAGAATGGCCATGGCTGTTTTTGCAAGTTCCCCTCTATCGATCGTTTTAGGATTCTTACTCATTATGTCTTGCGCTTTCATCTGAGAGACATCTTCCGTATGCATAAGCATTCTTCTTAAATCTCCGTCCGTAATAATTCCAACAATCTTTTGGTCCTCTTTCACCACGGTAACCCCATGTCGGGATGCTGAAATTGAAATAATTACATCACGAATTCCGGTTTGAGGGTGCACTTCTGGTTTTTGGGTGGATAGAAACTGCTCCACTCTTGCTGTTAGATTTTTACCTAGGCTTCCTCCAGGATGAAATTTAGCGAAATCTTTTGCCTGGAATCCGCTAATTTCCATAAGACATACCGCTAACGCATCTCCTAAGGCCATTTGTACTGTTGTAGAACTGGTCGGAGCTAATTTATTTGGGCAAGCTTCAAATTCTACATGAGTGTTAAGTACGATATCGGCTGCTTGGGCTAGGTGACTCTCAGGGTTTCCAGTCATGGCGATAAGAGTATCGGAATAATCTTTCATAAAGGGAATGAGGTTCACAATTTCAGGAGAGTTCCCCGAATAGGAAATACAAAGCACAATGTCTTGTTTTTGAATAACGCCAAGGTCACCATGGATGGCTTCAGCCGCATGGAGAAATTGCGCGGGTGTTCCCGTAGAATTTAAAGTGGCTACTATTTTATTTCCTACGTGTGCGGATTTTCCAATTCCAACAACGATCAGTTTTCCGGTCGCTTTGGAAATAACTTGAGTGGCACGAACAAAACTCTCATCGATCCTTTTACTTAAGGATTTAAGTTCGTTAAGTTCAATGTCGATTGATTTCTGAGCTAAAGCTATGATTGAATTTGGTTCCAATTTTGAAAAAAGGTTTTCGTTAATTCCCGTGAACTCCATTGCGCTGTAAGGGATATTTTACTAACTTTGGGTAATGTGCAAATTTAGCAAACAAAATTAGATGAAAACCAATAACGTCGATTTATCAAAAGAATTGAAGTCGTATTTTGGTTTTTCTTCTTTCAAAGGGCACCAAAAGGACATTATAGAAACATTACTTAATGGAGAGGATGTATTTGTTCTAATGCCAACTGGAGGGGGAAAATCACTTTGTTATCAACTTCCTGCTTTGATTACCGAGGGAACGGCCATCGTGGTTTCGCCATTGATTGCCCTGATGAAAAACCAAGTGGATGCCATTAATGGACTTACCAGTGGCAAGGGTCTTGCGCACGTATTAAACTCTTCTCTAAATAAATCTCAAACGCAACAAGTTTTTGATGATATACGCAAGGGAAGGACTAAACTTCTCTACGTAGCTCCTGAATCTCTTATTAAAGAGGAGTACATGGACTTTTTAAAAGAAGTCAAAATTTCTTTTGTGGCCATTGATGAAGCGCACTGTATTTCAGAATGGGGACATGATTTTCGACCAGAGTATAGGAATCTAAAGTTAATTATAGACAAAATAGCCAGTGTACCGGTAATCGCCCTAACAGCTACGGCCACGCCTAAGGTGCAAGACGATATACAGAAAACGCTGGGCATGAATAATGCAAAGGTTTTTAAATCCAGTTTTAATCGTCCTAACCTTTTTTACGAGGTGCGTCCTAAAATCAATATAGATAAGGAGATTGTTAAATTTATCAATCAACGGAAAGGTAAGTCGGGTATTGTTTATTGTCTTAGCCGAAGAAAAGTAGAAGAGTTTGCTCAGTTACTTCAAGTCAATGGAATTAATGCCTTGCCGTACCACGCAGGATTGGATCAAAAAACCAGAATTAGCAATCAAGATCGCTTCTTATCCGAAGATTGTGATGTTATTGTTGCTACCATTGCTTTTGGGATGGGAATTGATAAACCCGATGTTCGATTTGTTATTCATTACGACTTTCCCAAATCGTTAGAAAGCTATTACCAAGAAACCGGGCGCGCTGGACGGGATGGAGGCGAAGGGTATTGCCTTGCTTTTTACGATCCGAAAGACATTGAAAAACTGGAAAAATTTCTAGCACAAAAACCGGTTTCGGAAAGAGAAATAGGTTTGCAATTGTTAAATGAAGTGGTGGGTTATGCAGAAACCTCCATGAGTAGGCGTCAGTACCTCTTGTACTATTTTGGAGAACAATTTGATCCGCAAAATGGCGAGGGTGCTAAGATGGATGACAATGCGCTGAATCCCCCATCTTTAGTAGATGCCACTGAGGATCTTGGACATGTGCTTAGAATGGTAAAGACCTTGGATGAGAAATTTAGAGCCAAAGACCTTATTAGTTTAATAGTAGGAAAAGAGAATGCGGTAACTAAAGCTTATAAATTAGAGACAACTGAGTTTTTCGGATTAGGAAAACAGAAAAGTGAAATATATTGGAAGTCTATTTTTCGTCAAGCAGTCGTTCAAGACTATCTTTTAAAAGATATTGAGACCTACGGTGTATTAAAAGTTTCAGAAAAAGGAAACCAGGTTCTCTCTAGTGGGGAATCTTTTACATTTGAAATTGCGGAAGATCGAGAATATCATTTAGACCAAATACGCTCTACTCAAGAAAAAAATGAAATTGAGAGTTCTCAAGGTATGGATGAAAAGCTCTTTACTGAATTAAAAGAGCTAAGGAAGAAAGTTGCTAAGAGAAATGGCGTACCTCCTTATACTGTTTTTATGGATCCAAGTCTAGAGGATATGACGATTCAGTATCCCGTGACTGTAGAAGAAATTGCAAAAATCTATGCGGTAGGTGAAGGAAAGGCCCGACGCTATGGAAAAGAGTTTTCCGACTATATTTCTAATTATGTCGAGGCTAATGGAATTGAGAGAACTCAGGACATGGTACTCAAGCAAGTCGCCAATAAATCCAGTCATAAAGTATTCATTATTCAAAGCACCGACAAAAAGCTAGATTTTGAAGACATTGCCAAAGCGAAGCATTTGAGTATGGATGAGCTCTTAAAGGAAATGGAACGAATTGTCTATCAGGGAACCAAACTCAATATCAATTATTATATTGAAGAGAATATCGACGAGGATCTTGTAGAGGAGTTTATGGAGTTTATGCAAGAAAGTGAAAGTGATAGCATGAAGGTTTTAACTTCAGAGTTTGGTGATGATTTAAGTGATGAAGAGCTTCGGATGCTGAGAATCAAATTTATTTCCGATGTGGCTAATTAGCAGAAGGTTGTACTTACTGTTTATTCTAGGCTGCTACTAGAACGCTAATTAGCGGAAATAATGTTGAAAAGATAGATTTATAACTTCATTTGTGTTAGATTATTATGCTTGTAATTAATCTAATATTTCTTTAAGATTTCCGTATTTTAATTTCAAACTAGACTTTTATTTTTGTAAACTTTTAAACTTTGTTGAAAATATAATCAAATGTTAATCAATATGTTAACTTAAAAAATTTGTAAACTTTTTGTATATTGGGTTGTTTATTGTACATTTATTTTATAATCAAAAACAAAATATGGAAAGCTCAATCTCAACAAAAAAATCAACTTTAGTAACCTATGATACAGCCAACAAGAAAACTCTTGAATACTTCAAGGGGGATGATCTAGCTACTCGTGTCTGGGTTAACAAATACGCTTTAAAGGATTCCGAAGGGAATCTTTACGAAGCAACGCCAGACGATATGCACCAGCGGATCGCTAGTGAAATAGCTCGAGTGGAATCAAAATACCCCAACCCTTTATCTCAGGAAGAAATCTTTGAATTAATTAGAGATTTTCGTTATATCATTCCGCAAGGAAGTCCAATGACTGGAATCGGTAACCATTTTCAAATTGCTTCTCTCTCCAATTGTTTTGTAATTGGTAATGGAAGTGACTCGGATTCTTATGGAAGTATTCTGAAGTTGGATGAAGAACAAGTTCAGTTAATGAAGCGTCGAGGAGGGGTAGGTCATGACCTTTCTTATATCCGACCAAAAGGATCTGCTGTGAAAAATTCCGCTCTAACTTCTACGGGGCTCGTTCCTTTTATGGAGCGCTATTCCAATTCTACTAGAGAAGTAGCTCAGGACGGTCGAAGAGGAGCTCTCATGTTATCGGTTTCCATTAATCATCCGGATGCACAGGATTTTATCGATGCTAAATTAGAGCAGGGCAAAATTACTGGTGCCAATATTTCTGTTCGAATTGATGATGATTTTATGACAGCGGTGAAATCCGATACTATCTATACACAAAAGTATCCCATCTTTAGCTCGAAACCAAAAGTAACTAAGGAGATTGAAGCTCGAGCATTGTGGGGAAAAATTGTTCATAATGCTTGGAAGTCTGCGGAGCCAGGAATTCTTTTCTGGGATACTATTCAGAGAGAATCGGTGCCCGATTGTTATAGTGATTTAGGTTTTCAAACCGTTTCAACCAACCCTTGTGGTGAAATTCCGCTTTGTCCTTACGACTCGTGCCGACTTCTAGCTATTAATCTGTATTCCTATGTGAAGAATCCATTTACGGATAAGGCAAAATTTGATTTTAAACTTTTCCGCGAGCACGCAGCAAAAGCCCAAAGAATGATGGACGATATTATTGATTTGGAGACGGAGAAAATTGAAGCCATTTTAGCTAAGATTGATAAAGACCCTGAGTCCGAAGATATAAAAGCAACCGAAAGGAATTTGTGGTTGAAAATTAAAAGAAAAACCTTGGAGGGTAGACGTACGGGCGTAGGTATTACAGCGGAAGGCGATATGTTGGCTGCTTTAGGCTTGCGGTACGGAAGTAAGGAGGCGGTTGAATTCTCCGTAGAAGTTCATAAAGCTTTAGCATTGTCAGCTTATGCTTCTTCTGTTGAAATGGCTAAAGAAAGAGGAGCGTTCGAAGTTTACGATGCTGATAAGGAAAAGAACAATCCTTTTATCAATAGAATTAAAGAGCAAGATCCAGTACTTTACGATGAAATGGTAAAATACGGTCGTAGAAATATAGCGCTACTTACTATAGCACCCACTGGAAGTACTTCTTTAATGAGTCAGACCACTTCGGGAATTGAGCCGGTTTTTTTACCTGTATATAAAAGAAGACGTAAAGTAAATCCAAACGACAAGGACGTTCAAGTCGATTTTGTTGATGAAGTTGGAGACTCTTGGGAAGAATATATTGTATTCCATCACCACTTCAAAACTTGGATGAAGACCATTGGCCTTGATACAGAAAAGAATTATTCTCAGCAGGAACTAGATGAGCTTATCGAAAAGTCTCCTTACTATAAAGCTACATCCAACGATGTGGATTGGCTCAGTAAAGTAAAAATGCAAGGTGCAATTCAAAAATGGGTGGATCACTCGATTTCAGTGACCATTAATATTCCAGAAGAGGCAACAGAAGAGCTAGTAAACGAACTTTATCTTACGGCTTGGGAAGAAGGTTGCAAAGGAGTAACGGTTTATAGGGATGGTTCTCGTTCCGGTGTCCTTATTTCAGCAGAAACCAAATCTTCTACGCAAGAAACTAAGGATCCAACACCGACAGGATTTCCGACCAAAAGACCTCAAGTATTAGAAGCAGACGTAGTGCGTTTTCAAAACAATAAAGAGAAATGGATTGCTTTTGTTGGATTGATAGATGGTAGGCCCTATGAAATTTTTACAGGGTTAGCTGATGATGAGGAAGGGATTTTACTACCACGATGGGTGAATGATGGCCTCATTATAAAAAGTCGAGATGAAGAAGGTAAGTCAAGATACGATTTCCAGTTCAAGAATCTTAGAGGTTACAAAACGACCATTGAAGGGCTATCTCATAAATTTGACCCTGAATTCTGGAATTATGCGAAATTAATCTCAGGTACCCTTAGGCATGGGATGCCCTTAGAGAGTGTAGTGGAGCTTATTAATCGAATGGAGCTTAATTCTGAGTCTATTAATAATTGGAAGGCTGGAGTCGCTCGAGCATTAAAGAGATATATTCCAGACGGTACTTCCGTGCAAGGTCAGAAATGCTCGAATTGTGGATCGGGTGAAGTGATGTACCAAGAAGGTTGTCTGACATGTAAGAGTTGTGGTAGCTCTAAATGTGGATAATTGAATGAGTTCAATAAATTATCGGCAGGGAAGTGAAGTCCTGCCGATTTTCTTTTCAATTTCTACTCTTTAGGCGCAGTAAAATTTTGTAAATTTGCACGTATAATAAGTCAAATCAATCTAATAAAATAAAAATGAGTCAATTTGATGTAACCGTAATTGGTTCTGGCCCTGGTGGCTATGTTGCAGCAATTCGTGCCGCACAGTTGGGATTTAAAACTGCAATTATTGAAAAATACCCAACGATGGGAGGAACCTGTTTGAATGTTGGATGTATTCCTTCTAAAGCACTTTTGGACAGTTCTGAACACTTTCATAATGCAAGTTCTAATTTCTCAAATCACGGAATTCTTATCGATTCAGTAAAAGCTGACATGGCGCATATGATTGAGCGTAAGAACGAAGTCGTAAGTCAAACTACGAAAGGGATCGAGTTTTTAATGGATAAGAATAAGATTACTTCCTTCCAGGGTGTAGGAAGTTTTAAAAGTGCCACTGAAATTTTAGTTACTAAAGAGGACGGCAGTCAAGAAACGATTTCTAGTAAATACACCATCATTGCTACAGGTTCAAAACCTTCTACGTTACCGTTTGCATCCATCGATAAAGAACGAATTATTACTTCAACTGAAGCTCTTAATCTAAAGGAAGTACCAAAGCATTTAATCGTAATTGGAGGAGGAGTTATTGGTCTTGAATTAGGTTCTGTTTACAAACGATTAGGAGCAGATGTAACGGTGGTTGAATACATGGACAAGATCATTCCAGGTATGGACGGAGCTTTATCTAAGGAGCTTCAAAAAGTGCTTAAAAAGCAAGGAGTTAAGTTTATGCTCTCAACGGCGGTTTCTGCAGTAGAACGTCAGGGAGATACGGTTAAAGTGAGCGCTAAAGATAAGAAAGATCAAGTAGTTGAGTTGGAGGGAGATTATGTTTTAGTTGCTGTAGGTAGAAAGCCTTATACCGAAGGATTGGGTCTAGAGAATGTTGGAGTGGATGTTGATGAACGTGGTAGAGTAAAAGTGAATGGTGACCTACAAACCTCTGTGAATAATATTTATGCCATTGGTGATGTGATTCAAGGGCCAATGCTTGCCCATAAAGCTTCCGAAGAAGGAGTATTGGTAGCAGAGAAAATTGCAGGGCAAAAACCGCATATCGATTATAATTTAATTCCAGGTGTGGTTTATACTTGGCCAGAAGTTGCAGGTGTAGGTAAGACAGAAGAAGCATTGAAAGAGGAAGGAAGAGCTTACAAAGTGGGGAATTTCCCAATGAGAGCCTTAGGAAGAAGTCGTGCATCTGGAGATATCGATGGATTTATCAAAATTATTGCAGATGAAAAATCAGATGAAGTTCTAGGAGTTCATATGGTAGGAGCTAGAGCGGCTGATATGATTGCAGCTGCGGTAACTGCTATGGAATTCCGTGCCAGCGCAGAAGATATTGCACGCATGTCTCATGCCCACCCTTCTTACGCGGAGGCGATTAAGGAAGCGGCTTTGGATGCTACAGGTAAAATTGCAATTCATATGTAATTGAAGAAAATACATAGAGAAAAAAAGGAGGGCTAACCCTCCTTTTTTTGTTATAGTTCATCGGGTGCTACCGTTTTTTTTGGATTTAGTTTCCAGTAAAATACATTTACTTTCGTTTTACCCCATTGTTTAATCGGAAAGATTACAGGAGTGTTTGATCTTTGAAAAAGAGAGTCAATTCGAGGGCTGGGACTGTTAAAATAATGCGAAGTGGTCACGTAGAAAATAGGTTGATTGGAATCAATAGCACCTTGGGATTGATTGATTTTTAAGAATTGATGCTTTTTCTCTCTAGTTCCTGATACGTATACCTTTGAATCCTGCTTCCTAGCAAAATAGAAATCCAGATGTGCTGCAGGAAACCAATTGTGCGTAATAATCACAGAACGGTCAGGAAGCTCATTTGAAAGAGCCGTACCGATGCGTTTCCACTGGCTTAAATCTACCGTAAAATCTTTTTTCCCTTGCTTTTCTACTGTAGAAATGCTTTTACCCAGGATTAGGCCCGTTTGAATTTGAAAGAGTCCTAAAAGAATCACCAATAGGAAAAATATTTTGCTGCCCTTAAGTGAAAAATGTAATTTTTTCGAATCTTTGTTTTTCTCCCAATACAAAGCCGCTAGAACAATTAGTCCAAAGTACGCGGGTCCACTCCAATGGGGTAATGTACGATTGTACATGGAAAGGACAATAGTTGAGACGAGTAGGGGTAAAGCGGTTAGGGTAAGAAAACCACTAGTTTTGTTTAATGCCGACCTTTTCCTCAGAGTGGCTACTAGGGCAAAAAAGCAAAGGAATACAACGAATGGGTTGTTGTAAAAAAACTGTCCGAAAACCTCTTGGAAAAAGAATTTGAAGTTAGGTAAAAGGGAGTCGCTTCCAACTCGGTTCTCATGGTACGAGAGTCCGGAAAATGGACTTTCTAAATTCCATAAAATGACAGGAATAAATACCACTGCGCTAAGAAGTAGCGCGAGGTAGAGGTAGGAGTTTTTTAAAAGGGTTCGATCCCACATCAGTACGTAGAGACCTGCTGCTCCCCAAAGGTAAATCCCATGGTATTTGGAAAAAAGAGCAAGTCCAGAGCAAATTCCAAAAAGCAGAAAATCTACCGATCTTTTTCTCTGAATTACTTGAAGAAAGAAATAGAGAGAAAGTAGCCAAAACAGTGTTAATGGAGTATCAGGCATAATAAAAGTACCTGAGATTATGGCAACGTAAAAGGACGTGCAAGAAAGTAGTAAAGCGATATTTGCTGCGTAATGATTGCCTAGACGCTTAGTGATATGATAGATCAGATAAAGATTAAGGGTTCCAATTAAAAGTGCCCCTAATCGCACAGAAAATTCATTCAACCAAAAGTTTGCAAAGGTGGAACTATAGATCAGAGCACCAACCATAGGAGGATGGTCAAAATAACTCCAATCCAATTCCTTTGCATACAGCGTGTAATAAACCTCATCGTTTCCAAGAGTGCTAAGTAAGGCAACGGCGCATCGGAGTACGAGGTGGACTGCTAATACCGGATAGAGTAGATTCGATCGTGAAAGTAATGCGTTTAAATTCAAAAGAAAAGCTATTTGATGCAAAAATAGACTTAATGCAAAGTAGAAATGTTAAATTTGCATCAAATCTTTCGTATGGAGCTAGGAAAAACACAAACTTTAGAGGTATCTCAATTGAATTCAAATCATTATGTACTTTCGGATGCAGAGGGAAATGAGGCATTGCTTTCCAAAGCTTTGACTCGAGAAGAGCTCAATGAAGGAGATCAAATCGAAGTATTCCTTTACCAAGATGAAGGGCTAGTGAAAGCTACTGTAGAAACTCCATTGGCTCAAGTCGGGCAGTATGCAGTTATGTCTTGTGTTCAGAGTTTGCCTAGCGGTAGTTTTATGGACTGGGGAATAATTAAAGATTTGTTTATACCCTATAAGCAACAGAAAGGGAAAATTGAAGAGGGCAAAAGGTACCTGGTCTATATCTATATTGACGAAGAAACGGGGCTTATTACAGGAACGACCAAGTTCAAAAGAAATATGAGTTATACGGATCTGCCCTTTTCCGAGGGAGATTCTGTAGAACTTATTTTAATGAATGAAGGTGAGCTGGGTTGGAATGTAGTAATCAACCAACAGTTCTTAGGACTCATTTTTTATTCTGATGTTTTTAAAAAACTTTATCCATTATCAACTGAAAGAGGATATATAAAACAAATACGCGAAGACGGAAAGATTGATGTTACCCTGCAGAAAGTGGGTTACGAAAACATTGATGAATTTCAAAAGATTATTCTTAATCGGTTGGAAGAGAACTATGGTCTGCTCTACTTGAGTGATAAATCAACTCCAGAAGAAATTAAGGAGGAGGTACAAATGAGCAAGAAGAATTTCAAAAAAGCAATCGGAGGTCTATATAAAAGCAAAACTATCGAGATTCTAGACGATAAAATTCGACTTCTTTAGTAGTTTAGACTAAAGAAGTATTAATATTTTATTTCTTCTGATAGCACTTCCCGCTTAGGGCAGGTGTATTTTCAAATAGCTGTTTTCAAGAAACTCATAGCCAATATCGTAAACCATCCGTATTTCACGACCTTCCCATGATATTTTGTATCCTGTAAAATAATCGAAGATAAAACCTTCATTACTTAACTTAATACTTGTAATAAGCGATTCTTCGTTAGGCGTTGCAAACTCTTGAAGTAGTCGGTAGTTTTTTCTGAGTTGGCTGTTGATTTGACGCATCAAATTGGAAACGTCCTTATTTCTTTTATTGTTGAAAGCATTGCGACAGGAATCGTCGCAAAATTTTTTATCGGAACGCCCTTTGAGAGCCTCATTACATTCTAAGCAGTTCATGGTTTTTTGTTTTAAATATAGCAAATTATCTTATTCAAACGTTTACAATCGGCTACAAGCGAATCTAAGTACCTAACGACCGATTTTCTATTAAAATTCGCTCAATTTTGATCTCAAGAAGGAAGGTGAATGTTTCACTTTTCTAATGTTTAATTAAAATTTATTCTTATGTCGTTCAGAAATCGAGTTAATTTAATCGGAAGAACTGGAAGTGAAGTAGAACTTATGAGCTTCGAAAATGGTACTAAAAAAGCAAGTGTTTCACTCGCAACCAATGATTTTTACATGAATGCTCAAGGTGAGAAAGTCGAGCAAACCAATTGGCACCAGCTTATTGCATTTGGTAAAACTGCCGAAGTGTTAAAGAATCATGTCTTTAAAGGTAAAGAAATCGCTGTAGAAGGAAAGCTGGTGTACCGTAATTATGATACTCCTTCAGGTCACAAAAAGCAAGTAACTGAAGTTCGTTTAACCGAACTTATTCTATTAAGTTAAATCCTTGTTTACTAAGTTGAAAGTGCAACTTTTTTCGCTTCGAATTCAAGAGCCTCATTATTCAAACGATATTAAGTCAATTAAAGAATTTATGGAAAACTCAGAGGTGCTGCATATAGAGAGTTCTCTTACGTTTGAAAATGAAAAGCTTTGGTCTATTTTAGTGTTTTTTAGATCAAGTGAAAATGCGAATGAGCAAGATTCCTCTTCTAAATCGGTAAGTAGTAAAATCCAAATTGATTCATCACTACTTAATGAATATGAAGCGCTAAAAGAATGGAGGCGGAAAGAATCCAGTAAATTAGGTATTGCACCTTTTCGGATAGCAACCGATAGGGAGCTTGTTTTAATTTTAGAAAAAAGACCTCGAAGTCTACAGGAATTAATGGAAATTAGAGGTTTTGGTACGTATAAAGTTGCGCATTATGGAGAGATCCTATTGCAAAAGCTTAATGAATTTTTATTTTAATTTGTTTGTTTTAAATGTTGAAAGGTTTTCGGAGTATTCTGAAAACCTTTTTTTAATGGAACAGTGGCTAAAAAGGAAAAATAAATCAGTAATTTTGCTCCTTACTAGTCGATTTTACATTTATTAGAACCTACTTATGAAACCTAGTTTAGCCAAAGGAACACGAGATTTTTCAGCCAATGAAGTATTTAAACGTAGAAAAATTATTTCTGTTTTAGAAAGGAATTTTGAATTGTTTGGTTATCAACCCTTGGAGACTCCAAGTTTTGAGAATCTTAGCACTTTGACAGGTAAGTATGGAGAGGAGGGAGATCGATTGATTTTTAAAATACTCAATTCAGGGGATTATGCGCAAAAAGCAAATTCAGAAGATTGGAATGAGCGCAATTCACAAAAATTAACCTCTCAACTTTCAGAAAAAGCCCTTCGCTACGATTTGACTGTACCTTTTGCTAGGTACGTAGCAATGAATCATGGGCAATTGAATTTTCCTTTCAAGAGGTACCAAATCCAACCTGTTTGGAGAGCAGATCGGCCACAGAAAGGTAGGTTTCGTGAATTCTATCAATGCGATGCAGATGTAGTTGGAAGTGAAAGCCTATGGCAAGAAGTAGAACTTGTTCAACTGTATTCCAAAAGTTTTAATGAATTAGGGATTCCAGTAGAAATTCATATGAACAATCGCAAGATTCTCTCTGGACTTGCTGTTTATGCCGGAATAGAAGACCGTTTAATTGATTTTACTGTAGCTTTAGATAAGTTAGATAAGATTGGTGAAGAAGGCGTAAGAAAGGAGCTCCTTACAAAAGGGATTTCGGAAGATGCTATTGATAAATTGGCTTTTTTATTTGATACTAGTTTACCCGTAAATCAGGTACTTTCTCTACTTAAAGTGCATTTTGCTCAGATTCCAGAAGGATTGGAAGGAGTTGAGGAGCTTGAATTTGTTATAAAATCAGTTTTAGAGTTAGAACCTAGTTCCGAGCTACTATTTAATATTACTCTAGCGAGAGGACTTGATTATTACACTGGAGCTATTTTCGAAGTAAAGGCCAAAGGTGTGGAAATGGGTTCTATAGGAGGAGGTGGACGTTATAATAATTTAACCGAGGTCTTTGGGGTAAAAAATGTGCCAGGGATTGGGATTTCTTTCGGATTGGATCGGATCTATCTTGTAATGGAATCCCTCGGGTTGTTTCCAAAGGATGCAGAGAGTAAAGTAGGTTATTTATTCGCTAATTACGGTTCAAATGAAAGTCTAGAAGCCTTGAAAGTAATTAATGAATTGCGAAATTTAGGAATTGCTGCTGAACTTTATCCAGAAAATGCAAAGCTTAAAAAGCAATTCGCTTATGCAGAGAAGAAAGGAATAACTTATTTAGTCTTCTACGGAACGCAAGAAATTGAAAACGGACAGATTACCATAAAAAATTTAGTTACCTCGGAGCAAACAACTTTAAGTTTACAAGAGTTTCTATCCTCTCAAACTTTGAAATGATTCGCTTCCAAGGTGTGTAGAAATAAATCCGGCTGAAATTAATTTCAGCAGGATTTTGTATAATATGAATGTGAAAATTTAATTTATAAGACAGATGAACTATTAATTCAAATCTGATTTTACTTCATCCGCTTTATTCTGAGCCTTGTTTTGTAAATCCGAAGCTTTACTTTGAACTTGAGAGGCAACGTCGTTGGCTTTATTCTTTAGTTCATTTCCCCATTTGTTTACATTCCCTTTTACGGTATCTAATTGATCTTTAACTTTTTGTTTTTCTTCAGGAGTAGAGTTTTTATATCTCCAAAATGCTAAAGCTCCAAGACCTAAAAGTGCTAGTAAACCGTTTCTCTTATTTCCCATAATTTTGTATTTTTTAGTGTTTTATTTTACTTGTTTTAACTTACAATACTTAATGTAAAATGCGTGCCAAAAACAATTTTACGTTTCTTAAATTTTTGTTAAATTACAAGTAGCTTCACTATTAAGTTGGGCATAGCACCGTTTGAACGATTCTAATGGAAAAAGGCTATAATATTATTTATTGGAATAGTTCTATTTCTTTCCCATCGTAGGATGCAAACACCATTTTAGGGTGGGAATCCTGATGGTATATGTTTCCTTGTTTGTCAATTCCGATAGCACCCGCAAATCCATTGATTTGCTTAAGTTCTTGAAAAGTACGATCAAATGCTTTTTCAATTGGCATCCCGTCGGTTACTCTGGTGACAATTTTTACTGCAGTACTGTTACTTACTATATCTTCACCCACTCCTGTGCAACTAACTGCGCAATGAGAATTTGCGTAGTTCCCTGCAACGGTGGCAGAATCAGAGACACGCCCTGGAATTTCAAAGCCCTTTCCCCCTGTGGATGTGGCAACCGCTAAGAGGCCTTCCTGGTCTAGAGCAACACACCCTACGGTTCCTTTCCCGGTAGAGGCAAGTTTATTTTGATATTCTTTTTCTCGTTCAACTGTTCTTGTCGAAAAAACTTCAAATCCATTTTCGCGAGCAAATATTTCTGCGCCGTGGTCACTTAAGACTCGGTCTTCTATTTCTTTTTCTCTGATCTTTTTTGCGACCTGAATAGGATTTTTAACGTCCTGAAGATTTATTACGCCCGTGAGAATCTGTTCTTTCCCATCCATTAATGCTGCACTCATACGAATTTTACCATCGCTTTGAATTTGAGAGCCGGTACCGGCGTTGAATAGTTCATCGTCCTCAAGTAAACTGACAGCATAAACAGAGGTTTCAAGTGCACTGTGACTTTTTAAATACTCGAAAGAACTTTGAATAATGCGCGTCAAGGCATTTTGTTTAGCGGATTTAGTCGAATCGCTTTGGTCGCTTTCAGAAAAGAATCCTCCGTGTATAATTAGCTTCATTTTATGGGTTGTGTGGTTTGACGTTGGTATTGAGAATTGACAATAGTCATTTCCTTGGTTGTTAAGTTGAAGTAGTCGTCCTGCGACATTACATGCACGGTAAGGTTATCTATGGAAACCGGCTCTCCTAGATGAATATTGGTTAGATTGGTGTCTTTAATAAAGCGACCGTCTACAATAATCACCAAACCCGAGCCGATGGCGGTCATTTGATCTCCTTGAATAAAAAGTCCGGTGTCTTCACCTAGCCCAATTCCAAGGGTACGAGGATTGTTTACAACCGATTGAAAGAGTCGCCCAATTCTTCCTCTTTGAACAAAATGGGTATCTATCAAGACATCATCAATAAACCCCAGTCCTTGAGTTGTTTTTACTTCGCCTTTTAAAAGAGATTCACTGCTAGATCCCTGGTAAATCATATTCTCTGAAGCGGCGGCGGCACCTGCAGAGGTTCCGGCATAAATGAAATTTTCTGTCTGATATTTCTCTAAAATAGCATCATGAAATCGCGTTCCCCCTAGTATGGAAGTTAATCTTAATTGATCACCACCTGTGAACATTACAACATCGGCTGCATTTACACGTGCTACAATTTCATCACTGTTAGCTTGTTCTCTTGTGGTAATGTCCAGAATGTTAACCGTCTTTGCCCCTAAGTATTCAAAAGCTTTCTTGTATTCAGGCCCTACAATTTGCGGAATTTGTGAAGCTGTAGGTATGACTTCAAATACGGAGTCTTCCTTTAGTCTCGCTTCATTAATGATTTTTCTAAGTATTCCTTTCTCAAAAAAGTTGAGGTTTTGCTCGACGTTGCTGTCAAAATCGGTTTCTGAAAAGCTTCCTTTATTGACAGCTCCACCGATAACAATTAGTTTTCCTACAGGCTTCATGCATGCAAATTTAAAAATTATTCATGGATAGATTTTATTTCGCTGATAAAACCTTCTTTAAATGTTTTAGTCCTGAATTTAAATTGATTATTCAGAATCTCAATTCTAAATTTAATACATTATTGAAAATAAATCAAATTTGATTTATCTTTGAATTCTGTTGAAACATTAAAACAGAGCAATAACACAGATGAAAATAGAAAAAATTCAGGTCTTAAGAGGCCCTAATATCTGGAGTACTAGGCGTACTCACCTTATTCAGATGCGACTTGATTTGGAGGAACTTGAACAATTGCCCACCAATAAAATCCCTGGATTTAGAGAAAGAATTGAAGAACTGCTTCCAAGCCTGTATACCCATAGGTGTTCAGAAGGTACGGAAGGAGGATTTTTCCATCGAGTAGAGATGGGAACCTGGATGGGCCATGTGATTGAGCATATAGCATTAGAGCTACAGACATTAGCAGGAATGGATACTGGTTTTGGACGAACAAGGGAAACAAAAACACCTGGCGTCTACAATGTGGTCTTTAGTTATCTAGAGCCCAACTGCGGTGTATATGCTGCTGAAGCATCGGTAGAAATTGCTCGTTGCCTTATTGAATCTCGGCCTTTCGATATGGATTTGGCTATCACGGAGCTGAAAAAAATAAGGGAGAAGGAACGTTTGGGACCTTCGACTGGTAGTATTGTACAAGAAGCAGTTTCTAGAAATATTCCTTGGATTCGTTTAGGTAAAAACTCTTTGGTTCAATTAGGTTACGGAGTAAACCAGCAAAGATTTCAAGCCACTATTACAGGGAAAACCAGTTCTATCGCAGTCGATATGGCTTGCAATAAAGAGTTGACAAAAAAAATGTTAGAAGAAGCTGCCATTCCGGTTCCTTTAGGAGGAATGGCGCAAGACGAAGAAGAGCTTAAGTCAGTGGTTTCTAAGATAGGGTATCCTCTTGTGATAAAGCCACTTAATGGAAACCACGGACGTGGACAGACGATCAATGTGACTGACTGGGAAACTGCATTGCAAGGATTTATAGATGCACAAAAGGTTTCTACTAAGGTGATTGTAGAGCGTTACGTTACGGGTTATGATTTTCGTGTACTTGTAATCAATAACAAATTGGTAGCTGCTGCGAGAAGAGTACCTGCTCATGTCATTGGAGATGGGGAGCAATCAATCGAAGCTTTAATTAATATAGAAAATCAGGATCCAAGACGAGGTTATGGACATGAGAATGTTCTTACAGAAATTATAGTAGATGGACATACGGAGGAGCTCTTAAGTCGATTAAATTATTCACTAGACACTGTACCTCAAAAAGGAGAAGTGGTTTTTTTGAAATCAACTGCAAATTTATCCACCGGAGGTACTTCGATTGATGTAACGGATATGGTTCATCCGGAAAATGTAACACTTTGTGAACGAATTTCTAAAATTATTGGACTGGATGTTTGTGGTATAGATATTATGGCAGAGAACCTAACTCAGCCGTTAAAGGAGACCTCGGGATGCGTCCTGGAGGTTAACGCAGCTCCTGGTTTTAGAATGCATTTAGCACCAAGTGAAGGGCTCCCACGCAATGTTGCGGCTCCGGTAGTAGAAATGCTGTATCCACCAGGGGCACCAGTCAGAATTCCTATCATCGCAGTAACAGGTACAAATGGAAAGACCACTACCACACGTTTAATCTCTCATATTGTTAAAAACAATGGCTATAGGGTAGGGTTTACTACTTCGGACGGAATTTATATTCAAAATACTTTGCTAAGTAAAGGGGACACCACTGGGCCTCTTTCTGCAGAGTTTGTATTAAAAGATCCTACAGTAGAATTTGCTGTTTTAGAGACTGCTAGGGGAGGCATACTTCGCTCTGGACTTGGATTTTCAAGTTGTGATATTGGAGTTGTGACCAATATAAAAGAAGATCATCTAGGGTTGAATGATATTCATAATTTGAAAGACCTTACTAAGGTGAAACGTGTCGTTTTGGATAGTGTTAAGAAAGACGGCTGGTGCATTTTGAATGCAGACGATGAGTACTCGATGAAGATTGCAGGAGACTTATCTGCGCAAGTTGCTCTTTTTAGTCTAGATGAAGAGAATCCCCACATAAAGGCATTTGCTAAGCAAGGAAAAATTACTTGTGTATGTGAAGAGGGCTATGTGACGATCAAAAAGGGAGAATGGAAAATTAGGATTGCTCGTATTACAAATATACCTATAACCATGGATGGTAAGGCGAAATTCATGATTTCAAATGTGCTCGCCGCCTCGCTCGCCACCTACTTGTATGGGTTTGCTATTGAAGATATTGGTATGGCGCTAAGAACGTTTATCCCTAGTGCTCAGTTGACACCGGGCCGATTGAATATTTTTAAGTTCAAGAATTTTAAAGTATTAATTGATTTTGCACATAACCCTGCAGGATATGAAGCGATTGAAGATTACCTTAAAAATGTAGAGGCTACTAAAAAGATTGGAATTATTTCAGGGGTAGGTGATCGAAGAGATGAGGATATTAAACTCTGTGGTAAGATTGCAGGGAGAATGTTTGATTATATCATTATTCGAAGTGAGCGTCATTTACGAGGAAGATCAGAAGAAGAAATTAATCAATTGCTCATTGACGGAATTTCCGAGTCTGGTCATGAAGTAAGTTATGAATGTATTCCTAAAGAGATCGAAGCATTGAAACATGCGATGGCTATGGCTGAAGAAGGAACGTTTATCACCGCATTAAGTGACGTTGTGGACAACGCAATAGATTTAGTGCAAGATTACCAAAGTAAAGAACTTCTGGAGGATCAAAACTAAAAAAACTTTATTGTTAAAAAATGGAAAACCAGGGTTATTCATCCTGGTTTTTCTCTGTGTTATCCATTTTGCCATCGTTAGAATTTTTGGAAAGCTTCTGTACTTTGCTTTTTGACATTTGTTCTGTCGTTGGCTTTTTTGGATTTGCGGGTACTCCCGGGAAGTCCTGAATTTGTTTCTTTTCACCGATGTCTCTTTTCGGTTTTACTGAATTTTTCTTATTTTCATCCATAAGTCTTATTTTAGAGTTGAGATAAATCGATTTGCCCCGTTTTATCTATCACTTCATAATTCAAAGCCTTTGCCAAAACAAAAATTTGGTTCAAATTATCGAGTAATTGCCCTTTGGATTCTTTTAATAATCGTTCGCGATTGACGGTTTTAATGGCATTATCCTTTGCCGACTTTTGGATTTTCTGAAGGTCCTTTTGTTCAATTCGATTAAAGAAGGAATCGTCCATTGAGGTGATTTCTACACTAGGAGTTATTTTGATCTCAGCCTGTGGAAGCACTTCGATAATCAGTTGTCGATTGGTACTGTCTACTTTAAGCTGCATTTGGCTTAAATTATAAGACACTTGCGCATTGGTTTTGGTATAAGTGACAATTTCTTTATCCAAAGAAGGGAATAAACCACCTCCTAGAATTTCCGTACTCATTTTAGTTTTCTGAATACTCGAAAAATCCTGTTCCATTACTACCATTTTGTTCATTTTTCGGATCTGATTTGAAATGACATAATAGTCCGTATTCACTTCTGTTTTCGGACCGGGATTACAGGTTTTTAATGAGAGGACGACAATCAAGGTGAGCAGAATGCCTCCAATGAAAGGGACGATTGCTTTTGTGTACTTCATAGTGATTAGAATAATAAATCAATCTACTTCAAAATCCCTTCCAAATTAGCTTTCGAATAATATTTATTCTTCAAAACTTTATGGTCCGCACTTCTATGAATGTTAATACGGCCTGCTTTAGAAACGCAGTAGGTAGAGGTTCCCTCACTCTCATAGTATTCTTGGGTTTCTTTCGCTTCAGATTCATTTAAGCAGGCCTTAGAGAGGTTTGACCTATGAACTTCATTGAATAGTTGCACAAATTTGTCTCCCATACCAAATTCTAGCACTGCGCCACTAAGTACGTATTGCAAATCGCAAAGGGCATCTGCAACCTCAACGAGATCGTTGTTCTTAATTGCTTCTTTTAATTCTTTTAGTTCTTCTTCTAACAGAGCTACCCTAAGTTGTGCCCTTTCTTTTGAAGGGATCTGAGGGCTTACGAGAATAGGAGCATCAAAAAGTTGGTGAAATTCTGCTACTTGATTTAGGCTGTCTAGTTTTTGCATAGAGTAAAAAGGTATTATCTGTGAATAAATAAATCGCCTTCTAACCTTATTTAAAGGTTATGGAAAGCGATTTACTAGGTTTGTTTATATTTTTATTTGGAGATGTCTCGCCCAATAACTAGCCGTTGAATTTCGGAAGTTCCTTCTCCAATGGTGCAAAGTTTTGAATCACGGTAAAACTTTTCTACTGGGAAATCTTTCGTGTATCCGTAACCTCCAAATATTTGCACAGCATTGTTTGAGATTCTAACGCAGGCCTCGGAGGCATAAAGTTTTGCCATAGCACCTTCGCGGGTCATCTTTTGTTTATTATTTTTTAGATCAGCCGCTCTTCTGATTAAGAGTTCAGAGGCGTCAATTTCTGTAGCCATGTCGGCAAGCATAAAATTTACAGCTTGAAACTCATTGATGGCTTTTCCAAATTGGTGACGCTCTAAGGAGTATTTTAAAGCTGCTTTGTATGCTCCTCTTGCTATTCCTAAACTTAAAGCAGCGATGGAAATTCTTCCGCCGTCTAGAATTTTCATGGCTTGTTTGAATCCTTCGCCCACTTCACCTAAACGGTGAGAGTCCGGAACTCGTACTTGATCCATGATCAGTTCTGCCGTTTCACTAGCGCGCATTCCGAGTTTGTTCTCTTTTTTTCCTGAAGTGAACCCACTCATGGATTTTTCAAGCACAAAAGCAGTGGAGTTATTTTTTGCTCCTTTTTCTCCCGTACGGGTCATCACCACTGCGATATCACCAGAAATAGCATGGGTGATGAAATTTTTGGCTCCTGAAATCACCCATTCATCGCCGTCTTTAACGGCAGTTGTGCTCATTCCTCCGGAATCTGAACCGGTATTGTGTTCCGTAAGTCCCCAAGCACCAATGACTTTTCCAGAAGCTAATTGAGGAAGCCATTTGTTTTTTTGCTCTTCATTTCCAAATTCATAGATGTGATTGGTACATAATGAATTGTGAGCCGCTAGAGATAGGCCTATGGAAGGATCTACTTGTGATATTTCGTCAAGAATAGTAACGTATTCTTGATATCCTAAACCTGAACCACCGTACTGCTCCGGAATGAGAATCCCCATAAATCCCATTTCTCCCATTTCATGAAAAAGATTAACAGGAAAGGTTTGACTTTCGTCCCAATCCATTATATTAGGTCTGATCTGCTTTTCTGCAAATTCTTTAGCGGTTTGGGCAAACATTTCAAGGTTTGTACTCGTGGTTTTACTCATATTTCTTATTTTTCCAAATATAATCAAAAATTGAAATTACAGAAAACTCTAGTAAGAGTTCGTTAGATTACTACCAAGCAGCTATCTATATAGCAGGTGTTGAACGAGCATTAATCTCGGTTTATTTTTATAAGGGATTTAGCTACTATTTTTAAAATATAAGCTATTTAGTTAATAATTTTGTGTTATTAGTTTTAATGCTTATTTTTGTACCATGATAGCGGTCATTACAGGAGACATCATCGGATCGGAATTAACTCCCACAGAAACTTGGCTACACCCACTGAAAGATTTATTCTCTCTTTGGGGAACTGATCCTAAAGATTGGGAGATCTACCGAGGAGATGAATTTCAACTAAAGAGTCCCGTTCAAGAGGTTTTTCACCGCTTTTTGGCAATAAAATCACTTGTTAAGTCACTCGATAATTTAGATGTTAGAATTGCAATTGGCGTGGGTTCAGAAGAGTTCTCCTCGCATAAAATAACGGAATCCAATGGTCCGGCCTTTGTCAATTCTGGAAGGCTATTAAATCAATTGAAAAGTGAAGGTCGTACTTTAGCGTATAAAGGTGAAAATCAGCAGACCAATGAGGAAATCAACCTTTTATTAAAATGGGTCTCTTTAGAATTTGATTCCTGGACGGGAGCTCTTGCACAAATTATTCACCAATCGGTTATGAATCCTGATCTTACTCAGGAGGAACTTGCACAAAGGCTTAATATTACGCAGTCGTCGGTTAGCCAACGAGTACGTCGCGCGAATTGGGACTTGGTCTTGGAAACAGAAAGGTATTTTCGAAATAAAAGCTTAAAACAATAGATGTTACTTTTTTCTCTAATATTATCCCATCTTCTCGGTGATTTCATTCTCCAGCCAAAGTCATGGGTAGAGGCAAAAGAAAAAGAAGGAGCAAAAGGGCCTTATCTGTATTTACATGTATTGATCCATGTTTTACTGTTCTTATTAATTGTTTCAAGCGAATATCTCTGGATGCTGCCCTTTATTGCAATTAGCCATTTTTGTATTGATTTAATAAAAACCAAAAAACAAACTGAAGCCACTAAGAAGCAGTGGTTTTTCATCGATCAGGGCCTTCATATTCTGGTCTTAGTAGCACTCGTAAATTTTTCCCAGTATCCTATTTTAGCTTCTCTCAATTGGAATTTTTGGATTCCTGTGCTCACTGGAGGTGTCTTTGTAACTTTGCCTTGTGCAATCATAGTTAGGTACTTAATAGCAGATTTCACCGCGCAGGTACCCCAGGAGGGAAAGTGGGATGTGGATTCATTAGCCAACGCAGGTACTTACATAGGGATTTTAGAACGTTTACTTGTTTACCTTTTCATTGTTACGCAGCATTGGGAAGGTGTTGGTTTTATGATTGCGGCAAAATCCGTTTTTCGCTTTAGTGATCTAGCGGAAAGTAGGCAAAGGAAATTAACGGAGTATGTGCTCATTGGAACATTGCTGAGTTTTGGTTTAGCCGTAGTTACAGGAATTTTAGTTGTAAGTGTATTTAATATAGAATAAAGTAAATAATTAGGTGTTCCCTACTAATGAGGGAAATAACAAAAGCGAATATCAAATGAATAACAAAGGAGAAATGCTCTACGAGGGCAAAGCAAAACAGATTTTTGCCACTGAAAATCCAGAAGAAGTAATTGTAAGATTCAAAGATGATGCAACCGCATTTAATGCCCAAAAAAGAGGGACTTTTGCACGTAAAGGTGAAATGAACAATGCCATTACTACCCTTATTTTCGAGTATCTAAAAGAGAAAGGAGTGGAGACGCACTTTATTGAGCAACTGGATGAGCTCGAACAGCGAGTTAAAAAAGTGGAGATCATTCCAATTGAAATGGTTGTAAGAAATTATTCAGCAGGAAGTATGGCTCAGAGACTGGGAGTAGAAGAAGGAATTAAATCACCGGAACCTATTTTTGATATTTGCTACAAAAAAGATGAGCTAGGAGATCCACTGATCAATGACTACCATGCGATTTTCTTGGGATTGGCTACTCGTCAAGAATTAGATGAAATGTATGCCTTGACCAGTCATATTAACCAGCATCTAATTGAGCTGTTTGATCGCATGGGTATTATCCTTGTCGATTTTAAAATTGAATTAGGTAAATTAGGAGATGGGAAAATTATTTTGGCCGATGAGATTTCTCCAGATACCTGCCGACTTTGGGACAAAGAGACTATGAAAAAACTCGATAAAGATCGCTTCAGAAGAGATTTAGGTGAAGTTACAGAAGCCTACGTTGAAATCTACGAAAGATTAAAAAGCGTATTAAATAAATAAGGCAAACGCCGAAAAGAAAAGAGAAAAGCAAAAAATGAAAGATTTAGAATTTCAAAGAAAAGCCTACCAAGAACAGTTCAAAAACCGTCCTTACGGGAGGAACCTTCTTAGGACTACAAAAGAAGAGCTATGGGATGCCCCTTCTGAAGAGTGCGGCATCTTTGGACTTTATTCAGAGGAAAATACAGATACGTTTTCCCTATCGCAATTTGGTCTTTTTGCACTACAGCATAGAGGTCAAGAAGCTTGTGGAATCTCAGTGATGAATCAAGGGAAAATTGTAAATATTAAAGATGAAGGGTTGGTACTTGATGTATACAAGGAAATCAGAGATCCTGAATCTTTTATGGGTAATGGAGTTATAGGGCACACGCGTTATACTACTGCAGGGGATAAAAAGAAATACAATTATCAACCGTTTTTTGCAAAGAATGAATACGATCAGATTATTCTCTCCATTGCACATAATGGAAACTTGACCAATGCGAAAGAATTGAAAGAGGAACTAGAATCCGAAGGTGTAGTGTTTAAAGCCACTTCTGATTCTGAAGTTATTTTAAGGCTAATTCAAAAGAATCTGGACTTAGGTCTTCGCGGAGCAATTCGCACGACTATGGAAAAAATTGAAGGTGCTTATTCTGTAGTGGGAATCACAAGAAATAAATTTTTTGCTTTCCGGGATTTTCATGGAATCCGTCCTTTGGTTTTAGGAGCTATTGACGAAAAAACGTATGTGGCCGCTTCTGAATCTGCCGCATTGGATGCAGTAGGAGCGCAATATGTTAGAGATATCTTACCAGGAGAAATAGTTTACACTTCAGAAAATGAGAAAGGACTTCAGTCTTTTATGGTTAAAGAAGATTGTGAACGAAAGCTTTGCTCATTTGAATACATTTATTTTGCTCGTCCTGACACCACACTAGAAGGAATAAATGTACATGAGATTAGAGAGAAATCAGGGGAGAAAATATGGGAACAATCACCTGTTGAAGCAGATATTGTGATTGGAGTTCCAGACAGTGGAGTTCCGGCCGCAATTGGTTTTTCGAAAGCTTCAGGTATTCCTTTCCGTCCGGTTTTAATTAAAAATCGGTATGTGGGTCGTAGTTTTATAGTACCTTCTCAAGACATGCGTGAACGCATTGTCAATTTGAAACTCAATCCAATAAAAAGTGAAATTAAAGGAAAAAGAGTAGTCATCATTGACGATTCCATTGTACGAGGTACCACGTCAAAAAGGTTGGTGAAAATTCTAAAAGAGGCAGGAGTAAAAGAAATTCATTTTCGTAGTGTTTCTCCTCCCATTATAGCTCCTTGTTATCTAGGTATTGACACACCTTCCAAAGATGATTTGATTTCGGCTAACATGACGGTAGAGGAACTTAGAGACTATTTAGGTGTCACTTCTTTAGAATTCTTAAGCATGGAGAACTTAATTTCAATTCTGGGGTCAGAGCAGCATTGCTTTGGATGTTTTACTGAAAAATACCCTGTTGAAAAAGGAGAAAATACAGAACTCTTCAATTAATATTTTAATTAAAGAAAATTGATAGCATTGAAAAAGCCCTCAAGCATGTTTGCTGAGGGCTTTTTCTTTATAAAAGATTGATTGTTTCTTTAATTAGAATTTGAATGTTACACCTGCTTGGAAAACATTGTTTTTGTTGCTAGCGTCTGATCCAAAATCTTGGTTACTTTCATCTGTAGCATCAGTAAATCCAGCAACATAACGAGCATTAATACCAATATTATTTGTGATATTGAAACCAGCACCTAGTCCTACACCAAAGTTGAATGAGTTGAAGTTGTCCTTGTCTAAGTCAGCTTCTCCAGAAAGACCTCCTCCCTCATATTTTGCTTTCGCATTAAGAAGCATTCCAAATTCTGGTCCAGCTTCAAGATAGAATTGTGGAACCACGTTGTATTGGAACATTACTGGAAGTGTAAGGTAGTCTAAAGTCAGCGTTGAAGAAGCATCTCCATACGTATACTTAGAACCTACACTATTGTATAGTAATTCTGGTTGGATAGAAAAACTTTCCGCTAAAGGTGCATTCATAAATACTCCCGCATAAAATCCGGTTTTTGAATTCGTTTCTACATTGTTATCATCAGAGATGTTAGATACGTTAACCCCACCTTTAACACCAAACTGCTGAGCGAATGTCAATGAGCTTACAGCTAAGGCAGCTCCTAAAAGTAACTTTTTCATAATTTCTAAATTAAAATTTTACTTCACTCCTTAATTCAATTTGTGTGCCAAAAAAGGTGAAAAATGCTATTTTTAGCACAAGTAAATTTGGTAATTATTTGATTTTCAATGTATTAAAATTAAATAATTGTTTGATTTGTCTTAGCGCCAGCTGCAGGATTTATACTGCTCTAACGCAGAAATTATTTCATTTTCCTCAACTTTTTGATCAAAAATACCCGATCCAATACTTCTTAAAAGTGTGAAAAGAATTTGTTGGCTTTCATTCTTTTTGTCATTACGCATGACTTCGAGAAGTGACTCGGTAGGAAAAACATTTAACTCTAAATAAGGATAGAAATTTGAAATTACCCTCTGAATTTCTTCGCATTCTTCTTTAGTAAGTAATTCTTTTTGAAAAGAGAGTTCAGATTCAATCCACATTCCTATGGCAACGCAATGACCGTGAGATACGCTTTGCTGCGCTTGTAGAAAATGACTTTCGATTGCATGACCTACCGTGTGGCCAAAGTTGAGAAGCTTTCGAACATTTTTTTCTTTAAAATCCTTTTCAACTACCTCTGATTTTATCTTCATCGAATCTTCGATTAAATCTTGGGTTAATTCATTTTGTGGATCCTGGATCAAAGAGAGTTTCTGGTAATGCGAAGCGTCCAAAATAAGACCATGCTTAAGCATTTCGGCAAAACCACTGTCGAACTCTTCCTTGGGTAAGGTCTTAAGAAAATCAGGATAGACAAAAATTCGCTGAGGGAAACTGAATGTACCGACTATGTTTTTTAAATGTCCAAGATCGATTCCTGTTTTTCCTCCCAGTGATGCATCGCACATAGAGAGAAGGGTAGTGGGAACATGCAGAAAGGGAATTCCTCTTTTGTAAGTAGAAGCAACAAATCCACCTAAGTCCGTAAGTACCCCTCCTCCTACATTAATTAGCAAACTTTTTCTATCGGCTTTAAACTCCGATAAAATGGTCCAAAGTAAATGAGTTGATTCCAGATTCTTTAGTTCTTCTCCAGGTTCTAATTCAATAATCTCAAAAGGAACAGAAGATTGAAGGTTGCCAAGTAGTATGGGAAGGCAGTACTGATGAGTATTCTCATCTGCCAGAAAGAAAATCTGACTCGGGGGATTTTCGTCAATCCATTCGTTTAATCCGGAAAAATCTTGATCTAAAAACTCAATCATAGCAATGCTTTACACAAAAGTACAAATATGATCTTTTTCATTTCCACTTTCTCGCTTACAATTGTTAAATTTGACCCATATTATACATTAGATTATGTCTCTATTTAACGATACCCAAATTGCCTTTCAGGACAAATCCACTGCTCAGCTTAAAAAAGCGTACTGGATGTTTAAAACCATTGAGAATCCGACCTTAACTAGTGCCGGGATTGGACTACTAAATTTTACGGTTAAAAATAACGTGCCTTTTGTAGAAAGCATCGTAAAAAATACTCTTTTTGAACAATTCGTTGGAGGAGAAACCAGAGAGAAAAGTGCCAAAGTAGTGAATCAGCTCTTTGCGCACCATATCGGAAGTATTTTTGATTATGCGATTGAAGGAAAAGAAGAAGAGGATATGTTTGATCATACTTGTGAAGAGATCAAACGCAACATTCTTTTTGCTCAAGGAAAGCCTTCCATTCCTTTTGTTGTCTTTAAACCAACGGGTTTTGGTCGCTTAGACCTTTATGCAACCGTACAATCCGGTAGGGAACTTACGGGAAGTGAAAAAGAAGAATGGAGTAAAGTAGTACGTAGGTACGAGGAGGTTTGTGCATTGGCTTATGAGAAAAATGTAGTGCTAATGATTGATGCAGAAGAGACTCAAATGCAAGACACTGTGGATCAATTGGTCAACCAAATGATGGAATTGTACAATAAAGAGAAAGCCATTATTTGGAATACGGTTCAAATGTACCGGACGGGTAGGTTGGAATATTTAGAGCAGGATTTAAAACGAGCGCAGGAGAAAGGATACTATTTAGGATATAAATTTGTTCGTGGAGCGTATATGGAAAAAGAACGGGAACGTGCTAAGGAGTACGGTTATCCAGATCCTATTCAGCCTAATAAACAAGCGACGGACGATAATTATAATGCAGCAATCGAGTTTGTTCTAAATCATTTGGACAGAGTTTCAGGCTATTTTGGGACACATAATGAGAAATCTACAGAGCTGGTCATAGATAAAATGAAAGCTCTGAACCTTTCTAATGACCATCCCCAAGTCTTTTTTGGACAACTTTATGGCATGAGTGATAACATCACCTACTACCTAGGAGAAAATAAGTACAATGCTTCAAAATACTTGCCTTATGGCCCTGTGAAAGACGTTGTTCCTTATTTAACGCGTAGAGCACAAGAAAATACTTCTGTGGCCGGTCAAACCGGTAGAGAGCTTGGGCTTATCGAAAAAGAATTAAAAAGAAGGAAATCTTAATTTTAATGTCAATTGGATACTTAAACAAAGCAGGGAATCCCCTGCTTTTTTACTATATTTCGTTTCCACTAATCGAACTAGATTGAAATAAATAATGACCGCCTGTGAAGTCGTATTGCCTTTAAGTATTCCTGGAACCTTTTCTTATAGGATTCCAGAATCACTCCTTGGGATGATTGAGCCGGGAATGCGTGTTTTGGTACCCTTTGGGGGGAGAAAGATTTATACAGGACTAGTTTTTTCAATTTCCGATAATTTTGAAAGTGAGCAACCGCTAAAAGAGCTGATAAGCAGGCTGGATCCTCAGCCTCTTTTGCCTTCTAAACAAATGGAATTTTGGAGGTTTATTAGTGAGTACTATTTGGTTAGTTTAGGCGATATTTACCGATATTCCTTCCCCGGCTCCCTGAAACTAGAGAGTGAAACATACCTGAAGTTAAAAGAAGGATCGGTAATTGATTTTGGATTATTGGATTCCAATGAAATGCTCTTGATTCAGGCCCTTGAAGTTCGACAGGTCGTTTCAGTTTCTGAGGCTCAAGCATTTATTCCTAAAAAAGAGCTAGTAAAAACCATCAATTCTTTAATTGACCTTCAATACATCATCATCGATGAGCGAATTCATGAGACTTATAAACCCAAAAAAGTACTTTACGTTCGTATAGCACCTTCAGTAGATAAGGAAAAGCAGCTTACAGAATCCCTCGTGAAGCTAAAAAGAGCTCCTATGCAGCGGGAACTATTTTTGGAGGTGATTGCTTTTGAACTTGAAAATCCTGAAACTCCGTTAAGAAAAAGTGAATTAATGAAAGACGAGCGCTTTGGTGCGAGTCATTTTAATGGTTTGAAAAATAAAGGTCTAGTAGAGGAGTACGAAGTTGAGCAAGACCGTAACCAAGGATACGACGGAGAACTTATTGAGGTTCCGGAGCTAAGTTTATTGCAAAAGCAGGCCTCAGGGATGATCAGTGAGGCAATGGAAGAAAATAAGAATGTATTACTTCACGGTGTTACGGGCTCTGGAAAAACGCATTTGTATATAGAGCAGATGCTGGAAAAGATCCAGCAAGGACACAAAGTACTTTTTATGGTTCCAGAAGTGGGGCTTAATACCCAAATTACTTCTAGACTAGAGAAAATTTTTGGATCAAAATTAGGGTACTATCATCCTAGGCTCTCTGATTTCGAGAAAGTGGAGGTGTGGAAGAAGGTTCGAAGTGGCCTTTTGGATGTGGTCATTGGCACTAGGACTAGTCTGTTCTTACCTTTTGAAAGTTTAGGACTCATAATTGTGGATGAAGAACACGATTCTTCTTATAAAAATTCCAATCAATCGTTACACTTTCAAGCCAGAGACAGTGCGCTCATGTTAGGTAAATTTCATCAGGCTCCTGTGCTTCTAGGTTCGGCTACTCCGTCGGTGGAAAGTTACTTTCAATGCTTGAAAGGAAAATTGAACTATGTGCCCCTTTTTGAGCGTTTTGAAGGGGTTGATCTTCCCCAATTTACTCTACTAAATTTTAAGGAGGCGATTGATCGAAAAGAGGTGGAAGCTGATTTTACTCTCGAGAGCAAGGCTAAAATGGAAGAAGTACTTCAGAACAAAAAGCAAGTGATGGTACTTCACAATCGAAGGGGCTACTCCAGTGTTGTAGAATGTGAGAGTTGTGGGCACGTCACCTATTGCAGTAATTGCGATGTAGTAATGACCTACCACAAAGGAGCGGCTGAATTGAAATGTCATTATTGTGGACATAGATCAGCAATGCCAGTGAGCTGTCCTAAGTGCCATTCCCAGAACCTTTCAACCAAAGGGGTCGGTGTAGAACAAATGCACGAGCAAGTGGAGAAACTTTTTCCTCAGTACCAAAGTGATCGAATGGATGTGGATTCAATGCGAAAAAAGTTTGCCTATGAAAAACTCTTTGAACGCATAGGCCAAGGTGAAACGGATATTTTGGTTGGGACCCAGATGATTAGTAAAGGACTGGATTTTGATCATATAGAACTTGTGGTCGTTCCAAGAGCCGATCATTTACTACATGTTCAAGATTATCGAGCAGAAGAAAAAGCTTATCAGCTTTTGACTCAACTTGCAGGAAGAGCAGGAAGGGTCTCGGGTAAAGGCGAGGTGTATATTCAATCCTTTCAACCTTCCCATCGAATTTTCCAACTTCTAAAGGAAGAAAATCCTTCCGAAATCTATAATTACCTTTTAAACGAACGCAGGAAATTTCATTATCCCCCCTTTACGAAAACTGTACTTATTGAACTCAGACACCGAAAGGAAGATCGTGTCGAAAGAAGTTCAAGATATTTAGGATCACTATTAAGAAATTATTTGCCGCAGGAATGCGTATTAGGGCCAGAGAAAGCGCACATAGGTAGAATCAATTTACTTTACCAGTACCAAATTTTACTAAAGTTCCCCAGAGGAAAAAAATACGCTGAGTTTAAGGGGTATTTGAAAAAAAGTTTGGGGGAATTCCAACAGATCTCTGCGTATCGAAGTGTCAAAATCGATGTGACGGTCGATTTTTAACTTTTTTTAACATATTTTACCCTATTTTAAAAACGGTAAATATTTGATTTTCAATAATATTTTTTACTTTTGACCCGTTGACCTTCCGTTATCTATTCATAACGGCCGTTCTAGTCAAACGGTAAATTCAACAAAAAAGGAAGAAAAATTATAGATGATTAGAGTAAAAAATTGGGCAATAGTTCTTTCTATTAGCCTTTCCGGCGTGGTTTTTTCACAGTCCGGAAATATTCCCACGCATTATACTTCTCTTAGTGAAAACACTCCGGGAAATTCAAAGAGATCAATAGATAACTTTACGCTTTCTGCTAAAGATTATTTAGATATCTCGATTAACCGTTTAATAGACGATCCTGTTTTACGTTCTGCGGATTGGGGTTTTGTTCTTTACGATCCTAAAACCAAGAAGATTGTCAGTTCTTACAATCAAGAAAAGCCCTTAATTCCGGCTTCTACGACCAAACTTCTTACCACCGATACAGCACTATCCTTACTAGGTCCTGAATTTCGTTGGATCACTCAACTGGAATATTCAGGGGACATTGATGAAAACGGTGTACTGCAAGGAAATCTACATATTGTAGGAAGTGGTGATCCTTCCCTAGGAACGGGAAAGGCCGGAGCACTTCGTTATTCAAGTTTGGCCAATGAGCTCGTTTCCGCCATTGCCCTAAGGGGAATAAAGAAAGTATCTGGAAATATTGTTATTCAAAACGCTGTTTTTAAGGAAAATAGAAGAGAACTACTACCGGAGAATATTGTATGGATGGAGCATTCCAACTACTATCTTCCTGTGGGATCCACAAAAGGAATTGATCCAAGAAAAGAGAAATTATCGATATCCAAAAAGAATCCTTTTGAAGAATCGAAGCAATATTTTTACATCTCTCCTTATGTAAATAAATTAGTTTTTGCGGATGAGTTTTCGGGAAGGAACTTAGATACTGAACTACCTACTGCTCCTTATTACTTAGCTAATACATTAAAAAGCTATTTAGCCAAAGGCGGTATTGGTGTAGTAGGTAAAGTGGAAGCTCGTTCTGTGGATCGCGCTCCGGAAACGAGAGAAATCCTTTACACGTATCGCTCCCCTAAACTAAAAGAGATTGTCTACGATACCAATCAAAGAAGTGATAATGCTCTTTCGGAATCCTTATTAAGAATGGTAGGCTTTCAAAAGCTTGGAGATCAAACCCTCGAGACTGGGAGAAGAGTTGTGGTGGATCATCTTGATCACAAAGGATTTGATACTTCTGAATTAATCTACATCGACGGAAGTGGACTTTCCAGAAGCCACCGAGTAACACCCATTTCTCAAGCCCTTTTCCTAGCTAAGGAAATGGAGGAGCCTTATTACGATGTGTTTTTTGATTCCCTACCTATAGCTGGTCAAACAGGAACATTGAAACGTACTTTTGAAGGAACGGGCTACGGGCAGATTTTTGCAAAAACAGGAACTTTAAATAAAGTAAAAACACTTGCGGGCTACGTTCGTACCGATAGCGGAAGACTTCTTACGTTTTCTCTTCTCATTAATAACTACGCCGGCTCCGTTACTCAAGTGAAAACCAAAATGGAAGAGCTTTTAGGACCGATTTCCCAGTTCTAAATCCTAATATATTTTTATTAATTGAATTAATAACTGATGCAGTACCTTAGGCCAATCGATTGGATTTTTATAGATCGTTTGGCCTAAGGTTTTTGTATCTTAGCCTAATAAAATCTTTAATATGCTATCCGAAAAATTTTTAGACTCCTTAAATGAGCAGCTAGAATCCATAAAAAAGGAGGGACTTTACAAAACCGAACGAATTATTGAATCTCCGCAATCCGCTCAGATCACTGCCAACGGTAAAGGATTACTAAATTTTTGTGCTAACAACTATCTTGGTTTATCCAATCATCCTCGCGTTATGAGCGCTTCGAGTAAAATGATTGATAAAAGAGGATATGGAATGTCTTCGGTTCGTTTTATTTGCGGTACCCAAGACATACATAAGGAGCTCGAAACGAAGATTTCTGAGTTTCTAGGAATGGAAGATACTATTCTATATGCTGCCTGTTTTGATGCAAATGGTGGAGTTTTTGAACCGTTATTTACCGCAGAAGATGCGATTATTTCTGATGAACTGAATCATGCTTCAATTATTGATGGGGTGAGACTTTGCAAGGCGGCGCGCTATCGTTATAAAAATAATGATATGGAGGACCTAGAAAAACAAATTATAGAGTCTAAGAAGCAAAACCACCGGTTTACAATTATCGTCACGGACGGAGTTTTTTCAATGGACGGTATTGTGGCAGATTTAAAAGGAGTCTGTGATTTAGCCGATAAATACGGATGCCTTGTTATGGTGGACGATTCGCATGCAACCGGTTTTATTGGTAAAACAGGAAGAGGTACGCATGAAGCGTGTGATGTAATGGGTAGAGTAGATATCATCACTTCCACTTTAGGAAAAGCATTAGGTGGAGCCTTAGGAGGATTTACTTCGGGCAAGAAAGAGATTATTGAAATGCTAAGACAAAGATCTCGTCCTTACCTTTTTTCTAATTCTCTTGCACCAGGGATTGTTGGGGCAGCTTTAGAAGTCCTAGATATGATTTCTGATTCCACTGAATTAAGGGATAAGGTCATGGAAAATGCTCAGTATTTTAGAGAGCAAATGAAAGACCGTGGTTTTGACATTCCAGATGGGGATGCTGCCATTGTGCCTGTTATGCTTTATGATGCACCTTTGGCCCAGCAAATGGCTGAAGAAATGATGGAAGAAGGTATTTACGTAATCGGTTTCTTTTACCCGGTAGTTCCTAAAGGAAAAGCAAGAATCCGCGTTCAACTCTCAGCGGCGCATACAAAAGAGCAGCTGGACCGAGCGATTCAGGCATTTGAAAAAGTAGGTAAAAAATTACAAGTAATTTAATTATTTTATCTTGAATAGATAACAAGCCTTCCTTATAGGAAGGCTTTTACTATTGAAATCGTACTCATTACAATCACTAGAGTACCAATGATTCTGAACATGAATTTTACTGGTACTTTAGCCGTTAGCATTGCCGAGAAAGGAGCTGTGATAATCCCTCCAATTAAAAGACCTAAAACGATGTTCCAATGCTGGATACCGATGGTAATGATAAAGGTTATGGCACTGGTGATAGTCAAAATGAATTTGGACACTGTCGAGCTTCCCACCACGTAGCGCGGCGTTCTGCCTTCCTTCATAAGAGTTCCCGTTACTAAAGGTCCCCATCCACCTCCAGCAAACGAATCTATGAATCCTCCTACCAGTCCAAGACCAGTTAAATTGGAAGAACTTTTCCGTTTTTTGTGCTTTTTTTCGGACTTAAAGGCATTTCTTAAAATGTTGATACCCAAATAAAGAGTATATACTGAAATTATAGGTTTAACGATATGGGCATATTCTTCACCAAAAACGGTTAAAGCAATGGCTCCAATGATTGCTCCTGCAATGGCAGGAATGGCTAAAGCTTTGACCAGTTTAAGATTGACATTCTTTAGTTTAAAATGACTAATACTGCCGGCTGCAGAGGTGAAGGTTTCAGCGGAGTGAATGCTAGCGCTCACGACAGGTGGAGGAACATTAAGGATAAGAAGAATAGTAGTACAAAGCACTCCATAGCCCATTCCCATTGAACCTGCCACAATTTCAGCGACAAATCCTACCGCAAGCATTTTATAGAAAATATGATTGTCCTGATTTAAGAAATTTTGGATGTCCGGCATCAGGCCAAAGGAAATAAGTGTATAGGTGAACAGACCTACCACAACAATGAAGCCCAAGATACCTAAATAGATATTCGATCTTCTTCGTGTCGCTTTGATTACTTTTGACAGGTGTTCAAATTCTGAGTCTCTTAGCTCGGAATGTTTTTGAGCCTCTATATAATCGGTTGTCAAGCGATCGAGCTCTACTAATTCCTCTGAGATCTGCATTAGAGGATTTTTATGAGCAAATTTGAGCCTTTCTATGAAAGGGTCAATGTCCTTGGGTAAAGAATGCCGAATGATTTTCCTTATTCTGTGTTGCACTTCGGGATCGAAATCGTTTAGATTGATCCCAAGTGTTAATTGGCTGGTCTCTAGATGATCGCCAATGGAAAAGTCGCTAAGCCCGGGTTTTCCTTGAATGTAGAGATAAAATTTTCTTTCGCTTGCCCATTCGACAAGTTGTGCTTCTACATCGTGGTCAATGGATGAACAACAAACCAGTGCATTGGACGAGATGTCTTCCTTTTTGGGCCAACTGGATATTAACTCAATACTGGGATAGTTCTTTATTAATGCACGAAATTCTTTAGGGATGTATTCACTAAAGACGGTAACTTTTTTAGGACGACTACCAGAATAATTTTCAATTATTAGTTTTTGAATATAACGATCCGATCCAACAAAAATAAGCTGTGAACTTTCTGTGTTTAGAAAGTAAACAGATTGATTAGAAGCATTCGGATCGTTCATTCTATCCTTGAATCATTACTGCAGCCACGGTACTGTTGCTGGTTTGATCAATTAAAATCGCACTTCCTGTTTTTTGATTCTTATCAAATGAATCAAATACAAGTGGTGAGGCCGTTTTAATTTCAACGCTTACAACCTCATTGAGTTTTATTGGATCGGTTACGTCCATGCGCTCTAAGGTGTTTACATCAATCTTTTTATTGATTTGTCGAATAACGGCATTCACAACTCGGTTATGGTGTTGAAGGAAGTATTTTCCACCCACAGTGAGTTCTTTATAATCCATCCAACAAAGTAAAGCTGAGAATTCGTTTTGAACTTGTGGAATTTCATCGGTCTTGATTAAATAATCTCCACGAGAAACATCTATATCTTCACTTAAATGAATTACACAAGATTGTTGAGTGAAAACTTCTTCTACCTCTTTACCGTTGACTTCTATTTTTGCTATGGTAGTAGAAATATCTTGAGGCAGTACTTTTATCGAATCGCCTACTTTATAAGATCCAGAGATGATTTGACCTGCATAACCGCGGTAGTCATGAAGTTCTGTCGTTTGCGGGCGTATAACGAACTGAACTTGGAAGCGACTTTCATTTAGCTCCGTCTCTGTTTTTAGCTCAATTGATTCCAAATGGGTAAGAAGCGAATCTCCTTGGTACCAAGGCATTTTATCAGAGACCTCAACGATATTTGCTCCGCTCATAGCTGAGATCGGAAAATAGCTTACTTCTTTTAATCCTAATGAATCAGCAACTTTCATGTAATCTTCTTTGATTTTCAGGTAAGTTTCCTGACTATAATCCATTAAGTCCATTTTGTTCACCGCCACGATAATGTGTTGGAGTTTTAATAAAGAAGCAATAATGGAATGTCTACGAGTCTGCTCTGTTACTCCGTTTCTGGCATCAATTAAGATGACCATTACTTGCGAGTTAGAAGCTCCAGTCACTAAATTTCGAGTATATTGCACGTGTCCAGGGGCATCGGCAATAATGAATTTCCTTTTATTGGTTGCAAAATAGCGGTAAGCGACATCAATAGTGATTCCTTGCTCTCTTTCCGCTCGAAGTCCATCGGTTAAGATCGCCAAATCAATACCGTCTTCGTTTTTATTTTTAGATTGCTTTTCAAGAGCTTCTAATTGATCCACAAGGATGCTCTTGCTGTCGTATAGTAGTCGACCAATCAGTGTACTTTTTCCATCATCTACACTTCCTGCCGTAATAAATCTAAGTATGTCCATTTATTCTGTATTTCTTTTTAGGCGGCTAATTAGAAGTAACCCCCTTTTTTTCGATCTTCCATTGCTGCTTCGGTAACTTTGTCGTCAATACGGGTTTCTCCTCTTTCAGAAATTCTCGAAGCCATAATTTCATTAACTACTTCTTCTAATGTACTAGCTGTACTTTCCACAGCAGCCGTGCAAGTCATATCCCCAACCGTTCTATATCGTACGGTTTTAGTGGATATTTTATCTTCAGGATCTAATTTAATATGATCAGAAACGGCTATATATTGTCCTTGATGTTCTACTACCTCACGCTGGTGGGCAAAGTAAATGGACGGCAGTTGAATGTTTTCTTTTCGGATATAATTCCATACATCAAGTTCGGTCCAATTGGAGATAGGGAAAACTCTTACGTTTTCTCCTTTATGGATTTTACCGTTATAAATGTTCCAAAGTTCTGGACGTTGAAGTTTGGGATCCCATTGTCCAAATTCGTCACGAACCGAAAAGAAACGTTCTTTTGCTCTCGCTTTTTCTTCGTCTCTACGAGCTCCACCTATACATGCATCAAATTCAAATTCTTCAATCGTATCTAATAGGGTATGAATTTGAAGCCAGTTTCTAGAAGCGAACTTTCCTTTAGGTTCACTTAATTTTTTTTCACGTATCGTGTCTTCTACTTTTCTTACAATTAGTTCTGCACCTAATTCTTTTGCTAATTCGTCGCGATAGTTAAGTGCCTCAGGGAAATTGTGTCCAGTATCAATATGAACTAGTGGAAATGGGATTTTCATTGGAGCAAAAGCTTTCTTTGCTAAATGAACCAATGTGATGGAATCTTTTCCTCCACTAAACAAAAGTGCCGGTTTTTCGAACTGAGCGGCTACTTCACGCATTATATAGATACTTTCAGCTTCTAACTGCTCTAAATAATCTAATCGGTTAGGATTCATAAAAATTGTATTATTGAATTAGGAATGCAGTCCGCATTCTTTATGTGAATTTTCCCACCACCATCTTCCAGCCCTAGGATTTTCACCTTCAAAAATTTTTCGGGTACAAGGCTGACATCCTACACTGATGTACCCTTCTTTATGAAGGGAAAGTTCTGGAACTTTATGGGATTCTAAATAGTCTAAAACATCTTGGTAACTCCAATGAAGTAAGGGATTGTATTTGTAGAGCTTCCTTTGCTCATCCCATTCTATGATTGGCATGTGCTCTCGGTTTTCGCTCTGCTCTTTACGTAGACCAGTAATCCATACTGAAGTTCCTTGAAGTGCTCTTTCTAACGGCTTTACCTTTCTAATGAAACAACATTCTTTACGGTTTTCAACCGAATGATAAAATCCATTAATTCCTTTGCTTGCAACATACTTTTCTACGTCGCTTGCATCAGGAAAATAAAGTTGGATTGACTTTTTGTAAAGTGACTTGTTTTTTGCAAGAAGTTCATAATGCTCATTGAAGAGTCTTCCTGTGTCTAGGGTGAAAATATCAATAGGAAGATCATTTTTGAAAATGGCATCGGTCAAGACCTGGTCTTCTTGCCCTAATGAACTAGAGAATCTCACGCCGCTAGGGAAGTGAGTACAAATTAATTTAAGTCCCTCGATAAGAGAACTCTGCTCCAATTTCTTGATTAATTCTTGATCCAACATAAAGAGTTTCTTGCTCTGCAAAGGTAATCATTTAATTAAAAACCTACAAAGTAGGTAGACTATGCTTAAGTTTGATTTAACGCAAGGTGGAAAGGTCTAGCAGTGTTTTGTTTTCAAGGATAGAAAGGGAAGCGTCACGAACCTCTACCAGTACTTTATGAAGGGAACAAAATGCTTCATTGCAGTTTTCACAGGTCTGATAAAAATTGAGACTTACGCAAGGAAGTAGAGCAATGGGTCCATTGACGAGTCGAATGACAGTGGCTAAGGAGACCTCAGAAGGGCAGCGCGACAAATAATAGCCACCACCTTTTCCTTTTTTGCTTTCTAGAATTTCTGCTTTTCTAAGTTCTAATAGTATGCTTTCAAGGAATTTTAGCGGAATTTGCATAGACTCCGATATGGAGGCAATGGATACAGGGCCTATCCCTCTGTGATCGACCAAATAGGAGAGGGCCTTAAATGCATATTGTGATTTTTTCGACAGCATAGCACAAAAATAGACAATTTATTGCGCCTTGGAGGTTCTGGTTCTATAACTCACCAATAAATCTGTATTTTTACCTTTTACAAGTGATATGAATCATGTTTAAAAAAGAAGAGGCAAAAAAAATAAAAAGTGAATTCTGGATCGCGTTTGGAAAATCTTTTCCAAGAAAGTGGCTATTGTATAATACGAGAATTAAAGATTTTTCTCTAAAGTTTTATGCAGATGCGAAGAAAGCTCATGTTTCCTTTGATCTCGAAATGAATGATCCCGAGCTTCTTGAGAAGTACTACAACAAATTATGGTCACTGGAAGATTTACTTGTTGAATCTTGGGGTTCTTTGGAGAAGTCCCCAGAGATCACTTTAGAGAATGGAAAAAAAATCGCAAGATTTTGGATTGAACTTAATGACGTTTCTATTTTCAGAAAAGAAGATTGGAGAAAAATCTTTGAATTCTTTTATGAAAAAATGGACTCAGCAGAGCAGTTTTTTTATGAATACGAAGATATCATCAAAGATATTTAGTGGTTTACTTTGATTTTTTATTCCTATTAACGGCTTTTACAGTGAAGGTAATTAAGAGAACAATGGCAATAAATCCTAAAAGTAATTGCCACCAATATTGAAAAAGAGCAGCTTTAAAGATGACGGTAAAGACAACTAGAAATAGAATAAAAGTAGCGATTTCGTTCAACTGTCTTAACTGAATAGTAGAGTAGGAAAGAGGTGAAAGTTCTTTTTTCTCTAGTTTCTTAACTAATTTTCCACACCAGTCGTGGTAGATAAAGAGTCCGAGAAGGAACAAGATTTTGATATAGAACCAAGAAATAGGTTCGAGGCTTAATAGGGGAAAGTTAGGGAAATGATAAAAAAGCATTCCTAGACCAAAGATAAGCATTAACCAAAATGCCGGTACTGTAATTATGCGCCAAAGCCTAGAAATCATAAATACGTACTGTTCTCTTAAGGTATCGCTTTTCTCTTTTTCAAAACCTTCTGTATCCTTATAGTATACAAAGAGTCGAACCAAATAGAAGAGTCCGGCAAAATAACTTACCATAAAGATGATATGAAGTGCTTTTAAAATAAGATAAAGCATAAGCGATCAGGTATTTATTAGTTGGGGTGTTCTAATCAAAGAATTCAATATAGATGTTCTCTCCGACATTAAGTCCAAACAGAGTCTTTGCTCCATTTTTCTTGTTGCCTTTATAAATACAAAGTTCTAAAAGATCGGCCTCATTATAAACAGCTACTGCCTTTCCGTGGTATTCTCGCTCGTTTTTCCAGTCGGTAATGAACTCGGTAGCATGATTGTGGATTTTCTGAAGCGACAAATTTCTGAAACGAATGGTATAGCTTTTATGATTAATCGCAATTTTCTCAAAAAATTTCTTCCCAATGTTAGAAACGAGATTGCCGAAATTGTCGATATACATAACCTCTCCAATAATCATTTGTTCACTTTCGTTATGTACAGCTCTTGTGAAGGACACTTCTTTTGGGTTTTTTATTTTTCGTCCAATAACTTCAGGTAGTCCTCCATTGAGAAGGTGTACAGCGCTGGGCGAGAAAATATCCGTGGCAACCGATTGAACTTGGTCATCGAAGCGGTTGTTTAAAGTGATCTCGTAAACAGCTTCAGGCTTTATATCAAAAAAAATCAGTCCTAACACTCCGTTATCAGCCGCGAGGAAGTAATGACCATCAGCTTTGTATAATATATTTCGTACGTGTTTTGAATAAGATGAATCTACAGCAATAACGTGCACACTACCTTTTGGAAAGTGTTTGTAAGCACCACGAACGATATAGGCGGTTTGCAATAAGTTAAAGGCTTCAACTTCGTGCGTAATGTCAACTATTGTGGCTTCTAATTTCTGACTTAGAATACTTCCTTTAAGTGCTGCAATGCGATAATCGACGATCCCAAAATCCGAAGTGAGCGTTATAACTGACATAGCGCAAAAATAAGAAAATTAGAGCAAGAGTGAAAACCTTTATTTCGTAACAAAAACTTCTTCCTTTGGAGTTGTTTTTTTTCATACATTTAAATCATTATTACTTATACGAATTTATGTTTGAACTCAATTACGAAATCTCTGGTATAAATATTAAGGAGTTTTATGGTGTACAGAACCAAAATTTCAACTTACTAAAGAGTAGTTTTCCTACATTAAAAATTACAGGTCGGGACCACTTTGTGTTCGCGATGGGTAACCAAGAAGCACTCGATGTTCTTAAGGAGAAGCTCGATGATTTAGTGGCTTTTATTTCGGATAATAATTCCATTACCGTAAAGGACGTGGAAAATATCCTTAAAATAAAAGATGAAAATGAAAAGAAATTGGTATTTGATCAAGACATCATTGTTAAAGGAGTAAATGGTAAAGTAATTAAAGCTAAAACTTCCAATCTTAAAAAGCTGGTTTACGAAACGGAAAAGAAAGATATGGTATTTGCTATTGGTCCAGCTGGAACCGGTAAGACCTATACGAGCGTGGCCCTAGCTGCTCGAGCATTAAGAAATAAAGAAGTCAAGCGCATTATTCTAACGCGACCGGCCGTTGAGGCAGGGGAGAGCTTAGGATTTTTACCTGGCGATCTTAAAGAGAAATTGGATCCGTATTTACAGCCACTTTACGATGCTTTGAGGGATATGTTTCCTAATGAGAAGCTGGAAGGCTATATGGAGAAAAAAGTAATAGAAGTTGCTCCGCTTGCTTTTATGAGAGGGCGAACCTTAGACGAAGCTTTTGTGATTCTTGATGAAGCGCAAAACACTACCCATTCTCAAATGAAAATGTTCTTAACTAGGATGGGAATGAATGCTAAATTCATTATTACGGGTGACCCAAGTCAAGTGGATTTACCCTTAAGACAAAAATCGGGTTTAAGGGAAGCGATGAGAATTCTACGAGATGTAAAAGAAATTGGTTTTGTTCATTTAACGGAAGAAGATGTGGTACGTCACCCTGTTGTAAAGAAAATCATTAATGCCTACAATACGGAAGAAAAGAGAATGAGAGATGAGTAAAGTCTGCGCAGCGCATTATTCTTTTTACAAATATCAAGCGGACCCTTATTAGAGTCCGCTTTTCTATTGTAATTAAAAGTGTAATGAAGTCTATCGACCCATTCCTGGGAAACCTTGGCCTCCGCCCATTTTACTCATCATTTGCATCATTTGTTTCCCTTGAGGACCTTGCATCATCTTCATCATTTTCCCCATTTGTTCAAACTGCTTCATGAGTTGATTTACATCTTCGAGTTTTCTTCCTGCTCCGCTAGCAATTCTTTTCTTTCTACTCATATTAATTAATGAGGGCTTGCGTCTTTCTTCAGGAGTCATCGAATAGATAATGGCTTCGATATGTTTGAAAGCATCATCGGAAATCTCAACATCTTTAATAGCTTTTCCTACACCAGGAATCATTCCCATCAAATCTTTCATGTTCCCCATTTTTTTGATTTGATTGATTTGTTTCAAGAAGTCGTCAAAGCCAAATTCGTTTTTAGCAATTTTTTTATGAAGTTTTTTAGCTTCCTCTTCATCGAACTGTTCTTGCGCACGTTCAACTAAAGAAACCACGTCTCCCATTCCTAAAATACGGTCCGCCATCCTTTCCGGGTAGAAAAGATCAAGAGCTTCCATCTTTTCACCAGTGGAAATGAACTTTATTGGTTTATCTACAACACTCCTAATAGTAAGTGCAGCTCCTCCTCGCGTATCCCCATCAAGTTTCGTTAAAACTACTCCGTTGAAATTTAAAGCGTCATTAAAGGCTTTAGCGGTATTAACAGCATCTTGACCGGTCATGGAATCAACTACGAAAAGGGTTTCATCAGGCTTGATAAAGTAATGAACGGATTTAATTTCGTTCATCATTTGTTCGTCAATAGCCAAACGACCTGCCGTATCGACGATCACGACATCGTGACCGTTTTGTTTCGCATGCTTCACTGCATTTTCTGCGATAGCAGAAGGATTGGTCGCTCCTTCTTCGGAGTAAACAGGAACATTAATCTGCTCCCCAAGAACTTTAAGCTGATTTACAGCTGCAGGACGATAAACGTCACAAGCAACAAGAAGTGGTTTTTTTGAACGCTTGGTTTTTAGATAATTTGCAAGTTTTCCTGAGAATGTCGTTTTCCCTGAACCTTGTAAACCAGCAATTAAAATAACGGAGGGTTTGGAAGATAGATTAATACCTTCCTGAGTTCTTCCCATTAGGTCCACCAGTTCGTCATGAACAATTTTGGTCATGAGTTGGCCAGGAGTAAGACTTGTTAATACGTTTTGACCAATAGCTTTCTCTTGAACCCTTTTTGTTAGGTCTTTGGCAACCTTGTAGTTCACGTCGGCATCCACCAAAGCTCTTCTGATTTCTTTGACGGTTTCGGCCACGTTAATCTCGGTGATTTTACCGCGACCTTGAATATTATGTAAAGCTTTATCTAATTTTTCTTGTAAACTTTGAAACATAGAAATGGGTATTAAGGACTGCAAAAATAAGGATTTAAAATAATCTAGAAAACTTCTTATTTTAGCGCTGTGGATTGGACGCTTATTTTGTATCTATTTTTATCCTTATTGTTGATTAATGGGGCTTTGTATCTCGTGTTTTTTTATGTGCTTAAGAAAGGGGAGAATAGTGGACTAAAATTTTTTGGATTAAATTTATTAAAGGATATCGTTTGGGCAATTGTTGTTCTTTCAGTAGTGCCTAAGAATCTCGAATATTTTCTTTGGGTACTTGCTCTGTTTCTTGTTTGTACTTTTTTTCTCTATTTTGCTGTGGTTAGGGAGCTTAACAAATTATGACAAATATCAAGTATTCGTATTGGCTAAATGCAATTTAATCGATATATTTGCAAACCGATAAAAATGTACCATGATTAAGAGATTTTCATCTTTCTTTTTTGCCGTTTTGTTAACTTTATCAGGGGGTATGGCTTATGCAGCCGGTGATACCCAAGGTGAAGAATTTAATGCGGTGGAAATGATTATGCACCACATTGGAGACGCAAACGAATGGCATGTCCTAACCTTAAATGAAGGAGAACCCAATGAAAAGCATGTATCCATTCCGCTTCCTATTATATTAAAAGATAAGAACGGATGGCATACCTTTATGTCTAGCAGTGTAGCGCACGGTGAAGTAGTGGACGGCTACACGATGAATCATGGAATTATTGAGAATACAGAGGGAATTCAAAGAGCTGCTTTGTTTAGCTTAATTGGTGGAAGCCAAACTTCGGATACGGTTTTTTATGATTTTTCAATAACAAAGAACGTAGCGGGTATGTTTGTTTCCGTTATCATTCTTCTTTTACTTTTCATAGGGGCAGCCCGTGGGTATAAAAATGGTATTCCAACAGGAGTTGGGAAGTTTTTAGAGCCTTTAGTGGTTTTTATCCGTGATGAAGTAGCGATTCCTAATATTGGATCGGTTAAGTATAAAAAATACATGCCGTATTTATTAACGGTCTTCTTTTTCATTTGGTTTAATAACCTGTTTGGATTAATCCCTTTCGCTCCGTTTGGAACGAACTTGACGGGTAATATTGCTGTCACTGCATTTCTTGCCATTGTGACTTTAGTTATTACGCTTTTCAGTGCCAACAAAAGCTACTGGAAACATATTTTTATGCCGCCGGTTCCTTTAGCACTTTATCCTATTATGGTTCCTATTGAAATTGTAGGTGTACTTACAAAACCTTTTGCCTTAATGATGCGTCTTTTCGCGAACGTTACGGCAGGTCACATTATGATTCTGGCTATTATCTCCTTAATATTTATCTTTAAGAATGCAGCATTAGGACTTGCTTCTGTGCCACTAGCACTTTTTGTTTCTGTGCTAGAGCTTTTAGTAGCAGCTCTTCAAGCGTATATTTTTACAGTATTATCTGCTCTTTACATTGGGATGGCGGTAGAAGATCACGATCATGATCACGCTCATAACGATGCAGACAGCGCAGGAAAGGATACGATTGTAGCTTAAAAATTAGAAAACAACTTTATTAACCTAAATATTTTATTATGGATTTAACAACTGGAGCTGGACTTATCTACGTAGGTATTGGTCTTGCTGTATTAGGAGTAGGTCTTGGTATTGGTAAAATCGGTGGACACGCTATGGATGCCATCGCAAGACAACCAGAGCAAGCAGGTAAGATTCAAGCAGCAATGCTTATTGCAGCGGGTCTTATCGAAGGTGCTGGTCTTATTGCGATTATCTTTGGTGCTTTCATCAAGTAATCAATCCTTACTGCACATTCCGGCGAACAAGCGGTTGGCTTTTCGCCGGAATTTTAAAACCATAATTTAGACTTTAGAATTATTTAAAAAAAACATACTGTTATGATAATCGAACCGGGAATTGGCTTATTGTTTTGGATGGGAATTACTTTCCTTATTCTTCTTTTCCTATTGAGCAAATTTGCATGGAAGCCTATTTTGAATATGGTTAATGAGCGCGAGACTTCCATAGTGGATGCACTTAACCAAGCGAAATTAGCTAAGAAAGAAATGCAAGAGCTTAAAAACGATAATGAGCGTATTATTCGTGAAGCTAAAATCGAAAGAGATGCTATCTTAAAAGAGGCTCGTGAGATCAAGGACCGCATTGTAGGTGAAGCAAAAGAAGCTGCTAAAACTGAAGGAGATAAAATGATCGAACAGGCTAGATTGAGTATTGAAGCTGAAAAAGCATCTGCGATGCATGATATTAAAACGCAAATTGGTACTTTATCTGTTTCGATTGCAGAATCAATATTAAAGAAGCAATTGGATTCAAGTGAGGCTCAATCTTCTTTAGTGGAGAATTATTTAAATAACGATAAATCAAGCAATAACTAATGTCAAACTCAAAAGTAGCCAAGCGTTATGCGCAGGGACTTTTAGAGTTCGCTTCGGACTCTTCTCTCAGGGAAACTCTTTTCCAGGAGATGAAGGATGTGATTACAATTCATGAGAAGTCCCGTGAACTAAAGAGTTTCCTATCTTCGCCTGTAATTGATTCTAAGAAGAAGCTTGAAGTAGCTCAGGAGATCTTTAAAAATTTTTCCACGGAAGCAAAAAATTTCATTTTCTTGATCATTCGTCAAGGTAGAGAACAGCATCTTGAAAGAATCGCACAAGAGTATATTAATAAGTTAGAAGATCTAAAGGGAGTGCAAAGAGTAACTCTTACAACTGCCTCTGCTTTATCGGATTCTACGCTTCAAGAAATTGTTAAGAATTCAAACCTTGTGGTCATGGATTCCAAGTTCGATTTATTGACTCAAGTCAATCCTGATCTTCTTGGAGGATACATTCTTCGAGTAGGGGACCAACAGATTGATCAATCTGTACGTTCCAAACTAAACCAAGTCAAAAAAGAATTTCATTTAAACTAGTATTAAAAACACCCATAAAATGGCAGAAATAAATCCGGCTGAAGTTTCAGCAATTTTGAAACAACAATTAGCGAATTTCGACACGCAATCCAACGTGGAGGAAGTCGGTACTGTGCTTACCATTGGAGACGGTATTGCGCGTGTTTACGGTCTTGAGAACGTTCAATACGGTGAACTTGTGAAATTCGATGGAGGAGTTGAGGGAATCGTTCTTAACTTAGAAGAAGACAACGTAGGGGTAGCTCTACTTGGAGAATCTAAAAAAGTAAAAGAAGGAGATACAGTAAAAAGAACTCAAAGAATCTCTTCAATCCGTGTGGGAGAAGGTTTGCTAGGTCGTGTTGTAGACACTTTAGGAAATCCAATTGATGGTAAGGGGCCAATCTCAGGTGAACTTTACGAAATGCCACTAGAGCGTAAAGCTCCAGGGGTAATTTATCGTCAGCCTGTAAACGAACCACTTCAAACAGGTATCGTTTCTATTGACTCTATGATTCCAATTGGTAGAGGACAAAGAGAATTAATTATTGGTGACCGTCAAACAGGTAAAACGACTGTTGCAATTGATACGATCATCAACCAGAAAGAATTTTATGATGCAGGTGAACCTGTATTCTGTATATATGTTGCAATTGGTCAGAAAGGATCAACGGTTGCACAGATTGTTAAAACGTTAGAAGATCGTGGAGCGATGGCTTACACTGTAGTGGTTGCTGCAAACGCTTCTGACCCTGCACCAATGCAGGTATATGCTCCAATGGCGGGTGCTGCAATTGGAGAGTACTTCCGTGATACGGGAAGACCTGCTCTAATTGTTTATGATGATCTTTCTAAGCAAGCGGTAGCTTACCGTGAGCTTTCCCTTCTACTTAGAAGACCACCGGGTCGTGAAGCATATCCTGGAGACGTTTTCTACTTACACTCTAGACTTTTAGAGCGTTCAGCGAAAGTAATCAAGGACGACGAGATTGCTAAGCAAATGAATGATTTACCAGAGTCTTTAAAGCCGATGGTAAAAGGAGGAGGATCTTTAACAGCACTTCCTATTATTGAAACTCAAGCAGGTGACGTTTCTGCTTATATCCCAACCAACGTGATCTCCATTACTGATGGACAGATCTTCCTAGAATCTGACTTATTTAACTCAGGGGTTCGTCCTGCGATTAACGTAGGGATCTCGGTTTCTCGTGTAGGAGGTAATGCTCAGATCAAATCCATGAAGAAAGTTTCGGGTACACTTAAGCTTGACCAAGCGCAGTACAAGGAACTTGAAGCGTTTGCTAAATTTGGTTCAGATCTAGATGCAGTAACTCAAGCGGTTATTTCGAAAGGAGAGAAGAACGTTGAAATTCTTAAACAACCTGTTAATTCACCACTTCCTGTTGAAAATCAGGTTGCGATGATCTACGCAGGAACAGAAAACCTACTTCGTCAGGTACCTGTTGGAAAAGTGAAGGAATTTATGGCTGGTTACGTAGAGCTTTTAAAGACGAAGCATCCAGAAACTATGGCCGCTATTAAGTCCGGTAAGATCGACGATCAAATTACTGGAATTCTTAAGCAGGCAGCTGCTGATGTAGCGTCTAAGTACTAGAATTACTAAATAGGTATTCCGCAAGAAGGCGGAATGCCTTTAACCTATTATAAGAACCATTTAAAGAAAGAATGGCAAATTTAAAGGAAATTAGAGGACGGATTCAATCCATTTCGTCCACCATGCAAATCACAAGCGCCATGAAAATGGTAGCAGCATCTAAACTCAAAAGAGCGCAGGATGCCATTGTGATGCTTCGACCTTTTTCGCAGAAACTACAAGAGATCATTGAGAATGTAAATTCTTCAAGTGATCCAGACCAGGTTTCTGTTTATGCACAGAATCGTGAAGTGAAGAAAATTCTTTACATCGCAATTACTTCCAATAAAGGACTTGCGGGAGCTTTCAATTCTTCGGTTGTAAAAGAGCTTTCGAATGATTTCTCTAAGCAACAGGGGAAGGAGATTCAAGTGCTAACTTTGGGAAAAAAAGGTTATGATGCAGTGAAGAACCACAAGCAGATTTTTGATAACCAAAGCAGTGTGCTAGATCACGTGAGCTTTGAAGGTGTTTCTTCTATTGCAGCTGTGGTAATGAAAGAATTCCGTGAAGGCAATTTCGATCAAGTAAAAATTGTATACAATCAGTTTGTCAATGCAGCTACTCAAGTCGTTCAAGTTGAGCAATTACTTCCTATTGCTATGCCTGAAGGTACGGAGACTTCTGTAACAGAAACGGATTATATTTTTGAACCTGGAAAAAATGAAATTCTTGAGAATTTAATTCCTCGGTCAATTAAAACGCAATTATTTAAAGCAGTTTTAGATTCTCTTGCTTCTGAGCACGGAGCCCGTATGACGGCGATGCACAAAGCAACAGACAATGCGCAGTCACTTAAAAATGATCTTGTTATTTATTATAACAAAGCACGTCAAGCTGCTATTACCAACGAAATTCTCGAGATTGTTTCAGGAGCTGAAGCACTTAAGAATTCGTAACTAAAGACTTCTATTTTATGTTTAAACACCAGATTTAATTGATCTGGTGTTTTTTTTTATTTTTTCTTGAAAGTCTTTTAATTTCAGATAGAAGATTGTTATTTTTGATGTATGAATGTCTCAGATTTTTATCCTGTATTTTTAGCTAGCACTAGTTGTACGATCGATAGTAGAAAAGTGGAACTTGACGGTGTCTTCTTCGCATTTAGTGGCGAAAATTTTAATGCCGCTACTCAAGCTCGCTCAGCCATTGAATCTGGTGCTAAAGCTGTAATAATTGAGGATATAGAATTTGAAGATTTGCATAACAGAATCTATTATGTTCCCTCTACCTTAAAGTTTTTACAAGAGTTAGCTGCGTATCATCGCTCACAATTGAATATTCCAATTATAGGTCTTACTGGTAGTAATGGTAAAACCACGACAAAGGAATTAATGACACAAGTGCTTTCTATGAAATTCAGGGTTCAAAGTACCGTTGGGAATTTGAACAATCATATTGGAGTTCCTCTTACCTTATTATCCATTCGAGATGAACATGAGATTGCTGTTGTAGAAATGGGTGCTAATCATAAGAAAGAAATTGAATTTCTATGTTCAATATCGCGACCTACATTGGGCTATATTACCAACTTTGGTAAAGCGCATCTTGAAGGTTTTGGAGGTTTTCAGGGAGTAATTGAGGGGAAAAGTGAACTCTATCATTATCTTAGAGACATGAAAGCAAAGGTTTTAGTGAATGAAGCGGATCCTTTGCAAAGAGAAAATTCTCAAGGAATTGGAGATCGAATTACTTTTGGGTCTGCTCATTCCGATTACATTTTTGATTCTTTTGAAAAAGGAAATTTTATTGGACTCTCCTATAACGGAACTCAAATACTCTCTCAGTTAACAGGTAGCTATAATTTCACTAACTTAAGTTCAGCAGTTGCCTTGGGACTTTATTTTGATATTGATATTTCGGATTTAAAACAGGCAATTGAATCGTATGTTCCTTCTAATATGCGATCTCAAGTTATTCAACGAGAAGGGCAGACATTGGTTTTAGATACCTATAATGCCAATCCTAGCAGTATGAGTGCGTCACTTGAGAATTTTTCCCATTTTTCAGGGAGTAAAACCGTTATTCTAGGCGATATGCTCGAGTTAGGAGAAGAGAGTTTAAAGGAGCATCAAGTCATTCTGGAGTTAGCCTATAGCAAAGGTTTTGATAAGATTATTACCGTGGGGCCTCAGTTTCTTAAGGTTAATGAAAAAGAGGCGTATAATGATACGTCTGAATTAAAAATGAAGCTCATCGACCAGCCTCTGAACTCCGATAATATTCTTCTAAAAGGTTCGCGAGGAATAGCCCTTGAGAAACTGCTAGATGTACTTTAAAGTTACTTAAATGTTGTCCTGAAGTAGGAGTTGAATGTTCTTAAAAGTCTTTGGGAAGATTTCTGTTTCTAGAACAGCAATAGATTTCCATGTGGCCTCAGTAATACCTTCTTCCGCTTGGGGAGTAGGGGTCTGTGAACCACGAGCGATCATGTGGAACCAATGCGTTGTTTTAAGAACTTTAGTAAGGTTTCTCTCTGTGTAAGTGTGGTAGGTTGTAGTCGCCTTAGAGATGATTTCCAGTTCCTTAAGGCCGGTTTCTTCTTCAATTTCACGCAGAGCGGCCTCACGGATGGATTCCCCTTTTTCTATTTTTCCTTTAGGTAAATCCCATTTTCCTAATCGGAAGATAAAAAGAATTTCATCTTTCTGATTTCTTACAATTCCTCCCGCCGCTTCGATTTGTTTATAAAGCGAAGAAAATTCGTTGAAAAGGAACTCTGGATTATCTCCATAGATTGTGATATTGGGACTAGAGGTGTTCTCTAAGAGATCGATGGCCATTTCCAGCGTAGCTACTCCTTCAAAAACTAGACTTTTTTCAGTAACACTGGCTGTATTACTAAAAGTAAGTCTTTTTTCGTTTATAAAAACTTTATACATTTGCAACGCTTTACTAATTATGCAAAAATAGAAAAATGAATTTAGAAGGAAGGAAAATTACCTTAAATAAATCTGTAGATGAGCTAATGGAAATGCTTAATTCTCCAGAAAAATACGAAAAATTAATGCCTGAAGGTCTTCAAAAATTTGAAGTGAAAGATCAAGGTTTTAAGTTCGGCCTAAAAGGAATGCCAGAAATTGCATTGAAAATTGAAGAGGTCAATCGTGACAAAGTTGTTCTAAAGTCCGCAAGTTCTAGCCTTGATTTTGCGCTGGAGGGACACATGAATCCGATTTCTGAAACACAGACTGAGGTCCAATTACTTTTTGAAGGAAAGTTCAATCCTTTTATTAAAATGATGGTAGAAAAACCACTTCAGAATTTCATTAATTCAATAACTGATAAGTTAGAGCAACTGTAAAAAGTTTATCCTAACGAGAACATTTAATGCAGCATTGTGCTGCATTTTTTTGTTTAATCTACTAACAAACCTGAGCAATGGTCTTTTTCAGCGCCCGTTACAGAACTAAGTACATTGTTCTGCTTACGTATACGTAAGACCCCCATAAAAGCGAAAATTAACGCTTCTTTTAGCTCGATAACTTCCCGTTCCGGGAGAATTAGTTTTGAGCTACAATGATGCTCTATACGCTTTAATAGATACGAGTTGAAAGCTCCTCCTCCTGTTACTAGAACAGAATCAAGTTTGTATTTGTTTAAAATTTGCGCAATTTGAAAGGCAGTATGTTCGGTAAAAACGCCGATAGCTTCTCTTGGACTTAAGGGGTCTAAAAGTGGATATACTTTATCGTGAACAAATTCAATTCCTAAGGATTTGGGTCCTTGGGCGAAGTAGAATTCCAGTTGGTTTAATTGATCTAATTTCTCCTGAGAAAAACCAGCCTCTTTTGCTATTTTTCCTTCTGCGTCGTAGGCGAATCTAAGCTTCTGAGCATAATGATTTAGAACGGTTCCCACAGGGGAGATATCGAACGCAATTCTATTATTCTCCCAACGAAAGGAAATATTGGAAAACCCACCCAAATTTAGACAAGCATTGTAGGAGGAGAACAAAAGTTCATCTCCAATGGGTACTAGTGGAGCTCCCTGGCCTCCAAGGAGAACATCTTGAGATCGAAAATCATAGACTACCGGAAAGGGATTCAGCTTTTGAATTGCTCGTGCATCTCCGATTTGGACTGTATATCCTTTAGCAGGTTGATGGAAGAGCGTATGGCCGTGCGACGAAATAAGATCTAGTTTTTCAATCTTATGTTTCTTCAAAAATTCACTTACAGCCTCACCCAAGTAATGACCGTAGTCGGTATGAAGTTGGAAAACTTCATTTGCTCCCTTAATATACGCTTCTTGAAGCTTTAATTTCCATTCATTGGGGTAGGGAACTGTTTCACCATTAATGATCTTAAAAGACCATACATCGTTTGAGTTTCTATTAAAATGGACATGGGCGATATCCAGTCCGTCAAGACTGGTACCAGACATTAGTCCCAGTGCAGTGTAGTTTTCCACAAGATATATTTTATGGAAAATACAAAATCTTTTGAAGTGAGATTAGTTTTTGAAAAATTTATTTTCCTGCTTGCGGGATTTCAGTGGCAGGGAAGCTACCTCGGTTGTTGCTAAAGGTGTACTCTGAGAAATCATCTTTTGCAACCATTCCATTGGCTCCTACCAGCATGGATCCATCCTTGTCGCTCACATAAACGGTGTCGGAAGTATACATTTTTTGTGCTCTTCGGTCCCAAAAAATACTTTGCATCGCGAAACTTTGCCCCTCATTTGTAATGATTTTTACATTTCCTTTGGCCGTATAAAAAGCTTTTAGTTCATCGTAATGCGCGTAGTCTGCCCAAATTTTACCAGGTGCTTTCGGGTTTTTCTTATCAAAGTATTCGAGATAGATTCCTTTGCGAGCTTCCACGTAGGGCGAATCGATCAGTTCGTACTGCTCAATGAGGGGAGCCTTAAATCTCAGATTTACAAGTCCACTATCTCGGCGCACAATGTCTGCATTATAAATGATTTGCGAGGCGAAATTCGTATTCTTTTCGTTTCTTTCCTCCACTAAGGATTCATCACAAGACTGTACTATTAGTGCGCTAGTACTAATAAGAAGAACTAAAGTGTTTTTCCGCAGTGCAGAAAGCATTGAGATTAATCGTACTGGCGTTTTTGGAACCATTTGTCGGCAAAATTAAGTCCGATTCTCAGATTGACAAATGTTTGATTGATCATCTGATTTTCTTTTGTTCCTCTTTTACCAACTTCAATTCCAATATCCATTCCGTTGAGTCGGTTTACATTTGCATTTGAGAAAGGTAAAAAAGCACCGGCTGTGATAGCCATTTTATTGATGTTTGTTGCTTGAGTCGCGTTGAGTGGAGTAAGTTTTAAATCTCCTTTTTCATAGTAAGCCCCAAAGCGGTAGGTTACTCTAGAGAAATAATTTCTAAAGTTGTTGTAATTGGGCAGAATCCAACCTCCGGCTGAAAATCGATAGGCATCTTGGTAGGCAAAAGGGCTTCCCACAAAATCAATGGTTTCTCCTTTTTTGTAATCCACTTGCCCACTGTAGAACCATTTTCCTTCATGTCCATACCCAATACCTAAGGAAGCTTCTTGAGGAAGTAGGTTTTTGTCGTTACTTGTTCTTTGTTCAATAATGGATTCATTCTGATGTTCCTGCGATGCGGAATAATAGTAGGTACTGTTCTTGTATCTAGAAAGTAGATCTCCTGTAGTTCCAAATGTATAAGTCGCACCTAGAGTTAATTTGCGATCATTCTCGAATCGCTTCTGGTAAGTAGTACCTGCCGTAAAATTGAAAGAACTAATCCTGCTTGAAGTTTCATATCCACTTATAAGCTCTGCATTCGAGTAAGTGAGTTCCTCAATATCGTAAAGCTTACCAAAATAGTAGTTCGATCTTAGACCTAGTCCAAAAGACGGAGATACTTGATACGAGAGTGCAGCTTGCACAGTAGAAAGTGTCCCTTCTCCATGGAAACGATTGGCTTGAATAATATCTCCTTCGATAGGTGTATTAACAAGAATATCGTAGTTTTTGGAACTATAGGGTTGGTAACCCATACCAAACTTTACTTTTTTTGATATTGGGAATGCAATAGAGATATTGGAAAGGTAGGTAGAATGCTTGGTTGATTTGCTGTTGTTATAATCACTTGAATAGTAATTATTTTCATTGCTTGCTTCTAGACTAAAGGAGCTCAGACCGAAATTGGCGTTGGCGGCAGGGTTAGAAAAATTGAATTTATTATTAAAATCATTTACATACGCTGTAGAAATTCCACCCATCGAAGCGATGTCTATGGTGTTATCGTATTTCACATCGCCGATCCCATAGGCCGCATAAGGGGAATTTCCAATAGTTTGAGCACTTACAGAGGCTCCTAAGGCCACCAAGGAAAGAACATAGATTCTTTTCATTCTATATAATATAATTACAGAGGGCAAATATCTTAATTATTACTGAAAGGAAAAAATGCTCTCCCGTTAAAGTTTGTTAAGTGGGGCAGTTTTCAATAGTGACCTAAGGAAGGGGGGTGGCTTTTAAAATAGAGCGTATTTTTGAGCTTAAATCTGTATATTTGGAACCTATGAAATGGGATCAGGTACTTGGACAGGAGCAACTAAAAAATCAGCTCCAGACTGCTATCGAAAAAGGTAAAGTCGGTCATGCACATCTGTTTGTCGGCGCCTATGGATACGGGCTTTTACCAATAGCTTTAGCTTTTGCTAGCGCACTATTAACTAAAGAGAATCCTGAAGCTTATTCTCGTGTGGAAAGCCTGAACCACTTGGATCTTCATTTTAGTTTTCCCGTATTTACGGAAGATGGAAAATCTTTAAGTAGTAATAAATTTCAAGAATTTCGATCGATGGTGTTAGAAAATCCTTACGTTGATTTTGCAGATTGGAGTTCTCGTTTTGAAAAAAGCACTTCAAAAAACACTTCTTTTTTTATATCCACCTCTGAAATTCAGGATCAGATTGAAAAATTTAGCTTAAAAAGTTTTGAAAAGGGAAGTCGTATACTTATTGTATGGGGCGCCGATAAGATAAGAGAAGAAGGAAGTAATAAGTTTCTGAAGTTTTTAGAGGAACCTCCAGCTAACACTTATATTTTCATTTTGTGCGAATCGCTTGATTTTATGCTGCAAACGATTCTATCGAGAGTACAGATCCATCCATTAAATCGTTTAAGCCAGAACGATTTACTTCAACATTTGTCCACAGAAAAAGTAAAAGAAGAGAAGGTTAATCCACTTGTTTTTCAATCCCAAGGTAATCTTCGTGAACTTCAGAAGCTGCTAGAGGGGGAGCTGGATAATCAAGAGTTTGAGCACATGTTTGCTCAGTGGGTTAGGGATGCGGTTCAGGTAATGAAAAAACCGCAAATGCTTAAGAATATTATTCTTTGGGCTAGAACGGTCTCTTCATGGAAAATGGATAAGCAGCGCCAGTTTTTGGCATTTTGTATTCAAACTTTCAGACAAGCTTTGATGCAAACTTATGGAAGAGAAGATCTCGTCTATTATCCTGTGAATACAGTAAACTGGGAAAAGTTTGTTCCTTTTATCCATGGAGCGAACATCGAGGCTATCCTCGAGCAGATATCTTTGGCCGATAGTCATATTGCCCGAAATGGTAATCAGGAACTCATTTGGACGGATTTAGGGATCAAATTATCCCGCTATATTAATAGAAAGCCTATTTTAAGAGCATAAAAAAACACCGAATTTTATTCGGTGTTTTTTATATTTACAAGAGAGAATTAAGCTTCGCTTGATTCCTCTTTCTCTTCTTGTTTTACTTCTGCAGGTTTTTCTGCTTTTGGTGCTTCTACAATTGGAGCATCAGAAATTACTTCGAAGTTGTAGTTGTACTCAACGTCTCTGTGAAGACGTACAAGAGCTGAGAATTTACCCGTTCTCTTGATCGTGTTTCCAGGGATTTTGATGTATTTTCTATCGATTTCAACTCCAGCTTTAGCAAGTTCTTCAGAAAGGTTTGCGTTATTGATAGAACCGAAAAGTTTGTCACTTGAACCTACTTTGGTTTCGATTACAAGTGAAGTCTTTTTAAGTTGTTCTACTTTTGCTTGAGCTGCAGCAACCAATTTAGCTTCTTCTTCTTTTCTTGATTCAAGAGTTTCTGCTAAGTTGGCTTTGTTTTTAGGAGTAGCTAAAAGTGCATATCCCTGAGGAAGCAAGAAGTTTCTTGCGTATCCTGGTTTTACTGAAACGATGTCAAACTCAAGTCCTAAGTTTTCAACATCTTGTTTTAGAATTACGTCCATTGTTGTCCTTTGGTTTTTAAAGTTAGGTGCTTTTAATTTTAGCAACCAACAATTGTTAATTATTATTTAAGCATATCTGCCACGTACGGCATAAGTGCTAAATGTCTTGCTCTTTTGATCGCAGCAGAAACTTTTCTCTGGTATTTTAGAGATGTTCCTGTGTAACGTCTTGGTAAGATTTTACCTTGCTCGTTTACGAATTGAAGAAGGAAATCTGCATCTTTGTAATCTACGTGCTTGATGCCGTATTTTTTAAATCTACAGTATTTCTTTTCAGATTTTGTATTGATATCAACAGGAGTAAGGAATTTCACTTCTGATTCCCCTCCAGCTGAGGCTTGTTTTGCCATTTCGTCGATTGCCATTGTTCTAAATTTTTAGGGGTTAAAATTATGCTTTTGCTGTTTTTTGTTTGGTTCTTCTGCTAACCGCATAATCTACTGCGTGCTTATCCAATTTTGTAGTTAAGTAACGGATTACTCTTTCGTCACGCTTGTAAGCTGTTTCTAAATCAGCTACAACAGTTCCTTCTCCTTTGAATTCGATCAAAGTGTAGAACCCATTCTTTTTCAATTGGATTGGGTACGCAAGTTTTTTAAGTCCCCAGTTTTCTTTAGCAACAATTTCGCAATTGTTAGACTTTAATAAGTCTTCAAATTTTTTCACTGCTTCCTCCACCTGAGCGTCAGATAGAACGGGAGTTAAAATGAAAACAGTTTCGTAGTTGTTCATAATGTTAATACTAAATGTTAAATATTTCGAGGTGCAAAATTAATTATAAGTTCTTATCTGTGCAAATATTTAAATAAATAATTTGAATTTCAAAGGCTTAGAACTGCTTTGCATTCAAAAAAGTACTTGTTTAGGTCCTTTGTGAATTGGCTAATTCTTTGATTCCCATTTGGTCCAATCTATAGACGCTCCATTCGTCCATAGGTTTTGCTCCTAGAGATTTATAAAATGCAATGGAAGGAGCATTCCAATCCAGTACGCTCCATTCCATTCGACCACAGTTTTTCTTAGTGGCAATGCTTGCTAAATGGATCAGTAGATTTTTGCCGTAACCGTTTCCACGATGCTCGGGTTCAATAAATAGATCTTCTAAATAAAGTCCAGGTTTACCAACAAAGGTGGAAAAATTGAAAAAGTAGAGTGCGAATCCGACGGGGCTTTGATTTACCTCTGCAATTAAGACCTCCGCATATTTATTATCAAAAATATTAGATTCGAGTTCTTCCAAACTTGTTGTTACTTCACTTGAGAGTTTTTCATATTGAGCTAATTTTTTAATCAGATCAAAAACAGTAGAGCTATCAGTTCTATTAGCCTCTCGGATTCTAAACATAGTAGAGCGATTTAGAAAGCAAAAGTATCAAAAAAATCCTCTGGCTGAGCCAAAGGATTATATGTTGATTTAAAAAGAAAATTATATTTCTGTGTTTAAATCCCAATTCTCTAAGTAATCGTGTACATGCTTTAAGAACATTCCTCCTAAGGAGCCGTCTACTACTCGGTGATCGTACGAGTGAGACATGAACATTAATTGGCGTATTCCTATTAAATCTCCTTCTGGAGTTTCTACCACGGCTGGCTTTTTCACGATTGCTCCAATAGCTAAAATAGCCACTTGCGGTTGTGGGATGATCGGTGTACCCATTAAATTTCCAAAACTTCCCACATTGGAAATCGTATAGGTAGCGCCTTGGGTGTCTTCTGGACGAAGTTTTTTATTTCTTGCTCTGTACGCTAGGTCGTTGATGGCTTTAGCCAAGCCAGAAAGCGAGAGCTGATCTGCGTTCTTGATTACTGGAACGATAAGGTTTCCATCAGGTAGGGCTGTGGCCATTCCAATATTGATGTTTTTCTTTTTAATGATATTATCTCCATCGACAGAAACATTAATCATAGGGAAATCTTGAATGGCTTTAACTACTGCTTTTACGAAAATTGGCATGAAAGTTAATTTCTCACCTTCTCTTTTTTCAAATAAAGCTTTGTTTTTTGCTCTCCACTTCACCACATTCGTCACATCACTTTCAATAAAGGAAGTCACGTGAGGAGAAGTTCTTTTGCTTGTGACCATAGCTTCGGCAATAATTTTGCGAACTCGATCCATTGGGATGATTTCATCCCCTTCAGAAGTGGCTACCGGTGAGGTGGATACCTTGGAAGGAGCTGGTGTTGGAGCAGTAGTAATCTTCTCTGCTGGAGCAGTAGCACTTTGAGGTGCCTGTTTTCCTCGGTTGGCTACAAATTCTAAAATATCTTCTTTAGTAATTCTTCCCTCAAGTCCCCTTCCTTTAATCTGAGCAATTTCTTGAGAACTAATGTTTTCTCTTTCAATAATGGATTTTACTAGTGGAGAAAGGTGTTGGTCCTTCAGTGTGTCTTTTTGTTGAGACTCAAGTAAAGGTTTTTCCAGTTCAGCAATTTCCTTTTCATTTAAATCAGGGATTTGAGTTTCTACTTCACTATGCGTCTTTTCTTCTTGCGTTTGCTCTTGCGATACGTTTTCCCCTTCAATTTCTAGTAGGGCAATGGCTTCACCTACTTTGGCCACTTCATCTTTTTGTTTAAGAATTTTGACCAATTTTCCTGCTACTGGAGTGGGAACATCTGAATCTACCTTGTCGGTAGCTATTTCAACGACAGAGTCGTCTTCACCTACTTGGTCTCCTTCGTTAAAAAGCCAGCTGATAATTGTTGCCTCCATCACTCCTTCTCCCATGCTGGGAAGTAATAATTTGTATTCTGCCATTTTTTATTATAATTTGGAATTTTACAAATATATAATTTTTTTGTTTCAAAAATTATGAATTCAATAATTTTCAACCAATGCGGTGTATTTTTACATATGAAGCAAAATGGAGTAGTGGATTTCTAGCGCTTTGAGGACGTGGCATAAGAAGCTTTAGTTGAAATAAAATCCAAAAAAAAAGTGATGGTCCTTAATTGGAAAATCACTTTTATTATATATTACGATAAGGACTATTGGAAGTAGCTTTATTTTAAAAATTCCGCATCAAAAACTTCAGCAAAATATTTTAAAATTTTTTCTTTCAACTCCTTTGTTTCTTCCTGGTTGAATTCTCTTTCTAATTCTCTTTGCAACGAGGTCACTGATTTATCTTTGATTCCACACGGAATGATGTATTCAAAATAACGAAGGTCCGTATTCACATTGATTGCAAATCCGTGCATAGTCACCCACTTGGAAGTTTTCACTCCCATTGCACAAATTTTTCGTGCATACGGTTTTCCAACATCCAGCCAAACTCCGGTTTCGCCTTCGCTGCGTTCACCTTTCAGGCCGTATTCTGCGAGCATTCTGATGATTACTTCCTCAAGATTTCGCATATATAAATAAATGTCGGATTTAAAATTATCCAAATCAATAATGGGATAGCCGACAACCTGACCAAAACCGTGATAAGTAATGTCTCCACCACGATTGGTCTTCACGAAAGTCGCATCAATCTGCCTAAGTTTTTCTTCATTGGCGAGCATATTGTGTTCGTCGCCGCTTTTACCTAAAGTGTAAACGTGAGGATGCTCTACAAACAGGAAATGGTTTTCGGTTTCTTCGTAAATTCCGTCGGTTCTGTCGCGGTTTTTCAGTTTTTGATTGATGATAGCGTTCATCAGATTTTCCTGGTAGTTGAAGGCGGCTTCATAGTTTAAAATCGCAAGATCCTCAAACTGAACTTTTCTATTTTGTGTGATGATCATCTGAAAATTTTGTAATGCAAAAATAGAAATTATTTTATTATGCTATGAATAAAATCTTTTCCTTTTTCTTCCCAATTTTGGTTTTCGAGCAGAATTTTCACAAAAGCGGTCCCGATAATTCCGCCTTGAGTTTGTTGGGTAACTGATTCAAAATCCAATTTATTTTTAATGCCAAAGCCTACGAATACAGGGTTTTTTAACTCAAAATTTCCAATTCTTTTCAGATATTTTTCGTTGTTAACTTGTTTTTCAGTATTGCCGGTGGTAGAAGAAGAACTTACGGCATAGAGAAAACCCGAACTCAGACTGTCCAGATATTTAATGCGTTCATTCGAGGTTTCCGGAGTGATGAGAAAAATGAAATGAAGTCCATATTTTTCGATGATTGCTCTATAGTTTTTCTCGAATTCAGCTGGTGGCAAATCGGGAATGATTAATCCGTAAATCCCGCAATTAGCACATTTTTGGCAAAATTTTTCGAAACCGAATTGCATTACAGGGTTGATATATCCCATTAAAACTTTAGGAATTGTAACCGAATCTTTTATTTCCAAAAGCTGAGCAAATAAGGTTTGAAGATTCATTCCGTTTTTCAATGCGCGCACGTGAGCCTGCTGAATTACAGGGCCATCGGCGACAGGATCGGAGTAGGGAATTCCAATTTCCATAAAATCTGCACCACTTTTCTGAATCAACTCGGCAACTTTTCCGGTATCGTTCAAATTTGGAATTCCTGCGGTGAAATATATATTAAGTTTTTTCATTTTATGTAAATTAATGTTCTTCGTTCATGGCTTTTAAATAGGTTTCCATATCTTTATCTCCTCGTCCGCTAAGACAAATGACCACGGTTTTGTCTGTTTCAAATTTCTTTTTATCTAAAACTGCCAATGCATGCGCACTTTCAAGCGCGGGAATAATGCCTTCAAGTTTGGTGACCTCAAAAGCCGATTTTAGGGCTTCATCATCATTAATACTGAAAAATTCAGCCCGTTTATTCTGAAATAAATTTGCGTGGAAAGGTCCGATTCCCGGATAATCGAGTCCTGCGGAAATGGAATGCGGTTCTGTAACTTGCCCGTCGGAATCCTGCATTACCAAGCTTTTGCTTCCATGAAGAACACCTTCGGTTCCTAAAAAAGTGGTTGCAGCAGATTTTCCGGAATCAATTCCGTGTCCTCCGGCTTCAGCAGCGATAATTTTCACTTCATTATGATTTACAAAGTGATAGAAAGTTCCTGCAGCATTGCTTCCGCCGCCAACACAGGCAATCACGTAATCCGGATATTCTGTGCCTGAAATCTCTTTTAATTGCCATTTGATTTCTTCTGAAATAATACTCTGAAACCGCGCAACCAAATCTGGAAAGGGATGCGGACCAACCACACTTCCAATGATATAATGGGTGGTAGTAGCATTATTAATCCAATCGCGAAGAGCTTCATTTACAGCATCTTTCAAAGTTTTTGAGCCGGAAGTTGCCGGAACTACTTTTGCACCAAGCATTTTCATTCGGGCAACGTTTGGTGCCTGTCGTGCAATATCAACTTCGCCCATATAAACGATGCATTCCAAACCCAAAAGTGCGGATGCAGTGGCTGTAGCAACACCGTGTTGTCCGGCGCCGGTTTCGGCAATAATTCTGTTTTTGCCAAGTCGTTTTGCCAAAAGAGCCTGTCCCAGCGCATTATTTATTTTGTGAGCTCCGGTATGGTTTAGGTCTTCACGTTTCAGGAATATTTTTGTGCCATATTTTTTACTTAAATTTTCAGCAAAATATAGGGGAGTAGCGCGTCCCACATAATCTTTCAGTAGAGCTCGGAATTCGTTCTGAAAATCTTCTGATTCAATAATATTGAGGTATTTATCCTGAAGTTCTTTTACATTCGGATAAAGCGTTTCCGGAACGAACGCACCTCCGAAATTGCCATAATATCCGTATTCATCGGGATTTTTATAAATCATAATTGCTGATTTTAGATTTAAAAAGTTTTATTTTTTCGAGGTCCTTAATACCGGGTTGAATTCAAATTTTGAATTAATATCAATTGCAAAAGGTTTGTTTTTAATCAATAACATTTGATTAAAATTTTCGAGTGAAATTCCTCCGCTCAAAAAATAGGGTTTCGGGATTTCGATTTGGTTTAAAATACTCCAGTTAAAGGTTTGTCCGGTTCCTCCAAAAGCTTTAGAATCGGTGTCGAACAGGAAGTAATCTATTTCGTCTAAATTCCAAGATTCTATTGCTGGCATTTGATTTTCGATTCTGAAAACTTTGATGATCTTAATATTTTCACCTAACGCCTTTTTTAATCTTTGTATAAATATTTCATCTTCGTTTCCGTGCATTTGAACGATGTCGAGTTGAGCTTCGTTTACCGTTTCAACAATACCTTTAATACTTTCATTCACAAAAACACCAACTTTTCTAAAATGAGGACTTTCTGCAATGTTCTTTAAATTTAAATGATTCAATACAAAACGTGGTGATTTTTCATAAAATATAAATCCAAGAAAATCTATATTTAAATCAATTAATTCCCGAATTTGTTGTATTTGCGTTAATCCGCAGACTTTAATCTTCAAATCATTATTTTGATTCATAATTCAATTGCTTTAATAAATTCAGAAAAAGCTTTTCCCGGATTTTGATTTTTCATAAAATATTCACCCATCAGAAAACCGTCAAATCCTTTTTCTTTTAAAAAATTATAGCTTTCAATACTGTAAATACCACTTTCAGCAATAGATAGCGTATTTTTTGGGAGAAGATTTTTTAAATCAACTGAATGCTGAAGATCGACTTCGAAATTTTTCAAATTCCGGTTGTTGATGCCTACAAAATCAATTTTTGAATTGAAATGCTTTAATTCTTCTTCAGAGTGAATCTCGAGCAAAACTTCCAGTCCAAGTTGATGAGAAAGCTCTGTAAACTCTTCAACCTGATCCGGACTAAGACACGAAGCAATTAACAAAACAACATCAGCACCGACTGATTTTGCTTCGTAAAACTGATACTCATCAATCATAAAATCTTTACGTAAAATCGGGATAGTGCAGGTTTCAGTCAAATTTAAAATATCTTGAAGACTTCCTCCAAAATAAATTTCATCTGTTAAAATTGAAACTCCGCTTGCTCCATAATTCATATAATTTTCAACAACTTCATTTGAATTGACAGAATTATTGATATTACCTTTAGAAGGAGATTTTCTTTTAAATTCTGCAATAATTCCGGATTGAGATTTTAATGATAATTTTAAAGAATGGGTTGGTTGGTTGAAAAATTCAGAATCTCTTAAATCGTTAATAGAAACTCTTGATTTCGAGTTTGCAACTTCGATTTTTTTGGTTTCAATTATTTTATCGAGAATATTCATTTTAATTGATTAATGCATTTAAAGTATTTAGTGCTTTGGCGTTGAATAGACTGTCTTTTGCCATTTCCAAACACGCGTTATAATCGCCATATTTACCGGTGTTTTGTAGTGCCAGAGCTGCATTGGCAAGAACTACGGAATTTTGTTCATCGGCGCCTTTTCCTTCCAGAATATTTATAAAAATTTGGGAAGCTTCTTCTTTGGTGTTTCCGCCGAAAATCGTTGAAGGTTTAATATTTTTGAAATTAATATCTTCAGCCGAATAAATTTTATCACCATGTTTATCAACGACTTTGGTATCGGATGTAAGGCTGATTTCATCATAACCATCCAACGCGTGAACGATCATAAAATCTGACTTTCTGTTTTGTAGGAGATACTGATAAATGCGTGCAATCTCAAGATTTGCGACACCAATCATACTGAATTTTGGTTGTGCAGGATTTACCAAAGGACCTAGAAGATTGAAAAAGGTTTTTAATCCCAAATTCTTTCTTAATGGCGCAACAGAGCGTAATGCCGTGTGAAAAAGCGGCGCGTGAAGAAAGCAGAAATTGGTTTTTTCTAAATCTTGCTTTAAACCTTCCTCAGTGTCTTTGAACTGATAACCAAGATTTTCCAGCACATTGGAGGCTCCGCTGATGGTCGATGCTCCGTAGTTTCCCTGTTTTGCAACTTTTTGTCCGGCACCTGCAACCACAAGACTTGCTAAAGTAGAGATGTTGAAAGTGTTTTTGCCATCGCCGCCGGTTCCTACTATGTCCACCAAATCATCGGTTTCCAAATTTACTGGTTTTGCTAATCGAAGCAGAGCGCTGCTGAATCCTTCCAATTCTTCCAGAGTAATGCTTCTCATCAAATAAACGGTAACGAAAGCGGTGACCTCATTTTCATTGAATTTTTTGTTGGCAATTTCCATCATTATCGATTTGGCTTCAGCTTTCGAAAGTGTTTGATGGTTAAATAAATATTGTAATATTTCTTTCATTTTTTAATTGAGTAAGAAGTTCTCCATGATTTTTTTACCGTCAGGAGTTAAAATACTTTCCGGATGATATTGCACGCCATGAACATCGTAAGTTTTATGCTGCAACGACATGATCATTCCTTCAGAATCTACCGAAGTTTCTTCAAGTTCCTCAGGAAAATTTTGCGGATCTACTGCCCAACTGTGATATCTGCCTACTTCAATAGTTTGCGGAAGATCTTTAAGAAGTTTGGCTTCCGGTTTTATTGTTGTAGCATTGGTGGCAACGCCGTGGTAAATTTCTTTTAGGTTAATCAGCGTTCCGCCAAAAGCTTCTGCAATAGCTTGTTGACCAAGGCAAACTCCTAAAATCGACTTTGTTGGTGCATAGGTTTTAATTACGTCGAGAAGAATTCCTGCTTCAGAAGGAACTCCCGGTCCCGGAGAAAGAATAATTTTGTCGTAATCTGCGATGTCTTCCAACGAAATTTCATTATTGCGGAATACATCAACTTTTTTTCCTACAATTTGCTCGGTCATCTGCACCAAATTATAAGTAAAACTGTCGTAATTATCGAAGACTAATATTTTCATTTTAATTAAATTTTCTCAGCTTTTTTAATCGCTGATTTTAGAGCATTAAGTTTGTTATTTACTTCAAGAAGTTCATTGTTTGCTGAAGATTTGGCTACGAGTCCTGCACCAGCTTGATAAAAAAGCGTGTTGTTTTTACTCAAAAATGTTCTAATCATTATTGCCTGATTACAGCTGCCATCAAAACCAACAAAACCAATGCAGCCGCCATAATAACTTCTTGGACTTTTTTCGTAACGGTCGATGAGTTCCATTGCTTTGTATTTTGGAGCTCCACTTAAAGTGCCCTGCGGAAAAGTAGCTGCAATCATTTCAAAAGGATTTTGCAAAGGTTCTACATCAGCCACAACCTCGCTAACCAAATGAATAACGTGCGAGAAAAAATGAATTTCCTTAAGTTTGGTTACCGTGGTGTTTTTACCATAAATACTCAGGTCATTCCTTGCAAGATCTACAAGCATCGTGTGTTCGGCATTTTCTTTTGGATCTTTTCTGAGTTCTTCGGCAGCTTTTAGATCTTTCTCTGTTTCGCCGGTTCTTGCAAATGTGCCTGCGATAGGATGTATAATTGCTTTTCCGTTATTAATAATGAGTTGGCTTTCCGGACTGGATCCCATCAGTTTATAATCTCCATAATCAAAGTAGAAAAGGTATGGAGAAGGATTGATGTTTCTTAAGGCACGGTAAACATTGAAATCATCTCCGGAAAATTTCTGTTCGAATCTCCGGCTCAAAACCAACTGAAATACATCGCCTCTATAACAGTGTTCTTTTGCATTTTCTACAAGTTGTTTGTAATCATCATCAGAAAGATTAGAAGTTTCGTTATACTCAATTCTGAATGGAAAAACAGGCGCATTTTTTTGATGAATGATGTTTTCCAGTTCAAGAATTTCCGATTTAAGTCCATCAATATGATTTTCGATAAGAAACATTTCATCATTAAAATGGTTGATTGCAATTACATATTGGTAGAGTCGGTAGCGGAGTAACGGAATCTGGTTTCGATCTGTTTTTTCGCTGAATTTAATTTTTTCAAAAAAAGGAACTGCATCGTAACTTGTGTAGCCAAAGAAACCTTGTGCTGTTTTTCCTATTGGATGATCCGGTTTTTCACAATTAAAACTTTGAGAAAAATTATGAAGCAAATCAGTAAGTTTAATATTTTCTAAACTGATTTTTTTTGGATTTTCTGAAGGGAATTTCAACTCCGCTTCTGTAAAATTTTTAATTTCAATTCCGGCAATGGCATTTACAGCAATGTAGGAAAAATTGTTTTCGCTGTTTTGGTTTCCGGCGCTTTCCAGTAAAATGGTATCACGAAATTTATCTCGTAAACGAAGGTAAATTCCGACGGGTGTGAAGAGGTCACTCATCACAACTTTTACGGTGGTTTTTAAAGATATTTCTGTTTTCATAAGGATAAAAAAAAGACTTCAACGGTATCGTCAAAGTCTTAGTTATGCGTTTGCAAACAATATACACGGTTAGTGCTTCAGACCCGACGAGAGTTTGAATAGCCACCACCAAGTATTGTTTGTTCTTGATTTCACAAAGGCAAATATATAAATGTTTTAGAATTTACCAAACAAAAGTTTAGAATTATTATTTCTGATTTTTGAGCAGGGATTTGTTTTCTGTTCTTTCTATAAAAATCACTATTTTTGCAAATTCTAAAAAGAACAGAAAAATGTCGTTATCAGAACAGGAATTAATTCGTCGAGAAAAACTACAAAAATTGGTGGATCTGGGTATCGATCCCTTTCCAGCTGCGGAATTTAAAATAACTCATTCCACTAAATCAATTAAGGAAAATTTCAAGGATGCAGAAAAGGTAGTGATTGCGGGGCGTTTAATGTCGAGGAGAATTCAGGGGAAAGCTAGTTTTGCAGAGCTGCAAGATTCTGAAGGTAGAATTCAGGTATATTTTAATCGTGATGAAATTTGTCCTGGTGAAGATAAGACATTGTATAACGAGGTATACAAACATTTGCTAGATATCGGAGATATTATTGGGATCGAAGGAGAGCTTTTTAGAACACAAGTTGGCGAAATGACCGTACTTGTGAAAAATTTCACACTTCTCACAAAGGCACTTCGTCCATTACCACAAGCAAAAACAGATGAAAATGGAGTAGTGCACGATGCATTTAATGATCCTGAGCTTCGTTACCGTCAACGCTATGTGGATTTAACAGTGAACTCGGATGTTAAAGAGGTCTTTGTAAAAAGAACTAAGCTGTTCAATGCCATGAGGCAATTTTTTAATGATGCAGGTTATTTTGAAGTGGAAACCCCTATTCTTCAGGCGATTCCCGGAGGTGCAGCTGCACGTCCGTTCATCACTCACCATAACTCTTTAGATATTCCACTCTATCTTAGAATTGCAAACGAACTCTATCTTAAAAGGCTGATTGTTGGTGGTTTTGATGGGGTATATGAGTTTTCAAAAAACTTCAGAAACGAAGGGATGGACCGTACGCACAATCCAGAATTTACCGCAATGGAAATTTACGTAGCGTACAAGGACTATAATTGGATGATGGATTTTACGGAAAAGTTACTTGAATATTGTGTTACTCAAGTACAAGGCAAGCCTGAATCTACTTTTGGAGAACATGTGATCAATTGGAAAGCTCCTTATCCAAGGGTTTCTATGACGGAAGCCATTCAAAAATTCACAGGTTTTGATATTACCGGAAAATCCGAAGAAGAACTTCGTGAGTTTGCAAAATCCATAGGTATTGAAGTAAATGAATCTATGGGGAAAGGAAAACTTATTGACGAAATCTTTGGTGAGAAATGTGAAGGGAATTTTATTCAACCTACGTTCATTACCGATTACCCAATTGAGATGTCCCCGCTGACCAAAAAGCACAGAAGTAAAGAAGGGCTCACAGAGCGTTTTGAGCTAATGGTATGTGGAAAAGAAATCGCGAACGCTTATTCAGAATTAAACGATCCAATAGACCAAAGAGAGCGCTTCGAGCAGCAATTAGCCCTTTCAGAGCGTGGAGACGATGAAGCGATGTTTATCGATCAAGATTTTCTAAGAGCATTAGAGTACGGAATGCCTCCTACTTCAGGACTAGGAATTGGAATGGACCGATTAGTTATGTTTATAACGAACAACCCTTCGATACAAGAAGTACTCTTCTTTCCTCAAATGAAACCAGAGAAAAAAGAAGTGGGAGTAAGTCTAGGTGAAGATGAAAAATTAATTGTAGATCTACTCTCTAAAGCGAGCGAGCCACAGAATTTACAAGAGGTAAAAGAACAATCTGGGCTTTCAGGAAAAAAATGGGATAAAGCGACCAAAGCATTGACCAAAAATCAGATTGTAAAGATTGAAAAAGTGGAAGATAATTTGAACATTTCACTTATTTAATCCGACTAATAAACAGTATATTTACTAAAGTGTCCTCCCTGTAATTGTGAGGACACTTTTTTGTTATATGAGGGCTTAAGGCTTTGTAAAACGCCATATTTTTCGTAAATTTGCTAGTCTTTGCACTCCTGCAAAAGAGTGTAATTTAAAGAGAATTAAGCTAATTAAATAAGCATACGAAATACTATGAGTCAAAAGCAATATACGGCGAGCAGCATCCAGGCACTGGAAGGTATTGAGCACGTGAGAATGAGACCCTCCATGTACATTGGAGATGTTGGAACCAGAGGTCTTCACCATTTGGTTTATGAAGTGGTGGACAATTCGATTGATGAGGCGCTAGCTGGTCATTGTGATACTATTGAAGTGGTGATTCATGAAGGTAATAGCATTTTAGTAAAAGATAACGGTCGAGGAATTCCTGTTGATTTACACGAAAAAGAGCAAAAGAGCGCTTTAGAAGTTGTAATGACCAAAATCGGAGCGGGAGGAAAATTCGATAAAGATTCTTATAAAGTTTCCGGTGGTCTTCATGGTGTAGGTGTTTCTTGTGTAAATGCACTATCTACTTCACTCATCGCGACTGTACGTAGAGAAGGGAAAGTCTATGAGCAAAAATATTCCCAAGGGAAGGCGCTTGCTGATGTAAAAGAAATTGGTGAGGCTATAACTACCGGTACGGATGTGTTTTTTCAACCCGATGCTACTATTTTTCAGGAACTGGAATACAACTACGATACCTTAGCGACCCGTCTAAGAGAGCTTGCTTTCCTTAACAAGGGAATCACGATTTCTTTAACGGATGAGAGAGAAAAAGAAGAAGACGGAAGCTATAAGAAAGAAGTGTTTCATTCCGAAGGAGGATTAAAAGAATTCGTTGAATATATTGACGGGAATAGAGAAGCAATTATGGACAATGTGATCTTTATGGAAGGTTCCAGAGATCAGATTCCTGTAGAAGTAGCTATGCGCTACAATACTTCATTTAATGAAAATCTTCACTCCTATGTGAATAACATTAATACGCATGAAGGGGGAACCCATTTAACCGGTTTTAGAAGAGCTTTAACAAGAACACTGAAGAAATTTGCAGATGAATTAGGATTACCTGCAAAAGAAAAAGTAGAAATTACTGGGGACGATTTCCGTGAAGGATTAACAGCTGTTATTTCCGTGAAGGTTATGGAACCACAGTTTGAGGGTCAGACCAAAACCAAATTAGGAAATTCTGAAGTATCTGGAGCAGTAGATAAGATTGTTGGGGAGATGCTTACCAACTTCTTAGAAGAAAACCCTAATGAAGCGAAGCAAATCGTTCAAAAAGTGGTTCTAGCGGCAAAGGCAAGACAAGCGGCAAAGAAGGCAAGAGAAATGGTACAAAGAAAATCTCCTATGGGAGGTTCAGGACTGCCAGGTAAATTAGCCGACTGTTCGTCTAAAGATCCAGCGATTTCTGAACTGTTTTTAGTGGAGGGAGATTCCGCTGGAGGAACGGCCAAAGTAGGTCGTGACCGTCATTTTCAGGCGATACTTCCTTTGAGAGGTAAGATTTTGAACGTTGAGAAATCCATGCTTCATAAAGTCTACGATAATGAAGAAATCAAGAATATTTATACCGCTCTTGGTGTATCTGTTGGAACCGAGGAAGACAGCAAAGCCTTGAATATCTCAAAGCTTCGTTACCATAAAGTGGTGATTATGACCGATGCCGATGTGGACGGATCCCACATTTCTACTCTAATTCTAACGTTCTTCTTCCGATATATGAAAGAATTAATCGAACACGGTTATGTTTATATTGCTTCTCCTCCTTTGTATTTAGTGAAAAAAGGAAATAAGAAGCACTATGCCTGGGATGAAAAGGAAAGGGAAGAAAGAACTCGTGAACTGGCTTCTGACGGTAAGGGAGTGGAAGTGCAGAGGTACAAAGGTCTTGGGGAAATGAACGCAGAGCAGCTTTGGGAAACCACAATGAACCCTGAAACGCGTACGCTCAAGCAAGTAACCATTGATAATGCAGGAGAAGCTGATAGAGTGTTCTCAATGCTAATGGGAGATGAAGTTCCACCAAGAAGAGAGTTTATTGAAAAGAATGCGAAGTACGCTCGAATAGATGCGTAAGGGTCAACTATAAATAAATAAAGGTCGCCTATTTTGGGCGACCTTTTTTTATCGAAATTCTTACATTTGTTCAAATTGCTTTATGGAATCCATTTTCTCCATTGTCTATAAACATCCGCTTTTAACTGCCCAGCAGATTGATTCTATAGCCCAGCATCATAAGCTTATTAAGGTCGCTCGGAACGAATTTCTTTTGAAAGAAGGAGAGCGCGCGGAATCTTATTATATTTTAGTTGAAGGAGTGGTTAGGGCATTTGTTGTGAATTCTCAGGGAGAAGAAATCACTACAGAATTTTTTGCGCAGAGTGATATTGTAATTATTCATTCCTCTCTTTTTCAACGAATTGCTTCTGAGGAAAATTTGCAGGCAGTAACCGATTGCACATTATACAAGATAGAATTTCCTGATTTTCAGAAACTTTATCATGAAGTGGAAGGAATTAGAGAGTGGGGAAGAGCGTGGTTTTCCAATCAAGTTTTTACTTTAAAGAAGCGCTCATTAGACGTGGTAATGAAAACGGCTTCTGAGCGGTATATTCAGTTAATGAAAGAGAAACCGCAGATTATTAAATACGTTCCCTTAAAGCAAATTGCTACTTATTTGGGGATTACGGATAGCTCTCTAAGTAGAATTCGAAGGTCGATTTAAATGATTTCTTGTCAAATGACAAGTTCATTTAAGGCCGCACCCCGCTATCTTTGAATAAAAATCAGAGATGGATTTCTAAGACAATAATTTTCTAAAAACCCAAATTGGCTTTTCTAATGAAGTCATTCGCAAGAATATTGAAGGCATTACTTCCCAGCAGGCCCTTTTGTTTTTTGATGGCCGAGTCAATTCAGCTCATTGGATCCTAGGACACGTGCTATTTATCAGAAATTCGTTAATAGAACTTTTAGGGGGAGTTCCCGTATGGAAAGAAGAGGATTTCAAGCATTTTGATCGAGGACAAAAGCCTATACAAGAGCAATTGAATTCTCCAGATTTAGAAACGTTAAAAGAATTTTTTCAAAAATCAGAAAACGAACTGGTTAGACTTTTCTCACAAGATATTGTAGTTCGTTCAGAAGATCGACAAAATGTAGTCGGACTGGTATTTCATGAAAGTTACCATGCCGGTCAATTGGGGATCGTACGTAAGTTACTTGGTAAAGAAGGTGCCATTTCCTAGCGTTAATTTTTTCCCAATTATTAATGATTAGCAGTGTTTTAAATAGAAAATGCTCTAATTTTAAAAAACAATTTAGCGTAATTAATTGTAGAAAATCAACCAATCATTAATTTATAAATCAAACCTTATGAAACTAAATCCTTACCTTAATTTTGATGGCAACTGTGAAGAAGCCTTTACGCTTTATAAGAAAGTGTTTAAAACAGAATTTAATAAATACGGTCTAATGAGAATGGGAGACGTCCCAAGCTCGGAAGGGTATACGCCTCCCGAAGAATTAAAAAATCGTGTTATGCATGTTGGACTTGACATTGGGGGACAAATTCTAATGGGCAGCGACACCATGCCCGATATGGGGGTTCCTTATGTTAAAGGAACGAACGCATACATTAGCATTCATCCGGATTCACGAGAGGAAGCGGATCGCTTATTTTCAGAGCTCTCCGAAGGGGGTGAAATTGAATCTCCTATGACGGACCAATTTTGGGGAGACTACTGGGGTAGTTTTATTGATCGATTTGGCACCCCGTGGATGATTAATTTCAATGCAGAAGGTTAATTCCTTTTTTTTAGAAGTAAGTATTTTACTTTCTTCATGCGAAACTGTATATTTATATGCAGCTAATAAAAATCTAGAAATTAACATGAATAACGATATCTTTCCTTGCCTATGGTCTAATGGACAGGCCCAAGAGTCCGCTAATTTTTATTGCCAGATTTTTGGCGGAAAAATCACTGTAGATTCTCCAGTAGTCGTGAATATTGAATTGTTTGGACAGCGTTTAATGCTATTAAATGGGGGTCCACAATTTGAAAAGAACGCATCGGTCTCATTCATGGTACTCTGTGAGTCAGAAGAGGAAGTTGAAAAGTACTGGAATCCCCTTGCTGAGGGAGGTAGAGTCCTTATGCCCTTAAGCGAATATCCGTGGAGCAAAAAATACGGTTGGGTTCGAGATCGTTACGGAGTAACATGGCAAGTGTATTTGGGTATACAAGAGGGGGATCAAAAGATCGTTCCAACATTAATGTTTTTACATGAAAATAATGGTAAAGCTCTAGAGGCTATGGGATTCTATACCTCCATCTTTCCCGATTCAAGTATTGGAGGCGTATTAAAGTATGGAGAAGGTGTAGGAAAAGAAGACTATGAGATGGCAGACCACGTGCAACATGCCCATTTTGATCTTCACGGATACACTTTTTTCATCATGGATAGTTCCAAAGATCATCCCTTTGATTTTAATGAAGGGATTTCAGTAGTGGTAATGACGGATGATCAGAAGCAAACGGATCATTTGTGGAGCTCTTTAACTAAGGAAGGAGGAGTGGAAAGTCGATGCGGATGGCTCAAAGATAAATACGGACTTTCTTGGCAAATTGTGCCCAAACGACTCTTAGAACTAATGAATGATTTTGACCATCCACACAAAGCACAGAAAGTTGTTGAAGCGATGATGGAGATGCAGAAAATAGAGATTTCTGTTTTAGAAAAGGCCTACCAATCTATTTAATATGATACCGTTACATTTTGAGATTCATATAAATGCAAGTTCAAGTAAAGTATGGAGTACTTTATGGGAAGAGCATAACTATCGGAAATGGGCGGAATCATTAAATAAAGGGTCCTATTACAAAGGAGATTTATCCAAAGGGAGTAAAATCTATTTTTTTGATTCTAATCAGAACGGAATGTACAATTTAGTGGTAGAAAACCGCCCCAATAAAGAAATGACCTTTAAGCATTTAGGATGGATGGAAAACGCTCAAGAGTCACCCCAATCCTGGATTGACTCCATGGAGCAGTATCTTTTAAACGAAAATAAGGACGGTACGCTACTTCGAGTGAAAGTCCAAGCTTTAGAGGAGTTTTCTGACTTTTTCCAAAAGAAGTATCCCTCTATGTTACTAGCAATTAAGGAGCTAGCAGAAAGTTAATTTTCACAATAAAAATTTAAATTCCTATGGAAACGATCGAATATGAAATAGAAATTAGTGCTGATGCGCAAACGATTTGGAAACTACTGTGGGAAAAAGATTCTTACAGGGATTGGACTCAGTTCTTCTCTCCAGGGTCGCATTATGAGTCCGATTGGCAGGTCGGGGGTAGAACCTTATTCTTAGACAAAAGTGGTCAAAATGGAATGTTGTCTACTATTGAATTATTAAACCCACCCTATGAAGTTGTGTTTAAGCATCTGGGACTATTACAAAACGGAAAAGAAATTCTGGGCACAAAAGAAGTAATGGAGTGGAGTGGAAGCATGGAAAAGTACCGTCTAATTGAATTGGAAGGGTATACAAAACTTCATTGCGCAACTCAGACCCAAAATGAGCATAAGCCGCACCTACTCGAAGGATTTAAAAAGGGTTTTTCACGAATAAAAGAGCTGGCCGAAAATAAGGGAGTCTAGTTTAAGGGATTTTAGGTAGATTCTCATTTTCACCGAAGTTTACGTAATTATTAATTTTCTTTGTTTTCTACTTTGAAAGGGAAAGTAGATGTTTTTTGGAGCATATTTTGCATAGTAGCTAAGCAAACCACTATCGTTATGATCAAAAATTTACTTTCTATTTTCGCAATAGCTCTTTTTGTCTCGTCCTGTACAAAGACCACGACAGAGCAAAACCATACCGACGCAGATACCCTTACAACCGTCCAAAATGAACCTGTATTTTCTTACGATTCTTTGCGCATAGGAGACTCCCTAGAAGTCAGTCCGCTAGTTACGGCAAAGTATGCCCAGAAAGTTCTAGTTTTTAAGGGGCTAGAGAAGAATGTCCTTGATAGCTTGTATTCTAATGTGCTGTTCGACTCCATTGCTCCCCCGATTGCTTACGAAAAATTAGAAGTCGAGAAGTTAATACAGGAAAAGAAAGACAGATACTACCAAAGAACTAAGAAGGATTTGGTGGATTTTCAGCCAGGAAGTAAACAAACTTGGGATGAAGTCTCAGAGATGAATGTCGTTTCCGAACTTAACGATTACCTTACTGTAAAATATACAGGATATGGGTACACTGGTGGAGCGCACGGGTACGCATACGAACTGTATAAAGTAGCCGATTTAAAAACGCAAACTACAGTTAAACTCTCTGATATAGTGGAGGTTGCAAAAGTAGACTGGAACAAAATTTTACTACAGTATGCGGATGAGCGTAAAGACGGTTTATTTGAACCTGAAAAACTCTCCTACAACCAAAATTTTCACTTTGATTCTACCCATTTGATTTTCACCTACAATCAATATGAAATCGCAGCCTATGTATACGGAATCATTTCTATAAAAGTTCCCTTCGAGACAATTAAAGAACATTTGACTCCACAGTTTAAGCAGCGAATGGGATTTACAAATTAGATTTAAATCGATAGGTAAGATTTATAAGGCAAGCTTTGTTTTGTATGAAAAATGTTGCGTTTATTATTAATCCTCACTCGGCTAAAGGTAACTATAAACCTTTTGTAAATGAACTAAAGAAGAAATTAAGCGATCCCTTGATTTTGATCTCTAATAGCATTGAGCAAACCGATGTTTTTATTCAAAAGCATTTAGATAACCTAGAAGTATTAGTAGCTGTTGGGGGAGACGGTACGATTTCTACTGTAGCACGTCATTTGATTGGAACCTCGAAGATTCTAGCTGTGTTTCCCGCAGGGTCTGGAAACGGTTTTTCTAACGAAACCCATTTTAGCAAAGACTTAGGGGATTTACTTGAAAAGTTAGAAAGACGACAAATCAAAACCATAGATACTTTTACCGTAAATGATCGATTGTCGATCAATGTATCAGGTACCGGATTTGATGGTAAGGTAATAAAAGAATTTGAGAAAACTTCCAGAGGTTTTGGAAACTATATTCAAGTTACATTAAAAACCTTCTTCAATTACAAGCCCATTAAAGTGGATTTTAATGACCACACTTTAAAAAAATACAATGGCAAATACCTCATGGTGAATATCGCCAATACGAGGCAATTTGGGAATCACGCTTACATTGCTCCCATGGCGAGTAAAAGTGATGGCCTGGTGGATTTGGTTCTGGTAAAGAAATTCCCTTTCTTTTATTCGCTTGGTTTTGCCTTTAAAATGTTCACCAAAAAGCTCGAATCGGATAACTATTTAACCTATTTACCAGTGAAAGAAGTTGAGTTTGAGGTGAATACCACTAATTGGCATTTGGATGGAGAGTTTCATTCCATTCCTTCACCTGTGAAAGTGAAAGTGCTTGCAAGTAGTTTAAACGTTTTGAATTAGCTTTTACTCTTTATACCAACCGTATTAAAACTCGTTTATTCCGTAGCAACTGAGTCGTCTCCACGTCCATCGGCCACTCCAACCACTGCGCCGTTTTCGTAGCGAACTATGAGTTCCGTTCTACCAATCTGGTTAACAGATTCAAAGGAATAGTTCTTATTTGCAAGTGCTTTGATCATCTCCGGGTGGAATCCCTTCTCAATTTTTACGTTTTCAGGAAGCCATTGGTGATGGAATTTAGCTGCATTTACAGCTTTGTTTGCATCCAGTTTGAAATCAATTAAATTCACGAGCGTTTGGTACACAGAAGTGGGGATGGTTGTACCTCCAGGTGTGCCTACCACTATATAAGGCTGCGAATCTTTCAAAACAATAGTTGGAGTCATTGAGGAAAGCATTCTTTTGCCTGGTTCAATTTTGTTGGCCTCCCCACCAATCGCTCCAAACATGTTGGGTGTGCCCGGTTTGATTGAGAAGTCGTCCATTTCATTATTAAGGAAAAATCCAGCTTTTCCAGCCACTACTTTACTTCCATACAGACCGTTTAATGTGGTGGTGACCGATACTGCATTTAGGTCTTTATCTAGGACTGAAAGATGGGTGGTTTCTGTAGATTCCTGTGCTTGAGGATAAATTTTTCCCACCTCACTACTAGGTGTTGCTTTAGAGAATCTAAAGTTTTCCCATCGGCCTTTTAGGTAAGATTCGGCAAGGAGTTTTTTAGTAGGATCTTCTACAAAATCGGGGTCACCCATATATTCAGCTCGATCTGCATACGCTCGGCGCTCTGCTTCGATCATAATTTGCAAGGCCTCTTGAGAATGAAACTCGTATTTTTCTAAATTTTCATAGGAGCTCATCTTAAGCATTTGCGCAAGTAAAATTCCACCGCTCGAAGGCAGCGGCATGGAAATTACCTGATGCCCTTTGTAGACGAATTCTAGAGGCTGGCGCTCGCGAACTTTATAGTTCTTGAGGTCCTTGTAGCTTACGATGCCCTTACCTTTGCTGATTTCTGTAACAATTTCTTTTGCGGTCTCCCCTTCATAGAATCCTGCAAGACCTAGCTGCTGAATTCTTCGAAGCGTTTTCCCTAGATCTTTTTGAATCAAGAGATCCCCTTCTTTCCATGGAGTTTGCTTAACAAAAGCGGTGGGCATAGAATTGTTTTTCAAAAATTCCTCTTTATGGCGATTTAATAGCTCTGCTTCTCTTTGGGTAAGAGCGAACCCTTTTTCAGCAAGCTCAATGGCCGGCGCTATTAATTTTTCCATGGGCAGGTTGGCATGAGGAAGCGTAGCGAAAAATCCAGCAACCGAGCCCGGAACTCCTACCGCAAGACTTCCTTCTTGAGACCAATCTGTTCTAGGGTTTCCTTCTTTATCAATGTACATGTTTCTGTGCGCTTTTTCGGGAGCCGTTTCCCTAAAATCTAAAGCGATTTTTTCACCGGAATTTTTAATGCCAATTAAAAATCCTCCGCCACCTAAGTTACCTGCTTGCGGATAGACCACCGCCAAAGCATATTGAGTAGCGATCGCTGCATCAAAAGCGTTTCCACCGTCTCTTAGGATTTTTGCTCCTACCTGACTTGCTAATGGGTGGGCAGAAACCACCATTCCTTTGTCTCTGGTATGAATTTCTTTTTGAACCGTAAGGTCTTGAAATTGAGCAGATAGTAAAGATCCGGTGAAAAGTCCTACGACCAGGATTAGTCTGTTTAAGGTTGGAAATGTCATTCTAGTAGAGTGATTTTTTAAGAACTCGAAGATACAAACTTCTTGAAAATAGAAAGGGACCTAAATTCAATTACTAAGAGTCCGGATTGTCAGGGGAAGCAAAAAGTCATGTAAGGAGTAGGTATTATGCTTTTATTTCAAAGGGAAAATTGCTATTTTTGTTTACTATCATTATAAACGTGAATATACCTCCATGCAAGAAAAAATACTCATTACAGGAGCTTTAGGTCAAATTGGGACCGAGCTAACGAATCGCTTAGTCGAAATCCACGGAAAAGAGAATGTAGTGGCCTCGGGTCTTGATCGGTTTGACAAGAACTTAACCAGTGCAGGATTTTATGAAAGAATGGATGTAACCAACACCCAACTTGTTAGGCAGGTGATAAAAGAATACGAAATTACAACAGTCTATCATCTGGCTTCACTGCTTTCTGGAACATCTGAAAAACAGCCTTTGTTTGCATGGAAACTCAATGTTGAGCCTTTAATCAATTTTTGTGAGATGGCTCGTGAAGGTCTACTACAAAAGATATTTTGGCCTAGTTCCATAGCGGTTTTCGGTAAAGGGATTCCAAAAGAGAATGTGGGTCAAGATGTAGTGCTCAATCCAACAACGGTTTACGGAATTTCAAAATTAGCTGGAGAAAAATGGTGCGAGTATTATTTTGATAAGCATGGTGTAGATGTTCGTAGTATTCGTTACCCTGGACTTATTTCATGGAAGACACCTGCGGGAGGAGGGACAACGGATTATGCGGTAGAGATTTACTATGAAGCTGTGGAACAAGGAAAATACACTAGCTTTATTAGTAAGGATACCGCTATGCCCATGCTCTATATGGACGATGCTATTGAAGCGACCCTTAAGTTAATGGAGGCTCCAAAAGAAGCACTTTCAGTAAGAACTTCATACAACTTAGGAGGAATGTCTTTTACACCAAGTGAGCTCGCTGATGCCATAAAAGAAGAGATCCCTGAGTTCAGTATTGAGTACGAGCCGGATTTCCGTCAGAAGATTGCGGACTCTTGGCCGGCCTCTATTGATGACTCGGTTGCTAAGAGAGATTGGGGTCTAGATTATAAATTCGATGTCAAAACGATGACCCAGGATATGCTAAAAAACCTTAGAATAAAATTAAAAAAATAAACAAAAAATTACTTTAAGTAGTTTAATTTATATTATTTAAAATCAGATAAATAAACTTATTTATCTGATTTTTACTTTAAGCAATGCTTCGAGATAAAATAGAGCTTGATTGTAGTGCGATTTTTTCCTTTTTTATTGACTGCAATTAATAATGGTTGCGTCTGTCATAATTCGCATGAATTAACTTTTCTTGAAATACGCTATCTTTGCCCCAATTAATCCCTACCTAGTTTTAGGTTTTTTACGCAGTACTTCAATGAATTTAACTTTTGCAGATTTCGAATTGCCAGAAAAATTACTCAACACCTTAGCGGATATTGAGTTATTTGAACCTACTGCTATTCAAGAAAAAAGTTTCAAACCGATTCTTTCCGGACGAGACATCATGGGGATAGCACAAACCGGAACAGGTAAAACCCTTGCCTATCTTTTGCCTGTGCTTAAAATGTGGAAATACAACCGTTCCGGTAATCCAACGGTTTTAGTGCTGGTTCCTACAAGAGAGCTAGTGGTCCAAGTATGCGATATTCTAACTAGATTAACAGAGAATTTGACCGCTCGAGTTATCGGGGTCTACGGTGGAAAGAACATAAATACACAAAAGCTTCTTTTCAATGACGGTTGTGATATTCTTGTGGGTACGCCCGGAAGAGTGATGGACCTTGCCATTGATAATGCCATTTCATTAAAGGAGGTACAGCGACTCATTATTGATGAATTCGATGAAATGTTGAATCTGGGATTTCGTCCTCAATTAACTCATATTTTTGAGATGATGAGAGAGAAAAGGCAAAACATCCTATTCTCTGCTACCATGACCGATGCAGTGGACGGAATGCTCGAAGAGTATTTTGCAGGTCCTGTTGAGATTTCTCTTGCGAAATCAGGAACTCCTTTAGAAAAAATTGTACAGATAGGTTATCCTGTCGAAAATTTCAATACAAAGTTTAATCTTTTAAAGCACTTACTGGAAACGACTACTGATTTGTCAAAAGTGCTTATTTTCTGTAACAATAAAAAACATACTGATCTTCTTTTTGAGAAGATTGAAGAAGCTTTTCCAGGGCAGTTTGATGTTATCCATTCCAATAAATCGCAGAATTATCGTCTAAGGGCCATGAGAAGTTTTGAATCTCAGGAGCTTCGTGGTATTATTACGACTGATGTTATGGCTCGTGGACTTGATATTTCTGATATTACGCATGTAATCAATTTTGAAGTCCCAGAGGTAATGGAGCAGTACATTCACAGAATTGGTAGAACCGGTAGAGCGGATAAGGACGGAATTGCAATCACTTTCTTTACAAAGAAAGAAGAGCCTCAACTTCTAGAGATTGAGGTATTTATGAACAGAGAACTTCAAATGGAAAAGTTTCCTGAAGAAGTAGCGGTGAATCCGAAGAAAATTGCTTCGGAACAAGAGGAGGTTAAAATGAAAAATGCCCATACCGTGAAGATAACGGAAGGGGGGGGAGCTTTCCATGAAAAAAAGGAGAAGAACCGTAAAATTAATTTAGGAGGACCTTCCAAACGTAAGCAACCTAAGAGCAAGCCTGGAGCCAATAGAGCGCAGGCAAAGGCAAAATCAAAAGCGAGAAGAAAAAAATAGATCCTTTAAGGATCTATTTTAGGTAAGGAAGCATAACTTCAGCCCAGAGCTTATAGCCTTTTGAATTCAAATGAAGCATATCTTCTAGGAATACATCTCGACGTACTTCTCCATTAGCATCTTTTAGAGATTCGTTTAATTCAATATAACCAGACCTCGGTTGCTTTTGGATAAAGCGCTTTATTTTATTGTTTCCTTTTTTCATTTCCGGCCATAATTCATCACGACTTGGTGAGTGTTTCATCGATAAATAGTCGATTTGGGCCTCAGGATAGGCTTTTCTGAGTTTAGCGTAAAAATTTTGGAAGCGCTTTAAAACTTCTTTTCCCTTTACTGGATCTAAATGATAAGCAATGTCGTTTTCACCGCAATAGATCAGAATCTGCTTTGGACTAGGAAGAGACAGAAGATAATCAGAATAGTAGTTAAGGTCCACTATTCTAGAACCTCCAAACCCTCTATTGATAAATGTTTTTCCTGGAAAATAATCTTCTACGTCTTGCCACATCGTGAAGGAAGAACTACCAATGAGTAGGATCACTCCTTGAGGGGGTGGGTTAACTAAATCTTTCTGCTTGAAATTCTCAATGTCTTGCCAATATTCAGGCTTATTCTCTTGAGCTAATCCTAGGCTAAAGAAGCCAAGGAAAAGTAAAACTAGTAATTTATTCATCTTGTTAGAAACTTGCTTCAATAATGGCCTTAGCTGCTTCAGGAGTAATATCTTTTCGTTCTCCTTGAGTTAGCCAACCTCGTTGAGTAAAGGCTTTCTCTACCTTATTTCCGGCCTCTAAGTAATCAGAAGTATATTGTGATAAACGCGTTGGAATCTCTAAAGACTGAAAGAACGATTCCATTTTTTCAATTCCCAATCGTGCTGATTCGTCCTCATTTTCGCTTGAAACATTCCAGACTCTTTTTGCGTATTGAGCCAATTTCTCTTTCTTCGACTCAAAATTGTGTCGGTAATGGGAAGGAGCAATAATCGCTAAGGTTCTTGCATGGTCGATTCCAAATTGAGCGGTAAGCTCGTGCGCGATTCCATGTACGGACCAGTCGGTTGGAACCCCTTTCCCAATTTGTCCGTTAAGTGCAAGAGTACAGCACCACATAAAATCAGCAGCAGCCTGGTAGTTAGAAGGATTTTCTAAGACTAGCGGCGCAATTTCTTGAAGGGTAAGAAGAATACTTTCAGAAAAACGGTCCTGAAGTCTAGCTTCAATCGGATAAGTCATGTATTGTTCTAGAACGTGCGTGTAGGCATCCGCAATTCCGTTGGCAATTTGTCGTTTAGGAAGCGACTCTACCACGGTTGGATCTAATACGGAAACTTGTGGGAATAATCCCGGGCCTCCAGAAGAGAGCTTTTCTTCTGTTCCTTTTCTTGATATAACGTAACCAGAGTTCATTTCCGAACCCGTTGCCGGAAGCGTAAGGACAGTTGAAAAGGGGAGAGCTTCGTTTTCCTCCGTTCTAATTCTTTTGCTTACTAGATCCCAAGGTTCTTGTTCTAGTAAGGCGGCAGCGGCTAAGAACTTGGTTCCATCAATTACCGAACCTCCTCCTACAGCGAGCAAATAATCAATATTCTTCTCTTTAATCACTTTTAGTGCATCCATAAGGACTTCGTATTCAGGATTGGCAGGAATTCCACCAAATTCTTCTAATGTGAAGTCTGATAAGCCTGCTTTCACCTGTTCATAAATTCCATTGGTTTTGATGCTTCCACCTCCATAAAGCATTAGTATTTTAGCCTCTGAAGGGATATGTTTAGCGAGGTTTTCAATTTGACCTTTGCCAAAAAGGATTTTAGTTGGGTTCTTATATTCGAAGTTCAACATTGTATTTGATTTTTATCAAAAATACAAAGGAATATTGAAATAGGCTAATTCATGTTTCTTATTTGATTATACTAGAACTATACTACAACTATACTATAAATAAATTTTTAATGAAGTTAAAAGGTCCAATATTAAGCATGGGTAAAAAAGAAAATGTTCAGGAAAACAGAGCTCGAATCCTATAGATTATTCTAGCTTATTTTTCTAGGGCAGTTAACTGATTTCTTTTAAATTTGTTACTATGAGAGAATCTTCAATCAGCGAAAAATTTAGGAAACAAGTTGAAACTAAATTTCAGATTTACAACTCCTTATTCATGAGTTTACCTTATGATAAGATGACTAATATTGGAATGCTACTTCCTTTTCTTTATGAAGAGAGTCGCGAAGGTTATTTAGAGGGAAAAAATCCTGAGCAAATCATGGACGCCTTCTTTCTAAAACACACTTCATTAAAGGCCACGGAAGAGAAAATGGATTTGCTGTTCAAAATCGTTCAATACATAGAAAGACAAGTCGTACTTTTTGATAGTATTGAAGATGCGGCCTTTCCTCTACTACATTCTACTGGAGATTCGGGCACATTAGATTCCCTTCACGAACGATCTAAGAATCTTCATAAGGAAATGGAAGTACAAGAGAAGCTCAATGATTTTGGAGTTCGCGTAGTATTCACAGCCCATCCCACACAATTTTACCCCGGTAGTGTGCAAAGGATTCTTCATGATTTACGCTCTGCCATCCAAAGGGATGCCCTAAATGAAATTGATATGCTCTTGCAGCAATTGGGAAAGACGCCCTTTGTGAATAAGCAAAGACCCACACCTTTGGATGAAGCACTAAGTATTATTTATTATTTGCGCTATGTTTATTACGATAGTTTAGGAGAACTCTATACAAAGATAAAAGACCTTTTTGGACACCGAACTTTAGGCACGCATTCACAACTCTTGGAGCTAGGGTTTTGGCCTGGGGGAGATAGAGACGGGAATCCCTATGTGACTGCGGAAGTCACCTTAGGTGTTGCAAGAGAGCTACGTCTTACCGTACTTAAATGCTACCACTCTCATTTAAAAAAAATAAGAAGACGCCTTAGTTTTCGTGGAGTCGATCAGATTCTTGAAGAACTTAGTGGTAGAATCTACAGTGTCATCATGAATCCCGATCTTATTTTAACCTCTTCTGAAATTCTTCAAGAAATTGAAAGGGCCCAAAGTATTCTTGAAAAAGATCATAATGGACTCTTTATGGATCTATTACTTGATTTTAAAGGAAGAGTAAAAATATTTGGAACTCATTTCGCTTCTCTGGATTTAAGACAAGATGCACGTATTCATACAGCGGTGCTTGATGAACTACTTTCTAATGGATCGGATCAAAAGACTCGTGCGAATTTTTCAGCTCTAGATCCCAATATTTACGAAGGGATAGTAAAAGATACTTTAGAATCCATTGCAGCTGTTGAAACGATTCAGAAGAAAAATGGAGCTAAAGGATTACAACGCTACATTATTTCAAATTCTCAATCCACAGAAGATGTTCTAAATGTCGTTAAATTATTCGAACTGATGGGATATCCTAGCGATAATTTGCCTGTAGATATTGTTCCCTTATTTGAAACGATGGAAGGGTTAGAAGAGGCAGATGTAGTTATGAAAATGCTTTACGAAGATCCTAAATACCAAGCGCATTTATCAGCAAGAGGGAAGGTACAGACCATAATGCTAGGTTTTTCTGATGGAACAAAAGATGGAGGGTATTTGAAAGCCAATTGGGAGATTTTCACAACCAAAGAACGCCTAACTAAGGTATCCAAAGAGTACGGAATTCAGGTTGTATTTTTCGATGGTAGAGGAGGACCTCCTGCACGTGGTGGAGGGAAAACCCATGATTTCTATGCGGCCCAAGGAAAGGGAATTTCTAGTCATAAAATAGAATTAACGATTCAAGGTCAAACCATTACCAGTGTTTTTGGAAACAAGGATCAGGCGAGTTATAATTTTGAACAATTGATCAGTGCCGGAATTGAAAATCAAGTATTTTCCTCTGAAAGAAGCGAACTACTGCAAGAGGATCGGGCTTTGCTTGAAGAGCTAGCCGTTCTTAGCTTCGAGCACTATTCTGAGCTCAAAAATCATCCGAAGTTCGTTGCTTATCTTGAGGAGATTAGCCCGCTAAAATACTACGGAAGAGCCAATATTGCAAGTAGGCCTTCAAAACGTAGTGCTGAGGGACCATTACGATTTGAAGATCTTCGTGCGATACCTTTTGTTGGATCCTGGTCTCAGTTGAAACAAAATGTACCGGGGTACTATGGAGTAGGACATGCGCTAGAGACTCTGAAGAAGAATGGGAGAATGGAGGAAGTAAAAGCTTTATTTCAGAAATCTGATTTTTTTAGAACCTTAATTCTGAACTCCATGATGAGTATGAACAAAAGCTATTTTCCGTTGACTCAGTATATGAAAAACGATGAAAAGTTTGGAGAATTTTGGTCTCTACTAGAGAAGGAATTTCAACTCTCTAAACAAATGACTTTAGAGTTAACGGGTTTTGAAGAACTCCAAGAAGAAGATTTACTATCTAAAAAATCGGTTCAGATCCGAGAAAGAATTGTTTTGCCCTTACTAACCATTCAACAATATGCCTTAATGCAGATTCCAAAGGATACGACCTTAAAGTCGAGGTTTGAAAAATTAGTAATTCGCTCTCTTTTTGGTAATATCAATGCCAGCAGAAATTCCGCATAAAATTTTTATTACTGCTTGAATAAGCGTATTTTTGAGAATAATTAACAATCGGGTCGCTTAGGGCGCCAAAAAGAAAAAAGAGGAAACATGAAAAAGATACAGATGGTCGATTTGCAGAGTCAATATTTCAAAATTAAGCCTGAAGTTGACAATGCAATACTCAATGTTCTAGAGTCTGCTCAATACATCAATGGACCTGAGGTAGAATGGTTTCAGAAAGAACTAGAAGAATATCAAGGTGTGAAGCATGTAATTCCATGCGCAAATGGAACCGATGCACTGCAAATAGCCCTTATGGCACTGGATCTAAAAGAAGGAGACGAAGTTATTACGGCTGATTTTACGTTTGCCGCAACAGTAGAAGTCATTCACCTTCTTAAACTTAAAGCAGTTCTTGTTGATGTCGATTATGAAACGTTCACTTTAGATCCAGAGAAAGTAAGAAAAGCAATCACCCCGAATACCAAAGCGATCATTCCTGTACACCTTTTCGGTCAATGCGCTCCGATGGAGGAATTATTAGCAATTGCTAAAGAACACAACTTACATATCATTGAAGATAATGCGCAGGCAATCGGATCCGATTATACCTTTTCTTCTGGAGAAGTGAAAAAGTCTGGAACCATGGGGGTTGTAGGAACCACCTCTTTTTTTCCTTCTAAGAATTTGGGATGCTATGGGGACGGAGGGGCATTGTTCACGAATGATGATGCATTGGCACATAAAATAAGAGGTATTGTTAATCATGGGATGTACGAGCGTTATTACCACGATGAGGTTGGAGTGAACTCAAGATTAGATTCGATTCAAGCAACAGTTCTGAGACGCAAATTGACCAATTTGGATTCCTATAACGATGCGCGTAGAAAAGCTGCAGATCATTACGATGAGGTGTTTTCCCAGCATCCAGAGCTTAAAATTCCAGTACGTAGTAAGGATTCTTCGCATGTATTTCATCAGTATACTTTAAGGGTGCTGAACGGAAAAAGAAACGATTTAAGGGATTTTCTTTTGGAGAAAGAGATTCCGGCAATGATTTACTATCCTGTTCCGCTACGCAAACAAAAGGCGTATTATCAGGAGTCGAATGATGAAGATTTTAAGCAAACCGATCTACTCTGTGAGCAAGTGCTCTCACTTCCGATGCATACTGAGCTGGATGACGAACAGTTAAATTACATCACGGACGCTGTTTTAGAATTCTTCAAAGCATAAATTTTTTAATTATGGCGATACTAGTCACCGGAGGTCTAGGATATATTGGATCTCATACGGTTGTGGAACTCCTTTCAAATGGATTCGAAGTGGTTATTGTTGACGATCTTTCAAACAGTGAGAAGTTCATCTTAAATAATATTGAAGAAATCGCAGGCAAAAAGCCTGTCTTCTATCCTTTTGATTTAAAAAGACGGGAACTTTTGAGTCAGTTATTGGATGCCCATGAGATTGAAGGATGTATTAATTTTGCAGCTTTTAAAGCCGTAGGAGAAAGTCAGGAAAAACCTATTGATTATTATGAGAACAATCTGTTCTCCTTGATTAATTTACTGCAAGAATTCAAAGAAAGAGGAATCTCTAATTTTATTTTCAGTTCCTCGTGTACTGTATACGGTCAAGCAGATCAAATGCCGATTGATGAAAATACTCCCTTAAAGCAGCCAGAGAGTTCCTACGGGAAAACCAAGCAAATGGGAGAAGAAATTCTTATGGACTTTGCTCGGGCACATGAAAAGAAAATTTCTCTATTAAGGTATTTTAATCCCATTGGAGCACATCCTTCGGGGAAACTAGGAGAATTACCTATTGGAATTCCGAACAATTTAGTTCCCTATGTGACACAAACGGCGGCAGGGATAAGAAAATCCTTGTCCATTTATGGAAATGATTACCCTACTGCTGATGGTACCGCCATTAGAGATTATATATATGTCGTTGATTTAGCTAAAGCTCACGTAGCTGCACTAAAAAAACTAATTTCTTCAGAGAATTCCACGCAATTGGATGTTTATAATTTAGGAACAGGAAAAGGATCCTCTGTGTTAGAAGTTGTCCAAGCTTTTGAGAACGCCAATGGGGTAGAAGTTCCCTATACAATCGCTCCGCGAAGAGCAGGAGATATCACTGTTGCTTATGCTAATGCTGAAAAAGCAGCGAAAGAACTTGATTGGAGGTCTCTCACCAGTTTAGAAGAAGCTTTGAGAACAACCTGGGAATGGCAGAAGTATTTAGAATCGAGGGTTTAATTGGATTGTATTTGGATAGTACGGTTCGATTTATGCCAATTTAACTAGTTCTATTCCGCAAATATGAAAAAGCCGTCCTGATAATTTAATCGGGACGGCTTTCTATTAAAAAGACATTGTTTTTACATTGGAGGCATCTCTTCGTCACCGCCTTCTGCGTTGCTATTGATGTCTCTTTTTCTTCTAGGTTGATCTACACGATCTCCCTCTTTAAATCGGTAGGTGAATGATAGGGAGAACTGTCTTGGTTGCCACTGCATATAAGATTTTCTCTCGAAACCTTCCCCAAACGTGATGTTAGATCTGCTTCTTGTGTTGAAAATATCTTGAATATTAAATCCAATGGTACCGTTACCATCCCAGATGGTTTTTGATGCACCAAGATTCAGAGCATACATATCATCTCTTTTGGAAGTTGCAGTTTCTTCTCCACCTCTGTAGAATCCTTGGAGTTGGACATTGAAAGTCGGATCAATTTTGAAAGTAGTATTAAGTCTTGCTCTTTGAGAGAACCCTTTACCATCAAACGACATGGTTACTGGTGTTTCTACTCCGTCTACTAAAGTGGTGTAGTGGAAGTCACCGTCAGAGCGGTAACCGAAGAGGTCTAAACTACCCATTATTTTTAACCATGAAAATGGATCGTAAGTGAAGTTCATGTCCAAACCGTAGCGCTGTTCAAATCCAATGTTGTAAGGCTTGGTTTCGAAACGCTGCTTTTCAAAGTTATAAAGGTTGACCATCTGCGTTTCGTCGGTTTCATGATTGAAGTATAGTGTCGGATTGAAAGTGATTTTGCTTTTCTGTAAGCTGTAACCAAATTCAAATGAATTCACATAAGAAGGATTCAAATCCGGGTTTCCACTAAAGATATTGTCACTGTCGTTATAACTATTGAATGGAACTAAAAACCAAGATCTTGGTCGGTTAATTCTTCTCGAATAATTAAGGAGGAGTTGGTTGTTGTTTGCTAGATCGTAAGACAAGAAGACCGATGGGAAAAGATCATTGTAGCTTTTTGAGATTGCAGGTTCAGAAGAAGCTAGACTTCTGAAATCTACATCTACTGTACTGATCTCATCACGAAGACCTAACTGGTAAGCAAAACGATCTCCGATTTTACTTTTAAATTGAACATAAAATGCATTGAACATTTCATTGTATTGAGTTACCGATGTGAAATCTGGATTAATAACTCCTTCATTCCATACGGAATAATCGTAGTCGTTATCACTCTTATCGAAACGATAACCTGCTTCAATTCTTGAATTTTCTCCTAACGGCAATTCATAATCAATCTTTCCTACGATGGACGTATTTTTTGTTGCTTGATCGGTTTGATCCAATCTGTAATACGCATTATTTCTTGTTTCACGAATGTCGCTGACTCCTTCGGATTCGTTCTTCTGAAGACTTAAAGAGAAGGCAATGTTAGAGCCATTGTCTCCAATTTCGTAATCGAGTCCGAAATCTCCTTGAATCGCATTGTTAGTATTGTATCCTGTAGTACTACGAAGTTTGTTTAAAGGATAGAGAGAAGAAGTGTTGGACGCATCGATTCCATTGTAAGTCATTGCCGTGGAAACGTTTCCATCCGATTCTCCATCAAAGTGTCTTAAAGTTACCGAGGCATTTACGGAAGTTCGATCGGAAAGATCGTAAACCAATCCAGCCGTACCGTTATAAAACTTCATTTCGTTTTCGCTATCTGAGTAGGCATCTTGAGAGAGAAGTTGGTTGGCTACGCCACGATCATCAAAAGTAGCTAGATTGTAACTAGTACCTTCACTTCTTCGCATTCCACCGCCACCATTAACAAACCAAGTAGCATCACCTCTTCTCCAGCTTAAATTCGCATTTAAATTGGTGCTAGGAAGATAACCTACACTACCGGTTAAACTACCATTGAATCCCATTCTTTTATTCTTTTTCAGAATGATATTTAGGATACCGGCTGTTCCCGAGGCTTCGTATTTAGAGGAAGGATTGGTGATCACTTCAATTCTTTCAATTTGATCCGCTGGGATACTTTGAAGTGCGTTTGCACCGTCATCGATTCCAAGTAAAGCGGAAGGCTTACCGTTGATTAGAAATCTAATATTAGAATTTCCTCTCATGGATACAGTTCCGTCGGTATCAACGGATACGGACGGAACGTTTTGAAGTACATCTTGCAGGTTTCCTCCTTTACTAATTAAATCAGAACTGGGATCGTACGTTTTCTTATCCAGTTCTACTTTATAGGGTTTATTTGTTGCAGTAATGGTTACTCCTTCAATATCTGCAGTTGGGGCCATGGTTTGAGTCGCTTCACTTTCTACTACGAAAGTAGGTACAACTCCTCCTGTGATACTTTGTCCCTCGGAGCTAAATTTTTTAAAGTCAATGGCTTCGATGGTAATATCGTAAACACCTGGCGTGATTGCAAGCGAATAGCCTCCGTTTTCGTCCGTAAGGACCGCATCACTATACAAAAGGTTTGCTTTGCTGGAAAAGGAGATCGATGCATAGGCAATTGGATCTCCCGAAGAAGAGGTCACTTTTCCTTGGATGTTAACTTTTTCTTGCGCAAAAGCAAATGCGGCTGCGGATAATAAGACGGTGAGTCCTAATGATTTTCGTGCTAGTTTTTGAGTAATTTCGATTGGAATCATCAATTCAAATTTTTACCGAAACTTTAAAATTCCGGAAGTTCTACGTTATAATTATTTATTTTTCTGGTCAAGTGAGCACATGATTTTTCTTGTCTCACCCCCATTAGACGAAGGAAAGAGCGAAATGTTAAACCGAAATTCTCTTAAAGGATGTTAAAGTTTATGGATTTTTTTCCTGTTGATCGAGCCATTGTTGGTAATCTCTAGCGTTACGTACATGTTCTGAGTCACTTGCAGTAAAACGGTGAAGACCTGGTCGAGAAGGATCCGCCGCCATAAAAATGTAATTGTGGTTCTCTGCATTCAAAACGGCATCAATAGAATTTTTATCAACGACGCAAATGGGCCCAGGAGGAATGCCTGCATTTTTATAGGTATTGTACGGGGAAGGATGAGTGAGGTATTTGTAATAAACTCTTTTAATTTCTAATTGAAAATTAGCGTCTTTATTGACTGCGTAAATCACTGTAGGGTCACTTTGAAGTTTCATTCCTTTCCTGTACCGATTTAGGTACAGTCCTGCAATGGTTTTTTGTTCGTCGGTTTTACCTCCAGATTCTTGATAGACAATGGAAGCTAGCGCATAGATTTGATTTCTAGAGAGTCCAAGATTCTCTTCTTTTTCTATTCTTTCCTTGGTCCAAAAATCATTGTAATCTTTTTCAAATCGTCCAAAAAACTCTTCTGGTTTTACGGTCCAAAAAAAGTTATACGTGTCAATGAAAAAATATTTCTTTAAATCCTCAGCGTTACTAAGACCTTTTTCTTTGGCGATTTTATCAAATGCTTTAATAAAGCTAGCGGAGTCGAGTTCTGTTTTAAGGGCTACTCTTCCCATCATTTGATAAACGTCATTAAAATCACCGATTCGAAAACTAATATCTACTTGGTGTCCATTTTGGATCATTTCCACCAATTCTTTATTGGTTTTCCCCTCGACTACTTTGTAGCGACCGGGATAAAAGCGATCTTGTAATTTGGCACTTTTTGCGACTTTTTCGAAAGAAGCTCTATTGTCGATGTAAGGCGCAATACTATCCAAAACCTGAGCGTAGGAGGCATCGGTAGGAATATGAAAATGTCCTTCCTTTTTCACATTGTCCTTTTGGAAATTCAGGTAATAGCGTACTCCAATAATTCCTACAATTGCGATTCCAATAAGTAAAAGTAAAAGATTTCTATTTTTCATTCTCTGTATTTTATTCAATTATATTGAAATCTGTCCTTCAAATACTTTTTCAGCAGGACCTATGAGCCATACATCTTGGAACCCTGAAGGTGATTTTTCTGCACGAACTTTTAAAGTTCCTCCTAGTACTTCAACATCTACTTCACTACCTCCGTGATTTTCTAAATAGCTAATGGCCGCAGCGCTTACTCCCGTTCCACAACTAAGGGTCTCGTCTTCCACGCCTCTTTCATAAGTACGAACGGCTAAGTGATGGGGTCCAAGAATTTCTACAAAGTTTACATTGATCCCTTCTTTTATAAATTCCTCCGATTCTCTAATGGCTTTGCCTTTTTCATATACAGGAAAATCATCCACCTTTTCCGCGTACTGAACGTAGTGTGGTGAACCTGTATTGAGTACATAATCGTCCTTGAACCGGTTGATTTGATTGACATCTATCATTTTTAATTCAATAATACCATCGTGGTACTCCGCCTGATGAAGTCCATCAATAGCGTTAAATAAACACGTTCGATTGAATAGACCTAACTCATGAGCAAAGGCAACCAAGCAACGTCCACCGTTTCCGCACATCGTACTTTCATTTCCATCCGAGTTGTAGTAAACCATTTGAAAATCAGCATTTTCTGATTTTTCAAGTAGAATCAGTCCATCGGCTCCAATGCCAAACCGGCGATCGCATAAGAAATTAACCTTTTCCTGAGATAAAGAGGAATACTTACCCGTTCGGTTATCGATCATAATGAAATCGTTTCCGGTACCTTGGTATTTATAGAAAGGAATTTTATTCATTGAGTGGGCGTTTTTTTACTGGGTAAAGATACAAAACTAAGGCCAGAAGCCAGGAGGTATCAAAGCTTTACTCTAAAGCTTTGAGATCGGTTTTCTTCCATTCCCTATACCCAATAATAGCCATAATCGTAAAGATTAAATATTGAACGGAAGTGATTCCAAGTCCTTTATAAATGAACATGGGGATGCATATAAGATCAGCAAGGATCCAAAACAGCCAGTTCTCGATTCTTCTTTTGGCCATGAGCCACATACCTACAAGTAATAAAGCTGTGGTAAAAATGTCCAAATAGTTGGCCCAATCCAGATGGTAAAAACCTAATTCAACACCCTTACTATCAAATCCGTTGTCAATGATAGGTTTATAATAATAGATCAGGGCGACTAAAAACAAACTGACAAAAAATAGAACACCTGAAATAAGCCAATCTCTCTTGGTTGCTCTTTCAACTTCGACATGCACGTGATCCTTAGAATTCGAACTCCAAAGAATCCATCCATAAATGCTCATGATCGTATAGTATACATTGACTAACATATCTCCTAGAAGTCCAAAAACAAAGAGAATGTAAACATAGATGCCCGTGGAAATTAATCCCGTAGGATAAACCCAAATGTTTTTTTTGATTGAGTAATAGACACTGGCCAGACCTAATAAAGCTGCAATCGCTTCAAGAACGATTTGGTAGGTTTGATAGGAGTGATAGGGAAGAATAAAGAGCTCGTAGAGATTCATGGGCTAAAGATAAAGAGTTTTCTAAGAAGGAGATTTTCCTCTAAAGAAGATTTTTAAAATTTTTAATTTTTTGATTCAAACATAGAGAAATGTTCAAAGCTAAAATCGAATAATATGAAGGAAAGGGGTGGTGCTTATTCAAAAAAAAATGAAATTTACTGTTAAGAATTGTTAAGAATTGCTAGAAATTTATACTTTTGGGAAACTAAAATATTTAAACATGTCAAATTTGTGGAGGACCAAGCCTCTAAATCAACTGCTTGAAGAGGCAGAAGAATCCGAGAAAGGATTGAAAAAAACTTTAACGGCAGGTTCTCTCGTTGCTCTAGGGATCGGTGCAATCATTGGAGCAGGACTTTTCTCTATTACAGGGATGGCTGCTGCAAATCATGCGGGTCCTGGGATCATGGTATCGTTTATCATTGCTGCCCTAGGGTGCGCATTCGCTGGACTTTGTTACGCTGAATTCGCTTCAATGATTCCTGTAGCAGGAAGTGCTTATACCTATTCTTATGCTACCATGGGCGAGTTTATCGCATGGATTATTGGATGGGATTTGGTCTTAGAATATGCGGTGGGAGCGGCCACCGTGGCTTCGAGCTGGAGTGGTTATCTCGGTAAATTTTTCAGCAATTTTGGGGTGGCGCTTCCCGAACAGCTCATGATCACTCCCTTTGATGTCACTTCAGCAGGAGAAATGGGACTGGTTAACCTACCGGCGGTTTTCATCGTCGTGGTGATGTCGCTAGTTCTTATCAAAGGAACGAGTGAATCTGCCTGGGTCAATGGGGCAATTGTGGTTCTAAAAGTGGCTATCGTTATAGTATTCATTGTTATTGGTTTCAAATACATCAAACCGGAAAACTTAACTCCGCTTATTCCTGAAAATACGGGTACTTTTGGAGAATACGGCTGGTCTGGGGTCATACGGGCAGCCGCCATAGTCTTCTTTGCCTATATAGGTTTTGATGCCGTATCCACTGCTGCTCAGGAAACAAAGAATCCGAAAAAAGCGATGCCTATAGGTATTATGGGTTCGCTTATTATTTGTACGGTGCTCTATATCATCTTTGCCTATGTAATGGTAGGGGTTGTTCATTATAAAGAATTCACCGCTGGAGGTAGTGGAGATCACTTAGCTCCGGTAGCTATTGCTATTGATGCTATGGGTGCGGCTATAAACGGTAAAGTTGTTCCAGAATATCCTTGGCTGAATACCTCCATTATTGTAGCAATTTTACTAGGGTATGCTTCGGTAATCTTAGTAATGCTGATGGGACAGAGTCGTGTATTCTATTCTATGAGTAAGGACGGACTTCTACCTAAAGTTTTCTCTGAGATCCATACGCGTTTTAGAACTCCTTTCAAATCCAACATTTTCTTTTTAATTTTTGTAAGTCTTTTTGCTGCATTTATTCCCGGAAGAGTAGTGGGTGAGATGACCAGTATTGGAACGCTCTTCGCTTTTATATTAGTATGTATAGGAGTACTTGTGATGCGTAAGACCCAACCCAATGCACCTAGAGCATTTCGTACGCCTTTAGTACCTTTTGTTCCGATTGCAGGGATTTTGGTTTGTTTTGGAATGATGGCTTTCCTTCCTTTTGATACCTGGATTCGTCTCGTGTGCTGGATGATGATCGGTATGGATATCTACTTGTACCGAGGTATTAAAAACTCTTTCCTAGGAAAAGCAAACGGAACGAATACCGATCCGAAGAATTATCGCATTACGGCGCTAAGTGGTTTAGGTTTAACTTTAGTTTTGGCAGTTCTTACTTTCTTGCATCATCAGGATGCAAAAGTGGACGATACCGGACTAGTAATCTTCTCGACCATTATGGTAGTGATTCATACGATTTATTATGGGTATGAATATTTAAAAAATAGAAAATAATCCTTGAAAGAAGGATGTTAACTTTATCCCGGTCCTTTTTTGGGGCTGGGATTTTTAATTTAAAAGTGATGAAGTACATTAAATTTTACTTGGCCTTAGTGGTCCTGGTTTTTTCTACGAATGGTTATTGGGGGCAAACCCGAACTTTGCTGCTTGAGGACGATATTTCGATTCGAGCCATTGAAGTCGTAGGAAATTCGGTCTATTACGCTGGCAGTCAATCGAAAATGGGAAGGGTGGATATTAGTAATCCAAAAAGAACCAAGCAGGTTCGATTATCTAGTGAAAATTTGGAATTTAGAACTATAGGTTACCACAAAAAGCATTTTTATACCATCTCTATTGGGAGTCCAGCGCGGTTTTACCGTATTAAGTTGGGTTCACTTTCTAATCGTTTGATTCAAACCGATTCCTTAGATACGGCTTTTTATGATGCAATTCATTTTACTGAGGAAGGGGAAGGTTGGACCTTTAGCGATCCCAATAAAACCTGTACAAAAATTGCAAAATTTCAGCCTAAAGAGAATCGTTGGGCAATGCTTCCTTGTGATGTGCTTCCTAAAATGAAAGAAGGGGAAGCGGCTTTTGCCGCGAGCAACTCGAATTTCTCATCCGTTGGCAATGACCTTTGGCTTGTTACAGGAGGGAGCGTTTCAAGAGTATTTCATTGGGATAGCAAAGAGTGGAGGGTTTATAATACACCAGCAATGCAAGGGAAAAGCTCTAGCGGACTATACTCGGTCGATTTCTATTCCAATGAGCGAGGAATTGCCGTAGGAGGAGATTATACGGATCAAATGGCTAATAAGGATAATATTATTATTACCGATGACGGAGGAAAAACCTGGAAAACCGTTGCAAGTGGAAAAAATGCGGGGTATATGACTTTTGTTCAGTATCGGCCGGGGTCTAATGGAAAGCAAATCATTGTGCTTGGAGATCAGCACCTTTCCTTCTCCAAGGACGATGGAAAATCCTGGGAAAAAATTTCAGATGAAAAAGGATTTTTTGTAGGTCAATGGATAGATGAAAACCGATTCGTAGCGGCAGGGAAAGGTAAAATCGTTCTTTGGGATTGGACGAATCAAAAGAAAAACAAAAATTAGTGACCTTGGTTATTGTAGTGATAGATGATAAGATTCAGTTTTTCTTAGGCAAGGAAATATAATTTGTAATTTTGCAAAATGAATCGTTCTTTAATTGATAAATACAATATACCAGGACCTCGTTATACCTCGTATCCTACCGTACCTTTTTGGGATTTAGAATCCTTTTCTTCTGTGAAGTGGGAGGAGTCGGTTAAGCGCTCTTTTGATGAATCAAATGAATCGGAAGGAATTTCTATTTATATTCACCTGCCTTTTTGTGAGAGTCTATGTACGTTTTGTGCCTGCCACAAACGAATAACAAAGAAACATACGGTAGAGACACCTTATTTGGAATCGGTACTTAAAGAATGGGATTTGTATCTAAACGTTTTTGGAGAACAAAAACCCAGAATAAAAGAGCTTCACCTAGGTGGAGGAACTCCTACGTTTTTCTCTCCAGAAAACTTAAAACTCTTGTTAGAGCGCCTCTTGTCGAAAGCGATTGTGGATCCAAATCCGGAATTTAGTTTTGAAGGGCATCCCAACAATACCACCAAGGAACATCTTCAAGTGCTCTATGATTTAGGTTTTCGTCGTGTGAGTTACGGTGTACAGGATTACGATCCGGTGGTTCAAAAAGCGATCAATAGAATACAGCCTTTTGAAAACGTGAAAAATGCGACCCAATGGGCAAGAGAAATAGGATATACCAGTATTTCACATGATTTGGTATTTGGTCTTCCCCATCAAATTTGGGAAAAGATGTTTTCAACCATTACCAAAACAATGGAGCTTAAACCTGATCGAATTGCGTTCTACTCTTATGCGCACGTTCCTTGGATCAAAGGAGTAGGGCAGCGCGGATTTGATGAGAACGACCTCCCAAGCGGTGAAGAAAAAAGAAAACTTTACGAGAATGGTAAAAATCTTTTAGAAGAGTTAGGGTATTTAGAAGTGGGAATGGATCATTTTTCGTTAGAACATGATGATTTGTATCAGAGTCTTTTAAATGGAAAAATCCATAGAAATTTCATGGGATACTCCTCTAGTAAAACCCAACTTATGGTAGGTCTTGGAATGAGTGCGATCTCGGATAGTTGGTACGGCTTTGCTCAGAATGATAAAACGGTAGAGGACTACCAAAAAAGAGTTGAGGAAGGAAAGCTTCCGGTGGTTAAAGGCCATGTGCTTTCTAAGGAAGATTTAATTATTCGCCAGCACATTTTAAACTTAATGTGTCGACTAGAGACTCAATGGAACACCGATGAAGCCTTACCGGAATTAGAAGAGGCTCAAGAGCGCTTAAAAGAGATGGAGCACGACGGACTGGTAGAATTAGAGCCTGGAAAAATTAGAATAACAGAAAAAGGACGTGCTTTTTCTCGTAACGTAGCGATGACTTTAGACCTTAGAATGCTACGAAACGCACCTGAAACCCGTATATTTTCTATGACGGTTTAGGTGTTTACACCTGTTTAGCCTTTTTAATACAGGTCAATCAATAATGAAAAGCGATTCAGGTTCTCGACCTAGAATCGCTTTTTTTATTGGAGCTTTATTAACATAAATCCTTGTTTTTACTGCAATTGGAGCGTTAAAATATTCTTAATTGAATTGTAAATCGCTATATTTGCCGACTAAAATTTAATGTTGTAATTAAAATGCAAGGAAAAGGACTCATCACACTCGTAGCTATTGTTCTGGGACTAATTTGTCTCAATGAACTATTGCCTACGTGGTACGCTGGAAAAATTGAAAAGCAGGCGGAACTGGTTGCAAAAGGCGATCCAGTTAAATACCAGCAAGAAATTGCGCGACTTTCAAAAGATACGTTAAACCTAGGTTTTACTAAGCTTTCTTATCCATTGGCCAAGGAAAAAGAGATGAAACTTGGTTTGGATTTAAAAGGAGGGATCAATGTTCTTTTGGAAATCAATCAAAGAGATTTGATCAATAACCTAACGAATTATTCCACCAATCCGATTGTGATCGAGGCTTTGGATCGTACGGACGAGGCGCAGAAAAACTCTACGAGCTCATATATCGAACTCTTTTTCGAGCAATTTGACCAAGTAAATAAAGAGAAAGGAGCTAATTTAAAGTTGGCTGATCCTGAGGTGTTTGGAAACACCAACCTTTCAGAGATTAAATTCAATACGACCGATCAAGAAGTAAGAAGAATTGTAAGCAACCGAATTGAACTGTCTACAGGAACGGCTTACGAAGTTATTCGTACCCGTATTGATAAAATGGGTGTGACCCAGCCTAACGTTCAAAGAGTACCGGGTACAGGACGTATTTCTGTTGAGATGCCGGGAGTAAAAGATATTGATCGCGTTAAGAAAATGCTTCAGACCTCAGCAAAATTACAGTTTTGGGAGGTACAAGGAATTCAAGAGATCTTTCCTTATTTTCAGAATGTAAAAACTTTAGTTGCAACCAAAGGAGATTCAATGGGCGTTTCTAAAGACGTAGATTTTGAATCCTTACTTCAACTTCATACCCTTCAGAGTAATGGGGTAGCGAATGTTAAACTCTCAGACACTGCCAAAGTAAATAAGATACTTAATTCAACTATTGCTAAAGAAGCTAGACCTAACCACATCAAATACACCAAGTTTGAATGGGGATACAAGCCGGAAGCTTCGGATCCTGACAATTTAGTTCTTTATGCTGTTAGAGGGAATATAAATCAGAAGGCACCAGTAGACGGAGCCGTTGAATCGGCCAACATCAGCTATGATGAACTAGGAAGAATTACCGTTGATATGCAAATGGATAGTCAAGGTTCAAAAGACTGGGCTACTTTAACCGAGAAAAATGTAGGAAAGCCGGTGGCTGTTACACTAGATAACGTAGTGTACACTGCGCCGAATGTAATTAATAAAATTCCAAACGGAAGAACCCAGATTTCTGGAAACTTTACTCAGGAAGATGCGCAAGATCTTGTCAATGTGCTAGGAGCAGGTAAATTGCCTGCTGGTGCCAAGATTGTTCAAGCTGAAGTAGTAGGACCTTCATTAGGTGCGGAATCGGTTAGTTCAGGATTATGGTCGTTTATTATCGCGTTTGCTATTGTAATTGTGTATCTTATTTTCTATTACGGTGGTGCAGGGGTTTATGCCGTAATCGCTATGGCGATCAACCTATTCTACCTAATGGGAATTATGGACTCGGTGGATGCGACCTTAACTTTACCTGGTATTGCTGGGGTGGTGCTTTCCATGGCCATGGCCATTGATGCGAACGTAATTGTATACGAAAGGACCAAGGAAGAACTTTTTGCAGGAAAAAATATTAAGGAAGCTTATAACGAAGGATTTAATTTCTCGCTTTCTGCAATTATTGACGGTAACATAACTTCACTATTAACTGCCGTAGTGCTTTATATCTTTGGAACCGGACCGATTAAAGGGTTTGCTGTAACTCTAGGTATTGGTATTTTGATGTCCATGTTTACCTGCGTTTTACTTACTCGTCTGATGATATTCAACCGTCTAAACAAAGGAAAAGGACTTTCCGTTTGGACTTCACTGTCTAAGAATATATTCCGTAACACATGGTTTGACTTCATTGGAAAACGTAAGTACGCGTATATCATTTCAGCTATCATTACAATTGCTAGTTTGGTATCCATCTTTACACAAGGATTTAAATTTGGAGTAGACTTCAATGGTGGACGTTCCTATGTAGTTCGTTTTGATCAATCCGTTGTAGCAAATGATGCACAAACAGAACTTGAAAAGCAATTTATCGATAGTGAAGGAGAAACCAATGCGGTAGATGTAAAAACCTTTGGAAACGATACGCAGTTAAAAATAACTACGGATTACAGGGTGAATGAAGAAAGTTTAGAAGCGGATCTAGATGTGGAGGCAAGACTATTTGAAGGACTTAAGACCTTCCTACCAAAAGGCTCGACTTTAGAAAGTTTCAAAAGTTCTGGCGATAATGAAATAGGAGTAATTAGCTCCGTGAAGGTGGGTCCTACCGTTGCGGACGATATCAAAAAAGGAGGGGCCTTAGCACTTACTATCTCTTTAATTGGAATCTTCCTATATATATTAATACGATTCAAAAGATGGCAGTTTTCTACCGGTGCGGTAGCCTCTCTACTTCACGACTCGATTGTTATTCTAGGAGCTTACTCTCTTTTAAGAAACGTTATGCCGTTCTCTATGGAGATTAATCAGGATTTTATTGCAGCGATATTAACTGTATTAGGTTACTCTATTAATGATACTGTAATTATCTTCGATAGAATCCGTGAATACTTACAAGAGAAGAAGAGCCTTACTCTAGAGAGTTTATTTAACGATTCCATCTCCAGTACTTTAGGTAGAACGTTTAACACAGCTTTCATGACCTTCCTTGTGATTTTAGCTATCTTTATTGTAGGTGGAGAGAACCTTAGAGGATTTATGTTTGCTCTTTTAATTGGAGTTGGTTTTGGTACTTATTCTACCTGGTTTATCGCTTCTGCAATTTCTTATGACCTTTTCAAAAAGAAAGGAGGGATTAAAGAAGAGAAGACTTCAGTGAAAAAATAAAAACATTCTATTGAACATAAGTGCCTTTTTTGTAAAGAAAAGGCACTTTTTGTTTCTTATTTTGAGGAATTTTCCTTTCTCCGTTCCAAAGGATCAAGCTAATAATTTTTTATATTTGTCAAATGGATTACAAACAACTGATTATCCGCGGAATTTCATATAGCCAAACCCAATCGGGAGCTTATGCGCTGCTGCTAGAGCACGAGCCATCGCAGATTAAACTCCCTGTGGTTATTGGAAACTTTGAAGCGCAGTCCATTTCTCTTGGGCTTGAAAAGGATATCCAGCCGCCTAGACCTCTTACCCATGACTTATTTACCCATTTTGCACAAATGGTGGGGTACGAGATGGTCTCCGTTTTAATTTATCAGATTATTGACGGAGTGTTCTTCTCCAATATCGTTTTTCGAAATGTGAAATCAGGAGAAGAAATTATACTCGATGCTAGAACCTCGGACGCTGTCGCAATGGCCGTAAGGTTTGATGCGCCTATTTTTACCACAGACCAAGTTTTAAGTGAAGCGGGGATTCTTCTAGAATTAGAAGAAACAACCCTTCAAGGTAAATCCTCGCAGAGTGATGCTGACCCCATCGAGGACGGCAACCTTTCGATTTTAAGTATGGAAGAACTGCAAGTTCTTTTAGAGCAAGCCGTGAAAGAAGAGGATTTTGATGCAGCGCTTGAACTGCAAGAAGAAATCAAGAAACGAAAAAAGAAAATTGACTAATTATTTTTTCGCTGTAGAACAAGCTAGCAGTTCCCCCTTTTTTTCAGGTTGCTGCAACTTATTTTGGAGCGGTTTTTATTCCCTATGAGTATCAAATTACGACTAACGATTCTGAGCTTTTTACAGTTCTTTGTATGGGGGGCATGGCTTACTACCATTGCTACCTATTGTATCTCGGCCAAAGGTTGGTCCTTTCCCGAGTTTGGAGCCATCTTTTCCACTTTAGGAATTGCCTCATTAATTACACCTCCAATTGTAGGGATTTTAGTAGATAAATACGTGAATTCTGAGCGCTTGTACGGGATTCTGCATTTACTTTACGGTATTTTTATATTTATGGTTCCCAGCATCGAAGATCCCGGTACTCTGTTTTGGGTAGTGCTTGTGGCTATGTTCTTCTATATGCCAACGATTTCGCTTTCCTATACATTGATTTACCGGATTTTAGCAGACAACCAACGAACCGACGTGGTGGTAGAATTTCCAAGAATACGGGTGTGGGGTACTGTAGGTTTTATTATTGCAATGTGGATTACGAATTTTACCAATTTCGATTATTCGCTTTCAGATATTTCCTCTTTTAATTTTGTCAAGCTGGAAAAATCGACTCCTTATCAATTTTACCTTGCAGCCATTGGGGCAGTAATCCTAGGATTGTATGCCTTTTCTCTTCCTAAATGCCCGCCAGAGAATACAGGAGTTAATAAAAAATCTTTAACTGAGCGTTTAGGTCTTAATGCTTTCGTTCTTTTTAAGGAATACAAGATGGCTATCTTCTTCCTTTTCTCCATGTTCTTAGGAGCTGCACTTCAGCTGACCAATATGTATGCGGATATCTTTATTGATTCCTTTCGACATATAGAACAATACGCGGATAGTTTTGCGGTTAAATACAGTACGGTATTGGTTTCTTTAAGCCAGGTCTCAGAGACCTTGTTTATTTTGGCTATTCCTTTCTTTTTAAAACGATTTGGAATAAAGAAAGTTATGCTTATGTCGATGGTAGCTTGGTTCCTTCGTTTTGGCCTCTTTTCGATCGCATCGCCAGAGGGCTTGGGTCTTTTAGCGTTAGTCACTTCGATGATCGTCTATGGAATGGCTTTCGATTTTTTCAATATCTCCGGTTCTCTTTTTGTAGAGAAAAATACCGACTCTAAGCTTAGGGGGTCAGCTCAGGGACTTTTTATGATGATGACCAACGGACTGGGTTCCATTATTGGAAGTCAAGTGAGTGGTTATGTAATTGAGAACTATTTCCAAGACGCTCAGATGAATGTCAATTGGAGTGGCGCATGGATGGTTTTTGCTCTCTATGCTTTAGTTCTAGCTTTCTTATTTGCTCTTCTCTTTAAACATAAACACGATCCTAAAGAGATGATGGAAGTAAAACATTAACTTATTTTCATTCAAAAAAGAGTGCACCCATGGGTGCATTTTTTTTTGTAATTTAACCCCATCGAATAACTTAAATTATCTATAAAAAACAAGACAATGAAAGAAGTGTATATTGTTTCGGCCGCACGAACACCGATGGGAAGTTTTAATGGAAGTCTTTCCACGATTCCCGCGCCTGAGCTAGGTGCGATTGCCGTTCGCGGAGCAATGGAAAAAATTGGATTAGAACCAAAAGAAGTAGAAGAAATATTCATGGGAAACGTTCTTCAGGCTGGGGAAGGGCAAGCTCCTGCACGTCAGGTGGCCTTAGGTAGTGGCCTTTCGAACCAGACTCCGTCGACCACCGTAAATAAAGTGTGCGCTTCTGGTATGAAGGCCGTATCGCTTGCGGCCCAAAGCATCATTGCAGGAGACAATCAACTCGTAGTTGCCGGGGGTATGGAAAACATGTCGATGGTTCCTCATTACTATCAGGCCAGGCTTTCTACAAAGCTAGGAGACGTAAAAATGATGGACGGACTACTTAAAGACGGTCTTATCGATAAATACGAAAGCAAACATATGGGGGTTTTTGCTGAAAAATGTGCTTCTGAGCATGGGTTCTCTCGTGAAGCGCAAGACGAATTTGCAAAAGAATCTTATCGTCGTTCCGCAAAAGCATGGGAAGAAGGAAAATTTAATGAAGAAGTAGTTCCTGTTTCTGTTCCTCAAAGAAAAGGGGAGCCACTATTGATAGAGAAAGACGAGGAATTTAGTCAAGTGAATTTTGATCGAATGGCAAGTCTACCTACCGTTTTTCAAAAAGAGGGTGGTACAGTAACTGCAGCCAATGCTTCCACCATTAACGATGGAGCCAGCGCTTTGATTTTAGTCTCAAAAGAGAAAATGGAATCTTTAGGCTTAAAACCTATTGCTAGGATTGTGTCCTATGCTGATGCAGCGCACGAGCCGGAATGGTTCACAACGGCCCCTTCCAAAGCGCTTCCTATTGCCCTAAAGAAAGCAGGACTGTCTTTGGACCAAATCGATTTCTTTGAATTCAATGAGGCTTTCTCAGTAGTTGGATTAGTGAATAATAAAATTTTGGGGCTAGATACTTCTAAAGTCAATGTAAATGGAGGTGCAGTTTCTCTTGGACATCCACTAGGAAGTTCGGGATCAAGAATTTTAGTAACTCTAATACAAGTACTTAAACAAAATAACGGTCGATACGGAGCAGCCGCCATTTGCAATGGTGGAGGAGGTGCTTCAGCCATGGTGATTGAAAACCTTTCTTAAAGACGAGGTTTGTTTCTAATAGAATCCATTAAGAATCTGAAAATCTCTTGTATTCTTAATGGATTTTTTATTTTTGTCTAAATTATATCATTTGTAATGGATCAATCGAGCAACACTTCCTCGGTGAAAATTAAGAACAACCCGAAAATCATGAAAGCTTGGGCTTTCTATGATTGGGCAAACTCCGTGTATTCTTTAGTAATTACTTCTACTATTTTCCCAATTTATTATTCTGTGCTCACCACAAAGTTTGAAAAAAAGGAGTTTTTGGAGGATCAAGGCCGATGGATTAATGTTCCGGTACGGCATGAGATCACCTTGTTCGGGGAGACTTATCATCCCGATGCGATCTATGGATATTCACTAACGATTTCCTTTTTTATCGTTGTGCTACTTTCGCCTTTTCTTTCTTCTTTAGCCGATACGATTGGAAATAAGAAATCTTTCCTTCAATTTTTCTGTTATCTCGGAGCAACTTCTTGTATGGGGCTCGCGATGTTTACAGGAATGGAGAATGTATTCTTGGGACTACTTTTTAGTATTTCTGCTAGTGTTGGATTTTGGGGTTCACTTGTGTTTTATAATTCCTTTCTTCCAGATATCGCTACGGTAGATAGGCAAGATGCACTTTCTGCCAAGGGCTACGTATACGGTTATATTGGATCAGTAGTTTTAGTGATTCTATGTTTAGTTCTTATTATGGTTGTGGCTCAGACGCCAAAAGAATCCTTACTTTATACAAGAATTAGTTTTCTGCTTACTGGTGCTTGGTGGTTTGGATTTTCTCAATATACCTTCAAACATTTACCGATGTTTGGCGCCGTAAAAGATAAACTGCCGAAGGATTTTGTGCTATTGAATTACAAGAATGTTTTTAAGAAACATAAAGAGAATGGAGGTCTTTTAACTGTGGTAAGAGACAATATTTCTTTTTACCGGGATATTGCAAAAGAAAGCTTCAAGGAACTTTTCAAAGTTGGAGCCGTTCTTTTTAAGGACCGTAATTTGAAATTCTTTCTTTCCAGTTTCTTTTTCTACTCAGTAGGAATGCAGACTATTTTCCTTATGTCTACCTTATTTGGAAAAAGTGAAATTAATTTGGATCAAGGACGACTGATAGCTACGCTTTTGGTGATTCAGATCGAAGCGATTATCGGTGCTATTTTCTTTTCAAGACTCTCAAAAAGAATTGGCAATAAAAACGTCATCTCTATTGCAGTGATCCTATGGATTGTGGCTTGTCTTTCTGCTTATTTCTTAGATCAAGAGAATCCTTACGTGGAGTACCAATTTTATGGTGTAGCCTCCATTATCGGTTTAGTGATGGGAGGGCTTCAGGCTATGTCTCGTTCTACCTATTCAAAACTCTTGCCCCAAGACACTACAGACAATACGACCTATTTTAGTTTTTACGATGTACTAGAGAAGTTAGCTATTATTTTAGGAACTTTTATTTTTGCCACCCTCATAGAAGAGTTTAATAACATGCGCTATGCGGCCCTTTCTATGGTAGTTTTTTTTGCTGCTGGACTTATTCTAGTGAGGTTTTTGAAAACTTCTGTGAATCATCAAAAACAATCGTTATAGAGCAAAAGAATAGGGGAAAAGAAAGGCCTGATTTTTGCCATAAACTCAACGAAAAGAAATTTTGTAAATTTGCAAAGTGAAAACTAATACTAGGAAATGACGAATCCCTTATTCTACGCAAAAATCCTGCTCTTTGGAGAGTACGGAATTATTGAAGACTCTCAGGGACTCACCCTGCCTTATAGTTTTTATAAGGGAACACTTAAGTTTTCAGACTTATCTAGTGAGTTTGAACAGAAATCCAATTTAAGTCTTTCTAAATACTGTGCGTATTTAGAAGAGCTTTCACTTCCCAAAGGCTATGAGCTTCATGTGAAGAAATTCAAAAAAGACATCGAGCAAGGACTCTTTTTCGACAGCAATATTCCACAAGGATACGGTGTTGGAAGTTCAGGAGCTTTGGTTGCTGCTGTTTTTGAAAGGTACAGTAAAAAGAACTACGACCCCGATACTTTAAGCAAGTACGAATTAAAAGATCTAAAAGTTGTTTTTGGACTATTAGAGAGTTTTTTCCATGGGAAATCCAGCGGTATTGACCCGCTCATTTGTTATATGAACCTTCCGATTCTAATTGAATCGCGTGAAGACGTGGATAAGGTGAATCTTCCAAAAGCCGAGGAGGGGAAAGGTGCAATTTTCTTAATTGATTCTGGTATGGCCGGTGAAACCGGTCCTATGATTCAGATTTTCTTTGAGAAAATGAAAACGGAAGGGTTTAGAAAAACCTTAAAAGAGGAATTTATTCGCTACAATAATGCGTGTATTGAATCGTTTCTAAAAAAGGATATGAATCCTTTCTTTCGAAATTTGAAAAAACTCTCCCTTTGGGCTTACGATCATTTTAAGCCTATGATTCCTGAATCCATTTATCAAGCATGGAAAAAGGGTCTTGATACCAATGCCTATTATTTAAAGCTATGCGGCAGCGGCGGTGGAGGGTATATTCTAGGCTTTACTAAGGACTACGATAAGGCAAGTGAAATGCTTAACGGATTTAACCGGGAGGTCATTTACCGCTTTTAATACCTAATAATTGAAGAATCAAAGGAGCCTTAAAACCAAAAGAACCTATGCGTAAAGACTCCCAATGGATGCACCGACTTTCTCAATTGGTCAGCCTACTGATAGGAGCGAGGATATTTATGCTAGTGCTTCATGCTTCCGCCCTTTATGTATCCACTTTTTTTATTATCAATCAAGAAGAAAACTTAAGGCAGTTTGTTTTTGATTATAAGATTCATGGAATCGTAGTTTGTTCTATTTTAAGCATTGCGGCTGGTGGAATTATTAATCAGTTCTACGATTTAGAAAAAGATCGAGTACAAAAACCCTTTGTCTTTAGGCTTCAGAGCTTTTTAAAACAAAAGTATTTTCTTTACACCTATGTGATTTTAGCCTTAGTTTCTCTATTGATCTCGTTCTTTTTGTCCGAGCGGATTTTTATCTTCTTTTTGGTGTACCAATTTCTGATTTGGCTCTATTCTCATAAATTAAGTAAACGGCTGGCAATAAATAATCTGGCTTTTGTTAGTCTAACGCTCTATCCCTTCTTTGGTATGCTGGTCTATTATCAGCATTTTTCCATTTTACTTTTTTTAATGGCCGCTTTCCTCTTCGTTATTCTTCTATGTGTGGATGTTCTAAAAGATGTGATGACCCTTCGCCCCGATACACTTTTTGGTTACCGGACCTTTCCAAGTGTTCTAGGTATTAGAAAGACCGCCATTATTTTAGCCTTTTTGTCTTTACTGGGTATGATTTTGGGACTTCTAACGGCCTGGAAAATAGGAGAGCTTAATTTCCTTTCTATTTATTTCATCCTCTCTAGTGGAGTTTTTCTCTATACTTGCCTTCGTTTAAAAACACTTCGCATTCTTCAAATGCATTTGCTTTTGAATTTACTGAGAATTTGGATTTTTATAGGAGTGGTCTTTATGCTGATGGGAGGAATCTACAGTAAGCTTAATTAATTCGTTTTTTTATTCGCTCGATTCTTTTATTGGATTAAATTTGCAGCTTGATTATGAAAAAAGAAGGCAAGAAATCGGCCGCAATGGGCTTTATTTTCATCACGCTGCTGATTGATATCACAGGGTGGGGGATTGTAATACCGGTTGTTCCTAGTTTGATTGAAGAGCTTATTCAAGCAGACATTTCAGAAGCTGCAAAATACGGAGGATGGCTTAGCTTTCTATACGCTTTTATGCAGTTTGCTTTTGCTCCCATCCTTGGAAACTTAAGTGATAAGTACGGTCGTAGGCCTGTGATTTTATTATCACTTTTAGGATTTTCTATTAATTTCTTTTTACAAGCTTGGGCACCTACCATTTTTTGGTTGTTTGTAGGGAGGATCTTTTCTGGAATCACAGGTGCTAGTGTCACAACAGCCAGTGCCTATATTGCAGATATATCTAATGATTCCAATAGAGCTAAAAATTTCGGGTTAATTGGAGCTGCTTTTGGATTGGGTTTTATCATCGGCCCTGTATTAGGTGGGCTTTTAGGGGTTTACGGACCTAGGGTTCCTTTTATTGCTGCTGGAATTCTCTGTCTGATTAATTTTTTATACGGACTTTATGTGCTTCCTGAGAGCCTCTCCAAAGAGAACCGTCGCGAGTTTAGTTGGAAACGGGCCAATCCCGTTGGAAGTCTGGTTCAGATTAGAAGACATCCGGAGATTTTGAAATTAATGATCGCCTGGTTTTTAGTTTACACCGCAGCGCACGCTGTACAAACCAACTGGGCATTTTTTACCATGTATCGTTTTTCGTGGGACGAACAAATGGTTGGGATTTCTTTAGGTGTTATGGGCGCCATTACCGCTTTTATTCAAGGATACTTGATTTCTAGAATTCATCCTAAAATTGGAAGCGAGCGAAGTATTTTGTACGGGATTCTCTTTTATGCTGTAGGAATGCTCCTTTTCGCTTTTGCCTTTAAAAGCTGGATGATGTTTGCCATTCTCTTAGTGTATTGTTTTGGGGGGATTGCGGGTCCAGCATTGCAATCACTCATTACTTCTAAAGTTCCTGCTACAGAGCAGGGAGATTTGCAAGGTGCATTAACCAGTGTGGTGAGCCTTACTTCTATTATTGGTCCTCCAATGATGACCAATGTTTTTTATTACTTCACCCACGATCAGGCTCCTTTCCTTTTTCCTGGAGCTCCGTTTTTTCTAGGATTTATTCTGATGGCCTTAAGCGCTGGATTTGTTTATTATCTTTTTCACCGCAAAAAATCGGCAAGGAGAATCAAAGTGTAGGGCCATTTTAAAAACAAATGAGTAATTTTGCCCTATGGAATTAGGATTTATGGAAATGGTAGTTATTGCGCTAGCCATTATTGTACTTTTCGGTCCCGATAAGCTTCCATCAATCGCACGAGATTTGGGTTCAGGTGTTCGTAAGATGAAAGGGGCAATGGAGGATATAAAGACCGAAATTCTAAAGGAAACGCATGAGCCGGTCAGTGAAATCAAACGCGAAATTCAAAAGGTAAAAGACGCAGCCAGAGAATCAAGTGAATTAGCAGAGTTCAATAAAGAGATAAAAGAAGTAAAAGAGTCTTCGCGAATCTCATTAACAAATGATACCAATGCTTCTGCTACTTCTAGCAATACTGCAGTAGAACCTAAAGAATCGCTTGCAAAAAAAGACGATCCTTTGTACGAAGGTCCCGTAAGCCGATAAATTTCCTGCTCAATGAATCCTATTTTAGAGCTCGATCAAGAACTTTTTATTTGGCTGAATAATTTTGGAGCCAAGCAGTTTGACAGCTTTTGGCTTTTGGTTTCTTCCACCAGTATATGGATTCCTCTCTACGCGATTTTTGTTTATTTACTTTACAAGGAGTATCGCCTTAGAAATTTACTTTTTTTACTACTTTTCATAGCGTTAGGTGTGACGGTTTCGGATCAATTGGCCAATATTTTTAAGTACGGAATGGAGCGTCTTCGGCCCTGCCACGAACCCTCTATAGAAGGAATGTTTCGTGAAGTTAAATGCGGAGGTCCCTACGGTTTTTACTCCGCGCATGCATCCAATACCTTTTTTCTTGCCTCTTACCTTTTTTTCTTCTTAAAAAGAAGATTAGGATGGAGTGTTTTTCTTTTGTTTGTTTGGAGCGCAGCGGTGGCCTACAGTAGGGTGTATTTGGGAGTTCATTATCCTCTAGACATTTTGTACGGCGCTTTGGTCGGGTTTTTTCTAGGCGGATTATTTGCTACTTTGGCTAGGAAAACCCTTAGATAAAAGGGCTTTATCTTGCCAGAAATAAAAATCAGCCAATAAAAAATTAACTATATTTGCAGCAATTGTTATCCACTATTAAATGGACTCAGACTTAGTCAAGATTTTATTAGCTTTATTTTTAGTACTACTTAACGGATTTTTTGTTGCTGCCGAGTTTTCCATCGTCAAAGTACGTTACTCGCAGATTCATCTTAAAGCAGCAGAAGGCCACCAGCTGGCAAAACATTCAGAACACATAATTAAGCATCTCGATGAATACCTTTCTGCTACGCAGCTGGGGATTACTTTGGCTTCCTTAGCTTTAGGTTGGGTAGGGGAAAGCGCTATGCACCATATCATTGAAAATGCATTTATTAATTTTGGAATGGCTATGGATCCTGCAACGATCACTACGATTTCTTTAGTGATCAGCTTCCTGATTGTAACTGTTATGCACATTGTATTTGGAGAGCTTATTCCTAAATCCATTGCAATTAGAAAAGCGGAACCAACTACAATGGCCATTGCCATCCCATTGCGTGTTTTTTATACGGTCTTCAAGCCTTTTATTTGGACAATGAACCAAATGTCTAATGCGTTTTTACGACTAATGAAGATTCATCCGGCCTCTGACCAAGAAATTCACTCTACAGAGGAACTTCAGCTTTTAGTGAAGCAATCGGCAGATAGCGGCGAAATTCAAGAAGAGAACTACGAGATCATTAAAAATGCTTTTGATTTTACAGACCACAGCGCTAAGCAAATCATGGTGCCCCGTCAGAACATACTTTCCATTGATATTGAAGATCCTGTAGAGGAAATTATTTCACAAATTATGGACAGTGGATACTCTCGTATTCCTGTGTATAAGGATTCTATCGACAATATTGTTGGGATTTTCTATGCAAAAGAAATTATAAGGGAATACGTAAAACGCAAAAGCGCAGTAGATCATCAGGTTCTTGAATCCTTAATGCGTGATGCCTTCTTTGTAGTGGGAAGTAAAAAGATTTCTGATCTAATGAAAGTCTTTCAGCAAAAGAAACAGCATTTGGCTATTGTTATTGACGAATTTGGAGGAACAGAAGGAATTATCACCTTAGAAGATATTTTAGAGGAGCTCGTGGGAGAGATTCAAGACGAGGAGGATGATGAGGAGAAAATCGTTGATTTGGTAGGAGAAAACATCTATTGGGTTCAAGCTACCCAGCCTCTTGAAGAAATCAATGAGCACCTTCCTTTAGAACTGCCCTTATCAGAAGAAGGAGAGTTCAATACCTTAGCGGGTTACATTCTTCACGAACTTGAAAATATTCCAGAAGAAAACCAAGAGTTTGAACTTAGTGGCTATCACTTTAAGATTCTTAAAATGAATAATAAAAGTGTAGAAGTCGTAGAGCTCGTCTATTTAGCAAAAGAGCAGGACTTACTCTCCGAGGAAGAGATGCAAGGAGATTTGTAAATATGAAAAAAAACATAGTACATAGAATTGTTTATACTAAGGACTTAAATGATCCCAAAAGAGAAGAAGAACTCGATGTTCTTGTTCTAGAGGAAACGGACTTAGAAAACAAACTCATCGTTTGGAACGATGATGTGCATACTTTTGATTATGTTATTGAGTGCTTGATTCAAATTTGTGGTCATACCCCTGAGCAAGCGGAGCAGTGCACTTTACTGATTCATTTTAAAGGGAAATGCAGCGTGAAGTCAGGAGCCATTGAAAAACTCATGCCTATGCATGAAAAACTTCTTTCTAAAGGACTTACAAGCCAAATTGTGTAAATTAATCACCACCTAAATTAATAAAGGCCCTTTGAATTTTCAAAGGGCCTTATTGATTCTAGTTTAGTTCTTATTTTATTTAATTTAATTAGAAAGGATAACCAAAAGCAAAATTCAATGTTGGTTTAAACGGTTGCCATTTAGAGATCACCCAACGATCTCCCATAGGGCGGTTGGGATCGTGAACTTTCCACGCTGCATCCAGTCTAAGGGTGATATAGGCCACGTTTACTCTGAGTCCTAATCCTGCACCGACACCCATTTGAGAAATGAATTTATTGAATTTAAACTGGTCTCCAAACCCACTGTCTTTTAAGTTCCAAATGTTTCCGGCATCGACAAATGCGGCTCCTTCAAACATCGAATTAAAAGGCATGCGGTATTCTATATTCGTAGTGAGCTTTATATTGTCCATGACGTAGGCCCTTACTCTTTCGTCCAATTGTGAGTCGGCAGGTCCCAGTCCTCCAAAGACTCTCCAAGCTCTAATATCATTGGATCCTCCATTGAAATATGAACGTACAAAAGGCATAGTAGATGAATTACCGTAGGGAATTCCAATACCAACAAATTGCCTTAGAGCAAGCGTGTGTTTTCCCTCAAAGAATTGGAAGTACTTTCTTACATCAAAATCAAATTTGACGAACTGAGAATAAGGAATGTTAAAGATGGACTTTTGCTCATTGCTGCTAGCTACACCTTCAGCAGAGGTTTCGTTTTTAGCTAAAATGCCTAAAAGATTACCCGCTGTTTCTACTTTTGCATTAAAGTAGAAGGGATTAAAATAATCTTTTTTTCCGATTTCATTGTAGATGAAGTTGTAAATCAGAGAAGAAATCAGAACGTCCTGCGTTTGACGGTCTTTGTTAATGATGGACTGTCTAAAGTTATTAAATAGGTCTAACGATTCTCCATTGAGGGTAGATTGGAAGACCCTATCGTTTAAAATAGTAGAGGCTAAATCATCGGAAGACAACTGACCTGCTTGAAACTCTTCATAGAGTTCAGGAGAGTAGTACTCAAACATGGAGTCCCTAAAAGCGCCGTCCTGAGGGAAATATTCGTAGTACCGGTCTTTGTTCTGCGTTAAACTAAGTTGCGTATTAAAAAGGGAAAGACGGTGCGTTACAATGTCATTCACATTAGCAAAATAATTGAGTCCAGTGTTGAAAGTAACCCGACCAAGACCAATATTGTTTTGTACACTCACCCCTAAATTAATGTTGGAAGTAGGAGAATAGCGTTTTGGGAATAATTTGTAAGAACGAAACGGAAGTAGGAGCCTAGGAAAACTTAAGGTCCCCTGAGCACTAACTTCATAGGCTAAGGATCTTTTCTCTAGGTCTTTGGTATTCTTAACACTCCCTACAATACCGGAAATACCAACGGTTAAATTTTCAGCTCCTCCAAAAACATTTCTTGATGTAAGATCCACTGAAGGTGAAAGACCAAAATTTAAAATCTGCGAATAGCTTAAATCCAAAGCCGTTCTCAAATCGTACTTGGGTAGTGGAGAGAGGTAATACGATACATCAATAACGCTATCGGAACCCTTCTTGAAATCTTCCTCGTAACTAATCAGACTAAAATTGTTCATAGCCGAGATGTTTCTCTTGGTTAAATCCAAGTTTCTTTGATTGTATACTTCTCCTTTTCTTAAGATGATAGGACGCCATAGGGCGGGAGTTTTGTATTGATCATCAAGCTTGTAAAAATTAATACCCCGAAGAGAATCTTTAGTCGTCTCCGGTACGTCCTCCATCGTTTCTAAAACGTATACTTTGATATCTCCAATGGTGGATTTTTTATAAGGTGTACCAATCGAATCTTTCTCGATGGTCATCACAAGGGGTACTTCTTTACGGCTGTTTAAGGTATCGGCAGTAAAATAAATCTCATCGTTCGATGCATTGAAGCGATAGTATCCTTCGGCCTTCATTTGCTCATTGATGCGCTGGATTTCGTCTTCTAATTGAGTTTGGTCTAAGACGTCTCCAGATAAAACTTTACTTTTTTGTAGTTCTTTTTCGTACTCGGACTTAATATTAGGGTCTGGAATGTCGTAGTAGTATTCCGAAATTTTTGTTGGGTCCTTATGTTGGATTAAGTAATCTACTTCAGCCTTTTTCGTAGAAGAGTCCAGATCGTGTTTAAATTCAACTTGGGAGTCCCAGAATCCTCTATACACTAAACGTTTACGAATATTTTCCGCACTGTTTTCACTTTGGCTTTGGTCTAATATCACCGGAGGTTGTCCAATGGTGTGCAAAAACCGATCAACAAATAGGTTCTTACCTACCTCTTGAGGCATATCGTACTTTAAGAATAGTGAGTCTCTTAGCTTCTGATTCCGAATCTCCGACGGATAGGTCATGTACTCGGTTAACAGGGTGTCGTACTTTGGATTGGCTAAATTATAGGCCATGAGTCCGATCGGAAATAGGAACATGGCTTTTTTATTGGGTTGTTGGCTAACGTAGCTAGGAAGTTCTGAGGAATGTTCTTTCGAATCTAAATAGTGATAACGGTTTTTCACCAGCAGATATTCACCCTCTGGAACTTTTTTTGTTGTACTGCACGCATAGAGAACCCCAAGTGAGGTTGCGGCAGAAAAAAATATGTGATACTTTTGAAGATATTTCCTGAAATGCTTACCGCTCATAAAATAAAAGTTATTCAGTCTTTAGATAAAAAGAAGTTCAGACAAAAATACAATTTGTTTTTGGTTGAAGGCAATAAAACGATAAGAGAGCTCCTGGGTTCCTCTTACCGCATTAAAGAAATTTATACTCTTGAGCCTTCCGATCCGCTTTTTAGCGGACTTGACAGTGATTTGATAACAGAAATCACGCCAAGGGACCTGAAAAAAATAAGTTTTTTGCAACATCCAAAAGATTCCGTTGCACTGGTCGAGCTTTTAGAACCGAAAAGTCCAGAAGTTATGGATTTACAGTTGGTATTGGACGGCATTCAAGATCCAGGTAACTTAGGAACTTTAATTAGATTATGCGATTGGTTTGGACTCGAGCAATTAATTTGCAGTGAGGATACGGTAGACTACTACAATCCTAAAGTAATTCAAGCATCAATGGGTTCCTTTACCCGGGTAAAAGTGATTTACCTTAATTTAGAAGATTTTCTTGCACGTTCATCGGTGCAGAATGTGGGTACCGATATGGACGGAGATAATCTGTACGCTCATGAATTTTCATATCCTATGAATTTGATACTGGGAAGTGAAGGGAAAGGAATGCGAGAGAGCACCCGTGAACAATTAACTAAATCAATACAGATTCCAAGGTTTGGGAAACAAAAAGCCACAGAAAGTTTAAATGTTTCTATGGCTGCAGGAATTATTTTGGGTCAGCTTTTTTCGAAAAAGCGAACTTAAATTAATTTTTCAATACTTGAGATGCTTTTGTTTCTAGAGTAATTTTCCAGTTTTTGTCTCAAGAATTTTAGGGCCACTGGAAGAACGTAAACTAAGGCGAGCCCGAGCACTTTATTTTTCCATCCTTTTCCCTTAAGTGTGGATTTTACAAGTCCTCCCATTAATGCTACAGAGCCTAGGCGGAAAGAAGTTTCAACTAAATTACTTGTGCTTCCACTGTGATCTAATGCAAAAAGCGCATGGTTAGGATTGCGACCCATAATGCTGTTACCAATGCTTTTGATGAGTGGGGCTGTTTTAAGTGCTAATTTATTTCTACCGTCTTCTGTGGTCTTCTCTGTAAGAAAACCATCGGTGGCACCTCCTGTTAATAGACTTAAGCTTTCTTTAGGGTGCTCAAAGGTAATGAGCTCCTCTAAGTCTTTCACTTCTTGTTTAAGGGCTAATTTTCTAGCTCGTAATTCTGATATTGATTTTGGATTTGCCATACTTTATTTATACATGAATTTTATAATAGAGCCTGCTACCGAATTGAGTACCGCTTTTCGAAGGGCAAATAAAATAAGGGTAAGCAGTAGATAGAAACCGGCCATAATCAGTAGACCGTACGCATAATTCCCTAATAAAGATCCAATCCAAAGTCCTAGGCCGATGTTCAGAAGGACAATGAAAAAAAGTAGGGTGATACTAACTAAAATAATGAAGACCAAATTACCAGCTCCTAAAGAAGATTTCTCAGTGGCCTGAAGTTTAAGTAGTTCTAATCGCTTTTCAGCATAGTCTTTTAAGGTATCAATCATAGAGAATGAATTTTTAGAGCATAAAAGTAAGAAAAATGGGAAACTTAAAAAAATACTAAGTTTCCCATGAGTGTATTTATCGGAGTCTCTTTAAGAAACCATCTCCTTATTTAAGACCGTCCAGTTCGGTTTCAATATCCTTAGAAACTTCTGCAACCGTATCTGCAGCTTGACCTTTGTATTTGTCGTATCCTTCTTTAACAGAGGAAACTACTTTTCCCGTTGTTTCTTTCACTTGAGAAGCTAATTGATGGTATTGATCCTTAACTTTCTCAGAAACTTGACCGTATTGATCTTTTAGTTGTTCTGAAGTTTTATGGTACTGATCCTTCAGTTGTTCTGAAGTTTTTCCGTACTGCTCCTCGGCTTGATGTTTTAAATCATCTGCCTTTGCTTTGATTTTTTTTCTTGTTTCTTTTCCTTCTTCTGGTGCATAAAGCATTCCCAAGACAACTCCTGCAGCTGCTCCAGCTAAAAGTCCTGCGAGTACCGCAGCGGTATTATTTCCTTTCTTTGACATTTTGAATAATTTTATAAGTGATTAATGTGTTTAATTGCTTAGTTACTTGGGTACAACAAGAGTGCCAAACCATTGTCAAAGCTCAATTTAATACCATGAGGTGGAAATTTTGAAAATAGAAAGGTACAGATTGAAAAACTTTCGTCTTTTACTCTTGAATAAAGGAAAGAAGTTTCGAGATGGTTTGCTCCTTGGTTAAATCTGTATTGTCAATTAAAATGGCATCAGGAGCTTGTTTCAAGGGAGATACTTCTCTCTCTGAATCCATTTTGTCACGGGCTAAAAGGTTTTCTCGTACGGATTCACTATCAGTTTCTACTCCAAACGATTGAAGTTCTTGAAATCTTCTTTTTGTCCGCTCCTCAATTGAGGCGGTAAGGAAAAATTTGTAGTCTGCTTTAGGTAGGACCGTGGTACCAATGTCTCTCCCGTCCATGATAACTCCTCCTTTCTCTGCAATCGAGCGCTGGGTTTCTAACAAGAACTTTCTAACAAAGGCCTCTTTGGCCACTTGACTGACATTCTGGCTGACCTCTGGGGTTCGAATTTCTGTGGCAATGTTAGCTCCATTCAAATAAAGCTCAAGTTCACCATTTACCTCTTTAAACTCTAAATGTATTTCACCTATTTGTTGTGCTAAGTGCATTAGGTCGATCGCACCATCTTCTCCTAGGCAATTCTTAAGAGCAAAATAAGTAACTCCACGGTAAAGCGCACCCGTATCTAAGTGAATGAGTCCAAGAATTTGGGCAATTTCTTTGGAGATGGAAGACTTTCCTGTTGAGGAATGTCCGTCTATTGCAATCACAGGTTTTCTGTTCATAAGTTCATTCTTTTCATTTTCTTGAAGGTGAAAAAAAAACTTCAAGAAAGATTAATTTCAAGAGGCTGGACTACTGCTTGGCCTAAATTCAATTGACTTGAATTCTAGGACAAAAATACTCCAAATTTAAATGGAGCAAAAATTTAAATTGAATTTTCAATTCCCTCTAGAATTAAATCGGGCCATTTCCTTATATTTGCACACAGAAGCAAGTTATAATGAAATACAAAAGAATCCTACTTAAACTCAGTGGAGAAGCCCTTATGGGAGACCGTGCGTACGGAATCGACACCAATCGATTGAATCAATACGCACTTGAAATTAAGAAAGTTGTAGATTTAGGATGTGAGGTAGCCATTGTCATTGGAGGCGGAAATATTTTCAGAGGACTTGCGGGCGCTGCAAACGGTATGGATCGTGTACAAGGCGATTACATGGGAATGCTAGCCACGGTTATTAATGGAATGGCGCTTCAAGGATCCCTTGAAAATATAGGCGTTTATACTCGTCTTCAAAGTGCCATTGAGATGGATAAAGTAGCCGAACCTTTTATCAAAAGAAGAGCAACAAGGCATTTGGAAAAAGGAAGAGTGGTTATTTTTGGTGCCGGAACAGGGAACCCTTATTTTACCACCGATACGGCCGCAACACTTAGAGCAATCGAAATTGGTGCCGATGTGATCTTAAAAGGGACACGCGTAGATGGGATTTACGACAGTGATCCAGAAAAGAATGCTGATGCAAAGAAGTTTCACTCCCTGTCTTTTGCCGAAGTTTTTGAAAAGAATCTAAAAGTGATGGATATGACCGCCTTTACGCTAAGTCATGAAAACCATCTCCCGATTTTGGTTTTTGACATGAACCAGGAAAATAATTTATTAAAAGTAGTTCAAGGAGAAGCCGTAGGGACTTTGGTAAATTTATAAAAACAACCAACCCGACCTTTTTAAACCTTACATGTGTAACCTTTCAAATTTTTATTATATAATGGAAGAATTAGGATTAATTGTAGAGAGCGTTCAGGAAGAAATGAATGCCGCCATGAAGCATTTGGATCACGCATTTCAAAAAATTCGTGCCGGTAGAGCTTCTACAACCATGGTGCAAGACGTAATGGTAGAATACTACGGTGCACCTACACCGCTTCCCCAAGTGGCAAACGTATCGGTACCTGATGCTATGACTATTTCGATCCAACCATGGGACCGTACGGCCATTAAATCCATTGAAAAAGGAATTATCGATTCTAATTTAGGGTTTGCTCCTTCTAACAACGGAGATACGATTATATTAAATGTTCCCCCATTAACTGAGGAAAGAAGAAGAGATCTTGCCAAGCAAGCTAAGGCGGAAGCGGAACAAACCAAAGTAACAGTTAGAAACGCAAGACAAGAAGGAATGAAGGAACTTAAAAAGCTAGACGGAGTTTCTGAGGACTTAATTAAAGGTACTGAAGGGGAGATTCAAGAGCTTACTGACAAGTACGTTAAACTGATTGATGAGCAGGTTAAAGTGAAAGAAGCAGACATTATGAAGGTCTAAAGACCTAAAAAGTCTACAACGATTTAAACAAAGAAAAGCCGTCCCGATTTTTATCGAGACGGCTTTATAAGTTATGAAGTCGTGATGATTTATTTGTATCGCTCGTGCTCTTTCTTCTTTTTTGTAAAGAGCTTAGTTAGAGGTTCGAAAACTTTGCGGTACTTTTCTTGATCGAATAATTGGGAGTCCCTAACTGCTTTTACGCTCAGCCATACCCCAAAAGGAAAGAGTATAAGATTCGGAGTCCAAGCCGCTAGGTAAGGATTCATTTTCCCTTTCCAGGAGAAGTTTTCCACTGTTAGATTCATGACGTAGAAAATAATGAATATTACAATAGCGATCACTACAGGAAGTCCTACGCCTCCTTTTCGAATAATACTTCCAAGAGAAGCACCAATCAAGAAAAATATAACGCAGGTAAACGAATACGCATAGATTCTTTGCTGGTGCATAATCATTTTATTCTGGTATTTGATAATCGCATACATCTGCTCCTGTTTTCCCTTAAGCTCATTCATCTGAGATTCTACACGGTTGAAAGCGGCGTATAGGATATCGAGTTTCTTTTCTTTTTGAATGGTATCTAACTTAAATTGAGATTTTACTTCTTGAGAGGCCTGTTTTTTAGAGTTAATGAGTTGTAAGTAATTGTTTGCCTGACTGATCATCGAGAGTCCCATACCATTTACAATTTCATCGTTCTCCTTGCGCTTTTTTTCTACAGTTTGAGAAATCTGATTGTAGGTTTGGAACCGGTAATCGTCTTTAATTTGCTCTTTCTCCATGGCCGAATTAATCAGATCGCTAACATCAAAATGGGAAACTAGTGTATCGAATTTTACAGCCTGATGGGGTTGTCGAAGTCTTTGATAATAATCCTTTCCACTGTAATTGTCCTCATAAACGTACCCGTCGTACAGCACTAGTTTTAAATAGTTTTTATCCGCTGCAGGAACAAACTTCCCGTTTTTAGCTACAATGGCCTGTTGATCTTCGTAAATATTGGTGGATTTGTGAATGAAGACTCCAGTAATGTTTTCAGAATTCTCCCCCGTGATTTCATCAAATTTAACCGCATATCCCGGAATCTGGTGGATGAATTGTCCGGGTAAGAAATTCAGTGCGGGTTTAGAGGCAGCTACATTGTAGAACATGTTTCTGGCCTTACGCTGAAAATCGGGTGTGATATTGTTTTGGAATACAAATAGAATGATCGCTAAAAGAACATTTACAATAAACAAAGGAGCCATGACTCTAGTAAGAGAGATTCCTGCTGCTTTCATAGCGGCAAGCTCATATCGTTCTCCAAAATCTCCAAAGGTCATAATGGAGGCCAGAAGTATCGTTAGAGGAAGTACCATTCCAACAACGGTGGTACCCATGTAAAACAGAAGCTTAATGATCTCAAAAGTGGTCAGTCCTTTTCCCATGAACTGCGCCATCTGGATCCAGATGATGTTCACGATGAAGATGAAAAACAGCACGCTGAATATAAATAGGAAAGGGCCGAAAAAGGTTTTGACGATATAGCGGTCGAGGATCTTCATTTGCAGCAAAAATAAACAAAAAGTCACAAAGATTTCCCTTGTGACTTAAAGTTCTATCGGGCTTCTATTTTAAAGCTCCGTAATAAGGTAATTTGAGTACTTGCTACGGTTGAATCGAAACAGATCTGAAGAAAGGTTTTGATTCTCTTTGTAGTCACTTATAGCAATGACCGCAACATCATTGGAGGTCGAATACTGCTCAAGCTTAACAAGTTGTTTTTTACTAGCATCAACGTAGATGTAAACTTGTCGGATACCGTTTTTCGCTAGGGGAGTTAAACGAACCAGATCAGTTGATACACCGCCCACGTTTCTTTTTCCTACGTATTGCGTGTTGAACTCTTTTTTATAGTTATTAAGGTAACTGGTCGGAGAAAACATAGGCTGTGACCCATTAGCTTTTGCAATGGTTACTTCACTTTCTTGCTCAGAGATATTGTACACCTTGGATCCATCAAAAATCTGCTCAATATCCATGATTTTCAATTTGTACTGACTAGGTGTAGTGTAATAAATCCCAGTTTCTGTTTTTGACACTTTGCCATTACTTCCTGTACCGTAAGTGAACTTGAAGTAGGTGTTTTTATTGGCCTTGTAGTTTTGAATGACACCGTCCAAAAGAGCCGATGATTTTTGATCCGCTTTTTGTGCGAAAAAGCTGGTAGATAATACCACAGTGCTTACTAGGATAGATATTTTCTTTGTTATCATAATGTTTCAATTTTTGAAAGATTGCATAAATTGGATTACAGGGCGGGCCAAAAGTTAAATACCTTTCCTAATGGGCGCTAAGCTCCTTTTATGCTAACCGCGCAATTCTTCCAAAAACTGTTCCAAAGAAGTAAGATCAGAGATTAAAACTTCACGAGCCTTGGCTCCGTTAAAGCCCCCTACAATGCCGCTGGCTTCTAATTGGTCCATGATACGTCCCGCACGGTTGTATCCTAATTTGAGCTGGCGTTGAAGCATGGAAGTGGAACCTTGTTGAGTGGATACGATGATTTTTGCCGCTTGTTCGAAAAGAGGGTCTTTCTCATTCGGATCGAACTCACCAGCTCCAATACTGCTTTCTTCTTGTGGAGGTTCAGGTAATATAAGAGCGGAGGCGTATCCTCTCTGGGCACCAATGTATTCAACAATGCGCTCTACTTCCGGTGTGTCAACAAAAGCACATTGAAGGCGGACTAGTTCATTGCCGTTGAAATAAAGCATGTCTCCTTTTCCAATCAGCTGTTCTGCTCCTGGAGCATCGAGGATGGTACGTGAATCCACGTTAGAAATAACCCGAAACGCTACACGTGCAGGGAAGTTGGCTTTGATCATCCCGGTAATGACATTTACTGAAGGTCTTTGGGTGGCAACAATTAAGTGGATTCCTACCGCGCGGGCAAGCTGTGCTAAGCGGGCAATAGGATGTTCGACTTCTTTTCCTGCCGTCATAATTAAATCTGCAAATTCATCCACCACCAGTACAATATAGGGAAGGTAGCGGTGACCTTGTTCTGGATTCAGCTTTCTTTCAGTAAACTTTTTGTTGTACTCTTTAATATTTCTACAAAAAGCGTTCTTAAGAAGATCGTAACGGGTGTCCATCTCTACACAGAGGGAGTTGAGCGTTGAGATTACTTTAGAATTATCCGTAATAATAGCCTCTTCACTTCCTGGAAGCTTGGCTAGATAATGCCTTTCGATTTTCGAATAAAGAGTGAGTTCCACTTTCTTAGGGTCCACCATTACGAACTTAATTTCGCTAGGGTGCTTTTTATACAGTAGGGAAGTGAGAATCGCATTAATTCCTACGGATTTACCCATACCCGTGGCTCCTGCCATCAGTAAGTGAGGCATTTTGGCTAAATCGGCAATAAATAATTCATTGGAGATGGTCTTACCAAAAATCACCGGTAAGTCCATTTCTGAGTTTTGAAATTTTGATGAGCTCAGAACGCTACGCATAGAAACCATCGTTGGAGTTTTTCTTGGCACTTCGATGCCAATGGTTCCTTTTCCAGGCATGGGGGCAATTATACGGATCCCATGTGCTGAAAGGTTTAGGGCAATGTCGTCTTGTAGTTTTTTAATAGCCGAAACCCGGATTCCCGCATCGGGAATGATTTCGTATAGGGTGACCGTTGGACCAACGGTTGCTTTAATTTCTGAAATTCCAACATTAAAATTCTTAAGCAGTCCTACAATTCTATTTTTGTTTTCTTCCAGCTCGTCTTGGTTAATGGAGATTTCCTCACTTCCGTAATCTTTTAGAAGTTCAAGCGTTGGCATTTGGAACTTAGCGAGGTCCAAACGGTGATCGTACAAACCATATTCTTTTACTAGTTCCTTGGATTTTTTTTCGGATTCGTCCCAGTCCTCTTCTTCGCTTTTAGCAATTTCTACATTAAAATCGAAAGGATCTTTGCTATTTGTATTTGTGAAGGTTTCTGTTTTTACTTCCGACTCCAACGCATGAACTTCAGAAGAAGGAAGGGAAGTAGATGTTTCTTTATTAGGTAGGATAGCAGGCAGGTCCTTTTCTATCTTAGAGGAACTTTCCTCATTTACTACAGGCTTAGGATGCTCTTGTTCTTTTTCAAGAACTTGGGTTAATTCACTATCTGTGGAAAAATCTTCATCAGAAGAATCGCTGGGTAAAATCCTTTGTACTTTCCCAATAGTCTGCTCTTTTAAATTATCGAATTTCGATTTAACAGCACTTGGTCTTAGGTTGAATTCTAAAATAAAATACAGGGCAATGCTGGAAATTAGCACAAGCCAAAGGCCTACCACTCCGATCATAGACATAAGAAAATCCATGATTTGGTATCCATAAACACCACTCAGTACTCCTTCTCCTTTTGTAATGGCTCCAAGAAAAATAGGTAACCAACAGATGAAAAAGAGCGAATGGCCTATGGTTTTCCAAGGTTTAAAGTATTTCTTTTTTAGAATTACAGTACCGATCATAAGGACAAGAAAAGCCACGAAAAAGGCTGCGATTCCTATGCTTTCAAATATAAATAGGTTGCCTAAATAGTCACCTACTTTTCCAATGAAATTGGAAGAATTCACTGTTTTATCAAGCATGCGGCCGGCCTGGCTTTGGTCTGCTTTCCAATTAAAAAGAAAGGAGATAAAAGATAAGAACAAAATAGCGCTAAGAAGAATAAAAAATAAACCGAAAAAAATGCGCGGTTTAGAAAGTGTTTTACTCTCTGAGCCTTCAGAAGTGGTACGGGAGGTTTTCTTGTTTTTTTCCATAAGTTGATTCGTGGCAAATTTAGCTTTTTTTGTTTATATTTTTTCCCGTTCCTTTCTTGTATTATTTCCGTGTTTTTTGCAAGATTAAGGGTTTTAAATTGATAAATATCAGCCTCTAAATTCGGTAATTAAATATTAAGAATGTATTTTTGCAACTTAGCGAAAAATGTGGACTTCCCCTTTGAAGTTCTTTAATGAAAATACCTATGAAAAAGCTTCAGAATATTCTGATCTCGACCCGAACGATGGCCGTTCTTCTTCTAGTTTATGCCGCAGCAATGGGATACGCTACTTTTATTGAAAACGATTACGGTACTCCAACCGCTAAAGCACTAGTATACGAAGCCAAATGGTTTGAGGTGGTGATGCTTCTTTTGATTCTTAACTTTATTGGTAATATATCGCGTTACCGTTTATGGAAAAGAGAAAAATGGCCGGTTTTAGTATTTCACCTTTCCTTTATCCTACTCTTTATCGGTGGAGCCATTACCAGGTATATTTCTTATGAAGGATTAATGCTTATTCGTGAGGGAGAGACTTCCAATGAAATCATTACGGATAAAAACTTTTTCAAAATTCAAATGGAGAAGGATGGGGACGTGTTAAGTTACAAAGACATTCCCTATTTAATGTCTCCTCTGCATCATAACTTTAAGGCCAATTACGATTTTAGAGGTCAAAAAGTAAAGGTTAGAGCCTTAGATTACATTCAAAGAAAAAAAGACAGTTTATTTGTCAGTCCTCAGGGTCAAGAATATCTGCATTTTGTAACAACAGGAGAGAGAGGACGATTGAACTACTACCTAAAAGAAGGCGAAAGCAAATCACTAAACGGTCTTTTAGTGAGTTACAACCGCCCAATTGAAGGAGCAATTGAATTTAGAAAAGAGTCCGATGGCTCCCTTTCTATTAAATCTCCAGAAGAAGCCAATTACATGGTTATGGCAACCCAGGACAGTGGACTGGTAAAAAAAGATGTTTACGAACCTCTGGCTTTACGAAGTCTTTACAGTATAGGTCAAACTAAAATTGTGGTACCTGAAGGATTGGTCAAAGGAGAGGTAAAAGCTTATGAAGGCGATCGTAAAAAGGACCAAACGGTCGCAGATGCGCTAACGGTAGAAGTGCAGGGACCTAAAACCAGTCAGGTAGTCGAATTAATTGTGGAGCGCGGAAATCCAAATTTATTTAAGCAAATTACTCTTGACGGGATTAATATTATGATTGGATTCGGACCGAAAATTTACAATACGCCTTTTGCATTAAAACTAGATGATTTTGTGATGGAGACCTATCCCGGTTCCAATTCTCCAAGTGCGTATGAAAGTCACGTACAAATTATTGATGAGGGAAAGCAAACCCCGTATAAAATCTACATGAACAATGTACTTAATCACAAAGGGTATCGGTTTTTCCAAGCCAGTTTTGACCAAGACCGATTAGGTACGCACTTATCGGTGAATCACGATTTTTGGGGAACGCTCGTTACCTATATTGGTTATTTTTTACTCTTTACTTCGATGTTTATGGTTTTCTTCTGGAAAGGAACGCATTTCTGGAAACTAAACCAGATGCTTTCTAATATGAACCGCCGAAATACAGCTACAGTTCTTCTGCTGTTATTAAGTGTTTCTTTATCTGCTCAGAAAATTGAAACGCATGGCACCTCCGATGGTAGTAGAAACAACGTTAGAACGACCCAAAATGCGGGCGATAGCGGTACACATACGCATCCGGATGGGACGGTTCATTCCAACGATGCGCATGAGGAGCCACAGAATTCTCAAGTAGCGCCTCAACAAAGTGCTACTGAGTCCAATGGTCAAAATTCGGTTGCCCGTTCGTTTTCCACTATGCAGACTATTTCTGCGGATGAGGCCATTTCTCGATCTAGAATTTCTAAAGAACATGCGGATAAATTTTCCTATCTCTTAGTTCAAAACTACGAGGGAAGGATTGTCCCAATGAGCACACAAGCTTTAGATGTACTAAGAAAACTTTACAAGAAAAGTACGTTCAAAGGTACCGGGGATCAGTATTTGACCCCAGAACAGTGGTTCTTATCCATTAATACCGATACGCCAAGCTGGACTATGGTGCCTTTGATTAAAGTAGGCACAAAGGGAGGTGAGGAACTTAAAAGAAAAACCAAAGCGAACGACGAAGGCTATACTGCTCTAATGAATCTTTTCCCTTCTGATGCGAATGGAAACTTGAATTATGTTCTTGAAGAGGATTACAATATAGCTTTCGCCAAAAAGCCAGCGGAGCAATCCAATTACGATAAGGAAGTGATCGCAGTTAATGAAAGAGTTCAAATCTTCAATGAATTTTTCTCGGGGCAATTCATGAGAATTGTACCTGTGAAGAATGATCCTAACTCTACTTGGCATTCATGGCTAGATCAGAATTTTGAACCGGACATGGAATCCCAAGCGGTAATGGGACCTTATTTCTCTTCTATTTTAGATGCGCAGCAGAGTGGAAGTTGGTCCAAAGCGGACGAAGAGTTAAAAAAACTTTCCGATTACCAACAGCACTGGGGGAAAAATGTAGTGCCTAGTGAAACCAAAGTGAAAGCAGAGGTTTACATGAACCGTATTGATATCAACTTCAAGCTTCTTATTTTCTATACCTTAATTGGGGGACTATTAATTATCCTTGGTTTTGTCGATCTATTCAAGAAATCTAATTTGATTTCTAAGGCTATTAAAATCCTACTTTATATTGGTGCCATTGGATGGTTCTTGCAATTGCTTGGACTCATTGGACGTTGGTATATTTCTGGGCATGCTCCTTGGAGTAATGGATACGAAGCTATTGTCTTTATTTCGTGGGTAGGTATTACTGCAGGATTTGCACTCTATCGCAACTCCAATGCGCTGATTCCTGCCGCCGGATTTATGGTTGCGGTAATTATGATGGGATTTGCCCACGGTGGATCTGCATTAGATCCTCAGATTACTCCACTGGTTCCAGTACTTAAGTCTTATTGGCTTATTATTCACGTGGCTATTATTGTTTCGAGTTACGGATTCTTTGGACTCTCCTTTGTGATTGCCCTAATTTGTTTGATCTTTTATATCATTTCAAATAGAAAAACCTACAGTATACATAATAATACGACGATTAAAGAGCTTACTATTGTCTCCGAAATGTCTCTCACTATAGGATTGTATGCCCTTACGGTGGGTACCTTCTTAGGTGGTATTTGGGCCAATGAGTCGTGGGGTAGGTATTGGAGCTGGGACCCGAAAGAAACTTGGGCTTTTGTGTCCGTAATGGTCTATGCTTTTGTTCTCCATATGCGACTAGTCCCTGGGCTTAGAGGTCGATGGGCATTCCATGTGGCAACCATGTTTGCTATTTCTTCGATTGTTATGACTTATTTCGGAGTGAATTACTATTTAAGTGGGCTACATTCCTATGCGGCTGGAGATCCTATTCCGGTTCCAATTTGGGTGTATTTGGGTATAGCCTTTATGTTCCTTATGGCAACCGTGTCTTACTTTAGATATAAAAAACTAGAGAAGAAGAACTAATTCTTTTCAAATCAAATTTAAAAACGAATTCTTTTAAGAGTTCGTTTTTTTTTGTTTTTATCTTGATTAATAGGTATTTGCAGATAATAGTCTTTCTATTACACTTATTATAGATAATATTTATCCTTAAATGCTTGTTTAAAAAGATAAATAATCTATTTTTGCAACTTGTTTTAGATAATAATAATGAAAGAATTGCAATTTGAGGTGATGGTCGCTACCGAAGAGCACCTTATTTACATTCCTCAGATTCTTCATGAGATTGAAGAGTCCGCGAAGGAACGTGGTACCGGCATTGCTCGTCGTACCGCAGAATATTTAGAGGAAAAAATTCGTGAACAGAAAGCCGTCATTGCTTTGTCTAATGAAGGGGAGTGGGCTGGATTCTGTTATATCGAGACCTGGAGTAATAAAACCTACGTGGCAAACTCAGGTTTAATTGTTAAGAAAAAATTCAGGAAAGTCGGTATTTCGAAAAGAATCAAAGAGAAAACTTTTGAGTATTCCCGTCAAAAGTATCCAGGAGCTAAGCTCTTTGGTCTCACCACTGGTTTAGCCGTAATGAAAATTAATAGCGATTTAGGTTATACTCCAGTTACCTACAGCGAACTAACGCAAGATGAAGTGTTTTGGAGTGGTTGCAAAAGCTGTGTTAATTACTCCATTTTAGTGAGTAAAGAAGGGAAGAATTGCCTGTGTACAGCGATGCTTTACACGGGAGAAAAGATTGAAAAGAAGAAAGTAGAAGTAGTAACGGAATCAATGGAGCAGCGCAAAGTGTTTTCTTCCGTTAAAAAAATAAAAGAACTGGTATGGAAAAAGTAGTTTTAGCATACAGTGGAGGACTAGATACCTCTTTCTGTGCTGTTTATTTGTCAAAGGTAAAAGGATTAGAAGTGCATGCTGCGCTAGTTAATTTAGGAGGATTTACTAATGAAGAAATAGAGCACACAAGAAAAAGAGCTCTTGTGCTAGGTGCAGCGTCGTTTGAGGTGATTCAAGAGGAAGAGTCTTATTATGAAAATTGCTTGAAATATCTAATTTTTGGAAACGTTTTAAAAAACAATACTTATCCACTCTCGGTAAGTTCTGAGCGTGTTTTTCAAGCCGCAGCCACTGCTAAGTACGCCAAGAAAATTGGAGCGAATTACCTTGCACATGGAAGTACAGGAGCGGGAAACGATCAGGTTCGTTTCGATAGTATATTTCATATTTTGCTTCCTAATACACCGATTATTACTCCTATCCGCGATTTGAAGTTGAGTCGTAATGAAGAAATTGCCTTTTTACAAGAACATGGGGTAGAGATTGATTTTCAGGCTTCACAATATTCCATAAATAAAGGAATTTGGGGAACCTCTATCGGAGGGCGGGAGACATTAACTTCTCATGAGTCTTTACCGGAGTCCGCTTATCCAACAAAAGCCACTAAGGATTTTTCGGAGCGCGTTACTCTAGGTTTTGAAAAAGGAGAGATTAAGTCAATCAATGGAAAGAAATTCCAAAGTTCATTTAAGGCCATTGAGTATTTACAAGAACTAGCAGCTCCGTATGGAATTGGACGTGATACCCATGTTGGAGATACGATTATTGGAATCAAAGGACGTGTAAGTTTTGAAGCAGCAGCACCACTTATTTTAATCAAAGCTCATCATTTACTCGAAAAACATACCTTGACTAAAAATCAGCTCCTATTCAAAGACCAATTAAGTCTGCAGTATGCCAATTTATTGCATGATGGACAAGTTTTAGACCCCGTTATGAAAGACATAGAAAACTTCTTTGAAAGTACACAAGAGAAGGTGAGTGGTGAGGTAGAAGTACACCTATTTCCTAATTATTTTACTCTATTGGGTGTTCGTTCTAAGAACGATTTAATGTCTTCTGAGTTTGGGTCTTATGGAGAGATGAATTTGGGTTGGAGTGCGCAGGACGTGAAAGGTTTTTCTAAAATCTATTCAAATGCTTTAAGCATATATCATAAAGTTCATAACGATGGGAAGTGATAAAATCAAAGCAGGTATTGTAGGGGCAAGTGGAATGACGGGAGGAGAACTGCTCAGACTCCTCTTACTGCATCCCGAGGTGGAAGTCTCATTTCTTTACTCCTCTTCGCTCCCCGGTACTTTTGTATGGGAAGTTCACCACGATCTCTTAGGAGAGACCGATCTTAGTTTTGAGCAGGAAATTAGACCTTGTGAGGTTATTTTTCTTTGCCTTCCTCATGGTAAAAGTAAAGAGTGGTTAGAGGTTAATAAGGATCAGATTTTACCCACGACTAAAATAATTGATTTAGGAAATGATTTTAGATTAGAGGGAAATTGGAACGGTTCTGAATTTGTTTATGGGCTTTGTGAATGGAACAGCGAAGAAATTAAAAACTCAGATTACTTAGCCAACCCAGGTTGCTTCGCCACTGCTATTCAATTAGGTTTGAATCCTATTGCTGGGGCAGAACCGGTAGAAGAAGTCCATTGTGTAGGGATCACGGGATCAACGGGAGCAGGTAAGTCTTTAGTTTCCACAACACAATTTAGTTGGAGAAGTAACAATATCTCCGCCTATAAAACATTTACTCATCAGCATTTGGATGAAATCCAGAAGCATTTAACTGTAAAGAACAATCAGGGAACTAAAATCCACTTTGTTCCTTGGAGAGGTGATTTTACTCGCGGAATTTTCGTTACGCTCTTAGGGAAAACCAAGTTGAGCTTTAAGGAAGTTCAGCGCCTTTATTTAGAGGCTTATGAAGAGTCCCCCTTTGTTCATTTTTCAACTAATTCTATTGATTTGAAGCAAGTTGTTGGAACGAATAAAGCATTAATTCAAGTGGAAATGCTGGAAGATCAACTAGCCGTCCATGTAGCCCTTGATAACCTATTAAAAGGAGCTAGTGGACAGGCTGTTCAGAACATGAATCTCATGTTTGGACTAGATCCCACTGTAGGCCTTAGATTAAAAGCTACGGTTTACTAACAGGAGGTAGTAAATGCATCCACAACTATAACACAATAATACTCATATGAAACTTTTTGATGTATATCCGCTTTTACCTTTAACCATTGAAAGAGCTCAAAACTGCACACTTTGGGACACAGATGGAAGCGAGTACCTTGATTTTTATGGAGGTCATGCCGTGATTTCTATAGGGCATTCCCATCCTCATTATAAAGAGAGAATTAAGGACCAGATCGATAAAATTGGATTTTATTCCAATTCCGTAATCTCACCTTTACAAAGTGAGCTTGCTGAAAAATTGGGAAAACTCTCCCATTACGAGGATTATGCTCTTTTCCTTTGTAATTCCGGAGCCGAAGCAAACGAAAATGCATTGAAAATTGCTTCTTTTAAAACGGGAAAGAAGAAGTTTATTACTTTTTCGGGAGCATTCCATGGAAGAACCTCTGCGGCCGTGGCCGCTACGGATGATCCCTCTATTATTGCGCCAGTAAATGAGAGTGATCATTTTATATTCTGTCCTTGGAACGATACAAATACACTTACGGAGCTATTTGCCACGCATAAAGAAGATCTTGCGGGAGTAATTATAGAAGGAATCCAGGGAATTGGTGGAATTCAAATACCCTCGCAAGAGTTTTTAAATGCACTTGCAGGCTTATGTAAAGAGAATAATGTGCTTTTCATAGCAGATGAAATCCAAAGTGGGTACGCTAGAAGTGGGAGGTTTTTTGCCCACCAATATTTTGGTGTAAAGCCGGATATTATTACCGTTGCCAAAGGTATGGCCAATGGATTTCCTGTGGGTGGAGTACTTTTTAGTCCAGAAATGCCAGCCCGACATAAAATGCTGGGAACCACTTTTGGTGGAAGCCCCTTAGCTTGCGCAGCTGCTATTGCTGTGTTGGAGGTTATTGAAAAAGAAAATCTGGTGGCAGAATCTGCTGAGAAAGGAAGGTATTTATTAGAAGAACTAAAAAAGTTTCCTGAGATTTTAGAAGTACGTGGAAAAGGACTTATGATTGGGATCGACCTTAAAATAGAGGCAAAAGAAGTTTCAAAGAGGTTAAGGGAAAAGCACCGAATTCTTGTAGGAAGCGCTTCGAGTCCCTTTACGCTTCGACTCTTACCTCCACTTACTATTAGTAAAGAAGAAATTGATCAATTTCTTAATGCCTTAAAAGATATACTATCCTCATGAAAAATTTCACATCAATAAACGATATTCAAGATTTAGATCTATTACTAAATCAAGCTTTAGAAATAAAAAAAGACCTATTCTCCTCGCCGAGCTTAGGGAAGAACAAAACCATTGGTCTTGTTTTCTTAAATCCTAGTCTAAGAACACGCATGAGCAGTCATAAGGCGGCATCCAATCTAGGAATGCAAGTGCAAATAATCAATGCAGGAAGCGATTCTTGGACGTGGGAATTTGAAAAGGGAGCTGTAATGGATGGATCTACCAGTGAACATGTTAAAGAAGCGGCAAAAGTTCTAAGCCAATACTGTGACATCATCGGGCTACGAGCGTTTCCGCTATTACAGGACCGGGATTATGATTATAATGAAACCGTTTTAAAGTCCTTTATCCAGTACGCTGAGGTGCCGGTGATTTCCTTAGAATCAGCAACCTTGCATCCACTTCAAAGTTTCGCTGACCTAATTACCATCAAAGAGACCTGGAAGCAAAAGCGTAAACCTAAAGTCGTGCTCTCTTGGGCTCCGCATCATAAGGCGCTTCCGCAATGTGTTGCAAATTCCTTTGCCGAGTGGATGAACCGCGCAGAGGTGGATTTTTCTATAGCGAATCCCAAAGGATACGATCTGAGTAAAGAATTCACGGGTGCAGCTCCAGTGTTTCATGATCAAAGTGCAACTCTAGAAGAGGCAGACTTTGTCTACGTTAAGAACTGGTCTTCATTCGACAAGTACGGAACACTTCCCGAAGTGAAGGAAGATTGGCTTTTGAAGGAAGATTATTTGCTGACCCATCCTGAGACCTATTTTATGCACTGCCTTCCGGTTCGTCGGAATGTCGAGATGAGTGATGTGATTCTGGATTCGGCAAACTCCCTTATCTATCAGCAGGCTTACAATCGGACGGTGTCCATGCAAACGGTACTTACGAATTTACTTCAATCGATATAGCTATGGAAGATTTGTACATTATTAAAATCGGTGGTGAAACCCTGGGGAATCCTACTGAACTTTCTGATTGCCTAGAAGTCTTAGCAAAAATTGATAAAAAAGTGATTTTAGTTCATGGAGGCGGCAGAAAGGTGAGTGATCTAGCGACTCAACTGGGCATTCCACAGCAACTAGTGGAAGGTAGACGCATTACCACGAAAGAAACTCTTGAGCTTTGTACCATGGTGTATGCAGGATTAATTAATAAAAACTTAGTGGCTAAGCTTTCTTCTTTTGGTCAGCTCGCTTTAGGTCTTTCGGGCGCCGATTTACAATGTATCCAAGCTAAAAAGAGAGTGCATCCCACGATTGATTATGGTCAGGTGGGTGAGGTCCGTGATGTGGATGAGAATCTTTTCATAGAATGGATTGTGAAAGGTATTCTTCCTGTCGTTTCCTCCATTACTCTAGGTGAGGAGTATGAACTTCTAAATACAAACGCGGATACCCTGGCCTTAGAGATCGCACTCTCTTTAATTTCAGAATACAAAGTACACTTAGTTTACTGTTTTGGCAAGAAGGGAGTCCTTCAAGACGTCTCGGATGAAAACTCATTACTAGAAGAAATTTCACATCAGAAATTTTTAGAGTTAAAGACCTTAGGCCAGGTCTCGGATGGTATGATTCCAAAGCTCCACACGGCCTATAGAGGTCTTTATCATGGAGTAGAAGAGGCAAGAATTCTTCACAGTAGCCAACTGGGCAATTATTTTTTAGGAGCTGAGCCAGGAACCCATTTAAAGCTGCATTGATATGGAACTTTATGAGCTGAAAGCTAAAGCTAAGTCGTTATTAAAGGAACTCATTCAAACTCCTTCCTACAGCAAGCAGGAAGCGTTAAGTGCTCTTCTTATTGAAAGGTACTTAAAGGAATCGGGAATTCCTTTTTATAGAAAAGCAAACAATGTGTGGGCAAAGAACTTGCACTTTGATCCCAATTTACCCACCGTATTATTAAATTCTCATCACGATACGGTAAGGCCTAATTCAGCCTATACCATCGACCCTTTTTCTGCTTTAGAGAAGGACGGGAAAATATACGGACTGGGAAGTAACGATGCTGGAGCTTCTTTGGTTGGTCTTTGGGCCACTTTCTTGCATTATTATAAGGAGAAAATGGCTTATAACCTTATTTATGCAGCAAGCGCTGAAGAGGAAATTTCTGGTGTAGAGGGGATACAAAGCATTCTCTCGGAATTAGGTCCCATTTCTTTTGCAATTGTGGGAGAACCTACAGAGATGAACTTAGCTACGGCTGAAAAGGGACTGGTTGTATTTGATTGCACGGTCGAGGGAACAGCTTCCCATGCAGCGCATCCTAACGACGACAATTCCATCTATAATGCCTTCAAAGAAATAGAGAAAGTCCGTACGATGGAGTTTAAAAAAGTCTCACCCGTCCTAGGAAAAGTGAAAGCTACTGTTACGTGTGTAAATGCTGGTTCTGCCCACAATGTAGTTCCCAATCAAACGGTTTTCACCATTGATGTAAGAACTAACGAACGGTATTCCAATGAAGAAATTCAAGAATTATTGGAAAATTCACTGAATGCAAAAGTGAAAGCCAGATCCCTTCGACTTCAAGCGTCGTTTATCGATTTGGAGCATCCAATTGTTCAATCAGCAAAGCGGATGGGTTGTAAACTTTATGGTTCGCCAACGGTATCAGACCAAGCTCTTATGCCGTTTCCATCAGTGAAAATAGGTATTGGGGATTCAAAAAGATCCCATAGTGCGGATGAATACGTTTACGAAAAAGAACTCTTTCATGGAATTGAAAAATATATTGAACTATTTGAGCCCCTATTATTAGGAAAATAAAAAGTAAAGAGGCCTAGTCTCTTAGTGGAATGGAATAGAAAAAAGTAAGAATTGAATTATGAAGAAAACAAAACTTTGGAGTAAAGAAGAAATAGAGGATGCTTTATCGCAAAAAATAGAAAAGTTTACCGTCGGAAGAGACCGTGAATTTGATTTTCTTTTGGCTCCCTTTGATTTAATAGGTACTATAGCTCATGTGAAAATGCTTGAATCCATTGGTTATTTGTCTTCTTTGGAGCTTAATCAAATCGTAAAAGAACTGGAATTAATGCTTGATAAGGCCAATGCAGGTGAGTTAGCCATCGATCCTGGAGTTGAAGATATTCATAGTCAAATTGAGCTTCACTTAACTCAAACTCTTGGAGAGGCGGGCAAGAAGATTCATACCGGACGTTCACGAAACGACCAAGTCGCTCTTGCTATTAAACTTTACCTTCGCAGTGAGCTGAAAGCGATCGCAAAACTCTCAAAAGAACTTTTTGATACTTTATTAGAGCTTTCCGAGCAGCATAAGAAGGTACTTATTCCGGGTTATACCCATTATCAAATAGGTATGCCTTCCTCTATCGGGCTGTGGCTAAGCGCGTTCGCTGAGTCGCTTTCTGAAGACTTAGAAATGCTTAGTACGGCATTTTCTGTGGTCTCTAAAAACCCTCTTGGTTCTGGAGCCGGTTACGGTTCCTCTTTCCCTTTGGATCGAGATTTTACCACTAGGGAATTGGGACTAGAAAGAATGAATATCAATTCTATTTATGCACAAATGACTCGCGGAAAATCAGAAAAAATTACTGCGATGGCACTTTACACAATTGCAGGTACGATAGGGAAGTTAGCGGGTGATATTTGTCTTTTTTCCAATCAGAATTTTGGTTTTATCTCTTTTCCTTCCCATCTAACGACAGGCAGTAGTATCATGCCCCATAAAAAGAACCCCGATGTTTTTGAACTGATTCGTGGCAAGGCTTCGAGAATTCAATCATTGCCCAATGAACTCACCTTGCTTACGCATAATTTATTGACGGGATACAACCGCGACTATCAATTAACAAAAGAAATTCTGTTTCCAGGTATTAAGGAGCTTAAGGACTGCTTAGAGCTCTTTTCCTACATGCTTAAACATATGAATGTGAAAGAAGGAGTTTTAGAGGACAAAAAATATGAGTATCTTTTCAGCGTTGAAAAAATCAACACCTTGATGCAAGAGGGGCATAGTTTTCGTGAGGCCTATGTCATAGTAGGAAAATCCATTGAGAAGGGGACCTTTCATTGGGATCGTACTGAGCTTTCTCATACGCATAAAGGAAGTATTGGAAATCTTTGCCTCGAGGAAATAAGAAAAGAATTTCTTCAGGTGTATCAAAACTTTAAAAATGAAACCACTGGATTCCATTGATCAAAACATACTTAATATTCTTCAACAGGACTCGACAATCTCCGTTAAAGACATCGCTCAGCAAGTAGGACTTTCATTTTCTCCTACTTATGAAAGAATTAAAGCGATGAAAGCCAGTGGGGTAATTGAAAAGTATGTGGCCGTTTTGAACGGTGAAAAGGCGGGTTTTGAACTTATGGCTTATTGTAATGTAACGCTAAAAGAGCAGTCCAATGCAAAATTGAGAGAGTTTGAGGATTCCTTGAAAAATGAGCCTCATGTTTTGGAGGTCGTTAGTTTATCAGGGACTTACGATTATATGATTAAAGTAGTTGCAAAAAACATTAAAGAATACAATCGTTTTATGACTGAGGTCGTGGCCAATATTCCAAATATCGGCCAGTACCACAGTAATATAGTTCTATCGGTTATTAAGATGGAAACCAAACTGACTTTTGATCCCGAAAACTAAAGATTGCTTGAAAAAAAACTTCAAGGTAAAGGAACTCGTACTTAAAATTCTACTCCGAGGTTAAGCAGTTCTTTTCTAAGATCGGTATCCTCTTGCATATGAACCGTTATAAATCCTAATTTTTCTGCCATTTCAATGTTCTTCTGATTGTCGTCAATAAATACGGATTCTTGGGCTGTTATCTCATAGCGCTCTAAAAGAACTTCCCAAATTTTAGGATCGGGTTTAATAAGTTTTTCTTCACCAGAGACGACAATTTTACCTTCAAAAAGTTGAAAGAACTCGTAATTGGCTAAGGCGTAAGGAAAGGTTTCAGCAGACCAATTGGTAAGACCAAATAAACGGTAAGAAGTAGGGGCTAAATCTCGAAGAACTTCAACATTCTGCGGTATATCGCTCCTTAGCATAGTGGTCCAATTGTCATAATAGGCGCGGATGTCTTTTTCCCAATCCGGATGTTTATCTACAAGTAGCTGAGTTGCCTCCTGTAATTCTCGTCCCCGGTCTTGCTCTGCGTTCCACTCATCGGTCGCAATGTTTTTAAGAAAATATTCCATTTTTTCGTCGTCCTGAAAGTGCTCACGAAAGTAATATCGTGGGTTCCAATCCATTAAAACGCCTCCAAAATCGAAAATAATATTTTTTATCATACAGTATTAAGTATTTATTGTAGTCTTTGGCTTATTTTCCTTGTACTTTCTACCAAAAAAGATAGAAAGTAAGGTGATAATAATTAAAAGGTGAAGGTAATAAGAATGAATGAAAAGCTGAGAATATTCAATTTTAAATTTACTTAAAGAAATAAGGATTAATACTTGGGCTCCGTAAGGAATAAGTCCCTGTACATAGCAAGCAAATATATCGAGAACCGAGGCGGCTTGTTTCTTTTCCACGTGGTATTTTTCTGTTACTTCTTTTGCTACTTTTCCCGAAACTAGAATGGCTATGGTATTGTTCGCTACACAAAGGTTGGTAAGACTTACCGTTCCTGCTATTCCAAGAAGGGCAGTGCGCTTAGAGCGCAATCTTTTCTCAATCAAATTCAGTAGGTAGCGGATCCCTCCGGCTTTCTCTACTAGGGCTGCAAGTCCACCGGTAAAAAGGGATAAAAAGAAAATTTCGGTCATATTGGTAAAACCGGTGTAGGTTGTTTTTCCTAAGGTAAGTAAATCAAAACTACCATTAAAAAGTCCTAGTACTGCCGCGAGGAGTAGACCTAGGAATAAAGTGACAAATACATGAACTCCAACGACCGCCAGAATAATGACCAGAAGATAAGGTAAGATTAATATTAAGTTGTACTCTCTAGGACCTACCACTTTGATCGTCCCTAAATCCGACCCACTTCCTATCCAAAGGAAAATTGCAGTGGCAAGCACTGCGGCTGGCAGTGCTAGAGCTGCATTGGCCCGAAATTTATCTTTCATTTCAGCGCCGATACTTTGAGTAGCTGCAATGGTTGTATCTGAAATAATGGAGAGGTTGTCGCCAAACATGGATCCACACAAAAGTGCAGCAGCAACAATTCCTAGAGGCGATCCGCTTTGTTCGGCAAGTTCAATAACAATTGGGCCTAGGGTTACTATCGCTCCTACTGAAGTTCCGGATGCGAAGGAAAGGAATGAAGCTAATAAGAAGATGCCTGCCGGTAGAAATTCTATAGGAATAAAAGTAAGACCAAGGTTTACTATGCTGTCTACGCTACCCGATGCTTTAGAAACGCTTGCAAAAGCACCTGCCAAAAGGTAGATCATACACATGGTTAAGATCTTACCATCACCACAGCCTTTAAGAAAGGTGTCTGTTTTCTCTGCTAGATTTCCCTTAAATAAAAGATAAGCGGATACGATTCCAATAACCGCCGCAATGGGAGAGGGTAAGAGATAGAAATCACCTGAATAGATTCCTGCTCCTAAAAAAGTAAGAACAAAAAGTAAAAGAGGCAAAAGGGAAAACCATCGGTTTTCAGTATTGAGTTGAAACATAAATCGCAATAAAAAAATCTAAAAAGTAAAGGGAATAAATTGATATCCGTCTTGGCCTAGTTTGGCCCTAATGTGCTCAAGCCCGTTGCTTAAAATAATTTCCTTGGCTCCTACGACCGAATTGTACCGAGCTGTTTGCTCAAAGGTTTTTGCACTTAGTGTAATACTTGGAGCTTTAAACTCAAGTAAAATTTTCGCTTGGGTTTTCTCCGTCACGAGTAAGTCAATTCGTTTGGTCAAGCCATTGAGCTCAATCTTTCTCTCTAAAATAAGTGCCGAAGCACTATAGTTTTTTTCTTCCAAAAAATGACGAATCCAATGCTGTCTAACCCACTCCTCAGGAGTGAGAACCAGGCGAGTTTTACGCACCGAATCCTGGATAAAAAACCTATCTTTGTCTTTAAAGATTTCGAATTGGTAAGTCTTTGGAAAATTGAGTTTAGGTAACTGCACCCGTATGAAGGATTTAGAATTACTCGTCAAAAATATTAAAAATAAAGAACTTCTTCCGATTTATTTTTTCCACGGTCAAGAACCTTATTTTATTGATGTAGCTGTTCAAGCGTTAGAGAATGAGGTGCTTTCAGAAGAAGAAAAAGCTTTTGGAATGACCGTCCTCTACGGGAAAGAGACCGATATCTCGACCGTACTCTCGTACGCAAGCCAAATTCCAATGATGGGAGATTACAATCTTATCATTATTAAGGAAGCACAAGATTTAAAGTTCGATGAAAAATCATTAGATCTTTTATCGCGCTACACTCAAAATCCTTTACCCACTACCATTCTGGTATTTGCCTACAAACACGGGAAAATGGACGAAAGAAGAAAGTTCATGCAAACCCTTAAAAGCGGCGGAATGCTTTTTCGTAGTGAGCAGATCAAAGATTATAAAATTGCCGGCTGGATTAATGAGCAGTTCACTCATTTAGGAATTAAAGCAGAGCCTAGAATCGCAGATTTGTTGGCCGATCATTTAGGATCCGATTTATCTCGAATCGCTTCAGAACTCAATAAATTAAAAATCATACTCTCTAGTGGACAAGTTCTCGATGGAAAGCTTGTGGAGATGCATATTGGTGTAAGTAAAGAGTTCAATATCTTCGAACTTAAGGAGGCAATTGGACAGAAGGATGCAAACAAAGCACTTCGCATTGCTCATTACATGGGTAAAAACACGAAAAACTTAGGGGGACCAATAGTTATTCTGTACCGATTGTTTTGTGATATTATATTCTTACATACCATGCCCAATCAGCCCGACTCTGAACTTCTAAAAGTGATGAGCGTTTCGAATCCTTACTTTCTGAAAGATATACGATTGGCTGCTAGAAACTATCCCTTAAAGCAGGCGACCCGCGTTCTTTCTTTACTTAGAGAGATTAACATGAAGGAAAGAGGGGTTGGCGCTACTAACATGAGTAGTGATGAGCTTTTGACCGAGCTGGTTTACAAGATTATTCATGTGGATAAAATTGAAATTGCACTTTAAGAAAAATTTTTAAGCGCACTACTATTCTTGTAGTAGAACTTAGTAATATTGACAAAATTCATTGGATGCAAGTAAGCGAAATGAAATAATTTCACGAATTTTGACCCTTTAGATCTTTTAATGGAAAGACAAAATTTTAATTGATAAACAAATAAGATATTATGGATACGATACTAGACTGTATTATTGTTGGTTCTGGCCCAGCGGGTTTCACGGCAGCTATTTATGCTGCAAGAGCAGATTTAAAACCACAACTCTATACGGGTCTTGAACCAGGAGGACAGCTAACGACTACTACGGAAGTGGATAATTTTCCGGGTTACCCGGACGGAGTGACGGGACCTGAAATGATGATCCAGCTTCAAAAGCAAGCGGAGCGCTTTGATACGAAGGTGCATTACGAAATGATTACAAAAGTGGAGTTTGCTAAAGAAAAAGGCGGGATCCATAAACTTTGGGCTGGAGAGAAAGAGCTCTTAGCAAAAACAGTAATTATATCTACAGGTGCTACAGCGAAGTATTTAGGCCTTGAAGATGAAAAGACTTACTCCGGTGGAGGTGTTTCTGCTTGTGCCACTTGTGATGGTTTTTTCTATAAAGGAAAAGACGTTATTGTTGTTGGGGGAGGAGATACTGCTGCAGAGGAAGCGACTTACCTTGCAAAATTGACAAGTAAAGTGACCATGCTGGTTAGAAAAGGGGAGTTCAGAGCTTCTAAGGCTATGGTTCATCGCGTGGAAAATACGCCCAATATTGAAGTGAAGTATTTCCATGAGCTTACAGGCATTGAAGGTGAAAATGGTCTTGTTGAAAGGGCTGTGGTTGTAAACAACCAAACCAATGAAACGAGTAAAATTGATGTTCATGGTATTTTCATTGCCATTGGACACAAACCCAATACGGAAATCTTTAAAGATCAGATAACGGTGGATGCCAATGGATACATCGTTACAGAAAAAGGTTCTACACGTACTAATTTACCAGGAGTTTTTGCTGCAGGGGATGTGCAGGACCACATTTATCGCCAAGCAATTACAGCAGCCGGATCCGGTTGTATGGCAGCGATGGATGCCGAGAAATATTTAGCCGAGCTAGAATCTTAAAATTGTGAAAACACTGCTCTACGTATTTATTGGTGGAGGCTTAGGAAGTACCCTTCGGTTTCTAGTATCTCAGTACGCTTCGAAATGGAGCTATTGGGGTAGTTTTCCGATGGGTACTTTTTTCGTTAATATTTTGGGCTCTTTGCTTATTGGTATTTTTGCAAGTTACTTTATAAGAGGACAGAGCGAGCTCAAATTCCTTTTTATAGCAGGTTTTTGTGGCGGTTTTACGACTTTCTCTTCCTTTGCTGCAGAGAACATTTCCTTGTATCAAAGTGGGCAATGGTGGATGCTGATATTGTACATTCTTTTAAGTGTTTTGGGAGGTCTTTTGGCGGTCTGGTTGGGAACGCAATTAATGACTACATGGCTTAAAGGTTAAACGGATCTAGTAAGTGGTATTAAAAAAGAACTCACTACGCTTTGAGGTTTGTTTTCCTTTAATTTACAATTGCTGGTTCTTTTAAAGGAACGTTGAGCGATTGCTAATTTTTGAGAGAAAACAAATTATTTCAAATATTCCTAGTTTATTTCTAATGAGAAATCTATCTTTGATTCAGCAATAGTTTAAAATGAAGTCCAATAACAACCATTTTTTTAGTTTCTTTTTCTTTAGTAGGACACTAGGGACGAATTGATGGTTGTTAGCATATAGTAATAATTAGTAAGGTCCCGGTTTTATTCCGGGACTTTTTGTATATAGAATGTCGATGAAGAAAAAAGTAGCAATTCAAGGTATAAAAGCCTCCTTCCATGAAGAAGCAGCTCTCAAGTATTTTGGGAGCGAAATTAAAATAGTAGAATGTTCTTCTTTCAAAGAAACGTGCGATCTTTTGAAAGAAGGTAAAGTAGATCAAGTAGTGATGGCTATAGAGAATTCTATAGCTGGAAGTTTGCTCCCCAATTACAATTTACTTAGAGATTATAGGTTTAGAATCATAGGGGAGGTCCATTTGAATATTGAGCAGAATTTACTAGCGTTACCTGGTGTTTCTTTATCTGATATAAAATCCGTGGCTTCTCATCCAATTGCGATTCGCCAGTGCGATGAGTTTTTGGCTAACTATCCCCAGTGGACAATTAAGGAAGGCAGGGATACAGCCGGAAGTGCAATGATGATAAAAGAGGAAAAACTCCTCAATACGGCTGCCATTGCTAGTGAATACGCAGCAAAAATTTACGGTCTAAATATCTTAGAGCGACGTATAGAAACCTATAATAAAAATGCGACTCGATTTCTTGTATTGGCCAAGAATCTCGTTGAGCAAAGAAATGCCAACAAAGCTTCGCTTTCATTTCAAACGGGGAACGCGGTAGGCTCTTTAGCAAAAGTACTTCAATGTTTTGCGATGCAGAATGTTAATCTAAGTAAGATTCAATCGATGCCCGTTCCGGGAAGGAGAAATGAGTACGATTTTTATGTAGATGTGGAGTGGACAAAACAGTCCGATTACGACCAAGCTATTAAAAGTGCTTTAAAGCATACGGTCAATTTTAGTATCATGGGTGAATATATGAAAAATGAATAAGTATAATTCGATGCTTTTTTTCTCAGAACTCATTGAAAGTTGATGCTAGTTTTATTCTATTAATTTGCTCTTGGAAGTGTCGAAATAGGTTGAGAAAGGGCGGAAGAAGTAGGAAATAGGGGAGCACTTTGACACTCGTATAAAGGGAAGTCTAAATTATTCGTTTTAAAATCAGGAGATTAAATATTTTACAGGTAAATAATTTGCTCAGAATCTAAAACCTCTTTATATTTGCACCACTGAAAATGAAAAACATTCATTTTTAGGAGAGATGGCAGAGTGGTCGATTGCGGCGGTCTTGAAAACCGTTGACTGTAACAGGTCCGGGGGTTCGAATCCCTCTCTCTCCGCTAACAGGGGTTTCAACGAGAAGCCCCTTTTTTTATTCGTAAAACAGCACAATCTTTTTTCAGATTAAGGGGACTTAAATATCCCCAGTTGAGTTTCTTGCTTCTCTTTATTCACATGTGTTTATAAAGATTATGTTGTACAACAGTGGTGCCACTTATTAAAATACCTTATTAGTATTTTTTTTACAATCTTAATTGTCCTTATAATTTTGAAATTGCTTTCTCAATTAGTTCTCTATTAGACTTACTGATACCAAAATCCTTTGATAAAAGCATCCATTTAGAAAGTGCAGAACGAGTTTGTTCAATAACATTTTCTACGAATTCTTTTGATAACTTCGCTTCTATACCTAATTGGGTGAGGTGTCTACTGCTTATATTTCGTCCTTCTCCCATGACCATTGTGCTTTGTTCTCCTCCTGGGCCGCTAGAAAAAGTAAGATCATAAGCTGGCGATAATTTCCATTCACCGAATTCATTCATCAGAAATGTGAAATTTTTTGAGTGATCATCTCGATTATGCGCCATCACATTAAAAACAGCTAAACGAAACATTTTTTCTACTTCTCGAATATCTTTCGTTAATATGCTTGTCAAGGATAATAAATCTTCATAGTCAAAAGACGGAAATCTAAAGTTATTATGGATCAAACCGCTAACTGTATGCATGTGTAGTCGTTTATTGCCATTTCTGTCAAAACGTTTTACAGCAAAGTATCCATTGCCTTTTTGAGAGGGAAATAGATGTATGGGTGGTATTTCAATTCCAGCATCTAACGCCATTAATGCGTATACATATTCTATTGCACCCGCATCAATTCCATCTTGCGAATTTGGAAATTTCACCATCCAATGTTCAAAACCATCTATTAACAGATCTGTCCCATGTATTATATGTTTTCTTTCACTGTCAACACCAATCAATGCTTTGGGACGTGCTCCAGCAGAGGATCCATTTAATGATAAAAGTTCTGCAATAACTTCTTCTGATTCCCCTTCAAGAACTTCTTTGGTGTGTGTAGCCAAAACATCTAAATCAATCCTTTCATCGTTTATATTGAAGCTTTGATCAGGTTCATAAACTAAAGCCCCCAATCCATTAAACCCAACATATGCTAAACGATCAAGCGGAGAAATATCTGACGGAGAAATACCTTCTGAACGAAGTAAACGATCGAAAAGCAATCTTCCCCAACCATCAGGCAAACTATCGTTGAAAACTCCAGCTAAACCCTCAAAAGGATCTTTAGGAAGCTCCATCAGTCCATTTTGCTGAGGAAGTTTAATGGGAGAAATTTCTAGATTATTTTGCAAAAAAGCTTCATCGTATTCAAAATAGATTATACTATTATGAATAGCCAGTCGACCAACTGGAAGAATTTCATTACCGAAATTCAATCCTACTTTTATTTCTTTAATTACTGTTTTCATCTTCTGTTTCCTCGTTTTCTAGTAGATTTTTCTTCCGATTTTAATACTTCATCAATAGATTTAAATAGTTGCTCTTTGGGTTTTAACGCATCAAGCATTTCTTCTAATCCTCCAACAACCGAAAGTATTTTGAGAAATGATTCTAAGGAAATCACATTCTTTTGTTCAAATTTTCGCAATGTTGACACGGGAACGCCAGATCGCTGTGACAAACCTTCTTGAGTCAGTCCCATTTGTAATCGTCGATCACGAATATTTTCAGTAATTTTTCTTTGTGCTTTGGTTAATGATGTAAATAACATTATAGTGATATTTAAGGATGTATTATATAAATAACTAATACTATAGTAATACAAATATACAAAATATAACAATGTAAACTCTACTTGTGGAGCACTAACTTGTATTAGCGTATGTGTTGAGTAAACATTGATTGCGCACGATGTGAAGTTGCAAGATGTGTCTTTGTGTGCACAATTTTTCAAATTGGCTAGCAAAGACTCTCTTGCCTTTTCTGCAAAAAGGGGCAAAACTCGGAAGTCGTTTTTCTAGTTTTAAGTAAAAATGGATAAATCGGCTATTGCTTATTACTAGTTCTCGGAAAAAATCCCAATCAGTTTTTCGTTGATGTAGTAATTGGTTCGTCCAATTTTTTGAGGAACAAGAATGCCGGATTCAGCAAGTTTTTTAAGCCAAGTAGAAGCGGTTTGACGATGGGCTATTCCTTTTTTTTCTAAGACTTCAATCTTTAGATATGGCAACGCAAACATGAGCTGCAAAAGATCATGGTTGTAGGACGCACCCATGGCATCTTTCATGTTCTTTTCGGTTTCTTCTTTAAGTTCCAACAGTTTCGTGATCTTCAAAACAGTGGTTTGTGAAGTTTCAATTAGACCATTTAGTATGTAATTAATCCATTCATTCCAGTTTTCTTTTTCCGTAACGTCTCTTAACAACTGGTAATACTGGGCTTTGTTTTTTATGATAAACGAGCTTAGATAAAGCACAGGCATTGACAGTAGTTCCTGCTGAACCAGATAAAGTGCATTGATAATTCTTCCCGTCCTTCCGTTTCCGTCTGAGAATGGGTGGATGGATTCAAACTGGTAGTGGATTAAAGCCATTTTTATTAATGGATCTAGTTCAGAAAGGCCATCGTCGTTAATGAATTTTTCCAAAGCAGAAAGCTTCTCTATAATCACATCTTCACAGCAGGGCGGAGTGTATATTATTTCGCCGTTTACAGAATTTTTTAAGGCTGTACCAGGAGTATTCCTGATTCCGGCGTCATTATTTTTGATGGTTTTTACAATTTCTACCATAGATTTGGTAAGCAGCAACCCTCTGTGTTCCACCATGCTTACCAGACCTTTGTACAGTGCTTCACGGTAGCTGAGAACCTCCTTTGCGGACTGGCTTGCTCCGATCATTTCCGTCGTGGCTTTATATAGTTCGTCTTGTGTGGTGACGATATTTTCTATAGCAGAGCTGTCCTTACTTTCTTGTAAAACAATCGTATTGATAAGCAACTGTGGCTCCGGAATAGAGGAGCATAAACCGTTCAACTCGGCGAGATGTCTTGAAGCAGAGATTAGTTTTTTATACAATTCCGGTGAAAGATGGAGTGACTTAGGAGGTAAATCGGGCAAATCATTGTAGGGTAAGTTTCTGTTGTAAGCCATTTTGATGTTGAAAGATTCGACATTAGAAAATAATTATGACGAAAATAGTTAAAAAAATCGACATAAACATGTTGTAATGTTGAAACATTCAACATGATTAAATCTCAAAAATGTTGTGATTTTGCATCAAAATATTGTTTTTCAAATTGCAGATTTGATAAAATGGTACATGGCTGCTTTTTTAGCCAGATTATAATTAAAGTATTAACTTTAACGTCAAGAAAAAGCAATGAAAAAACTCTATTTACAAACTGTCAAAAAAGTAGACTGCTTACCTTGAGAAATTTATTGATAATATGTTTTGTTATAATTCTTATTATTGAAGTGCTGAGCTTATTTGGAATTATTAGATTACCAGATTCAGTTGAAAATTATAGAGGTTTTTTATATTCTGTTTTCATTATCATTCTTTTTCTTTCATCTAAAAAGAAATAATATTTGTATTATAAAATTATTGGCTGGAGTACATGGCTACTTTTTTTAGATACACTCTTTCAAAATTCAAATTACTCTCCGGAATCCAATGTAAAAAAAAATGTAGTATGATTTCCATGGAGCTTATTAGTACAATAATAAGGCTACTATTTGTGGTATCATTTTAGCTGCTATCAAACTTCCTTTTGAGATCATGTCAATATTTGTACATTGCCATTAATTAAATGAATTTAAATATAATTGTAAGCTAGAGCATACGATTATTTAAGATAAACCGCCACCTGTTTGACCTAAGGGACTTGCATAATAGAGCAGGGTATTGCGGCGCAAAGTCCCAAGGGGTGCAAATCCGCATGCATGACCACAAGTCAAAAATAAAGATGAAGAACCGAGTAGAAATACTTAAACCGAATTGAAGTCTGCAATGCAAAGGATACCGTGTAGCCGCATGGCTCTACTTAATTTGTGTTCCCTTATTTTTGGTGTTCTTCATCTTTTAAATGAACTAAATTAAACTAAATAACGATGAGCCTATTTAAGAAGCAATATCAAGTAAAGCCAAATACTGCTGGTTTCCTTTATCGTGATAATAAATTTGAAAAGAAACTAGCTCCTGGTATTTATGATATTTGGGATTGGAAGAACCGTACGGAATTGTTTACTCTTCCACTTACTAGCAAACTAATTAGCATCAACAACCAAGAAGTGCTAACAAAAGATAATGTTGCTTTAAGGTTTTCGTTTAATGTACTGTATAAAATCATTGATGGACAGAAATTGTTAAGTCAATTCTCACTCGACAAGCCATCTACTGAAATAATCTACGAATTAGATCAACGCATTTATAATATTGTTCAGTTGTTTCTTCGGGATCGAATCGCAGAGATGGATAGTGAAAATTTAAATGAGAAAAGAAAAGAGCTTTATGATTTTAAAACCGATGAAATGGAATCACAGGTCAGTGAATTTGGAGTGACTATTGAGAAGGCTCACTTAAAAGACCTTACTTTTCCCAAATCCATACAAGATCTTTTTGCAAAACACTTAGAGGCTAAGATCCGTGCTAAGTCTGACCTAGAAAATGCTAGAACTGCTGTCGCTACCGCTAGAGCACTTAAGAATGCTACTGAACTCATGAAGGATGATGATAATCTGAAATTTTTCCAACTCATTGAGACTATAACTAAGATTTCGGAAAAGGGTAGGCATACCTTTATGATCGGTGATTTGAATCAATTGACCAAAAAGTAGGTTTTTGTATTTTGCATTCTAGTGATTTCTTTTTTAAGGTTTCAGAAGTAGGTGTACATCTGAGAGAGCTTAGCAGAATGCGAAGTATTATTTTCCAGCTAGCTGTGCATTAAAACTATTCCATTTTTCTCTTTAAAATTGTCGCCTTACATCTAGACACTGTTTGAGCAATTTGTATAGCAGAACCAAAAAAAGTAAAACTGACCATAATCAAGTGTACATTTCCCATTCAATTGGTATGGTATTTTTTACTTTTGCACCGTGAAAGCAACTAGTTACGAATCCATTGAAAAAATTCTACTTCCTTTAGACTGCATAGGGGATGCTAATGATTTTATCCCATTAGTAAACCAGCTTTTTTTGAAGCACAATGCACAAATACATGTTTTAAAAGTAGTCGATTCTAACTTCCTAGGTTCTGGAACTGCTTTCTCAGGTAAATTTATCTTTCACGGAAACGAAGTCATGAAATCGGCTCATGAGCAGGTTGGTGATTTTGTGAATTCCTTGAAGGAAAATGGTATATCAGATGTGTCCTTTGAAGTAATTGTTGGTGGAGTCCAAGATGTGGTGGACAATTATATTCAGAATAATGGAATTGATCTGGTCGTAATGCACCTTCCCAAATCAGAGAGAACGAAAAGGTATTTTAATACGGATTCTTATCGAGTGATTTCAAAATGTGCTGTTCCCGTACTTGCTGTTCCAAGACAAGGGAGGTTCACCAGATTTAAAAAAATCATTTATCCTGTCCGTCCTGTAGACGGTGTTATTTCAAAGCTTAATACGCTAGTGCCCTTAGTTAGTGATTCTGAAGCTGTAGTGCATTTAGTAGGTATTAGCGAAGGTGAAAGTCACATTCAAGTAGAGTCTATTAAGAATGCTATGCAGTTTTTGAAAGTTAGAATTCGAAGAAGGAAACTAACCTTAGGTGGCATGGATTCGCTCGTAAGCGAAACGCCATCGAAAACTATTTTGAAAATTTCAAAAAGTACAAAACCGGATTTGATCGTTGTAAATGTGACCACTCATAAGCCTTTTCGTAAATGGTTTCATAGAAACTTTACACAAAATCTAGTGTATTCAAGTCAAGTGCCTGTCCTTTTTTACAAAAAGAGAGAGCCTGAAGATCTTTTGGATAAATACGTCCAAATGCCCTATCCGATGTTTCCGGTATAAGACAAACTATAAAAAACAAACTTTATGCAAATCAGAACATATACAGATGAGGCTTTGCCTCAAGAACTGCGCTTAGCGCTCCTAGACTTCCTATATGAGCATCTTGAAGAATTTGGAGATGAGAAAGAAGATATTGCTCTTTCTCTTGATTATATTTCTTCTAAGGGGAAAGGCGGTCACGTGCTCCTAGCAGAGGAAGAAGGAAAGCTTCTTGGAGCTGTGATCGTAAATAAGACCGGAATGACAAAATACATCCCGGAGAACATTCTAGTTTACATTGCCACCCATAACGAGGCAAGAGGAAAAGGAATAGGGAAGAAACTCATGGAAGAGACCATTAATCGAACGAGTGGAAGTATTGCCCTACATTGCGAGCCAAATAATCCTGCAAAGCACCTGTACGAGAAGTTTGGCTTTACCTCCAAGTACCTTGAAATGCGCTTAGCACGTTAAGACTATGTCAGTGGTTACTTTAAACCAGGACAAACTGAAGTACAACTTCAGTTACCTGGAAGAACTCTTTGATTCTAACGGTATTGAATGGAGCATTGTTACTAAAGTACTTTGTGGAAATGATCTTTTCCTTAGTGAAGTGCTCTCACTGCCTCTGGAAGAATTCTGTGATTCACGTATTTCCAATCTCGAGACAATTAAGCGATTAGCTCCTGAGGTGCAAACGGTTTACATCAAACCAGTTCCACCCACGTTTGTGGAAGATATTGTTCGCTATGCGGACGTAAGTTTTAATACGGAAGTGGAAACTTTAAAATTAATCTCTCAGAAAGCAGTGGAACTTGGAAAAGTTCACAAAACCTTGATCATGGTTGAAATGGGGGAGCTGAGAGAAGGTGTTGTTAAAGATCGTTTAATTGATTTCTTTAGAAAAGTAAAAGACCTTCCTAATATTAAAATTGTTGGAATAGGAACCAATTTAACCTGTCTCAACGGTGTTCTTCCGGATTATGAAAAAATGAAAGAGCTATGGGAATGTAAAAAAGAAGTACAGGAGGAATTAGGTTTAGATATCCCATTTATCTCCGGGGGAGCCTCTGTGGCTATCCCGCTTATTCACACCAAAGAACTTCCTTCTTATATTAATCACTTCAGGGTTGGAGAAACGCTCTATTTTGGAACTAATGTCTACGATAGTACAGAAATTCCAGAGATGTATCAAGATGTCTTTACGCTCCATGCAGAAATTATTGAAATTAAGGACAAACCCAATATTCCAGAAGGAAAGCTTGGGCATAATTTAGTGGGAGAAACCTTAGAATTTGATCCCGATACCTATAGTGAAAAGACAAGGAGAGCGCTCATTGATGTGGGGCTGCTCGAATTAAACTTAAGTGACATTAAGCCACTGGATCCCAACCTCGAAATCATCGGGGGAAGCTCTGATATGGTGGTAATGGATATGGATAATGCAACCTCAAATTATAAAGTGGGAGACTTTATTTCCTTTCGAATTAATTATATGGGCCTTCTTAGCTTAATGAATTCAGATTATGTAACCAAAAGATTAGAGTCTGATTTTTTGGCCGAGTCTAGAAGGTAATACAGCTTTTCAATTATCTTTGTACTAAAGTTGTTCCCTCTATTGCTAGCGAGCAAAATGCAAGGGCACCCAATCAGCATTTTTTTGTCTAAACCTTTTTGATGGAGTCTCAACAAACCCCAGATCATTATACCATTACGAGTCTTCTTCCTTCCAAAACGAAGGATGTGGGATTTCATATCTATCATTTAGATCGGTTCTTAATGGAAGCGAAGCATCTTTCCGAGGCCCATCGCCACGAATTTTACACTTTCATTCTTCCCTATTGGGGCAGCGGTTCCCATACCATTGATTTTGAATCCTATGAACTTGTTCCCGGGCGACTTTTTTTTATCAATTATGACCAACTCCATTCATGGGATTTAAAAGGGCAATTGGGCGGATATTTAATTGTTTTCTCTAAAACCTTCTTCAATTTAGTAGATACGCAGAACGATCCTGTGAAAAACAATGGGACGATGGATCAACTTCCTACCTATGTTGATTTACCTGAAGAAGAATTGCCGTCATGGAACTTTCTTTTCGAGTCCATCGAACTTGAATTTATTAAATCAGAAAAATTCTCCAGAGAACTGATTTGCCTTTATTTAAAAGCGGCCGTATTGAAAATGCAAAATGCAGCTGAAAAAACACTCCAGCCAAAAGCTAAATCAGACCATAAGGCCAATCAGGTTGAAAGATTTAAGGCATTAGTCTCTCAGCATTTCAAAGAACTCAAATCAAGTAAAGATTATGCGGCTTTGCTTTCCATAACTCCCAATTATCTAAATGCGATTTCAAATGAAATTTTAGGTAAATCGGCCGGTACAGTTATTAAAAACCGGGTGATTTTAGAAGCAAAGAGGCTGCTAACTCACTCCGATCTTACAATAAGACAAATAGGGCTCGAATTAGGATTTAGCGATAATTCGCATTTCGGTAAATATTTTAGAAAAGATGTAGGCAAGACCCCAAGTAGTTTTAGAGATAGCACGAAAGCATAGTTATTCAGAGAACTTGGGAGCGATTGTAACATTTTAGAGAATGCCCATACCTATTAAAGAATTCTTTACCTTAAATTAAAATTTTGTCTATGAAAAAATCAATGATCCTTTTACTTACGGGATTTGTGCTCAGTAGTTGTGCAGTCAATTTGGGTTACGACGGAAAACCATTTAAAAATTCCTACGAAAGTATAACCGCCCAAGATTTAAAAAAGCACCTGTATATTGTAGCTTCTGATGAAATGGAAGGTAGAGCTACGGGAAGTGAAGGGCAAAAAAAGGCCGGTCGTTATTTGATTTCAGAATACCAAAAAATGGGAGTGAGTCATCCTAAGAGCATGGAGAATTTTTATCAACCGGTTCCTTCCGAATACCTTGGAACAAGAAGAGGTAATAAGTATCCAGACTCTGAAAACATTCTTGCCTTTATTGAAGGAAGTGAACTTCCAAACGAAGTTATCGTAGTTTCTGCGCATTATGATCATGTAGGAAAGAATAAAGACGGAGAAGTTTATAACGGAGCAGATGACGATGGAAGTGGAACGGTAGCTCTATTAGAAATTGCAGAAGCATTTCAGAAGGCAAAAAAGAAAGGGCATGGACCTAAACGTTCTATCCTTTTTCTGCATGTAACTGCCGAGGAGATAGGTCTTGTAGGTTCTCGTTATTATAGTGAAAACCCAATCTTTCCATTAGAAAACACGGTTGTTAATTTGAACATCGACATGATTGGTAGAAGTGACCCAGAAAATGAAGGTAAAAAATACGTTTATGTAATTGGATCCGAAATGCTTTCTTCCGAGTTAAAGAAGATTAGTGAATCAGCAAATGCAAATACAACGCAGATGGAGCTTAATTATAAGTACGATGATCCTAAAGATCCAATGCGACTCTATTACCGATCCGATCATTATAATTTTGCAAAGAATAATATTCCAGTAGCCTTTTATTTTGATGGAATTCATGAAGATTATCACAAAATAACGGATGATCCTGAAAAAATTGATTATCCACTTTTTGAAACTAGAACTCGATTAATTTTTGCAACGGCTTGGGAACTTGCTAATCGTGAAGGAAGAATTGTAGTTGACGGTAAAAATACAAGATAACGAAGCTTGTTAAAAGTATATTCTAGTCCCCTTATCCTCGTGATTTGGGGACTTTTTTTGTACTTTTGATACGACCTAGGCCTCATAGTTCAACGGATAGAATAGAAGTTTCCTAAACTTTAGATCCAAGTTCGATTCTTGGTGAGGCTACTTGATTCGAAAGTAGATTCTTGAGTAATCTACAAATAAGTTTTATTCGACAGTATTGTTTCTGCCCGAGGATGGAGAGAAAGGAGGGGCCCAATTCTAAAGAAATAGTATAATGAGCCAAGAAATTTTAGATAATATAGCACAGATCGAAAAGCGCATTTCTATTGCCTGTAGAAAGAGTAATCGAGATCCTAAAGAGGTAAAATTACTTCTTGCAACCAAAACGGTACCTGCAGCGCGAATTAAGGTCGCGTTGAATGAAGGATACACTTTAATTGCCGAAAATAAAGTTCAAGAGTTAAAAGAAAAATTTGAAGAGTTAAAGGGAGTAGAGCACACCAATCATTTTATCGGCCACTTACAGACCAATAAGATTAAAGACATTCTTAAATATAACGTTGCTTGTATTGAGTCCCTTGATCGCCTTGAGTTAGCTTTAAAATTACATCAAAGATTACTTCGTGAAAACAGATCGATAGAAGTTCTCATTCAAGTGAACACTTCATTTGAAGAGAGTAAATTTGGGGTTTCGCCTGAAAATGCTCTAGAATTAATAAAGGAGGTGTCCGAGTTAGAAACATTAAAAATTAAAGGGCTGATGACCATTGGACTTTTTAGTGCTCAAACCGAGAAGGTCCGCAAATGCTTCCAATTATTAAAAGCGATTCAAATTAAGGCTCAAGCGCTCGAGCTTCCGGGTGTAGAGATGAAGGAACTTTCAATGGGTATGAGTTCAGATTTAGAAACCGCCATTGAAGAAGGAGCCACTATTGTTCGCGTTGGTACCGCTGTCTTTGGTCAAAGAACTACCTCTGATAGTTATTACTGGAACGAAAACAAAAAATGAACCCGCCTTTAAGGCGGATTCACTAGATAAAACATCTCATTTTTTTAGTTAGACAACAACAACAAAAAAGAGAAGCCGACGGTGCTTCTCTTAAACTTTTATCTCAAATTTAATGATGATTTTTTGTGGATGTAAAAAGAATATGTTTCTCATTTTCTTTTTTCTTCTATTCAAATATAGAATTATTTTTCACTAATCATATGAACTGAATGTTAAAATTAACGTCTTATCCACAAATTTTTGTGGATAAAACTGATTGTCAATAGAATAGCTTTCTATTCGAACTGAATTAATTTTTCAGCTACGTATTTTGCTGTTTGCGATCTAGATTCTTCGGCTAGATTTTCCGGCGTTCCAGCAAAAACGACATTCCCACCATTCTTACCTGCTTCAGGACCGATATCTATAACATAATCTGCAGAAACAATGATATCCACTTGATGTTCAATGACCATAACACTGTGTCCCAGTTCAATTAACGCTTGAAAGGATTTTAGTAATTTATTGATATCATGAAAATGCAGACCTGTGGACGGTTCATCAAATACAAATAGTGTTTTTTCCGTTGTGTAACCTTTAACAAGAAAAGAGGCTAGCTTTATTCTTTGGGCTTCTCCTCCAGAAAGAGTTGAGGAACTCTGGCCTAGTTGCAGATAACCGAGTCCAACATCTTGTAAGGGTTGTAATTTGCTCACAATCTTATTCTCCTGATTGTCCTTGAAAAACTCAATGGCCTCATCAACAGTTAGGTGTAGAATGTCCGAAATGTTCTTATCATCGAATTTTACTTCAAGGATTTCATTTTTGAAACGTGTGCCTTTACAAGTTTCACATTCAATTTCGATATCTGCCATGAACTGCATGGATACGTTGATAACTCCTTCTCCTTTGCATTGATCGCATCGACCTCCATCTACATTAAAAGAAAAGTGTTTTGTTTTCAACCCTAGGACCTTCGAGAGTTTTTGACTGGCAAAAAGTTCACGTATATCATCGTAGGCTTTTAGATACGTTACTGGATTGGAACGGGAAGATTTTCCAATAGGGTTTTGATCAATCAACTCAATTCTTTTCACGAGCTTTTTAGGAAATTCAACACTGTCGTAATTTCCTTTTTTGCCGCCCATCCCTAACTGGATCTGAATGTCATTCGTTAGCACCTCTTTCATTAGGGTGGATTTTCCACTTCCGGAAACGCCGGTAACTACCGTAAGCATCTCTAAAGGAAAGTCAATGTCAATGTTTTTTAAGTTATGAGCTCTAGCACCTTTTACCTTAACAAATTCTTTCGGTGTACGTCTTTTCTTTGGAATTTCAATTCGTAAATCTCCATTTAAGTACTGCGCGGTTAAAGTATCGGCTTCTAGAAGCTCTTTATACGTACCAGAAAACATGAGTTCACCTCCTAAATATCCAGCTTCTGGACCTATGTCGATAATGTAATCTGCCGCTTTCATCAAGTCTTCATCGTGTTCCACTACAATCACCGTATTACCTAAGTCTCTTAAGTTTTTCAAGACACCAATTAAGTTTTCGGTGTCTCTTGAATGCAGTCCAATCGATGGCTCATCTAGAATATAAAGGGAACCCACTAAAGAACTTCCTAAGCTCGTAGCTAAATTTATTCTTTGGCTTTCCCCTCCGGAAAGGGTATTGGATGTACGATTTAATGTCAGGTAACCTAGACCTACTTTGAGTAAGAACTCGATTCGCGTTCTAATCTCGTACAATAGCCTTTTGGCCACCTCTTGATCGTGGTCCGATAGCTTTAAGTCTTCCATCAAAGGAAATAATTCATCTAGCGGAAGCTCGATTAGTTCTTGAATGTTGTGTCCCGATACTTTTACCCATGAAGTTTCCTCTCTTAACCTAAGTCCACCACAGGTTGGACACTGGGTTTTGCCACGGTAGCGAGAGAGCATAACTCGGTATTGAATCTTGTATAGGTTTTCCTCAACCATTTTGAAGAATCGATCAATCGATGGGAAATTTTTTGTTCCATCTCCTTTCCAAAGAAGTGTTTTTTGTTCAGAAGAAAGCAGATGATAGGGTTTGTGGATGGGAAAATCTTTTGCTTTTTTAATGAATTCTCTTTTCCACTCGCTCATTGTTTCTCCTTTCCAGCTCGCAACGGCGTCTTCGTATAGGGAAAGCCGTTTATCGGGGATAACCAAATCTTCATCAATTCCTATAACCTTACCGTATCCTTCACAAGTGGGACAAGCGCCGTATGGGTTATTGAAACTAAAGAAATGAACATTGGGTTCCATGAATTCTTTACCATCGAGTTCAAATCGGTTCGAGAAATTATGAACCTTCTGGGTTTCTGTATTCTTAATGGAAAGACTCCCTCTTCCTTCGTAAAACGCTAGTTGAATAGAATCGGCAAGTCTTTGTAAGAAGGTTTCTTCTTGCGTATATTCAAATCGGTCAATGACTAGATGAATTTCCATTCCTTTCTCAGGAGTGAATCCAAAGGATTCTAGATCTTCAATGGATACGACATTGCCCGCCACCTCTAATCTTGAGAATCCAGACATTTTCAAAGTCTTTAAAGATTCGGAAAAGTCTCTGTCTGAAAAATCAATTGAAGAACGAAGAAGAAATGGAGTTCCAGGTTTTTGTTTATTCAAAAAATCAACAACGTCCGTTACGGAATCTTTTTTAACTTCTTTTCCTGAAATAGGAGAGAATGTTTTTCCAATTCTCGCAAAGAGTAACTTCAGGTAATCGTAAATTTCTGTGGAAGTTCCAACGGTAGATCTAGGGTTAGAAGAAATCACCTTCTGTTGAATCGCAATCGATGGAGCGAGTCCTTTAATATCGTCTATTTTTGGCTTCTCGAGTTTTCCTAAAAATTGTCTTGCATAGGAGCTTAAGCTCTCAACATACCTTCTTTGTCCTTCCGCATAGATGGTATCAAAGGCAAGGGAAGATTTTCCACTTCCCGAGACTCCCGTAATAACCACTAATTTGTTCTTAGGTAGTCGGACATCAATGTTTTTCAGATTATTTAAATGAGCATTTTTAACAAAAAGCTCTTCTTTTATATTAATTGGGGTCTGTGTAGCCATGTTGATTTTTGCGCTAGCAAAATTACGGAAAATAATTCTGCTTTAGGAGGCTAAGTAGTTATGGAGCTAGATGCTCGGGATACTCGCTTCTCTTATTACAAAAAAAAAAACAATAAAAGACATGCTTAAATAAATAAATCGTAATTATATTTGTCCCTCTTTACAGCGTAAATAGGTCAGTTGTGGTGATTTAACCAGTTTTTAGCCGTTTTATTTTTTGCGCTTAATAGACAAAAAATTATAAAAATGAAAAAGCACTTCTTCAGTATATTGATTCTTACGACACTATCCACTTTTAATGCGCAGCAAAAGGAAGAAGACATTGAAGAAATCGAATTGCAAGGAAAGTTTTTAAGTCTACCGCTTCGTAGTTTAAATGAGAATGCAGAAATTATTACCCGTGCACAGATAGAAGCTTCAGCTGCCCAAACGCTAGACGATGTTTTGCAACAAACTCTCGGAGTAGATTTGCAGCGTAGGGGAGCCAGTGGAATGCAGAGTGATGTTGCGATTCGGGGTGGTTCTTTTGAGCAAACACTAGTTTTGATCAATGGAATTCGTATGAACGATGCACAGACCGGACACAATTCCTTTCATGTTCCGGTGGATTTAAAATTTGTTGAAAGAATTGAAGTACTAAAAGGGCCCGCAGCTCGACGTTACGGGAACAATGCCTTTGCGGGTGTTATCAATATAGTTACGAGTCCTAAAGCGATAAGTGAGCTTCAATTGAATCTAGAGGGAGGGGATTATTCCAGTTATCAAATAGGTGCGGGAGCTCAATTAGCAGGAGAAAAGATGAATCATTTAATTCAACTAGGTACTCGCGGCTCTGAGGGCTATCGACACAATACCGATTTTACGGGTAGAAATGCATTTTATCAGGGATCGCTTCCATTAAACAAGGGACAAATAAGCCTACAGGCTGGTTTTTCCGAGAGGAAATTTGGCGCCAATGGTTTCTATGCTACTCCTTTGGCCACGGAGCAATACGAAGAGACGCAAGCCTCTGTACTTAGTTTAAACTGGAATCAAACTTTAGGAAAGGTGGAATTAAAATCCAATGTTTTTTGGAGAAGAGGGCAGGATCTGTATTTGTACGATAGAGAAGATCCAGACTTTTATCGAAATATGCACATTGGAAATAATTATGGAATAGAAATTTCAGCAGGGGCAAGGTCTTCTTTAGGGTATTCGGGCTTAGGTGTTGAACTAAGGGAAGAGGACTTGTCGAGTAACAATTTAGGAAACCGAAACCGCTTTTTAACTCAAGTGTTCTTTGAGCATCATTTTTCCTTCCTGGAAGGAAAATTGCAAATAGTGCCGGGAATGACATGGGCCGGGTATTCAGAAGTAGGAAATTTCTTCTATCCCGGCCTTGATTTGGGTTATCATTTTTCACCCTCCTCAAAGCTCTATGCAAATGTTTCCAAGGTTCACAGAATTCCTACTTTCACAGATCTCTATTATGTCAGTCGAACCGAAAAGGGAAACCCTCTTTTAAAACCGGAAAACGCTTTTTCTTATGAACTAGGGTATAGCTATTCCAAAAACCGGCTGCGTTTTGGAGCCAGTGTTTTTGGAAGAGAAATTAAGAACGGAATTGACTGGGTAAAAGAGAAAGAGGAGGATTTGTGGCAAGCCATGAACATTGGAGAATTGTCCACTAGAGGATTTGAAACTTCCGTTTCTTATCGAGGAACCAGCTGGTTAGAGGAAACTTCCTTAGGGTATACTTTCATAGACCAAGAAATAGGTTCCTCAGAGAATTTTTCTAAATATGTTTTAGATCACCTAAGACATCAACTTGTCGGGAAAGTTTACTCTAGAATAACTCGTGAGTGGAGCTTAGGTGCAAGCTATCGTTACCAAGCTAGGGCCAATAACTATTCTTACCATCTGGTAGACCTAAAAACGGCTTATGATTTTGACCGATTAAATGTGTATCTAAGAGTTAATAATTTAACTAATACGCAGTACAAAGAAGCGTTTGGAGTTCCTATGCCTGGGAGAGTGTTTCATATTGGTTTGAATTACAAGTTACCTCTATCTCAATAACAGAGGAATGGAACCGATAGAAAATTGTATTTTTGCAAACTATGAAAAAAAGTATCTTTCTATTTTTTACAATTCTTTCCGGCCTTTACGCTGCCCAAAATGTTTCAGGCTTTAACTCGATGACTCTAACGTATAAATTTCATCCGAAATTTTTCGTTTTTGTCGAAGGCCAAATGCGCGCCATTGAAGAATTTGATTTACCGGATTATTACGAAATCAAAGGAGGAGTAGGATACAATCTGACCTCCAGCCATAAGCCCTTTATTGGTATTGGTCGTTACGGAACGTACAAAGACCGCTTACTTGATAAAGAAGAATTTAGAGTGTGGTTACAAGACGTTATCGACGTAAGAAAAGGACGAGTAAAATTTGAAAATAGAGTTCGTGCGGAGAAAAGTTGGTTCTACGAACCGCAGACAGATAAAACCAGTGGTAGAACTCGTTTTCGTTACCGTTTAAATATTTCCGTGCCTATTAACAATTCAAAAGTTGAACCCGGAACGTTCTTCGTTAACGCTTATGAAGAAGTCTTTTTTACACCTTCCTCCACAGAGCCTGTTTTTTCTCGTAATCGATTGTATGGAGGGATTGGCTATCAGGTTGATGAAACTTTTGGGCTAGCTTCAGGGTATTTATGGCAAAGGGAGTTTGCGAGTAAAGGCAACCAAAATATTAATTTTATTTACCTAGCACTCAACATAACACTTGATGCAATCGACGACTATAAATCCTATTATTTTCCTGGTGCTGACTAAAAAATCAGCTAACGTATAGCCTATAATGCGTTAGTATTTCTCTACTAAATACTGGTAGGCCTTCAAGTATTTATTTAATCGCTTTAGATCCGATTCTGCCAGAGGTCTGGTACAACGTGTAAGATTCATGTTGTCTTTCAGGTCGTTGATCTTAACTTGAATAGCAAGGGGAGATTTTTCAATTCTTCGAATGAATTCCTCGTAGGGCTCCTGTGGATTGAGCTTGGAGATGCATTCCACAGCAAAAAGAATTTCCTCAGAGAATCCTTTCTCTTTTAGATAACTTAAGGGATAATCCGGACAGTCTTCTACTACATCATGCAGTGCTCCCACTATTTTTTCATCTAAGGTTTTGCCTTGGGCACTTACTCTAAGAACGTGTCCGATGTAGGGGAACCCGTAGCGATCGGTTTGTCCTCTGTGAGCTCTGGTAGCTATTTTCACGGCTTTATGTAGCTGTTCCTGTTTGGTCATTTTCTTGTAAGGTTCTTTAGATTTTAAAGGACGAAGTTAAAAAAAAATGTGCAGGTTTTTGTCCTGCTTTGTTTCTTTTTTGAGAGAATAATCCCCTCACGAGTGGTAGAAATAATAAGAGCTAAAAGAATGAAAAATGGCGCCTTTAAAAAAAAGGCGCCAAAGTAAATATTGGTTGGATTAAGGACTCTTAATAATTTCCTTTTTCAATATAGTGAGCTGCAATCTCTTCGGTAAGCGCTACAATGTTCGGTGTGTTGGTGTACTTGGTAAACCTTCTTAGTCCCGAAAGCATCATTCGCTGTTCATCTCCTTCCGCAAAAGATACAATTCCTTCTTTTGCCGCTGTGATGATTTTTTCAACCGCTTTGTAAAGGTTTAATCGAGCCATAGCCGCCTCAGGAGATTCGGAAGTAAAATGCTTTTCTGCTCTTAAGATGGCAGATTCAGCCATATAAATTTGGTTAAGAATCTCAGAGGCATTTAATAGAAGGTGTTGCTGTTTTTCAATTTCCATCATGTACTTTTGAAGTGCTGCACCCGATACCATTAAAAATACTTTCTTTAGATTAGCTAGAAGAGCTTTCTCTTCTGACATGTAGGCAGAATAATCTGGAACTTCGAAAAATGGGATGCTGGTAAGCTCTTTGCTGATAGCCATGGCAGGAGTAAGAAGATCGAGTTGACCTTTCATTGCTTTTTTAATAAGCATTCCCACAGCTAATAGACGGTTGATCTCGTTGGTTCCTTCGTAGATTCTACCAATTCTTGCATCTCTCCAAGCAGCTTCCATTGGAGCTTCTTCTGAGAATCCCATACCTCCATAGATTTGAAGACCTTCGTCGGCGATGTTTTGAGTTAAATCTGAAATGAACACTTTAAGGATAGAGCATTCTACTGCGAATTCTTCTAGAGCTTTCAATTCGGATTCACCGTGCGACATGCCAGAAGCTTTGTTTTCTGCAATTTTATCTTCTACGTCTTTCGCTGCACGGTAAGCTCCTGCTTCTGAAACAAATATACCGGTAGCCATCTCTGCAATTTTCTTACGGATTGCTCCAAAAGTTGAAATTGCAACTCCAAATTGCTTACGTTCGTTAGCGTAGTTAATGGCATAGTTAGTAATACGGCGCTGTCCGTCCAAGTTGGCCGCTCCTAATTTAATTCTTCCTGCATTCAGAGCGTTCAGTGCAATTTTAAATCCGTTGTTTCTTTCTCCTAGTAAATTTTCTACAGGGATTTTCATATCGTTGAAAAAGACCTGACGCGTTGAAGAGGAACGGATTCCTAATTTGTGTTCTTCTTCACCAAAAGTAAGGCTTTCAGGATTCTCTAGTTCCGAGCGGTTGACTACAAAACCAGTAATGTTCTTGTCGTCATCAATTTTAGCAAAGAAGGTGAAAGTATCTGCAAACCCGGCATTGGAAATCCACATTTTTTGTCCGTTGATGATGTAGTGTTTTCCATCTTCAGATAATTTGGCTTTTGTTTTTCCTGAGTTAGCATCCGATCCTGCATCCGGTTCAGTTAAACAGTAAGCTCCGAATTTTTCTCCTACGGCAAGAGCAGGAAGGTACTTTTGCTTTTGTTCCTCTGTTCCGTAGAGTAGAATAGGGAGGGTACCAATACCCGTATGTGCACCGTAAGCAGTTGCGAGAGATCCATTGGCCCCGGAAACTACATCGCAGGCTAGCATTGTGGTAACAAAGCCCATTTCTAATCCTCCGTATTCCTCTGGAACGGCAACTCCTAAGGCACCTAATTCACCTAACTGCTTCATGCAGTCTTCTGTTAGCTGGTAGTCTTTCTTTTCAAAGCGTTCTCTTTTAGGAACCACTTCTCGCTCCATGTATTCTGATAACGAGTCACGAAGCATTTTTTGCTCCTCGGAAAGTTCTTCTAGAGAGAAGATTTCTTGTGCAGGAGTTTCCTTGATTAAGAATTCACCTCCCGTTAGAGATTTTTGATTTTCTGTATTCATTGGGTTTTTTTTTTTATAGTTTTTCAAAGATAGAAGCGGCTCCCTGCCCTGTACCTACGCACATGGTCACCATTCCGTATTTACTGTTTCGTTTTTGCATTTCGCTTAGGAGTTGAACCGTTAGCTTTGTTCCTGTACAACCTAGCGGGTGACCAAGAGCAATGGCTCCACCGTTTACGTTTAAGATGTCGGTGTTTAATCCCAGTTCTTTAATAAGGGCTACCGATTGGGAAGCAAAGGCTTCATTAAGTTCAATTAAATCAATGTCATTAAGACTTAAACCGGCTTGTTTCAAAGCTTTTGGAACAGCGTATAGAGGTCCCATTCCCATAATTCTTGGTTCTAGTCCCGCAGCGGCATAAGCTACCAGTCTAGCTTCTGGCTCCAGTCCTAATTCTTTTACCATTTCCTCCGACATTACTACAACGAATGCAGCACCATCAGACATTTGGGAAGAGTTTCCAGCAGTAACGCTTCCTCCGTTAGCAAAAACGGGTCTTAGTTTGGCTAGACCTTCTAATGAAGTATCCTTTCGAGGGCCTTCGTCTACACTGAATTCAAAAGATTTACTTACCACTTTTTGGTTTTCATCCAAATAGTTGTATTCTACCGGAAGTGGAACGATTTGATCGCTAAATCTTCCTTCAGCAATCGCTTTAAGTGCTTTTTGATGGGAATGAAAAGCGAATTCATCCTGCTCTTCTCTTGTGATTTTAAAATCGTTGGCAACGGCTTCAGCTGTGTAGCCCATTCCCCAATAATAATCTGGGTTTGATTTTGCTGTAGCTGCCTCTGGCACCGGTTTGTATCCTCCCATTGGGATGTAACTCATACTTTCCGTACCTCCTGCAATGATGCAATCAGCCATACCGGCTTGAATCTTCGCGCTAGCTATGGCAATAGCTTCCGATCCTGAGGCGCAGTAACGATTGACCGTCACTCCAGGAACTTTGTCCGTATCAAGTCCCATAAGGGAAATTAGACGCGCTACGTTGAGCCCTTGCTCAGCTTCAGGCATTGCGTTTCCTACGATTAAATCGTCAATGCGGTTTTTATCGAGCTGCGGAAGCTGCTCCATTAATTTTTCAATGACCGTTGCGGCCATTACGTCTGGGCGTGTAAAACGCAGCGAACCTTTGGGAGCTTTTCCTACTGCGGTTCGGTATCCTTTGACTATATATGCTGTTCTTGACATAAAATATTCTTAAAATAGTTAGTAATTAGTTACGAAGCGGTTTGCCTTTTTGTAGCATGTATTGAATTCTCTCGAGGGTCTTTCTTTCTCCGCAAAGTTGAAGGAAAGCTTCTCTTTCTAAATTCAGTAGGTACTGCTCAGTGACTTGAGTTGGTTCAGAAAGGTTTCCACCAACCATCACGTATCCTAGTTTATCCGCAATTTTCTTGTCGTGCTCAGAGATGTAATTTCCGGCAAGCATTTGATCGGTTCCTACATAGAACATTCCTAAAGCATCTTTTCCAAGAACCGTCACCTTCTGTTCGATCGGTTGCGTATAGCCTTGATCAGCTAGAAGGCGAGCTACTTTTTTAGCTTGCTGAATTTGCTGGTTTTTGTCTACTACTACAATGTCTTTGTGCTTTTGGAGAATACCCATATCATAGGCTTCATGCGCCGAAGTGGCCACTTTCCCCATTGCGATATTCATGAAGGCATCACGAAGACGGTTGGTTTTCACGTCGTCTTTTATGAATTCTTTTGACGTACGAAGCGTAAGCTCTTTAGTTCCACCACCTCCAGGAATTACACCCACTCCGGTCTCCACGAGTCCGATGTAAGTTTCTGCAGCTGCGACCACGCGATCGGCATGAAGTGTCATTTCGCAACCTCCTCCAAGAGTCATTCCGTGCGGAGCTACCACCACAGGGATGGAGGAATAACGGACGCGCATCATTGATTTTTGGAAGTAGGCAATAGCCATGTTTAAATCGTCCCAATCTTGCTCAATAGCCATCATTAAAATCATGGCTAGATTTGCTCCTACAGAGAAATTTGCCCCTTGGTTTCCTACCACTAAGGCATCGTATTTTTCTTCTGCTAGATCAATTGCACGATTTAGTCCGTCAAGAACTTCGCCTCCAAGAGAATTCATTTTGGAATGGATTTCAAAATTAATTACTCCGTCTCCTAAATCGATGATACTAGCTCCCGAGTTTTTCCATAAGGTTTTTTCTTTGCGAATATTATCCAAGATAATAAAGGCGTTTTGCCCAGGGATTTCCGTATAAAGAGAAGAAGATTGATCGTAATAATTTTTATGTCCTTTTTCATTGATTTGGTAGAAAGACGAAACCTTTTTAGTCCACTCAGCTACTTCGTAGCCTGCCTGTTTTGCCAGTTCTGCACCTTTTTCTACTCCGATTGAATCCCAGATTTCGAACGGTCCGTTTTCCCAACCGAATCCCGCTTTCATCGCATCGTCGATTTTATAAATTTCATCGGAGATTTCTGGAACTTTGTGAGAAACATAAGCGAAAAGGGCTCCAAATGATTTTTTATAAAGTTCAGCGGCTTTGTCTTTTCCACTAATTAATACGGGAAAGCGTTCAATTACTTTGTCAATGGATTTGGTCAATTCCAAAGTAGCAAAGCTAGATTTTCCTTGCGCTTCGTATTCCATGGAATCTAAGTTCAATCCCAGAATTTCTGACTTACCGTCCTTATCTTTTACTTTCTTAAAGAACCCTTGACCAGATTTTGATCCAAGCCAGCCGTTCTCCATCATTTTTTCAATGTAAGCAGGTAAAGCAAAGACATCATTGAAATTGGTTGCTTCTTGTCCACTGGCATGAACTCCTTTAGCTACGTGTACCAAAGTATCCAATCCAACCACATCGGCTGTTCTGAAAGTAGCAGATTTAGGTCTACCAATAACCGGTCCCGTTAATTTGTCTATGTCCGATACACTGAGTCCTAATTCTTGAACCGAATGTAGTAAGTTCATAATGGAGAATACTCCAATTCGATTGGCTATAAAAGCAGGAGTATCTTTTGCAAGAACGGTAGTTTTTCCGAGGAATTTAGAACCGTACTCTTTATAGAACTGCGTAATTTCTGGAAGAGTATCGGGCGTAGGAATGATTTCTAGTAAAGGAAGGTAGCGTACAGGGTTAAAGAAGTGGGTTCCTGCAAAGTGTGCTTTAAAATCTTCACTTCTTCCCTCGGAGAGCATGTGAATTGGAATCCCCGAAGTGTTTGAAGAAATCAATGTCCCTTTTTTGCGGTACTTTTCAATTTGCTCGTAAACTGATTTTTTAATGTCCAAGCGTTCTACTACTACTTCAATAATCCAATCCGTAGTGGCAATTTTCTTAAGATCGTCTTCAAAGTTTCCTGTTTGAATTCTTGAAGCGAAATCTTTAGAGTAAAGAAGGGCAGGACTCGATTTCTTAAGTTTCTCTAAGTTCTCGTTTGCAATGCGGTTGCGAACGATTTTGTCAGAGAGGCTAAGTCCTTTTTTCTCTTCTATTTCTGAGAGTGCGGAAGGAACGATGTCCAAGAGAAGAACTTCAACTCCGATATTGGCAAAGTGCGCCGCTATACCAGAGCCCATAATTCCTGATCCAAGAACCGTTACGTGTTTGATTCTGCGTTTCATTTATTTTTTTTTATTGTTTAATTCGTTTGCTGTCTTAAGAATAGTTGTCATTACTTCTTTAAATACTTCCAGTTTTTCTGGGCTAACTTTCTCATGAATAACACTATTGAAATTCACGACCACATCTTTGGAAATGTCCCTATGCTGTAGTCCTTTGTCTGTTAATTTAATAATTACTTCTCGACGGTCTTGAGTTGTTTTCTCTTTATAGATGTATCCGCCGTCTTCTAGAAGTTTGATGATACGGGTTAGGGAAGTGGGCTCAATAGCCATCTTCGGTCCCAAATTGGTGCTTCGCGTGCCGTCCTTTGGGTCAATTTTCAAAAGGGTGAGGGCTTGAACAGCCGTAGAATCGTATTCAGAAGCCATTTCGGAATACATCTTCGAAACCGCTAGCCAGGTAGATTTGAGAATTAAATCTATGTTGTCAATTTTATCCTTTTTCGGGTGTTCCATCTTTGAGTGTTTGGTCCTTCTCAAATATAGAAATTATTATGCATGCATAGGACTATTGAATCGTTAAATTTATGTTAATTGTTGAAAATGAGAGATTTAAAATCTATGAAATGCATAATACTATGCATGCATAGTATTATTTTAAGGAAAATGAGTTAATAAAATTCTACCTAAAATGACCCCAAAAAAGCTTTGAGTTCTCCAAAATTGGAAAATTCATGTTGCTTACCCTTATGTTCCAAATACCATTTTCTGTTTACATACTGAAAATGAAAAGAGGAGAAATCGCGATCAAAGTTTTTCTGTAAAAAGGAATAAAGAAGTTCTTTTTCCAAACTAGGGGCAGAGATTTTTGGAGCAAGAAAACTATTTTCCAAATGAAAAAGTACCGGACGGACCAGCTCTTGATGTTCTAGGAGCATGTCTTCCGTAAGACCCGAGTAAAATTCTTTTTCTTTTAGTAGCCAAATTCTATCAGAAAATTCTTTTGCTAGCCTAAAGTCATGAGAAGAAAAGAGAATCAATTTGTTGAAATGAAGAGCTAAGCGTCTTAGCAGCTTTAAGATCATGATCTTATTCTCTTCATCTAGGTGTGCGGTGGGTTCATCAAGAAGAATAAAGGGAGCATTTTGGCAGAGCGCACGAGCAATGAATGCTTTCTGTAAGTTACCGTCCGAGAGCTCCGATATCCTATGGTTTCTATACTGCTGTAGAGAAAGAGATTCGATCCACTGTTCCACCTCTTTGTGGTCCTCTTTAGATAGCCTAATGTAATAGGGATAATGGATGTATTTTCCTAAAGCCACTAGGTCGTATAATCTAAGAGAACTAGACACTTTGGATTTAGAAAGAACGACGGCAATTTGCGAGGCGATCTTTTTCGCATTTAGAGAAGAAAGTGGCTGGCTATTTAAGTAAAGCTGTCCCTCAAGCGGAGGAATTTGACCTAGTAGGGTGCGCATCAGTGTGGTTTTTCCTACACCATTACTTCCAATTAGAAGCACGACCTGACCTAAAGAAAGCTCATCATGAATCTCTTTAATTAAGGGCTTATCGTATCCAATACTTAAATGCTCTAATTTTAAAAACATAAACAATCGTTTTTTTAAGTTCTAGATTTTAAAAGCATTAATAGAATCACGGGGATTCCAAATAGGGAAGTAATCACATTGATCGGAAACAAAGTCAGTTCAGAGAGTATCGAAAAGCCCAGCATTACGATCATTCCTATTAATAGGTTTAAAAGCCATTGGTGCCAAAGTCGTGAAGGGTTGTAGAGAAGCCTCGAGAAGTGGGGCACCACAATACCAATAAAGAGGATAGGACCTAAAAAAGCGGTAACACTAGCGGAGAGTAGAGAAGAAGAAAGAATAATAATATACTTCAGTTGCTCTAAATTAACTCCTAAACTTTTGCTGTATTCTTTTCCCAGGCTGCCAGGAATAAGGGGTTTAATGGCTTTTGAACTGAGTAGTAGTCCCAAAATTACTAGAAGAGTAAGTAGTTTTACTTGCGAACGAGTTACTTGGCTGTTGGCGCCGAAACTCCATAACACGTAGTTTTTTAAACTTTGATTATCGGCATAGAGTTGCAAAACCGAAACCACGGCTCCAGCCAAAGCGGAGATTAAAAAACCAAAGATGATCAGAAAAGAGGAGTCGGTAAATTTTTTAGCAAATACCAGTAATAGAAGCATTAAAACAAAGCTTCCTAGTACAGCGAAAATGGAGACGAGTCCGTCTTGCAGAAGTACTGGAACCTTAAAATCGTAGGAGAGGAAAAGATACAAAGCAACGCTAAGACTAGCCACCGAACTGATACCTAGAACCGAAGGTCCTGCTAAGGGATTCTGGAAGTATTCTTGCAACAGAAAACCTGAAGTAGGAATAGAAAGACCTGCTAAAATCATTACCCACACCCGGTTGATCCGCATCGAAGAAATCAGATTGTTTTCTGTACTCGTGACAAAATCATTGAAGGAAAGGGAAACGTAGCCCACACTTAGATTCACTCCAATTAGTAGGACCACAAGAGCGGATAATAAAACAGCAAGCCAGCTAAAGGGTATGTTTTTCAAATCCCTCATTAATGAAATTCCCTAAAAAAAGGTTTTAATCAATTTGGAAAGAATCAAAAACACTTTGCATGCGTTCCTTAGTCATCATGCCAATGATTTCCTCAGTTTTTTCTCCTTGTCTGAAAAAGGTAAAGGGTATGGAAGACCCGTCCCAGGTTTTGAACTCTTTAGAGTAAAATTCTGGGCTCAGCGCATAACCGTCAATTAAGTAGGAGTGCCCCGCTATACCGTGTTCTTTTACAAATTCAGGAACTTTCGTTTCCCATTCCTCTTTCTCATCTAAACTCACAAAAGTGAACTTAACTTTTTTTCCTTCCAGCTCTTTCATATGGGCTGTAAAATGAGGTAGCTCTCTAATGCAAGGGCCGCACCAGGTAGCAAAGAAATTGGTGACGTATAGTGTATCGTTTTTCGATTGCAGTTTTTCTTCTAGTTGAGCCACAGTATATTCCTTTAAAGAAGGAGTCTGAGTGTTTACGATCGGTGAATCACTCGAATCTACAGTAGTAAGGGTATCTGTTTTGGATTCATTTTTTTTACAACTAAAAACCACAAGAGTAATCAATAGTAAGAAACTAAGCCTTTTCATTATATTTTTTTAATTTTGTTAAAATTATGGAATCTACTTATAGTAAAGCCCCAAATGGGCCTTTTCACCTGCTAAAAATAACGAAAAAAGAGGAACTGACCAAAACCACTTTTTCGCTGGAATTAGAAATTCCAGAGGAATTGAAAGAACTTTTTTCCTACCAAGCAGGGCAGTACGTCACGCTTAACTACCTGCACGAAGGAAAGGATTATTATAATGATTATTCTATGACGGGAGTAAGTGATGCTTCAAGCCTCGCTTTAGGAATAAAAGTGAATTCTGAGCAAAGTTCAACAAAGAGTCTTTTAGATACTTATCAAGTCGGCGATCGGCTTCGTGTATCCTTACCTAAGGGTCGATTTACCATCCCCATCAAGCCCCATGAATTTAGAACCGTAGTAGGATTTGCTGCGGGCATAGGAATTACTCCTGTGCTCAGCCATTTTAAGACCTTATTAAAACAGGAGCCGCGAACTCGTTTGTTTCTTTTTTACGGTAATAAAAACCGAGAAGAAGTAGCTTACAAAGAGGAGTTGGACCGTTTAGTTGAAGAAAATAGAGACCGATTAGAGGTGTATTATTTTTACTCAAGAGAGTCCATTGGGAACGCTTTTATGGAAGGAAGACTGGACGAGAAAAAAGTAGCTCTGATCATCAACCAAATAATGATGTTGGACGATACCGACGAGGAGGCCACTTTATGGGATTCTGTTGATCATGTTTTGATTTGTGGAAAAGGAGAAATGATTCGCTCCATTGCAAGAGCTTGTTACGCCCATGGAATTCCCAAGAAGAACATTCATTTTGAGCTTTTTCAAGAATTTAATGAGGACATCTATCCCGTAGAAGTTAGTCTGCCTCATGTGGAGGACATTGAAGTAAAGTTTCTCTACAACGGAAAATGGCAAGAAACGAGGTTGAAAAACAATCAATTTAAGCTCTTGCAAAGTCTAAGTGAATTGGATTTTTCTTTACCTTTTTCCTGCAAATCGGGGATCTGCGGAAGTTGTCAGTGCAAACTATTGGAAGGGAAAGTAGAACTTTTAGAAAATGAATACTTGACCGAAGGTGAGGAAGAAAAAGGCAATATTCTAGCGTGTATGTCTTTTGCTTTAGAGAATAAGATTGTTTTAGACTTTGATCATTTGTGAGAAAAGTTAAAGACATACTGAAATTATCCTTTGGACTACTAGAACTACTAGTGCTCCTTATGATGTTTGCAAACATTTGGGTGTTTGCTCTCACCAATGGGCGGACTTACACGAAAATTTCAAAAATACCGCCAAGAGAAACTGCGCTGGTACTCGGAACCTCTCCAAAGACCATGGGAGGGAATGCCAATCCTTATTTCATAACAAGAATGGATGCGGCCGCTCTTTTGTATCATCACGGCAAAATCAATAAAATTATTGTTAGTGGAGAGAAAAGTAGAGGGTACGACGAACCCTCTGCCATGAAAAACTACTTGATCTATCAAGAGGGGGTACCTTCCAAAATTATTAGAAAAGATTATCGAGGACTTAGTACAAGAGAAAGCATTGAGCGTTGCAAGGAACTTTATGGGGAAAATGAGGTTATCATTGTCTCTCAAGGTTTTCATAATTTTAGGGCACTTTTCTTTGCCCGAAATGCCAAGATGAACGCTCTTGGATTTGATGCCCAAGACATCTCTAGGCCGGAGAGCTACTACCGAAATCAGTTTAGAGAATTCTTCGCCCGAGTCCTAGCGGTTTCCTACTACCTTTTAGGTATCGATTAAGACCCTTATTTCTTTCCATCTCTAAGGGGAGGGTTCTTCACAAAATGTTATATTTGTAAAAATTTTTATTTAAGAATGCTAGTCATTGGAATTGCAGGAGGAACCGGTAGTGGGAAAACCACGGTGGTGAGTCAGATACTTCAGAATTTAAGTAGTGAAGGGGTGAATGTATTGTCTCAGGACAATTACTACCATGATAATGAACATATGTCCTTTTCGCAGAGAGAAAAACTTAATTACGACCATCCTAAATCCATTGATTTTCCTTTGCTCACTCAGCACGTTAAAGCCCTTAAGGAAGGCAAGTCAATCGAGCAGCCTCTCTATAGTTTTGTTACCCATACCAGGACCGGTGATTTCGTTACTGTTGAGCCTAAAAACGTCTTAATAGTAGAAGGGATTTTAGTTCTCTCCGATTCAGAATTACTAAAAGAATACGATTTAAAAGTATTTGTGCATGCGGATTCTGATGAACGACTCATTCGTAGGATTCGAAGAGATACTCAAGAAAGAGGAAGGGATTTGAACGAGGTGCTGCACCGCTATCAGACGACGTTAAAACCGATGCACAAAGAGTTTATTGAACCATCAAAAAACGAAGCCGACTTAATTGTGCCGAACATGAAGCACAATAATGTTGCTATTGATTTTTTGACGACCGTCATTAATAATTCCCTAAAAAAGAACCAAAAATGAGACGTCCACTCATTAAAGATATCCAACCGAAATCAAAAATCTCAAGGTTTTTTAAAAAGTATATTTTAAATAAATACTTCATTACTATTGTTGCTTTTTTGGTTTGGATGACTCTTTTTGATAGTACTTCATTTCTGGTGATTCGAAATTTGAATGGTGAGATTGATAAATATGAAACTCAACTCAATTATTACAAAAGCGAATACGAAAAGAATGATGCATTCTATCGTAAATTAATGGACAATAAAGAAGAAAAAGAAAAGTACGCCAGAGAAAATTACTTTATGCGCAAACCGGACGAAGAAATTTTCATACTAGTGGTAGATTCTTCAGAAATTAAAAACCCATCAGAGGCACAACCAGAAAAACAGAAGTAGTAATGGAGCTTAATACAGCACAAAACCTATGGGAGCAACAGGTAAGGACGCAATTAAAGACTCAGGACATTTACGAGCAGCTGCAAACTCGTGTAGAAGGAATTTTAATTGATCCGATCTATTTTGAGGCCCCTATAGAACTTCAGCGATTACCAAGATTAGAAGATTCTAGTGTTCTTGTAGCTAATTACCATGAAAGTCTTGAAGGAGAGGTACTCGCCTTTCGACTGGATCAAAACGTGGAAGGACTCGAAGAGGTCAGTGTCTATATTCAAAGCAAAGAACTCTGTGAACATATACTTTCTGATAATTTAAGAGTGTTTTCTCTTGTTGAGGTCTTTGATCCTAAAACACAAGAGATCTCTACCCAATTAGGCAAAGAGTTCCAAGCGAAAGGGATGGAAAGGCCATTGTGCATAGATATTAGTTTATTTCAAAATGCAGGCGCATCTCTTACTCAACAGCTCTTATTCGCTGTGGGTAAAGCAAAGGAACTGATCGAAGTATTTGGACCTGACTCTTTAGATCAAATGCTAATTAAGGTGGCAGTCGGATCCAATTATTTTTTGGAGATTGCCAAATTAAGAGCCTTAAAACTTTTATTTCATCAGTTAGGGAAAGAGTACGATAAAGAGATTTGGCCTTACCTCTATGCAGAGCCTTCAGAGAGAAACAAATCTACTTTTGATGAGGAAAATAATCTCATTCGTTCTACTTTAGAACTAAGTGCTGCAATGATTGGAGGGGCTGATGCCGTATTTTCAACCGATTATAAGCTTCAAGAATCGTCGGATCTTTCAAAAGAGATTTCTTTCAAGCAGCAAGTGATTTTAGCTTACGAGAGTTTGATTAATGTTTTTGAAGACTCGATGAACGGAAGTTATTACGTTGAAACTTTAACAAGGAAGCTTTGTGAGGTTTCGTGGGAAAAATTTCTAGAATTAGAAGATAAGGGAGGCTATTTAGAATCGTATAGTAAAGGAGAAATTGCAAAAGAGATCTATCTATTTGCTACTAAAGAGCACGAAGCGTTTTTAAAGGGTGAAACGCAGCTGATCGGTGTAAATCTTTATCCAAAAAGAGATCAAGTGAAATCGATTTCTGAACTTTACAACGAAGCAGAGATAAAACCGGTTCGCCTCTCAGAAGTATTCGAATCTTAAACGAATTAACTTCTTTTTCTTCATGAATAATTTTTCAAAATGGCTAAGTGCTGATGTACAGGAGTTTATTGCTGCTCAGTACGAGCAGGACTTGAACTCCTTGCGATTGAAAAAATCTCCTTTTGATCAAGTTTCAATGCAGGAGCTTACCGAGCAGATTCAGGGAAGAAGAGTGGCGGAAAGAAAATTCCCGTTTCTTCTCGTGCCAGGTATCGTTTATCCTAAGCAATTAAGTTTAGAGCAGAGCTCCTCCCAAAGTACGGCTATGTACAAGGCGCAAAGAGAAGGAGGAGAAAAAATGCTGGATTTAACAGCAGGAATGGGAATTGATGCTTACTTTCTTTCTAAGAAATTTTCTAAGGCTTTGCTTGTTGAAAAAAATAAAGAACTGCTCGAAATAACAAAGCACAATTTCTCTGTATTGAACCAGAAGGTTCAGTGGGAAAACTCCGATCTTCATCAGGTATTAAAGAATATAAAAGAGCCGTATGATCTAATTTACTTAGATCCTGCTAGGCGAGACCAAAATCAAAAGAAAGTATTTCTTCTCGAAGATTTATCTCCAAATATTTTAGAGATTCAGGATCGTCTATTAGAAAAATCCGCAAAGGTATTAATCAAGCTCTCCCCAATGATTGATTTAAGCTATTTGCTTTTGCAATTGAAAAATGTAGACTTTCTAGAGGTCGTAGCCTTAAAAGGGGAGGTGAAAGAAGTTCTAGTGCACATGAGTCGAGACTTAAAAGAGAAAGAAGCCAAGATTAGGGTTGTGAATTTAGAAACAACCGATCCTGATTTTGAGTTTTATCCTAGTGAGGAAACTAAGGCCCGGGTAGAATACAGCGAACCCCTTAATTACTTGTACCTTCCAAGTAACGGCCTTTTAAAGTCGGGGGCATTTCATTTGCTAGCAGTGCGTTTTGGATTGAAAAAGTTAGCACCCAATACGCACCTCTACACCAAAGAAGAGTTTGTAGAGGGGTTTCCAGGGAAAGTGCTAAAAGTCGAGCCTATGAAGGCCTCACAATTGCGTAAAGGAGAGCAGTTCAATATAGTATCTAAAAACCATCCCTTAAAGCCGGAAGCCATTAAAAAAAAGTACCATTTAAAGGACGGTGGAGAAGAGTACTTAATTTTCACTCAATCTATAAAAGGAAAATTGGTTCTAAAATCAATTTAAATCGTTGTAAAGTCTCAAAGTATTTCTTAATTTTGAGCCGTTCAATTTTCCAAGGCCTCAGATTAGCCTCAAGGGTAAGGAACCAATCAAACTGAAATCTATGAAAAAGCTATTTTTTGTTTTGGCCGCAGGTGCCGTAATCGTAAGTTGTAAAAAAGTAACTGCCGGTGGTAACCACGGTGTACTAAAATTAGAAGAAGGAGTGGAGCGTTACGACGACCAGGAAGTAAGAGAGGCTCAAGGAGAAGAAATGGCAACTGTAGCCCCTAACGATTCTTTGCAGAGTACTGCAGTGCAAACCGCGGCCCCTGTTGTAGATTCTACAGTAGTGGAAGCTAATCAAGCGCACTAATTTTAATTCTCTTTACCTCTTGGTTTTTGTGCCCATAAAGGGTGCAAGCATTGAGTGTAGAGGGGTTTTATCGTTTAAATATATCATAAATGTCTTGCTTGAGCAGGGCATTTTTGTTAATTTTACCTGAAAGTAAAAAGATTAATATGCAAAAGACCCTTGAGTATATCTCAGAAAACAAACCTCGTTATGTGGAGGAACTTTTCGAATTACTTCGTATTGCTTCCATTAGCGCAGATCCCGCCTATACGCAGGATGTTCTGGACTGTGCGGCTAAAGTAGCAGAGCATTTAGAAAATGCAGGTGCAGATCAGGTCGAAGTTTGTGAAACGGACGGATATCCTATCGTATACGGAGAGAAAATTATAGATCCAACTCAGCCCACTGTTTTGATCTACGGACACTATGATGTTCAACCACCCGATCCTCTAGATCTATGGATCAAACCGCCTTTCGAACCTTATATTGAAAAAACTACACTACATCCTGAGGGCGCGATTTTCGCTCGGGGTTCCGCGGACGATAAAGGACAATTTTTTATGCACGTAAAAGCGGTCGAAGCGATGATTAAATCGAGTGAACTTCCTTGCAACGTGAAATTTTTAATTGAAGGCGAAGAAGAGGTAGGAAGTAAAAGTTTAGAAAAATTTGTCAAAGAAAATACCGATAAACTCTCTTGTGATTGTATTTTAATTTCAGATACCCATATTTATTCAAGAGAACAACCCACAGTAACTACTGGACTTCGAGGACTCTCGTATGTGGAAGTGGAAGTAGAGGGGCCGAATCGAGACCTTCATTCCGGACTCTACGGAGGGGCAGTACCGAATCCGATCCATGTCCTTTCTAGAATGATTGCTGAATTAATTGATAGCGATGGTAGAATTCAAGTGGAAGGGTTTTATGAAAATGTATTAGAAGTAAGTGAAGAAGAAAGGGCTTTAATGAATCGTCTAAAAGACAATCCTGAGGAATTTAAATCCAGCATTGGTCTTAGTGGCGTAGAAGGAGAAAAGGGGTACACGACTTTAGAGCGTACTTCTATTCGTCCAACTCTAGATTGCAATGGAATCTGGGGTGGTTACACAGGAGAAGGAGCCAAGACTGTAATTCCTTCAAAAGCATTTGCTAAAATTTCGATGCGTTTGGTTCCTTATCAAACTCCAGAAGAAATTACAGAAAAATTCAAAAGGCATTTTGAAAAAATAGCTCCAGACAACGTTAGGGTAAAAGTAACTCCTCATCATGGAGGAATGCCTTACGTTTTACCTAGTGACACGAAAGAATACTTAGCTGCTAAAGAGGCAATGGAAACTGCTTTTGGTAAGGAAGTGCTTCCTTATCGCAGTGGAGGAAGTATTCCGATTACCGCAATGTTTGAGGAAGTACTGCGTTCTAAATCGGTTCTGATGGGCTTTGGACTTGACAGTGATGCGATTCACTCACCCAACGAACATTACGGCCTATTTAATTTTTATAAAGGTATAGAGAGTATCCCTCTTTTTTTCAAGAATTACGCTAGTAAATAAATGCAGCGCCTGGAGTAATCCAGGCGTTTTTTGTATATTTAGGACATGGAAAATAAAGTAATCTATATTACCGGAGCGACTCGAGGAATTGGACTTGGTGTAGCTAAAATATTATTAAAAGAAGGCTACAAAGTAGCTATTAGTGGACGAAAAGAAGAAACGGTTCAAGCAGCAATCGAAGAACTCAAAACCCATTCGGATCAAGTATTTGGTGTGGTGTCGGATGTGAAGGATTTTGAAAGTGAGCAAAAAGCCATTGAAGCGATAATTACGCGTTTTGATAAGCTAGATGTGGTCATTGCCAATGCGGGGCTTGGGATCTTTAAGCCTGTAGATGAGTTGTCAATTGAGGAGTGGAAGGACATGATCGATACCAATTTAAATGGCGTTTTTTATACTATGAAGGCCTCTTTAAAGGCCCTGAAAGAGACCCAAGGGTACTTTATCAGTATAGCCTCTTTAGCGGGAACGAATTTTTTTGAAGCCGGTACTGGCTACAATGCAAGTAAATATGGAGTGGTTGGGTTTTCTCACGCCGCCATGCTTGATCTAAGAAGACATGGGATTTCAGTAAGTACCCTTATGCCGGGGTCGGTATCCTCTCATTTTAATGGCCATAATCCTTCTGGTGACGACCATTGGAAGATTCAACCAGAGGATGTGGGAGAACTGATTTCAGATGTACTCAAACTCAACCGAAGAATGCTGCCTAGTCGCATTGAAATTCGGCCAATGAGACCGGACTTAAAAACCAAAAAATAAACATAATGCACTAAATAATAAATAGTTAATTTGCTATGCATGCATAACATATTTTTTATTACTTTAGTAGCGAATAAAACAAAACAACGCACATGAAAATATTAGTAGCGATCAGTAGCGTTCCAGACACTACTTCAAAAATCAATTTTACTGCCGATGGAAGTGCATTGGATAAAAACGGAATCCAATACGTGATCAATCCTCTGGATGAATTTGCACTTTCCAGAGCCATTCAACTTCAGTCTTCTTTAGGAGCAACGGTAACCGTTGTTCATGTAGGCGCAGCTGATAACGAACCGATCATTCGTAAAGCCCTTGCAACAGGTGCAAACGATGCCGTTCGAGTAAACTTAGATCCAAAAGATTCTTTCTCTACAGCTCAGTCCATTGCTCAGGTAGCAAAAGACGGAGGGTACGATTTGATTCTTTGTGGAAAAGAATCCATTGATTACAATGGAGCAAGTGTACCAGGAATGCTTGCACAAATTTTAGATCTTCCATTTGTTAATGCTTGTGTAGGTCTAGAATTGGAAGGTACTCAGGTAAAAGCTCAGAGAGAAATTGACGGAGGTAAAGAAACCATTTCAGCATCCCTTCCTTTAGTTGTTGCAGGTCAAAAAGGTCTTGTAGACGAGAAAGAAGTAATTATCCCAAACATTCGTGGGATTATGGGAGCTAGAAGCAAACCGCTTGCTGTAGTAGAACCACAGAATTCTGAAGTTAAAGTGAACCCGGCTTCTTTCGAAAGAGTAGCACCAAGAGCTGATGTGAAATTAGTTCCAGCGGATCAGTTGGACGAACTGGTAAGACTGCTTCACGAAGAAGCTAAAGTAATCTAATTGAATACCTAATCTTAGAAAAAGAAACAAAATGGCAGTATACGTATACGCAGAATCCATTAATGGAAATTATAAAAAAGCAGCTCATGAAGCTATTTCCTATGCGAAAAGCTTAGCAGATAAGGCAGGAGAAGAAGTGGTTGCAATCGCAATCAACCCAAAAGATGCTCCAGAAAGCCTTTATGAGTACGGAGCTTCAAAAGTGATTCAAATTCAGGACGAAGGATTGAATTCCTTCAGTGCTAAAGCTTATGCCCAAGCAATTAATGAGGTTGCAGATGGGAAGTATTTGGTTTTCCCTCATACGGTAGACGCTTCTTCCATCGCACCAATGCTTGCGGTGCAAGGAAACTATGGTCTAATTACTAATGCGATCGAAGCGCCTGAGGGTCTTTCGCCGGTAAAAGTGAAAAGAAAAGCATTCTCAGGTAAAGGCTTAATGATGGCAGAAAGTACAGGAGATAAAACCTTACTTACCGTTTCTCAAAACTCCTACGGTTTGAAATCTTCACCGGTTTCAGGAACTGTAGAAGACCGTTCGATGACCATCGCAAATGAGGATACGAAAGTGATTTCTCATGAGCAATCTTCAGGAAAACTGGATCTTAAAGAAGCTGAGATTGTGGTTTCTGCTGGTCGTGGTATGAAAGGACCAGAGAACTGGGGTATGATTGAAGAGTTAGCAGGAGTTTTAGGTGCCGCTACGGCTTGTTCTAAACCGGTTTCTGATATCGGATGGCGTCCTCATAGTGAGCACGTTGGGCAAACCGGTAAAGCAATCGCACCTAATTTGTACATCGCGGTGGGTATTTCTGGTGCAATTCAGCACTTAGCGGGGGTAAACAGTTCTAAAACCATTGTGGTAATCAACAGTGATCCAGAAGCACCGTTCTTCAAATCCGCTGATTATGGAGTGGTAGGAGACGCTTTCCAGATTGTGCCAGCACTTACTGAAAAAATCAAAGCACTTAAAGGATAAACTCCTTAGTTTTAATAGACTAGAGCCTCGGTTTTACCGGGGCTTTTCTATTTTTCCAGCTGCAATTTAGGCAAGTAAGAAAAAAAGGAAATTGTTTCCACGAGCAAATACCTATCTTTGCACAAAATACAGAAATATATGAGTTCTCAAGAACCAAGAAGACCGCGAAACTCCAAACCCGCCCGATCTAATGAATCCGGAAGTTCAAGAGGTAAATCAACTCGCGGAGAAAATTCTAGAAAAGAATTTACTCCACGAGAAGGACTCTATACTCCAGGAGAAAGAAAAGCTCAAGATAGGGAGCGTCCAAAAAGAGGAGGGAGAAGCTTTGATTCGCGTGATAAATACGATAAAGGTGATTTGAAATATCCACGTAAAAGTTTTGGATCGGATCGTGATCCCAACAGGGATCGTGGAAGAGACTTTGTACAGAAAAGACGACTCAATAAAATTGAAAAAGACCTGCACAAGGAAACCATTCGATTAAACAAATACATTGCAAATTCAGGAATTTGTTCTCGTAGAGAAGCGGATGATTTAATTACCCAAGGTCTAGTACAGGTCAATGGAAAAGTAGTAACTGAAATGGGTTACCAAGTCCAGAAAACCGATAGAGTGGTCTTTGACGGACAAAGCATTACACCCGAAAAACCTGTCTACGTGTTACTAAACAAGCCTAAAGGTTATATTTCAACAACGAAAGACGAGAAGGCAAGAAAAACGGTGATGGATTTAGTGGCTAACGCTTCCCCTTATCGACTCTTTCCTGTTGGTCGATTAGATCGTACGACTACTGGGGTTATTCTTTTAACCAATGACGGCCACCTTACGAAAAAGCTAACGCATCCTTCTTTTGGAGTGAGAAAAATATACCATGTTTCGCTGGACCGCAAATTATCGGTGGATGATTTAAGAGCAATCTCGGAGGGTATTCGCTTGGAAGAGGGAATTGCACAAGTAGATAGCATTTCCTTTATTGAAGGAAAACCGAAAAATGAAGTAGGGATTGAAATTCACATCGGATGGAATCGTGTGATTCGTCGAATTTTCCAAAAGTTAGGCTATGAAGTAGAAACTCTTGATCGCGTTATGTTTGCAGGTCTTACGAAGAAAAATATAAAAAGAGGACACTGGAGAATTTTAACCGAGTTGGAAGTAAACAACTTAAAGATGCTCTAATTGATTCGATACAATAAAAACAAAGGTCTTTCTTTTCTTTAAGAAAGACCTTTGTTTTTTCTTATCCTAAGATCGTAACGCCCTGCTGGAGAAGTTCATAAATAGCATCCCTTCCGTTCTCAGGTTTTACGTTGACTGCACTAGTTCCACTAAAATGTAGACAAGTAAGAAAGCCCGCATTGAAAGCATCTATCGCTGTATATTTGACGCAGTAATCCAGAGCCAGACCAACGATTTCTACTAATTGTATTTCGTGGTATTTCAAATAATCTTCCAGTCCGGTTTTCACAAGTCCGTGGTTATCCTGAAAAGCACTATAGCTGTCCACTTCGGGATTTTTACCTTTTTGAATGATATGAGTGGCTTTATCAGAATTTAAGTCTTTATGAAATTCTGCTCCAAAAGTTCCTTGTACGCAGTGATCGGGCCATAAGAATTGAGAATGCCCTCCAAGGTCGATTGTTTCACCTACGTTTTTATTGTGGCTAGAGGCGAAACTCTTATGACCTGAGGGGTGGAAATCTTGTGAGAAAACGATCTGATCATAGTCATTTTCCTCCATAAGTAGGTTGATGTAGGGAATAATGTCGTTGGCCCCGGGTACAGCTAAGGAACCGCCTTGACAGAAATCATTTTGTACATCAACAACTATTAAAGCTTTTTTCATAAGGGTAGAATTTAAGTCTAATGTGATTTAAATTATAAGCAATTATACAAATGGTATAATATTTACTTTTGGTAATAGTGTAAATTTACTCAAATATTTAACCAAAACTGAGAGGTAGGACAAATCGTCCTATGCACCTAATTAAAATGGAAGCAGATTATAATAAAAGATACCCTATTGGGGAATATACAACTCCAAAAGAAATATCCGACATTCAAGTCGATGAGCATCTTCGAACTTTAAAGTCTTTCTACGGAAATTTAAAGAATTTAGTAGAAGATTGGGGAGATCAGCAATTAGATACTCCCTACCGTGAAGGAGGGTGGTCACCCCGTCAATTAATTAATCATTTAGCGGATAGTCATATGCATAGCTATCTTCGCTTTAAGTTAGCACTCACGGAAGATAATCCAACGATTAAGCCTTATAATGAAAGCGCTTGGGCAGAGCTTCAAGATAGTTTTGCTATTGATATAAAACCTTCTATGCAGATTTTGAAAGGACTCCATAAAAGATGGGTATATGAAATTAAAGCACTGACCAACAAGGAACTTTCCAGAACATTTTTTCATCCAGAACTCGAACTATCGATTTCTTTGAGAGAAAGTTTGGCTTATTACGCCTGGCACTGTGAGCATCATTTAGCCCAGCTAAAGCAATTAAAAAAAGAGCAGGGGTGGTAATTCTAAAAACTTTTAAAGATATTTGAATTATGAAATTATTTAATGTTTTTGGAGCTTCTTCATCCTCTTCTTTTTCTCTAAGTGAAAAGTGGCAAGAACTCTCCAGTTTAGAGCAGTGGAAAGAGGTTCTGAAGAAGTCTAAGGAAACGAAAGTGGTGGTATTTAAACATTCTACTCGCTGTCATATAAGTAAAAGAGTTCTAGCAAATTTTCAAGAGGAATTAGAATCTAGTTCTTCTTCAGCGGAGTTCTATTATTTAGATCTTATTGCTCATCGCGAGGTTTCGAACCAAATTGCTAGTGATTTAAAAGTGATTCATCAAAGTCCTCAGCTACTAGTGGTAGAGGATGGAAATTGCACTGAGAATGCCTCACATTCAGCAATTTCCTTATCTTTGGTGTAACGATCAAATATGGAGAATATAGAAGAGTATTTAGCCGATGTATTGGAGGTTCCACAAGAAGCACTACAACTCTGCGGTACTTACTACACACAAAAGCAATTTAATAAAGGAGATGTGCTTTTAAAGCAAGGAGAGGTCTGCAATGGAACTTTCTTTGTAGAGCAAGGACTGCTTCGAATGTACTCAATTGATCAAGCCGGTAAGGAACATATTATTCAGTTTGCTCCAGAGAAATGGTTGATTAGTGATCGTAGTTCCTTGTATTTCAACGATAAGTCGGATTATTTTATCGATGCAGTTGAAGCAAGTAAAGTTCTGATTTTGGACAATGCTTTTTTTTCTAATCTTCGGTTAAGTTTCCCGGGTACTATGGTCAGTAATGATCTTATGCTCCATCGACACATTCGCTCTTTACAATCTCGAATTAATTCTTTGTTAAGCGATACTGCGCAAACAAGATACCTCAACTTTATAAAAATGTACCCTAATTTAATGCAGCGTGTACCTCAGTGGATGGTGGCTTCTTATTTAGGAATTACACCAGAGAGCCTAAGTCGGGTACGAAAAGAATTGGTCAAAGCGGAGAGAGGGTAGTATTCTATAAGTGAACACAAAAAAGAAAATCGTTAGATATACCTAATTAAAAAACGTCAGTCTATTTTAGACTGACGTTCCTATTTTTCGCAATACCTCTTATTTATTTTCCTAAATAAGATTTAAGAATCTTACTTCTTGTATTGTGCTTTAATCTCTTAATTGCTTTCTCTTTAATTTGACGTACTCTTTCACGAGTAAGGTCAAAGGTTTCACCAATTTCTTCTAAAGTCATTGGATGCTTCCCGTTAAGACCAAAATAAAGTCTAACTAGATCCGCTTCTCTTGGAGTTAATGTTTGCAGTGCTCTTTCAATTTCGATTTGTAGTGATTCAAGCATTAAATCTTTGTCCGGACTTGGAGATTCACCTGAACGAAGTACATCGTAAAGGTTAGAATCTTCTCCTTCCACAAGTGGAGCATCCATTGAAAGGTGACGTCCACTGTTCTTCATCGATTCTTTAATATCGTCCTCGCTCATGTCGAGTACTTCAGCTAGCTCCTCTGGAGATGGAGGTCTTTCGTTCTCCTGCTCTAAATGCGCATAGGCTTTGTTAATCTTATTAATCGATCCAATTTTATTAAGTGGAAGTCTTACAATACGAGACTGCTCTGCAAGAGCCTGAAGAATACTTTGGCGAATCCACCAAACCGCATAAGAGATAAATTTAAATCCTCGAGTCTCATCGTAACGTTTTGCCGCTTTCATAAGCCCCAAGTTTCCTTCGTTGATTAAGTCAGGAAGAGAAAGTCCTTGGTTCTGGTATTGTTTTGAAACGGATACTACGAAACGTAAGTTGGCTTTAATTAATTTTTCAAGAGCGGCGCGGTCTCCGGCGCGAATTCTTTGAGCTAGCTCTACTTCCTCGTCAGCAGTAATCAGTTCCACTTTACCAATCTCTTGAAGATATTTGTCAAGAGAAGCAGTTTCCCGATTCGTAACCTGTTTTGTAATTTTTAATTGTCTCATGTATGCTACTAAGCCCAAAAATTTAGTGGGCTCTAATTGTATATACGACCAAAGTATCCGAAAGGTTACAACCTATTCGCTTTAATTGGGAAATAATAAGAAATATTAACAAATATATGGGTTTATTTAGCTGTATATTAACTTATTAAATAAATCCACTTAAATTATTTATTTAAGTGGATGGTTTGATTTGTTTTGAAAAGCATTCGAGTTATTTTTCCTCAGGTAGTGGTCGAAGGGTACTTATGGCCATTCGGTTCCATGCATTAATGGTAACAATGGCCATTATGATTTGTCCGACGTGATTTTCAGTAAATAATTCTAACGCTTTTTTATAGGTTTGATCACTTAATCCCTTTTGGTTGATTAGAGTGATCTCTTCCGTCATTGCGAGAATTGTTCTTTCTTCTTGAGTATAGAGTGTGGTTTCTCTCCAGGCGTTGAGAAGAAAAATTCTTTGATTGGTCTCTCCCTGCTTAAGGGCATCCTGAGTATGCATCTGCAGGCAATAAGCACATCCGTTGATTTGGGAAGCGCGTATTTTAATAAGTTCTAAATGAGTTTTAGAAATCTCAGATTTTTGTAGATATTTCTCTAATGTGTACATCGCTTTGTAGGCATCGGGTTCAAGTTCTTGAAGGTTGATTCTTTTTTCCATATAATGATTTTAAGCTGTTGTACTATCGACGTTTTTTCCATTCGCGCCCCTCTTTTTCTCTGCGCTGAGCTTTTTCTTTTATTTCACCTTTCTTTCGGTCCGACTTAAAGCAAATGGAACTTTCTGCTAAGTGGCTTCCTTGCCTTATCATAAGGCCGTTGTAGGGACAAGAATCATATCCGCAATCGTGCCGAGAATAGGTCCCAAAGTTGCGGTGCTTAATTCTTTTTTCTTTTAAAATTTTTTCCTGATTCTTTTTGATTACTTCCCAAAAGGCTCGTTCCTGCTGAATTGTTAATTCCTCCCCTAAATGGTAGACTTTCAAATAAGTCAATGGATCCTTTAACTGAAGAAAATCAAAGGTTTTCTGGAAGTAGCTATGAGCTAAATCACGGACCTCTATTTGATCTTGAGAACTAAGGTTTTTATTTTCCAAAAGCGACCGGTACAGTCCTAAAGTATTGAAATTAGTGTATATTTTGTGGTTGGGCAAATAGAAAAAGTACTCCTCCTTGGTGAATTGGTTAAAAGGTTTCTCGAGTTTATTCATTGTGCTTTTCTAATATTTTATCAGGTATTTACTGAAGTAAATTGGTTTTTCTACTTTTCGTAGAACATTTACCTGATTTTTTCTCTTTTGTAGTAATAGTTTGAGGCCTAATTCAAAGAAGCGTACGAACTAAGTTGGCAAGCTAGTGATACTCAGTAGTATTCAAATTTACTAATAATTTTTAAAAATGAGTTTTGTACTTCAATAATGTAAAACAATCTTATTAATTTACTCTAGACGAATGGGATAGGGAAGAGCACTTCGTAACCATTGATTTGTAAAATTTTATAATTTGGATAGACTAAGGTGCTCCCAGCGTGTGGAAATTTATTTTTCATGATAAGTTTGCAAAGCAATTGCTTAAGGGTAAGATGCATAATATTTCGTAATTTTGCATGATTTGATTTTCAGATAAAATCATTGAAATTCCATGAGTGATACCTCCTTTATCGAAATATACGGTGCGCGCGAGCACAACTTGAAAAACATAGATGTTAAAATACCTAGAGAACAACTTGTGGTGATCACCGGTTTATCGGGTAGCGGCAAATCTTCTCTTGCTTTTGATACCATTTTTGCCGAGGGACAGAGGCGTTATATAGAAACCTTCTCGGCCTATGCTCGTCAGTTCTTAGGAGGACTTGAGCGGCCGGACGTTGATAAAATTGAAGGTCTTTCTCCTGTAATTGCCATTGAGCAGAAGACCACAAATAAGAACCCGCGCTCCACGGTAGGTACCGTGACGGAATTATACGATTTTTTGCGTCTTCTTTACGCTAGGGTTTCGGATGCCTACTCTTTAAGTTCTGGAGAACGACTAGTGAGTTATTCTCAAGAGCAAATTCTTGAAACCATAAAAACCCGTTATAAAGGAGAGAAGCTTTTGCTGCTCGCTCCTTTGGTTCGTTCTCGTAAAGGGCATTACCATGAGCTATTTGTTCAAATGGCTAGGAAAGGGTATTCACAGGCTTGGGTAGACGGCGCCCTTTTAGATATCGAATACGATTTAAAATTGGATCGATACAAAACCCACGACATTGACCTTGTGATTGATCGTTGGATTATTGGAGAAAATGCAACAGAGAACCGAATGGAGAAATCCTTATCTACGGCCTTAGATATGGGAGAGGGGATTATAGGAATTCAGATTCTAGGGGATACGAAAGTTCAGTACTATTCAAAAAACTTAATGGATGAGAAAACCGGGGAGTCTTTGGCTTTGCCTGAACCCAATACCTTTTCATTCAATTCTCCTAAAGGGAGCTGCGCGCATTGCAAAGGGCTAGGTACCGTTAAAAAGATTAATACGGAATACTTTGTAGATCAACCTTCATTATCTATTGCTAGAGGCGCACTTCGACCACTGGAGGATTTAAAAAATCCAAAATGGTTACTCACTCAAATTAAAAACATTCTTGAACTCTTTGGACAGGATTTAAATACTCCTTTTTCTACTATTGGTAAAGAGGCTCTAGACTATATTTATAATGGGCTGCATAAAGAATTCACGCAAGATTTGAAGTACGCTGGAATTTCGAAAAAAGTGAAAGTGAATTTCGAAGGGCTAATTCCTTATATGGAAACTCTTATTGAGCAAAAAGAATCTTATGATGCTACTCTTTTGGAGCGGCACTTTACAACGGAAGAGACTTGTCCTTCCTGCAAAGGAGCTCGTTTACAACCTGAGAGTCTAAGTTTTAGAATTGACGGAAAAAATATAGCAGAAGTCAGCGCACTATCTCTCTCTGATTTAAAAGTATGGATTGGGGAGATTAAGAATAATTTCTCTGAAAGAAATCAAAAAATTGCCACGGAAATACTTAAAGAAATTGAAACGCGTTTGGATTTTCTTCTGGATGTAGGATTGGATTATTTGTCTTTAAGTCGCAGTTCTAGAACCCTTTCGGGGGGAGAGAGTCAAAGGATCCGTCTGGCTACTCAAATTGGGTCGCAACTGGTGAACGTACTTTATATTTTGGATGAACCTAGCATTGGACTTCATCAAAGAGACAACGAGCGACTGATTCGTTCGCTTAAAAATTTAAGGGATTTAGGAAACTCTGTTCTGGTGGTAGAGCATGACAAGGATATGATTCTAGAGGCGGATCACGTTCTGGACATTGGCCCAAGAGCAGGAAAGCATGGAGGAGAAATTCTTTGGCAAGGTTCCCCTAAAGACATAAAAAATGCAAAGACCATTACAGCCGATTATCTTAATGGAACCCGGTCCATTCCAGTACCTAAAGAAAGACGCGAAGGAAATGGAAAAAGTCTGATACTCAAAGGAGCCAGCGGAAACAATTTGAAGAATGTAAGTGTAGAAATTCCTCTAGGTAAGCTCGTTGTGGTAACGGGGATTTCTGGAAGTGGAAAATCTTCTTTGATAAATGGAACTCTGTATCCTATTTTAAATAAGCATTTTTATCGCAGCGTTCAAGAACCACTTGCTTACAAGAAGCTAGAAGGAATTGAACATATTGACAAAATTGTAGATGTGGACCAATCGCCAATTGGTAGAACTCCACGCAGTAACCCAGCTACTTACACCGGTATGTTTTCCGACATTCGAAGTCTTTTCGCAGAACTACCCGAAAGTAAGATTCGAGGCTACAAACCAGGACGTTTCTCCTTTAATGTAAAAGGAGGAAGGTGCGAGACCTGCCAAGGAGGGGGCCTCAAAGTAATAGAAATGAACTTCTTACCTGACGTCTACGTGCATTGTGAAACCTGTAACGGAAAACGATTTAATAGAGAAACCCTAGAGGTAAGGTACAAAGGCAAATCCATTGCTGACGTACTGGAAATGACCATTGATGAAGCGGTGGACTTCTTTCAACCAATTCCAAAGATTTTTAGTAAAGTCAAAACTTTGCATGATGTAGGACTCGGGTACATTACATTAGGACAGCAATCCACTACGCTTTCGGGTGGAGAAGCGCAGCGTATTAAACTTGCTGCGGAACTTTCAAAAAAGCAGACCGGAAACACCCTCTATATTTTAGATGAACCTACGACAGGTCTACATTTTGAAGATGTTAAAATTCTAATGGAGACCATTGGCCGATTAGTGGATTTAGGCAATTCCTTTATTATCATCGAACACAATATGGATGTTATAAAGTTAGCCGATTATATTATTGATGTAGGTCCTGAGGGCGGCAAACACGGTGGAACCATTGTGGCTCAAGGTACTCCAGAAGCGATTGTACGGAGTAAAAAATCACTAACAGGAAAGTTTCTTAAAGGCGAGCTGTGATATTGAATCACCTTTAAAAGAACCATTTTCGCGATCTTTGTGGAAATGTGGATAACTATGTAAAGTCATGATTATTAAGCTTTAAATTGTGTTTTTCTCCCACTATTTGGTAAGTTCTGTTTTATTTTGTTACATTTGTGTTACGCTAATATGAACGCAATGTTAACAAATAACTTAAACCCAAATAAAATGAAAAATAATACCACTTTAAAAACAGGTCTTCTTAGTTTAGCTTTTTTCGCCTTTGCAGCTTTTTTTAATCCTCTTCAAGCGCAACATACAGAATCAAATCAGATCGCTGCAGTGAATGTATCGAGTAATGATGGATTCAACGAATTAAGAGCGTTATTAGTTGATCAATTTGATTTTACGAATCCTGATATGCAGCAAGGTGAAGTAAAGACCGATTTGAAATTTACTGTAAATAAGGACGGATCTATAGCAAATGTTCAAGCTGTAGGTGGATGTAAATACGTCGAGGCGGAATTAGAGAATGTACTTTCTCATCTGCATTATAGACTCAATACAGATAAAATTCGTGTAGATACACAAAATACTTCCTTTGTAATGCCGGTCAATGTCATGATTGCCAGTAGATAACTAAGATTTAATTAATAGTAAAGTTAGACCACAAGAGATTTTTCTTGTGGTTTTTTTATATTTATATAAAATTATAAAGGGTTATGAACTATACGATGCGCTCTATGCAGCCAGAAGACTATAAAGAAGTCCTAGAAATATTCCAAGAGGGAATAGAGACCAAAATGGCTACTTTCGATACCGAACTTCCCACTTGGGAGAGTTGGGATATGAATTTTCATAAAAATTGTCGCTTGGTACTTATTGATGAAAAAGAAACGGTTATCGGCTGGGCTGCGCTAAAACTTATATCTATAAGAAGTTGCTATAGTGGAGTGGCAGAAGTAAGCGTATACGTAAGTGGAGCGTTTCAAGGGAGAGGCCTGGGTACAATGCTCTTAAAAAGATTGGTCCAGTTAAGCGAAAGCAGCGGATTCTGGACGCTACAAAGTGGTGTTTTTCCAGAGAATATATCCTCATTAAGCATTCATCATAAGGCCGGATTCAGAACCGTAGGAAAACGAGAAAAGTTAGGAAAAATAGGGGAGGAATGGAAGGACGTACTACTTTTAGAGCGAAGAAGTCCCATCGTATTCTAGCTCGAAATGAGGTAATTTATAGACTTTGGCATAAGAGTTGAAATTAGACCTAGTATCAACCAATAATTTGATCCTATGAATACAATATTTAAAATAGCCCTTGGCGCAGGAGTGCTTTTTACTCTAGCTTCATGTAGTACTATGGACCCTTACTACGGTAACAACCGATACCCTAACGGAACTTACGGGAACCAGGGCGTCTACAGAACTCCTGAAGGAACTGTTTACCGGCAGGGTGATGTTTACCGTGATCGAAACGGAGTAGTTTATCGAAACGGTAGAGTAATTGATCGCACGCGAATATATGGAAGACCTGGAATCATTCAAAGAGCAGGAAATCACACCGCGAGAAGAATGCCGCCTGGACAAGCTAAGAAAGTTTATGGTGGACGTGCAACGGATTATGCCTACGGACAGCAAAAGAAAAGAAAACCTGTTTATTATGGAAAGCAGAATAATAAAAATTACAAATCGAAAGGTAAATCCAATAAGAACTATAAATACAAAAACCATAGAGATAGAGATTAACTCGATTTGAATAATGGAAAGTAGAAAAATTTAAGGCGTCCTCTTACTAAAAGGACGCCTTATTTGATACTATAAATTGGATTAATTAAACTTTCCTGCTATTCAATAGTGAGCGCAGTAAGGCAGCTTTTAATCCGATCCATAGCTTCTATCAATTCTTTTTCACTTGCAGCGTACGAGAAACGAATGCATTCAGGACTTCCGAATGATACGCCACCTACGGAGCCAACATGTGCATTTTCAAGTAGAAACATGGCAAAATCATCTGCGTTTTTAATTTTTGTTCCGTTAAGGGTCTTGCCCAAATAGAAGGAAATATCCGGATAGAAATAAAACGCAGCTTTGGGAAGAAGCACTTTAAAGCCTGGGATTTCTTTCATTTTTTCGTATACAAGATCCCTTCTTGCTTTAAATTCATCCACCATGTAGCGGAATTCAGATTGTGGCGTATTTAACGCCGTAATAGCGGCGCGCTGCGCTACGGTATTGGCTCCGCTGGTCATCTGACCTTGAATTTTATCTAAAGCTGGGGCCAGCCACTCAGGGGCTGCAGAATAGCCCATTCGCCAACCGGTCATCGCGTATCCTTTCGAGAGTCCGTTGATCACGACCACTTGGTCTTTGATTTCTGGAAAACTTGCAATGGACTTGTGTGTAGTCTCGTAGTTAATGTATTCATAGATCTCATCGGAGATCACGGTTAAATGAGGATGTTTTGCAATAACTTCTGCTAGACTTTTAAGCTCGTTATAGGTATAATAACTCCCGGAAGGATTGCACGGTGAACTGTAGAGTAGCACTTTAGTTTGTGGCGTAATAGCCTCTTCAAGCTGCTCCGCAGTCATTTTAAAATCATCAACATAGGAAGTTTGAATTTTTACCGCTTCTCCTCCCATGAGCTTGACCATTTCTTCATAGCTAACCCAATAAGGTACCGGCAGAATTACTTGGTCTCCATCATTAAGTAATGCTCCTAGGACGTTAATAATGGCCTGCTTTGCACCGTTGGTAACACAAATTTGCTTAGGGGTGAATTCTAGAGAATTGTCTCGCTGAAGTTTGTGGCAAACGGCCTCCCGAAGATCTAAAAAACCAGGTACTGGAGAATAATGCGAATAATTTTCATCAATAGCTCTTCTTGCTGCATTTTTAATTAGTTCAGGTACATCAAAATCAGGTTCTCCAAGCGTAAGAGAAATGACATCTATTCCAGAAGCTTTCATTTCACGCGCTTTGTTGGACATGACAAAGGTCTGAGAGTAACTTAAGCGGTTGATCCGCTCAGAGAGTTTTTCCATAGTTATTCGGTTTAAGCCAAGCAAATATAGCAACAAAAAAACATACTTCTTTAAAGGAACAAATCCTTAATTTTACACCTACTCAACAAGTACTAGGATTGGGACCTTTTATGAAATATTCTTTTAAAAACGATTATGCCGATGGAGCGCATCCTCGGATTTTGCAAGCACTACTAGACACCTACGAGCAGCAGGAGCCCGGCTACGGTTTGGATCGCTTCAGTAGAGAAGCCTCTGAGTCGATTCGTGAATTAATCAAAAATCCTCATGCGAGTGTCTATTTTACTTCTGGAGGAACACAGGCGAATCTTACGGTGATTTCCTCTCTACTTCTTCCGTTTCAAAGTGTGATCAGCGCAGAGAACGGACATATTTTCACCAATGAAAGTGGGGCCATTGAATCGACGGGCCACAAAGTGCATGGAATTAAAGATAAGGAGGGTAAAGTTACGGTGGAGGCTGTCAATGAGCTTTTATTACAACATCAAAATACGCCCCACCAAGTTGAGCCCCATTTAATCTATTTGTCCAATTCTACAGAATTAGGTACGGTTTATTCCCGAGAAGAACTCTCAAAGCTCTATGAGTTCGCGAAGGAGAAAGGTTTGAAAATATTTATTGATGGCGCCCGATTAGCACAAGCCCTTACGGCAAAAGACTGCGATTACGAGCTTTATGAAATGGCTCAGCTCTGTGATGCTTTCTATATGGGAGGGACCAAGAACGGAGCGCTTCTTGGAGAAGCGGTTGTATTCACCAAAAAAGAACTAGGAGAAAATTTTCCATTCCATCTAAAACAGAAAGGAGCCCTGCTGGCCAAGGGCCGAGTGCTAGGCATTCAGTTTAGAGAACTCTTAAGAGACAATCTCTATTTTGAGCTGGGAGCCCAAGCCAATGAAAAGGCACAACTTATCGCTGCAGAACTTAAGAACAAAGGAGTATCTTTTCTCACTTCAAGCACTACCAATCAAATTTTTCCGTTATTGAGCAACTGGCAATTAGAAAGGCTTGAAGAAAAGTTTGACTTCTATAGATGGAAAAAAATTCAATCAGATCTCTGGGCGGCTCGACTCATTTGCTCGTGGGCAAGTTCAAAGAAGTCCATTGATGCTATTATTGAAGAAATTAGAAATTGGCCATAAAAAAAGGGAAATATAGTTGTTTCCCGTATTTCCCTTCTTATAAAGACCTTTAGGATTGTATCCTAGTTGGTTCTTTTATTGAATTCTGCTTTTACATCTTCTCCAGCATCCTTAGCTGCGTCCTTGGTTTTTTCCCAATTTTCATCGGCCCAATCTTTGGTTTTGTTCCAAGCGTCGGAAACCGCATCCTTAGTATCTTCCCAAGCATCGGATACATTGGCTTTCGCACGTTCCATCCAACCTTCCTCAGTAGGCTCAGTGTTTTTCTCTTTCTGTTCGCGAATGTAGTCTTTTGCTCTATCCGCATACTCATTGATGGTCCACTTTGCTTCGTTTACTGCGCTTTCTGCTTTGTTATAATCTTGTCTGTCCATAATACTTGTGTTTAAATTTATTGTTATTGATTTGGTAGTAACTAAGGTTCAAATACCATTCCGTTAAGCGTTAAGGTAATGTTAAACCCCAGTAATGTGGAAATATTGTAAATTCACCACATAATTCTAAATACCTAAATAAATGCCTCGATGTGCTTGGTCAGAAAAAGATGATTTGTATCGTGAATACCATGATTGGGAGTGGGGAAAACCCGTGTACGACGATAAGAAGCTTTTTGAATTTGTTTTATTGGAAAGTTTTCAAGCCGGACTCAGTTGGCATACGATACTAAAGAAAAGAGAAAATTTCCGTGAAGCTTTTGATCAGTTCGATTACCACAAAATAGCTCAATACAAGGACGATAAAATTCAGGAGCTTATGGATAATAAAGGGATTATTCGAAACCGATTGAAGATTTTAGCGACGATTAATAATGCGCAGAAATTTATAGAAATTCAAAAGACTTATGGTTCTTTTTCTTCCTATTTATGGGCTTTTATTGAGGGAAAACCTCAAATCAATTATCCAAAAACTTTAAGTGAAGTACCTGCCACAACCGAAAAATCCGATGAGATTGCATCGGATTTAAAGAAAAAAGGCTTTAAGTTTATGGGTTCTACCGTGGTTTATGCCCATATGCAGGCTTGCGGACTGGTTTGCGATCACCTGGTTGACTGTCCTTCAAAAGGCTCCAATAACTAAGCAGTAAATGGGATTATGAGATGATTCGCTCCAAAACCCACTCAATCATTTTCTTTTCAGAGGCATGGTGATCGGAAACAAATTCTCCTCGACGTCGGTTAGCAACCACGTTATTCACCGTAAGGGCTTTGTGACCTAACATTTTAGATAGAGCATAAATAGCCGAAGTTTCCATTTCAAAATTGGTAACCCCAAGGTCGTTCAATGTTTCTAAAAACTGGGTGTCAGTGGAACGTAGTCTAAGTTCTCTTCCCTGAGGACCATAGAATCCTGGAAAAGTGGCTGTGTTTCCATGGTAAGGAGCGTCAGAGTAGTAGGACTCTATTTCTTTAGAATGGGAAGCAAAATACAATAGTCCTTTAAGTTTCTCGTAAGGAAACCCTTCTCTGAAGGATTTTGAAAACTCATTTTCAAACTCATATTCGGGGTAGAAGTGCATCAGTCCATCGAGTCCCACAACATTTTGGGTAACTAACATCTGATCGACTTGAATTTCTGGATGTACGGATCCGCAAGTTCCCAGTCTAAAGAGTTCTAATGAGGTATGCTCCGATTTTAATTCTTGGTTCTTTAGATCGATGTTTACAAGCGCATCGAGTTCATTGATAACAATATCGATATTTTCCGTTCCAATGCCCGAGGACATAACGGTGATTCTTTCTCCTCTAAGGGTACCGGTATGAGTGTAGAACTCTCTTTTGTTCTTTTTGATTTCAATTTTATCAAAGAATTGAGAAACTTTAGGCACTCGGTCAGGATCGCCCACAAGTATGATTTTCGAAGCAATATCTTCAGGTAATAAGTTCAAATGGTAGACACTGCCATCTCCATTAAGCACCAATTCTGATGCGGCTAACTTTTTTGTCATAATTCAAGTATTGTTATTAGGGTAAGCTAGTAGTGAAGATTATCCACCTACGCGTTTGGTTTTGTACCCCAGTTCTTTAAGAATGTTCATGATTTTGTCTCGGTTATCGCCTTGCATAACAATGATACCGTCTTTTTCCGATCCACCTATGGCTAGGCGACTTTTCAATTCTTTAGCGAGTTTTTTTAATTCCGAGTCTGGACCTTCAAACCCTTCAATAAGAGTTACAGGCTTTCCTGCTCTGCCTTTCTTTTCAAATTTGCAGATCAAAGGTGATTTTTGCACGAATTTTTCCTCAGGCATTTCAAAATCCTGTTCCTCGTGGTCTGGGAAGAGATTCTTTAATTGGTCACGTAAATCCATTAGTCAAAAATACTGATTTCTATTAATATTGAAAGGAAATGTTTTCTCTTTTAGCAGTTAAAATAGAGGAATATCCCTAAATTTGCTAATGTAAAACTTAAAAAAGATTATGTCTAAAAAAGCTCTCCTTGCCATATTAGATGGTTGGGGCCTCGGCACCGACCCTAGTGTTTCTGCAATCGATCAGGCCCACACTCCTTTCATGGATTCACTCTACCAAAAGTTTCAACATACGACACTTGAAGCTAGCGGCCTAGCGGTAGGACTGCCTCCCGGCCAGATGGGGAACTCAGAAGTAGGGCACATGAATTTGGGTGCTGGAAGGGTAGTGTTTCAAAATTTAGTAAAGCTAAATATGGCCGTAGAGAATGCGACCATAGGAAAAGAGAACGCAATTACCCAAGCTTTTCAATACGCCTTAATTAATAGAAAAAAAGTTCACTTCATAGGCCTGGTATCGGACGGGGGTGTACATTCTCATATCAACCATTTAAAAGGTTTGTTATCCGCAGCAAACGAATTTGGTATTTCTTCTCAGACTTATGTTCATGCTTTTACGGATGGTCGGGACTGTGATCCCCATTCGGGAGCTGGTTTCTTGGAAGAGCTTTTGGAGCACATGAAAACCACTGGTGGAAAATTAGCATCAGTTGTAGGAAGGTATTATGCAATGGACCGTGACAAAAGATGGGAAAGAGTGAAACTTGCCTACGATGCGATGGTTAATGGTATTGGAAAAGAAACTACTGATCCGGTTGCAAGTGTTCGCAATTCTTATAGACAAGAAATTACAGATGAATTTTTAGAACCTATTATTGTTACAGGTGAAAAGCATTTGCCTGTAGCTAAAATTGAATCAGGTGATGTTGTTTTCTGTTTTAACTTTCGCACAGATAGAGGAAGAGAAATTACCCAAGTACTTTCCCAAACCGATTTTCCAGAATACGGAATGCATGCACAAGACCTCTATTATGTAACACTTACCAACTACGATAAGGAGTTTAAAAATGTAAAAGTCGTTTACGATGAGGAAGTATTGACCTCGACACTAGGTGAGATACTTGAGCGCAACGGGAAAACTCAAATCCGCGTAGCTGAAACTGAAAAATATCCTCACGTAACCTTTTTCTTTTCCGGAGGAAGAGAGGATGAATTTTTAGGGGAGAGACGTATCCTTTGCCCAAGTCCGAAGGATGTTCCTACTTATGATCTAAAGCCTGAGATGTCAGCTTACGACATTACTGAGAATATACTACCAGAAATTAATGCGAGATCCGCAGATTTCATCTGTCTTAATTTCGCTAATACCGATATGGTAGGTCATACAGGTGATTTTAATGCAGCGATAAAAGCGGCAGAAACGGTGGATCAATGTATTGAGCAAGTAGCTAGCGCTGCCTACAATAATGGATATGTGGTCTTCATATTAGCTGATCATGGAAACAGTGATGTGATGAAAAACCCGGACGGATCCCCTAATACGCAGCATTCAACCAATTTAGTACCATTGATAGTGATGGATAAAGAGAGGATTTGGAACCTAAAACCAGGGAAATTAGGCGATGTAGCTCCTTCTATTCTTCACGCAATGAATATTGAAGTTCCAGAAATTATGACGGGAGATATTCTCATTAGTTAAAATCCTACACAGTTTATTGGAAAGTGTACGATGGTTTCGTCATTGTTTTTCCTTCAAACCTTAGTAGTTTTAAAATAAGAGCAAAGTTTTGCATAGTAGGGAAAGGGGAAAATTCTATGCAGGGAATAATTATTTACTTATCTTCGCCCTAGTAAAAAAGTTATATGTACAATAAGTTAGTTCGGCTGGAGGTAATGAGGTCCTTGAGTCATGAAGTAGAATCTTTCATCGAAAAATATTTAACTCCGGTAGAGAAAATCTGGCAACCCAGTGATTTTTTACCCGAGCCTACATCGGATACCTTCCAAGAGGAAGTTCAAGAATTACAGCATTTTGCCCAGTCCATGGATTACGATTTATTCGTTACATTGATAGGCGATTGTATTACAGAAGAAGCCCTTCCAAGTTATGAGAGTTGGATTATGGGTATTGATGGAGTAGACCAGACCAAAAGTGGAGGATGGTCCCAATGGGTGCGTTCCTGGACGGCAGAAGAGAACCGTCACGGTGATTTACTTAATAAATATCTTTACCTCTGCGGAAGAGTAAACATGAGAGAAGTGGAAGTAACCACTCAATATTTAATTCAAGACGGTTTTGATCTGGGTACCGATATGGACCCCTACCGAAATTTTGTTTATACCAGTTTTCAAGAAACGGCCACCAATTATTCGCATAGAAGAGTAGGTACGTTTGCAAAACAAAGTGGGAATAAAAAATTAGCAAAAATGTGCGCCGTGATTGCGGCCGACGAAGCTCGACATGCAAAAGCGTATAAACATTTTGTGACTAGAATTTTAGAATTAGATCCCTCTGAAATGATCTTGGCCTTCGAAGACATGATGAGAAAGAAGATCGTTATGCCAGCGCATATGATGAGAGAAAGCGGACAAAAGGCGGGAGAACTATGGTCCCATTTTTCTGATGCTGCGCAGCGTTGTATGGTATATACCGCTCAAGATTATATCGATATTTTAAAACAGTTACTAGACGATTGGAAAATTGAGCACGTAAACGGACTTACTGAGCAGGCTCAAAAAGCCCAAGAATATTTGATGAAGCTTCCCAACAGACTTCAGAGAATTACCGATCGAATTTCTACTCCCGATCAGGAGTATAAATTCAAGTGGGTGAGAAGCTAAATGTTGGAGAGGTTTTTAGTGGGTTGAAGAAATTTTGAAAATTAAAAAGAAACAGAAGCCCTTATACAACAGTGCTATGTTGGAATTAGTAAAATAAGTTAAGCGATAAGGTAAGTGGTCTACTTTTTTGACAGTTTGTAAATATAGTTTTTTCATTTGAAATTTGCATCTCCCAACCGAAACGGAATCGGGCTCTGCTGGGGAGCAACCCGAGAGGGATAGATTGGCCGATGAAATATAGTTTTCATGGGCACTGCTAGAAGCAGTGCTTTTTTCTGAATTATATTTCAGAAGCTTATGCCTTAGAAAACCCTTAAACGGCTTCATATTCTGATGGAGTTTTAAAGTCCAATGCTTCGTGTGGTCTTTCCTCGTTGTAATCTCTCATCCAGTGTTCCGTAAGGTCTTTTACATTCTGTAAAGAGAAAAACAGGTGAGCATCGAGCACGTCTTCCCTGTAGGTTTTGTTAAACCGCTCTATAATGGCGTTTTGCTGTGGTTTTCCTTTCTGTATTTTAACCCATTCGATCTGGTTATCTTCCAGCCATTGCTGAAAAAGATCTGAGGTAAACTCCGAACCATTGTCCGTACGTATTCCCTTGGGTTCACCATGTTTCTCAATTATACGTTCTAAAAATTGGATGACCGCTCTTGAAGGCATGGATGTACGCACATCTATCCCTAGACATTTTCTGCTATACTGATCAACAATGTTCAGTGTGCGAAAACGTGATCCTCTTGCCAGTGCGTCACTCATAAAATCCATTGCCCACTCCTCATTGCGCTCGAAAGGCACTGAGATCGGGTTGGCAGGATTATCAAAACGCTTTCTCTTCATTCTTTTATAAAGCGAAAAACCGTACTTCTGATAGACTCTTCTAATTTGCGAAGAACCGTATATCGGATATTTTTTACGAACCTTTACAATGACTTTCTTACGTCCCAATCTACTGGTTCCTAATATAGATGTGATGGCTTCCTTAAGCTTCTCATCCTTCTTGGGCATCTGTTTTTTATAATATTTTGAGGTTCGTGAGCGTCCGATTATGCGGCACACCTTAGCATAACTTATCTCGGGCCTTTTCTCCCGTATATAAGCAATACAGCGATCCTTCTGATAAGGTGTTACCACTTTTTTGAATTGACTTCTTTTAAAATATCAATGGATATCTGCTGGTCTGCGACAATGCGTTTGAGACGAGTATTCTCAGCCTCCAATTCCTTCACACGCTGAAGTTCTGAGAGACTCATCCCTCCATACTTGCTCTTCCAGTTGTAAAATGTGGGTTCTGAAATACCATATTCTCGGCAGATCTCTGCCACTTTTTTACCACTTTCCTGCCGGTTGTGGAGCACCTTTATAATCTGTGGCTCCGTAAATCTTGATTTTTTCATTGCTTTTTCTTGACGTTAAAGTTAATACTCTAATTTTAACCTGTCTAAAAAAAGCAGCCATGTACCGATGAAATTGAGAAAATCGTTTTTATTTATTCTGTTTTCAACACCTACCAAAATCCTGAGAAATATCCCAAGCTATAATATAAAAAAGTAGCTTCGTTATAGCTGTATTTCCAACATAAATACGCAGAATCCTCGCAATTGCGAGGATTCTGCTTATTTATAAATCACTTTAGTTTTGGATAAATAATCATGTAATAATTGATCTTTAAAAAAAATAAACGTAACCAAATCAAGAGGTATTAATCTGCAAATAGTTCTTACTAAAACATGTATAAATCTATTACCATCTGCTGTAACTGTCAAATTCATAATTTTTTTTCCAACTGTCTTTCCAAAAAAGCTTTCAGAAATAAAAAAATAAATTAAAAATGGTACAAATTGTATAATAAGTGCATTCAATAAAAAATTACTTGATGATGTTGTAAATTTATCCCAAAAAACAAACATAAAAACATACAATGGAACACTAATAACAATCATATCAATTAGATATGCATAAATTCTCTTTAAAATAATTTCTGACATTTTTTATTTTAACTCCAACTTCGCCCGACAGAGTACCGCCAAACATAATAAGTCCAGCTTCTACACCTGCTCCGACATTTATTTTGATGTAATTATTATCAATTGCAATGTTTACAATACCAGCATTGATTTCTGTAGTAGTATTTATATCATTACCTCTCACAGTTTCCGTTGAAACTTTACCGCCAATACCAGTCTTTAAACCAAAAGTTGTATTTGTAACCGCCTTCGGATCGCCAGGATTCAGAATATCTCCATTACTTACAGTTTGTTGAGCTGTTACACCAACTTCCACACCTGCCACTTTACCAGAAAGTCTTATTTGAGGACCTACATCTAAACTAGCTTTTCCATCTGCATAAAACCCCCAAGAATCTTCACGTTGATAAGCATCACCCGAAGTTATAGTATCGCCTCCTAAAGCTTTTGTATAAGGAACATTATTTCCTGTATTATTATCAGTAATGCTACCATCAGAATTTAGATTTAAATTATCTACAGTTTCTCCTTTTGAATTGGTTGTGGTATATGTTGGATTACTTCCCAAATGTGTTGCTTCATCACCATACAATGATTTTACATTGTTTTCCGTAACTCTCGAATCAAAAAATATTTCATTTCCTTTTCTTACCCAATCTGTTCCTTGTCTTCCGTCTGGGTCAATAAATCTAATCGGATTATTGTAAGCGTATGTATAAGGTGACCAACGTCTTGAAGTTTCCGCAAGCGGATCCACCACACCCCAACGACCGATGTCCGGCATATAAAACCTCGCCCCATAATCGTACATTCCGGTCTCTTGGAGTTCTTTTCCGTTGTATTTGTAATTCTACAAGCCCGCTCACTTTTTCCAAAACTTCCTACTCAAGGTTTACTCGCGCGAGGCTTTTCACTTTGAACGTCTTCGCTTGCTCGGCTTTTTCAAAAGTAATATTTCTTTTTCAGTTGAAAAATAAGTTTCAGTAAAATTTTTCCACCTAATTTTTTATTTCAACTGAAAAAAATAAGTTCAATTTTTCCAAAAATTCCTATTGATAACTTTCCGCTGTCGCTGTTGTCGCAAAATGTTAAAATGTGGGTAAAATAGCGTTGGCAAAAGCTTCGGCTTTATCCACATTTTAATATTTCCGTTGTATTTATCGGCTAAATTTCAATCGAAGGACTTTCGTAGCATTGGCGCATTTTTTCCTTATTCCGGGCGGGAAGCTTGGGCAAAAAAGTCTTTTTCTGTGGCTGGGAAGATTCGGGGAAGTTGGTGGCTAAAAGCGGTGGCGCAAAAAGGGCTTTGCCCGTTTGCAAGGAAAGCATTTTACATAATCCCAAATTATAGGCAAAGATGGTGCTGGTTTGTGCGGAACGAAGCTTCAGCGGAGTGGAGGGCAACGGTTTGCGTTGGCAATTTGCGTATAATTTCGATTATGTAATTTGCTGTGGCATTTAAAGCGGTGGAAAAGCCCGGGAAAAGCGTTGGCGGAAAATGTCTTTTTTATTCGGAGGGCGGGAAAACTAATTCAAGACACTACTATTTCGTTATAGCAATTTTAATTTATAGAATAAATAAGCTATTCCTATTGCTAAAGAACAAAATACAATGAGCCCTACAAAAACATTATAAAAGTTTTGCCCCAATCCTTTTAATTCATCTGATGAACTACCTCGAAAATCATCTTTTTTAATATTCTTATTAAAAATTTTGAAAAAATAATATCGGGTATTTAATCCTAAGAATTGAGATATAATTCCTCCAAAAATTATTTCAATTAACGCCTCCATAAATTTTACTTTTTATCTTTATTGGGTTGTGCAGCATTTCCTACAGCTTTTGATACTGTAAGAGCTTTCATTCCATTTCCGACCTGATTGTTAATCCAAGAAACTCCTTTGTTATATCCTCTATTAAGCATTCCTCTTGTAGATGCTGTTGCAGATGCTACTGCCGTTCCTTTAAATGCTTTTGAAAACTGGGCTGCATTTAACTTGCTTAATACAGCCATTCCTTCAGGAACTGTTCCTTGTGCTGCAACAACACCCCTACCATTAATAAAAATGTAGCCGTTTTGTAAAATACATAAACCCTCGCAAAGCGAGGGTATGTGTTTTATACTAAATTGTCTACTCCCATTTTAAAAAATCATCTAAAACACTTGGATTATACACTTTATCATACCCTACTTGCTTATAAAAAATAAAAGTAATGATTAAGGGCTTTTGCGTGTAATTAGGCTTATTGTTTTTTATCCAATATTGAACGTATTGTCGCTTCGCTCCATTAAAAACAGTATCTTTTACTTTTATGTTTTCTTTCAAATTGATATAAGAGTTAATTTTATTGTAATTTTTATTTAGAAACTTCCTCTCCATAGAAATAACGCCTGGGTATTTCTCACTTTCATAAATTAATGATTTATATTCATTACCATCATTTTTTTCTACTGCATTCCAAAAATTGGTTACTGTTTTAGTTATTTTTCTTTTGGCTGAAGCTTCGGTATTACAGGAAATTAGCACAAGACTAATTAGTAATATGAAGATTTTTATTTTTATTCTCATTGTCCTACTCTTTGTAGTTTATTTCTTTGTTCCATTCTTTGTTGCTCTAGTTGTTGTCTTCTTTCTACTTCTGGACCTTTACGAACTTCGATACCATTTTGCCTCATAATAGAATTTGCCGTATTTACAATATTGGTTTTTGAATCTAATCTAACTACAGAATCGACACGCTTGTTAATATCTTTCGGAAGTCGACCATCAAACACATAATTGGTAATTTCTGTTTTTGTTTTATTATCTAATTTTAAATCGGCATTATTAACAACATCCTGTGCTGTTTGCATAGCATCAATTTGGAAATTTAGTTTATCTCTATAATTAACCGCCTTCGCGCTTTCTCCCATTGCATTTATTTCTCCACGAGCATCCATTGCTGTATTAATTTGTTTTATTAACTCAAAAACACCCAATAGTTTTGTGGCTTTTGCTTCTCCAGCAAAAGACTTAAAAGAACCATCTGCATTATTCCATTTACCCATACCTGCAGCACTTGATGGTAAATCTGCTACATCCATTCCTTGCGGTGCGGAATAGCCTGATTTGTAATTTAGATAGGGCATATAACTTGGAAGCGGACCATTATGATAGATATCATTAACTGTCATTCCAGTTGCTGTAATCAATCCTCTTTCTTGTAGTAATTCCAAGCCTTCTAATTCTCTGCCCAATCCCATCTTATTTTCTTGGAAAGAGTAAGTAGAATTATAAGGAAACTTTTCACTCAAAGGATCTATATTAAAGAACCTTGCTACATCAGGCATATAATTTCTCCACTTAAACGAGTAGAAACCAGTCTCTTGAAGTTCTTGTCCTTGGTATTTGTACTTATACGAAAGCGTAGCAGTACTCAGATTGTTATAACCCTCGTGCTTTAACCCAAAAGGATAGTAGTTGTTTTCTTCTACAATCTCAAGAACGCCTGAGCTGTTTTTACGGTAACTCAACCTTACATTCCCTAGGTGGTCTAGGTAATTGTAAATGTAAGCGTTTTTTGCCATATCATAATAGCCTTCAGCTGTTGTTAGGAATTGTAGGTTAGTTGAGGCTCCTAGCGTCTCGTATTGAAAGCCATCCAGGTAATCTGTAGTTTTGGTGCTGTAGGTTTTCCTTAGTTTTATTCCGTCTGCTCGGTAGTTATACGTTGTGTTTCCTACCGCTTGGGTTATGCTCTTAGGAAGATTAAGATAATTGTATTCTATTAATGAAATTCCTTTGTCCATATGCTGGGTCATATTTCCATTAGAATCGTAAGTAATGGTGCTTCCACCTTGGGGATAGCCTTGTAGGGTATTGCCACTGTTGTCTAGCACTTTTATAAGACGGTTCCCTGTGTAGGAGTATTGCAATTGATCTATTATAAGAGCCACCGATCCGTCTACCGATCCATAGCGACTTAAGGATTTGATGTTTCCATTCTGATCATAGGTCAGGTATTCATTGTAGGCATTCGTATTGGTAGTCTGAGCGCTAGGTTTGGAGTAATAGGCTTTGAGAAGACGATCGAGTCCATCGTAGTTGTAGGAATACCTTCTTAGCTCGGGACTTGTTCCGTTTTTAGTAATCCAGTCGATCTGGGCGATGTTTCCGTTGTATTGGGCTAGAGCATAAGGATGACTCTGTGGGTTATGGTATCTCAGGGTAAGAGCAAAAAGATCGGTTCCTAGGCTTAAGGTATTGTTGATACCCGTCATCCACCCTCTAACGTTATAGGTGTAGTTGATCTCTTGCAGAGTTCCAGTTCCTACTTTCTTGGTCAAAATTGCTCCCACCTCACTGTAGGAATGGGCTGCTAAGAGCTCCTCAGGGAGCGAATTGATCTGATGGTAATGGTGGGTGAGTCGGTTTTGGGCATCGTATAAAAAGCGGTTCCTTACCGTTATCTGTGGATCGGCATTCAGCCTCTTGTGGTAGGTGTAACTGTAAGTGGGAACCCCCGAGAAGTCTAAAAGATTGTCCGTCTTGGTATGGCCTCCCAAAGGATTGTAGCTGTGGGTAGAAAGGGCTCTCCCCTTGGTGTCATACCAGGTGTAATTTTTAGTCCAACCGTTATCCTCTGTATTTTTAATATAGTGGGCTGTAGGCAGTCCCTTGGTGCTGCGACTTGAAGTGTATCCGTTTACCGTATAAGAGGTGGCTGTTGGATTTAAGGTAGGTTGGGAGCTGCTTACAATCACGGCAGGTTTCGAAGGGCTCTCTGGAGGATAGGTGTCGTAGTATTGGACAGTCATTACCTTAGAGGAGGCAGTAGCCACGGGATATGCGGTGTTGGTATAATAAACCGAGCTACCACTGTTGGTAAAAGGTGTGGAGGCTCTAGTTTCATGGTTGGCTGTTTTACTGTTGAGCGTACTTTGCTCCACTGCTCTTGTACCTGCTGAGGTGATCCCAGTATAGACGACCCTTGAAAACCGATCGTATTTGGTAAAGAGCCACTGGTTGGTGGGTCTCATCTGAGCATCTTGGGTCATGACCACACGGTCTTGATTGTCATATACTATATACTCCCATCCTTTTCCTGGTAGTTTTTTCTCTACCATTCGGCTCCTTCCATCATAGCGGTACTGATAATAAAGCTCATCTAGGGTGGAAGCAGAGACGCTTGCTCCAGAGCCTAATGCTTTTGTGGCGTCAGAGGCCAGTGGAGCAAGCACAAAGGCCAGTTGGTCGTACTCGTTGTATACATAGTAGGTGTCAACAGGTGTAGTACCTTCCATCTTTCGAAGTAGAAGCGTCTGGCCCTGTCCATTTTTGAACTCATAGCAAATGTTACCGTTTTCGTCTGTTACCTTGTTTTTGTATAGGGAGCTGGCTGGGTAATAGGTTGAGTTTTCTGATGCCGTGGTGGTAAATATCTTCAGAGTGGAGAGGGTGGCATTACCACTCCAGGTTGTGGTAGTAACATAACGTTTGACATTATCGGAACTTAAATTAACTTGATAGCCTAGCTTTTGGGTCTTACCTGATGCTAAGGACCAAGGAGTACCTGGAGCGGCTTGTTGTAAGACTCGGTCCAAGGGCGAGTTTTCGAGCTCCTTCTCGGCATAAAGCAAAGGATCTCCATACACGCTAGTTGCTACACTGGTCGACGGTAGGGTATAATAGGAACCGTTAGTTGTGGAGCTTTGGGGTAGTGGCAGCCAGTCTTTCACCTGCCTTCCAAAGGGATCGTACTCGATAGGGGTTACTAAATCTTTTCCTGTGGGGGATGAAATCTAAGGCGCTAAGCGCAAAGGTCTCTTGTGAAGGAGGGACAATCTTAGGAATCTCTAGGGACTGGCTCTTAAACAGCGCCAAGCAATAGGTGCAAAAAGCAATAAAAAGAAACTTGGTTTTCACTAGGCAGAAAGTTTTATGTATCCCTTTTCTAAATAGCATGATTGAATGGTTGATGCTTAAAAGCTATTAATCATTAACTACCTCTAAAAGGTTGTTTCAAAATTATGAAAAAATTACACTGTTACAGATGAATATTTAATTATTTGAAAAAATTAATGATCAGTTAATCTTGAAATCGAAATTGAGAAGAAAATTCAAATAATATTCTCGATCAAATAAATTAAAGTAATGACTAATGGATGTCAATTTTTGAAGCTTCTAAACAATCTAAGGAGGCTTAGTTTTTAGCCATTTACATTTGTAAAAAAATGTCAAATAATTATGTGGGGGTATGTTGAATAACTGCTATTTTTGTACTTTAGATAATGTAGTTTATCCTATTCGCACTCTTTTTACTACCTTTGCCTGCGGAAAAAATATTTTCAAATATTATGGTGAAAAGCAATAAAAAATTGGCAATTGATTTCGATGGAACTATTGTGGATGACGCCTATCCAGGTATCGGAAAAGCAAAGATCTTTGCTTTTGAAACTTTAAAGAAGCTTCAAAGTGAAGGGTATAGATTAATTCTTTGGACTTACCGTAGTGGAAAAGAACTCGACGAAGCCGTAGCGTTTTGTCGAAAAAATGGAGTTGAATTTTACAGTGTGAATTCTTCTTTTGAAGGAGAAGTTTTCGATGAAGCCAATGCTTCAAGAAAAATTGACGCGGATCTGTTTATTGACGATAGAAACTTAGGAGGATTCCCAGGGTGGGGTGAAATCTACCGCATCATCAATGAAAAAATTGAATTCCGTGTGGAAGGGCAAGAAGTTCTTGCGTATTCTAAATTAAAAAAAGATAAGAAAAAAGGCCTTTTTTGGTAGAATTATGATACAGTTAAAAACAATAGAAGAGCTCCGCTTAATGCGCGAAAGTGCCCTTCTTGTGTCAAAAACTTTGGGAATGATCGCCTCAGAGATCAAACCGGGTATTACCACCAATTATATAGATAAAATCGCAGACGAATACATCCGTGATCATGGAGGGATTCCCGCTTTCTTAGGACAGTATGGTTTTCCAAAAAACTTATGTATTTCTCCTAACTCAGAAGTAGTCCATGGTATTCCTAACGATAAACCCTTAGAAGATGGAGATGTTCTTTCTGTAGATTGCGGTGTATATATGAACGACTTTTACGGAGACCATGCTTACTCCTTTGAAGTAGGAGAAGTGGCCCCTGAAGTAAAAGAACTTTTAAAAGTCACCAAAGAATCTCTTTATAAAGGGATTGAGCAGTGTATCCGTGGAAAAAGAGTCGGAGATATTTCTTATGCAATTCAGAATCATTGTGAATCGCATGGGTATGGAGTGGTACGCGAGCTTGTAGGACATGGACTAGGACGTAAAATGCACGAAGACCCTCAAGTTCCTAATTATGGAAAAAAGGGTAGTGGTAAAGTCCTTAAAGACGGTATTGCACTTGCCATTGAACCTATGATCAATCTTGGAACTGAGAAGGTGAAATTTCATGAAGATGGATGGACCGTTACCACACTTGATAATAAGCCTTCTGCTCATTTTGAGCACGATGTATGTATTATTGAAGGAAAACCTGTTCTTCTCTCTACGTTCCAATATATTTACGATGCATTAGGCATTCAAAGTGATGAAGAAGCTCCTTTCACTAGGGATTTTTAAGTGAAGAAATTAGCGTCCCTTTTATTAGGTCTGTTTCCTCGGCCTTTATTAATTCGTCTGAGTCTTTTTCTCAGGCCCTTATTGTATTTGTTTTTCAAAGGAAATAAATACTTCGATCCTATTGACGGGAAATCTTACCGGACCTTTCTTCCTTACGGCTATAACAAAGCTAGAAGTAAAGTGCTTTCTCCAGGTACTTTAAGTTTAGAGAGGCACCGCCAGATGTGGCTTTACCTACAAAGAGAAACCGATTTCTTTACAGGAAAGTACAAAGTACTGCACATGGCACCTGAACAGGCCTTCTTTAAGAGGTTTAAAAAATTAAAAAATCTAGAGTACGTTACCGCTGATCTCTATTCTCCAATAGTTGATGTACAGGCAAATATTCTTGATCTTCCTTTTGCAGATGAGAGCTTCGATATTGTCTTTTGTAATCATGTGTTAGAACATATTGTAGAAGACCATAAAGCCATGACAGAGCTTTATAGAGTCCTTAAACCTGGAGGGTGGGGGATTCTGCAAGTTCCAATGAAAAAGAGTTTAGAAACTTCCTACGAAGACTTCACAATCACCGATCCAAAAGAAAGACAAAAGCATTTTGGACAATACGACCATGTCCGTTGGTACGGGATGGATTACTTCGAGAGGTTAAAAAAAGTAGGTTTTCAGGTCGAAGCTTTAGAGTATTCTAAAAACTTTTCTCAAGAAGAAATTCTTAAAATGGGTCTGAATCGGGAGGAACTCTTACCGATTGTGCGAAAGAATTAACTCCAATTTTATCGTTATCTTTGCCCTTAATTCATAATTATCTATTTTCATGCATAAAGCAGGCTTTGTCAATATTGTAGGAAAACCTAACGCAGGTAAATCCACACTCCTTAATCAACTGATGGGCGAGAAGCTTGCGATTGTAACGCAAAAAGCACAAACCACTCGCCACCGTATTTTTGGAATCTATAACGAAGAGGATTTACAAATTGTCTTTTCAGATACTCCTGGGGTATTAGATCCTAAATACGGTTTGCAAGAGAAAATGATGGATTTCGTGAAGGATTCCTTGCAAGATGCAGACGTTTTTCTTTTCATTGTTGATATCACTGATAAAAGTACTCCGTCCGAATTCTTAATTGAAAAACTCAATAAGATTCCGGTTCCGGTCTTAATATTAATCAATAAAATTGATCTCTCGGATCAGAAAACCTTAGAAGCATTTATCGAAGAGTGGCACCAGCGTATTCCTAAAGCAGAAATTTTACCGATTTCAGCAATTACAGGTATTAACACAGAACTTATTCTACCTAAGCTAAAATCACTGCTTCCAGAAAACCCACCTTATTACGATAAAGAGCTTTATACGGACAAATCAGAACGTTTCTTTGTTAATGAAGCCATTCGTGAGAAAATTTTATTGAATTACGAGAAGGAAATTCCGTATTCAGTTGAAGTGGTAACAGAACTCTTTAAAGAAAAAGAAGGAATTATCTTCGTGGATTCTATCATCTATGTAGAGCGCGAGACTCAAAAGGGTATTATAATCGGGCACAAAGGAGAAGCCATTAAAAAAGTAGGAACTCAGGCTAGGGAAGATCTTGAGAAATTTTTTCAAAAAAAAATGCACCTAAATTTGTTTGTAAAGGTGAAAAAAGATTGGAGGAAAAATGACCGCGATCTGAAGAATTTCGGTTACCGTTAGGACGTTAACCAGAATTAATTCCTTTGTTACAAGGTTTTTTCATAGATTTGTTTGAAATTAATGAAAAAATGAACTACTTGACTTCCATCAAAGACCATCCCGTTTTTAATGACTTCATTTTACTTGTGGCTCGTCTTTTTGTCGGTTTCGCGATGATCACTCACGGATTTCCTAAACTGATGCGTTTGGTTGAAGAGGAGGAAATACAATTCTTTAATTTTCTAGGACTAGGACCAGAGTTTTCTTTAGGACTTTGCGTCTTTGTAGAATTCGTCTGTTCTATTTTTATTATTCTTGGATTATTTACTCGCTGGGCGTTATTTTTCCTTATTGGCCTAACTGCAGTGATCGCTTTTGGAGTGCATGCAGGAGATCCTTTTCGAGAGAAAGAAATGGCACTTCTTTATTTATGTGTCTACGTCCTTTTAATGGCTTTTGGTCCTGGTAAATTTTCAGTAGACGGTATGATCTCAAAGAAAAAAGCAGCATCGGGCTGGTAATTACTTGGCCAGATAACCCCAATTTTTTCTCTTACTTTATTTTATCGCTAGTAAACTTCTCCCGCCAATGAATTTTATACCGCCGGTTTGACGTTTTTTTGTTAGCTTTAATGTTCGTTTCTTCATTATGCCACAACACGAACAAAAGCCCTCTATTTTTACTTTATCTCAAGTAACCAAAAGTATTGAAAGAACTATTTTGGAGAGGTACCAATCCAATTATTGGGTGACGGCAGAACTTCATAAACTTAATCATTATCGTCAGTCCAATCACTGTTATCCTGAACTTCTGGAAAAAAAAGAGGGCAGTGTCGTAGCCGAGATGAGAGCCGTACTATGGAAAACGGATTATTTACGCATTAACAAAAGGTTTGTTGAAGTTTTAGGAGCTCCTCTCGGAGAGGGCATTAAAGTGCTCATGCTCGTAAAAATTCAATTTAATCGGAAAAGCGGAATTCAACTTCAGATTCTTGATATTGACCCCACCTTTACTTTAGGCGATTTAGAGCGGGAAAAGCAAGAAACGATAGAAAAATTAAAAAAGGAAAAGCTTTATATTGCAAATAAAGAGAAGTCCTTGGCGCTTGTTCCTCAAAGAATCGCGGTCATATCCGCTGAAAATAGTAAAGGCTACAAAGATTTTCTAGAAATCCTCGAGAACAACACTTTTGGATATAAGTTCTTTACCTATCTTTTTCCTGCAGTTTTACAGGGTGAGCGATCGGTAAGTAGTATCAAAGAGCAATTAGGAAAAATTCGAAAAGTGCTTTCCCATTTTGATTGTGTGGCCATCATAAGAGGAGGGGGCGGTGAAGTGGGGCTTACTTCCTTTAACAACTATGAATTGTCCAAACAAATCACTTTATTTCCTTTACCCGTCCTTACAGGAATTGGACATTCCACAAATGAAACGGTCACCGAATTAGTAGCCTTTTACAACGCCATTACTCCTACGAAAACAGCAGAGTTTCTTATTCAAAAATATCATGAGTTTGCGATTCCTTTAGATCGAAGTGTTCAAACTTTAGTAGCAGAATCCAGACTCCTAATTGAATCTTCTAATAATGGACTATTGGAACTCAAGCGACTCTTCCATACTCAGGCCACAGAAAAGATTCGATTTGAAAAGAAAGATCTTCAAAATACAGTGGAACAACTAGAGCGCTCGAGTACTTATTTTTTAAGAGAAGAAAACCGAAAACTCAGCGGATTGAAAGAAGATACTGTAGGACTAGCTAGGCAAAAAGTTAATCAGAATTCAGAGCTGCTTCGGCATCAAAAAATCAATTTGAAACTACTATTAACTCATCAATTTAAAAAACAAGAAGACCGTATGGTGGCCTTTGAGAAATATGTTCAATTACTGGATCCAAAGAACATTCTTCGACGAGGCTACAGCATCACTCGCTTTAAGAATACTGCTTTATTAGATTTAAGTAAAATTAATATAAATGACGAAGTTGAAACGGTGCTTTATCACGGGACGATTACAAGTAAAATAACCGATAAAAAATCAATCGATGGAAAAGGAAATTAATTATACCGAAGCTTTTATTGAACTGCAAGGTATTGTCCAAAAGATGGAAGAAGGGGAGATTAATGTGGATGAGCTCGCTTCCAATGTGAAAAGAGCTAGTGAACTCATTTCGCTGTGCAAAAAAAAGCTAACGACAACGGAAGAGGATGTAAACAAGATTCTGAAAGAACTAGAATCCTAAAGGACAAAAACGATTTCGCACCGATTTTATGGGTCAGCAGCAGATTCGCCTAGCCCAATTTTATTTGCTACATTCGTATAAATTATAAACTATGAAGAAAACAGTGACCGCCCTATTCGTGGCACTTTGCGGATTTTATTTCGCACAAGAAAAACTTACTTATCAGCAGCCTTCGGAAAGTATCCTACAGCTTGCAGATTATCAAAGACCTCCCTCGGTATTTATGGATCAAGACCGAGAATGGCTGATCTTCACCTATCGCAATACCTACAAAACGCTAGATGAGCTGAATCAGGACGAGATGAGATTGGCAGGACTTCGTGTGAACCCGAAAACCAATATTTCTAGTACCATGACCTATATAAATAATATCAAGGTCAGAAAAATGAATGACAAGCAGGAAAGTCAGGTAAAAGGCCTTCCAAGCAATGCGAAAATTGCCAATTTTGGGTTTTCACCGGATCAATCTAAACTTGCCTTTACTAATACCACCACAAAAGGGGTGGAATTATGGTATGTGGATCTAAAAACAGCAACAGCTAAAAAAGTGACTTCGGATGTTCTAAATGCCAATCTAGGAAGACCCTACGAGTGGTTTGAAAACTCAAATCAGTTCTTAATTAAAGTAATTCCTTCCGATCGTCCTGAATTAATCGATCCAGAAAACGATTTACCTACAGGACCAATTGTTTCTAACTCCACAGGAAAAGTTTCTCAAAACCGTACATATCAAGATTTACTAAGTAATCCACAGGACGAAGCAAATTTTGAAACTTTAGCTAAATCAGAGCTTCAAACCGTATCCCTTGATGGTAAACTAACTCCATTCCGATCTAAAGATATTTATACTTCCATGAATTTCTCACCGGATGGGAATTACGTAATGGTAACTTCGATCAAGAAACCCTATTCTTATATCGTTCCACTTAATCGATTTCCAATGTCTACCGTTGTACTTGATAAAAGCGGTAAGGAGGTAAAAGAAGTGAATAGTATTGCTCTAAATGAAATCATGCCAAAAGGTTTTTCTTCGGTAAGAACGGGAAAAAGAAGTATGAATTGGCGTAGTGATAAGCCTGCTTCTTTGGTCTATGTAGAAGCGCTTGATGGGGGAGATCAGTCGAAGGAAGTGGAATACAGAGATCAGGTCTATTTTTGGGACGCTCCCTTTACTGCAGAGCCGAAAGCTTTCTTTAAAACGAAACAACGTTACGCAGGTACAGAATGGACCAATTCCAACTACGCTATTGTAAGTGAGAGTTGGTACGATACGCGAAACGTTAAATCTTTCCTCGTTGATTTAGACACAGGAAAGTCGAAAATAATGGTAGATCGTAACTATCAAGATGTCTATAGTGATCCAGGATCTTTTAGCAAAGGGAAAAATGAGTTTGGAGAATCAGTTGTTGAAGTAAATAATGATAAAGTTTTATTGATCGGAGAAGGATTTACTCCTCAGGGTCAAAAACCTTTTGTAGATGAACTTAACCTTTCTAACTTAACCAAGAAGAGACTATACACATCCGCTCTAAAAAATGCAAAAGAGGACATTATTGATGTGCTTGACGTGAAGAAAGGAACACTTCTAGTTTCTCAACAATCGGCTACGGATTATCCGAATACCTATTTACGTAATATGAAGACAGGGAAAGCGGAGCCGGTTACTCAGTTTGAAAACCCCTTTGCCTCTCTTGGAGATATCCATAAAGAAGTAATTAAATACAAGAGAAACGATGGAGTTGAGCTATCAGGAACGCTTTATTTGCCGGCCGGATACGACAGAGCAGCAAAAACGGAAAAATTACCGCTACTCATTTGGGCTTACCCAACAGAATACAAAGACAAGAAAACAGCTGGTCAAGTAACGCATAACCCTAATGACTTTACTTTCCCTAGCTATGGATCCTTTATTTATTGGGTAACCAAAGGCTATGCGGTGCTTGACGATGCAGCTTTCCCTATCATTGGAGAAGGAACGACAGAGCCGAACGATACCTTTATCCCTCAATTAGTTGCTAACGGGCGTGCAGCGATTGATGCAGTAGACCAATTAGGGTATATTGATAGAGAAAAAGTGGCTGTAGGAGGACATTCATACGGAGCGTTTATGACAGCAAATCTTTTATCTCACTCAGACGATTATGCATGTGGAATTGCACGAAGTGGCGCATACAATAGAACTCTGACACCTTTTGGATTCCAAAGAGAACAGAGAAACTATTGGGATAATCCAAGCTTATACAACACCATGTCTCCCTTCATGCAAGCGGATAAGATGAAAACTCCAATGCTATTAATCCACGGAGATGCTGATAATAATCCTGGAACGTTTACGCTTCAAACGGAACGTTATTTTGAAGCGCTTAAAAATTTAGGGGCACCGGTTCGTATGGTTTTACTTCCATTAGAATCACACGGATATGCTGCTAAAGAAAGTGTGCTGCACACCCTTTGGGAACAGGAGCAGTTCTTAGATAAATGCTTTAAATAATTTAACTTAAACCCTTTATAATGAGCCATCTGAATAGATGGCTTTTTTATATCCAATGAAAAAAATATCCTAATAGGGCACCTAGTAGAACAATCCATGCCGAATTAAGTTTGTTGTACTTAAAGGTTAGAACCAAGCAGAGTAGGGTGATAACGATCGTTTTCCAATCGGTAACACTTTCTCTTGCAATTTGATAACAGATAAAAACGATAATTGCTACAGAAGCAATATTGACCGCATCAAGGAACGAGGAAAACAACTTAGAGCCTCTTAGAAACTTTACGATGGGATTTAGTAATGCCACAAAAACAAAGGAGGGGATAAAGATACCCAACGTAGAGAGCAGAGCTCCTTTCCAATCTTCAAGTTGGTAGCCAATAAAGGTAACAGACGAAAACACGGGACCTGGAGTAAACTGTCCCACTGCAATCGCATCTACCAGCTCCTGTCGAGTTAATAGACCTCGTGAAACTAATTCGGCATCTAAAAAGGCGAAGAGAACATATCCGCTACCGTAGAGAATAGAACCGACTTTTAAAAAGATTAAGAACAGCTTTATATTCGAAGCGGAAAAAAGACTGATACTAGGCATTTGAAGTAATACTAAGGGGGCTAATAGCACCCGAGTTTGATTACTTTTTAGCCAAGACAATGCAAGCGCAAAAAAGCCTGCACCAAAGAGTACGAAAATTTCATTTATACCCAAAAAAGTCAAAATAAGAGCTAAAGTACCAATGAGGTAGAGTTCTTTAGATTTGAGTGATTTCCTAGCTAATGGGAAAATGGCAGCAAGGATGACGGAAATGATAGCCGGATTAATCCCGTACAGAAAGAGTTGTACTTCAGGAAGTGAGCCATACTCTTTGTACAAATAGGCAAATCCTAGGGTAATTAGAACCGCAGGAAAAATAAAACAAAAACCAGAAATAAGTAGACCTTTCCATCCGGCGCGGTCTTGACCAATATGAATGGCAAGCTCAGTCGAATTAGGTCCAGGAATTAAATTGGTCGCACCAATCAAATCTAGGAAATGTTGCTCAGAAATCCATTTTCGTTTTTCAACAACTTCTTGACGCATCATCGCAATGTGAGCGGCTGGACCTCCAAAAGCAGTGGTTCCTAATTTAAGAAAAACTAGTGCTAATTCTTTATATATTTCATGTTTTGCCATCAGAAAATATAATTACAAATTAACAAGTACAACCTGATTATGTAAATGTTAAATATAAATAGAACAAAAGGCCTAGGAAAAGTATCACTATATTAATAACAAACTTAGAAATATAACCTATTTAACATAATATAAATTATGGTCAAAATGCCGGCGCAAAACGTTGCCCTCCAGTCCGCAGGCTCCCTTACGTGCAAAACCAACCGCATCATTGCCCATAATTTGAGATTATGTAAAATGCTTTCCTTGCAACGGGCACAGCCCTTTTGCGCCATCGCCTTCCAGCCGCCAGTGCACTTATAATTTACACGGTCAGTTTACCAATCGAAAACATACAAATCCCCAACCACCCATTCAAGGATGCAGAAAAATTGTGCAGACTATTTCGGGATTGAGCCAGTTCCTACAGCCACTGTATTGCTTTTTTTCAGCGGATAAGTTTAGTGGCAATACAGTCGCTTTCGTCACCGCGCACAGTAGTATTCCATACTGAAGAAAAATGCTTTCGCAGCCGCCATATTTTCACCACACACCAAAGACACTTTGGTTTCATAGGCAAACGTTTGTAGTGTGTTTGTGGCGCGTGCTGAAAATTCCCAAGCAAAGCATTTTCTTTCAGCATTTCATACCACTGTCTTTGCAGCCGCTTGTTACCATTCCGTCTTGCATCTCGGTTCTCGTATCTTGATTCTGATGATAAGCACCATTTTCCTGCGAGTCTGTTTCCCCGGTTTTCGAACACTTTCATAAATCCTTCTATTCAATAGGAATTGCGAAAGTGATTTTTGAAAAGAACTTGTATTTAACTTGCGACGATAAGAACATAAAATTTTTTGGTAAAGATTTTGTTATCTGTCGTTTATGAAATTTTACTTTACTTTTCTTATTCTTTTTTTGCTTTTCAGTTGTGAAAGTAAAAAGGGCGAATCAAAACAGATGATAACTCACCCTGTAATTCAAGAGAATGTGGCGGAAACAATATCTTCAAAAACTGAAAATATCAAGAATGACACCTTTCAAAAGAAAGTGTATGTATGGATTAAAGAAGATTCAATTAATTTCAAAAAACTGGAAGAGAATTATACGCTTACGGTTTTTAATAATTCAGATAAGCCGATAACATTTGGCGAAGAATTTCAGGTGGAAAGTTACAGCGATAATAAATGGAATGTCATCAATTCTCACATTGTATTTCCTGAAATGGCTTATGGGCTGCAGCCCGGCAGAAGATACGATTTAACCTTCTCACCAAAATTTGATGGTGGATTAAATTTTCCTGGAAATTACAGAATCAATAAACCATTTTTCA
>JAEXBS010000034.1 GCA_023393915.1 Bacteroidota bacterium | reverse complement strand
CTTGCGCCTTCTTTACAGTTGGCGACTCGGTCTTAGCTTTCGCTTCCTGGTCGTCTTTCTTGCTTTCTTTCACCACAGATGGTTCTGCCTTTGGTGTTTCCGCAGGCTTCTCTACTTTTTCTTTTACAGGCTCAGGGCTGACGGCAGCAGCCTTCTTCGTCGGTTCTTCTTGCGACTCGGATGCCTTTTGATCGTCTTGAGCAACAGCGTTCTTAGCGGCAGGCTTCTTGTCGAATACGCTCAAGTCGATCTTGCCGAGGGGCTTGTATCGCTGTTGCGATGAAGCTGTCTCGACTACTTCTTCAACACGCTCTTCCTTTGCTTCCCGCGTGCGTTTCTTTTCTTTGGGCTTCTTCTGGAAGATCTTTTCCGCCTGATTGCGCACCTCTGCGTCTTGTTGGAAAGCCTCTACCAGGGCTTGGTATTGTGCGTCGCTCAACTTAAAGCTTGGCTCGCCCTTTACCTCTCCCAGCTCACTTTTCTTTTCAAGGAATTCAACTGCCGTTTGAAGTCCTATGTTTAATTCACGTAATGCTTTGTTTAATCTGATGCTCATTGATAATTATTTAACTCTTGTTCTTATTGATGTTCACACTCCCAACTGTTCTGCCCATTTGCAGAAGTTTTTCTACAGCGTCCTCGTTCGCAGAGGGCCGCATGCGTCACGGGGTGTTACTGTTCAAATTCTGATTTTAATACCCGAATCAGATGATCGACGGTTTCTTCCTCCAAGTCGGCTTTCTCGATTAACATTTCACGAGGTGCGTTCAACACCTGTTTAGCTGTATCAAGACCGATGCTTTTGATGGCGTCGATAATCCATTGATCGATTTCGTCATCAAACTCTTCCAAGTAGATGTCTTCGTCAGCGTCGGCATCTGATACTTCGCGGAACACGTCGATGGTGAATTCTGTCAGCATGGAAGCCAACTTGATGTTCAGTCCTCCCCGACCAATAGCCAGGCTCACCTCTTCGGGTTGCAAGTAAACCTCGGCCTTGCGGTTCTCCTCATCCAGGTTGATGCTGCTGATGCGGGCTGGGCTCAACGCGCGCTGAATGAACAGTTTGATGTTTGACGTGTAGTTAATCACGTCGATATTCTCGTTGCACAACTCGCGAACGATGCCGTGCACACGACTGCCTTTCACGCCAACGCAGGCACCTACCGGGTCAATGCGGTCGTCGTAACTCTCCACGGCCACCTTCGCACGCTCGCCCGGCATACGGGCAATCTTCTTGATGGAGATGAGTCCGTCGTTAATCTCAGGCACCTCGACCTCCAACAGTCGTTCCAGGAATACCGGACTGGTACGCGAGAGAATAATCTTGGGATTGTTGTTCTCGTTGTCCACCCGCAGGATGACGGCGCGAATGGTCTCGCCCTTGCGGTATTGGTCGGCCGGTATCTGCTCTGACTTGGGCAGTATCAGCTCGTTGTTCTCATCGTCTACCAACAGCACCTCGCGCTTCCATATCTGGTAAACCTCACCGGAGATAACCTGTCCCACGCGATCCTTGTACTTATTGTACAACGAGTCGTTTTCCAGTTCCAGCACTTTTGAAGCCAATGTCTGACGAAGATTCAAGATGGCACGGCGGCCAAACTTGGCAAAGTTGATCTGCTCAGAAACCTCTTCACCCACCTCGTAGTCGTCTTCAATCTCGCGAGCCTCTTTCAGCGATATCTCTTTATTTTCATCTGTCACCTCACCATCGGGTACAACGATGCGGTTGCGGTATATTTCGAAGTCACCCTTATCAGGATTCACGATAACGTCAAAATTCTCATCGCTACCATAAATCTTGGCGAGCACGTTGCGGAAACTTTCCTCCAACACACTTACCAATGTGGCACGGTCGATGTTTTTCGTGTCTTTGAATTCACGAAAGGTGTCAATCATGCTGATGGTTTCTTCTACATTCTTTCTTGCTGCCATAGCGTTATATGTTATATTTTGGTTTCGTTCAATGCACAGGGACTATCCCTTTATTTAAAGTTGATGAGATACTTGGTGTACTTCACCTTGTCCATCTGGAAAGTATGGTCCACGGGTTGTAGCTGAGGGTGTTTTTTGCCTTCCACCTTCACCTTCTCGTCAACGGTCACAACAAAGTCGTTCCCATCTACCGATTTCAACACACCTCGGTATTTCAGTCCGTCGCCATCAAGCACCTCGACCTCTTTTCCTATGAAATTGACGTACTGCTGTAGTACCTTGAAAGGTTGACCCAATCCGGCCGAGCCTACTTCCAACTCATAGTCTTCATCGTCACGGTTCAGCCGGTCTTCAATGTACCGACTCAATTCCACGCAGTCTTCAATCCATACGCCGTCTGCATGGTCGATCTCAACAACAATCTTGTCGTCTTTACTGACCTCAACATCCACCAAGAAATAGTCTTTGTCCTGAAGCCAATCTTCAACCAATCCTTTTACGACACTTTTATCAATCATATATATTTAATTAGTACTATATATTCTTTCCGCTCGTGCCAAGCATCTTTCAAGAAGCGATGCCAGCCATATTTAAACTAAAATGAGGAGCTTTCTGCGAAGCCCCTCATTCCACTGAACGGTGCAAAGATAGGTTTTTTCAACGAAATATCCAAATAAAACGGCGATTATTCACGAAATTTTCACAGGCGGTTAGTTAGTAATTCTCTTTTTACTAATTAAACTAACATACTCGTATCTATCCCCGTATAAATCTGGCATTGTTTTCTTAGGACTAAATATTTTGACAATAATGAGGTATTCGTAACCCTCTTCATAGATGCTATCGAATCCCATGATGGTAGGAATAATTTCCTTTTCCATATTTTTTTTTACTATAGCATATCCTTTATTTGTAGATTGGATGGACGTTCCTGGATAGAAATAGTATGTTTTATGTGATAATACGGTTATGGTATCTTTTTGGATGAATTTATAAGTTTCGTCAAGGCCTTCTTCTTTTGCACAACCAGCAAAAAAAAATGACGTTAGTATTAATACTATAAATGTGTATTTTGTCATAGTGCTATGAAGGTATCAAATCTTTTATCATTCCCAAATTCGCTTGGTATATGTTTGCTTTGCCCATTAATTACGGCTTTTTTTAAATGAATGTAAAGCCTTGGTGCATAAAGTAATTTCCTAAGTATATCATTCTTTTCATTACTATTGTTCTCTTTGACTTCTCCTTGTAGGGTAAGAAAAACAGTATAAAATCCTTGCGGCAATGTTATTTCTTGGATTGGTAAGGTTGTCCAATCATCTTTTTCTTCGATATTAATTTTTTTTGCTAAAGAGCGTCTGATTGTTATCTGTATTTACAATTTTAATTATTGCCTTAATCGTATAATCATTATAAGTGAACTCCCCAATATTTTTTTTATTTGGTATGTTCAAATATTTGTTGGTAAGGGGATGTCTTCACGAATATCTTGTGTGCAAGACACGAAAGCTAATGTAGATAAAAAGGATATTAATATTTTTTTCATAAGATAGATATGGATAAGGTGATTATTAGCTCCAAAGATAATAATTTTTTAGTCTATCCCAAACTTTTTATTGTTTTTTTTCAATATTCACATCAAATGAGTTTCACATATGCCCAGACATCAAAGGCAAGCAACAGCATAATGCACCCTTCACGTTCACCATGCGAACATGGAACACCATAAGAGAAGTAAATTATTTTTATCAAAAAAGGCCTATAAAACGGCATTTGCAAATTGGCAATCTAGAAAAAATCAATAGGCCTGCAGGGAGCATCAAAGCAATGGCTGGGCAAGAAAATGCAGATTTTACGCTTAGAGCATTGACTTTGCTACCTTAAAAGCATCACTTTGATGCCCTATATGGATGACTTTAGCGGGTAAACCCATGCTTATTTCACGACAAAAGCCATGTTTTTAGCCTAAAAAAGCATGAAAAATAGGGGTTCAATTACACCATGCAGGCGTAAATAATTAAATATCAATCACATATAAACCTCGCTCATTTTGAGCGTATTTTCAACCAAAGGCAAGACTGGTTGTAAATACGCCAAATATGAAGAGGTTGGTTGTTAAATATTTTCATAACGTATTGACCCCATGACTTCAATTCCACCAACACGCAACGAACACGGCACAATGAAAACAAAGCGACGAATTTGCACAAAAGATAGTTGACATTACCATATATTTATTGTATTTTTGCAAGGAGTGTTGAACAACCTAATCTGGATGAGAATGATGCAAAAAAAGACGATTTTCCTCACGGGTGCCACCGGACACATGGGGTCAGAGGGCTTGAAACAGCTATTGAAACGGCGTGACGAGTTTGACATTCGCTTGCTGGTATTGCCCACCGAGAACGACCGTAAGACCATTGCGCCCTACGCTTCGCTGCCGGGCGTGGAAGTGATTTATGGCGATTTGACGAATTACGACGACGTGTTGCGAGGGGTGACGAATGCCGATTATGTGCTGCATGTGGGCGGAATGGTGTCGCCGGCAGCCGATTATTTTCCGCAAAAGACCATGCAGGTCAACGTGGGGGCAGTGAAAAACATCATCAGAGTGATCAAGGCACAGCCCAATCCCGACCGGGTACATCTGGTATACATCGGAACGGTGGCGCAAACGGGCGACCGCAACGATCCCATTCACTGGGGACGCGTGGGCGACCCCATTAAGATTAGCGTCTATGACATCTACGCTTTGTCGAAAGCCTTGGCCGAAAGAGAGATCATCGAGTCGGGGTTGAAGCATTGGGTGTCGCTCCGTCAAAC
>JAEXBS010000058.1 GCA_023393915.1 Bacteroidota bacterium | reverse complement strand
CGCAGGCTGTTGGCAGTACGTTAATAATTAATGTTGTGTAGATTTTGATGCGGGTATTTTTAGTCCCTACTTCTAAAATCAGGGACTAAATCGGGGATTGTTTAATGGTTTATACGATGCCTTATGCTTTTACAAAATTATCTAACTTGCTTACTGTCAGTAAAATGATGACTTACATTGCTTTATTGGTTTAAATAAAAACTCCCTGTGGGTCTACTTTTAAATTTATAACGCTCTGAAATCCAGAGCGTTATTTTCTTTTTTTAAGGTAACACACCCTCTTTTTACGGAATTTCTTCCATTTTATTCTTTCTTCTTAAAAACAATAGTGCATACGAGTAGGGTCAAATTAACCATTACCGCAAATCCATTAGAAAGAATAATCGGCCACTCTTCTTTTAAAATTCCGTACCAAACCCAGAGCGAAAGTCCTACAATTAAAACCATAAGCGTCACTAAGGAGAGGTCCTCGGCATTTTTCTCCTTCATCACTTTGATTAATTGAGGCAGCATGGCCACGGAAGTAAGAACTCCCGCAACTGTTCCTAGAATATTCTCATTGATTTCCATTGGCTTTTTATCCTTTACAATTATATTTTTATCTCCCGAATCGGTAATACTCTGAAAGCTCGTGAACCTGACCCTTCATATATAAAGAAGCCATTTCCATTCCGGTCACTGAAAACGTAATACCGTTACCACCAAAACCAAGCACAAAATAGGAAAATGGAAAATCTTTGTGATCCCCTATATAAGGAAGACCGTCTTTGGTCTCCCCAAAAGTTCCCGCCCACACATAATCCGAAGGAAAGGAAATCTTTGGCAGGTATTTATTCAGCTCCCTCAGTAGCTCTTTTTCTTTCTTATCCAAAATTCGATCTCTTCTTTTGGAATCTTTGAAATCTTCATCTCCTCCCCCCACAAGAATTCGTCCCTCTTTAGTAGTTCGAAAATAGAGGTAAGGATCCTCAGTATACCAAAATACGGTCTCACTTAAATCCTTTGGAGTCAAAGGGTCCTCTTCTGATACCATCGCATAAGTGCTTTTGAGCTTGACAAAGTTTTCGTTCACCCTTTCAGTAGTTTCATAGCCCGTGCAGTAGATGATTCTTTGAGCTCTAATTTTGGCTCCCTGCTCTGTATGAACCAGAACCTCCTCTTTCAAGTATTCCACTTTTTTCAGCTCGGTGCGGTCGAATACTTTTAGTCCTTTTTTAGTATTGAATTCTAGTAATTCATAGGCCAATTTATAAGCATCAACACTAGCTGCTTTTTTACTTAACAGGCCTCCAAACGATTTTTCAATCCCAAACTTTGACTTGACCTTATCGGCCGTTAAAAACTCAACATCTATGCCTGCAGCTCTTCTCGCCTTCAATTCCTTTTTAAGCTTCTCACTTGCCTTTTTACTGGTGGAAAAATACAAGGATTCCTTCTTTTCAAATCCTGCTTGCGATTGGATCGCTGAACAAATACGCTCTAGTTGGTCTATAGCAAGAGCGCACGCTTTATAACTTGCAACAGCACCCTTTTCTCCAATGAGCTCGATGAGCTCATGAAGCTGGACATCAATTTCGTACTGCAGTAGTGCGGTAGTAGCAGAGGAACTTCCGTGAACAACTTCTCTCTTATCTATTAATATCGTGTCGTAGCCATCCTTTATCATCTGATGAGCTAAAAGACTTCCGGTAATCCCACCACCAACAATAAGAACATTGCAACTGGAATCTTCTCGAAGAGAAGGAAAACTTTTAGGTAGTCCATTCTTTATTGGCCAGTACGGCTCATTTGATTTTAAGTCCATTTCTTATTAGTCTATAAAGTGTGCAATTTATAGAATGAACTTACCGGGACATTATAGAATTCTAGAAAGATTTTATATATGAGTAATCTCTTGGTAATCCTCCTGCGATTTGGAACGATATTGTCATTTCGTAAGTTATAAATCTTAAAACCTCAATACGATGCATCATACAAAAAGTTTAAACGGAAAGACGGTGGTAATCACCGGTGGAACCAGCGGCGTGGGTAGAGCAGCCGCCGAAGCTTTTGCCCTAGAAGGAGCTCGAGTCGTAGTAGCTGCCAGAGGTCAAGAGGCATTAGAGGAAACCGTGAGCCTACTCCGCGATTTAGGAGTTACCGCTCTAGGTGTCCCAACCGACGTGTCAAAACCAGAAGACTTAGAACATCTAGTAGAAGAGGCCAAGCAATACAATGGACGTATTGATATTTGGATAAACAATGCTGGGGTTATGGCTACAGGAAAAATCGAAGACATGCCCCGCGAAGCTTTAGACCGAATTATTGAAACCAATCTAAGTTCGGTACTTCATGCTGCGCAAATCGTTCTCCCGCTGTTCAAAAAGCAGCAAGAAGGTGTATTCATGACCAATGTTTCTATTGGTGGACATATGCCTGTTCCCTTCGGCGCCGCCTACAGCGCGTCCAAATACGGACTCCGAGGGCTGATGAACGCTCTAGAAAGTGAAGTAAAACAGTACCCTCACATTAAACTGGTTTCTTTGTATCCAGGAATGCAAAGATCCACTGGGAATGCACACAGTGCAAAGTATTCGGGTTTTGACCTAAAGATCCCTCCGGTTTCCTTTGATCCCAGAAAACTTGCAGCGCAGATGGTGAAACTCAGTAAAAATCCTAAAAGACACGTCTATACCGATTATTCTTCCATTATGATGAAGACGCTGTACGAACTAGCGCCTTCCTTAGTAAGCACTGCAGGGTCCTTTATGGTGAGACAACTCATGAATCCCAAAGCTAGCGAAACCAACGGAAATCTATTTGCTCCTTCCTCAGAACCCCATCGCATCTATGGTGAAACCCTACTACCCGTCGCTTCCAAAAAAACAAAAGCAACAGTTTTGGCGACAGGTCTACTTTTGCTTTCTTACGGAATCTTCACTCTAGGGAGCAAGAAAAAGAAAAAATGAAATTAGATCAAATCCTAAAAACCACCTGAGACACTTTCTAAACTACAAGATAAATCCTTCAAAACCAAGTATAAAAGAAAAGTTTACAACTCCATATATTTATTTTTAAACCAATTGTTTTAAGATAAACTGAGGTGTTTATTTAGACTGATTAAAAATAATTGTTACATTTGCCCCACCGAAAGCAAGGCAGAACATGTATCGGAGTAAACTCTCTTTATCAAATCTTTTTCTTCCCCTCCTGATAATACTACTAGGAACAATAAATTTACAAGGACAAACCATCCAAGGTAAAATTATTGAAAAAGGAGGAGGCTTACCCTTAGAAAACGTTCGAGTTCATATTGAAAACACAGGAATTTGGACCCTTTCTAACAGCAATGGAGAATTTCAAATCAAGTACGAACCTGGAGAAACGCTAGTGCTCTCAAGGAGCAACCTGGTTGAAATCAAAAAATCGTACCGAAACCTTCCTTCTAGTGGAAGACTAACTTTTGAGATGGACTATCTCTCCGCTAGAATCAAAGAGATCACTATTTCTCAGAAAAAAAACCAGTACTCTGAAATTGAAATCAGAGAAGAAGCATTAAAAAATATCCAGGCCTTTACACTCAACGAAGTTCTCGAACAATTGCCAGGACAAAAACTTATGAACCTTGAGCTCAACGAGTTCAAACCCATTGCCCTTAGAACCGTAGTTCCCACTACTGTTTCAACGGAAGGTTTTGGTAACAAATCCTTTGGTACTTCCATTGTTTTGGACGGAATTCCGCTCTCCAACAATGAAAACATGCAGACCTATAACACGAACTATTCTTCCCTATTTGCACCCAATAACATTGGTTTTGGAGTAACCAACGGAAGAAACGGTTATTTCAGTAACGCAAACTATGGGGTGGATTTAAGAGAAATCTCCACCGATAATATTGAAAAGGTTGAAGTCATTCAAGGTGTTGCTTCGGCCCGGTACGGCGATCTCACCTCAGGAGTGATCTCAATCACAAGAAAGAAAGGAAAAACACCGCTACGAGCCTACGCGGCTTTTCGCAGCGGGACTCAGGAATACAACCTAAGCAAAGGGTTCTCCTTGGGTGAAAAAGCGGGAACTCTGAACGTGAATTTAAATTATTTGGATTCCAACACCAATCCTAGAACTAGGTTTAATGTATTTAAAAGAGCGAACGCCAACGTCATGTGGAATTGGAACTCACCCGATCGCAAAATTCTGAACACTTTAACGCTAAGCTATGGAGAGAATTTCGATGATGCCAATTTTGAAGAGGAAGATGAAAGTAGAAAAATTGTTAACAATAAAAAGAGGGACTTCACCCTATCCAACTCATTAAATTGGCGTTTTGATGATTCGTTCTTTGATAACCTAGGCGTTCGGGCTAGTTTTTCGACCGGCTACCAATTCACACACGACTCTCAACTGGTTAACGTTGGTGGAGAAATCGTTGGAACTAGTACCGAAGAAGGAGTCTATTTAGGCGCTTATACGCCCGTTAGCTACCGCCAAACCAAAGAAGTGGAAGGGAAACCGGTGCGTCTTTTTTTCGGATCTGATTTAAGCAAGAAATTTACCACCGGAGAATGGAACCACAACCTAAGTGTTGGTGCTGATTTCTCTTACAGCGATAATAAAGGTAGAGGAAGACTCGGATCGCCGGAAACCATGCAAAACCAATTCTCCTTTCAACCGGGATCGGGTGGTATTGGTTTTCGTCCTTATAACTTCTCAGAGCGCGTCATTGCTGAAACCCAGGCCGGAGTTTATCTGGAAGACAACCTTTCTAGAGCCTTTGGAAACTCTCTTTTTAACCTCTCATTTGGACTTCGAGCAGATTACCAGAGTGAGTCTTTCTTACTGGCTCCAAGAATTAACTCTTATTTCATATACAAGAACTTTAAATTCCGAGGTGCTTTCGGGATCTCTTCCAAAGCTCCTTCCTTAAATATGATCTATACAGGACCTAGATTCTACGATGCAATTTTAGCGGATTTAAGGCTTCCAGGTTATTATAATGTCAATGCGATTCAAACCATAATCGATCAGGCTGATAACCTGCATCTAAAACCCTCCATTGGAATTCGGCAGGAACTAGGGATGGATTATAAATTCAAAGGTGGAAATATTGCTTTAACGGCTTTCTATAATAAACTGAAAGACGGATTTACTACAGAGCGCTACGTTAACAAAAGAGATCTAGCTCAATTAGAGTGGACTTACCATGGGACTCAGGCGCCTACCTACGAAATAATAGGAACCACCGATTACTACTACCTTCAAAACCGAGCCATTAATGCGCTAAGCTCTACAGATAAGGGACTGGAGCTACTTGTTGCAATCAATCAGCTACCGCTTGAAAACTTAAGTCTGGATATTCAGGGATCCTACGTTCAGACCAAAAGTGATTCCAATACGGACTCTTTCTATAAATCAGAGATTCCATTTCTTGAGGAAATTTACGGCGTTTACCGTAGCTATCCTACAACGCACGACCAACTAACTATAGGAAGCGCCATTAATTATCGTATTCCTAAGGCCGGTATGATCTTTAGTTTAAGAACCCAGCATTATATAATCGACGGCAACTCTTTCTACAATCCGAATTTACCTTACGCTTACATCAACAAAAATTTAGAAAAGGTGCTTCTTTCCCAAGAGCAAATTGAGGACCCTTCACAGCTGGCGCACATCAAATCGGGCAACACGAATGAAGTAGAAAACAAACTGGATAAGGTTTTTCACAACTTCAATATGAAGATTACCAAAGAATTCAAAAGTGGTTTTCGCTTCTCTTTTTACGCGAACAATTTCTTAGACTTAAAACAAACTACGCGGGTATTTACTAACGGTGCTTGGGTAAAAAGACTGCGCACGGATCTGCTTAGTTTAAGTTTCGGAACCAAAATAGAATACGAATTTTAACTTAAAAAAAGCTATGAAAAACTATTTGCTACTACTTTTCGCTTTCTTTGCTCTATTCGCTTGTCGTGACGATGAGTTTGGTGGAGGAAACGGAGCCTTAAAACCGATCGATTTTTCCATCTCGGTGAACTACGATCCTTCCTTCAATGCACTTGCTAGTTCAGGAGCAACGGTCGTTATGACCAATACGACCACTGGAGACGTATATACCAAAACAACTGAAAATACGGGGCAGGCTAATTTCACTCAAATTCTGCCAGGAAACTACACCGTAACGATTAACAAAAAAATGACGAGCGCTGAATTCTCTACGCTCTTTGGATACGTGCCTCAAGAGGTAGAAGTCGTTTTCAATGCGACACAAGAAAATGTAAAAGTATCTGAAAACGTAACCTCGACCGCGCTTGTACTTAAAGCTGGTCGCGTTGGAGACCTAGTCATTAAACAGATCTACTACGCCGGTTCTCACACTAGACAAGGCGCTTCCTTTAGAGACCAATTCATTGAGATCTACAACAACTCGAATGAAACGATTTACGCAGACGGTCTCTACATTGCTCAAACCTACGGGAAAACCAATACCACTACCAATGAGTACACCCTACCTAGTGGGCAGTTTGATTGGTCTAAATCCCTGAAGATGACCGCTGGAAATGCTGCCAATACAGACTACGTATATGCGGACTATGTCATTCAGATTCCCGGATTGGGAGCAACCTATCCCATAGCTCCAGGACAAAGTTTTGTCATTGCAGCCACGGGGGTAAATCACAAAGCTCCCTTAGTAGACAATCAAGGAGACCCACTCACAGTAGACAATCCAGAACTAACCATTGACTTATCAACAGCAGAATTTGAAGTTTATTTGGGAGATTTCCGTACTTCTATTGGAGAAGCCGTTTTCCGCTCTGACATTCAAAACCCAAGTGTAATGGATGTGGTCATTGCCTATTGGGGAATCCCAGGTTACTACAGCGGGAACAGAGATTTACTAATGGACAACCTAGGTAGAGATAGTTTTGTACTCTTTAGAGCAGACAATTTCGATTCCTTCGGTGCCTATACCGATCCTACCATCCTAACGGTCACTTCGAACTCCAATTACTTTAAACAAATTCCTCAATCGATCATTATTGATGGAGTAGAACTTCAGCATTACAACCCGAATTCACAAAGACCGAAACACCTATCTGCTTCTATTGATGCGGGATCAATCCATACGGATGCTGCGTACAATTCTCAAAGTGTTATAAGAAAAGTAAAAACAACACTTTCCGATGGTAGAAAGGTTCTTGAAGATTCGAACAACAGTTCTAATGATTTTGTTATTATGCAAAAAGCAGCTCCTAAAGAGTTCGCTCCTTAATTAAATGAAATTAACACTTACTTTATTCACTGTTTTTTTGGGACTTCCTCTATTCTCGCAGGTAGAGGATTCCCTTTTTCTTCCTAACTCTCCAATGAATGCGTCCTACAAAGAACTTATTGTAGAGAATCCATTACAAGCGCAAAAGATAAAGTTTCAGGACTATACGCAAACAGGAATTTTCGCAACGTTTGAAGAAGGAAGTCTAAAGAGAGTACAAACTCCTGAAAAAAGTTCTCAATATGAATTTTCTGCGGAAGGGTTATTTTCACCAAGTAAAAACCTAAGGCTGTATGGAGAGTTTTCTTATGCTCTAAAGCATGAGCAGCAGGTAGGATTTACGCTCAATAACCAAAGAACAACAGACAATGAACTTTTGTCTCCGCATTATCTCTATGTAGAGAAAAAAGCAGATTGGGAAAACCAAAACTACTCCATTCTAGGATCTATTGCCTATCAAAAAAATAAGTTTTCTCTAGGGGGATCCTTGTTCTACAAGGGAGCCAATGCCTTTAGAAAATCAGATCCACGTCCTGAAATTCAAACAGCAGATTACGGAGCGGAGCTTTTTTCCGCTGTAAATCTTGGGCCTCACCAAGTCTCGATTAAAGCAGGACTAGGGAGAGGAACGGATAATAATGAGGTAATGGCTGTAAATGAATACATTAATTCCCCTTCTTATCCCGAGTCGTATGTTCGATTCTCCAACGGCTACGGAAGGGTAATAAATTTTGCTTCTTACACGGATTTTCTTTTTGAAGACCTTAACAGAATGCTTGGAGCAGGTTACCAATGGGCAAACGAAAAACACAAAACACAAATAAATTATACCTACCGCTACTCGATGGAAAGCCTTTACCAAAAAGATGCGAACTCTCAAGTTTATGTTGATCCCGATCTAGTTCTAATGAAATACCGAACCCGGTCCCATGAACTAAACGGAAGCTATCTTACCCAGCTTGGAAAACACAATCTTCTCTCAACTCTTAAATTTAAGACCTTGCAAGGAGATAATTACAACACACAAGAACAAGGGCAAAATTTCCGATTAAACTCCGAAAACATCTCCTTCCATATTCAAGACCAGCTTGAAAACAAAAAGGGACTTCTTTGGGGCGTAAGATTAGAAAACGATGTGCACCTTTTAAGAGCCCGCGATTTACTTGGGGTTACCGATAAGATCACGGACAGTTGGACGGTGTCACTCAATGGGTTCCATGACCTATTCAGGCATGAAAAAGCAAAACTTTCGCTTAGCGCAGGACTGAGTCACTACTTCCCCTTGCAAATAGAGCTATCCTTTGTGCCTGTATCATCGGATCCGAAATTCTTTGACCAAGTAATTCAGCCGGACTACCACTACGACAGCCTAAGCAAAACAGGCTTTAACTTAGGACTCGATTTGTTAGGAAAACTTAAAAACCAAAGCAAAATTCGGATTTTTGCTAAATTTGCCAGTACTTTTGCCTCCTCCGATGGTGATTTTCCTATAACGGGAACATTAACTCCTAGAGTCCTATTCACTACTGGTTTAAGTGTATATTATTAATGAAGATGAAAACTTGTTTGACCTTAATTCTAGCCTTAGCGCTGTTCTACTCTTTTACTACCTCTTCGACTTTAAGAGGAGAGGATAAAGGTGAGAATTTACGCGAGCTTTATGGAAGTGGAGATCCTTCTTTATGGCCAGAGCCTTTCCTCTTTGAAGAAGCCAAAGAAGGATTTGTAGATATAGGTCCCTTACCCAAATTCAAGCACCCGAGTTCTAACCCTTACTCCAAAGAGAAAGAGGAATTAGGCAAAAGTTTGTTTTTTGATCCAAGGCTTTCTCGCTCGGGTCAGATTTCGTGCGCCAATTGTCACGATCCTGAGCTCATGTGGAGCGATGGAAACCGTGTGGCCTACGGGCACGATAGGCAGCAAGGAACACGAAACACCCCAACAGTACTCAATATTGCCTATGCGACTACCATGTTCTGGGACGGACGAGCAAAAGATTTAGAAGATCAAGTGAAATTCCCCATCGAGAATCCACTTGAAATGAATATGCATACACGTCTTGCAGTAAGAAATATTCGTCGAATTAAACCCTACAGAGAACTTTTCGAAAAGGCCTTTCCTGGGGAAAAGATAACAGAAGAAAACATCAGTAAAGCGTTAGCCACATTTCAAAGGACACTCATTAGTCCCCCGACTCGCTTCGATCAATTTGTAAATGGAAAAAAAGAGGCGCTAAGCGATTCAGAAATCAGAGGACTTCATCTTTTTAGAACCAAAGCCAATTGCATCAATTGCCACAACACTCCTTTATTCAGTGATCAAAAATTCCATAATTTAGGACTTTCTTACGCCGGAAGGGAATATGAGGATTTAGGACAGTATGAAATCACAAAGAACCCTGAAGATTTAGGAAAATTTAAAACCCCTACCTTACGAGAAATTTCCCATACTGCTCCTTACATGCATAATGGATTATTTCCGCATATAAGAGGATTATTAAATATGTACAACGTGGGTATGGTGACAGAAAAGAGAGCCGCCTCAAACGGCCTAGTATCTAAGAAGTCGGCTATGCTCGTCTCATTGAACTTATCAGAAGAAGAACTGCAGGATTTGGAGAATTTTTTACTCTCGCTACACAGCTACAATTATAAAATGCGACCTCCAGTACTGCCAAAATAACAATACAAAGTATAAATAAAACCAAGCTATTATGAAAAAACTACTTACAATCACCACGTTAGTTCTCTTTGCTGCCTTTATGACTGCACAAAGTGAAATCGCTCCCGCCGTAAAAGGACAAGAATACGGCGCAGGGGTTAGTGAAGAGAAAACCTTTAACGTTTATAGCGCAGACAAACTAGTTCGCGACCTATCTTCAAAGGATAAACTTGAAAACTTAATTATTCAAGCTGAAGTCAGTGGAGTTTGCGAAAAGAAAGGATGTTGGCTCACTTTAGTAAACGACATGGACACAAGAGTATTTGTGAAAATGAAAGACTACGCTTTCTTCCTACCTCAAGACATTTTAGGAAAAACGGTTCTTTTGGATGCAGATGCTGAGAAGAAAGTTACTTCTGTTGAAGAACTAAGACATTACGCTGAGGACTCTGGAAAATCAAAAGCTGAAATTGCTAAGATTACCAAGCCACAGACTGAAATCCGAGTACTAGCCAAAGGAATTAAAGTAATCAACTAAAAGAACATTCTTTTAAAGATTAAAACCGAAGCGGCCCTGGGTCACTTCGGTTTTTTGCTGTTAATTACTTCTAATTCAATTTATAAAGCTCAGTGAGCCATAATGACAGTTCCGCTTGATCCAGCTCCTCCAAGGATCGGATTTTCAAATGCCTCATTTCTTTTCCCGTGCCTTCTAATTTTCCTTTTGGATCGGGTAACCCCAGCGCACCTTTGTAAAAACCAAGAGTTACGTAGCTTTTATTTGAAAGCAAATAACATAGTAGTTCCTTTCGGTAATAAACGGGACGGGACCACTTGAATTCTTCCTTTACCTCGGGCATTAAATCAAAAATAAGAGAACGCAAAAAAACTAAAATTTCCTGATGCTCTCTTTTCGCATTTTCTATATAAGAAGAAACTTCTGGGTTTTTCACGGCTTAGAGGGGTATTTCTTTTCCATGTATTCAAGGGTTGAGAGCGTGAGTTCTTTTAAAACATCAAGATCAATATCTTCTAATTTATTAACGTACATACAACCTTTACCCATTTTATGCTTACCTAACCTCGAGAGAATCTCATCTTGAAATGCTCCCGAATAAACATAAAGCGAATGAGCAGCCTTACGAGGCGAAAACCCAATCCTTGGCCAATCTCCCTCTTGGCGGCTTCTTTCCGACTTGTAATGGTATACTCCAAAGCCAATCATAGAAGCCCCCCACATTTTGGGTTGATACCCACTCCACTGCTCGAAAAGATCTAGTAGCAAAAAAGCGTCTTTCTTTTTCTTTTCTGTTGCGGCAAAGGATTCTATAAAATCGGTAACGCTCTCGTCGCTCACCTTCGTTTTTATTGACATAGCTGATTTTTCTTCTCTAAAGTTAAAGATTCTGTTTTAATTTTTGATAAAAAAAAAAGCAGTGGACGCTCTCCACTGCTTCTATTAGCCATTAAAGTTTCTTTTATTTTACATGCGATCAACTGTGCCTATGCCTAAAAGGGCAAGCGCTTTATTAATCACTCTTGCTGTCTGGTAAGAGAGTTCCAAACGAAGGTGTTTTGTTTCCTGATTTTCATGCGTTAAAATAGGATTGTTTTGGTAAAAACCATTGTACGCTTTTACAAGATCGTAAACATAATTTGCAATATGGGCTGGTGAGAGCGTTTCTGCGGACTTCTCTACCACTTCCTTATAATTGGACAGGTGTTGAATCAGCTCTTTTTCGCTCGGCTCTAAATCAGTAGCTTTAGTTACCGACTGACTTGTATATTCTGCTTTTCTTAGTAAGGATTGGATACGTGCATAGGTATACTGAATGAAAGGCCCTGTATTTCCGTTAAAATCAATACTTTCCTTTGGATTGAAAAGCATTTTCTTTCTAGGATCCACCTTCAACATGAAATACTTAAGAGCTCCTAAACCTACCGTCTGATAGGAAGCCTCTTTTTCCCCTTCAGAAAGGTGTTCCAATTTCCCAAGTTCCTCTGCTTTCTCTTTTGCAGTAGAAACCATTTCATCCATTAAATCATCAGCATCGACTACCGTTCCCTCACGTGATTTCATTTTTCCTTCCGGAAGCTCTACCATTCCATAAGACAGGTGATAAAGTTGATCGGCCCATGGATAATCTAATTTACCGAGTATTTTAAATAGAACTTGAAAATGGTAATCCTGTTCGTTCCCTACCGTGTAGATAAGTTTTTGAATATCATTCTCCTTGAAACGTTGTACGGCAGTTCCTAAATCCTGTGTCATATAAACTGAAGTTCCATCCGAACGTAACAGAAGTTTATGATCCAGTCCATCGTCTGTTAAATCCACCCAAATCGAACCGTCATCTCTTCTGACAAACACGCCAGAATGAAGTCCTTTTTGAATAATATCTTTTCCGAGCAAATAGGTATTGCTCTCGTACTGGACTTGATCGAAATCCACACCAAGGTTATTGTAGGTAGTTGCAAATCCATCGTATACCCAGGAGTTCATCCGACTCCATAGTTCACGAACAGTAGGATCTTCTTTCTCCCAATCCAAAAGCATTTTCTGAGCAGCCTTAATGGAAGGCGCTTCTTTCTTCGCTTCTTCCTCCGTAAGCCCTGAGCTCATGAGCTCTGCTATTTCTTTCTTATACTGCTTATCAAACTCCACGTAGTAGTGCCCAACTAGCTTATCTCCTTTCATTCCGCTAGAATCTGGAGTCATTTGATCCTCACTCTGAAGCCATGCATACATGGACTTACAGATATGAATTCCTCGGTCATTGATAATCTGGGTTTTTAACACATTGTATCCCGCCTCCTGTAGGATGGCAGCGACAGAAAATCCTAACAGATTGTTTCTAATGTGTCCTAAATGCAGGGGTTTATTGGTATTCGGAGAAGAATACTCGACCATAACGGTTTCTTCTCTTGATGGTTTTTGATCTAATGAATCGCTTACGTTTTGAAATTCTTTTAGGAAAAATTCGTCCGTTAAAGAAAGGTTTAAAAAGCCTTTAACCACATTAAATCCTTTCAGCCACTCGGTATTTCCACTAAGTGCTCCACCGAGCTCCATTCCTATTAACTCAGGATTTTTCTTCAGTTGTTTTACTAAAGGAAAGGTTACAATGGTGAAGTCTCCTTCAAACTCTGTTTTATTATCCTGCACCTCCAAACGAACATCGTTCAATTGGTAAAGATTCTGAATAAGTTCTGAAATCTCTTGTTGTATGTGGTCTTTAACTGTCATTGACTTATGAAATATGGAAGACAAAGATACAATATAAAAAAAACAGTACAGATACCTTTAGGCACCTGTACTGTCAATTTTTATAAGGAATAATCCTTTATTAACTCACTATTTGTCAAAAATGAGTTTCGTATTCATTTCATCTCCTCCAATTGCTGAAGAAGCTGCATTGTAGTTATCTACGTTTAGTGTTTGGATAACAGTAGGGTAGTAAAGACGTGCAGGAAGATCAGTTAATCCATCAATTAGAGACACAAACGTGTAAGTAGTTGCTCCACCAACTGGCGTATTAAGTTGTCCTGTTTCACCTGGAAGAAGTAGAATGTCAGTTTTTGGATATCCAGTTCTTCTGTACTCAGCCCAAGCTTCGTAAGGTTGCATATAAAGTGCAATATACTTTTGAACCAATACATTCTCCATACTAGCAGCTGGTAAAGTTCCTACGAAAGTAGCGATATCAGCAGCTGGCACTCCCCATTTCTCCATCGAGGCAGTTACACCCTTAACATAGTTGGCTTGACTCCATCCATTAGCTTCAGCTAAAAGGAATTCTACTTCCGAGTACTCCATTAGGATTTCTGTGTAATCCATTTTATAAATATTGTTGGAGAAGAAGTTTGCTCCACCAGACTGAGAAGTAGACATCGATTGATCAAGACCGTAAGGCTGTCCAACATATAATGCAGGATCGTATTGGTCAAGTGTATTTCCATCAGCATCTTGGTAAGCACCAGAACTAAGAAGAGGTCCTTTAACCGTTCCAATTGGAGAAGCGTACTGGAATAATCTTGGATCTTCCCCGAATGCTCCAGTATTACCTTTAAGTAAATCAATGAATGTTTTAGATACTGAGAAATCCGAACGAGTTCTAAAGTCATTATATAGTGGAGATGGGTTTACAAGAGTAGCTTCATAAGTTACTCCTACGTTATCATCGTTAGAAGTCATTACTCCTGAAGCAATTGCATCAGCAATATGCGCTTCAGCTCCTGGTACCACTCCTTTCACACGCGTTGCTACTCTTAATCTAAGAGAGTTCGCAAACTTTTTTAGTTTAGCCGCATCTCCGAAAAGAACGTCACCACTAGTAAAAACAACACCTGGTTTAGTCATCGCTGCCGCTTCCTTAAGCTCATTCATGATGTCCGCATAAATTTTAGCTTGTGGAGCAAAAACTGGCTTAAGAGTTTCATCTACAGCAAGTGCTTGGAAATCTGCATCCTCCGTTCCATACGAATAGTAAGGAACATCTCCAAAAGTATCTACTAATTGAAGGAACACATAGGATAACATAACTCTGGAAGCTGCAATCTGATTTTCGTTAGGCCCATAGGCACTAGTTGTACCGGCAGTTTCAGGATCTGTGTTCAGGTCAATAATTTTCTTATAATTTGCTGCTGCAGTATATAAGTTTCTCCAAAGCGCGTCTCCACTAGTTAGACGGTATTGGTAACGATCCTCTTCTGTATAGTTCGTTTGTGCTGAGTACTGTACCCAAGGAAGGGTTACACGCGCCGATTCGAACGAGTTTCTCGTCGCATCGGTAACCATTTTATTGGCTGCGTTAAAAACACCATAACTAAGCGGTGTTTGAGTTGCGTTTGGATTGTCGTTGATTTCTTCGAAATCTTGTTGACAAGCCGTGGTCACAAGCCCAAGTAAAGCTACCGCAACAATGGTTTTTGATAGGTTGAATATTCTATTTTTCATTTTCTTTCTTAAAATTTAATGTTTACGTTAACTCCGTATTGTCTTGTCGACGGAAGTGAACCTCCTTCAAGACCTTGGATGTTACCTGATCCGTATGAAGTGTTTTCTGGATCCATTCCGTTCCATGCTAGATCCCAAGCAAGTAGGTTTCTACCAAAAGCAGATATTTTAATTCCTTCTACTGCATTTCCAAATAATGATTTTGGAAGATCATAAGAAAGAGTTACATCTCTTAACTTGATATAACTTGCATCAAATACGTTCAGAGCATCCACTGTGTTGTAGTGCATCGCACCGTAACGTTGAGCAGAAATTACTGTTGTATTTTGAGTTCCGTCAGCTTTTACACCGTCTAGGATCACACCGTCTGCACGGTTTCCTCCTAAAGCAGATTCTTCAATCATACCAGAGTACATTCCCCACATGTGAGAGGTAGAGAAATACTTCCCTCCTTTCTGCATATCAAATAAGAAAGATAATCTGAAATCCTTATAACGTAGTGAGTTTCTTAGACCCATGTTGTAATCTGGAAGTGTTGATCCAAGATTGGTTAGACCTGTTGGAACGTATCCGTTACCACTAGCGGAAACAATTTTCTGACCGTTCTCGTGGTAAGTGAAATCTGTACCGTAGATCTGTCCATAAGGTTGACCCTCAATAGCTAGAAGTCTTACTCTAAACGGAGCATTGGTTAACTGAAGGGTTTGCGCATCTTCGTGAAGCTTCACTACCATGTTTTCGTTCTTAGCAAAGTTCCAGTTTAAATCCCATTGGAAATCAGTAGTTTTTACTGGAGTTGCCCAAGCCATTGCTTCGATCCCTTTGTTGGTCATCTGACCCGCGTTGATCATCATGGAAGCGTATCCTGTTGCTGGATCTACAGCTAGTGGAAGAATTCCATCAGTAATATCTACATGATAATAAGTTACGTCAAATCCTAAACGGTTCTTCATGAAGTTCATTTCTAGACCAATCTCTTTTGTGTCTTTAAGCTCAGGCTTAAGTAGAGGATCGTTGAAACGAGTTTGAAGTGTATATCTTGGATCACCGTTGAAGTTAGTACCTTGATCAACATAGTTAGCAAGCATGTATGGTCCTGTATCGGATGCTACGTTCGCCCAACCAGCTCTTAACTTACCGAAAGATAACCAAGGAGCATTAATGAAATTAGAGAACACTAAACTACCTGTAACAGAAGGATAGAATTGATCTTCAGAAACAGTTGAGAACCAGTCATTTCTAGCTGTTGCTTCTAAGAAGAAAGTATCTCTAAATCCTAAGGAAGCTGATGCAAATAGGGAGTTTACTCTCTTATGGTACTCAAAGTTGGAAGCTTGTGAAGTTTCAACAGAGTTCGCTAGATTATAATAATTCGGAATAATTAGACCTCCAACGGTAGTTCCCGATAAATCTTTGTAACGAGACTCTCTACGGTTCACCCCTGCGAATGTATTCAATGTAAAATCATCCGAAATTCTTGGATTCCAGTGAATACGTCCTTCGTAGTTGTACTCGGAGTGGTTACGGTTGAATAAGGAGTAATCAGAAGTTGCTTGAGATCCTACTGCCACTCTACTCTCATTCTGTTGAGAATAAATATCAGCATAAACTTTACCCACAACATATAAATTGTCTAAAATATTGTAAGTAAGTCCTACGTTACCAAAGAAACGATTTCTTTTATCAGATGCTGTATTCTCGTATACAGTCCAGTAAGGGTTATCGGAGTAAAGTGGAGTTCCATCGTTCCAAGCTGTACGGTTCCAAGATCTTTGGTTTCCGTTTGCTAGTTTGTAATCTCTTAATTTACCAAAATCAAGCTGTCTTTGTCCCCACTGGAAGAACTTCTGAGCAACTGAATTGTCCCCATACCCTTGTTCTGGACGGTTGAAACCGTGTGTTTGAACAAAGTTCATAACCGTTTCCATTTTAAGCTTATCGCTTAACTCAGAATTCGCGTTTATAGAGAAGTTGTGTTTTTTCAGTGAAGAGTTCGGGAAAATACCTGAAATATCCGTGTTAGTATAGGATACTCTTAAGTTCGTTTTATCGAATGATTTCGCTACGGAAATATTATTCGTTAAAGTAATCCCAGTTTTAAAGAAAGAGTCTACATCATTTTTCGACGCAACCCATGGAACTTCTTTCATGTAATCTGAAGCAAATTCTTGGTCAAATGCATACCAAGGAAGGTACATTAAGTTTGGATCGAACTTAGGTCCCCAAGACTCATCCATACCATAATCTGCAATGTTGTAAGTTCTACCATTGACTGTAATGGTTTCAAAAGTATCGGATAGACCACCTCCGTACTGTCTTTGCAATGTCGGATAGATGTAGATATTTTCAAATGAAATTCCTGTATTTAATTCTACAGAAGTTCTTCCACTCTTAGCAGACTTAGTGGTGTAAATAATCACCCCGTTACTTGCTCTTGATCCATAAAGTGCGGCAGCCGGTCCTCCTTTAAGTACCGTTACCGACTCAATGTCATCTGGGTTAATATCGAAGGCAGGATCTCCGTAGTCACGTCCACCCGCACCTCTTTGTGTATTAACGTCATTAATGTTAGTATTATCTAACGGCACACCATCCACAATAATGAGTGGTCTGTTTTCACCTGTTAGTGAGCTTACCCCTCTCATGGTGATTCTCGTAGAACCCCCCATAGAAGATGGAGCTGTAACTTGTACACCAGCTACATTTCCAGATAAGGCACTAAGGGCGTTGTTTTGTCCAGCTTCGGAGATGTTCTCCCCAGAAATTTCCTGGGCCGCATAACCGATGGACTTCTTTTCCCTTTTGATACCGAGAGCCGTTACGACTACCCCCTCGATATCAGCAGTTCTAGTGGTATCAACTTGCGCGTTCACCAGTGCAAACGACGAAGTTAACACAACAGCTAGAACGCTCGTTGTTAGTTTCTTCATATCAAATTAAATTTTTTCAATACACAAATGTGCAAAACTTCGTTAAATTGACCAAACGTTTAGTTAATAAATTCTTAATTTTTTTTTACTTTTGAGAATCATTTAAACGTTTACATAGATAAAATAGAATAGTAATGGGCTTACTTAAGCACTTTGAAACTGGCCTTGTAGAGGCCGGTTGCGATGAAGTAGGAAGAGGTTGTTTAAGTGGGCCAGTGGTGGCCGCTGCTGTGGTTTTAGATGAAAATTTTTCTAATGACCTAATAAACGATTCCAAAAAACTCTCTGCAAAAGCCCGTGGAGAGATGGAAACTTACATTAAACAACACGTGGCTGACTTTGCCGTTGCAGAGCTGGACATCTCCTACATTGATCAGCACAATATATTAAATGCCTCTATTCACGCGATGCATAGAGCAATTGATCAACTAACGATAAGACCTGAGCTAATACTTGTGGACGGAAATCGTTTTCATCCCTATCCCTTTGTCCCTCACCGATGTTTTGTTCAGGGCGATTCCAAATTGCTTTCCATTGCTTGCGCCTCAATAATCGCAAAAGAATACCGAGACCGTTTGATGCTCGAGCTGCATGAAGAATACCCGCAGTACGGTTGGAATGAAAATAAAGGCTATGCAACGAAGAAGCATAGAGAAGCTTTAATGAAATACGGTCCTACTCCTTACCATCGTAAAAGCTTTAAGTTGATTTATACTTAAATTCTAAAAAACAGCTGAACGAAATTAACGCTCAGCTGTTATTTAATATAGTATATAGTTATCTAAAAGAAATAGAGACTTATTTCTTCTTTTGATTTCCTTTTTTGGCTTGCTGTTGTTGTTGAAGTTTTTGCTGTTCTTGCGCTTGCTCCATCATCTCACGCATTCTTTTCTGGAATTTACCTTCCTTCTTTGGTTGCGCTTTATTGGCCTGAATTTGAGCATGAATCTTCTTTTCATCTAAAATCCAGTATTTAATAACTAGAATGATAATGATGTTAATTGCATTGGACACGAAATAATACCAAGATAGTCCAGAAGACATCGTGTTTAAGAAGAATAAGAAAGTAATTGGGAAAATATACATAAGCACTTTCATGTTCGGCATTCCCGGCATAGAAGGTTGTTGCATATTTCCAGCAGTAAGCATTGTATAGATTAATATAACCGCGGTACAAGCAATCGCAAAAATACTCAAATGATCTCCTAGAAGCGGAATAGAGAACGGCAACTTAATTATATCGTCGTAAGCGGTTAAATCTTTTGCAAACCAAAAACTCTCTCCTCTTAGGTCAATGAAATTCGGGAAGAATCTAAAGAGCGCATAGAAAATAGGAACTTGAAGCAGCGCTGGCAAACAACCCGCCATCTGATTAACGCCTGCCTTTCGGTAGACCTCCATCGTTGCTTGCTGTCTTTTCATTGGATCTGAGTTCTTATGCTTCTCATTCACCTCGTCAATTTCTGGACGGATCACACGCATCATCGCACTAAGCTTATGCTGCTTGAACATAATCGGGGAAAGAATAAGCTTTACAATGATCGTCATCACAAAGATTACCCAACCTGCAGTAAGCCCCCAAGAAGAAATGAAATTATACATTGGAATAAAGAACCAACGGTTCATGGTTCCAATAAACGACCAACCTAAAGGTAGGACTTCATCAAAATTCTTATCGTAGGATTTCAATAGAGGTAAATCTAATGGAAGAAAATACCAAGAAAAGTCCTGATTGAACTCCCCTGCTTGGGTAGGAACTGTTCCAGAATATTTAAACTTCTTAAGGTATTGTCCCTCTTCCAAAACGTCCTGAGATCCCGTAGAACCTTTGAATCCATTTTTGGACTCTATAAGGGAAGCAAAAAACTGTTGTTTTACTCCTATCCAGTTCAAAGTCTCACCCGTCTCGTCCAATCCACTTCTAGCGTCATAATCGTAGTCTTTATAGTCATTAAAAGCATACGAGAACTCTGTGTGCGCTTGTTCTTGGCTTCGTCCCTTTTCTACATTAATAACGCTATAGTCCCATAGGAACTCACCCTCACTTGGAGCCCCTAATTTATTGAGTCCAGTAGTTCGAACTTGGAAATCTAACGTATAATTCTCCTTAAGGGAATAAATGAACTGAACTTGCGCTCCCGAAGCATTGGCTGTTAAAGTAAGTTGGTTGCTACTTTGAGTAGGAGAAAAAACTAAGTTTCTAGTGGAGATGATTTGACCGTTACCCGTTTTAAACTCAAATCCATAGCTAGAGTTGTTCTTTTCTAAAAGTCTTAGCGGCAGATCGGCTTCATCCGTTCTCGAATTGTAGGCTTGAAACTTTCTTAGCTCTACTTGAGAAAGCTGTCCTCCTAGAGTTGAAAAATCTAGAATAAGTTCATCATTCTCTAATCGAACGGTTTGTACCTTAGCAAGGCTATCCTGAGTAATTTGCGTTGCCGCTGGCAAGGCTCCTGGAGCTGTTGCTGCTTGCTCTACTTTAGGCTGATTAGCATTCGCTGCTGCATCTTTGTTTTGCTTGTCTTGAAAATAAAACATCGCCCCTAACATGAGGGCCGAAAAAAGCATAAAACTGATTAATTGATTTCGGTCGAGTCCTTTGTTTTGCTGCATCGCTTTTCGTTTTCTTCTTCCTATGGGAATCACTTGTAAATTGGCAAGTTAAACCCCTTAGATTTTTATTTTTAAGTGCACAAAATTACTGATTTTTTTTGGATCCCTCCCCCTCCCTTCTTTGTGTTTTGCGAAAAATGAAAAATCGTTGTTTTCGCCTGTGGGGTTTGAAGGGTTTTTAAACGAAAAAGAGCTGGATTTAACTGTCCAGCTCTCTACTATATAGAATGATTATCTTTTCTTATTTACTTTTATGAGCCGCTTTTACAAAAGCTACAAATAAAGGATGTGGAGATTCCACTGTACTTTTGTATTCCGGGTGGTACTGCACTCCTATATAAAAAGGATGCTCTGCTAATTCTAGGGTTTCTACCAATTTAGTGTCAGGATTAAGTCCTGTAGGAATAAGTCCGTGTTTTTCAAATTCCCCTTGGTATTCGGAATTGAATTCATAACGGTGACGGTGACGCTCGGAAATATTTTTCTGACCGTAAATCTCTAAAAGCTTTGAATTGTTTTTCAAAGAACACTTCCACGCTCCTAGTCTCATGGTTCCTCCTTTTTCAACCACATTTTTTTGATCAGCCATTAAGGAAATCACCGGATCTTGAGTTGAAGTATCAAACTCCATGGAATTCGCTTTCTCTATTCCAAGAACATTTCTTGCAAATTCTATGGTCATAATTTGCATTCCTAGGCAGATACCTAAAGTAGGAATTTTATTTTCCCTACCCCACTTGGCAGAAAGCACTTTTCCTTCTATCCCACGATCTCCAAATCCTGGAGCAATTAAAATACCGTCTACACCGGAAAAGGTCTCTTCTACATTTTCTTCTGTAATTTCCCCACTATAAACCCAGCGAACCTTTACTTCCGTTTCTACTTCCGCACCTGCATGAATAAAGGACTCTACAATGGATTTGTAAGAATCTTGCAGAGAAACGTATTTTCCAACTAGTGCAATTTCTACTTTTTTCTTTGGGTTTTTATATTTCTTTAAAAACTGTTTCCAATCTTTAAGCTCCGCCTTTTGATCCGTTTTTAAATCCAGTTCTTTTAGAACCACCTCGTCAAACATTTGTTTTTGAAGATTCAGTGGAACTTCGTAAATGGTTTCCATGTCCTTGGATTCGATAACGCTCGAAATGTCCACATTACAAAACTGAGCTAATTTCGCACGAATGTCTTTTGAAATACTGTGTTCTGTTCTACAAACCAAAATATCGGCCTGTATACCGTATTCCATTAATTGACGTACAGAATGTTGAGAAGGCTTGGTTTTCAATTCACCACTAGCCGCCAAATAAGGAAGCAACGTAAGGTGAATCACTAGAGAATTCTTTTCACCAAGTTCCCAACGAAGTTGGCGCACGGATTCAATGTATGGAAGGGATTCAATATCACCTACCGTTCCTCCGATCTCCGTAATAATAATATCGTAGTTCTGTTTAGCTAGGATTTTAATTCTTCGCTTGATTTCATTTGTAATGTGAGGAATGACCTGCACGGTCTTCCCAAGAAAATCCCCTTTTCTTTCTTTTTCAATCACCGTTTGGTAGATTCTACCGGTCGTTACGTTATTGTTCTGGGAAGTATTCGAGTCTAAGAAACGCTCGTAATGCCCTAAATCTAGATCGGTTTCTGCTCCGTCCTCCGTAACATAACATTCTCCATGCTCATAAGGATTAAGCGTTCCTGGATCGATATTAATGTAGGGATCAAGTTTTTGAATGGTGACTTTAAATCCTCTTTCTTTTAGGAGAAGACCTAGGGAGGCCGAAATAATTCCTTTTCCTAATGAAGAAGTTACACCTCCAGTGACAAAGATGTATTTCGTCTGCTTTTTACTCATTGATTTAGGTTTGTGCAAAGTTAAAGGAAAAAACCATTGCTTCCCAATTTCTAAAGGGTCATTTTAGAAAGCTCTTGGCTTTAAAGTTTTCACAAACGAATTTAACTTTTTGACTTATAGGACATCTAACCTATAGAAACGACACGTAGGCAGAGAATAAAATCCTGCCGTCCTATATATATTCCCAACCTTTTGGCCGTCCCATTTTCTGGACGGCTTTTGTTTTTTTGAACTTTTAAAACGTAAATTGCCAAAGAATAATTTAGAAAGCTTGTGGCCAAAACAAAAACTTTATACTACTGTCAAAATTGTGGAGCTCAGCACACTCAATGGCACGGACAATGCAAAAGCTGTGGAAATTGGAATACGCTTGTAGAGGAAATTGTTGAAAAATCCGCTACTAGAAACTCTCTTTCTGGAACTAAAAGAAATCCACTGATTAATATTATTGAAGTTGAAGCACGTGAAGAGCCTCGTCTTCGAACGAATTCTGAAGAACTCAATCGGGTCTTAGGAGGTGGAATCGTAGAAGGATCCGTCATTTTAATTGGAGGTGAGCCGGGAATAGGAAAATCGACACTCCTATTACAGTTGGCCCTTAAAATGAAAAAGAAAATTCTTTATGTATCAGGAGAAGAAAGCGCCACGCAAATTAAAATGCGCGCCGACCGATTAACCGATCTTCAAAATCCTCATTGTTACTTACTCACCGAAACATCTATTGAGAAGATATTGCATGAAGCAAAAAAGTTAGCCCCGGACCTTTTGATCGTGGATTCCATTCAAACGCTACAATCCGGTAATTTAGAAAGCTCGCCGGGAACGGTTTCTCAAATAAGGGACTGCTCAAGTGAACTGATTCGCTACGCAAAAGAGAACTCCGTTCCTATCATTATTGTAGGCCACATAACAAAAGACGGACAAATTGCAGGTCCAAAAGTACTGGAGCACATGGTGGATGTAGTGCTTAATTTTGATGGCGATAGAAATCACCTTTTTCGCCTGCTGCGCTCCAGCAAAAACCGATTCGGATCCACTTCAGAAATCGGCATCTACGAAATGGTCAGTCAAGGTCTAAAGGAAATCAAAAACCCTTCCGAGGTGCTCATCACAAAAAAAACGGAGGACCTCTCTGGAAACGCTATTGCAGTAACGTTGGAAGGGAATCGTCCTATGCTTCTTGAAATTCAAGCTTTGGTGTCTACTGCAGTCTACGGAACGCCTCAAAGAAGCACAACAGGATTTGATTCCAAAAGACTCAACATGCTCTTAGCTGTTTTAGAAAAAAGGGCCGGCTTTCAGCTAGGATCCAAAGACGTTTTCCTTAACATCACAGGAGGCATCAAAACCGACGATCCTGCGCTTGATTTAGCTGTGATTGCCTCCATACTTTCTTCAAGTGAAGACGAGCCCATTAGTGAGAAATACTGTTTTGCAGGGGAAATTGGTCTGAGTGGAGAAATTCGTCCGGTTCCACAAATTGAGAGCAGAATTTTAGAAGCAGAAAAACTGGGCTACGAAACGATTGTGGTATCTAAGCTAAACAAGATTCCAAAAAAGAAGTTTGGAATTCGTATTGTTGAAGTCGGTAAAATTGAAGAATTCTACGAGCATCTCTTCTAATATCCCTTCTCATGAATTATCTGGCCCATAGTTTCCTTTCCTTTTCCCCCGAGCAATTGGTCGGCAATTTCCTGGCCGATTTCGAACGGTTCGAGGACAAAAAAGACTATCCTGAAGAAATCGCCAAAGGCATTGCTTTGCACCACGCCATTGATCAGTTTACGGACAGCCATGAAGAATTTAAAAAAGCCAAACGGCTTTTCTCACCCTTGACCGGTCACTACGCAGCCGTATTCACTGACATTGCAATGGATTACTTCTTAGCGACGGATCCCAAAATCTACTCTAAAAAGGAATGGGAGGAGCACTGTGAAAAAGTGATTTACCTATTAGAAGAAAATTACAAGTGGCTCCCTGAATCTCTAAAAAAAACACTTCCTTCTATGCGTAAGTACGGATGGCTAGCCAAGTACGGTAGTTTCGAAGGAATTGATAATTCAATAAGAAACGTCCTAAAAAGAGCCAAATACCTTCCTCAAGATCTTGAAGTATTTTCTCTGTTTCAATCCTTAATTCCTCAACTACAGATTCATTACGATCTCTTTTTTCCAGAGCTCTTTGACTTTGCAAAAAATTGGAATGAAAATTATTCAAATTCCCCTAAAACTGAGCTTTAGCGCTCGACAAAGGATAATATAGTTTTAGACTTTTACGTTTCCCCTCCACAATTAAATGAATGATATTTAATTGATCATCAAAGAGATTGTAAAGAACAGAAACCTCCGCCTCTACTTTGGAAGGCTCTGAAACCACAGAGGACTCCAAATAAACAACCACCGCTTCACTCTCTTCCTCGTATCCAATAAACTGGAGTGGAATAGTTTTACCATTAACCTGAAGCTTCACATTTTTTAATAAATACGCTTTGAGCAGCGAATTCATCTTAGCCTTATGCTTAGGCTCTAAAAAGAAAACAGAAGACTTCGCATCTTTGCTTATACCGTTCTCTAAATCGTCAACGAAAAATTTGCCAATGAGCTCAAAGGTTTTGGTTTTGCTGTTATGACGAATCTCTAAACTCCCTACATGGTAAGGGTGAACCACTGTTTCGATGGGATAGGACTTAGCCGCTAGAGCTCCACTTGAGAAAAGAAGAAACGATAAAACAAGAGAGACAAAAACGAATGGAAAGAATTTCATTTTTCAAATATAGGAAAACAACTTCTTCTAAAATTAACCGAGAGTCTAAAAAATGGGGTTGTTTTCCTTGCTTTTTTTTGGATAAATCAAAAGATAACCTATTTTCGTAGTATAGAAAACAATAACTTCTTAATTCTACTTCTTTGAACGACTTTCTCTTCTACCTCCAACTGGGATGGGAGCACATCATTTCCATCGATGCTTTAGACCACCAGCTTTTTGTTTTAGTCTTGGTTTTAGCCTACGGACTTAAGGACCTAAAAAAAATTCTGATTCTAGTAACCGCATTTACCGTTGGACATTCTTTAACGCTAGCTTTAAGTGTATTAGATGTATTAAGGGTTCCCTCGTCTTGGGTTGAATTCTTAATCCCGCTAACCATCGTACTAACAGCGCTAGAAAACATACTGTTTAGAAAAAATTCAAAGCAACTAAGATCCAGTCATTATATTTTAGCCCTGTTCTTTGGGCTGATTCATGGGATGGGATTTGCCAATACGATTCGTATGACCCTTTCATCAGAACAAAGTATTGGAATGCCGCTCTTCGGATTTAATGTGGGCTTAGAACTTGGACAAATCGTCGTAGTTGCCCTATTCTTAGGACTCAGCGCACTGGTCACTCAACTTTTTAAAGTACCCAAAAAAGACTGGCAGTTATTTATCGCCTCGGGAGTTTTCTTTCTGGCTATGCAAATGACTTTAGAGAGAATCCCATAAGTAAACACCTTTCCGAACAGAAGGATTTCCCCTTTAGTAATAGAGATAAATTTGACTAGAGTTGCATAATATTTCCTTCTACCTTGCTGTTTCTTTGAAAAAATAAGTAGATTTACAGTACATTTTATATACAACCGATTCTTACTCAATGCTTATGAAACGGATCCTTCCCTTCTTCGCCTTGTTATTCTTTGGAATTTATCAGGCTCAGAATCATCAAAACAACCCTCAGAGCAATCACGGGAACAAATTTGAACAACTTGGAACGCTACTCCCTACGCCCAATGTATACCGAACGGCCGCTGGAGCTCCAGGAAACCAGTACTGGCAAAATCAGGCCGACTATGAAATCTCTGCCTACTTGGACGAATCCAACCGCGTCCTTCGGGGTGAGGAAAAAGTAACCTACTACAACAATTCTCCCGATTCTTTGGATTACCTATGGATGCAATTGGATGAAAACGAGCACTCAACGGTTAACTCTGCTGGCTACGATTTCTCAAGTACACTTCCTAGTGAAATAGAACTTTCTAATCTAAAACCTACCAAACTTCCTGCAAAAGACAACGGTTACGGAGTGAATTTGGAAAAAGTAGCTGACGCAAATGGAAACCCTCTTCCCTACACAGTGAACCGCACCATGATGCGCATCGACCTTCCCAAAGCACTTGCTCCTGGAGAAAAAATAGTCTTCCATATTAAATGGAACTACCAAATCACAGACCGAATGGTCATGAGAGGGCGTGGAGGTTACGAACACTTCCCTGAGGATGGGAATGATGTCTACACCATGACCCAATGGTTCCCTAGAATGTGCGTTTACTCCGATTTTAAGGGTTGGCAGAACCAACAATTTACCGGTCGAGGAGAATTCGCTCTGGCCTTTGGTGATTACAAAGTTTCCATCGACGTACCCTCCGACCATATTGTAGCGGCTACAGGAGAAGGAAAAAATTTCAAATCGGTTTTAAATGCAAAACAGTTTGAGCGTTGGGAAAAAAGCCAAACTTCCTCAGAGCCTATCGAAATCGTAACTTTAGAGGAAGCCAAAAAAGCAGAAAAAACGAAAAGCACTAAAAGAAAAACCTGGATTTTTGAAGCGAAAAACGTCCGGGACTTTGCATGGACTTCTTCTAGAAAATTCATCTGGGATGCCATGAGAGTTCACATTCCAGAGAACCAAAATAACGTGATGGCCATGAGTCTTTATCCAAAAGAAGCTTATGGACTCTACCGACCTTTTTCCACCAAGGCGGTTGCTCATACAATTAAAACTTATTCAGAATATACCATTCCCTACCCCTACCCTGTGGCTCAGTCTATAGAGGCTTCCAGCGGAATGGAGTACCCAATGATCTGTTTCAATTTCGGTCGAACTGAACCCGACGGTACGTATTCAGAAGGAACAAAAAACGGAATGATTGGGGTCATCATCCACGAAGTAGGCCACAACTTTTTCCCGATGATCATTAACTCCGATGAAAGGCAATGGACTTGGATGGATGAAGGGCTTAATACCTTTGTGGAATATTTGACTGAGGAGCGTTGGGACAACAAATTCCCCTCCAAAAGAGGACCTGCTCATACGATCGTCGATTATATGAAACTTCCAAAAGATCAATTGGAACCCATTATGACCAACTCGGACAACATCCGCCATTTTGGACCCAACGCCTACGCCAAACCCGCAACAGGACTCAACATCTTAAGGGAGACCATTATGGGAAGAGAACTTTTTGACTCTGCTTTCAAGACCTATTCCAAGCGATGGGCTTTTCGCCACCCCGAACCAGCAGACTTTTTTAGAACCATGGAAGATGCTTCTGGAGATGACCTCGATTGGTTTTGGAGAGGATGGTTCTACGGAATTGATCCAGTCGACATCTCTTTAGACAAGGTCACCCAAGCCCAAGCGAACTTGAATCATCAGCCCAAAGCTGGCACCCTAAGCTACACGGTAGACAAACCTTTACTTAACGACTTTGACGATATAAGTAAAATTAGAAACCGTGAGGATAAAAACATTGTTTTCTATACCGACCAAGATAAAGGAACTCAGGATTTCTACTGGCGTTATGATCGCGGGCTAGAGAAAGTAGATCTCGAGAAAAAATACGAAATGACTTGGGACACCAAGGAAGCCTTAAGCGCAAGCGATAAAAACGGACTTTCTTCCCTTAGAGCCTACCAGTTAGATTTCACCAACAAAGGTGGAATGGTTATGCCGATTCTTTTAAAATTCACTTTTGAGGACGGATCAACGCTCTCCGACAAAAGGAATGCACAAATTTGGCGTCACAATGAGAAAAACGTCTCACTTACTTATGTATTCAATAAAAAGTTAAAATCCATTGAATTGGATCCACTTAAACAGACCGCTGATATTGACACCAATAATAACCTATGGACCGAAGGGAATACTCCAGAAGGACCATCTTCTTTTGATGTGTTTAAACGCAAATCCCAACAGGCTGCACGAGGCGCCTCTAGTGGCAGAGTCAATCCGATGCAAGCGGCAGGAAAAAAGAAATAAACATTTTTCCATTCCATAATGCTTCCCCCTCCCTTTTTAAAGGGAGGGGGAAGTTCTTTTTGAACTTATCACTTATCATGATCCATTTCATTCATCGAATAGATTCGCTTTCTAAAGTAAAAGCGAGCTACCTTTGAAAAGAATAAACAACACTAAAAATATGTCACAAAACAAGAAAAATACGCTTATTGAATCTCCTATCGTTTTAGGAGGAAACGTTTTTGGTTGGACGCTCGACGAGAAAGAGTCATTCAAAATTTTAGATGCTTACTATGATTTAGGAATGCGCACTATCGATACAGCAAACATCTACTCCCTTTGGATTCCGGGAAACGATGGTTCAGAGAGTGAAAAAATCATTGGAAAGTGGATGAAAGAAAGAAACAACCGAGAAGAGATTCAACTCATTACTAAAGTAGGAGGAACTAGAATTACCGAAAAACCGGATCTTGCTCCCCAAACGATTGAAAGCGAACTAAATCTTTCTTTGAAACATCTTCAAACCGATTATATAGACCTTTACTTTACGCATTATGACGATGAGTCCACTTCAAGTGGAACCATACTTGAAACTTATGCCAAGTTCAAAGAAGAGGGAAAAATAAAAGCAATCGGAGCTTCAAACATCTCCAAAGAAAGACTGGAAGAGAGCCTACAGTTTTCAAAAGACCAAGGGATTCTTCGCTATGAGGTTTTACAACCTGAATACAATTTATACGACCGTGAAGGTTTCGAATCGATTTATCGCCCAATTGTAGAGAAAGAAAATTTAGAAGTAATCCCCTATTTTAGTTTAGCTAGTGGCTTTTTGAGTGGTAAATACCAGAGTCCGGAAGACTTTAAAAAATACCCAAGAGGAGGAGGTGTTCAACAGCGCTACGATAATCCTAGAGGTTCAAAGGTTCTTCAAGCATTAAAAGAGGTTGCAGAGGAAAACCAAGTGGGAATGGCTGCAGTCGCCTTGGCCTGGCTTTTAAAACACCCTTTCATTTCAGGTCCTATTGCCAGCGCAACAAAAATAAGTCATGTAGAAGACTTTGCAAAAGCGAGAGACCTTATGCTCTCAGAGGCAGATTTCTCTAAACTATCAGAAGCGAGCTCTTACTAATAAAAATAAAGCCACTAGGAAATCTCAGTGGCTTTTTTTTCTGCCAAATTTTCAGACCCAATTTTACTTATATCTGCCAATTTAACCTCTAAAGACAATTTTACTTGGGGGCACTACTTGTGGCAAACTTTTGGAGACCCATAGAGAAGAAAAATATTAATCAATACATACTATTATGTCAGTAAATTTCAAACCACTTTCAGACCGCGTTCTAGTTCAGCCTAACGCTGCAGAAACAAAAACTGCTTCCGGAATCATTATCCCAGACACTGCACAGGAAAAACCTCAAGAAGGAACTGTTGTAGCTGTAGGACCAGGAAAAAAAGACGAGCCTACGACTGTTAAAGTTGGAGACAAAGTTCTTTATGGAAAATACTCTGGGTCTGAACTTAAACTAGACGGACAGGATTATTTGATCGTAAGAGAATCCGACCTATTAGGAATTTTAGGTTAATCTAGAAGTAAGTAGAAAAAAGTTAAAAAAAAACGCCGAGCTACAAAAGGCAAAAAATTAAAACAAACAAAAAATGGCAAAAGAAATAAAATTTGACATTGAGTCAAGAGACGCATTAAAAAGAGGGGTGGACGCACTAGCGAATGCTGTAAAAGTAACGTTAGGTCCAAAAGGAAGAAATGTTGTAATTGAAAAAGCGTTTGGAGCACCACACGTAACGAAAGACGGAGTTTCTGTAGCAAAAGAAATCGAACTTGAAGACAAAGTAGAAAATATGGGTGCTCAGATGGTTAAGGAAGTAGCTTCCAAAACCAATGACATCGCAGGGGACGGAACAACAACCGCTACTGTTTTAGCTCAAGCCATCGTAAGAGAAGGTCTTAAGAACGTTGCAGCAGGAGCGAACCCAATGGATCTGAAAAGAGGAATTGACAAAGCTGTTAACGCTGTAGTTGAAAACCTAAGATCTCAATCTCAAGAAGTTGGAGAAGCAGCTGAAAAAATTCAACAAGTAGCTTCTATCTCTGCAAACAACGACGATACGATCGGAGCACTGATTGCGGAGGCTTTTGGGAAAGTAGGAAAAGAAGGAGTAATCACTGTTGAAGAAGCAAAAGGTACAGATACTACAGTAGACGTAGTTGAAGGTATGCAGTTCGACAGAGGATACCAATCTCCTTACTTTGTGACCAATTCTGAGAAAATGGTTACTGAACTAGAAAACCCATACATTCTTTTAGTAGAGAAAAAAATCTCTTCAATGAAAGAACTTCTTCCAGTTCTTGAGCCTGTGGCACAAGCTGGAAAATCTTTAGTGATCATTTCTGAAGAAGTAGAAGGAGAAGCTCTAGCTACTTTAGTAGTAAATAAACTTAGAGGATCACTTAAAATTGCAGCGGTAAAAGCTCCTGGATTCGGAGACCGTAGAAAGGCAATGCTAGAAGACATCGCAATTCTTACAGGCGGACAAGTGATCTCTGAAGAAAGAGGATTCACTATGGAGAACGCGACATTAGAAATGCTAGGAACTGCAGAAAAAATCTCCATTGATAAAGACAATACTACTATTGTAAACGGAGGAGGTGACCAAGCTCAGATCAAAGGGCGTGTAGCTCAGATCAAAGCACAAATGGAAAACACCACTTCAGATTACGACCGTGAAAAACTTCAAGAAAGACTTGCTAAATTAGCTGGTGGCGTTGCTGTACTTTACGTAGGAGCTGCTTCTGAAGTAGAAATGAAAGAAAAGAAAGACCGTGTTGATGATGCACTTCATGCAACTAGAGCGGCAGTAGAAGAAGGCTTCGTACCTGGAGGAGGAGTTGCACTAGTTCGTAGTATCGCTGCTCTAGAGAACATTAAAACTACTAATGCAGACGAAAACACAGGAGTTAAGATTGTTAAAAGAGCTATTGAAGAGCCTCTAAGACAAATCGTTGCTAACGCAGGTGGAGAAGGATCTGTAATCGTTGCTAAAGTAGCAGAAGGACAAGGTGACTTCGGATTCAACGCGAAAAACGAAGAGTACGTTCAAATGTTTGAAGCAGGAATTATTGACCCAACTAAAGTAGTACGTGTTGCTTTAGAAAACGCAGCATCTGTATCAGGAATGCTTCTTACTACAGAGTGTGTTATCACTGAAGTTAAAAAAGATGAGCCTCAAATGCCAATGGGTGGAGGAATGCCAGGAATGATGTAATCATCCTTAACACATCTTAATCTATATTTACCACTTCTGCCTTAAAAGCAGAAGTGGTTTTTTATGGATAAATAAATTTCAATAGAAAATAATAGAGAGAAGGGTAAAGAGCTAAATTAAGGACCTTACTATTCTGTTTTGGAATCGATCTCTTCCTCTTGCTTCAATTGGGTTTTGTACAGACTGGAATAATAACCCCCTTTAGCAAGAAGCTCTTTATGATTCCCCTGTTCTACAATAAGCCCCTTGTCCATCACTAAAATGGTATCGGCTTTCTCAATGGTAGAAAGTCTATGGGCAATAATTATGGAAGTACGGTCCTGAGTAATACGTTCAGTCGCTTTTTGAATAAGCTTTTCACTCTGAACGTCAATGGAAGAAGTCGCTTCGTCCAAAATTAGAATCTTGGGATCAGAAAGGTAGGCCCTTAAAAAAGAAAGCAACTGCCTTTGCCCTAAAGAAATAGAACTTCCTCTTTCGCTTACCATGTAATTATAGCCACCAGGAAGCAGCTCAATAAACTCCCCTACTTCAATTTCATTCGCTGCTTTTTTTACTTTTACTAAAGTAACGGAATCATCCCCAAAAGCTAGATTTTCATAAATGCTTTCATGAAAAAGGAAAACGTCTTGAAGCACCACCCCGATATGACTTCTTAAATTGTAGAGCTCATACTTTTTAAGCGGAACATCATCAATTAATATTTCCCCCGACTGTATATCGTACAACCTCGTGATTAAGCTGATAATGGTCGATTTCCCTGCTCCTGTGGCACCCACAATCGCTACACTTTCTCCCGGATTTACGGTAAAGCTAATCCCTTTGAGCACTTCCTGTTTTTCGTCGTAGGAAAACCTAACGTTACGAAATTCAATTTTCCCTCGAAAACGCTCGGTTTGAAGAGTTCCTTTGTTCTCCATAGCCAGGTCTTGATCAATCAGCCCTAAAACTCTTTCCGCTCCTACAATCCCACGCTGAATGTTATTGAATCGATCTGCAATCTGTCTTAACGGACGTATAAGCATGGAGATGTATTGAATAAAGGCAATCACGACCCCTGCCGTAATAGTAATGTAACCTCCATAGAAAAGGACAAAGCCAATAAATAAGGAAGAAATGAGTTCTACGACAGGAAAAAACAGAGAAAATATAAATACAGTACGTAGCAGAGCGGATTTTAAAGTCGTATTGATCGAATCAAATTTCTTAAACTCTTGGTCTTGACGGTTAAACACTTGAATAAGCTGCATTCCCGTTAAGCGCTCTTGGACAAAGGAATTCTGTGTCGCGGTCCAGGTTCTTTCGTCTCCAAAGGCTTTCTTAAGGCGCTTTTGAAAGAATCTTGTAATCACGACCATAAGGGGTAGAATCGCAAGAGAGATATAACTCAAATGAACGTTCGTATTGAACATCATAACTAATACGAATACAATCCTTAATATATCACCAAAGACCATTAAAAACCCATCCGTATAGACCGTAGCAATCGTTTCCACATCTCCTACCGCTCTAGTCACAAGTTGCCCAATAGGGGTCTTATCAAAAAAAGAGGTTCGAAAATAAATGAGCTTTTTGTATAATTTTTCTCTAAGGTCCCGAATCACATTTTGAGAAATGAAATTGGAATAATAAACCAAAAAGAAATTCAGAAAAGTTTCTAGTAACACAAGTCCTACAAGCCAATAGATATGCTTCATCATTAGGCCTCTATCCCCAAGAGCAATAATGTCCTGATCGACAATTTGCATGGTTAAGTAAGGACGAAAGGTAGAGACTACAGAAAGTAGTACAGAGATCAATAATGCAAAAAGAAACCAGCTACGGAACTTCATTCCCAGAGTGAAAAGTCGCTTGATAATTTGCGAAGTGGAGTATTTGTTCATTTTGAGCCTAGCGCTTAATCTTTTTTATATTGAATCCTTTGCAAAAATACATAATGTTTTAGCTTCTCTCCTGCTTTTCTAAGGAACGATTCCCTCCGGGTACTCTACCTCCACAAGCATTAATCCATGCGCTGGAGCTGAGGTTCCGGCCTTAGAGCGGTTTTTACTTTCAATAATTTCGTGCATCTGCTCTACTTTTCTTTTTCCTGTACCTACCTCCAGTAGGGTTCCAACAATAGCGCGCACCATGTTCCTTAGAAATCGATTGGCTGAAATCCGGAAAACCAAATGATCCCCTTTCTGTGTCCATTTCGCATAAGAGACATCGCAGAGCGTTGTTTTGTTGTCGCCTCCTACTTTAGAAAAACTCGCAAAGTCCTTGTACTCTAATAAAATAGCGGCAGCCTCGTTCATAGCCTCTAAATCAAGACCATACTTATAATGCTGCAATGCATAGTCGAGACTAAAGGGGTCTTTCTTTAGACTAACATGGTATTCATAGGAGCGTCTTAGCGCATCAAAACGTGCATGGGCTGTCGAGGGAACTTCAAAAATTTGGTGAATCGAGAGGTCCATCGGTACAAAACGATTGAGTCGCTGAGAAAAACCTTCTTGAATCGGAGCAGAATAATCAAAATGGGCATACATTTTTTTAGCATGCACTCCCGTGTCGGTTCTCCCTGCACCTACAATAGAAATACGCTCCCCTAAAAGAGTCGTTAAAGCTTCTTCAAGCACCTGTTGAACAGAAATCTCTCGGGGCTGAATCTGGTAGCCGAAATAGTTTTTTCCACTGTAGGAAAATTCAATAAAGTATCTCAAATTCGTATGTTTGCAGTGCAAAAATAAACATTTTGAAAAGGATACTCTTACTTTCTGATACCCATTCCCATATGGACGAGCGCATCCTACATTTTGCTAAGGGAAAAGATGAAATTTGGCATTGCGGGGATTTTGGAAGTCTTTTGGTAATTAATGAATTAGAGAAGATAGCTCCCTTAAAAGGAGTCTACGGAAATATAGACTCCACAGAAATAAGAAAAAGATTTCCGGAAGTACTTCGTTTTAAGTGTGAAGAAGTTGAAGTACTGATGATTCACATTGGAGGGTATCCTAAAAAGTATACTCCACTAGCGCTAAAAGAACTAAGTAAGAGCAAAACCGATCTTTTTATTTCTGGTCACTCTCATATTTTAAAAGCCCTACCGGATAAAGACCTAGGACTACTCCATTTAAACCCTGGTGCAGCAGGAAAAGTGGGATGGCACCAAAAAAGAACTTTGATGAGCTTTGAAATAAGTGGGAAAGAGATTGAAAATTTAGTAGTCATTGAACTTGGGGACAAAACAGAAAAGGGATGAAAGTAGGAGATAAAGTAGCCCATGTAAGTGAGGATTTAAAAGGAAAAATCATCAAAATAAGTGGGGAAACCATCGTTTTAGAGGACGAGCACGGTTTTGGATATACCGTTGAAGCATCCCTGTTAGTGCCAGATGCTTCTTACCTATACGACTCCCTTGAAATCCCTTGTGAGTTTTCAAAAAAAGAAGTCTCAAAAAATAAAACAAAGAAAAACACTCAAGTACTAGACCTCCACTTTGATCAGTTGGTAAAAGATCCGAAAAACTATGAAAGTTACGAAAGGCTCCTGCTACAAAAACAAGTACTCTTGGAACGAATCGAATACTGCAAAAGGGTAAAATCAGAAAAACTTTTGATCATCCACGGTCACGGAGATGGGGTTCTACAGAATTTTGTCATCTCCATCCTTGAAGAACAAGGTGGAATCGAGTACCGTCATACCGAGCTACTAAAAGAAGAGTCTGCAAGTATATTGGTGTATTTCCGTTAAGTCAAAAAAATCAAGGCCCCAAATTTGAGTTTTTCCACACCGATATAATTTTTAAATTTGTGGATTCATTTGCTATGGAACAATTAAAACTACTTTTTACTCAGCAGTCCCTTCATTATCAAATCCTTCAAGGAAAATCGGTAGTAGAAGAAAACCGATTCATTAAAGAAGAAGAGGCTTCTAAGGACTTTTTTGAGTCTTATCTTGAAAAAATTCTGGAAAAACCGTTCCGTAGTATTGAAGTTTATTCGGCCTTCAATCATTTTAGCTTGATGCCTGAAGGATTTAAAGAGCATGAATTAGGGGGTACTTTAATTCAGTACAATGCCTCTCTTGATGAATCTAAAGAAGAGTTAATGCTCTCGATCAATCCTAAATTTGAAGTTCAGTTTTACTATACGTTTCCAAAATCCCTTTATCAACTCTTAAAACAAGGAAAAAGACCCAGCCGGTTTGACTTTTCGGGAAGTAAATTTTTAAGCAAAATATCACCCAAAAAAGACAAAGAAGTACACATACATTTACTTAATGAACAATGTGAATTTTTTGTTTTTGAGAAAAGGAAAGTAAAACTATACAACCACTTAGATCTTCATTCAGAAGTAGATTTTCTCTATTTTATACTCTTTACTTTAAGTAAACTCGATTTTCCGCTCCGTGATACCCGGTTTCATATCTATGGAGCAACGGCGGAGAACGAAACGTTTATTTCAGAATTAAACAAATTCGCATCCCATCTTAAAATCCAATACGATAATATTCCGAAGAAGAATTTTATCCTCAATTAAATACTCTCTGACATGTTTCGAATCATCTCCGGCCGTTGGAAGGGCAAAAAAATCTCCGCACCTAAGCACTTTGACGTTCGTCCCACCACGGATTTCGCAAAAGAAGCACTGATGAGTATTCTAGAACACCGACTGGATTTGGAGTCCATTAAGGTTTTGGATCTTTTTGCGGGAATCGGTTCTATTTCCCTTGAACTGGCCTCTAGGTATTGCCAAGACATTACCAGCGTAGAACTCAACCCCAAACATTGCAGCTTTATATTATCAACGGCAGCCGAGCTGGATATGGCCCTTCAGATCAATGTTCAAAGAGCCGATGTTTATGACTATTTAAAAAAGCAAAGAAATAAATCCTCTTACGATCTTATTTTTGCTGACGCACCCTTTGATTCAACAGAAGAAAAAAAATACCAAGAGCTCATCAACTTAGTACTTTCTGGAAATTTCCTTTCAACTCAGGGCATTTTTGTTTTGGAACACCAAAGTAGAATGAAACTCGCTCACCCAAAACTTGTGCAAACAAGAAAGTATGGAAACATCAGTTTTTCCTTTTTTGAATCGCAAGAAAATAATATCGAAGAACAGGAGCTTTAGTAATGCTCCAGACTTTTGAGCTCCAAATGGATCCCCGGACCGAAAATTTTTCTAGATATTTTATCAAAATTCTTCGTTAAATCCGAAACAAAGAATTGATAAAGTGGAACTAAGTTTTGTGTATTTAATAGTCCGTGCTGCTCTAAAACCATCTTTAAACTTCCTGCAACGATACTAGCCGAGTCAATTACTCGAACTCGATTTCCGTAAAACTGCTTGATTTCATCGATTAATAGCGGATAGTGGGTACACCCCAAAATAAGGGTTTCAATATTGCGTAGCTTTGGATGACTTAAGTAGTTATAAATAATGGCATTAGTGATGGGATGGTTTCTAAATCCCTCCTCTATGGCGGGAACCATCAGCGGGGTCGCTAGTTCATCGACTTGAATGTACCGGTTGTGACGTCGAATGCTTCTTTTATAAATCCCAGAATTCACCGTTGCTTTTGTTGCTATAACTCCCACGTTATTATGGATTTCAAAAGCTACTTTCTCGGCCACAGGAGAGATCACATCTATAACTGGTACTTTATTATCAACAATCGCTAGGATTTCTTTAATCGCATTAGCGGTAGCAGAATTACAGGCAATAACTATAGCCTTGCAATTACTCTCCAACAGAAACCGAGTGATTTTCTCACAATACCCTTTGATAGCCTCAGGCGATTTTTCTCCATAGGGCAAGTGTTTGGTATCTCCGAAATAAACGAAATTCTCTCTTGGGAGCAGTTTTCTAATTTCTCGAGCTACAGTGAGTCCGCCTACTCCAGAATCAAAGATTCCAATGGGTTGGTCGGGAGTTAAGTGGGAATAATCGGGCTTTTTCTTTTTCAATCCTGAACTTTGTGACAAATTTAAGCAATTTGAAGCTGTTTCGAAATATTGCTATTAAAGAGCGAACAAATCCGAAGCAATTCCGTCCGATAAAAACCAATGTTCTTTAGGAATTATAAGTTTATTCTCTTTAATTTCTAAAAGTCCCACTTCGATTTTTAATCGACTTTCTTTCTGGAAATATTCTATAATTGGAGAAGAAAATTCTTTAAGTAAACTTTCTAAATCCACTCCTTCTCGGGTCCTAAGACCAATCATAATTCTTTCGTTATAGAGCTCTTTTTCTGAAAGTGCTTCCTGTTCTCTTGGAAGAAGGCCCTGTTCTATGGCCTTGAGGTATTTGGTGTTGTTCGGTACATTCCAACTTCTTTTATTTTTTCCATTAAAAGAATGGGCCGAAGGACCAAGTCCTAAATATTCTCTACCTCTCCAATAAGAGGAGTTGTGCCTGGACTCAAAGCCTTTTTTGGCAAAATTAGAGATCTCATAATGCTCAAGTCCATTCAGGGGTAGAAACTCCGCCATATAATGAAATTCTTCATTCTGCAAAGACTCATCTGGACCTGCAACCTTTTTTTCTTTAACCCAATGATTTAAAGCAGTATTTGGCTCAACGGTTAAAGCGTACGCAGAGATGTGTGGAACCTCAAGCAGTAAAGCTTTCGCTAAATTTTCTTTCCATACCTCTTTTCCCGAGCGCGGAGATCCATAAATTAGATCAATACTTATGTTTTCAAATCCAAAATCTTGACTTCTTTTGATGGAGTCTTCTGCCTCCATAGAAGAGTGCGCCCGGTTCATAAGTAGTAAATCCGGCTCATAAAAACTTTGAGTCCCAATGGATAGCCTATTAAACGCTGAGGATTGCAATTCCTTAAGAAATGAACTTGACAAATCATCCGGATTGGCTTCTAGAGTAATTTCGATATCCTCTTTCCAATCAAAATACTTTTGGGTATCCTCTAGTATTCGCTTCAATGTGTCTACCGACCAAAGAGAAGGAGTACCTCCTCCGAAATAAATGGAACTTAGAGCTCTAGTTTCTAATTCCTTTTCTCTTAAGGCCAGCTCCTTTCTAATTGCCTCCGCCATTAAATCACTTTGGGCTAAGGAAGTTGAAAAATGAAAATTACAATAGCTGCACTTTTGTTTACAGAAAGGAACGTGAATATAAATCATGGTCGAATTTCTTATCAATTATATTCAAGATAAGTCTTCCACTTCTCTAAAGCTTCCTTCATATCCTTTGGCATTGGACTCTCAAAGTGCAATGGTTTTTTTGTTGTAGGATGAATAAACCCTAAAGTATGGGCATGGAGCGCATGACGAGGCAAAAGCTCAAAAACATTATTTATAAACTGCTTGTACTTGGGTAGATTCACTCCTCTAAGCGCGGTATGGCCTTCGTACCTTTCGTCATTAAAAAGCGTATGACCGATATGTTTAAAATGAGCTCTAATTTGGTGGGTACGGCCCGTTTCTAATTTGCATTCTACCCAGGTCATATGACGAAACCGCTCAATGACTTTGTAGTGGGTCACAGCGTGCTTCCCTTCACTTCCGTCCTCAAAAACAGTCATTTGCATGCGGTTCTTGGGATTTCTTCCAATATGCCCCCGGATGGTTCCTTCGTCTTGTTCAATATTACCCCAGACAAAAGCCCAGTACCTCCTTTCGGTTTTTCTTTCGAAAAACTGGCGTGCTAAAAAACTTAAGGCATACTCCGACTTGGCGATAACTAATAGCCCCGAGGTATCCTTATCGATGCGATGGACTAGTCCTACTCGATCTAAATCCGATTTCTGACCCGTTTTTTCAAAATGAAACGCTAAGGCATTCACCAGGGTGGAGTCCCAGTTTCCGTGGCCGGGATGGACCACCATGCCTGCTTGCTTATCCACTACTAGAACCTCATCATCTTCGTAGACAATTTGGATAGGAATGTCCTGTGGTACAATTACATTTTCCCTAGGAGGGCGAGTTAGAAGCACGGAGATTTGATCTCCAGGCTTTACTTTATAGTTTTGCTTTACACTCCGTCCGTTAACTCTTACGTTACCAGCCCGACAGGTTTGTGAAATTTTATTTCTAGAAGAATTTTGTCTGAAAATAAGTAAGTACTTATCAATTCGCAAAGGCTCTTGTCCTTTGTCTACGGTCATATTTAAATGCTCATAGAGTCCCTCGGCCTCTTGTTCTCCTCCTTCTTCTTGGGAACCAAAACTCTCATCGAGTAGTTCCTCTTGGTCGTCATACATTGAGTTATTAGAATCCATGGAATTATACAAATTAAGCTAAAGAACAGCGATTTGAAAAAAGGAAAAGAACCTTGTTTCTTAATCCTTTTTACTCAACGATCACTTTTCGAGCTTTAGGCTTGGCAGCCTCTTCAGTTTTTGAACCCGATTCCGCTGGAGCTTTTTCTTTGGACTTGCTCGATTCTTTCTTCGTTTCTTGCTCTTTATTGACTGGAGTAGCGCCCGGTTTTGCTTCTCCTTTAGGAGTACTTGGCTGAGGCATTACAGGTTCTTCTACCGGCGGCATCTCTTCCCACTGATGATTAGAAGGTAGTGGGTCAATCTGAATGCGGTAAATTCTATTAAGCTGAGCAATACGATCCATCATCTGAGCCGGAATTTTCTTGGAAGCCCAAAGATCAATTTGCATTCCTTGATCTCTTATAGCACCTCCCTCCGGATCTTGATAGTAGACAATATCCGATAAATCTCCTTTTCCGTCCTCATGTTCGATGAGTCCAATTTCGAAAAGATTATTGGAAACAACGGCGCGAGCCTCTTGAACTGTTAGCCCTACGAGATTAGGTACGGTTACATTTCTTTTAGGTCCAGTTCCAATGACTAAATCAATAGTTGAAAAACGAGGAAGTTTCGTTCCAGGTTTTAATATCGTACCTCCTAATTGCATACGAATAACCGCGTCTCTTTGAATGTTCGGTTCGTAAATCGTATCTCCCACTTTCAGTCCAATGGATTCGAGCTGTCTAAAGGCAAGACCTTTATAACGGTCAAGAATATCAGGAACTTGTACAGGAGCATAGGTTCTTGGGTTCACTTTTAGTAATATAGCTCTTCCGCCCTTCACTCTTGAACCTGCTGCAGGATAGATTTGAAGTACTTGAAAAGGCTTGAACTTGGGATCAAACTTAAAACTATCCACTTCGTATTGTAATCCTGAATCGTCGAGCACTTCAATAGCTCTATGAACCGATAGGTTTACTACGTTGGGTACTGGAATTTCTTTCCCGTGCTGCGTATGAAGCTCCAACCAACGGAAAGTAAGCCAAACTAGGCCTAAAAATACGATGGCAGCCAATGCGATATTCAAAAGAACCTTCCAGTGGAAAAGCGATTTTAACATAAGGGGTCTTCTTTGTTAATAGATAGCAAATATAATAGAAAAAGTGGGAAAATTAAGTCCTATGTAGATAAAAGAGCAGGAGGCCCATACCTGCTTTAATGCAAAAAGAAGCTATTTTCTTTCTTCAGCACAAAGAAAACCGGGAAAAATTCCAGCATAATTCCACAAAAAGGCGAAGGATAAACTAGTTGCAACTAAGGATTTTGTAACCTACTCAATTTTGCTACATTTGTGAAATATAAGTTTACTCTAGGATGAACAAAAAAAATGTAGCCGTAGTGGTAGGGGGTTACAGCGATGAATACAAAGTATCGCTAAAAAGTGGAGAACTGATCTATCAATCGCTCAGCCGCGAACTCTACAATGTATACCGCGTTGTCATTCTCAAGGACCAGTGGTATTTTATCGACGATCATGACGAAAAAATCCCGATGAATATTTCGGACTTTTCTGTGGAAATGGAGAGCGGTTACCTACTGAAGTTTGATGTTTGTTTCAATACTGTGCATGGAAAACCAGGAGAAAACGGTGAACTTCAAGCTTATTGGGACATCATTGGACAAAGATATACGGGCTGCGGATTTTACCAAAGTGCGCTCACTTTTAATAAAAAAGACACTTTAGCAGTGCTGGGTAAATACGGAATACCTTCTGCAAAAAGTATCTATCTAAGACAAACTGATGATCTTTCTCCTGATTCCATAGTTAAAGAATTAGGACTTCCTGTTTTTGTAAAGCCCAATCAAAGTGGCTCTTCCCTTGGTATCACCAAAGTAAAAACAAAAGAGGAGTTTTCTGGGGCTTTTGAGTTAGCATTTAAAGAAGACGAGGACATCCTAGTGGAATCTTTTCTGGACGGTATGGAAGTTTCTGTTGGTGTAGTGGATCTTGGAGGAAAAGCTACTGTCCTGGGCATGACCGAAATTGTTCCGAAAAATGAATTTTTTGACTACGAAGCTAAATACGAAGGAGCTAGTGAAGAAATCACTCCAGCACGCCTAGATGAAGAAACCAGACAAAAGGTGGAGCAACTTGCAATTCGCGCCTACGAAGCCTTAGGCATGAGCGGATTTTCACGTAGTGAATTCATTATAGTTGACGGCACGCCGTACATGCTTGAAATGAATACCAATCCCGGCTTTTCACCTACCTCAATTCTACCTCAACAAGCCAGCCACTATGGAATCTCTATTGAAGAGCTCTGTGGAGGAGAAGTCGAAAAAGCATTACAAAAAAAATTACCCTAGACTATGAGAGTTGCAGTATTTCCAGGATCCTTTGATCCCATTACTTTAGGTCATTTTGATATTGTAGAAAGAGCACTTCCTCTTTTCGATAAAATCATAATTGCCATCGGACAAAATTCCCAAAAGAAATACATGTTCTCCTTACAGCAAAGAAAGGAGTTTATCCGTAAAACTTTTGAAAAATACCCTTCTGTAGAAGTAGATAGTTTCGAAGGACTGACCATTGATTACTGCCGCAGTAAAGGTGTGAATTTTATACTTCGTGGACTAAGAAATCCTGCCGATTTTGAATTTGAAAAGGCCATAGCTCAAACCAATAGAACCTTAACCCATCAGAATAAAATTGAAACCCTTTTCTTACTTACCTCTTCCGGAAAATCGTTTATTTCCAGTAGTATTGTAAGGGAAATCATTTCTTTTGATGGGGAATACGAACTATTAGTTCCAGAAGCCGTACGCGTCAACAAATAAAAAAAACCAAGATTTGGATTTTCATCAGAACATCAATTTAGCCATTGAGGTCTTAGGAACCCTATCTTTTGCCATGTCGGGTGCTTTTGCGGCCATGCAGAAACGCTTAGATCCCTTTGGTGTACTCATTATTGCATTCATCACTTCTGTAGGGGGAGGTACCGTCCGTGATGTCTTATTAGACGTTCCCGTATTTTGGATGAGAGACATGCTCTACTGCTTCACCATTCTTTTTGGAACCCTCCTAGCTTTTGTTGTTAAAACCTTTGAAAAAAACTTTAAAGTCACCCTATTTATCTTCGATAGTTTTGGGCTAGGACTTTTCACCATTATAGGAATACAAAAGGGTCTTTCTCAAGAACTACACCCTCTCATTTGTCTTACACTAGGAACCATCACAGGCTGCTTTGGGGGTATTATTCGTGATATTTTCCTGAATCGGATTCCTCTTATTTTCCGAAAGGAAATTTATGCTACGGCTTGTATTGTAGGGGGCGTACTATTTCTAGCTCTAGTGAATTTCACCTCCCTTTCCTATTTAGTGGTTCAAATTTCAACCATTCTCGTGATTGTAATAATAAGAACTCTTGCCGTACAATACCATTGGCAGATTCCAAAGTTTTATGATCACAACTCCCGATTTGATGACTAAACAAGGATAGACATTGAAAAGGATCAAAAAAAAACCTAAAGTTTTTTAAGGACTTTAGGTATTCTATTTTTATTGAGTTAGCTCCCTTAGAAGAACTTTCCTCTTTGTCTCATATGCGGATTGTGCATGTGCTTTTGCATAGAAGGCATTTTTAATTGCTCTTTCATCATACGAATCTGATCGGTCATCATTCCCGCTGAATCCAACTTCTTCGCTTCATCTAAAAGCCTTTGCCCTTCTTGTTTTCTTCCTCTAGAAATCGCAACCGCTGCCAAATTCAAATGAGCCATCGCGCGATCGTGCTTCATGTTCAGACCGTATTCTAGCGCCTTCTTCATTAAAGGTTCTACTTTTGAAGGAGAATCTTGCGCTAAGGTAAGCCCTTGAAGATAGTGGTAATAACCGTATTGAGAGCGGTGCAGTTGACTTGTGTAATTTGTTATACGTTCAAGCCATTTGCCTGCCTTCTCCGTATTTTGTTTTCTCATGTGCCAAAAAGAAAGCAAAATGAATTCGTTTTTGAAGAACAAGAAAACAGGAATTGCGGTTAAAAGAGTAACTACAATCCCCCATCCGGTTTCACGAGTAAAAAACATCATGTAAATACCCAGACCCAAAATAGCGGCAGCTATGACTAATTTTATTATTTTATGCATCCTTTTTTTTTCTAAAGTGCAAAGATAAAAAAACGCTTGTACAATTCCTTATCTCCTTTAAAAACTCTTCTTTTACTTACTTCCCTTAGCCTAAAGTCTCATTTCTTTCATAAGTCTGAAAGCAAAGTGAAAATTCATTCTTCTCATCCGCCTCATGGCATTCTTCTTTTGTCTTTACCCAAATCTTTGGATCGATGGGCGGAAAAAAAGTATCGGCCTTTGGATCGGTATCTACTAAGGTCACTTCCAATCGCTCAGCCTTTTCCATGGTCTGCTCATAAAGGGTTCCTCCTCCAAGCACAAAATATTCAGGGTCAATTTTCTTTGCAAACTTAAGTGCTTCCTTAAGACTTCCTACAATTAAAATCCCTTCCATGAACCAATCTTTCTGACGACTCACCACAATATTAGTTCGGTTCGGTAAAGGTCTTCCGATACTTTCAAAAGTTTTACGTCCCATCACAATCGGATGCCCGTCGGTTAAGGTCTTAAAATGCTTTAAATCTCTTGGAAGGTGCCATAACAATTGATTCTCAAAACCAATCTGACGGCTTTTACCCATGGCCACAATTAGTGTACTCATTTTTTTTTCACTTTGAGCAAAAGTAGCACTAAATTTGTATATTTACAAGGCATTAAACCATTTAAAAAAAATTAAATTATGAAAAATAGAGGTTGTATGAGTGCAGGTACCATCGGAATCGCACTCCTCGTTATTGGTGCAATTCTCTTCTTTTGGGGAAAGAACGCGTACAATAGTTTTGTTCAAGGAGAACAAAAAGTGAATTCAAGATGGTCGAACGTAGAAACCGTATACCAGAAAAGAGCGAACCTGATTCCAAACTTACAACGTACAGTAGAATCGTATGCTCAATTCGAACAAGAAACCCTTACCAATGTAATTGAAGCGCGTTCCAAAGCGACTTCTGTAACTATTGATCCAACCAATATGACAGAAGCAGATATGGCTAGATTCCAAGCAGCCCAAGGGGAACTCTCCGGTGCTTTGAGTCGTTTAATGGCTGTAGTTGAGCAGTATCCAAACTTAAAAGCGGATCAGCAGTACATCAATTTCCAAAGAGAATATACAGCAATTGAAAATTCCATTAGAGCTGAAACCGTGACCTATAACGGTGCTGTGGAAGAATACAACAATTTAGTTAAAACCTTCCCTAACAATGTTTTAGCGGGTCTATTTGGTAAAGGTGAAAAACCTTATTTCAAGGCTACTGCTGGTGCAGAAGTAGCTCCAGAAGTATTCACTGACTAACAAACCACTAATTATGAGTGATTTTCTCTCCGAAAACGAGATGGCCCACCTAGTGGAGGCTATTCGCCTTGCCGAAGAGCATTCCACTGGGGAGATACGGGTACACATTGATTCGAACACCGTGAGTGAAAATGCCAAAGTTGCGCTCTCTGTTTTTGAAAAATTAGGTATGCGGAGGACCTTACAGCGCAATGGGGTTTTGTTTCATGTTAATTTTGAACAAAAGTATTTGACCATCATCGGAGACGAAGGCATTCATAAAAAAGTGAAGCAGTTCTTTTGGGACGAGCTTCACGATTATATCACTTATGAGTTTCAAAAGGGAAATTATTTTAAAGCTTTAGAAACCGCCATTCTAAGAACTGGCGAAGAGCTTAAAAAACATTTCCCTCACAATGGAGAAAATCCAAACGAACTGTCTAATGAACTTAGTTTCTCGTAAATTTTTAACCTTATTTACTTTCCTATCTTTTGCTGCCTTGGTTTTAGGACAGTATAAGATTCCGGAAAAGCCAACCGTCCTGTATCCTGTATACGACGAAGTTGGTATTCTTTCGGAGCAGGAGAAAAATACGCTTAATGAGAAGCTGATTAAATTTGAAGATTCCACTTCAACGGAAATAGAAGTGATTATTATCCCTTCCACTGGAGGAGAAGATATTAATTTTCTAGCCTGGGAATTTGGAGAAGCTTGGGAAATCGGGAAAAAGGATATTGACAACGGGATTGTTCTTTTAATCGCAACCGAGGACCGCACCCTCTCCATTCAACAGGGTCGAGCCGTTGAAAAGTATTTAACTGCTTCTGTAGCAGGACAAATCATTGACTACCTGATTGCTCCAAGTTTTAAAAAAGGAGAATGGTACGAAGGTATTGATCGGGGAACCACAGCCTTGATGGAAACGGTTCAAGGACAGTTCAAACCTATTGTTAAAAAAACCTCAGGAGAAACTATTAACGGTCGCGCTCTTTTTATAGCCCTGTTATTCATTATCATTCTGGTCATCATTATCTCAAAAAACAGTGGCGGCGGAGGCGGCTATTATGGCGACGACGACCGAGATGTTATTTTAAGTAAACGAGGAAGGCGCAGCTATCCTGGAGGCTTCTTCCCTTTCCCACCTATGGGAGGCTCAGGACGCGGAGGAGGCTTTGGTGGAGGCTTTGGAGGCGGCGGATTTGGAGGCTTCGGAGGTGGCGGTAGCTTTGGGGGCGGTGGTGCTTCAGGAGGTTGGTAAACTTTTTTTCCTTTCGCTCTTGCAATAAATAGTATTTAAATAGCAATTTTTGAAAAAGACACTTGTCATTTTTGCCCATCCTTATTTGGAGTATTCTTTCTCCAACCGAGTGCTGATAAATTTTTATGAGAGGCATCAGCATTACGATTTCTTGGACTTATATGAAGAATATCCAGATTTTTATATTCCCGCTTTTAAGGAAAGAAAAAGGCTTCAGAATTACGAAAGATTTATTCTTCATTTCCCCCTCATTTGGTTCGGACTTCCACCTCTGCTTAGGCTTTATCTAGACGAAGTATTAGATCCTACATGGATCAGCACCGAAGTACTCAATCCCTTTGAAGGCAAAGAGGTTCACATCCTTACTACAACTCGAAGCAAAGAGCGATCCTTCGGCAAAGAAGGAAAACATGGATATAGCGTTGAAGAACTCATCAGTGGACTCTTGCTTATTTTTCAAGCTTTTGAGGCCGACCTCAAAACGCCTTACATTGTTTATGAAGCCGAGTCGCTGACCAAGAAAGAGATTATTGAGCACAAACTCCACTTCAGTAAAACGCTTGATCATTAATGGAAACACACTTTGCTTTAAACTTACTCATTTTCTTAGGAGCCGCTTTAATCATGGTTCCTCTGGTTAGAAAATTAGGGCTGAGCTCTGTGATTGGATACATTCTAGGTGGAGTAATCATTGGGCCGTTTGCACTCAAACTGACCGGCAATGAAACCGACGACATTATGCACGCCACAGAGTTTGGAGTAGTGATGCTGCTTTTCATCGTGGGACTTGAGCTTGAACCCAGAAAATTCTGGGCCATGCGAAAACGAATTCTGGGATTAGGCATGTCTCAGGTACTTCTAACCATTGGACTACTATTTTTAGCCTTCACCTTAGCGGGATGGCAAATTAATCAGGCCATAGCCGTCGCCATGTGTTTTGCACTCTCCTCAACAGCGATTGTTCTTCAGATGCTACAGGAAAAAAACCTAATTCAAACCTCTGCTGGAGAAGCCTCGTTTGCGACCTTACTATTCCAAGACATTGCCGTGATTCCTATTTTAGCACTTTTACCTCTGATAGCAAAATATGAAATCAAAGAAGACAACGAAGTCCAAGTCTTGATCCAAACACTTCCTGAATGGATGCAGGGACTTACTGTAGTTTTAGGTGTCGCGGCCCTAGTTCTATTAGGAAGGTATGTTTTTGTACCCTTTTTACGCTATGTTTCTAAAGCCGGTATGAGCGAGCTGCTAACAGCTTCCTCCCTGTTTTTAGTAATTGGTGTCTCTGAACTCATGGTAGCCATAGGACTTTCTGCTGCTTTAGGTGCGTTTTTAGCGGGTGTGATGCTGGCCAACAGCGAATTCAAACACGAACTTGAAGCTCAAATCAATCCTTTCAAAGGACTGCTTCTCGCCATTTTCTTTGTAAGTGTAGGAGCCACTATTAATTTCAGTGTAATTAAAAGTGATCCTGTATTTATTTTTACTACCGCTTTTAGTGTTCTAGCGATCAAACTTTTGGTACTCCTGGCGATTGGAAAGTTCTTTAGACTAGAAAAAATGCAGAACTTATTTTATGCTTTTGCTCTATCCCAAGTAGGAGAATTTGCCTTTGTTCTACTAAATTATTCACAGAACCTCTACCTTATACCCGCTCACCTTAATTCACAAATGATGGCCGTGACTGCCATCACGATGTCCGTTACCCCCATCCTTTTAATCATTTACGATAAATACCTACTTCCAAGAACTACTAAAACGAAAGTACCAACGGAACAGCCCTTCAATATCCTCGATTCTCCAGTGGCTCAGAAAAAGGTTATAATTGTTGGATTTGGGCATTTTGGAAGTACGGTGGGACGACTATTAAGGGCAAGCAAAATATCCGCAACCGTTCTGGATCATGACCCTGAGCGCATCAAACTGCTTAGAAGTTTTGGTTTTAAAGTCTTTTTCGGCGATGCGACCCGTCTGCCTATATTAAGAGCTGCAGGAATTTCAGATGCTGAGATTCTAGTGGTTGCTTTAGAAGATCCTGAATCCAATAAATTCATTGCAGAAACGGTCAAAGAACACTATCCTAAAGTAAAGATCTTCGTGCGGGCAAAGAACCGTCTTGACGCCTACCACTACATCAACCACGGCATCGACAATGTTTACCGGGAGACGCTTGGAACTGCCGTGGATATGGCTACCGATGTCATCCATGAAACCGGAATAAGAAAATACACTGCTGCAAGACTAGGAAAACGTTTCATCAATATTGACAAAACTTCCCTTAGAAAAATTGCTAAGAAATACGAAGAGGGTGGCGATCTGTTCTTCTCTACTCGAGAAAGCATCCAAAGGGAGGAAGCACTTTTATCTTTAGACAACCTTAATTTTGACACCCACGATTGGAACGACCAAGATCAGGAAGAAAACGAGAATCTACCTTAGTGGACAATTACTTTTCCACTAGAGGAAGTTTCTTCTTTCACAATCACCTGTCCTTTTTTTAGAATCCTGATATCTCCGCTGCTAGAGGCTTTTGCATTAGCTTGTTTTTCAACTCCCACCTCGATATCACCACTGGAGTTAGCTGAAAGATCAGCCGTTTCAGCGGTTAATGCAGAGGCATTGAGGTCACCGGATGAACTAGCGCTTAAACGAACATTTTTTGCTTTTCCACTAAGTAGCATATCGGCTGAAGAGGAGACCTGGGCTTGAAGATCCAAAGCCCAAACTTTACCTGTAAATCCACCGCTGCTCGATGCCGAGATCTCCATTCGATTGGCTTCGAGTGTTCCTTCTACCTCCGCACTACTAGAAATAGAAATTTTCATTTCTTCCTGGGTGAATTTATCCATTACAACAACATCGGCAGAGGAATCTGCAGTCAGACCTTTTAATTGAGGTGTATAAATTTTTGCCGTCACATTATGCGATCCAATAATAGTAATATTGTTTTTGAATCGAATATGGACCCTACCCTCTTTGGTTTCAACCGCAACATTCTCTATTACGGATTTTGGAGCACGGATGACTACCTTATTTTCATTGGAATGAAATACTTGCGCATCGATGGAACTCGAAACCCATACCCGATCGAAAGTATCTTGAAAGGTTCTCTCTTCCATTTCTCCTTTTGCTTCTACTTCATTGCCCAGAATTCTTACCTGAGGAAAGGTCGGTTTTGTGTCTTCTTTACATGCATATACAGAAGCGAATGCAAGAAATAGACTTAGTAGTATTTTCATAATCTAGAATTAATGTGACAGTCAAATTTAAGAAATTTGGTATCTTTAACTATTATTTATAACTACTCAATAATGAAAACTATTACATCAGTTGTATTATTTTCTTCACTCGCCCTCACTTTAGGGGCCTGCAGCACTATGAATACACCGACAAATTCTACTTCGACCACTGTTGTGGTACCCGAAAACTTAAAAGACAATCCGTTTTTAACCAAAAGTTCTTTACAATACCAAACTCCTGAGTTTGATAAAATTAAGGACAGTCATTTTGAGCCAGCCTTTGCTTATGGACTTGAAGTGCAAAAAAGAGAGTACGATGCTATTGCAAATGATTCTAGCGCTCCTACTTTTGAAAACACTGTTTTTGCTATAGAAAACAGTGGAGAGGTTTTAAGAAGAGCGCAAGTAGTCTTTTACAATTTAACAGGTTCAAATACGAACCCTACATTACAAGCACTAGAAGCCAAATATGCTCCCATTTTTTCTAGCCATAGCGATCTACTCTATCTAAACGATAAAATCTGGCAAAGATTAAAGCAAGTAAAAAGTGAAGGCTTAGATGGGGAGAGCAAAAGGCTACTCGAATACTATAAGCAAAGATTTGAAATCGCTGGAGCCGATCTATCTCAAGAAAAGAAAGAAGAGCTTAAAGCCATTAATTCAGAACTCGCCACACTATCTACTGAGTTCTCAAGTAAACTTTTAGAAGCTAGAAAAGCCGGTGGACTTCTAATCACAGATGTAAAAGAATTGGATGGTCTTTCAAGTGATGATCTGGCTGCAGCAAAAAGTGATGCAAAGGCCGCAGGATACAATGAAGGGTATTTACTTTCGTTACTCAATACCACCCAACAGCCACTTCTTCAGAACCTCCACAATCGTGCTACAAGAGAAAAACTATTCAAAGCCTCTTGGACCCGCGCTGAAAAAGGAGACCAAAACGATACAAGAGCAACACTTGAGAAACAAGCCCGACTTCGATTGAAAAAAGCACAGCTAATGGGTAAATCTTCTTTTGCAGAATGGAAACTACAAGATCAAATGGCCCCTTCTCCAGAGAAAGCCCTTGAACTTTTAGCACAATTAGCCAATCCGGGAGTAGAAGCCGCTAAAAAAGAAAGAGCAGAAATCCAGGCGCTGATCGATGAGCAGAAAGGAGGGTTTAAAGCAGCTCCATGGGATTGGAATTATTACGCAGAACAGGTTAGAAAAGCAAAATACGACTTAGACGAATCGCTAATCAAACCCTATTTTGAAGTTCAAACGGTACTGGAAAAAGGAGTCTTTTTTGCTGCAGAAAAATTCTATGGAATTACTTTCAAAAAGAGAACCGACTTACCGGTGTATCATCCAGATGTAATGGTTTATGAAGTATTTGACAAAGACGGAAGTTCATTAGCGCTCTACTACTTAGACTTCTATACAAGAAGCAATAAAGGAGGAGGAGCTTGGATGAACAACTTTGTGGATCAATCTCACCTACTCAATCAAAAGCCGGTGATTGTGAACGTATTTAACTACCAAAAACCAGCAGAAGGTAAGCCTTCATTAATTTCTTACGATGATGTGACAACGATGTTCCATGAATTTGGGCATACCTTACACGGACTATTTGCCAACCAGAAATACGTAAGCCTTTCGGGAACCGCTACGCCTAGAGATTTTGTAGAATTCCCTTCACAAATCAATGAATTCTTCGCTTTAGAGCCAAGTGTCCTTAAAAATTACGCTTTGCATTATGAAACGAAAGAACCTATGCCACAAGCTTTAGTAGACAAAATCAAAAAAGCAAGCAGCTTCAATCAAGGATATTCAACCACCGAACTGGTATCAGCTGCGACGATCGATATGTACTGGCATTCCGTAAAAGACGAATCTCAATTTAAACCTACACTAGAATTTGAAAAAGAAGCGCTTCAGAAATACGGATTTACCTTAAGTGAAGTGCCGCCAAGATACCACTCTCCTTATTTTGCGCACGTCTTTGGAGGAGGTTACTCTGCAGGTTATTACGCCTACATGTGGTCTGATGTGCTTAATGCAGCAGCTTGGGATTACATCGTTAAGAACGGAGGTATGACAAGAGAAAATGGAGAAAGATTTAGAGAGTATATTCTTTCCATTGGAAACTCAAAAGATCTAAACCAAGCGTTTAGAGAGTATACAGGAAAAGACCCTGAAATCACTCCACTTCTAAGAAACAAAGGATTTATTAAATAATTTTTCAATTCAAGGATCAATTTACCTAATAATAGGGCTGCGAATTAATTTTCCGTAGCCCTTTTTTAATGATTATGCTATCGTCCAACTTCTATCTTGCGCATGCGCGATCGATCAATAAGAAGAAAAAATAGCCCGAACTAGGTATTTCAAATAGGGTGGTGAAATATTAGCTTTGTTGTCAAAAACAACTTAAAAATATAAATCATGAAAAAACATTTGGCATTTCTCTTCATTGCGCTGGGGTCCGGTTTAAGCGCTCAAGTTCAATCAGGGACCTATTTGATGTTTGGTAGTGGGGCTCATGCCTCCGTATCGGCAAACAATGAAACGATTCATATCGAACCTTGCAAAAAATATGAAAGTCCCTTGACGATCGAAAACAACACCTTTGAATTTAAGAAGCTTGAGGGAACAGATCAATTTGGATGGAAGGGTTATTCCGATGTTATTCTTCAAGCAAGTCAAAACAATCGTAGAATCGACTTTAAAGAACCGGTAAACCTCAATGAAAGCCGTAGTTACCAATGGATGAGTGATTCCAAAAAATCACCAGAAAAGGGAGTTAAAACCTATATCGACGAGACATTTGGTGGGTATTCTCCAGCTCGAGTCTTAGTGACTGATCCTGCGAGCGTACCCAATAGTAAATGCTTTATCCACAGTGTAGCAAAAAGCGATTTGAATTACCGTTTACTAGGAAATTATAAGGGATTATTTGATGAAAATTGGGGGGCGACCTTTAATGCAGATTATTCAGGTACTTTCGTGGGACTACCAATGACGTGGACCTTGGTAAGCGATCGTGAAGGAAACGTAATTAAATGGGATATTCCCAATTCTGAATCAGTAGTTTTTTATGTAATGGTCGAATACGAGGGAAAGCTACCCATGACTTTCGATCCGGTAGATCAAGGTAAAAAAGTAGCAGGAATTTATTCGGCGTTTTATAATGATCAGACAGGCCAAATCGAAATCCATCAAATGGTTAAATAACTGAATTTTTTTCAACCTCATATTCAAATCAATAGGCTGAATCAAGAGTTTTGATTCAGCCTATTGTATGATGTATATTTTGTACGTATTCAATATGGGTCTCTAATGCAGAAAATGGAATGAGATTAGTTCTCTTGTTTTAAATGCAGATCAAAATAATCAGTCACTTTCTGCATCAAATGAACTCGATCTTTTCCTAATACATTATGCGCGTGGCCTGGATACAAGAAGTAATCCAGTTGAACACCATGATCTACGGCTGCTTTAAGGAAATTAACAGAGTGTTGTAATACCACTACATCATCTTGAGCTCCATGAATCATTAGTAGTTTTCCTTTCAGGTTTGAAACTTTCTCAGTCAATTGGGAGGCCTTATAGCCCTGAGGATTTTGCTCTGGAGTGTCCATATATCGCTCGGTATACATCACTTCGTACCAATTCCAATCAATTACAGGACCACCGGCCACACCGGCTTTAAAAACATCGGGATAAGAGAGCATTAAATTCGTGGTCATAAAGCCTCCAAAGCTCCAACCGTGCACTCCCATTCTTTTAGAATCAACATAAGGAAGCGATTTTAAATACTCCACTCCTTTCAGTTGATCTTTCATTTCTACCTCTCCTAATTTTCTAAAAGTAGCTCGTTCGAATGCACTTCCTCTTCCGCTAGATCCTCTATTATCCATTGTGAAAACTACATAGCCCTTTTGTGCCATGTATTCGTACCAAAGGTTTCCGCTTTGAGGAAATGAGTTGGTTATCAGCTGCAAGTGCGGTCCTCCATAGAGGTAAACAATTACAGGATACTTCTTCGTAGCGTCGAAATCCGTAGGCAAGATGAGCTTTCCGTAAAGTGGAGTTCCGTCCTCTGCTTTCAGAGTGACTGGCTTAATCTCTGGTCTCTGATAAAGTTCTAGTGGGTTTTTACTTTTTAAAAGCTGCTTAGTGGCTTTACTTTGAGTGTCGTGAAGTTCCACTACTCTAGGTGTCGTTGCGTTTGAGTAGGAATCGTAAAGCCAAGCGCCGTCTGCGCTAAGCTTTCCAGAGTGCATCCCTTCCGCTTTTGAAATCTTTTCTACTTTATAGTTGCTCCAGTTTACGCGGTACAAATGACGCTCGAGAGCAGAAGCCTGAGTGGAAGTGAAATAGACTTCTTTCTTTTTTTCATTGAATCCTAGAAGTTCTGTTACACTAAAGTTTCCTTTCGTAAGGGCTCCAACAAATCCTTTATCTAAGTTATAATGGTAGAGGTGATTAAATCCACTGCGCTCACTTTGGTAAATAAAATCTTTCGACGATCCAGGAAAGAAGGTAAGTGGATTTTGTGGTTCCACATAAGAATTACTGGTTTCGTGAAGAATCTCTTTTGTTTTCTTGCCCGTTAATGCGCTGTACTGATTGAGTTTAAGATCGTTCTGGTCTCGGTTGAGTACGCCTACGAAAAGGCTTTGAGAATCTGGACTCCATGATACCATCGTCAAGTACTGCTCCGGATCACCAGGGATATCTAAAAAAGTAGTTTGCCCTTTTTTGGTATCGTACACCCCAAGTACTACTTCATGCGACTTTCCTCCTGCCATTGGATATTTAATGTTTACATTCTTGGCAGGACTCTCGCTCCAATCAATGATTGGATAGTCATTGACCATTGTTTGGTCCATCTTATAGAAGGCAATCTTAGTTTCATCTGGAGAAACAAAAATCCCTTTATTAATACCAAATTCATTGCGGTGCACCGCTTGTCCTGAAATGATATTCTCATCCTTACTCTCTGAGATGGCTTTGGTAGCTTTCCCATCGGTAATAAACAAGTTCTGATTAAGCGTGTAGAGGGCTTTATTCTGATCTAGAAGTACGTGTACATTCGCTGCACCCTTAGGTAAAGAAAACTGATTTTCAACTTTCCAGATTCCGTGTCCTCGACTCAGCACATAGTAAGTCCCCTTACTAGAAAAATAAGCCCGATTTGATTTTTCAAAAGTAATCACTGGCATTCTTTCCAGTGAATTGTCTTTTCCTAAAACCTTATTTAAGGACGATAGAGAAATTAGTGTATCGGATTTCTGCGTGCCAAGTGGCGTGAATAGGTACGCATCTTTTACAGATGTGATATAGCTTTTGGAATCTGGCGCAAATGAAAACTGCGATAGGTTCTCCACTGCTAGGTTGGTGCGCAGTCCACTAACGGCTTCCGTTAGGGTATATTGTTGGTTCTGAGCGACACTTAGTGCCGAAAAGGACAAGAAGGCTAAAGTAAGTAACTTGGTTTTCATAGATCAAATTTGAATCGATCAAATGTACCAAATTTTCGCCTACTGTTAAAATAGTGTTAAAACCTTAGCGAAGTTTTACTCGATCTGCAGGGCGAGCGCTTCCCAAAGTCCCATTTGCTCCTCCAAATCTTTTTTAAGTTTTTCGTACGCTTCCAACTCTTTAGGCTCTGGATTCTTAGTTGAAAAATCTTTCTCCTTCTTTGCGATTTCTTCTTCTAGCTCAGCGATCCTCTCTTCGGCTTTCTTAAGTTTGCCTTCCAGCTGTTTTTGCTCCTTTGAGATCACTTTCACCTCCTCCTTTTCAACCGCTTTGACCTGCTTCTCTTCCTTATACTCCTCGGACTCATTTAAGGATTTGTTCTGCAGTTTGGCTTTCTCCATGGAGATTTCGCGAATCGATTCTTTTTGTCTAAACTCAAGATATTCATCCACCGATCCTAAGAACTCTTTCATCTCACCGTCACGGAACTCAAATATTTTATCGGCAAGTCCTTGCAAAAATTCTCTATCGTGGGAAATAACAATTAGAGTACCTTCAAATTTTTGAAGGGCAAGCTTGATGATTTCCTTACTCTGAATGTCCAAATGGTTGGTCGGTTCGTCCATAATCAAGGTATTGAATGGACGTAGAAGCAGCTTACACAAAGCAAGACGGTTTCTTTCCCCTCCAGAAAGCACTTGCGTTTTCTTCGTAACATCTTCCCCAGAAAACAGAAAACTTCCTAGTAAATCACGAACTCTAGGACGGGTTTCTTCAGTGGCTGCATCTTCGGCTTCTTGAAGTACCGTCTTTCCAGGCGTGAGGACCTCTTCCTGGTTCTGGGCAAAATAGCCTATGTTCACATTGTGACCTAAAGTCCAACTTCCGGTATAATCTTTTATGGATCCGGTTAGAATTTTAGCTAAGGTTGATTTTCCCTGACCGTTCTGCCCTAAAAGAGCAATGCGATCTTTTCTTTCAACAAAGAAATCAACATGATCAAAAACCTTTTTCTCTCCATAAGATTTTCCCAGGTTTTTAGCCTCAAAAATAACTTTACCCGGCACCACACTCTGTTGGAATCGAATATTGAACTTCGATACATCTTCATTATCGATTTCAATTCTTTCGATTTTGTCTAGTTTCTTAATTAAGGATTGAGCAAAAGAAGCTTTGGTCGCAGAGGCGCGGAAACGGTTGATGTTATCCTCCATTTGCTTAATCTCCACCTCTTGATTCTTCTTAGCTTGAAGTAATTTCTCTCTTCTCTCCTGACGAAGTTCTAAATATTTGGTGTAATTGGCCTTGTAGTCGTCTATCTTTTTGTTATTGACATCAAAAGTTCTATTACATACCGCAGTCATAAACTGCTTATCGTGACTTACCAGAACAATAGCTCCAGTGTAATCTTTGAGGAAGTTTTCCAGCCAAATGATACTTTCCATATCGAGGTGGTTGGTCGGTTCGTCTAAAAGTAGTAGGTCGTTGTTTTGAAGTAAAAGTTTTGCTAGCTCAATACGCATTCTCCAACCTCCGGAAAAAGTATCGGTAATTTTATCAAAATCATCCGCCTTAAACCCTAGCCCTAAAAGGACCTTTTCCATATCCCCTTCCAAATTGTATGCATCATGGTGATGGAGTAAATCATTGAGTTCTGTAAGACGTACAATTAGATCCGAATAGGAATCACTCTCGTAATCAGTTCTCTCCGCGAGCTGAAGGTTTACCTCATCGAGCTCTTTTTTCCATAAATTGATCTGCTCAAAGGCCTGAAGCGTTTCTTCCCATACCGTACGCCCTTTCACAAAATCTAAATCTTGCTTTAAAAACCCGATGGTAATATTTCCTTCTGGAATCACATTTCCTTCGAAATAATTAATTTCACCCGATAGGATTTTCAAAAGTGTGGATTTACCCGCACCGTTTTTTCCCACCAGTCCGATTTTATCGTTTCGTTTGATAGTGAAATTAACGTCTCTAAAAAGGTAATTTCCGGCATGATGTAACCCTAACCCTTGAACTGAAAGCATAGCTTATAATCTTAAAATGTGAAAGGTGCAAAAGTACGAAAATACGCGCAATTCTTTTCTAGAGATCTTAAGCTTAGGACTGCTTTTTGAAAGAGAGCAAAGGCTGATTTTTAGACTGCAGAATGAGATTCGGGTTTTCTAGTACGACGCCTTTAGAGGAAAGTAGTTCTACCAAAAGGGTTTGCATCTGTTCTGCTGCAGCCTCAGGAAGATGCGAAGCTCTTGCGGCCTCGATGACCTGAGCTTTTGAATTTTTTTGAATTTGAGAAAGGTCTTCTCTAGAGAACAAATTAAAAAGTTGCTCTTCAATATTGTAATACTTATGCTCGGTCTCAGTGGACAAGATTTCAGGGGCCGGAAATTCTTCCAGTCTTAACGATCCATTTTGCTCATCAAAGTGCCATTTGAATTTTTCAAAATCGTAACCTACAAGAACTTTTGCCTCTACAATGACTAAAGCTTTTTTCTTAGTAGGAATAAAATTGAGTAGTTTTCGGGTTTCTTCGTAATTGTAAATTTCAGAAAAGTGCCCCTCTGCAGTGACGATCTTAAATACCTTTCTCATACTTTGTGCAATCGTATGCGAGCTTTCCACTACTTTTGGAGGAGAGGATGTAAGAGATCGAGACATAAGAATCGCAATTATTCCGCCTAGAACAAGCCCTACAAACAGCATAAGGAAAAGAAAAAGTCCACTTCCCTCACCCACGGGCTGAGAAATTAAATAGAAAGCTCCTATACCTATAAAAACAAAAGCTAGGATTACGAGAAAAACAGTTCGTTTGTTTTTTTTAATCATTTTTTAAGTGTTTTCCCTCTTAAGGGGCTGATAAAAATACAAAATCCATGCAAAGCATGTTTTTTAGCTTACCAAGAGACTGCATCCCCTTACATCAGAATGATCAATTCGCCCTAATACTTGGAATTTATTTTGGGACATTTTGCCTAAATCCTGAGTAGCTAAAAAAGCGCACGAATGCCGATTGGCTAAATCGATAATATTCACTGCACCTGTCCTTGCTTCCGGCAAATAATGAAAAGGATCTTCTAAACTTCTTACCATTACTTTCATCCACCATGGACACTCGTACCAATTGTTCTCCACACTATAAGCTTGAGAAAGAAGTTCGGTCATGGAGTACTCAGAATAAATTCTACCCTTAGGAAATCCCTCAGAAAGCTCTTTTAGAAGTTCATCTTTAGTGATTTCTTCTTTCCTTCCTTTCATTCCTCCGGTTTCGATAAGCAGGAGATTACTGAGGTCTAAGTCTTTAATTTCGGGATGAGCTTCAATAAAATCAAGTAGAGCGAAAGAAACCCCAAAAAGAATTACTCTGTCTTTTCGCGTTTCTTTTAGAACCTCCAAGAGCCTCTCATGGTCATAAAGAAAGTAGCCGTTCTCCTTTTTATTTGAAAGCTTCATCAAATGATCCACCATGTAAATAAGCGAAGAGTTTTTCTTTTCTAGGTACGAGGGCAATAGTCCTAAAAAAATATAATCCTCGGCCGGGCCAATGAATTTTTCAAAGCTTTTTTCAATACTTTTTTCATAAAGCCCTAGGTCGTTTATATAATGTTTTGAACGAATCATTTGGGTCGTTCCTGAACTTTCAAAATAAAAAGAATCGGAAGTCCCTTCTGCCCTTACCGTATGGGTTTTAAAAAGCTCAATAGGAAGAAAAGGGATTTGATCCAGAGAGGTGACTTCAGAAGGATTCTTGCCCAAATAATCGACAAACTTTCGGTAGACCTCCACATTTTGGTATTGATAATGAAATGTTTCTAGAGCATGGAAAAGAAACTCCTGCTCGGACTGAATTTGAAAAATGGACTTTAAATCTTTCATCCGACAACTTTACTCACTAAAAGTTTTTAGTTCAAAGCGCTCACGAAATTCTCCATAAGTGAAATACGAAATCCAATCTCCTAAATTTACGTACATACTTCCTGCTTCATTTAGTGAGAGCACTAGAGGAAGATGACGGTGTCCGTAGATAAAGTAATCGTAATGCCTTGTTTCTAATTTTTTTCGAGAATAAAGGATTAAAAATTCTTTGTCTTCTCCTAAAAAGGCCTTGTCTTCTTCTCCTGAGATCATTTTATTCTTCTGCGAAAGGTAGAGCGCAATACGCATGGCCAAATCCGGATGAAGCCATTTAAAGGCCCACTGCGCTAGAGGATTAGTAAAAAGCTTTTTCATTCTTTTGTAGCCTTTATCTCCAGGGCCTAAACCATCGCCATGAGCGAGAAGAAAAGTCTTGCCCTCAATAGAAAACTCCTGTTTTTCAAAATAAACCTTTGCTCCGATTTCTTTTTCGAAATAATCTTTCATCCATAGATCGTGGTTTCCAATGAAAAAATGAATCTCAACTCCATTATCACTTAGATCAGCTAATTTTCCCAAAACCCTAACGAATCCTTTCGGTACGACGTATTTCCATTCGTGCCAAAAATCAAAAAGGTCTCCCATAAGAAAAAGGACTTGCACCTCATCACGGATACTATCCAACCACCGAATAAATCGGGCTTCTCTTACTTTACTTTCCTCAATTGAAGGCGCTCCAAAATGCTGATCAGAAGCGAAGAATACTTTTTTACCGGGTTGTAAAACAATGTTTTTCATACCTGAAAAAGTTTATGGATTCTCCTCACTTAGCCATTCTCCGTAGGAGTTCTCCGTTTCATGCAGCTTAAGGTAAGCAAGCTCTACTCCACTAGGCAGCTCCTTTTTGATTTTTTTAGCAATATCTTGAAGCATGTTCTCACAAGTAGGCTGGTAATCGCAATAGATTACTTTGTGCCCCCTAGATTCTAATTCTTTTCCTAGTTCTTTATGGGGAGAAAGCGCATTGACTAGTACTCCATGGTCCCAAGGCTCAATGATCTGAGTATTTACAATGGATTTAATTTCAGAAAAATCTACGACCATACCGTTCTTTGGGTGGTCTAAATCTTCAATAACGTTTCCTTTTACTGTAACAAACAGTTTATAAGAATGTCCGTGCATATTTTTACACTTACCGTCGTAATTGTAGAGCACGTGAGCCGTCTCAAATGTAAAGATCTTGGTTATCCGAATCATAGGGCAAAGATAAGGAAAGTTGAGTGGAATTTAATTTTCAATTAATTTGCCTCTACGCCTTTTTCACTTAATGCAATAATATAAAAGCTCAAGCGCCTGAATCCATCATAGGACTCAGGCGCTAGAAAATTTATTCTTGAGCAATTAATGGAACTGCTCTTCTTCTGTAGATCCCGCTAAAGCGGTAGTAGAGGCCGTTCCAGAAGTCACTACGGTTTGAACCAAATCAAAATAACCGGTTCCAACAAAACTCTGATGCTTCACTGCTCTAAAGCCTTCTTCTTGTAGAGCGAATTCCCTTTCTTGAAGTTCACTGTATCCTGCCATACCTCGGTTCTTATAGGCCCTTGCCAATTCAAACATAGCTGTGTTTAAAGAGTGGAATCCAGCTAAGGTTATAAACTGGAATTTGTATCCCATCTTCGCTAGCTCTTCTCGGAAGCTTTCCATTTCACTTACCGAAAGCTTTTTAGCCCAGTTAAATGAAGGAGAACAGTTGTAAGCTAAAAGTTTTCCTGGATACTTTGCGTGAATACCTTCTGCAAATTTTCTTGCGTAGTCCAAATCTGGATTAGAAGTTTCCATCCAAATTAAATCTGCATAAGGCGCGTAGGCAAGACCTCTTGCGATTCCTTGCTCCACCCCATTTCTTAGTCTAAAAAACCCTTCAGAAGTACGCTCTTTTGAAATGATAAATTCATGGTCACGAGGGTCAATATCCGAAGTAAGTAAATCCGCTGCATCGGCATCTGTTCTAGCGACAAGCAGGGTCGGTACGCCACAAACATCAGCGGCCAAGCGAGCAGCAACTAACTTATTCACTGCTTCTTGAGAGGGTACAAGTACTTTTCCTCCTAAGTGTCCACATTTTTTAGCCGACGAAAGCTGATCTTCGAAATGCACACCGGCCGCTCCCGCCTCAATCATCTGCTTCATGAGTTCATAGGCATTTAGGTTTCCACCAAAACCAGCCTCAGCATCCGCAACGATGGGAACCAAATACTCTTTTCTTTTGTCTACCTCCACTCCTGCGCACGATTGCGTTTGATCGGCACGAAGTAGGGCGTTATTAATTCTTTTTACAACAGAAGGAACCGAATTGGCAGGGTACAAACTTTGGTCAGGATACATCTCTCCACCTAAATTAGCGTCGGCTGCCACTTGCCATCCGGAGAGGTAAATGGCTTCTAGTCCTGCATCGACCTGTTGAACTGCCTGATTACCCGTTAGAGCTCCAAGTCCAGCAACAAAAGGTTTTTCATGAAGTTCGCTCCATAATTTTTCAGCCATTTGCTCAGCAATCGTATAAGATAGTCTGTAACTACCACGTAGTTTTAGTACTTCTTCTGCGCTGTAAGGTCTTGTAATACCTTTCCAACGTGGATTCTCTAACCATTCTTTCTCTAGGTTCTGAATTTTAATCTCTAAGTTCATAATATAGGGTTTTAAGTAATTATTGAGTTGATTAAAAAGTTGTTAATTAAAGTATTTCGTAGGCTTTAAGGGTTAAAAACTCTTCGAGCTTACTTGAGAAAACCAGCTCCTCAAACAAGTCTCTCGCCTCCTGAAATCGCCCCTTTTCATAACGTTCTTTTCCAACATAGGCCTGAATTACAGGGAGCTCATCTAAGATCATTTCTTGTACTAATTCTTTCGTTATTAGTTTTCCCTCACTAGTTTTCGCCTCATGAGTAATCCATTGCCAAAGTTGAGTTCTAGAAATTTCTGCTGTAGCTGCATCTTCCATCAGGTTGTACAAGGCAGCAGCTCCTCGGCCCATTAGCCAAGATTCTATGTAAAGAATCCCCACTCTGATGTTTTCTTTGATTCCTTCTTGAGTAATAGCACCATTTGGAATATCGAGCAGATCACTAGCGGTAATCATTTGATGCGTTCTTGACGCCTCAATTTGATTAGGTGATTTCATCCACTCATCGAATACTTCCCCCGCTAAAGCGACCATTCCTGGATGCGCCACCCAGGTTCCATCGTGGCCGATTCTAACTTCCCTCTCTTTGTCTTTTCTTACTTTTAGAAAGGAAGCATTGTTCTTCTCTTCATCACCTTTTACAGGAATTTGCGCAGCCATACCTCCCATTGCACTCACTCCCCTTTTGTGGCACACCTCAATCACTCTTTTACTATAAGCACTCATAAATGGGGTTGTCATGGTAAGCTCGGAGCGATCTCCTACTACATATTCTGGGAAACTTCTTAATTTTTTGATCATTGAAAACAGATAATCCCATCTTCCACAGTTCAGACCAATACAGTGGTCTTTTAATTCAAAAAGAATCTCATCAAGTTCAAAAGAAGCCGTTAGGGTCTCGATGAGCACCGTTACTTTAATAGTTCCTACCGGCAAGCCTAAATAGTTCTGAGAAAAATCAAAAACTTTGTTCCACCATCTGGCCTCCTCATAATATTCTAATTTGGGTAAATAGAAATAAGGACGACTCCCGTTTTCTAATAGCACTTTAGCATTATGGAAGAAATAAATTCCAAAATCCACTAAAGAACCACTGGCACGCTCAGAAGAAAAAGAAAGGTGTTTTTCTTCTAAATGCAGACCTCTAGGTCTCACCATAAGAACGGCTGGATTCTCTTTCACTTCATAAAACTTTCCATTTTCCGCTGTAAAACTTAAGCTTCCTCTAATAGCCTGAAAAAGGTTTATCTGCCCCTCCATTATATTTTCCCAAGTTGGAGAAGTGGAATCTTCAAAATCCGCCATGTAGCAGTTGGCACCTGAGTTTAGTGCGTTGACGATCATCTTCTTCTCAACCGGTCCTGTAATCTCTACACGCCTGTCTTCCACTTCTTTTGGGATTGGGGCACAAACCCAGTCTTTTGCTCTTAGCTCAGCGGACTCTGTAGGATACCAGGGAAGTACTCCACTATCCAGTTTCTCCTGTCTTTGTTTTCGTTTGGATAATAGTTCCAATCGCTCTTGATTAAACTCAAGATGCAAAAGATTTAAAAACTCTAGAAGCTCTGGAGTAAGAACTTCACTATAAGACTGATTGGACAAAACAGAAAATTCTTTTAGTGTTTCCATCGTAAGGATTTTTAAAGGTTACACCGCAAAGCTATAAAAATATTTTCACTAACAGCGAACGTTCGCTAATCTTTTATAAAATTTATTATGCGAATAATCGCTCCTTATTATTTATCTTTGTTTTTTAGCTCCTGTACTCTTTTAAAAAAGACCCTAGGCAAAGCAACTCAAAGATGAATAACGAAAGTGATTATATAAAGACGGTTTTTGGACTTAAACTTCGTCAGCAAAGGCAAAAGAAAAATTGGTCACTCCAGGAACTGGCCACTCGGGCCGGAGTCTCTAAATCTTATCTGAATGAAATTGAAAACGGGAAAAAGTACCCCAAGCACGATAAGATCTTACAATTATCACAAGTACTGGAATGCCCTTTTGATGATTTGGTCTCCACCCAGTTAGACAAATCACTAGCTCCTATTCAAGAAATTATCCAAACGGACTTTTTTAAAGAAATCCCCTTAGAGCTTTTTGGTCTACATCGCAGCAACATCATCTCACTCATCTCAGAGGCACCTGAAAAAGTGAGAGCACTGATCAACACGCTGATTGAAATCTCTCAAAATTACAACCTTAGCAAAGAAAGGTTCTTCTTTGCTGCCGTGAGAAGCTACCAAGAACTCAATGAAAACTACTTTCCAGAAATTGAACAAAAGGCGCTCGCATTAAAGACAGCAAAAAATTGGACCTTAGCTCCCAGCTCGAAAGATTTAGAGCACTTACTCCTTACGGACCACCAATACACCATTGAGTCCACTGACCTTTCTAAGTATGGAGCCTCAGGAAAACTCCGCTCTCTCTACCTAGAAGAATCACGCACACTCTTACTAAATGAACTATTAGATGAAAATCAAAAGACCTTCATTTTAGCAAAAGAACTAGGCTACGCGTATTTAGAATTACAAAAAAGACCGCACACCTACTCCTGGCTAGACTTTACGAGCTTTGAAGAACTCTTAAGCAATTTCTATTCGTCTTATTTTGCGGGGTGCCTACTAATTGATCGAGAGCTCTTAGGCGAAAAAATCAGCACTTTTTTCCAACGAACCGAGTGGGAGCCCCTAGCCTTTGAATCCCTCATTCAAGAATTTACTAACTCTCCAGAAACGTTCTACTACCGCCTTACCAATCTTCTAGGTCCAGACCACGGCATAAAAGACCTGTTCTACCTCTGCTTCACTAAGAAGAAAAGTTCTTCGAAGATCCATATGCTTAAAGAACTGCACCTCAACCAAAGACAAGCACCCCACGCCAATGCCACGAACGAGCATTATTGTAGACGTTGGGTAGCAATAAAAAACCTCGAAGAACTAAAGGAATACGAAAAGAGAACCGATGCACAAATTTCTCATTACAAAGACAGCGGTCTTAGTTATCTTGTCCTCTCCACTTCCGAAAAAAACCCCTTCTCCGATGGCACCAACCGAAGCTATTGTTTAGGGATTTTACTCAACTCTTCAACACTGAGAAAAATAAAATTCGCTAAAAATTCAAGTGTTGAAACCCGACAAGTGGGCGTTACCTGCGAGAGCTGTAGTATTATGGATTGTAAAGAGCGAGCAGCCCCACCCGTAAGACTGGAAAAAGAAAACATGAACGAAGAAATGAGAAGAGCCATTGAGAAAATAAAAAAAGAACGGCTCAAAAAAGGTTAAGCTCAATTACTCTTCTATCGTTGCAGTTTTTCACCGTAAGAAAGATCACCCGCATCTCCAAGCCCAGGAGAAATATAACCTTTAGCCGTGAGATCGGGATCCAAAGCTCCTACCCAAACGTACGCATCAGAATAAGCTTTTTGAATCGTTTCAACTCCTTTTTCAGAGGCGATTGCCGCTACGATATGTAACTGCGAAGGTTTTCCATGAGTAAGTAGATCTTTCAAGGCTTCAACTAAACTTGCTCCCGTTGCTAGCATTGGGTCAGCAACAATTAGTGGACGCCCTTCTATATTAGGACACGTGAGGTAATCTTGCTTAATAGAAAAATAATCGTTTTCCTCGTGTTTCCGGTAAGCCGCGACAAATCCACAATCCGCACCATCCAAATAGTTTAGAATCCCTTGAAAAAGAGGCACCCCAGCGCGCAGAATGGTTGTCAGTACGGGCTGAACAGAGATTTCTCTACTTTCTGTTTTCTTTAAAGGGGTTTCTACTTGAGTCGTTTTGTACTCAAGAGTTTTGCTTAACTCATAAGCAGCCACCTCTCCAATTCTTTCCATATTACGACGGAACCGAAGGCGGTCTTTTTGAATATCAATATTTCTGAGTTCACTTATCCAATTGGAAAGAAGCGAATCGCTGTGAGAAAGTACCGTGAGCATAGAATAAAAATATATGGTAAAAATAAACAAATTCCTTTTGCCCTAGGAGCAAAAGGAATCTTAAAATTTATTTCTGACGGAAATAAACCTCGATAGGTACACCGGTAAAACCGAAGTGTTTCCTTAGTTGATTCTCAGTAAAGCGTTTGTAAGGTTCCTTCACATACTGTGGCAGATTACAGAAGAAAACAAACTGAGGAGAAGGCGTTCCTAATTGGACACAATATTTAATTTTAATGTATTTTCCTTTTAGTGCGGGAGGAGGATTGTTTTCGAAAATAGGAAGCATTACCTCATTGAGTTTGGAGGTCTTAATTTTCTTCTTCCGATTTTCAAATACTTCCATTGCAGTATCAACTGCTTTTAATATTCTTTGTTTCGTTAAGGCAGAAACAAAGAGCACAGGAATATCGGTGAATTGACCAATTTTATTTTTAATAACAGCTTCGAAGTCCCTCATGGTATTGGTCTTCTTGTCTTCAACCAAATCCCATTTATTAACTACAATTACAATTCCTTTACGGTTCTTTTGAGCAATTCCAAAGATGTTCATGTCTTGGCTCTCCCACCCTAAAGTAGCGTCCACCATTATAATCACAACATCTGAATTCTCAATAGCGCGAACCGAGCGCATAACGGAATAAAATTCCAAATCCTCGCTGACTTTGCTTTTGCGACGCATTCCTGCAGTATCCACCAAAACAAACTCATGATTAAATTTATTATAAAGCGTTTCGATGCTATCTCGGGTAGTTCCTGCGACATCCGTAACTATGTTTCTTTCGTTATCAAGAAGCGCATTGGTCAGCGTACTTTTACCTACATTCGGACGTCCAGCAATGGTAATCCTAGGAAGCCCTTCAAAAGGATCTTTATAGTCTAGAGTAGGAAAATCTTTTACTACATCATCTAGTAGCTCTCCAGTACCGGATCCAGTCGCAGAAGAAAGTGTGTAATATTTTTCGATACCTAGAGAGTAAAACTCAGTCGCAGCCAATTCCTCCGTTGCAGAATCTACCTTATTGACCACAATATAGGTTTGCTTCCCAGAGCGACGAAGCATCTCAAATATGTCTTTATCGGTATCGGTAAGACCTTCCTCTACATTAAGCATAAAAATAATGGAAGTCGCCTCATCGATTGCAAGCTCCACTTGTTTAGAAATTTCCCCTTGGAAAACATCGTCCGTACTAACTTCATATCCTCCGGTATCGATAACCGTGAACTCGACTCCGTTCCAATCGGACTTTCCATAGTGCCGGTCTCTAGTCACTCCAGCAGTAGAATCGACAATCGCTTCTCTTCTTTCGAGTAAGCGGTTAAAAAGTGTGGACTTCCCAACATTAGGACGTCCTACAATGGCTACAATATTGCTCATTAAAATTTTATTTAATAATCCCCTTTTTACGAAGGATCATGATTATTAATGGGTTACCCGGACTTTCCGAGCCCAAAAATTTTTGCAAAGGTACGCAATTTCACTCCGTGTTTTACAATAAAATCAGTAATTTCACCCAATAAAGCAATCTACTATGAAAAGACTATTTTACATTCTGGTCATTTTTCTGATTCTCATTCAGTTTTTTAGAATAGACAAAACCAATCCTCCTATCAATAAGGGTATGGATTTTATTGAAACAAAAAACACTCCTGAGCCTATGGCCAACCTAATTCGATCCGCTTGTTACGATTGCCACAGTCACGAAACCCGCTACCCTTGGTACGCTAATGTTCAGCCCTTGGCCTGGCTTTTAGAAAAGCACATTTCGGACGGCAGAACCCATTTTAATTTCTCAACATTTGCGACCTACGAACCTAAACGTCAAGCCCATAAACTCTACGAGGCATCCGAACTAATTGAGTCGCACGAGATGCCCATGGAATCCTATATTATAGGGCATCCAGAAGCCAAACTTTCCGATTCGCAGCGAAAAGAAATAATCGAATACTTTCAGTCAGTAGAAGCGAGCATTCGCCAAGATCACCAATTGTCGCCAGAGTCCTCAACCAAATAAATTATGGACGAAACAAAATATTATGTGTTCTACGACGGTGATTGCGGCTTTTGTAACCAAACCGTTCAATGGATATTAAACAAAGACCGTAAAGATCAATTCCTTTTCGCCCCCTTGCAAGGAGAATTCGGGCAAAAGTTCTTATCCGAGCGTGGCCTAAGCAAGGACGACTTAAATACCTTATACCTTTGGAAACCCAAAGAATTTTATTTGATGCGCTCTCAAGCTGTTTTTCATATTTCTAAGCTTTTGGGTGGAAGCAGCTCCTTACTTTCCTATTTAAGAATCCTTCCTACTGGACTTACCGACTTTGCCTACGATCAAATCAGTCGTAGGAGAAAACAAATCCCTGTAAAAAACTGCGAACTACCTAGCCCAACCGATCAAAAGAAATTTCTCGCTTAAAAAACTTTACTCCTCAATACCTATATTTGCACCATGGATTACAATACCCAAAGAACACATCTGAATATGCCGGAATACGGCCGGCTCATTCAGCAACTTATAGAAAAATGCAAGACCCTTCCCACTAAAGAGGAAAGAAATGAAATGAGCGAGGCCATAGTTGATTTCATGGGACAAAGAAACCCATCCTTAAGAGACGAAGAGGATTTTGCTTCCAAACTCTGGGACCATTTATTTATTATGGCGGGATTTGATTTAGACGTTGATGCGCCTTATCCCATTCCAACCAAAGACCAAAGAATGACCCGTCCGAAGAAACTGGATTATCCTGTTCTTCAAGGTGAATTCAAATTCTACGGAAAAAGCATTCTTCAGCTTATTGAAATGGCTATCGAACTAGAAGCAGGTCCGCAAAAAGAGGCTTTAATCGAGGTGATTGCCAACAACATGAAAAAATCCTACAACATCTATAACAAAGAACACGTGACGGATGATGTTATTTTCAGGCATTTAAAAGAACTCTCGGAAGACCGCCTGGATTTAACCGGTATTGATTCCTTAGAGAAAAGCAAAATTTACCATTCTGCCTCTCGATCAAAGAACCAAAAAAATCAAGGCAGAGAAAACGGTCAAAACCGAGGAAGACATAAGTCGCAACAGCAAAAAAACAGAAGGAAATAATGAGTGGGAAATTTCAGATTACTGGTGGAAAAAGACTCTCTGGAGAAATCGAACCGCAGGGAGCTAAAAACGAAGCCTTACAAATTCTTTGCGCTGTTCTTTTAACGGACAGCGAAGTTAGAATAAAAAACATACCGGACATCCATGACGTCAACCGTCTTATAGAGATATTGGGAGACTTTGGAGTTAAAATCAAAAAAAACGCACCCGGAGACTATAGCTTTAAGGCAGATCAAATCCATTTCGATTACATTAAATCGGAAGATTTCAAAAAGGACGGTGCAAGACTTAGAGGATCTATTATGCTCCTTGGTCCTATGCTGGCGCGCTACGGTGAAGCCTACATGCCCACACCTGGAGGAGATAAAATTGGTAGACGTAGACTAGATACACATTTTCAAGGTTTAGTAGAACTAGGGGCAGAGTTTGACTACGACGAAAAAGAAGGCTTTTATTCTTTAAAAGCAAAAGAACTCAAAGGTACCTATATGCTTCTTGAGGAGGCCTCTGTTACAGGAACCGCCAATATTGTTCTAGCGGCGGTTTTAGCTAAAGGAAAAACCGTTATTTACAATGCGGCTTGTGAGCCTTACTTACAGCAACTCTGTAAAATGCTCAACCGTATGGGTGCAAAAATCACAGGAATCGGCTCGAATTTACTAACCATTGAAGGAGTGGAGCACCTTGAAGGAACCGAGCACACCATGCTTCCCGACATGGTTGAAATAGGTTCTTGGATTGGACTGGCTGCTATGACCAAAAGTGAAATCACCATTAAAAACGTACATTGGGAAGAACTAGGGCTCATTCCTTCCACTTTTAGAAAGTTGGGGATTCAGCTAGAGCAAAGCGGGGACGACATCCTCATTCCACAACAAGAACAATACAAGATTACAAAATTCATAGATGGATCCATATTAACGATTTCTGATGCTCCATGGCCAGGGTTCACGCCCGATCTACTCTCTATTATTTTAGTAGTAGCCACACAAGCCAAAGGAACGGTACTGGTACATCAGAAAATGTTCGAATCCCGTCTCTTCTTTGTTGACAAACTGATCGATATGGGAGCCCAGATTATTTTATGTGATCCCCACCGTGCAACAGTAGTTGGCCTTAACCATGAACATCCATTAAGAGGAACTACACTAACCTCTCCAGACATCCGAGCAGGAAATGCACTACTCATTGCAGCGTTAAGTGCTGAGGGCAATTCCATTATTCATAACATTGAGCAGATTGACCGTGGTTACGAAAACATCGACGGGAGACTTAAAAAACTAGGGGCTCAAATCGAAAGAATCTAAGCCTAAATTTTTCTCATACGCAGACGGCCCTAGGGGTCGTTTGCTTTTCTTGGACCATAGTTCTCTGCCTCACTAATAGATAAAAGTATCTAAATTTTAGCTATTTTTGTACTAAAGAAAAACCTTATGCCAAAGATCTCTAAAAGAGCAGAAGCAATGCCTGCTTCACCGGTTAGAAAACTGGTCCCTTTTGCTACTTCAGCCAAAGAAAAAGGAATTAAAGTCTACCACCTCAATATTGGACAACCCGATATCCCTACGCCTCAAACGGCGCTGGACGCCATTAAGGAAAACCAGCTAAAAATATACGAATACGCACTTTCAGAAGGGAACCTCTCTTATAGAGAAGCGCTAACGAACTATTACCATTCCCTAGGATTCTTAGATTTAACGCCTAATAATTTCATTGTAACCAATGGAGGCTCGGAGGCTTTAAACTTTGCTATTTCCACTCTTTGTGATGATGGCAATGAGGTAATTATTCCAGAACCTTACTATGCGAATTACAATGGTTTTGCCTCCACTTTTAAAGTAAACGTTGTAGCCATACCTTCAAGCATCGATACGGGATTTGCTTTACCTCCAATGGAGGATTTTGAAAAGAAAATCACGGAAAAGACCAAGGCTATTATTCTCTGCAACCCAGGAAATCCAACGGGATACCTTTACACAAGAGAAGAATTGGAAAAATTAGCTGAGATTGCAGTTCGCCATGATATTGTCATCATCTCCGATGAAGTGTACCGCGAATATGTTTATGATGGGGAAAAAGCCGTATCCATTTTGGAATTTCCACAACTTAAAGACCATGCGATTGTCATTGACTCAGAATCCAAGCGCTACTCAATGTGCGGCGCTCGAATTGGCTGTATGATTACCCGCTCTAAAATGATCCACGACGCCGCTATGCTCTTCGCTCAGGCTCGATTAAGTCCTGTATTGTTAGGTCAGATCGCAGCTGCAGCAGCGCATAAAGACGATGAGGCTTATATTTTAAGTGTCCGTGAAGAATACACCAAAAGAAGAAATCTTTTAGTTGAACTTCTTAATGAAATTCCGGAGGTTATTTGTCCAAAACCTAAAGGGGCGTTCTACTGTGTTGCTGAACTTCCCGTGGACGACACGGAGGTGTTTGCTCAGTGGATGCTTGAGCATTTTTCAAATGAAAAGGAAACGGTAATGGTAGCTCCTGCCGGTGGATTCTACAGTGACCCAGAGCTTGGCAAAAAGCAAGTAAGAATCGCTTATGTACTCAATGAAAAAGACCTAAGACGAAGTGTTGAGCTTCTAAAATTAGCAATCAAGGAGTACCGCGCTCAAAAAGGAATCTAAACCCTACCTATCAAAACCCATGGCTGTACACTTGGAAGAAAACTTTTCATTGCAATCCTTTAATACCTTTGGGATACCTGCCAGGGCCAAGTATTTTGCCCAGGTAGAAACAGAACAGGAATTAAAGGAATTGCTGCTGAATCATCAGAAAATCTCTAAGCAAAATCCGTTAGTTTCCCCGCCCCTCTTTTTAGGAATGGGTTCCAATGTACTTTTCACAAAAGATTACGAGGGTTTAGTGATTCAACTGAACCTCAAAGGAATTGAAGAAGAAATCTTGGATGAAGAGCAAGTCAAAATAACAGCAAAGGCCGGAGAGAATTGGCATGAATTTGTTCTTTATTGCCTAAGTAAAGATTTTGGTGGTTTAGAAAACCTCTCTCTCATCCCTGGGAACGTAGGAACGTCCCCTATGCAAAATATTGGAGCGTATGGAGTGGAAATAAAAGACGTTTTCCATTCTTTAAGAGCGCTGAACCTAGAGACTTTGGAAATAGAAGAATTTTCTAAAGAAGCCTGCGAATTTGGATACCGAGAATCTTATTTCAAAAGAAAAGGGAAAAATCGCTTTGCAATCCTTAAAGTGAGTTTTCTATTGACTAGAAAAGATCACATTACTAGAACCAATTACGGAGCCATCGAACAAGAATTAGCAGCTAAGAACATTTCTTCGCCTACCATTAAACAGGTTTCCGATGCGGTCATTACTATTAGGCAAAGTAAGCTCCCGGATCCAAAACTACTGGGCAATGCAGGCAGCTTTTTTAAAAACCCGACTGTAAGTCACGAGGATTTCAAAATGCTTCAAAAAAAATTCCCCAAAATACACAACTACCCCATGGAAACGGGAGTAAAAATTCCGGCTGGACATCTCATAGAAGAATGCGGCTGGAAAGGGAAACAAATAGGGAATGTCGCTTCTCATTCTCAGCAATCACTGGTGCTTGTCAATCAAACCGGAAAAGCAAGCGGAAAAGAAATATTCGAGTTCTCCGAGAAGATCATCCAGTCCGTTCAAGAACGCTATGGAATTACATTAGAGCGAGAAGTCAACATCGTTTAATTTAGCTCTCTGTTAACGGTATAGAAGAATTTATTCTAATCCTTACGTGAAAAGTAAAGCGAAAGGACTATTTTTGTAATAGACTATTTTTCAATATGAAATACCTACTTTTTTCTTTGCTTAGTGCTGTAATGCTTTCTTTAAGCTGGCCTACTTACGGCATTCCATTTTTCCTTTTCTTTGCTTTGGTTCCGCTTCTCACCATGGAACATGAAATCAGTAAATTTTCAAGCATAAAAAGAAAAGGATGGAGCATCTTTGGACTTGCCTTTCTTTGTTTTTTTATCTGGAATGCGGTAACTACCGGATGGCTTTACGGATCCAGAAACCCAGACGGATCCCATTCCATTGCTGCAGTAGCTATACCCGTACTGGCCAATGCGCTGTTCTATTCTCTGGTTTTTCTCCTTTATCATAAATACAAAAACATTCAAGGAACTTACTGGGGACTTGCTTTCTTAGTTGCTCTTTGGATGTCATTTGAAAAACTGCACTTGGACTGGGAACTCTCATGGCCTTGGCTTAACTTAGGAAACGCGTTCTCCGATTATCCCAAACTTATTCAGTGGTACGACACTTTAGGAGCCACGGGAGGAAGTTTCTGGATCCTACTAGTCAATATATTTGCCTTTTATACCTTAAGAATATGGGAAACCACAAGAAAAAGAAAACCGCTTATAAAAAACCTCAGCATTTTACTAGCAGGGATTCTGCTTCCCATGGGAATCTCGCTTCTCAAATACTATAATTTTAATGAGAAATCTACAGGAGAAGTTAGTGTTCTATTACTTCAGCCGGAACTCGATCCTTACTTAGAGAAATACGATAAAGACTCTCTTACCATCGCCAGCGAACTATTAAGCCTAGCAAAGGAGTATTCTACAGCAAAAGTTGATTATTTTATTGGGCCCGAAACTTCCCTTCCAGGCCCGGGATCTTTTTCAGAAATGGGACTTCAGGACAGTCCAATCCTCAACACCTTTAAAGACTTTTTAAGTACGCAGAAAGGGGCTGTGCTAACCACTGGGATTTCTTCTCATCGGTATTTCTGGGACCCTAGCCAGGCACCAAAAAACGCCTACATGACCAAACAAGGATTTTATGTGGAGGGATACAATACCGCCATACAATTGGACCCTTTTAGCCCCATCCAAATTTATCATAAAGCTAAATTAGTTCCAGGAGTAGAGATATTCCCGTACATAGGTATATTAAAACCTTTATTAGGAGACGCTATGCTAAATTTCGGGGGAACCGTCGCCTCACTGGGTAGAGATCCAGAAAGAAAAGTATTTACAAATACGTATAATAAAGGAGTACTTGCCCCCATAATATGCTACGAAAGTATCTACGGTGAGTTCACCTCCGGATATGTTAAAAATGGTGCAAACTTCCTAGCAATCATGACCAACGATAGTTGGTGGGGTGTTTCTGAAGGTCATCGTCAATTACTTTCTTATGCACGTTTACGGGCTATTGAAAACCGCAGAGAAATTGCCCGAAGTGCCAACAGTGGAATCTCTGCACACATTGACGCTCGCGGTGAAATCATTGCGGACACATTTTACCAAGACCGCACTGCGCTTTATGCAAAGATCCAATTGTACGAGAACCAGACGTTTTATACAAGAGCAGGTGACCTTCTTAGCAGATTTAGTATCTTTGCCCTCGGATTTCTAGTTTTTTATACACTGATCAAAAAAATTCAAAACAGAAGAAATCAAAAGAATTGACTCTTTTAGTCCTGCAACTGTTTGAAAATAAATTTCAAAAAGATTTGCACGTGCAAAAAATTAATCCTAATTTTGCACTCTCAAATAATTAAGTCGTAAAAAGAACATCGAGATATGTCAAGAATTTGCCAAATAACAGGAAAGCGTGCAATGGTTGGTAACAACGTTTCTCACGCGAACAACAAAACGAAGAGACGTTTTGAGATTAATTTATTGGAAAAGAAATTCCACCTGCCAGAAACTGAAGAAAGCATTACTTTAAAAGTTTCAGCGCACGGACTTAGAATAATCAACAGAATCGGTATTGAAGAAGCTGTTGAAAGAGGAGTTAGAAACGGATTTATTAAAAAATAACAGCAATGGCGAAAAAAGGAAATAGAGTTCAAGTAATTCTTGAGTGCACAGAGCACAAGGAGACAGGCATGGCTGGAATGAGTAGATACATTACCACCAAAAATAAGAAGAACACTACAGAAAGACTGGAGCTGAAGAAATACAATCCAGTACTTAAAAAGTACACTGTTCATAAAGAAATTAAGTAACCTTTTTTAAAGACGTTTTACAATGGCAAAAAAAGTAGTAGCATCCCTGAAGGATGGATCATCCAAGAAATTAACCAAAGTTGTTAAGATGGTGAAATCTCAGAAAACGGGAGCATACGTTTTCGAAGAGAGAGTAATGAGCGCCGACGATGTCGATGCTTTTCTGAAAAAATAAGCAACTTCTTACGATATAATAGAAAAACTACCTGAAATCAGGTGGTTTTTTTAGTTTATCTTTGCAAACAACCCCAAATTGAAGGCATGAGCTGGTTCAAAAAAATATTTACAAAAGAAGAAAAACAATCCCTAGACGAAGGACTTGAAAAGTCATCTACTGGTTTTTTTGAAAAAATATCAAAAGCGGTCGCCGGCAAAAGCAAAGTCGATGACGAGGTACTTGACGATTTAGAAGAGATTCTGATCGCTTCAGATGTGGGAGCCTCCACGACCATCAAAATCATCGAGAGAATCGAAAACCGGGTTGCAAAGGATAAATACTTTGGAACCGAAGAGCTTGATCGTATATTAAAAGAAGAAATCACAGCTCTGGTTGTAGACAATTCAAGGCCGGACTCTCAAATTGAGGAGCAAGAGAAAAAACCATACGTTATTATGGTCGTTGGCGTGAACGGTGTGGGTAAGACTACAACGATCGGAAAGCTAGCACACCGTTTTAAATCTGAAGGGAAATCTGTAGTCCTTGGAGCAGCCGATACCTTTAGAGCAGCCGCTGTTGATCAGCTAGTCATTTGGAGCGAGAGAGTGGGCGTTCCAATTGTAAAACAAGCCATGGGTTCGGATCCCGCTTCTGTTGCTTTTGACACCGTTCAAAGCGCTCAAGCTCAAGGTGCCGATGTCGTTCTAATCGATACGGCCGGAAGGCTTCATAATAAGGTCAACCTTATGAACGAACTCACGAAGATCAAAAGAGTCATGCAAAAGGTAATTCCTGATGCTCCCCACGAGATCCTTTTGGTTTTGGACGGATCCACAGGGCAAAATGCCTTTGAACAAGCGCGACAGTTTACCGCTGCAACAGAAGTAAGTGCTCTTGCTGTTACCAAGCTCGACGGAACTGCAAAAGGAGGTGTCGTAATTGGTATTTCAGATCAATTTCAAATTCCTGTTAAGTACATTGGAGTAGGTGAAAAAATGCAAGATCTGCAAGTTTTCAATGCGAAGGAATTCGTTTCCTCGTTCTTTACTCGAAGAAACTAGGATTTTTATAATTTATCGTAATTGTTACAATTTTTCAATCTATCCCATTTCAATTAAGTTTTTGGTGTAATTTTAGCTTATTCTTAAGCAAATCATTTTAATTAATAACATTTAAAAATTTAAACTATGGGTATTTTAACTTGGATTATTTTTGGTCTTATCGCCGGTGCTTTAGCAAAAATGATCATGCCTGGGAATCAAAGCATGGGTTGGCTAATGACCATTATTTTAGGAATCGTTGGAGCCTTCGTTGGTGGGTTCGTTGGAAGTCTATTAGGATTAGGCGACGTGAACAGTTTTAGCTTTGGAAGCATGGCTCTGGCTGTAGTAGGCGCACTAATTGTTCTGTGGATTTACGGGATGGCCACCAAAAGGTAAGCGATTGTCTTAAAAATCCTTCTCTATTGAAAAGAGATCGATTCAAAAATCTTTAAGAAAGACTTCTGAACTTCAGAAGTCTTTTTTATACCCCTAAGTTCGCTGTAAATTATGGGTGACCTACTGTGAGAGCTCGTTAGTAGTATCACAAGAGAAAGCTTGAACACTTAGCTCTCAGTTTTCCCTTACTTTATAGGAAATAAAAGCGCCCCTATTTTATAGAAGCGCTTTAAGGTAACTTGCTTAGTTTTTAGTTCATCTTGATTCGGTAGAACGACTCTGCCATAATCTTATTTTGTGGATCCGGAGAGAAAAGCAGTTCAAATAATTTATAGTTTTCGGCCCCGAGTTTTCTTTCAATAATTTTACTCTGAAGTTGATCGCTATTTAAATCCTTCATTAATTCTTCATAGAAAGATACTTTCTTTGGATAAGAGGATACACTGTATTCGGATAATTTCGCTCTTTTAGCAGCATCTAAAACCGCATCGTTCAGTGTACCTAGTTCATCGACGAGTCCAAGCTCTTTGGCTTTAATTCCAGACCAGACTCTTCCTCCTCCTATAGCATCAATTTGCTCAAAGGATTGCTTACGGTTCTTTGTCACCCAGTATACAAATCTTTTGTAGGTGGCTTCAATGGAACGACTAAGCACTGATCTTGCCCCCTGAGAGAGTCCCTGTAGATTAGAATGGTAAAGTGCATTGGAATTTGTTTGCACTACATCGGATCGAATTCCATTGCGTTCAGCCAATTCTTTCATATTAGGTATCATACCAAAGACCCCGATTGAACCGGTAACAGTTCCAGGTTCGGAATAAATACGATCACCAGCCATAGCAATATAATATCCACCAGAAGCCGCATAGTCACCAAAAGAAATTACCAAAGGTTTTTTCTTCTTCAATTCGGATAGTTCATAAAGAATCTCTTCCGATGCATTTGCACTTCCTCCTGGCGAATTGACACGAAATACTACAGCTTTCACTTTATCATCGTCTTTCAATTTCTGAATATGCTCTCTGAAAGTAGTTGAGTAAATATTGTCTGAACCTTCACCGTTCATTATACTTCCACTTGCATAAAGCACAGCGACATGAGACTCCTTACTTTTCTCATTGTCTTTAATCGATTTGATGTATTTTGGAAAAGAGATTCGTTGCAATTTTTTATCTTCTTTCACTCCTACTTTCTTTTTAAGCAGGGTCTCGTACTGACTGAATTGACTTTCTGCATCAACCAGTTTTCTCCTTAGTGGCTCTTCAGGCAAAATAGCCACAAGGGAATCTGCCGTTACTTGGAGTGTTGCATTCGATATTTTTCTACTTTCAGCTATCTCGGAAGACATCTTACCCCATAAATCTCCGAGCAAAGTTGAGAGCTGTTCTTTATTTTCCTCTGAGATGGAATTTTCAATGAACGGCTCCACTGCCGCTTTAAACTGACCGTGTCGAAGCACATCCATTCCAATCCCGTACTTATCAATGAAGTTCTTGAAAAATACGACCTCCGCACTTAGTCCTTTTAAGTCAATAAACCCCATCGGATTTAAATGGTACTCTTGAGCTACAGAACTTAAGTAATATCCTGATTGAGTTACCGTATTACCGTAAGCATAAACAAACTTCCCACTCTTCTTAAAATCCTCTAATGCTTCTCTGATATTGGTAAGTTGGGTGAAGCCAGCATAAATAAAATCCGCTTCCAAAGAGATTCCTTTAATTTTATCATCCGTTTTTGCTGCATTAATTGCCTTTACTACGTCATAGACCAACACTTTGGTCTCATCGGAAGGCATGGAAAACAAACCTTCATTCATCTCAGTGGGACTGTCAACGACAATAGTTTTTGATGTCAGTGTTAGTACAGAACTGTCCTGTACTTTCACTTTGCTTTCTCCACTAATACTGCCTACTATAAGTATAATAAAGAAAAAACCTATTAGGAGTGCCCCTACTATAAAGAAGGCAACAATACAGGCAAGTACGTTCTTGAAAAAACTTTTCATAACTTTCGATTTCAACATTTAATGAATCCAATATGTCGTTAAGATCTGCCATTTTGTTACTTGGAAGCAATCTAAATAACCCCGAAAAGAACCTTGAAGAAGCTCGATTAAGGATAATTGAAAATATAGGTCCTATTCTCCGAGAAACATCTGTAATGAAATCCTTACCTGTAGAGTATGAAAGTAGCTCAATTTTTTATAACTTCGCCGCTGAAATAGAAACAAGTCTTTCTCCTATAGAGCTTCTTAAGAACTTGAAGATCATTGAAAAACAAATGGGAAGGGAAAAGGATTCACGCGAAATGGGTGGCTATTCGGATCGCATTATAGATATTGATATAGTACTCTACGACGGTATTCATTTCGAGAGTCCAACCCTTAGTATCCCTCACGATAAACACCTTAATAAAAGGGAATTTTCAATGGAATTACTTCGTGAGTTAGAGGCAGTAGATCGACTATAGCTATTAAACAAAATGACAATGCAAAGCATATAAAATCGTGTTCAAATGTTAAAATATGTGAATTATGTAACAATTTACTAATTTTAACAGGCATTTTTGGCATGCAAATTGTAATAGTGATTTAACCTTTTTTAACTATCTTTCTTCTTAAGAAAGTAAGCTAGAAAAAGGGACCATCAAAAAGAATCATTTATTAACTAAAAATATATTTTATGAAACTAAATTTAGCAAGTGTTGCGTTGGCCTTAGCTTTGCCAGCAGCAGTTTATGCACAAGATTCAGTTGCCGTAACTAGCGATGTGTACCCGAACACATACACTTCGGGTTCAGCAAACGTGAGTGCGTTCACACAAGAATCTAAAAGATTCAACGACTGGAGTATTTCTGCCGGTGCCGGAGTTCCATTACTTCAGCATTCAGCAAACCTTATCTCTTTGAAAGAAGACGGTGATGCAGGTAAGAACGTTTTCGGTTATTCTGCTTATTTAAGTGTTGACAAAGCTATTTCTCATGCTTTCGGACTTAAATTACAGTACGATAGAGGAGAAACAAGACAAGGTGACTTCAACACGAAAACAGATAACGCGGTAGGTAGCCAAATTGCTGGTAGAACTCAGTACGATGCAATCTCCATCTTAGGAGACATCAACTTCTCTAACCTTTTCCGTAGAGTAGACAACCAGTCTCCTTACCGTTGGGCACTTCATGGATACGCAGGTATTGGTACTTTAGCTTATAGAGCTTATGTTGAAGATGCTGCAGGACAGAGATTAGCTCACGAAGTGAAGCCTTTCAAATTAGGTTCTCCATTCGGACAAGCGGGTGCTGGAGTTAAGTACAAAGTAAACAGAAGAATTGATTTAGAAGGTAGAGCAATGTATGTAATGACTGGTGACGACATCTTTGACGGTGTTGCTACTTCAGGAGGTGCAGGTGCTAGCTTCTGGAATGCAACTTTAGGTCTTTCCCTAAAACTAGGACAACACGAGAGTCACCTAATGTGGCATGATCCACTTCAAGAAATCTATTACAAAATGGATGTACTTGAAAAGAGAAATCAAGATGTTGAAGTTTGTAAAAAAGGTGATGCAGACAACGATGGAGTTTGTGACGATTGGGATAGAGAATTAGATACTCCAGCAGGAGCTAGAGTTGACGGTGCTGGTGTAGCACTAGACACTGACCTTGATGGTGTAATCGATCTATACGACAAGTGTGTTACTGTTCCAGGTCCAGTTGAAAACAACGGATGTCCTACAGGGCAAGGAATTGTTAGCGATGATACAAGAGCGCTAGAAGGAATCGAGTTTGATTTTGATTCAGACAGAGTACTTCCATCTAACCGTCCAATCCTTAACAATGCTGCAAACTACATTAACTCTTCTACTGGAAACTACAACGTAGTTGGTGGAACAGATACTGCAGGATCAGATGCTTACAACCAAGGTCTTTCTGAAAGAAGAGCTGGAAGCGTTAAAAACTATCTTATCGAAAACGGTGTAGACGGTACTAGATTAAACGCAGTGGGTAGAGGAGAAAAAGACCTTAAATACCCAGAATGTAATCCTCATACAAAATGCCCTGAATGGAAAAACAGAGCAAACCGTAGAGTTTACTTCGAAACTAACTAAGAAGAGTCTAACTCACTTATATAAAGTCACGCAAATGCGTGACTTTTTTTATTTATTATACCTAATTTTACCTCATGGTGAAAGAGCAGTACCAAAAGATAAAATATGAGACCCTTAAAGCATACTGGGGCTACGCTTCTTTTCGAGATTTACAAGAAGAGATCATTGATTCCCTCGTTGCAGGAAAAGACACCTTAGGCCTTTTACCCACAGGAGGTGGAAAATCATTATGTTATCAACTTCCCGCTTTATTTCTAGAAGGAACCGCTCTTATTATCTCTCCCCTGCTTGCTCTGATGCGGGACCAAGTACAAAAACTAAAAAGTCAGGGCATTGAAGCGGAATACCTTTCCCATGAACTTGAAGATCACGAAATCGACCAAATTCTCTTTCGTTGCAAAGAAGGAATTACCTCTATGCTCTTTATATCCCCTGAAAGATTACAAAGCGCCCAGTTTTTACAAGACCTTCCCGAAATCCAAATCTCTTTTCTGGCCATAGATGAAGCCCACTGCGTTTCTCAATGGGGACAGGATTTTCGCCCCAGTTACCGAAACATTAAACCCTTTCGAGAGCAGTTCCTCTCGGTACCCTGCCTTGCCCTTACCGCAACTGCAACTCCTCGTGTTCTAAGCGAGATTAAAGAAACATTAGGTTTAAAAAATCCGGAAGTATTTCGTCAAAGTTTCAAGCGTGACAACTTAAGTTTGGTTTTCGAAGAAACGAATCAAAAATACGAACGGGTTTTAGAACTTCTAAGAACCCATCCTCATTCAGGACTCATTTATGTTCGATCCCGAAACGAATCACAGAGACTATCCGAATTTCTAAAATCCCGTGGAATCACAAGAGTAGATTATTATCATGCAGGCCTCAAAGGAAGCGAAAAAAGAAAAAAGCAAAACCAATGGCTGCAATCCACCTCCCAGGTGCTTATATCAACCAATGCGTTTGGAATGGGTATAGACAAGCCGGACGTCCGTCTAGTGGTCCATTTTAATGTCCCCTCTACCATTGAGAACTACTATCAAGAAATCGGAAGAGCCGGAAGAGACAATAGGCCGAGTTTAGCCGTACTTCTGTACAATGAGAAAGAAATTAATGACTTTGACTCCCTACTTTCTTCCCAATTCTTAAGCAAAGAAGAATACCAAAGAATTCATTCAACGCTCTTTTCACTTTTTCAAATTGCAGAAGGCGATTATAGTGATCGAACTTTCCCTTTTTCCCTAGAGCGCCTATCTCGATTAAGCGGTTGCTCTCCAATAAAAGTTAAAAACCTAATTTACTTTCTTCACCAACACGAATTGCTATTCTTTGGAGATTATACAGCACCTTCGACTTTAAAAATCTTTGTAGCACCAGAAGAGCTTGACCTCTTACCTCCTTCTCAAGCTGAATTCATGGAACTGCTCTTTAGAAATTTACCGGGTCTCTACCGAGAAAGAGTATTTTTCTCGGAAGAAAACTTATCAAAAAAAACAGGCATCCCACCCCAAGAATTAAAAGAAAAACTTCAAACCTTTACAAATTCGGAGCTGGCGTGGTATATTGATGGAAGTGCTCCTTCGATTCGATTTCTAAGAAATCGCGATTCTCGATTTTTAGATGCGACTTTGTACCCACTTTATTATAGTTTACAAAAAAACAAATTTCAAAAGTGGGAAGAAATGAAATATTTTCTAAAAGAAGCGTCTCACTGCAAAATGAATATGCTCCTACGTTATTTTGGCGAAAACCCGACAGGAGATTGCCATAATTGCAGCAATTGCAAACGCTTAGACAATAAAAATCTTGAAACAAGTGTTGCTGATGAGTTATTAGAATGCCTGAAAGAAAGTCCTAAAACTTTGACGGAATTAAGTAGCGAAATGGGCTATTACTCAAAAGAAGATTTACAGATAGCACTCATCGAACTCCTAGATGAAGGTCGGATCCAAATGAAGGATTTTAGAACTTACCGTCCGGCCTAGCTCTAGTATCTCTTAGTTTTGTATCCTATATTTGCAGTATGAAACCACTTAGAATTGTATTTTTCGGAACTCCTGAATTCGCAAAGCACGCGCTTGAATCTATTCATCAATCCCTTCATGAGATTGTGGGAGTGGTCACCTCTACAGACAAATTAGCAGGGAGGGGACAAAAAATCAAATATTCTGCAGTAAAGCAGTACGCCCTAGAAGAAAATTTGCCTTTATTTCAACCAGAAAAACTTCGGGATCCCGAGTTTTTGGAGAAAATGAAAAACCTAAAGGCAGATGTATTTGTTGTGGTAGCGTTTCGAATGATGCCAAAGATTCTTTTCGAGATTCCACCGATGGGTACTTTTAACCTCCACGCTTCCCTTCTTCCCGATTATCGGGGTGCAGCACCAATCAATTATGCCATTATGAATGGGGAGACACTTACTGGAGTAACCACATTTTTTATCAATGAAAAAATTGATGAAGGAAAAATACTTCTACAAAATCAAGTAGAAATAACTCCGGAAGATACTGCAGGCACCCTGCACGATAAGCTTATGGTAACGGGCGCTGACACCATCATTGAAACACTTGACGGTCTTTCTCTAGACAACCTTCAACCTAAAGAACAGAAAAGCACTATAGAGGAAAAAACTGCATATAAAATCTTCAAAGACGATATGCGAATCGACTTCAATCAATCCTCAAAAAAAGTATACGATTTTGTAAGAGGACTATCTCCCTACCCTTCCAGTTTTACTGAAATTGAAATCTCTGGGGAAATAAAATCGTTCAAGATATTTGAAGGACGCTACGAAGAATCCCTAATTAAAAGTGAACCAGGCACCATAGAAGCAGATAAGAATGCATTGAGATTTTCATGCAAAGACGGCTACTATTATCCACTAAGCGTACAGCTAGAAGGAAAAAAAAGGATGCCCGTCAAAGACTTTCTCAACGGAATTAGAAATCTGGATGAAATCAAAACAGCTCCTAATCAATAAAAATATCCCTGGCGTAATGTTACCAGGGATATTCCTTATAAGGACTACAATTCTTAAAGCTGAACTAACTCGGTCACTTCTACATCGTATCCCGCTACAATCGGTTTCAAATTTGTATTTTGTGTAATGACCCGGAACTTACTTAACCCTAAATTTTTAAGAATCTGTGTTCCAATACCGTAATCTCTAAAATTCGAATTTAAAGTAGGCCTTTTTTCTTGTCCGTCTTGGAAATTAAGGAACTGTTGAAGTTTTCTCATGGTATTTTCATTATTGGAAACATTATTAATGAAAATAATAGCTCCCTTTCCTTCTTCTTGAATCATAGAGGTCACTTTCTCTAAAAGTGGTTTCTCTCCTGTAGTTAATCGATTAAGTACATCGAAATAAGCATTGGAGGATTGAACTCTTACAAGAACCGGTTCATCAGGAAGCCAAGTGCCTTTTGTAAGGGCAAAATGAATTTGATCTGTACTGGTTTCACGGAAAGCAAAAAAGTCAAAATCTCCATAATGCGTTTTAACTTTACGCTCTTCAATACGCTCAATTAAGTTTCCTTTCTGAAGCAGGTAATGAATTAAATCTTCAATGGAAACAATTTTTAGATCGTGCTTTTTAGCTAGCTCTACTAATTGGGGTAAACGGGCCATCGATCCGTCCTCGTTCATGATTTCACAAATCACTCCTCCTTCTTTTAGTCCTGCCAAACGAGTGAGGTCAATAGCGGCTTCTGTATGTCCTGCTCTTTTCAATACACCTCCTTTTTTTGCACGAAGTGGGAAAATATGTCCGGGACGCATGAAATCCGCTGGCTTAGTTTTAGGATCCATTAGCGCAAGAATAGTCTTGGAACGATCACTTGCAGAAATACCCGTGGAAACTCCCTCTCCTAACAAATCAACCGATACTGTGAATGCAGTTTCTTTAGGATCACTACTACGTGTTACCATAATATCCAGCTCCAATTCATCGCAACGCTTTTCTGGAAGTGGCGTACAAATAAGTCCTCTACCGTATAGAGTCATGAAGTTGATCATCTCTGGCGTTGTAAGTTCGGCCGCGGAAAGAAAATCTCCTTCATTCTCACGGTTTTCATCGTCCACTACGATAATTATTTTACCTTGTCGAAGGTCTTCAATAGCCTCCGCAATACTGTTTAATTTAAGCTCTGACATCTCTTAAAAATATAGTACAAATATACTGCGGTAAGAACTTTAAAAAAAATTTCCTTGCATCTATTCTCATTTATAAAATTTTGGCTAAATTTGCAATCCAACAAAAGGGTACTTTGGCCGAGTGGCTAGGCAGTGGTCTGCAACACCATCTACAGCGGTTCGAATCCGCTAGGTACCTCTCAATTAAAACTCTAATTCGTTTTACTTAACGTTTTAGAGTTTTTTCTTTTATATCAGTACTACATTAGAACTAGATTCAAAAATTGGAAAAGATTGAGTCACTGATGAATCAGACCTCTATTCTTGAGTTTTTCCCAGTCTTATTCGTAACAATTGGATGGCTTTATCACCAATATTGCTACTTAAAATTAACAGAAATTACAGAAATTAACTTTTTCTTAACATTACTTTGGCTTCTAACTTGTCTTACTCGTACCAAGAAAAAAAAAAAAAAAACGCTAAAAAAATAGAACAATGAAAAATATATGGATCGCTGGAGCATTCTCAATCTTGATGCTCGGAGCATGTAACAAAAAAGAAGATGTAGCTCAAAAATCTCTAGAACAAGAGAAAATTGAATACCAAGCAAGACAGTTAGAAATTGAAAAACAAAAACTGGCTATAGAAAAGGAAAAGATGGCTTTTGAACGATCTCGTGATTCGATTGCAGAAGTAGAAAAAAAGCAACAAGCGTCCGTAGCTAAAGCATCAGGTACCCCTGTTCGTGAACGTGTTGTAGAAAGAACGGTTTACCGTGACAACCCGGCTTCAAGCGGAGGTAATTACGCAGGAGCAGCCGATGGTGGAACTTACCAAGAAGCACCTGCTAGACAAGGTATGAGTAAAGCCGCTAAGGGAACCATAATTGGTACTGTCGGGGGTGCTGCTGCAGGTGCGATTATTAATAAACGTAATCGTGGTGCCGGCGCAGTAGTTGGAGGTATCATCGGTGGTGCAACGGGATACACTATTGGTCGTTCCCAAGACCGTAAAGACGGAAGAGTACAAAGATAGGCTTACCGCAAATAAAAGTAGTTAATATTATATTAGACCGCTCCTTAGAATTAATTTTTGAGGAGCGGTTGCTTTTAGTAAAGTCAAGATAACTCTTATTTTAAATAGCATGAGTAAATTCAGTCTTATCCCTTATTAAAGGTCGAAACCATTGCTTATATTTGTACTATGTTCACGCTCGGAAGATTCTTAACCCTCTCCACGTTTGGAGAAAGCCATGGAAAAGCCTACGGAGGCATTTTAAGCAATTTCCCTGCAGGTATTGCCTTGAATTTAGATTTAATTCAAAACGAGCTCGAACGGAGAAGGCCCGGCCAAAGTACCTTAGTAACTCAAAGAAAAGAAATGGACCAAGTAGAATTTCTTTCAGGACTCTACGAAGGCAAAACAACGGGTACACCACTAGGCTTCCTTGTGCACAATACCGATCAAAAAAGCAAAGACTACGGCCATTTAGCGGATTCTTTTCGACCAAGCCACGCAGACCGAACTTATGAAGATAAATTCGGCATAAGAGATCCTCGTGGTGGAGGTCGATCCTCGGCACGAGAAACGCTCAACTGGGTTATCGCTGGTGCCATAGCAAGACAACTCTTGCCTCAAGTCCAGTTTTCGGCATTCGTGAGTTCGGTTTCGGACATTTCACTAAACAAACCATTGGAAGAAATAGACCTTTCCAAAATTGAAGAGTCACCCGTTCGCTGCCCTGATCCAGAAATCAGTGAAAAGATGATTACTAAAATTAAGGAAACAAAAAAACAAGGGGACACACTTGGTGGTACCATTACCTGCGTAATAAAAAACGTTCCAAAAAATCTAGGTGAACCTGTTTTTGGGAAATTTCAAGCGGAATTAGCACATGCCATGCTTAGCATTCCTGCAGCTAAAGGATTTGAATACGGAAGTGGATTTAGCGGAACCCTTATGAAGGGCTCGGAGCATAACGATTTATTTAATCCTGATTTTTCCACAATGACGAATCATTCCGGGGGAATACAAGGAGGAATCACCAATGGAATGGACCTCTACTTCCGTGTAGCTTTTAAACCAGTAGCTACACTTTTAAGACCGCAGCCCTCTTTTGATCGTGACTCCAATCCCATTACGCTTGAAGGAAAGGGAAGACACGATGCATGTGTTGTTCCTCGGGCTGTACCTATTGTTGAAAATCTCGCGGCTTATATTTTAGCCGACCTTTATTTGATAAACCAATCACGCCTAATTTAATAAGTATGTTGAAAAATTATTGGGACAAGGCCTTAACCCTTGAGGAATATCTAAATGTTGCAAAACAAAGAATCGAAGATCCAAAAGACGCTCAAGAAAGAGAATACAAAGAGTACTATGAACTAGGACTTCAAAGAATGGAGCGCACCCTTAAGACTTTTAAAAAGGATGAGGAGCTCGCCCAAAAACTTCAAGAAAAAAATTTTAAAGGAAAAGTATTAATGATTTCGGAACCTTGGTGCGGTGATGCAAGCGCGACCGTACCTGCAGTGAATGAATTCTTCAAAGACTCCGTAGAGGTGAAAATTTTTCTTCGAGACCAAGATTCCTCTCTCATCGAACAATATTTAACAAATGGCTCTCAATCGATTCCGATCGTTATTCTACTAGATGAAAACTATGAGCCTATCGCTCACTGGGGTCCTAGACCCGCTTACGGCCTTGAGCTATTAAAACGATACAAAGAAGATCCTGAGGGTTATACAAGAGAGGAATTCCATAATGACCTGCAAGTCTATTATGCTAAGAACAAAGGGAAGGATGCCTTAGAAGAAATATTACAATTACTTTAAATATCTATAAGTTTGAAAAAAATCTGGATATACCTGATCGCTTTACTTTTCTTAGGAGCTTTAGCTTTTATTCCTAAAGTAAGAGAACTCTTTTTACCGGTCGCAGAAATAAAACAAGCGGTACAAATCGACGATGCGAGCTACGACATTCAACTAAAAGGACTGAACACACCTGACATCAACTTAAAATCCTTGAAAGGTGACAAACTCGTTTTCCTGAATTTTTGGGGCACTTGGTGCGCACCATGTAGGGAAGAATGGCCAACCATTGAAGCGCTTTATCAGTCTAGAAACAAAGACATTGACTTTGTTTTAATAGCAATGCTCGACAAAGAAGAGGATGTACTAAAATTCTTGAAAGAAAATAAGTACACTGCTCCTGTATATATTGCGGAGAGTCCAATAAATGAGCAGTTATTGCCAAAAGTCTATCCGACAACCTTTCTTTTAGACTCCAGAGGGCAAATTCTAAAGAAAGAAACCGCTACCCTGGACTGGAATAGTAAGGAGGTTCATGAGTTCATTGACAATATACTGAAATAGTTGCCATAGTTTTTTACCAAATGGAACGCAATTTGCAAATATCTTGGTACTAAAAAACGCAAATGAAATATTCAAAAATACAACTCATTAAAGAAACCATTAAACACAAGGGCTTCATTCAAAAAGTGCCAGTAATTTGGCGAATGGTCAAAATGTGGAGCAAGGGCGCCTATCCAACCAAGGCTATAGACTTAATTCTCCCTATTCTTGGACTCTTGTATGTGATCTCTCCAATTGATCTAATTCCTGAAATTGCAGTGCCCATCCTTGGATCTCTCGATGATTTAGCGGTGCTTGCGCTAATTATACCCAAGTTAATGAAAGAAGTAGATAAATTTCTTTTATGGGAAGCGATGCGAAAGGAAGGATTGACAACCATTGATGTAGAAGAAATAAAGTAAAATACTTAAGCCGGAGACTTTTTGAAAAGTACTCCGGTTTTTTTTCTCCGAGTTTTTCCTCTAGTTTTGCAACGTGAAAACGCTTATCTCCATTGCAGGTACGACAGGTATCGGAAAAACCTCCCTAGCCATCAAACTTGCTAAGGAACTCGGTACCGAGATTATTTCCTGTGATTCCAGACAGTTTTACAGAGAGATGCCCATTGGAACCGCAGCTCCAACCAAGGAGGAGCTTCTTGAGGTTCCGCATCACTTTATAGGGGAGCGCTCGGTCGTAGAGCCAATAAGTATAGGCGAATACGAACATCAGGCACTGGAGCGAATTACAGAATTATTTAATTCCTATGATTCTCTTATCCTAGTAGGAGGAAGCATGATGTATGAGAAGGCCGTTACTGAGGGACTAGACGATCTTCCAGAAGCAGATCCAAAAAACCAAGAAAACCTACTTGAGCTATGGAATTCTAAGGGATTGGAGGCCCTAGCGCAATTACTTAAAGAAGTAGATCCCGAATACTATAACAAAGCGGATTTAAACAATCCTCGTCGATTGCTACGTGCAATTGATGTGAGCTGGCAAACCTCCAGGCCCTACTCCGAGTTACTCGACAAGAGTAAAAAATCCAGACCGTTTCAAACGATACAGTTAGGAATTTCAGCCCCAAGGGAAGTGATTTATGAGAGAATAAACACACGAGTGGATCTTATGATTGAAAGTGGTCTGGTTGAGGAAGCAAAAATGCTATTGCCCTATAAAGACCTTCCTTCTTTAAAAACAGTAGGGTACACCGAACTCTTTGCTTATTTCGATGGCCAATTTTCCCTTGAAAAGGCTGTGGAAGAAATCAAAAAAAACTCTCGAAGGTTTGCAAAAAGGCAACTTACTTGGTACCGAAAAGAAGAAAGTCGCTACTGGGTAGATTACACTAATGCTTTTCTTGAGGCCAAGGAATATCTATCTCAGAAGCTTTAAAGAACGGAGGTTTCACCTACTTTTACTCTTTACAATTGATTAAAAATTTCCTATTTTTGAACAATTAACTTATTTAAATAAAAACAATTATGGCCGATACGCCCTCCAATATGATGCCGTTAGGAACCAAGGCTCCTTACTTTGAGTTACCTAACCCTTCTGAGTCTTCAGAGATTCAAAGTTTAGAGGAATTAAAAGGGGAAAAAGGGACACTTGTCGTATTTATGTGCAACCACTGCCCTTTTGTTCTACATATCATCGATAAGCTTTCCGAGCTTTATGAAGATTACCAGGAACAGGGGATTGAATTTATTGCTATTAATGCAAACGACCACGTTGCTTATCCAGCAGATGCACCAGAGAAAATGATTGAATTTCAAGTAGAAAGAAAATTTGACTTCCCTTACCTATTTGATGAAAGTCAAATTGTAGCTAAAGCCTATGACGCTGCTTGCACACCTGACTTCTTCTTCTTTGACTCCAAATTAGATTTAGTTTACAGAGGTCAAATGGACGACTCTCGTCCTGGAAATACAAAAGAAATTACTGGGGAAGATTTAATTATCGCCTTTGAAAATCTTTTAGCCGGCGAACCACAGGAAGAAATCCAGAAACCTAGTTTAGGCTGCGGAATCAAATGGAAAAAAGACGCTTAAAAGCGTCTTTTGTTCTATTTATCATTTAAAAAGTGAGATATTTAAAAGAACGGATTGTGCTCTTTCTCGAATCCTACTAAAGTATGAGGTCCGTGTCCAGGATAGACCACTGTATTTTCCGGCAATGTAAAAATCTTCTCCCTTATACTTTGAAGCAATTGCTCCCCATTCCCTTTATACAGATCGGTTCTTCCAATGCTTCCTTGAAATAGTACATCACCTGAGATCAGCATCTGACTATCTTCATTATAAAATGCTACGTGACCTGGAGAATGGCCTGGAACGTGAATTACTTTAAATCTTAGCTTACCTAAAATAAGTTCTTCACCTTCTTCAATAAATTTTAATTCTGGCTCCACCTTCTGAAATTCCATACCAAAACGCTGGGCACTCAAAGGAGCTAAGTCGAGTATTTCTTTCTCGATGGGATGCAGCAGAACGGGTACTTTAAATTTCTTGTCCACTACACTAAGTCCTAAAACATGATCTATGTGAGCATGCGTTAGAACAATGGCTTGAACTACTAATTCATTTGAATGAATATAGTCAAAGAGCTGTTGATTCTCCGATTCATTTGAGTTTCCCGGGTCAATGATCCAAGCCTGATTCTGATCACTAATCACATAAGTGTTCTGAGAAAAAGGATTAAAAGCAAAGGTTTTTATCTCCATAGTTCTTTAAAAAGCTTAAGAGAAATCCATGTTCTCCTCACATAACTCTTTTACAACTTCCACCCAATCGTCTCGATCATTTAAACAATCGATATAGTGGTACTCCTTCCCTCCATTATGTTCAAATTGCTCTTTACCTTCCTGCGCAATTTCTTCGAGGGTTTCCAAACAATCCGACACAAACGCAGGACAACAAACCGCAAGCGACTCCACTCCTTTTTTTGGTAAAGATTCAAGGGTAGCATCGGTGTAGGGCTCGATCCATTTATCGTTTCCTAGTCGGGATTGAAAGCTCACTAAAACTTGCTCTTTACTCAGACCTAGTTTTTCTCTTACTAGCTCGGTGGTCTTGAAGCACTGATGACGGTAACAATAAGGATGTGCAGGCAAATGATCCTCTTGGCAGCAACTATCGATACGACAAGTCTTAGTAGGATCGGTCTTTCTTAAATGCCTTTCCGGAACTCCGTGATAAGAAAAGAGTAATTTATCGTATTTTTCGGGAAGCCGCTCTTGAATACTTTTTGATAAAACGTCTATGTAAGATTCTCGATCGAAAAACGGTGGAACGTAATTGATCTTTAAATCTGGAAATTTGGCCTTTTGAACTTCTTTGGCCTTTTCTACCACGGTTTCGGTGGTACTCATCGCATATTGAGGATAGAGCGGTAACAATACAACCTGATCTACTCCTTGCTCAACTAATTTTCTAAGTCCGGTCTCAATACTTGGTTCTGCGTAACGCATTCCAATTTCAACGGGCACGTCCACTAGCTTCTGAAGTTTCTTTTGAATCTTTTCTGTAATTACAATCAAAGGGGATCCCTCATCCGTCCAAACCGTCTTGTAGGCCTCTGCCGAACGCTTTGGTCGGTTTCTTAAGATGATTCCTCTAACTAATAAATTCCTAAAGAACCAGCGGTAATCAATTACCCGCTCGTCCATCAAAAACTCGTCCAGATACTCTTTTACATCTTGAACCTCAGTGGATTTAGGAGACCCTAAATTGACCAGTAAAATACCCTTCATACTTTCTTTCTCTAATTCGTATTTCCTTTACCCAATTCTTAACCGTTGACCGCTTCTACTTTGTCCACTAGCTCAGGTAAAAATTGACGAAGAATATTTTCGATTCCGCCTTTTAAAGTAGCTGTAGAACTCGGACACCCAGAACAAGCTCCTTGTAAGAGCATTTTGGCTGTTTTGGTCTGTGCATCGTATTCCATAAGAGTGATCTTACCTCCATCGTTTTCAACCGCTGGTGCAACGTATTCATCTAGAACATCAGATATTTTCTGCTCAGATTCCGTATAATCCCTCTGAATTTTATCTTTTGCAGGCGCTTCATGTTGTTGTGCTGGAAGTAATGAAACTGTTTTTCCACTTTGTAGAAACTCAGCAATAAAACCTCTTACTGCAACCATCACTTGATGCCATTCCACTGAATTATCTCGAGTAACTGCAACGAAATTATCTGAAATAAATACTTGAGTAACGAACTCAAACTCTTCGAAAAGACTTTTTGCTAAAGGAACCTCTTTAGCTTCTTCAAGTGACTTCACCTCTAGAAATCCTTCTAATATAAATCGTTGAGAAACGAATTTCATTACATTAGGATTGGGAGTCATCTCCGCATAAACAGGAAAGAGTTCTCTTTTCTTTTGCAAATACAATCTCGGATTCTCTAAAAGCTGATCTTCAATTAAATCCTTTAGTGAATCTTGAACCGATTCCCACTCAACTCCATCTACTTTTGCCAGTGCTATAAAATTAGCAGTCACAAATATTTTCTCAATAAAAGCGAACTTAAATAATTCCTGCGCAATTGGAAGTTCGGAGAGATCAGACTCGCGATCCAACTCTAAAGAACCTTGAACTAAAGTATAATCAGTTACGAATTTCAGCACTTTTGGATTGGCTGTAGATTCGATCGTTATTTGTCTCATTTTTCGTAATTTTGAATAGCAAAAATACGTAAATTAACGCAGATAAACCCTAGGTCTTCTGGTAGACTTTATCAATGAAGACGAATCAATTTCAGAATTTTACACTATGGCACTTCTTAAACCTCTTCTAGGCAAAACTCCTCAAATTGGTGAGGGAACTTTTTTAGCAGAAACTTCCACGATCATCGGAGATGTAGTGATGGGAACTCAATGCAGCATATGGTACAATGCAGTAATTCGTGGGGATGTAAACAGTATCCGCTTAGGAAACAAAGTGAACATCCAAGACAATGTGATGCTTCACTGCACCTATGAAAAATACCCGCTCTCCATAGGAAACAATGTATCCATTGGACACAATGCCATTGCGCACGGCTGCACACTTCACGATAATGTACTTATTGGAATGGGTGCTATTGTAATGGACAACTGCGTGGTGGAAAGCAATTCCATTGTGGGCGCAGGTTCGGTGGTCACACAAGGAACTTATATTAAGTCAGGAGAAGTTTGGGGAGGCATCCCTGCAAGAAAATTAAAAGACATCTCTACGGATTTATTGGAAGGAGAGGTGGAACGAATAGCCAATAATTATGTCATGTACTCTAGCTGGTACGATGAAAAAAATTAAACTACGGCAAGTATTTTGCTTTTGGGCTAACCAATGAAAACGCTTTCGCTATTTCCACTGCTATTTAAAGAGAGTTTTAAATCTTGGCGTCAATCTTCCGCCTCAGAGCAAAGTGAGCTACTGGCTTATAATGCTATTTTTTCGCTACCAGGTCTTTTGATTGTTATTGTATGGATACTGGGAGCGTTTATGGGTGATGAAGCGATTCGTGGAGAGATAGAGAAACAAGTAAGTGGCATAGCAGGCAAACCCATAGCGGAGAGTTTGCAAAACATGATCAGTAGCGCAACACTGGATCAAAAAAATACAGGAATGAAAATTGTAGGAATCATCTCCCTCGTTTTTGGTTCCACCACCCTTTTTTTCCAAATGCAAAAAGCTCTCAATACCGTTTGGGGAGTACAGCCCGCTCCTAAAAAAGCGATCGAAAAATACTTTCTTGATCGGGCCAATTCTTTGGGAATGGTTCTTATTATTGCCTTTCTACTGTTAATCAGCCTTGTGCTTTCGTCCCTTATTGGTCTAACCAACAACTGGATCATTCGCCATTTCAATCTTGAGACTTTCCTAATGATTCGGCTTCTGAATTTCCTTTCTGGAGTCCTAATTTCTACCATTTTATTTGCTCTTATTTTCAAAGTGCTCCCCGATGTGGAAATCCCATGGAAAACTGTAGGTTTAGGGGCCTTAGTGACCGCAATTCTATTTGCTATAGGAAAGTTTATCTTAAGTATATATTTCGAAGTTTCCAAACCAGAATCTGTCTTTGGTGCCGCTGGCACCATAATTCTTCTGATGCTTTGGGTCAATTACACGTGCCAAATTCTTTTCTTCGGTGCGCAGTTCACTAAAAACTACGCCAAGAAACGAAACCATAAAATAACCCCATCACTTCATGCCAAATGGGACAAAGACAGTCTATTCTTTAAGGAGAATCTAACTAAATTGTAGAACGCGTAGAGCCTGCTGAAGAATAAATTAACACCGCCTTGCCTGCTTCACACTCAACTCCTGAAGGCGCAGGAGTCACAGAACAATCGGAGAGGATCCCATATTTTAAGTTGAAACTAGAGCTTCTTTGATTAAAATCGGAGATTTTTGGCAAAAGCTCTTCTTCAAGTTCAATCGGATAAGCAATAAAAGACGCCGGACCTCCACAGGGTTTCGATCCCAAGGGACTAATCCTCCATTTTAAAGGATCCGAGCAACGAATCCCTGCAATTTTCTCTTCAATTTCAGCCCGTATCGCCCGAAGTCGCTCTCGGTCTTTTTCAATATTCATATCGGACTGTTCTCCGGAATAATCGCGTTCAGGTTGCAAGGCAACATCTTTGGGCAAACGATCGCTTTGCTCCAAATCTGATTTGCTTTTACAAGAGAATACCATGAAAGAAAGAAGTAAGACAAAAAGAATTCTTTGGACCATAAGGCTGCTTATTAAAGGCTTAAAATTAGCAAAATTTAAACAAGATTCAAGCCATAATGTGACAGCGGAATTTTCCTTATTTTTGAGCAATGGATCTTCCTTTATTCGAGCTAATAGAACACACCCACCGCAGCGTATTTTTAACAGGAAAAGCAGGTACCGGTAAAACGACATTTTTAAATAAGTTAGTAGAAAAAACACGAAAGAAACACGTGGTTGTTGCTCCTACTGGGATTGCAGCAATCAATGCGGGAGGAGTAACCATCCATTCTTTCTTTGGTCTTCCTCTTCGTCCGTTCTTACCCACTACCGAGAGGTTGGACGGGAACCTCGGAAACAACATCAGCGACCTGATGGCTCACTTTCGTTACCGTAAGGATAAACAAAAACTACTGCGGGAACTAGAGCTCCTAATTATTGATGAAGTCTCTATGCTGCGGGCCGATATCTTGGATATGATGGACTATGCCCTGCGCTACGTTCGAAGAAACTCCCTTCCTTTTGGAGGAGTGCAAATCCTTTTTATTGGAGACTTATACCAATTACCCCCAGTAGTAAGGGAGGCAGAAATAATCGGGCGATATTACCCCACTCCTTTCTTTTTTAGTGCTTATGCGCTAAAAGAGATGAATCTGGCGACCATTGAACTCACCAAAGTCTACCGTCAAAGCGATCAACGATTTATTGAAATGCTTAATGCCATTCGGGATGCAGACCGCTCATCGATTGACTTTCTGGAGCTCAATAAGCGTTATATCCCTGATTTTGACCCTAAGGACCAGCCTTATGTTTACCTGACCTCTCATAACCGAATGGCAGAAGAAATTAACCGAAAAAAACTCGAGGAGCTTGCTTCAGCGAGCTATTTTTTTGAGGCTTCAATCCATGGAGAATTCAAAGAAAACCAATACCCCTGCGACCTTAATCTAGAGCTCAAAGTGGGAGCTCAAATAATGTTTATCCGCAACGATTCCAGTCCAGACAAAAAATACTTCAATGGAAAATTGGCTAAAATCATAGAGCTTGATGAGGAAGAAATCACAGTAGAACTGGATGAGTCTTTCGAACCCTTTACGATAAAGAAAGAAATCTGGGAACAGAAACAATACAGTTTAGACACAGATAAAAATATAAAAGAAGACGTACTGGGCTCCTTTGAGCAATATCCGATTCGACTTGCCTGGGCCGTAACAATTCATAAAAGTCAAGGTCTTACTTTTGACAAAGTGATCATAGATGCGGGAAAATCATTTACTTCCGGGCAAGTATATGTAGCTCTTTCTCGTTGCCGAACCTTAGAGGGAATCGTGTTAAAATCCCAAATCACTCCGGAAGTTATTTTTTCAGATCACCGAATATTAGATTTTCAAGACCACACCCAACTCAGCGAACCGATTGAATCAATTCTAGAAAAAGAAAAATACGATTTCCAACTCTCTAAATTGATTCAAAAACTGGAAGTTGGCTGGCTAGAAGAAGAATTCCTTAAATGGACAAAAAAATCCTCCGACAACAAGAAATTAGATCCTTTAGGCTTTAAAGCCCTAGAGCTAAGAACCTCACTGGAAATCACTCATTTAAACCAGGTATTTAGAAAATTCACCAAGGTTATTTCTAAAATGAAACGGCAATTTCAAGAGGGTGAACTCCACTGGGAATCGATTGAATTAAAATCGAAAGGCGCAACCGAATTCTTCTTCAAACGTGTTTTCGAAGAACTTTTTCAGCCCATTAAAGAACTGCATTCTAAAACCAAAGGAACTGCGGGACTAAAAGCTTTTAATACCCTTAGCCGCGACTTCATTGAAGAATTGCAAAGCTACTTGGAAGAGCTTCAGTCACTGCACCTATTGGAGAAGAAACTTCTAGCAGAAGAAAGCCAGGTAGATCTTAATCAGAAGACTACGAAAACGCCCAGTCATTTTTTAACCTGGGAACTGTTTCAAAAAGGCAAAAATCTTAATGAAATTGCTAAGGAAAGGGGACTGATTAAAGCTACCCTCTACGGTCATTTTGATAAGTTCGCTCAAAACGGACAAATGGAAATGTCCGACTTGGAACGTATTGTCGCGAAAGAAAAAATAGAAATATTCAAATCCCATTTTTCCATAGATAAGGAGTGGAATTTAACGGAGTGGAAAAAAAACCTTCCCGATGAATTTGAATTTGCAGAGATCAGACTTCTAAATTCCTTCTACACTTCTCAACAATAATTGTTATTGAAAAAGAATACCTCTCATTGGTTTTATAAATCAACTCCACTTTTTCTTCAAAGAAACAATGTGTAAATTGAGATCATATTTAGTCCTATGAAGAATTTCAAACTCTCGGTCCTAGACCTAGCACCTATCAAGGAAGGAGCAAGCGTTAGTGACGCTCTTAAAGAAAGCCTGGAACTGGCTCAATTCACTGAAGAATTAGGTTTCGAGCGCTATTGGCTAGCTGAACACCATAATTTTGAAGGCATCGCCTCCTCTGCTACTTCGGTACTTATTGGCTACATTGCCTCGGGTACAAAAAAAATGCGAATTGGATCTGGAGGAGTCATGCTACCCAATCATTCTTCTTTGGTTATTGCAGAGCAATTTGGAACCCTTGAGGCACTCTATCCAGGTCGTATTGATCTTGGATTAGGAAGAGCTCCAGGAACCGACGGATTAACGGCCAAAGCTTTAGGTAGAAACCCAATGACCATCAATGAACAATTCCCCCGTCAAATCGGCGAACTACAGACCTATTTTTCTTCAGAAAACAGTTATGCCGCAGTTCGAGCAATCCCAGGAGAAGGTAGTGATATTCCTCTGTTCATTCTTGGTTCCTCAACAGAAAGCGCATATCTTGCTGCAGCACTAGGTCTTCCCTATGCCTTTGCAGCCCATTTTGCTCCCGACATGATGGAAATGGCGTTTAAAATCTACCATGAACGCTTCGAATCTAGTGAGCAGTGCAAAACGCCCTACACCATTGCGTGCGTCAATGGAATGGCAGCAGACACCCACCAAGAAGCCCAAAAAATAGCTTCCACACTTTACATGACTTTCCTTGGTCTGATTAGAAACGAAAGAAAAAAGTATAGTAAACCGGTAGAGTCTATGGACGGTTATTGGAGTCCCCAAGAAAGAGCGCACTTGTTAGACAAACTGCGATACAGTTTTATCGGAGATCCAAAAGAAGTTGAAGATCAAATGCGAGAATTTCAAACCCGATTCAATGTTGATGAAATCATGGTCAATTCCGCAATCTATGATTCCAAGGCTCGATTGCATTCTTACGAGATTTTAAGTAATGCTCAAAAGGCTTTGGAGAATTAACCCTCTTCATAAAAAAGTAAATCCCTTAAGAATTTAATCTTAGGGGATTTTTATTTACTAATGAAAGGCTTGTTCTAATTCGATGGTGACTCCCTTCATTTCACCCTTCATGGGCGGACTGGTTTTAGTTATCGCTATGCGAAGGGAAGAAATTTGCGCAAATTCCTGATGAAGACGTCTTAGTATTCTTCCTGCTACATGCTCTAATAACTTAGAAGGAGTTTTCATCTCCTCATGTACAATAGCACTAACCAGCGCGTAATTCACCGTGTCCTCTAGCTCATCAGAGTGGGAAGCTTTATCAAGATCAACTTCTAATTCCAAATTGATCAGGTAATAGGTCCCTGTCTGAGTTTCTTCTTCAAAGACTCCATGATGAGCATAAATCTTAATATCTTCTAAACGAATTCGAGATTTCATCTGATTTACTTGACGGTTTTGGAGAGTTCAAGCATTTTTTCAATGGGAATCAAAGCCTTTTTTCTAAGTTCCTCGTCCATTGTTATTTCCGGAAGTTCATACTTCATACACAGATAAAGCTTTTCCATAGTGTTGCGTTTCATGAAAAAACATTCCGAACAATTACAACTTTCATCAAACACTAAAGCTGGTATTAATGTTTTGTTCGGTGCCCTTTTCCTCATCTCATGCAAAATGCCTTCCTCTGTTGCTACGATAAATTCCTGAGCTTCGTCAGTCTCCACATAATTTAAGAGAGCAGAAGTAGATCCAATAAAATGGGCCAAGTCGAGCACCGGTGTCTCACTCTCAGGATGGGCTATTAATTTTGCATTAGGATGCTCACTGAGCTGTTGAGCGATACGTTCCATTGAGAAGGCCTCATGAACAATACAACTACCGTCCCATAAAATCATTTCTCTACCCGTTTTCTTCATCAGGTAGCGACCTAAGTTTTTATCTGGAGCAAAAATCAGTGGTCGATCTTTTGGAAGAGATTGGATGATCGTTTCCGCATTGGAACTCGTCACGATAATATCACTTTCCGCTTTTGTTTCTGCATTACAATTAATGTAAGTGGCAATCAAAGCTCCGGGATGTTGCTCGCGCATTTGTCGCAAACCTTCTCCACTACAGCCGTCCGCTAAAGAGCATCCCGCTTGTAAATCTGGCAAAACTACTTTTTTAGTCGGATTTAAGATCTTTGCTGCCTCTGCCATAAAATGAACACCACAAAAGGCAATCATATCTGCAGTTGTTTCTTTAGCTTGGCGGGCCAGTTGCAATGAGTCTCCTAAGAAATCTGCTATATCCTGTATGGCAGGAGGCTGATAATAATGGGCTAGAATCACCGCATTTTTCTCTTCTTTGAGTTTTAATATGGCTTGCACTAGTTCCTCTCCTTGTGGAATCACAAGGTCTTTAATATCTAAAAAACCCTTTACCGGTAGGTTTGCTTTAGCTTGGTCTATTGTTTTTGTACTCATAGGGATTCAATTCTCCTTAAAGTTAAACTTATTTTATGAATTGTTCAAGAAGTCCTTCTACCTCTTTTTTAGCACGATCAAGATCTTCATTAATGATAATTTGATCAAATTGATTTTTAAAGGTCATTTCATAAGCCGCTTTTTCCACTCGGGTTTGAATGACTTCTAAAGAATCTGTATTACGATCTATCAAGCGCTGTTCCAAATCTTCAATTTTTGGAACCGTAATGAAAATACTTAAGGCCTCTTCTTTAAAATACTCCTTAAGCGCTATACCTCCTTTTACATCGACATCAAAAATGACTGTTTTTCCCTTTTGCCAAATACGCTGCACCTCACTTTTTAGGGTGCCATAAAAATTATCGGTATAGACCTCTTCGTATTCCACAAATTCTTGGTTTTCAATTTTATTACGGAATTCCTGAGCTGTGATAAAATAATAGTCTACTGCATTAGTTTCACCAGGTCTTGGATTTCTAGTTGTGCAGGAAATAGAAAACTCCAATTGTGGAAATTCTCTTAAAGCATGACGAACCAAGGTGGTTTTACCACTACCTGAAGGAGCTGAAAATATAATAACTTGTCCCATATCAATTATCCTTACTTAAAGTACATTTAGGGTTTGTTCCTTGATTTTTTCCAAATCGTCCTTCATTTGCACCACGAGCTTTTGAATCGCAGCGTGATTAGCCTTAGAACCAAGGGTATTGATCTCTCTACCCATTTCCTGCGCAATAAATCCTAATTTTTTACCGTTCAAAGATTCCTCATTTGCTACCTGTTTGTAATAAGATAGATGTTGAAGCAGTCGTACCTTTTCTTCTGATATGTCTAATTTTTCGGTGTAGTAAGCCATCTCTTGGTAAAAGCGAGTTTCGTCTAATTTTTCAAATTCTTTGAGTGAATTTTGGTAGCGCTCTTTTACGGTTTCTAGTCTTTCGGCTTCGTAGGGCTCTACTTCTTTTAACAGTTGATGAATGCGATCTACCGATTGCAATAGTTCAATAGAAAGATTAGCTCCTTCCTGAGTTCTAAATTCTGAAAATTTATCAATTGCTTTGTGAATAAGGTCTACTAGAAATTCCCACTCCTCTTCTTGCAAAGAATCCGTTTTAGCGCTCACCGCATCTGGCATTCGAACTGCCATTTTTAGATATTCAAACTCAGGTCCATCTCCAGCTATTTTTTTTAATGCCGTCATATACGCTGTAATCAGACCTTCCGCGAGTTTGACTTCAGGTTGATCTTCTAGAGCTTCTGTATTAATAAAACAGTCCACCTTACCCCGCACTATACGATCGGCTAAGATTTTTCTAATATCGTACTCCTTTTCCTTATACCGCACAGGAACTCTCATGTTTAGATCCATAGTCTTGGAATTTAAGGACTTAATTTCTACGATTACTTTTTTTCCTTGGTATACCCCCTCGACTCTACCAAAGCCGGTCATAGATACTATCATAAACTTCGTTTTCGCTGCAAATTTACCGTTTTTTGTACAACCGCTACTTAAGAGAATTTTCTTATTTTTAACGAATGGAAAAGACCTTATTATTTCTTCTTGTATTTTTTATGCTAAGCAGCTGTAAAAAAGAAGGCTCCGTGGAAAACACTACGACATCAGATTCCGCCCTTGTGGACTCTACTAACCAAGTAAATGAGGATACTCTAGCCCTTCAACAAGAACCTTTACAAACGCTTGATGTAGAGGCAGCACTTGGAAAAACTCTACTAAAACAAGATGAATCCACTACCATACTTTATTTCGATCAAGAAAGTCAAAAAGGTGCCGTGTTAGTTAATGGAAAATCATACGAGCTTACAGAAATGAAATTCAGTGAAAATGCCTTTCTTTTTTCAGGTCCAGAAGTGAGCGCGAGAGGGCCCAACGGTGCTTTTGAAGAAATGACTACAGACTGTCTTTACGGACTTATTCCTGAACTTTTCGTCACTGTAGGATCGGAGTCAACTACCCTAATCAATCTTGGAGTTCAGCACTGTCCTAAATATTAATAAAGGAAGCATGATAGAAGCCGTCGCGGTTAAAAATGATAGTCACCGAAAAGAATTTTTAGAGTTTCCCGTACGACTCTACCAAAACGACCCTCATTACATTCGACCTTTAGATCAAGATATTGAAGCTATTTTTGATCCAACTAAAAACAAACTGTTTCAATCCGGATTTTGCGAAAGGTTTCTTTTTGTAAATCAAAAGGGTGAAACGGTTGGTAAAGTTGCTGTTTTTGTTAATCCCAAATACGAGCAGGAAATTCCAACTGGGGGAATTGGCTTCTTTGATTCAATTAATGATCAAGAAGTAGCAAACTATATTTTTGATTTTGCAAAAAACCTCCTTGAGAAAAAAGGAATGCAAGCCATGGACGGTAGCATTAATTTTGGAGAAAGAGATAAATTTTGGGGTGTTTTAGTAGAAGGATTTGAAGCTCCGCTCTACAACATGAGTTACAATGCTCCCTACTACGCTTCCCTATTTGAAAACTACGGCTTTAAAGGCTATTTTGATCAGCTGTGTTTTTCTCGTCCCGTGCATGGGGAAGTTTCGAGGAAATTTACCGTTATGCACGCCAAGCACCAGCGGAATCCTGACCTATCGGCTAGGCCTATGACCAAAGCAAAACTTAAAAATTTTGCGAAAGATTTTTCGCTCATATACAATAAAGCTTGGGCTGCTCATGGAGAAGGAAAAGAAATGTCCGAAGAAAAAGCCTTAAAAATCTTCTTAAAAATGAAGCCGCTGATTAATGAGCACATCTGTTGGTTTGTATACCATAAAGAAGAGCCCATTGCAATGTGGATCAACATTCCAGACCTCAACCAATGGTTTAAACACCTTAATGGTAAATTTTCTCTTTGGCACAAACTAAAGTTTCTATTATACAAACGCTTTAAGAAAAACACCAAAATGGTAGGGATTGTTTTTGGAGTAGTCCCTGAATGGCAAAAGACGGGAGTGGAAGGGTATATGATCTGGGAAGGCACTAAGCACTTGCGTAAGCATACGGACTTCCTTGTAACTGAGATGCAATGGATCGGTGATTTCAATCCAAAAATGATCAAAATCGCAGAGGCTTTAGATACTACTGTTACTAAGAAATTGACCACCTACCGCTACCTGTTTGATCGCACGATTGAATTTAAGCGCCATCCCATTCTTTAAACTTTAAAAAAGAGCTGAAGCAATTTTTTGAATGTTATCACTTTTCCCCATGGAATAAAAGTGCAAAATAGGCACGCCCGCCTCTTTCAGCTCCTTGCACTGCGCAATAGCCCATTCAATGCCAATTTCTTGGACGGCTTTGGTTCCACTGGCTTTTTCTACTTCTTTAATTAAGGCCTCCGGCAAATCAATTTTAAAGGTCTTAGGAAGCATCGATAAGTGTCCTTTGATTGCTATAGGTTTAATTCCAGGGATGATAGGTACGGTTATTCCTAGAGCTCGTGCCTCTTTCACAAAATCAAAGTAAGTCCGATTGTCGAAAAACATTTGAGTGACCACGTAATCCGCCCCTGCCTCTACTTTTTCTTTGAGTCTTTGGAGGTCCTTCTTCATTGAAGGCGCTTCGATATGCTTTTCTGGGTACCCGGCCACCCCTACACAAAAATAATTTTCATCTTTGCATCGATCGCGATCAGTTAAATATTTCCCTCGTCCGATATCATTAATTTGCTCCACAAGTTCACGAGCCAAAGAATGCCCTCCTTCAGAAGGTTGGAAATGAACTTCTCCTTTTCGAGCATCCCCTCTTAGAGCCATCACATTATGGATACCTAAGTAGAGACAATCCACAAGTAAATACTCGGTTTCTTCCTTGGTAAAACCTCCACAAAGTAGGTGGGGAACTGTATCAACTCCATATTTATGCTGGATGGCTGAGCATATCCCTAACGTTCCAGGTCGCATGCGGGTCATTCTTCTCTCCATGAGCCCTCCAGCTCTTTCCAAATAAACATATTCTTCTCTCGAGGTAGTTACATCAATAAAGGGTGGCTTAAATTCGATGAGTGGATCAATATGCTTGTACAAATCCTCAATTCCGCTACCTTTTGTGGGAGGAATAATTTCTAAAGAAAATAAAGTTTGGCCTTGAGCCTTTTCAATATGCTCGGTGATTTTCATAGTTTTATGAACTGCTTAAATAATTGAATTAGTAGTGAAGAGAAGAATTTATAATTTTTCAGAGGCTAAATTGGGTTTAAGCCATTTTCTAGCTAACTCTATGGGAATCTTTTTCCTTCTTGCATAGTCTTCTAATTGCTCCTGGGTGATTTTTCCTACTCCAAAATACTTGCTTCTAGGATGTGCAAAGTAATAGCCAGACACCGCTGCGGTCGGAAACATAGCCAGCGAAGACGTTAGTTCAAGTCCGATCCGCTCTTTGACTTGAAGTAGCTGCCATAGGGTTTGTTTTTCTAGGTGATCAGGACAGGCAGGATATCCAGGCGCCGGACGAATTCCTTGGTAAGCCTCTTGGATGAGTTTCTCATTCTCCAAGTTTTCCTCCTGGGCGTAGCCCCAGTATTCTTTTCTAACTTTCTCGTGTAAATACTCAGCAAAAGCTTCTGCTAAACGATCGGCGAGGGCCTTGACCATAATGGCTTTATAATCGTCAAGCTCCTCTTTGTACTTTATTTCCAATTCTTCCACTCCAAAGCCTGCGCTTAATGCAAAAAGCCCCATATAGTCCTTTATCGCGGAGTCCTTTGGTGCAATAAAATCACTTAAGGCAAAGTATTCTTTTCCCTGACTTCTTTCCAGTTGCTGTCTTAGGGTTTGGAAATAATAGACCCCTTCCTTTTCTGGATCTATGACTTCTATTTGATCATCCGGTAAGGACTGAGCTGGAAAAAGTCCAAATACCGCTTTGGCTTTGATCTTCTTTTCTATAATAAGTTCCCTGAGCATTTCGTTTGCTTCATTAAAAAGCTGTGTGGCCTCTATTCCTACAATCGGATCTTTAAGAATCTGAGGAAACTTACCGTGAAGTTCCCAAGCCCTAAAAAACGGAGACCAGTCAATATAGGAAACAAGTTCAGCCAGATCTTGATCTTCAATGACCTGAATGCCCAATTTTTGAGGTTTTACTGGGGTTTCATTTTCAAAGTCAATTTGAAATTTTTGCTCTCTTGCTCTAGCAAGAGGTACATAAGACTTTTCTACCTGTCGAGATAAAAAGCTATCTCTAAAGCTATGATACTCTTCTCTAATTTCGTCAATGTATGATTTTTTTGAGCTTCCAATCAATCGACTCACAACCCCTACTGCTCTTGAAGCATCGTTTACATGAATAACTCCTTTAGAATAGCTTGGCGCAATTTTCACTGCCGTATGCGCCTTGGAGGTTGTCGCTCCACCAATGAGTAAAGGGAAATTAAGTTTTTTAGCTTCTAGTTCCTCAGCAACATAGACCATTTCATCTAAACTGGGAGTAATAAGCCCACTGAGCCCGATCACATCGACTTTCTCTTCAATGGCTGTTTGAATGATTTTCTCTTGAGAAACCATCACCCCCAAATCAATAATTTCATAATTGTTGCATCCTAATACTACCCCTACAATATTCTTTCCTATATCGTGCACATCTCCTTTAACCGTAGCTAAAAGAACTTTCCCATTACTCGGTCTATCTTCCTGTTTCGAGGCCTTAATAAAAGGCTCGAGGTAGGCTACTGCTTTTTTCATTACGCGAGCTGATTTTACAACTTGAGGTAAAAACATTTTCCCTGTAGCAAACAAATCTCCAACGATTCCCATCCCGTGCATTAGATTACCTTCAATAACTTCAATCGGTGCCTCAGCTTTTTGGCGCGCCTCCTCTATATCCTCAATAATAAACCGATCGATTCCTTTAACAAGACCGTAGTCAATTCGCTCCTGTAAATCACCGGTCCTCCAAATTAAATCTTCTTCTTTCTTCTTTTTCTGTCCTTGGTGCTCTTCGGCGTACTTTAGTAATTTCTCAGTTGCCTCAGCATTTCGATCCCAAATCACATCCTCCAAAAGCTCCAAAAGATCTGAAGGAATATCGCTATACACTCCAAGTAAAGACGGATTCACTATTCCCATATTCATTCCGGCCTGAATGGCATGATACAGAAATACCGAATGCATTGCTTCTCTAATCAGATCATTGCCTCGAAAAGAAAACGAAACGTTAGACACCCCTCCACTTAAAGAAACATGAGGAAGGTTTTCTCTTGCCCACCGAGTCGCTTCAATAAAATCAACAGCGTTTCTTCGGTGCACCTCCATTCCTGTAGCCACAGGAAAAATATTTAGATCTAAAATGATATCTTCTGCTGGAAATCCTATTTTTTCAGTGAGTAGTTGGTAGGAGCGCTGAGCAATTTCAATTCTACGCTCCAAAGTATCAGCTTGGCCCTTTTCGTCGAAAGCCATAACGACCACTGCCGCTCCAAAGCGTCGAACGGTTTGAGCTTGCATTAAAAACACCTCTTCTCCTTCCTTTAGGCTAATGGAATTCACCACGCACTTTCCCTGGACCACTTTTAATCCGGCCGTTAAGATTTCGAATTTAGAACTATCAATCATCATCGGAATGCGAGCGATGTCCGGCTCAGAAGCCACTAGATTTAAAAATCTCACCATTGAAGCCTCACCATCCAAAAGACCGTCATCAAAATTTACATCTAAAATCTGGGCACCGCCCTCAACTTGCTCGCGCGCTATTTCCAAGGCTTCTGAAAATCGATCTTCTTTGATCAGCCTTAAAAACTTTTTTGAACCCGCCACGTTGGTGCGTTCTCCTACATTGATAAAATTACTTTCTGGAGTAATCACTAAGGGCTCTAGTCCCGATAATTTTAGGTGTTTCATAAATTTTACATGGTTTCTTCCATCACTTCTTCAATTGAAGTGGCATTCATTTTAAGCAGCTTGTAGTGCTTTGATAAGGCGTCTAGTAGCCCAAAACGCTTATACGGATGTCCGTACTGATTTGCAAATTGTTCTATTTCTTCTGTGATTTCAGGGTAATACACATAGCTGTAGTTGGGAAATAAGTGGTGGGCCACATGGTAGTTGAAACCTCCTAAAACGTTTCGAACAAACCAGTTATCCTCTTTTAAATCATTGGTCACTTCAAACTGATGACGCACCCAACTGTAGGGCAAATGATTGTCTTTATCCAGTACTGGAAATTCATTTTCAGGCAGAGGATGGAGCGGTAAAAGGACAAAAAGCGCAAAAACACTTGCTACGATAATCTGTAACATCCATGCCCCTAAAGCTAGCTTCCAACTGACGCCCAAAAAGAGTATTGGAACAAAAATCTGATAGAAAAAATAAAATGCTTTGAATAGAATCATTTTTATCTTCTCCTTTGTAGGAATCGCTCCTTGCGTAAGGGAAATCACTCTTTTCTTATCAAAAAAATCTCTAAAATCTCTAATAAACATCCAGTTAAACAGATAAAGAGGATAAATCAAGAAAAAAACGCGGTGTTGGTATCGATGAAATTTACCCGTCCTTACGTGAGGAACAATCTTTAGTACTCCACTCTGTTCAATGTCCGTGTCCCATCCATCCACATTAGGATAGGCATGATGCGATACCAAATGCCTCTTTTTCCAGATGTATGAGTTGGCTCCAACCCAATCGAAAATACTTAGTACTAAACGATTATGAGATTTTTTTTTGTATATGTTATTATGTGCAGCCTCATGAATGAGATTTAAATAAATAAGCACAAGAGTGATACCCATAAATGCATAGGATAAAACATAATAGCCTGAAAGGTGTCTTTGAGAAAGAGCGAACAAATAAAGTCCAAAATAGAGCACAGGAAGTAGGATTGCTTTAATTTTTACAGAATTTTCTCGTGATTTAGGAACACTCGCCATACGCTGAGTAACGCGCTTACGAAGCTCACTAAACTGTTCACTTTGCTGAGAATTTTTTAAATAAATCGGCTTATCCATTTTGAAAGAATTTTACTTTTAGAAAGTTAGTAATTCTTATTTAACTCTATTTCAACAATTTCCTCTCTTTAATCCTTTAAAATCCGTCTGGGTTCATAACCTAAAACGGCCTGAGAAATCTTACCTATATGTTCAGGTGTGGTTCCACAACAGCCCCCTACGATATTAATAAGTCCCTTTTGCGCATACAGCTCCACCTGCTCGGCCATTTGCTCAGGGCTTTGATCGTAAGCTCCAAAAGCATTGGGAAGGCCTGCATTGGGATAAGCTGAAATATAAAACGAAGATTTCCTGGCTAAAGTTTCAAGGTAAGGAGTCAATTGCTCAGCACCCAGAGCACAGTTCAGCCCTATACTGAGCAAATCCACATGCGAAAGTGAGATCAGAAAGGCCTCTGCAGTTTGTCCACTTAATGTTCGACCCGAATTATCCGTAATAGTTCCAGAAACCATAATAGGAATATCCAAGTCCAGTTCATCACTGAGTTCTCCAATCGCAAAAAGCGCCGCTTTGGCATTAAGTGTATCAAAGACGGTCTCCACTAAGAGTACATCGACTCCACCTATGATCAGTGCCCTAGCCTGTTCTAAGTAAGCCACTCTAAGCTGATCAAAATTTATGCTTCTAAACCCTGGATCGTTCACCTCAGGAGAAAGAGAGGCCGTTCTATTAGTAGGCCCAATAGCCCCTGCAACGAAACGAGGCTTATCTGGTGTTAGGGCGGAGTACTTATCGGCTGCCTTTCGAGCAATCCTGGCAGAAGCTTCATTGAGTTCACTTACTAGGCTCTCCATTTGATAATCCGCCATGGCAATTGAAGTAGAACTAAAAGTATTGGTTTCAATTAAATCAGCTCCTACCTCAAGATATTCTTCATGAATTCTTTGAATCTTTTCAGGCTGAGTAAGGGAGAGCAAATCATTGTTTCCCTTCAAATCACAAGTCCATTCTTCGAATCGCTCGCCCCGAAAATCCTTTTCTTGTAATCCAAGCCTTTGAATCATTGTACCCATTGCTCCATCAAGAATGAGAATTCGCTCGCTTAGCGCCTTAGTTAAGGCCTCCGTATGAGGCATAGATTTTTTACTCTTAGCCATTGAGTGCACTGTTTATATCGTTAATAATATCCTCGACATGTTCTAGCCCTACGGAGCATCGAACAAGGCCATCGGTGATGCCCACTTCGTTTCTTTCTTCAACCGACAATTTGCTATGAGTCGTGGAAGCCGGATGCGTCATTATAGTCCTCGAGTCTCCCAAATTAGAGGTTAGTGAACACATTTTCAATCGGTCCAAAAATTCTCTTCCTCCACTTATTCCTCCCTTTACTTCAAATGCAATTATGCTACCACCCCGCTTCATCTGTTTTTTTGCTGTATCAAAGGAAGGATGGGATTTAAGAAAGGGATAAAAAACTCTCGAAACCCGGTCATGAGATTCTAGAAAGTCAGCCACTTTCTCTGCATTATCACAATGCCTGTCTACTCTAAGGGCAAGTGTTTCCAAACTCTTTGAGATTACCCAGGCATTGAATGGAGAAAGAGAAGGTCCCGTCAGACGTGAAAAACGATATATAGGATCAATCAGCTCCTTCTTTCCCACGACTACGCCTCCAAGAACCCGGCCTTGACCGTCCAAGAGCTTGGTGGCTGAATGTACGACTAAATCGGCACCGTACTCGATCGGTCTCTGCAAATAAGGAGTGGCAAAGCAATTATCTACAATAAAAATAAGTCCTTGTTTTTTGGCAAACTGACCCAAAAACTCTAAGTCAAGCACCTCAATTCCAGGATTGGTTGGCGTTTCTAAATACAGAATTTTGGTTTTTGAGTTCACTAGACCATCCAGATGGTACTGCTCTTCTACTTTAAAATATTTTGTGGAGATATCCCACCTAGGAAAATAATTCGTAAAGAGTCCGTGAGTAGCGCCGAACACCGATTGACAACTTAATATTTCATCTCCGGACTTCAATAGAGCAATCAAGGAGCAATACACGGCCGCCATCCCTGATGCGAAAGCATATCCGCTTTCTGCCCCTTCCAGAAGGACCATCTTCTCTGTAAACTCATTAACATTCGGATTCGAATACCTACTATACAAGTTTCTTTCTTTTTCCTCTGCAAAACTAGCCCGCATCTCCTCTGCATCGTCAAATACGAAACTCGAGGTTAGATAAAGCGGCGTGGAATGTTCTTGGAATAAAGTACGCTCGCTTTGAGTCCGCACGGAAAGGGTTTCAAAATTGAAATTCATAATTTTCTATTTACTATCACTAATACGTAAAATATCTCCAAAGACTCCTCTAGCGGTCACTTTTGCACCAGCGCCAGCGCCCATAATTACGATGGGGTTGTCACCATAACTGTCGGTAAAGATCTCAAAGACGGAGTCTGAACCTTTTAATTGACCCAAAGGTGAGTTTTCACTTACCTCAGCAAGTTCCACCTTTAAACTCCCCTTTTCTCTCTGCAAATCTCCACTGAGCTCCCCGACATAACGAAGCACTTTACCGGGCGAAAGCTTCTTTCTTCTTTGCTCAAAGACCTCATCCAAATTCGATAACTTATCTAAAAACTCCTCGTTAGTTAAGTTTTGCAATTCACTTGGGATTAGATTGTCTAGTTGCACATCTGAGAGTTCGTTCTCTAGATCGAGTTCTCGCGCAAGAATCAGAAGTTTCCTCGCTACATCCAGTCCACTTAAATCCTCTCTAGGATCAGGTTCTGTATATCCCTTTTCCATTGCTTCTTGGACAATTTTTGAAAAGGCATCTGTTGATTTTGAAAATCGATTAAAGATATAACTCAGAGATCCTGAAAACACCCCTTTGATTTTCGTAATGTTCTCACCTGAATGATGAAGTAAATGAATGGTGTCAATCAAAGGAAGTCCTGCGCCCACATTGGTTTCGTAGAGGTAACGCTTCGTATTTTTAACCAATTGCCTTCTGAGTTCGCGGTACTTATCAATGGAAAGGGTATTGAAAATCTTATTGGAAGAGACCAAATCAAAACCGTTTTCTACTAATAGCCCGTAAGAGGTCACAAAATCTGTAGAGCCCGTGTTATCTACTGCAATTAAATTTTCAATATGACTTTCTTTAGCGTTTGATACCAGTAGGGTCACGTCACTAGGCTCCTCACTTTTTTCAATTCGCTCTCGCCAATCTTCTCCGATTCCCTCTTTATCAAACAGGAGTTTTTTTGAATTGGCTACTCCTACGATTTTCATGTCCACATTCTTTCTTCTTCGAATTTCCTTCCTTGAACTTAGTACTTGGTCGATGAGTGTACCTCCCACGTTACCATGGCCAAAAATAGCCAAGTGAACCGTTTTGGGTTTTCCATAGATCTCGGACTCAATAATGCTTTTTGCTATTTCTGTTTGCGAAGAGGCGACGACAATACTTACTCTATACTCAGAAGTATTTTGGCTTAGAATCAAAGGAAAAATGGCATTTCTTGCCAGTTCCTGTGCTATTCTTTGGTAGTCTCTAGTAACAAATCCGATTACCGATACATTATCAATACTGTAGATCATTTTTACTTTTCCACTTGTTCGCTCCTCTTTAAATTCCTTGTTTAAGCATTCCACCGCTTTTTCCGCATCTGTGGCGCTAACAAGAATGGAGAGTCCATTTTCAATCGCTTGTTGCGAGATCACTCCCACACTAATGTGCGAATAGGTAAGGGCCTTAAAAATTCTTCCGTCGATACCGACTTCGTTTAAGAATTTAGTTCCCTCAAAACGAATGATGCTTTTATGTTTATAGACTAGTATGGATTCTTTTTTCTTCATATACTGTATAGGGGTTTTAATAATTGAATTAGTTGGGGGTATTCCATCAGAAAGGCATCGTGTCCATGAGGGGAGCGAATTTCCTGATAACTTACATTCTTTTGCTTTGTTTTTAGGAAATCATAGCAGGCCCTCATATCTGAAGCTGGAAAGAGTAGATCCGTATCAATTCCTATTAAATGGATGTCCGCTTGAATACTTAAAAGTTCACTAGACTTTACCTCCAATCTCTGTAAAAGTCGGTTCATTTGGCGGTACGCCTGTAGTGTATACCGATTTCTTAGTTGGTTGCCATGGTGCTCTAACCAGCTCAACGAAGCTCTCTTATTTGTAGAATTATCGCATGCGTTTTGAAAGCGCTCGTTAAAGGACTGAGGTGTGCGGTACAAAAGCATAGCGTGCGCCCTGGCTTTTTCAAGAGGATTCTGCTCCTGGGAGAGCAGATGCTCTTGAATCAAACACTGCGCATACAGCCAATCGGTTGTACGGTAATCACAGGCAATTGCAATCAACTTTTTCGAAAGCCCAGGAGCAATCACTAATAACTGAAATGCCAAAGCGCCTCCTATCGATCCTCCAATGACGGAATGCAGCTCTTTAATTTTAAGGAACTCCAAACCCTTTAAAATGAGCCTTGCAACGTCATTAGTACTTAAATGCGAAAGTGGCTCCGATTCCTTTTCAAAGTATCCGTTTCCAGGTACATTGAAACATAGAACGCTAAAACGGCCTAAATCAATAACCCCTTCTTTTCTCACTATCGATTTCCACCACCCCTTTTCCCCGGCTACTTGCGAGTTTCCCGTTAAGGCATGAAAGCAGAGGACGATAGGTGCGCAATGCAAAGGTTTTCCGAAAACTTGATAGCTTAAGGAAATAGTAAGCCTCTTTTCACTAGAGGAAATAAAGTCACTAACGGTTAAATAATTTAATTGCGGATTCACGTTTCAATTTTGCTTAAAAAAATTGAAAATGAAATCCAGAAAGAATCTTGGAAATAATTTATACGTTATCTATCTCATTTAAAAGAGTAGAATTTAGCACCTTTCCTAATATAGGTAGGTTGCCAAGGCTTCGCAGGGTCTATTCCCTCCACCTTTCTTGATAACATTTTCAACTATGTAAAAGAACGAGCTTTGTAGAAGCAAAATTAGGATATTATTTTAATCTACCAACTATGCTTCGGCTTTTATGAAATAAAATTTTTTAATTTTTATTTCTGCCGCGTAAAGAAATCGCTCGAACTTCACCTATAACCTACTGATAGAAAGACCCATAACGAAAGACAAGTGTACTTCTGGTTCAATGTTATCCTAATAGTAGCTTTTAGAAACCGCTTAAAAAATGCAATTCATCAAAATGGGTTAATTTTGTGCCTAAGTAAAATCATGGTATGTCGGAAGAGAAGAAAAGGCTAGTAGACCCTAAATGGAAAAAGTTCGGTCCCTATGTAAGTAATCGCCAATGGGGAACAGTGAGAGAAGACTACTCTCCAAGTGGCAATGCTTGGGGACATACGAGCTACCACGAAGCCGTAAGTAGAACCTACCGCTGGAGTGAAGACGGCATTGGAGGGATTTGTGACGATAAGCAACTACTTTGTTTTGGTTTTGGTTTTTGGAACAAAAAGGATGAACTAATTAAAGAACGCTTTTTTGGACTAAGCAATCACCAAGGAAACCACGGGGAAGACATCAAAGAAATTTTTTACTATCTAGACAATACACCAACCCATTCCTACATGAAGATGGTGTACAAATACCCTATTAATGAATTCCCCTACCGTCAGCTGGTAGAAATCAACTCGATGCGCTCGAAAGAAGAACGAGAATTTGAATTAATAGATACAGGAATATTTAATGAAAACGAGTATTTTGATCTCTTTATTGAATACGCAAAAATAAACCACGATGACGTTCTGATTCGACTTACGGCAGTGAACCGAAGTAAGAACAAAGCGCCTTTGGTCCTTCTTCCCACCCTTTGGTACCGCAATAACTGGAGTTGGGGGTACAACACCTATAAACCTGGTTTATCCAAGGCAGATAATAGCAGAATCGAGATTCATCACGAATCGCTTCCTTTTAAAAATTTATATGCAAGGCAAGAACCAAGTGAAGTGGTTTTTTGTGAAAATGAGACCAATTACGAAAAACTAGGTGAACCTCAGAAAGAAGCTGAATTCTTTAAGGACGGAATCAACGATTACTTAGTACATGGGCTGGAAAAAATCAATCCTAATCAAATGGGAACCAAAGCTAGTTTTATAGTAGACGTAGAACTAGAGCCAGGAGAATCTAGAACTTTTGATTTTAGACTCTCTCCCCACCAAATGCAGGATGCTTTTTATGATTTTGACGAAGTTTTTGAATTACGAAAAAAAGAGGCCGATGAATTTTATTCCACTTTGCAAGAAGAAGTTCATGACCAGGAAGAAAAAAACATTCAAAGGCAAGCTTTTGCAGGACTCCTATGGAACAAGCAGTTTTACCATTATAACGTCAATAAATGGCTGAAAGGAGACCCAAAACACGCCTCGCCACGAGACCTTAATGGGCATGTAAGAAACAAGGAATGGTCTCATATGCACAACAAAGACATCATTTCCATGCCAGATAAATGGGAGTACCCATGGTTTGCAACTTGGGACCTAGCTTTTCATTGTGTCCCTTTTGCCCTGATTGACGCAGATTTTGCGAAACAGCAAATGAAATTACTTACAAAGGAATGGTACATGCATCCCAACGGGCAACTTCCCGCTTACGAATGGGATTTCAGTGATGTCAATCCTCCGGTTCATGCTTGGTCCACCTTTCGGATTTTCAAAATTGATGAAAAAATCTCGGGAAAACCAGACGTTCCATTCTTGGAAGCTGTGTTCCAAAAATTACTGCTGAATTTTACGTGGTGGGTCAACCGTAAAGACCGAAACGATAATAATATTTTTGGCGGTGGATTCTTAGGATTAGATAATATTGGTGCGTTCGATCGGAATATGCAGTTTCAAAACGGCCAATATCTAGAACAAGCCGATGGGACCAGCTGGATGGCGATGTTTGCACTCAATATGATGCGGATCTCTATGGAGCTAGCTCAATACAATCCGGTCTATGAAGATATGGCTATTAAATTCTTTGAGCATTACCTGTACATTGCTCAAGCTATGGAATCTATTGGAGATAAAGACGGTTTATGGAACGAAGAAGACGGCTTTTTCTACGATGTTTTGCAGGATCGTCATGGAGACTCGGTGAACCTAAGATTAAGGAGCATTGTGGGTCTCATCCCCATGTTTGCTGTCGAGGTTATCGAACACCACACTTTAGAAAGAATGCCGAATTTTAAAACTCGTATGGAATGGGTCCTAAAAAACAAACCGGAGCTGGCCAATCTTGTCTCCCATTGGGAAGTGGAAGGAAAGGGGCGAAAGCACCTCATGAGTATTTTACGCAAAACCCGTCTGAGTAGAATTCTAGAGAGAATGCTCGACGAAAATGAATTCTTAAGTCCTTACGGTATCCGGTCTTTATCAAAAATTTACGAAACGCAACCTTTTGAATTTTCATTTGAAAAAGAACAATACTCCGTAAAATACCTTCCAGCCGAAAGTGATTCCAGCATGTTTGGAGGCAACTCCAATTGGAGAGGTCCGATCTGGTTTCCAATCAACTTCCTAATTGTAGAAAGTCTACAAAGGTTCCATCATTATTACGATGAGAGCTTGCAGGTAGAATACCCATTTGGAAGCGGAGAAATGCGAAATTTGGATTACGTATCCACTGACTTAACCCAGCGCCTGGTTTCGATTTTTAAACCCAACGAAGAGGGCAAAAGAGCGTTCAACGACTCTGTTGAACTCTTTGACCATGATCCCCATTTTAAGGATTATATTATGTTCTATGAATATTTTCATGGAGACACGGGAAGAGGTGTAGGCGCATCCCACCAGTGCGGATGGACAGCTACATTAGCCAAGCTCATCCAACCGCGCTTACGTTAGATTGCTTTAGCTTTCAATTAGGCTCCCGTTTACGCTCACTTGGTAGCCCACCTCGACTTGAGGCTCAAGGGTCTTTGAAACCGAGCAGTACTTCTCAAAAGAAAGTTGTGCTGCTTTTTGGGCTTTCCGTGGGTCGATTTCTCCTTCCAAGAAAAAGTGAAGTTGGATCTTTTTGAAAGGCTTTGCCTCATCCACCACATGGCGCTCTCCTTCCACCTCAGCTTTAAAGGTGGTAACCTCTTGTCTTTGCTTCTTTAGAATCGAAACCATATCAATTCCTGAGCAACCCGCAACGGCCATTAACACGGATTCCATTGGGGAAACGCCCTTTGCGCCCTCTTGAGAAGTATTGTCCAAAAGAAGTGTCGCTCCTTTAGCATTTTTGCATTCAAAAAGATAATCTTCGTTGATTCTTTCAATAGTAACTTTCATAGATAGATAACAAATTATAGTTAAAGATACGTAATATTGGTCTAAAGAGTACTGATTAATAGCTTTTCTGCTTTCCACTTACAATGGAATATAAATTGTATCTTAGTATACAGCACAGAAAATCACAAGAAATTAATCCTATGAATTACGAAAACCAAAGATCAGGAAACGGCGGAGTTATCGTTCTTAATAACGAAAATGAAGAAATAGGTCGCTTGACCTACACGATTTTCCCCGAAGATAAAAAACTAATCATTTCCTATGTCCTTGTCCATCCCAAGTTTGAAGGCAGAGGAATGGGTAAATACCTAGTACAAAACGCAATTGATTTTGCACGTGAAAATCAGTGGAAAATCTATCCGCACTGTTCGTATGCAAGATCTGTTATGACAAGAATGGAGGAAGTAAAAGACATTCTTTTACTTGAAAATAATTAAAAATCGCCGGAAAGAATCCGGCGATTAATCTATTTATAAAGCATCCATTAATTCTGGAGTTATCTCCATATTGTGGTAGACGTTCTGTACATCATCGTCTTCTTCAAAACGATCAAGCATCTTCATATTGGCCTTAAATTGCTCTTCGCTCACTTCTTTGGTGTTGTTTGCGATTCTTTGAAGCTCAGCACTTTTCGGTTCAATACCAAGTTCTTCAAGTTTGTGAGATAACGATCCAAAATCTTCAAATGCAGTAGTGATCATTACTTCTTGGTCATCAGAATCAATATCTTCAGCTCCACCATCAATCATTTCCATTTCGAAATCTTCCCATTCCATAGTAACGCTTGCCTTGTCTAATGTGAAAATTCCTTTTCGATCAAAAATAAAAGCGAGCTCTCCATTTTTCCCCAAGTTCCCATCAAACTTATTAAATATAGCCCTTACATTGGCTACTGTTCTAGTTGGATTGTTGGTTGTACACTCTACAAAGAAAGCAACTCCTCCTTGCCCATAGCCTTCATAAGTGATTTCTTCGTAATTTTCAGCATCTGCACCAGAAGCTTTTTTTATCGCTCTCTCTACATTGTCTTTCGGCATATTTGCACCCTTCGCATTTTGAATGCAACGACGTAGAGCGGGATTGGCATCCGGATCAGGTCCACCTGCTTTTACAGCTAATGCTATATCCTTTCCAATTCTAGAAAACGTTTTCGCCATCTTATCCCAACGGGCCATCTTAGAGGCTTTTCTATATTCAAATGCACGTCCCATAATATATATTTTAACGAGAGCAAAAATAATGAAAAATCAGGCACAAAAAAAGCACCCGCTTTAAAAGCGGGTGCTCAATTATTTAGAATTACTAATTCTTAGTAATCTCTCTTCTTGATAGCGTCCCAAGCAGCTGCATCAACAGCGCTTACAACAACTTTTCTATCTTGAAGTCTTTCTTCGTTAGAAGCGTTTTCAGCTACAGTAGCTTCAGCTTCACCAACTCCTTTAGACTTAAGTTGAGATTCAACAACACCTCTTGATTCTAAAGCTTGAACTACAGCTGCAGCTCTTCTTTGAGAAAGTTTAAGGTTGTAAGAAGCAGCACCTTTTTTGTCAGTGTGACCTGTTACTAGGAAAGTACCTCCGTTAGAAGATTTGATGATTTCAGCAGCAGCATCAAGCTTAGGCTGAGATTCAGCTCTTACAGTAGACTTATCGAAATCGAAAAGAATGTTTTGTAGAGCAAGAGTAGCATCATCAGCTAAATCTTCTTGTGGTTTAGGACATCCGTTGTATTCAGCAAGACCTGGAACTGTAGGACATGCATCGTCTTTATCAAGGATTCCGTCACCGTCAGTATCTGGCCAAGGACATCCGTTGTTCTCAGCTGGTCCAGCTTCGTTTGGACAGTTATCGTCTTTATCAAGTACTCCATCACCGTCAGTATCTGGCCAAGGACATCCGTTGTTCTCAGCTGGTCCTGCTACGTCTGGACATTGATCATCTTTATCTGGGATACCATCTCCGTCAGAGTCTGGACATCCTTGGAATTCAGGAAGACCTGCAACATCTGGACAAAGATCATCTTTGTCAAGAACTCCGTCTTTATCTCTGTCAGACTGTCCAAATCTGAAAAGTAGGGAAGCCCCAGCTTGCCAGAAGTTTGCAACAGAAGACTGATCTCCTGGAGTTGAAACATAATCTCCTTGGATACCGATACCGAAGTTGTCAGTTAACCAGAAGTTAGATCCAAGACCAGTTGCAAGAGCGAAATGGTTAGCTCCTACTGGCTCACCATCACCGTTAAGAACTCCAGTTGAAGAATAGTCATGTCTTAGGTAGTTAGCCCCTACTCTTAAATACGGGTCAAACCAAGACTCTTCATTCCAAAGAGAGTTAGCTTTTAATTGAAGACCAAGACCTGTCATTAGCATGAACTCTTTGTCCATACCAATTCTCTTGTTGTCAACATTACCTACAGTAGTCTGCCAGTCAAGAACTAGTGGACCTGTAAGGTGTCTAGCCACCGTTAATTTTGATAATGGTGGAGTAATTGTGAAATTGTTGATGTTGTAAAGGTCGCTGCTTGAGAAAGCATCTCCTAAAACATCACCAGCATTTCCACCAGCTGCTACGTGATTCTCTGCATGAGCACCCACTCCGATTAACCACGGATTGTTTGCTGTCTGAGCAAAAACAGTAGAGGCAACTGTAAGTGCCAATGCTGAAATTCCTAATTTTAGATTTTTCATAGAATTAAATGATTAAATAATTGATAATGCAAAATAAATATAAATTTTCTTTATAAACAAAGAAACAAAGAGATTTTTTACCTAGTCTTAAGGACTCTATCTAAGTTTCTTTTGGTTTCTCTATCTTTTATTGTCTCTCTTTTGTCGTATAGTTTTTTACCTCTTGCCAAAGATATTAGCACTTTTGCTTTTCCTTTTTCGTTGATGTACAACTTCAAGGGTACAATTGTGGTTCCTTGATCTTTGAGTTTCTTCTCAAATTTCTGAAGTTCTCTTCTGTGAAGTAGCAATTTTCGTTCCCTTTTCGTTTTATGATTGTAAAAAGTCCCCAATTTGTACTCATCAATTGACATATTGATAATATAAAGCTCCCCATCAATCATCTGACAAAAACTATCGGTAATAGAAGCTTTGGAACTTCGAAGCGATTTAATTTCTGTCCCTGTTAATACAATACCTGCCTCTAACTGCTCCAAAAGCTCGAATTCGAACTTTGTTCGCTTATTTTGTATTGTAACTGTTTTCTCAATTTTCATAGGCCCAAAGTGCAAAAATACGAATTCCTTTGATTCTCTATATTATAGAATTACCACAGCGAGTTTTAAAATTATTTTTCATTTTAACTTTATTTAGAAAACAACAGAGGCTTTAACCTCCTGATTTTTAATAAATCTACAACTTCGTAAATGACAATTAGTTTTCGTATTTTTGCGCCAAATTTACTAAACTCTATGTTAACAGTTTCTAACTTATCTCTTCAGTTCGGAAAGAGAGTACTTTTTGACGAAGTCAACATCCTATTTTCAAAGGGCAATTGCTACGGCATCATTGGTGCTAACGGAGCTGGAAAATCCACCTTCTTAAAAATCCTAACAGGTAAACAAGAGCCTACAACAGGAAACGTTTCTTTAGAACCTGGGAAAAGAATGTCGGTATTGGAGCAGGATCACTTTGCTTACGACCAATTCACTGTGCTTGAAACCGTTTTAAGAGGAAACACTAAATTATATGAAATCAAAGAAGAGATGGACGCGCTATACGCTAAGCCAGACTTCTCGGATGAGGACGGAATTAAAGCAGGAGAGCTAGGTGTTATTTACGAAGAAATGGGAGGTTGGAACGCAGAATCCGATGCTCAAACCATGCTTTCTAACGTAGGCATCAAAGACGACATGCACTACCAGCTTATGAGTGAGCTTGAGAACAAAGACAAGGTAAAGGTTTTATTAGCGCAAGCACTTTTTGGGAATCCAGATGTACTTATTTTAGATGAACCTACCAACGACTTGGATATCGACACGATTGCTTGGCTAGAGGATTTCTTGGCAGATTATGAAAATACTGTTATCGTTGTTTCTCACGACCGTCACTTCTTAGATGCAGTATGTACCCATATTGGAGATTTAGATTACGCTAAGTTGAATCTTTATACAGGAAACTATTCTTTCTGGTACCAAGCTTCCCAGCTCGCTACACGTCAAAGACAACAGGCCAATAAGAAAGCGGAAGAAAAAAAGAAAGAACTCCAGGACTTCATTGCTCGATTCAGTTCCAACGTAGCTAAAGCAAAACAAGCAACGGCAAGAAAGAAAATGATTGATAAGCTTAATATTGATGATATTAAGCCGTCTTCCAGAAGATACCCTGCTATTATATTTGAAACCGAAAGAGAAGCTGGGGACCAAATACTTGAAGTAAAAAATTTAGAAAAAACTAAAGACGGAGAACTACTATTCTCCAATATAGATTTCAAGTTAAAAAAGGGTGACAAGGTCGCAATTCTGTCAAAAAACTCATTAGCGATTACTGAATTTTTTGAGATTATCTCTGGAAATCAAAAAGCAGACAAAGGGGAGCATTTGTGGGGGGTTACTACTACTCAGTCCTACATCCCACTTGACAACTCCGAGTTTTTCAAAGACAAAGATTTAAACTTAGTGGATTGGCTTCGTCAATTTACAAAGAATGACGAAGAAAGACATGAAGAGTACATGCGTGGATTTTTAGGTAAAATGCTTTTTTCTGGAGATGAAGCTCTAAAATCAAGCACCGTACTTTCGGGAGGAGAAAAAATGCGTTGTATGTTCAGCCGCATGATGTTGCAAAGAGCTAACGTCTTACTTATGGATGAACCAACCAACCACTTAGACCTTGAAAGCATTTCCACTTTAAACAATTCCTTAGTGAATTTCAAAGGAACAGTTCTTTTATCCTCTCATGACCACGAGCTACTAGAAACCGTATGTAACCGCATCATTGAACTTACCCCTAAAGGAGTTATTGATCGTGATATGACCTACGATGAGTACCTTTCAGATAAAAAAATGAAAGATTTAAAGGCTCAAATGTATTCTTAATTAAGAAACAGAATTGATCCCATTATAAGTAATGCCGTAACTCTAAGTTGCGGCATTTTTATTAGAAATTCCGCAGACTCGAACCCGAACCTCTAAAATGACTGAAACGAAATAAATTCCGTATTTTTGTAGGGTATGAAACACAAATGGATATACAGAGAAGAGCCTAATGAGGACATAGTGGACGGCTTAAGTACCTCTCTAGGATTTGGTACTCTGGAGTCTAAGATTTTGGTCCTAAGAGGAATCGATAATTATCAAAAAGCGCGCGAATTTTTTAAACCAAACTTAGGAGACATTCACAATCCCTTCTTAATGGCAGACATGCAAAAAGCAGTAGAACGCATTGCAACAGCCATTGAAAATGGAGAAAAAATCATGGTATACGGCGATTATGATGTAGACGGAACCACAGCAGTAGCGCTCATGTACCTTTATCTAAGTAAGCTTGTAGAAAAAAAATATCTTGATTTTTATATACCTGATCGAAATTCTGAAGGCTATGGTATCTCCAGTGAAGGTATCGATTATGCGAAAGAGAATGGATTTTCTTTAATCATTGCGCTGGACTGTGGAATTAAGGCCATAGAAAAAGTGGAGTACGCAAAATCCTTAGGCATTGACTTCATCATTTGCGATCACCATCTACCGGGAGAAAAGATTCCCAATGCAGTTGCAGTGCTGGACCCTAAAAGAAAAGACTGCCGCTACCCTTTTAAAGAATTATCGGGTTGTGGAGTCGGCTATAAACTTTGTCAAGGGCTTAACAATATTTATAAAATACCGGAAGCTGAACTTCTTGAACTCACGGATTTGCTTGCCATCTCCATTGCTGCGGATATTGTTTCGATGACAGGAGAAAACCGAGTCCTAGCTAAAATGGGACTCAAGACTTTAAGAAAAACGAGAAATATAGGTCTTCGACTTCTTATCCCAGAAGAAAAGCTTGCCACATATGAAATCTCTAATATCGTTTTTGAGATTGCACCTAAGATTAATGCAGCAGGTAGAATTTCGCATGGAAAAGCAGCCGTGGAACTCATGGTATCCGATAATTTAAAGCTTGCGAATCAAATTGCGCAGGACATCGTGGACCTTAACGACTCTAGAAGAGAATTAGATTTAAGCTCTACCACCGATGCGCTCCAACAAGTCATTGATTCTGGACAAATAAATAATGCCACTACAGTGGTTTACGGCTCGCATTGGAATAAAGGTGTTATTGGTATTGTAGCTTCTCGCTTAACTGAAAGTTACTATAAACCCACCGTAGTATTTACCGATGGAAACGGAGGAGAGTTAGTCGCTTCCGCTAGATCAGTTTCCGATTTTGATGTGCATCATGCTCTTGAACTTTGCTCTGAGTATTTCACGAAATTCGGTGGTCACCCAGCAGCCTCAGGACTTTCCATGGAGAAAGAAAACTTAGAACCTTTCAAAAAGAAATTCGAAGAAGTAGTTGCTCAGCGGATTGAACCTCACCAAAAAGAACCGTCGATTATGATCGATGCTCAACTCGAAATAGAAGAACTGAATAAAGAATTCTTCAATTTTCATCGAAAATTAGCTCCGTTCGGGCCTCATAATCAAAAACCTGTTCTCACCTTGAAAAATCAATCTATTCGGGGACAGGCCAAACAAATGGGAAAAGAGGGCAACCATATTAAATTCTTTCTTTATAATCCCCTTACTGGCCGGAACATTGAATGTGTCGGCTTTAAGTTAGGTAAACACGTGGATAAATTCAATAATTCGAGTTTTGATATCGCATTTACTGCCGATGAAAATCATTGGAAGGGAAATGTAACCTACTACCTCAATATTAAAGATGTTAAGTTCAATGATGAATAAGAAAGTAGGACTATTTTTTGGATCTTTTAATCCCATCCATATTGGCCATTTAATACTGGCTAACCATATCGTCGAGAACAGTTCACTAGAAGAATTATGGTTTGTGGTCAGTCCCCACAATCCTTTTAAAGAAAAGTTAAGTTTACTGGCTGACCATCATCGCTTAGACATGGTTGAGCGTGCTATTGAAGTATATCCCAAAATGCGTGCTTCCAATGTGGAGTTTAACTTACCTAAGCCGAGCTATACAATTGATACGCTTACGCACCTAAAAGAAAAATATCCAGAATTAGATTTCACCCTCATTATGGGTGAAGACAATCTTTACAGCCTTAAAAAATGGAAAAATTCTGACCTACTTTTAAGCCAATATCCTATTCTAGTTTACCCAAGGCTCGTAGGCAAAGAGCATCCACCCCACGGACTAGAAAATCTCGCAACTATTGAAAAAATAGACGCACCGATTATTGAAATTTCGGCTACGCAGATTAGAAATATGATTCAAAACAAACAAAACGTGCGTCCTCTTTTACCTCCAGAAGTATTTGAATACCTAGACGGAAGCTCTTTTTACCACCCTTAACTCAAACATTCATGAACTCTATAGTAGATCAATTTATCTCAAAATATTCCGAAGAGCGTGTTATTAAATGGTTTAACCAGGTTTGTATCATTGAAGCCTGGACCTGCTTTTTTCTCTACCTAGTGGCCATGCCTTTAAAACGGTATTTTCCCGAGGCGGATTTCGCGTTAATATTTATTATCATTGTTGGAAACATCCACGGACTTTTTTTCACCCTTTATTTACTCTTGTGCATTCCCGCAAGAAAAATTTATTCGTGGGATGATGAAGATTTCGTTTTCGCGCTCATGGCTGCTTTTTTCCCGTTCGCTACGATATGGGTCGAGAAAAAATTAGCTAAAAAAGTAAGGGAAGAATAATTTTTTTCATCACTTCTGTAACATTCTTACTTGTTCAGTTGTCTAATTAAGTAAATCCAATCCATTGAAGGATTAAGAATAATCCTAATAAAGTATTGGATTTTATTTTAACTAACTACTTTGCAATACATATTACTACTCATAGCGTAAAACTAGGCATTAGAAACAACTGAAATTAAATACGCTAGAGAAACTCTAGAACCCTATTAAAAAAAAAATTATGAAAAAGATTATTATTCCCCTTATCCTTCTTAGCTCCGTCTATTCCTTTGCCCAGACCAAGGACACTGTAAAAACTGAAGAAATTGAAGAAGTCGTGATGACTAAAAAGAAATTTGAACGCAAGAGCGACCGCTTTGTCTACGATGTAGCAGCTTCTCCCGTGGCAAAAGGGAACACCGCTTTTGGTCTATTAAAAGAAACCCCTTTGATCTCTTCAACCGATGACGAGAGTTTGAAAATATTAGGTAAAAACAACGCCGTCATTTACCTCAACAACCGACGTTCCAATATGAGTGCCGAAGCAGTTATTGAACTTCTAAAAAACACTCCAGCCGAAAACATTAGTAAAATCGAAGTGATTACTACACCGGGAAGTGAATTCAACGTAGAGAGTTCGGAAGGTATTATCAACATTATACTTAAGAAAAAACTTGACGACGGAATAAGCGGGAATTTTCGTCTCACCAATAACCAAAGTAAAAGCAACCGTCAAGCCGCTGCAGTGACATTGAATGCTCGAAAAGGAAAGCTAGGCGTTTCCTCTAGCGTAATGGGTAGAAACTGGACGCATAACCAAGATTATATTCTTGAAAACGGTACTCCTGAAATGAGCAATATATCGGTAGGACCGGTCGACGACCCAAACCTGGCACTTGGCGGTTATCTCAATTTAGATTATGAACTAAAAGACAACCAAAACATTGCTCTTAATTTTAATTCGTTCGCAAACCGTAGCTACGGTTCCTCAGCGGCCTTGTTCAATACTTTAGAAAGAGAAAATACAACGATTTTCAGCCGCACGAGAAACCTTGAAAATGCGCGAAGCTATAACAATTCTATCAACCTGAATTACGAGCTAAGAACAGATGAACTAGGCTCTAAGCTCAATATTAATGCAGCCTACTTGAATTTCAAACGATTTCAAAATAGTACGAATGAATCCTACGCTTCTAATAGTGAACAGGACCTTGTAAACCTGGAAAGCCGATTTCGTCAAAAGGCACCTCAGATTATAAACAATTACTCTTCTACAGCGGATTACGTACAGAAGTTTAAAAATGATTTTACCGCTTCTATCGGCTTAAACGTCTTGACGACGAAAACGGACAACGACACCTTTCTTGAAAACATGAATCTTTCGACTGGAGAATACATCAAAGATCAAAACCAATCCAACCACTTTATTTACGAGGAGCTCATCGGGGGTGCTTATTTAACGGCTGAGAAAAAGTTCTCTGATAAGTTGTCGGGTAAACTTGGAGCCCGGTTTGAAACGACAAGCTCAGAGGGACAAATTTTAGACACAGATCTGCAAATCGAAAGAGATTATCAAAATTTTCTTCCTTACGGAAGCTTAAACTATGCGGTATCGCAAAATCATAACTTATCTTACTCATTTTCCAGTAGGGTAAAGCGGCCAAGTTTCTGGGAAATTAATCCGGTAAGAATCTACCTTACGCCAACCAATTACATTCAAAACAATCCCTTTGTGAAAGCTTCAGATGTCTATAATCATGAGTTTACCTATATGTTCAAGCAAGCTTTCTTTTTTATTGCGAGTCATTCACTTACAAAAAACGATTATTCGCAGGTGCCATTGCAAAATGGAGAAGAACTCCGCTACATTAGAACCAACTATGGGGACAAAAGCTCCACAAACTTCTCTTTAGGAATGCAGAAAAATTTCTTTAAAGGCTGGCTAACGAATAATACTTCGACCGGTATTCAACTCAACAAAGTAGATGCTTACTTAGATACCGATCCAATTACTGGTGATCAATTTGATCCATTTACTATCAATACTAATACCTCTTCGTTCTTTTTACAAACCAATAACACGCTTCAACTCAATAGTAAAAAAGATCTTTTCTTGGGAGTCAACTATTTTTACATTGGATCTCAAATCCTAAATATTGGAACTCTAAAACCACTCTCTAGTTTAGATCTAAGCGTTAAAAAACTCTGGAACGATTGGACATTCAACCTTCAGTTCAAAGATGTTCTGAACACCAATATTGTAAAGGTAAATGACCTACAAAGCAATGGAAATTACAACAACGTAATGAATAATAATTTCAGTAGACAAATTGAACTTTCCATAACCTACAATTTTGGAAATCAGAAAATTAAGAAAATGAGACAAATTCAAGAAGCAACCAGCGACATTAAATCAAGAACCAACTAAACATCCAATCTAAAAAGACTAAATTATTTTATTATTGTTAGGAGGCTGAATCCCACGGGAACAGCCTTTTTCTATTGGGAAACAGAAAAACACCTTCCGCTAGATTCTGCAGGCCCATTATCTCAAAGAGTGTCCCCAGAAATTAAAAAATGGAGCTAGAAAAATCTAACTCCATTTGCTTTCTTTAAGAAACTAAATCCAAATCTTACTTGCTTTTAGGCAAAAAGACTTCCGCTAGCATGCACCTCGCACTACCTCCCCCATTCTTTTCAATAGTAGAAAGATCAGAGTAAATAATTTCATTATAAGAAAGAAGCGTTTCCACTTGCTGCGGTGTTAAAGACTCATAGGCACTTTGGCTCATGACCAGAAATTTTTCTCCCTCTTTATTTTGCACTTGAAGCATGTTTCCTGCAAATTGACTCATTTGCTCCTCTGAAATTTCAAAAACTTCCTTACCACTAGCTTTGATCGTTTCTTGTACTTTTGCTCGTTCTAATTCATCATCAATACTGTCCAGACAAATAACAACATACTTATCTGCTACACACATCATTACATTGGTATGGTAAATAGGTAAGCGTTCATTTCCTGCGCTTTGATAGCTATGAAAAACTATGGGTGTGTAACCTATTTCCTCACAGAATTCTTTAAATAGCTCTTCATCCAGTCTTAACGAAACCGAACCATAAGCAATCTTCTTCAGATGATCCAGAATCATACTTCCTGTACCCTCTAAAAATTTATTATCTTTTTCATGCAAGGACCAATCGTGAATTTCCGAAATCTCAAACTTCTTTTCTCTTAAAAGATCGAAGATATCAGTTCTTCTTTCCTCTCTACGGTTTGGAGCAAACATTGGATAAAGGTATACCGATCCGTCCGAATGAAAACTCACCCAATTGTTTGGGAAAATGGAATCAGGAGTGTGAGGCTCACTAGTATCTTTGACGACCACTACCTCAACACCTTTCGATTGTAGTTTCGAAACGAAATTTTTAAATTCTTCAAGAGCTTTGGTTTGAGTAAACTGGTCCTGTGAATTAACTTGAAAATAATTATTTTCAGCGGTTTGTTGGTTGAATCCGAAGGCAATGGGTTCAACCATCAAAACGGTACTTGTGCTTTGCATTTTTAATTGTTTTTTCAAAATTAACCATATTTACCCATTCATTCAAGCCTTTTGCAACTCAAATTTTCTCACTAAATTAGAACGAGTTAACCTACTGCTATTATGTCGTCTCGTCGTTCGTTTATCAAACTCTCAACTCTAGGACTCCTAGGCTCACTCGTTCCTACATCAATCAAAGCTTATGAACCTAAAAAAAGGAGAATAAAGCCGTTAAAACCCATCGTTTTATCTACGTGGAATTTTGGACTAAAAGCAAACGAAGAGGCATGGAAAATTTTAGAGACCGGTGGCTATGCGTTAGATGCAGTGGAAAAAGGAGTTCGATTGGTTGAGCTTGACCCTCAGGAGCGAAGTGTGGGTGTTGGAGGACGCCCGGACCGAGACGGCAAAGTTACTTTAGACGCCTGCATCATGAACGATAAAGCAGGGATTGGCTCAGTTGCCGCATTAGAACACATTGAAAACCCAATTTCAGTAGCCCGAGATGTAATGGAAAAGACTCCTCACGTGATGCTAGTAGGAGATGGCGCTCTTCAATTTGCATTGGAACAAGGATACAAAAAGTCGGATTTATTAACCGATGAAAGCAAAAAAGAATGGGAAGAATGGAAAAAAACCTCCTTATACCTTCCAAAAGTAAACATCGAGAACCACGATACCATTGGTATGATTGCACTAGATTCTTCCTCTCGACTCTCCGGAGCTTGCACTACGTCGGGAATGGCCTATAAAATGCACGGCCGTGTAGGAGATTCGCCTATTATTGGAGCGGGACTGTATGTCGATAATGAAGTAGGTGCAGCTACTGCTACAGGTCATGGCGAGGAAGTGATCCGTACCGTTGGATCTTTTCTTGTGGTAGAATTGATGAGACAAGGTTTAAGTCCAAGCGATGCATGTAAAACCGCAATAAAAAGAATTTATCAAAACTTTGCTTCTCAAAAGCGCAGCGTAAAGGATACCCAAATAGGGTTTATTGCTTTAAACATTTCTGGAGAGACGGGTAGCTATAGTTTACAACCAGGATTTACTTACGCCGTGAGATCTCAAGAAACAAACGAATTGTTTACTTCACCTTCATTACTTAAATAACATGAAAACTATATTAGAAATCGCCTGTTTTGAAATCACCTCAGCGCTCATTGCGCTTCAATCGCTTGCGGATCGAATTGAATTCTGCTCAGAGAGAAATGAAGGGGGGCTCACACCGAACATAGAAGAGTTCCGCTACCTCAGATCGCTTCATAAAAAGCCCATATTTATCATGATACGACCTAAAAGCGGATCATTTCTTTACAGTGATGAAGAATTTGAGCAAATGAAAAAAGAACTTCTACACTTTAAAGCAGCAGGAGCAGACGGTTTTGTTTTTGGAATTTTAGAAGAAGGGAATAGAATAGACAAAGAACGTAATAAGAGCCTACTAGAACTGGCCTCCCCCCTGCCTTGTACATTTCATCGGGCCTACGATCGTACGCCCGATTTGAAAGAATCAATCGAACAACTCATCGAACTAGGCTTTACCGCTGTACTTACCTCCGGAGGAGCTTCTACCGCGATGGAGGGCAAAGAGGTCCTTAAAGAACTACAGGAGCTCTACGGATCAAAGATTGACATTCTCGTTGGAGGAGGAGTCCGTTCAAGCAATATTTCAGAACTCCAAAAGGAAATAAAGTCACTTTATTACCACTCCTCAGCTGTCCCACAATACGAAACTTTTGTGAATGAAGTGGAAATTAAAAACCTTCGCGAAAATTTAGTTTAATCCCGAACCAAGGGCAAAGTAGAGCATCGAAGTAGTCCTCCCATTTTCGAAATTTCTCGATAAGGAACTTCTTCCACCTTGATTCCCCACTCATCGGTTAAAAAGCGGTTCATGCGCACAAAGCTTTTATCAGAAACTACTACCTCAGGAGAAATAGAGAAAATATTGGGATTCATCTCAAACATTTCCTGATCGTCAATATGAAAACAATTTTCTTCACCGAAAATATCAAGTAAAAGTCGGTAATCGCTCTCATCTACGAAACCGTTTTTGTAAATAATACACTTATCGGTTCCTACCGGATTGAATGTACAGTCCAAATGCAGCACTCCTTGATAAGGAACCGTATCACTTTTTTTTAGCTCTAAGTCAATAATTCTTTTCTTAGGAAAATACTGTTTCAAGATATCGATCGCATATTCATTGGTACGTGCGGTTTTGAAGTTTCGATAATCCTCAGAAAAACACGTTCCAATAAAAAGAAAATCATTCCAAACAATGACGTCGCCACCCTCTACGTGTGCAGATTCTGGAAGGTTAATGATATCCCTCCACTTCACCTTTTCGAAAGTTCCGCGATAAGCATCTTGCTCGTCCGCGCGGTCTTGAATAACATTGGAAATGATCATCTTATCATCAATAACAAAGGCAACATCACGGGCAAATACCTGATTGTAATCTTCTATAATTGAAGGACGAATCACCTCTACGTCGTACTTAAGAAGCACCTCTTCAAAGGCGTTCATTTCTTTAACGATATCTTCTTCTACTGGATAGATTCCTTTTTTGATCGAATCGTAGGACTTAGCGTCATAGCTTTCTTCTAAAGTGGGAGTTTCGCCCATCGAACCTGGCTGACCTAAAACTACAGATCTTAAGCGGGAAGTTTCGTTTTTAATATTTAGTTTCATAAAAAGTGTTAGTTACAAATATAATCAAAGATCCGTAAGGATGAAAATTCTTAGATAGGAGCAAAAAAGGTCCCCCTTTTAAAAAAAGGAGGACCTTAAATAAACAATAATTTACTTTCTATTATCGGTTTGCGATATCTACGTAATCTCTTTTCTGAGCACCTTGATATACCTGTCTTGGTCTACCGATTGGATCTCCTTTCAATCTCATTTCTTTCCATTGAGAAATCCATCCTGGGAGGCGTCCTAGGGCAAACATTACAGTGAACATTTCTGTTGGGATTCCCAATGCTCTGTAAATAATTCCTGAATAGAAATCTACGTTTGGATAAAGTTTTCTCTCAACGAAATATTCATCTTCTAGTGCCACACGCTCTAATTGCATGGCAATATCAAGAGCTTTATCATTAATTCCTAAAGAAGTTAAGATATCATCCGCCGCTTTCTTAATGATTTTCGCACGTGGATCGAAGTTTTTATATACTCTATGACCGAATCCCATTAAACGGAAACTGTCTTCTTTGTCTTTTGCTTTTTCAACGTATTTCGCTACATCTCCTCCATCTTTATCAATCATTTCTAGCATTTCGATAACGGCCTGGTTGGCTCCACCGTGTAGTGGTCCCCAAAGTGCAGAAACCCCAGCCGAGATAGAAGCAAAAAGTCCTGTATGAGCAGATCCTACCATTCTAACTGTTGAAGTAGAGCAGTTTTGCTCATGATCAGCATGAAGAATCAAAAGCTTATCTAAGGCATCCACAACCACAGGATCCAAATGGAACTCTTCATTAGGCATACGGAAAGTCATGCGATAGAAGTTTTCTACATAGTTTAATGCATTGTCCGCGTGGTTTAATGAAAGTCCTTGAGTCTTACGGTAAGTCCAGGCACACAGGTGCGAGAATTTAGCAATAAGCATTTCAGCTGCATGATCCAAATCCTCTTTGCTTTGAACGTTTACCGATTTAGGGTTAAATGCAGTTAGCGCTGAAGTTAAAGAAGATAAAACTCCCATTGGGTGTGCAGAGCGAGGAAACGCATCAATGATTTTCTTCATCTCCTCCGCAACGTAATTGTATTTTTTGATGTTTCCCTCGAATTTAGAAAACTGATCCGCTGTAGGAAGTTCACCATTGAGAAGCAAATACATTACCTCGGTGAAGTTGGATTTTTCCGCAATCTGATCAATAGGATACCCACGGTAATAAAGCTCTCCTTTATCTCCGTCCAGGTAAGTAATTTCACTTACAGTCGCACCGGTATTCTTGTATCCCAAATCCATGGTGATCAATCCGGTTTGATTTCTTAGCTGTGATATATCAATTCCGCGGTCTCCAATGGTACTTTCCACAATGGGATATTCATAGGACTGACCATCGTAATTTAGAGTGACTTTGTTGTCTGACATAATACTTTGTATTTTTTGTTAAAAATAAGGAAAAATAGAAGAAGAGTCAAGAAACGGGGAGGTGATCTGCATTAATTTTTTCTATCCTGATCATACCCAAGACAATCTTTTCTTACTGTGCGTCTCTCAAGTAGACTTACTATCTGATTTTGTTGCATTTAGAGAAAAAAGAAACACCGGAATATTCCGATGTTTCGCATAATATCTTTCAATTTATCTTTTGATTTTAAACGCTTCCCAACCTGGAAAAACTGCTGTAGAACCTAAAGCTTCTTCAATGCGAAGAAGTTGATTGTATTTAGCCATACGATCCGACCTTGAAGCCGATCCGGTTTTAATTTGACCACAATTCATTGCAACTGCAAGATCAGCAATCGTTGAGTCTTCTGTTTCTCCAGAACGGTGAGACATTACTGAGGTGTAACGGTTGTTTTGAGCCATTTGTACTGCATCCATAGTTTCAGAGAGCGATCCGATCTGATTTACTTTGACCAAAATAGAATTACCGATATTTTCTTTAATTCCTCGAGAGAGTCGCTCCACGTTGGTTACAAATAAATCGTCTCCCACTAATTGAACTCGATCTCCGATCTTTTCAGTCAAAAGTTTCCAACCTTCCCAATCGTCTTCTTGCATTCCGTCTTCAATTGAGATAATTGGATATTTAGAAGCAAGTTCAGCTAAATAGCTTACTTGCTCTTCTCTAGTACGGTGCGCTCCTTTGTCACCTTCAAATTTACGATAGTCGTACATTCCGTCTTTGAAAAATTCTGAAGACGCGCAGTCAAGTGCAAACATAATATCTTCACCTGGCTTGTAACCTGCCTTTTCAATCGCTTGCAACAAGGTATCAAGCGCATCCTCAGTCCCAGTAAAGGTTGGAGCAAAACCTCCTTCATCTCCAACTGCTGTTGATAGGCCTCTTGCTTTCAATAAGGATTTCAATTGGTGGAAGATCTCTGTACCTTGTCTTAGTGCCATAGAGAAGGACTCAGCACCTACCGGCATAATCATGAATTCTTGGAAAGCAATCGGTGCATCCGAGTGAGAGCCCCCATTAATCACATTCATCATAGGGACTGGAAGCGTATTGGCATTTACACCGCCAATGTACTTATAAAGTGGCATTTTAAGTTCTTTGGCTGCTGCTTTAGCTGCTGCTAGTGAAACTCCCAAAATGGCATTGGCTCCTAAATTTCCTTTGTTCGGTGTTCCGTCCAAATCTCTCATAATCTCATCGATCAGGTTCTGTTCAAAGACCGGTAGCCCAATTAGTTCAGGAGCAATAATTTCTCTTACATTGTCAACTGCTTTTAAAACTCCTTTTCCTAAATATTCTTTTCCACCGTCGCGAAGTTCAACTGCCTCATGTTCTCCAGTAGAAGCTCCCGAAGGAACAGCTGCACGACCCATAGCGCCACTTTCAGTGAACACTTCCACCTCTACAGTAGGATTCCCTCTAGAATCTAGAATCTGTCTCGATTCGATATACGAAATATAACTCATAATAAATATTTTTTTAATTTTCTGCCCTACTCTGTAGGAGATACAAATTTAATCAAAATAAAGCAGTCCTTAAAAAATCTCACCTCGAATGCATGAGAAATTTATTTTAAAAATAATCGTAACTTTTCCCTATTCAAATCCCAAAAAATATGAAATCAAAATGGATACTTTTGGTAATGGTTGGACTTACTTCCTTTGCCTGCAGTAAAAAAGAAAAACAGACCGCACAAGATGCTAAGGATACCCTTGTAGTAAAAAGTGACAGTTTAAATGGAGCCGATAGTCTTCTTAGCCCAAATGGTTTTACAATGGAACCTGGCGTATTTAGATACGTGGCATTTGATGGCACCAATTCTGAAGTAACTTTTTCTACGACTGAAAAAGGAAATTACTTAAAACTACGCGGAGGCCAACTGACGCTAGAACTACCTCAGGTCGATTCGAGAGACAGTACTGCTGTATTTCGAGATCATGACATAGAAGCCAGGGCCTTTGGAGATAGTTTAATTATTGAACAAGGTCCTAACCTCTTTGAGCTTAAAAAAGCAAGAGTACAATAATGAGAAAAAGAAAAATCCGCTAGAAATAACCTAGCGGATTTTTTTATAAATAACAGAAGCAAATTATTCTTCTGTTTTATCCTCTGCTTTTGGAGCTTCAACTTCTGGAGCTTCAGAAGCTTCAGTTTTAGCTTCAGTAGCTTCTTCCTTCTCAGGAAGTGTAGCAACCGCTTCTGCTTTTTTAGCGGAAGTTCTGCGGCTTCTTCGAGTAGTCTTTTTCTCTTCTTCGTTTGGATTGTATAGCTCGTTGAAATCAACTAACTCAATCATCGCCATATCAGCAGCATCTCCTGGACGGAAACCTGTTTTGATAATACGAGTATACCCTCCATTTCTTTCAGAGATTTTTGGAGCTACTGTTCTGAAAAGTTCAGTAACTGCTTCTTTACTCTGTAAGTAAGAGAAAACTGTTCTTCTGTTATGTGTTGTATCTTCTTTCGCTTTAGTTAAAAGAGGCTCCACATATACTCTTAAAGCTTTCGCTTTAGCCACAGTGGTATTAATTCTTTTATGCTCAATTAGAGAACAAGCCATATTAGAAAGCATTGCCTTTCTGTGTGGCGCTGTTCTTCCTAAGTGATTAAATTTTTTACCGTGTCTCATTGTTAATTATTTATCAGCATCTAGTTTATACTTTGCAACGTCAAAACCGAAGTTAAGACCTTTTGAATGCACTAATTCTTCTAGTTCAGTTAATGATTTTTTACCGAAGTTTCTAAATTTCATCAAATCAGACTTACTATAAGAAACAAGTTCCCCAAGCGTTTCTACCTCAGCAGCCTTAAGACAGTTAAGTGCTCTAACTGATAAATCTACATCAGAAAGTTTGGTCTTAAGTAGTTGACGAGTATGCAGGGTTTCCTCATCGTACTGAATCGAAGCCTTCACCGCTTCAGTCTCTAACGTAATTCTTTCGTCAGAAAATAACATGAAGTGGTAAATAAGAATCTTAGAAGCTTCAGTCAATGCATTCTGAGGCGTTATAGATCCGTCGGTCTCAATATCAAGTACTAACTTTTCGTAGTCCGTTTTTTGCTCTACACGGTAGTTTTCAATCGAGTATTGAACTTTCTTGATTGGAGTAAAGATAGAATCAATCGCAATAGTCCCCAATGGAGCATTCTGAGATTTATTCTGCTCGGATGGAACGTATCCTCTCCCCTTCTCAATATTGAAAGTCATTTCAAAAGTAACTTCCTTTGTTAAATTACAGATGACCAAATCCTTATTTAAAACTTCAAAACCGTTCATGGTTTTCCCTAAATCTCCCGCAGTGATTTGCGTTTGACCAGAAATTTTAGCCACGACTTGCTCAGAAGCTTCGTTTTCAGACTTCGCTCTTAAGCGAAGTTGTTTTAAATTAAGGATGATTTCAGTTACATCTTCTATAACACCAGGAATCGTTGAAAACTCGTGCTCTACACCTTCAATTTTGATAGATGAAATCGCATATCCTTCAAGAGAAGAAAGTAATACCCTTCTCAAAGCATTTCCGATTGTAAGACCAAATCCAGGTTCAAGAGGTCTGAATTCAAACTGACCTTTAAAATCGTCCGAATTTAAAAGAATTACTTTATCGGGTTTTATGAATTGTAATATTGCCATATTGTTGGTTGAGCAAAAATTGATTTAATTATTATTTGTTGTATAACTCCACGATGAACTGTTCCTTGATGTCTTCAGGAATCTGAATTCTCTCTGGAACTGCTACAAAAGTTACTTCATTCTTCTCATCGTTGAATTGTAACCATTCGTAAGTGGATTTAGAAGAAAGTGCATCCGCAATCACTTCTAGAGATTTAGATTTCTCTCTAACAGAAATTACGTCTCCTGGCTTCACGTGGAAGGAAGGAATGTTCACAAGTTCCCCGTTAACAAGAATGTGTCTGTGCGAAACCAATTGTCTTGCTCCCGCTCTGCTCTTTGCGAAACCAGCTCTGTAAACTACGTTATCTAAACGTGCTTCACATAATTGAAGAAGGATCTCACCAGTTACACCACTAGCTCTAGAAGCTTTGTCAAATAAATTTGCAAACTGCTTTTCTAGGATACCGTAAGTGTATTTCGCTTTTTGCTTTTCTGCAAGCTGATTCGCGTACTCGGATTTTTTTGCTCCTCTTCTTTTGTTGGGACCATGTTGTCCCGGTGGTTGGTTCTTTCTTCTTTCGAAGTTTTTATCATCTCCGAAGATTGCTTGACCAAACTTTCTAGCAATCTTTGTTTTTGGTCCAATATATCTAGCCATAGGTTAGTGAAATCTAAAAATTAAACTCTTCTTCTTTTAGGTGGTCTACATCCGTTGTGTGGCATTGGAGTCACATCAACGATTTCGCTCACTTCAATTCCTGAATTGTGGATGGAACGAATAGCGGATTCTCTCCCCTGTCCAGGTCCTTTCACAAAAACTTTTACTCTGCGTAGTCCAGCATCGTGAGCTACAGCAGCACAGTTCTCTGCAGCCATCTGAGCTGCAAATGGAGTATTCTTTTTAGATCCTCTGAATCCCATTTTACCGGCAGAAGACCAAGAGATTACCTCTCCGTTTTTATTGGTCAAAGAAATAATAATATTGTTAAAAGTCGCTTGGATATGAGCTTCTCCAATCGCCTCTACTTTTACTTTTCTCTTTTTAACTACTTTAGTTTGTTTTGCCATAATTCTAACGATTATTTACTTGCCTTTTTCTTGTTAGCAACAGTTTTTCTTCTTCCTTTACGGGTTCTAGAATTGTTTTTCGTTCTTTGGCCTCTTAAAGGTAATCCAAGTCTGTGACGTATTCCTCGTTGGCATCCTATGTCCATCAGACGCTTGATGTTCAATTGAACCTCTGAGCGTAACTCACCTTCTACTTTTACGTTTTCAGTGATGAAATTTCTGATAGCAGCCAATTCATCGTCATTCCATTCGTTGACTTTCTTGTCTTCGCTAATACCGGCATTCTTAAGAATGGCAGAAGCTGTACTTCTTCCGATTCCATAAATATAAGTCAAACCGATAACGCCTCTTTTGTTTTTTGGTAAATCAATACCTGAAATTCTCGCCATAATTTAATTTTAGCCTTGTCTTTGTTTAAATTTTGGGTTTTTCTTGTTGATCACAAAAAGCACCCCTTTACGACGTACTATCTTGCAATCAGCAGATCTTTTTTTAATTGATGCTCTAACTTTCATTATAATTATTTTTAATATCTAAAGGTGATGCGCCCTTTCGTTAAATCGTAAGGCGACATTTCTAGCTTCACCCGGTCTCCAGGCAAAAGCTTAATATAGTGCATCCTCATTTTACCTGAAATATGCGCTATCAAGATATGCCCATTTTCAAGTTCTACGCGGAACATGGCGTTCGAAAGTGCTTCCACGATCACGCCATCCTGTTCAATATGTTTTTGCTTCGCCATTCTTACTATTCAAAATTGGAGGTTCTGGAGAGTTTTGATTGCATCAAACCATCGTAATGGTGATTAAGCAAATACGTATTGATCTGCTGAATTGTATCCAATATTACTCCTACCATAATCAACAAAGAGGTTCCGCCGAAAAATAAGGCGAATCTATCTGTCTCAACCAGAGTTCCGTACACAAGTGCCGGAAGGACTGCAAAGATAGCTAAAAATATTGAACCCGGCAAAGTGATTTTTGAAAGGATATCATCCAGATAATCAGCAGTTTCCTTCCCTGGTCTTACTTTTGGTATCAAACCGCCGTTACGCTTTAAGTCGTCAGCCATTTGATTTACCGGAATAGTGATCGCAGTATAGAAGAAAGTAAATACAATAATCAGTAATCCAAACAGTACATTATACTGCCAGCTGAAAATGTTCTTAAATCCTGCTAAGAATGTATTTGTCTCATCAACATTGGTTAATAATCCTGGTACAAACATCAATGCTTGAGCAAAAATGATTGGCATTACTCCTGCAGCATTCACTTTAAGTGGAATCCACTGACGCGCTCCTTGCATTAGGTTTCTGTTTACCCCACCACGAGCTTGGGCACGAGATACGTACTGAATCGGAATCTTTCGAACAGCCACCGAAATGATGACTCCAAAGACAACGACGAGCATCCAGAACAACACCTCTATAAGAAGCATAATTGTTCCTGCACCCCCTGCACTAGTTTGAGTAGCGATCTCCTGTACAAAAGCACTTGGAAGATCAGCTAAAATACCCACCATAATTAAAATGGAAATACCGTTACCGATACCTTTATCCGTAATCTTCTCTCCTAGCCACATCGCGAATACAGATCCTGCAACCAAGATTACAATACTTGGAAGCCAAAACATAATGGAATTAGGATGCACGTAGTACGCAGATTGAAACTGAGAATACGGCAGAAACATCTGAGTAATAGAAGTAAGATAGGACGGTGCTTGAACCAAACATACCGCGATGGTTAACCAACGAGTAATTTGATTTAAAGTATTACGTCCACTCTGACCGTCCTTCTGAAGTTTTTGAAGGTAAGGGATGGCCATCCCCATCAACTGTACAATAATCGATGCCGAAATGTAAGGCATAATCCCCAATGCCATGATTGAAGCACGGGAGAAGGCACCTCCTGTAAACGACGAAAGTAGTCCAAGAAGACCTGCTCCTTGTTGACTACCTCCTTGATTTTTGTAAAGTTCCAATAGGTTTCCCACCTCGGCCATGTTAATGGCCGGAAGGGAAATATAAGATGCGAATCTATACACTAGGATCAAACCCAACGTAAAGAGGATTTTCTCCTTGAGTTCCTTAAGTTGCCAAATGTTTTTAAGTGTCTGTATAAATTCTTTCATTACGAAACTATAGATTAAAGAGTAATTGCTTTACCTCCTGCTTTAGAAATCATTTCTTCCGCAGATTTAGTGAATTTGTCAGCAGAAATAGAAACTGCTGCTTTAAGTTCACCTCTTCCTAAGATCTTAACTAGATCGTTTTTGGAAGCCAAACCGTTTTCAATTAAAACTTCTTTGGTGATATCACCAGAAAGTCCTTTTGTATCGATAAGGGTTTGAATGGTATCTAGGTTAATACCTCTGAACTCTTTTCTATTAACGTTATTGAAACCGAATTTAGGAAGTCTTCTTTGAAGTGGCATTTGCCCTCCTTCAAATCCGATTTTCTGGGAATATCCGGCTCTGGACTTCTGTCCTTTGTGTCCTTTAGTGGACGTACCGCCTTTTCCACTTCCTTGCCCTCTACCAATTCTTTTAGAATTGTGAGTAGCACCTGATGCCGGCTGTATGTTATTTAACTTCATTGTTGCTTAATTTAACTAGTTTTCCTGAACTTCTACTAAATGACTTACTGCAGCTACCATTCCTAGGATCGCTGGAGTAGCCTCGTGCTCTACTACTTGATGTAACTTCTTTAAACCTAAAGCCTCAAGAGTTCTCTTTTGGGCTTTTGTTCTCCCAATAGCACTTCTTACTTGTTTTACTTTAATTGTTGCCATTTCTCTTTAAAGGTTTAGTGTTTAAATACTTTATCTAGACTTACACCACGCATTCTTGCAATCTCTTCTGGAGTTCTAATATCTAAAAGCGCTTTGAAAGTCGCTTTCACCATATTATGTGGGTTTGAAGACCCTTTAGATTTCGTAAGGATGTCTTTAATCCCTGCAGATTCAACTACGATACGAACGGTGTTACCTGCGATAACCCCAGTACCATGAGAAGCAGGCTTCATAAAGATATCTGCACCTCCGTAACGAGCTTTAGTTTCGTGATAGATAGTTCCTTCCTTAGTTACAGGAATTTTAACTAAATTTTTCTTTGCGTCCTCCACTGCCTTAGAAATAGCAGTTGCTACTTCTTTAGACTTTCCTAAACCATAACCAATGACACCTGCCTCATCACCTACTACTACGATAGCAGAGAATCCGAAAGCACGTCCCCCTTTGGTTACTTTAGTTACACGGTTTACCGCAACGAGACGATCTTTTAATTCTAATCCTCCCGGTTTTACTTTTTCGATATTGTCTATTCCTAACATTGTTTCCGAAATTTATGATTAGAATTTAAGTCCTCCTTCTCTAGCTCCGTCTGCAAGAGCTTTCACTCTTCCATGGTAAACGAAACCATTTCTGTCAAACACTACGTTCTCGATGCCAGCAGCTTTTGCTTTTTCAGCAATAGCTTTACCTACTTCAGTAGAAACGTCTACTTTGTTCCCGGTCGTCTTTAACGCTCTTGAAGAAACGGAAGCAAGTGTTTTACCACCATTATCATCGATAAGCTGAGCGTAAATTTCCTTATTACTTTTATAAACAGATAATCTTGGCAATTCAGCAGAGCCAGAGATTTTCCCTCTTACTCTTCTTTTGATTCTGTTTCTTTTTTCTAATTTATTCAGTGCCATTTTCTTAAAATTTATTAAGCAGATTTACCAGCTTTTCTTCTCACGATTTCTCCTACGAAACGAACTCCTTTTCCTTTATAAGGCTCAGGTTTTCTGAAAGAACGGATCTTTGCAGTTACCATTCCTAAAAGTTGCTTATCGTGTGAAGATAAAGTAATAATTGGATTTTTACCTTTCTCTGTTTGAGTATCAATTTTCACTTCACTTGGAAGCTCCAATACAATCCCGTGGGAGAAACCTAATGCTAATTCCAGTTTTTGACCACTGTGTGAAGCACGGTATCCAACCCCTACGAGCTCTAGTTGATTAGTAAATCCTTCGGAAGTACCAACCACCATATTATTGATCAATGCGCGATACAATCCGTGAAGCGCTTTGTGCTGCTTTGAATCGGAAGGACGAGTCACTGTTAGTTCTCCGTCTTTCTGTTCAAGAGCAATTCCTTCAGTAAGGGTTTGAGAAAGTTCACCTTTCGGTCCTTTAACATTCACCACACCGTCTTTCTCAGTAATGGTTACCCCTGCAGGAATTTTTATAATTGCGTTACCAATTCTTGACATTTTCCTTATTTTAAAAAATTAATAAACATAGCAGATTACTTCGCCACCCACCTTATCGTTCTTAGCCTGTTTACCAGTCATCACACCTTTTGAAGTTGAGATAATAGCGATACCAAGTCCGTTAAGAACTCTTGGAAGCTCAGTAGATCCGGCATAATACCGAAGTCCTGGTCTTGAAGCTCTTTGAATAGATTTGATCGCCGGCTTACCGGTAAACTTATCGTACTTTAAAGCGATTTTGATGTTTCCTTGAACCGAGTTATCTTCAAACTTGTAGTTTGCAATGTACCCTTGGTCGAAGAGGATTTTTGTAATCTCCTTTTTGATTTTCGATGCAGGAATTTCCACCACTTTGTGGCCTGCGCTTTGTGCGTTCCTTACTCTAGTTAGGAAATCTGAAATTGGATCTGTTACCATTTTTCGTTTTTGTTAATTATTGGTTGATAGTAATCAGTTTTTAAATCACTTTATAGGAATTTATTCCTTTGCATTGAGATTAAACTTAATTACCTAGATTTAATATAAATTGTTACCAACTTGCTTTCTTAACCCCTGGGATAAGACCTTGGTTTGCCATCTCACGGAAAGTGACTCTGGAAAGTCCAAAAGTTCTCATGTATCCTCTAGGTCTTCCTGTTAACTTACAACGGTTGTGTAGTCTAACAGGTGAAGCGTTTTTAGGAAGTTTCTGTAATGCCTCGTAATCTCCAGCTTCTTTCAAAGCTTTTCTTTTCTCAGCATATTTAGCAACCATTGCTTCTCTTTTGCGCTCACGCGCTTTCATTGATTCTTTAGCCATTCTTAGTTCTTTTTGAAAGGTAAACCGAAATGAGTTAAAAGTGCTTTCGCTTCTTTATCTGTCTTAGCAGTTGTTACGAAAGTAATATCCATCCCTTGAATTTTCTTCACTTTGTCGATAACGATCTCTGGGAAGATAATCTGCTCAGTAATCCCCAAGTTGTAGTTTCCTCTTCCGTCAAAACCGTCGGCCTTGATTCCAGAAAAGTCACGAATTCTTGGAAGAGCTGAAGAAGTTAGACGGTCTAAAAACTCGTACATTCTCTCTGCTCTAAGTGTTACACGCGCTCCTACTGGCATTCCTTTTCTTAATTTGAAGGCTGCTTCGTCTTTCTTAGAAAGAGTTCCAACAGCTTTTTGTCCAGTAATTGCGGTTAATTCCTCAACTGCATAATCGATAATTTTCTTATCAGCAGTCGCTGCCCCTAAACCTTGGGACACCACGATTTTCTCTAGTTTAGGCACCTGCATAACAGACTTATACCCAAACTCTTCCATCATGGCAGGAACAATTTTCTCTTTATATAATTTCTTAGGTCTTGCTATAAATTCCATCTTGATTCCAATTATAAAGTTTCACCAGTGGTTTTTGCAACCCTTGTCTTTTTGTCCCCTTCTACTTTCATTCCAACTTTAGTTGCTTTTCCGTCTTTATCCATTAACGCAACGTTAGAAATATGTATAGAAGCTTCTTTCTCAACGATTCCACCTTGAGGGTTTGAAGCGGAAGGCTTAACGTGCTTTTTAACCACGTTCACTCCTGCAACAATAACTCGAGGATCTTTACCTTCTTTCTTGATCACCTGAAGAACTTCACCTTTGGTACCTTTGTTTTTACCAGTAGTGACAATCACGTTGTCTCCTCTTTTAATTTTAACTTTAGTCATCTTTGTTAAATTTTAAAAATTAAAGTACTTCAGGAGCTAGTGAAATGACTTTCATGTACTCTTTATCTCTTAATTCACGAGCAACCGGTCCAAAAACACGAGTTCCTCTCATCTCTCCAGCTGCATTTAAAAGAACACAAGCATTATCATCAAACTTGATGTAAGACCCGTCTTTTCTTCTTACTGCTTTCTTGGTGCGTACCACAACTGCTTTAGAGACTTGCCCTTTTTTAGCGTTTCCTTGTGGCGTAGAATCCTTGATAGTCACTACGACTTTATCACCAACGGAAGCATATCTTCTTCTGGTTCCTCCCAGAACTCTGATCACAAGAACTTCTTTTGCTCCTGTATTATCAGCTACCTTTAATCTTGATTCTGTTTGTAACATTACTTAGCTTTTTCAATGATTCTTACTAATCTCCATCTCTTGTTCTTACTCATAGGTCTAGTTTCCTGAATAAGAACTGTATCACCTTCATTACACTCGTTATTTTCATCGTGTGCAGTGTACTTCTTCGTTTTAATAACGAATTTACCGTACATCGGGTGTTTCATTTTCATCGTTTCGCTAACAACAATAGTTTTTTCCATTTTGTTGCTGGAAACAACTCCGATTCTTTCTTTTCTTAAATTTCTTTCCATTGTTAAATGAAATTATTGTTTGTTAGTTAACTCAGTTTTTACTCGAGCGATCGTCTTTCTCAAATCTCTGATTTGAATTGGGTTTTCAACTGGGCTGATCTTATGAGCTAAAGTAAGTTTAGTGTACTCCGCTTGAAGTTCTACCAGTTTATTTTGCAAATCCGCTGCGCTTAAATTTTTAATATCCGCTTTATTCATCTCTCAAAGATTATTCAGGTTTAACGAAATCGTTAGCAACAACGAACTTGGTTACGACAGGAAGCTTCTGTGCTGCAAGTCTTAGGGCTTCTTTAGCTACTTCGTAAGGAACCCCTCCAATTTCAAACATAATTTTACCAGGCTTCACTACAGCTACCCAATATTCCACAGCACCTTTACCTTTACCCATACGAACCTCTGCAGGTTTTTTAGTAATTGGCTTGTCCGGGAAAATCTTGATCCATAGTTGTCCCTCTCTTTTCATATAACGAGTGGCTGCAATACGAGCTGCCTCGATTTGTCTAGCGGTGATCCAAGCTCCATCTGTGGCTTTGATTCCGAAAGTACCGTACGCAAGTTGTGCTCCTCTTTGCGCATTTCCCTTCATCTTCATTTTATGAACACGACGGAATTTGGTTCTTCTTGGTTGTAACATAATTTCTAAATTTTAGATTTTAGATTTTAGATTTTAGATTTTCTTATTTTAAAAAAGTAACGGTAATTTAAAATTAAAAGCCTCTAATCTAAAATTTTAATTATTTGTGTTTCTTCTAGGTCTTCTGTCACCTCTATCAGATCTTTCTCCTCTTGGAGATGATTTCTTCTGAGGTTGTCCAACTAGCGGAGTAAGTTCTCTTTTACCGTAAACTTCTCCTTTCATAATCCATACTTTGATACCCAGTCTACCATAAGTAGTGTGAGCTTCGCTCCAATGGTAATCAATGTCAGCACGGAAAGTTGAAAGTGGAATTCTACCGTCTTTGAAAGACTCACTTCTCGCCATCTCTGCACCGTTCAAACGTCCAGAGACCATAACTTTGATTCCTTCAGCTCCCATTCTCATGGTAGAAGCAATCGCCATTTTTACAGCTCTTCTGTAAGAAATACGGTTTTCGATTTGCTTAGCGATGCTATCAGCAACTAAAACTGCGTCTAGTTCAGGTCTTTTAATTTCAAAAATATTGATTTGAACTTCTTTCCCTGTAAGCTTCTTAAGTTCTTCTTTTAGTTTATCTACTTCTTGTCCACCTTTCCCGATGATAAGTCCCGGTCTAGCGGTAGTGATTGTAACAGTAACTAACTTAAGAGTTCTATCGATATAAATTCTTGATACTCCTCCTTTAGAAAGACGTGCATCAAGGTATCTTCTGATTTTATAATCTTCAGCGATACGGTCTCCGTAATCGTTTCCTCCATACCAGTTTGAATCCCATCCTCTGATGATTCCAAGTCGGTTACCAATTGGATTTGTTTTCTGTCCCATACCTTGATTAATTTTCTTTATTACCTAAAATTAGAGTGACGTGGTTCGATCTCTTTCTGATTCTGTACCCTCTACCTTGTGGAGCTGGACGCAGTCTCTTCAATTGTCTTGCACTGTCTACATAGATTTCTTTAACGATAAGACCTGCTTCTTCAATATCAGCACCTTCGTTTTTGCTTTGCCAGTTGGCCATAGCAGAAAGAAGAAGTTTTTCTAATTTGTTAGAAGCATCCTTCTTAGAATACTTAAGAATATAAAGAGCCTTATCTACACTTTCTCCACGGATGATATCGGCAACCAATCTCATTTTTCTAGGAGAAGACGGGCAATCGTTCAGACGGGCTTGAACCACATCTTTCTTTGCTATTTTTCTAGCTAATGCGCTATCTTGTTTTCTTGATCCCATGATTATCTGCTACCTTTATTTTTGTTACCCCCGTGACCTCTGAAAGATCTGGTCGGAGAAAATTCGCCTAACTTATGACCTACCATGTTTTCAGTAACATAAACTGGAATAAATGCTTTCCCGTTGTGTACTGCAATAGTTTGTCCTACAAAGTCCGGAGAGATCATTGATGCTCTAGACCATGTTTTAATAACAGTCTTTTTTCCAGACTCTACATTTGCCTGAACCTTCTTATCTAAAGTATGATGAATGAACGGTCCTTTTTTAAGTGATCTTGCCATAATTATTTTCTTTTAGATACGATGTAACGGTTAGACACTTTGTTTTTCTTTCTAGTTTTGTATCCTTTCGCCGGCATACCGTTTCTGGATCTTGGATGTCCTCCTGAAGAACGTCCTTCACCACCACCCATTGGGTGATCAACTGGGTTCATTACTACCGCACGAGTTCTAGGTCTTCTACCTAACCATCTGCTTCTACCCGCTTTTCCGGATACAGTTAATTGGTGGTCAGAATTGGAAACCGAACCGATCATAGCAACACACTCCGTTAAAATCATACGAGATTCTCCTGAAGGAAGTTTAACAATGGCATACTTTCCGTCACGTGAAGTGAGCTGTGCAGAAGATCCAGCAGATCTAGCAAGGATTGCTCCCTGTCCTGGACGTAGCTCTACACAAGAAATCACTGTTCCTAATGGAATATTCTTAAGTTTCATTGCGTTACCAATGTTCGGCTCAGCAGATTCAGATGAAATTACTTTCATATCTACTTTGATTCCACTTGGCGCGATGATGTAACGCTTTTCTCCGTCCGCATATTCAAGAAGAGCAATAAATGCTGTTCTGTTCGGATCGTACTCTACAGATTTTACCGTAGCTTCAACATCAAATTTATTTCTTTTGAAGTCGATAATTCTGTATTTCTTTTTGTGTCCACCTCCGGTGTAACGCATGGTCATTTTACCTGTTTGGTTACGTCCACCTGACTTTTTAATACCAACTGTTAGAGATTTCTCTGGTTTGTTGGTAGTAATTTCCTCAAAGTTGTTTACAACTCTGAATCTCTGTCCCGGGGTGATAGGTTTTAATTTTCTAACAGACATTACTATT
>JAEXBS010000026.1 GCA_023393915.1 Bacteroidota bacterium | reverse complement strand
ACGCCTTCCCGCGCATCTCGCGGCTCGGTATGGACGGCTTCAAATTCTGCGCCTGGCTGCTCGAAGAGGCCGGGGTCTCGACCGTCCCCGGCGAGGTTTTCGGAATGCCGGGACATATCCGTCTTGCTTACTGCCGCTCCTATGACTACATAGAAGAGGGCATGAAGAGGATCAAAGAGGCCGTGATATGAATAGTTATTAATAAACACAGTTAAAAAATTTGTACAGGCTACGTATAGATATAATGTTAATGTGTAATATACGTAGCCTTTTTGTTAATTGGCTAAAAACTAATGATATCTTCTTATACTTATATAATACTTTTGGGCCTATGTAAGTGGTAGAAATAAATCTAAGCTTCACTGTATCACCGTTGATAAATTAGCAGAAATGTTAATGTGTTTTGATTATTAAACCCATATTACAATGATGGTTGTGAGATATATGGATATGATTATAGAAATTTATAGTACGGTTTATAAGCATGTTTTTTGCAAAACTTTTAATAGATCTTGTTATGTTTTTTTGTGTGGTGGATCTGGAAAATGTCATATTAGAAATAAAATAAGATTAATTTTAGAAAAAAAGCAATTTCAAATATTTTATCCAGAAGATTTGTTTATTGAAATGTTTAATAAAGATAAAAAAGCAGATTTATTGGAGTATGAAAATTTGCTAGCTGATAACTCAGATATAATTTGTATTATTTGCGAAAGCATTGGTTCTGCAGTTGAATTGGGAGCCTTTATTCAAAATGAAAAAATAAAGAATAAAATGGTTGTAGTAATTAATAGTAAATTTTCTAGAGATAAAAGTTTTGTAATTATGGGGCCGGTAAAGCATCTTAAGAAAATTAGCAACACGAGCGTTGTGTTTTATAGAAATAATGAAATAGATGAATTGGGCAATATGTTGGTAAAAGTATTTCGTAAAATGTATAAAGAAGAAGGACATAAAAATGAGTCTTGTGATACGTTATCAGCGTTTATCGTTTTTATCCCGATGATTATTTATTTTTTTCAAACTGTTAATAGAAAAAAACTTCATAAAAATTTCAGAGAATATTTAAAATTAGAAAAGATATTGCCTAATAAATACAACGAATTATTTAATGCTTCAGTCCGATATTTAATAAAATCTGGTATTGTAACTGCGAAATATGATTTAGATCAAAAAGAAGAAACATTATCGCTATCTTCGAAAGGTTATCAAAGTACCTATAATTTACTAGCACAGTCATCTGAGCCGAATAGAACCAGATTGCATGATAAAATAAGGTGTGATATACTAAATAAGCAGTTAAGCAGTTAGTCGCTCCTTTTAGTTAATGCATGTTGCGTTTGTTATGCAATGTGGAGGAAGATAGCTTATCTTCTGTGGATAGTATACCGCTCATTGATTCTTTAATTCAGAGAACTATTCCACATTCGTGTAATAGTCCCCTTCATTAATGAAAAAACTATGGTAAAAGGAGCGACGTTTTATGTCCCAATGCACTCGCTCGTTATTGATGGACTCATTAGAGTTGCCTTGCTTTGATACAATGAATGAATTTGTTAAAATCACTGGATTAAGTTCAAAATTATTATATTGTCTTTCTAATAATACAAGTCATTATTATAAGCAAAAGGATATCCCTAAAAAAAGAGGCGGTATTAGAAAAATATACATACCGTCATACACGTTACATGTTGTACAGCATTGGATACTAACCAATATTTTGAATAAAATATCACCCTCTAACCAAGCTATGGCATTTAGACAGGGTGGATATTTTGGCAACAAAATGAATGCTTTATATCATGCGCATACATTATATGGATTATCAATAGATTTAAAAGATTTTTTTCCTAGCATAGATTCTAAAAAAGTTTATTCTGTATTTTCGAGGATAGGTTATAATCCTTTTGCCGCAACAATACTTACTAATTTATGCACTTTTGAAGGCAAATTACCACAAGGGAGTGCCTGCTCTCCTGCTATTTCAAATATTGTGTGCATTGGATTAGATAAGCGACTTATTGGTTTGTGCGAAAAAAAAGGAATAAGATTTACTAGATATGCTGATGATATGTATTTTTCTTGTGACGATAAGGCTTTGCTGTTAAAAAAAATATCAGTGATTAAGAAAATAATTAACAGTGAAGGATTTATTATTAATAATAAGAAAGTACATTTTTCATACGCCTTCAAACAGAAAAAGGATTACAGGTGTTAATGTAGCTTTTCTGAAAGATGAGGAAATAGAATTAAAGGCTCCTCGAGAACTTAAGATGAAGGTACGTGATGAAATTTTTCATAGTATTATGTCTGGAGAGTATAGTAGCAAAGAGCATATTTTAGGAGAAATATCATATATAAATTTTATAGAAAGAGAGAATAAGTCTCCGTACTCATCTCGTTTAAAAGAATACATAAAAAAAATTTGTGAAAAAATAAAAAACAATAAAGAACTTGTGAACGCTTATAATGAAAATTTATTTTATGAAGAGTTGAGAATAAAAGATTTATCCTACTAAGATTGGTGTATAAAAATTGATTGCGAGGAGAAATTCTAATAATTTGCAAACGTTTATATTAGCTAAGAAACGAATTAATCCAATAGTTTTATGTGCTCGGATTTTTTAGAAAATATATTATCCCCTAATTATGTCCCACAAAAGTTTCAGCACCAGCAGCACCAGCACCGTCAGCATCATCGGACGTATGAATCGCGCGCCCTTCGTCAGCGCGCAGTGAGCGCCGAGGTAGTTGCCCGCGATGCCGCAGAGCGCCGCGGGCAGCGCCACGCCGTATATTATCGTTCCAGCGAAGGCGAAGGTCATCAGCGAGGCGTAGTTGGAGGCGAGGTTCAGTATCTTCGCGTTTCCCGAGGAGGTTCTAAGGTCGAAGCCCATGAGGACGGAGAAGGCCATGATCGCGAAGGTCCCCGTCCCCGGGCCGAAGAGGCCGTCGTACCCGCCGATCAGCAGTCCGATCATAAAGGCGAGCAGCGCGGCGTGGCCGCGCTCCATTCCGGCGGAGCGGTCCGTCTCGCCGAGGTCTCTTTTGAGAAAAATTATCACCGCCGCGCAGGGCAGGATGATAATGAGCATCGTCTTTATCATCTGGTCGCTGAGCAGCAGCGCCGTCTTCGCGCCGACGGTGGAGCCGATGAACGAGCCGAACGCCGCGACCGCCGCCGCGCGCAGGTTGACCGCGCCGTTCCGCCAGAACTTGAAGACCGCGAGGGTGGTGCCGCAGGAGCTGGAGAACTTATTGCATCCCAGCGCAAAGTGCGCCGGCATGCCGGTGA
>JAEXBS010000020.1 GCA_023393915.1 Bacteroidota bacterium | reverse complement strand
AGAGTCGCCCCCATGATGCCGGACAATCCGGAAGTGAAGGAATCGGGGAGAAAGCTGGACAGGTTGGAAAGGGGAACGTTGCCAAGCAAACCACCAGCGGAAGCATTGACCATTTTTCCTGTAGCTGAGTCATACGCAAGCGCCGTTCCGCCGACGCCAAAAAGACCGCCCAGCGTGCCCATGACTTGAACGGTGATAGGCCGCAGCCATGCCGCGTTTGCCATTTCAGCCAGCGTGCGGATGAACATTTTCTTGAGCGAATCAAAAGTGTTCTTCGTGCCGTTGAGGAAGTTTTCGAGCATGTCCGCGCCAGCTTGATCGACGCGGTTGTATGTTTCCTCCCACATTTTCCCGAAGTCAGCAGTGTACCGCTTGTTTTCCGCTGCAAGTTCTGCGTTGATGCGGCCTTCTATAAGACTGCGGCGCTCGGCAATGTCTTCGACGTACCAAAGCTCTTTCTCGTATCTATCTACCTTCATCTGCCAGAGCGTGGCTTGATCATTGCTGTTCTCAGCTTCGATACGTGACGTTTCTTTTTGGAATTCAAGGAGCTGTTTTTGCTCTGTATTAACTTCATCGATCGCGTGAGTGTATCGTTTAGCCGCCTTTGCTTGTAAGTCGAACTTTTCCTCCGCGTCGAGTTTTGCGGAAGCTTTGAGCGTATCATTGAATTTTTGATAAGCCTTTTGCAGATCTATCATCTGTTTTTCGGCGGGGTCGGCGTATCCAATCACCTCTTCAAGAAAATCGTCTTGGAGCTTTTTTTCGAGTTCAGCACGAAGTTCTTGAACACGAGGATTGGTTGCGCCAAGTGTTTTTTCGAGATCTGCAACTTTTTGGTCGATCTGAAATTGGCGGAACCCGGCGTCAGTCATCTGTACACGGGCAAGATCGGTGTCTACGCTTTTCAAGGCGTTTGAGATCTTGTTGAGTTCGCTTTTGCTTTTGTCTCCAGCCCCTGCATCCAAAAGAGAAGATGTCTTAATGGATGTATTGCCAGACTTTACGTCCTGAACAGTCGCGTTATATGTTCCTCTGAATCCAGAAATATTCTTATCGACTTGCCCGACTTTTTTCCCGAGTTCATCCCACGGCATAGAAAACAATTCCGAAAAGGACATTTCGCCAGATTGAACAAAGTATAGCGTTCCCTTTGCGATATTATTTAGTCTATCGAAAGCTGCCATAGCCGTTCCAAAGATGAGAAGTCCGCGTTTTCCGTAAAGCATCGCTCCAGCAATCCCTACATCTCTGATAATCTCCGGCATACTGTTCCAACCAGATATTGCTTTTGAAGAGAGCTCACCGAAGGCAGAGCTAACCTTTCCAATCAAAGAAGCCCCATTTTCAATACCAGTCCATATATTTGAGAGGGTCGTCTCAAAAACAGCAAGATTTTCAGGATTGTTCAGTTCTTCAATCCAATCAGTGAACCGCCCAGTGGAAACGAGAATCTTGTTCCCAATAAAATCATTCATCCGTCTCCATGCTTCTGCGATGTTGTTGACTTTACTGCTGACCTCGGCCAGCCCAGTATCCTTGTTCATGGAGATCATGAGGGACTGAAGTTCCCGGACGGACGACTTCATCGAGTCAAAAAGTCCGGATGTGGAACCACGAGAGATAAGCTCAAAATATTCTTGGATGTTTGAGGTCAGGCCAGCCCATGTATTCGCGATGGCGTCGCTGGAATACCTGAAGCTCTCAAGGCGTTTGTTGATCTCCTCGACAAGGATGCCCTGCGCTTTCCAGTCCTTGATCATCTTCCCGGTGACGTTAAGATACCCGGCGAGAAGGTCTTGCGCCCGGTTGATATTGCCTGAAAGAAGGGATTCTATCTCAGTTCGCATCTGCTGAATCGGAATCTGGAAGGCCCCCATAGCCTGAGCTGCTCTGGTAGCAAGCTCAGGAATTTCTTCGAGGGCGTATCCGGCTTTCAGAGCAGGGGCGATGATCGCCTGAAAACCCGTCACCAGTTCTTGTGTCGTAGCTGTGGTTTCGAGGCCAAGCTGTTGAATGCGCTTCATCAGTTCTTCGGCTACTTGCTGGGATGCTGTGAACTTCTCAGCTCCCTCAAGCACCCTGCCTTGTGCGTCCGCGAGCTGATTCGTGGAACTGACGATGGACGCAATGGCCAGCTTTTGGGATTCCCAATTTTTGTTCGCTTGAATGCCGATATTAGTAGTCGCCACAACGCCGTCTAAGAGCTTATATGCGGCATAAACGGATAAGACGCGCTGTGTGAGGGACGCGAAACGCTGATTAAGAGCATCCGCGACGGACGAAGCATGGGCGAGAGATCTCGAGGCCGAGTCCGAACCTGAGCCGAAGCCCTGCATCTGCTTTCCGGCTTTCTCGGAACTGGAACCGACGGCTTTGGTCTGAATGGCGGCTTTTTGGGCGGAAGATGCATATTTCCCGTTCGCGGCGTGAAGACGGCCAAGCCGATCGTAGAAGTATCCAGATTCTTTGGCGGCCTTACGGAAAGCCCCACCAGTAGCGTCAAGAGCGGAAGCCGTCTTCCCGGCCTCCCCGGAAACGTTTTTCAGGCTTGCGACTGCCTCCGCCGCTCCCTTCCTGATGTCTCCTGCGTCAAATGTCGCTGCAAACCGCATATCTCCACCTCGCAAATTTGTCTCAACCCTACCACGTCCCTTCTGGCACTCCGCAAGAGGTTGTTGGAAGGTTTTTCGAGTATACGACGGGGAAAGGGCGGAGGAGCAAGGGGTTGTCTGAGAGAACTTAAGTGACATGGCAACAAAAAAGGCGGTTCCGAAGAGCCGCCTTTTTTGTCTATCTCATCCCTATTGTGGGTAATATCGTCCGCCCGAAAATGTTGCAAAGCTTATGTCTTCGTCTTTCGCTTGGTAGCGTTCCCAAGCCATATCGCCCATGACAAACGGAGTCCCCCCATCATTATTGCTTATCATCCAGCTTTCAGCATCCATCTTGGATATTTTCTGTATCACAGATTGATATGCTGGTGCGGTTCTGGGTACGAGGGTAAACCTATGCGGGAATTTCTTTGCCTCATTGACGGTATTTCTGACATAAAGGCAAAGAGATATTTTTTGTTCTTTTGTCAATTTATTCCAGTATGCTTTCTTCATAATAATGAAATCGAGGCATGGCGACGGTGTAGCCACCCCAGACGTATCAATGAACGCTTTTTTCTTCTCGATCATTGCATTTGCAATCTTTTCCCCATCTGCTATTTTTTGCTGTAACTCAGCTTGTATTTCAGGAGACAGATTCTTGGGTTGCTCCTGTAGCTGTGCTTGCTCAACAGGAACAAGATGAGAGGATGCAACAGCAGTTTCTTTATCGAAATATTTTCCTACGATCCCTATAATAAACACTATCAGTATGAATGACTTGAACGGATGTTTCTTGATC
>JAEXBS010000003.1 GCA_023393915.1 Bacteroidota bacterium | reverse complement strand
CCTCTATCTCCATACCGAGGCGTTCGGCGACACCGCGCGAGGCGCTGTTTTCCGGGCGTATCACGGCGATCACCCGTTCCGCTCCCAGACGTTCAAAGGCGCAGGCCAGCGAGGCCCTCGCGCCCTCCGTCGCGTAGCCCATGCCCCAGCGTTCTTTCATTAATATGTAGGCGACGCCGAAATGGCGGCATCCCTCGATAGTTTCGGCGAGAGGGCCGATAAAGCCTATAATTTCGCCGCTCGTTTTTTCGACCGCGGCGAGATAGCTGAAGCCGTCGTCTTTGTAGCGCCTGATACATTCCCCTATCCACCGGCGAACCTCTTCTTCGGAGAATCCGTGTTCCCAGGCGTACATCACCCCGGCGTCGCCGAGTATCCGTGACGCAGCCTCAAAGTCCGCTTCGGTTATTTCGCGCATTATGAGCCTTTTCGTCTCGATCACCGCATCCGCCTCCCCATAGCCATATATATTAGCCTTATGTTTTATAACTGCTTTTTTCACAAGAGTCAACCACGCCGCCGATGGGCTATAATGTATAAAAACAGGAAGGGAATGACTTTCATGATAGACTTGGTGAGCCTCTGGCGCGACGCGAAGGCTGACACGCCCGTCTGTACGGTCACTGGCACGACGAAGAATATGATCCTCAACGCGATGATGGACGGCGCGCACAGCTATGAGGCGATGGCCAAGGCGACGCCGCTCTGTGCGGATAATGAATGCGCGGAGCGCAATCCCTCGGGACGCGGCTGCCGCGAGAATGTCGAGGCCCTCATCTCCATTTATCTCCCCGTCTATGAGATGATGACGGAGGGCGGAGGCTGCCGCCACAGCAAGCCTCAGCCCAAACCCGACGGCTGTTCCGGCACGCGCACCGACGCCTGCGGCGGCTGTACGGGGTGCGGGGAGTAGTTCGCAAAAATCCCGCACTTTTAGCCCATCATCAGTAAAGAGGGCTGGGTCATTCATAGATTTACTCATCATCGGCATGTATCTCTGCGTGACGATGATAGACAAGGCCTTCAAAAAATACACGCTGACGGCGTAAAAGCCGCCGCGTCATATCCGCGCGGCGGGAGGCGCTTCCTCCCGCCGCTTTCTTGTTTTCGCGCAAAAAGCCGGGCTGAATAAGGAATATGCCCGATTTGTTCTTATCCGCGTTGTGGTATCATAAAACCCGAAGTTTTTATCACTGAAAAAAGAACGACAGGAGGCTTCTTTATGAAGGGCATGCTCAATGATTTTAAGGAATTCGCCATGCGCGGCAATGTTATGGATATGGCGGTCGGCGTCATCATCGGCGCGGCCTTCGGCAAGATCGTGACCTCGCTGGTCAATGACGTCCTCATGCCGCCGATCGGGCTGCTGGCCGGAGGAATGGATTTTTCAAATCTTTTCATCAACCTCTCTGGCATCCACGCGGCGACGCTCGCCGAGGCGCAGGCGCAGAATATCCCCGTCATCGCCTACGGCTCCTTCATCAACACCGTAATCAATTTTCTCATCCAGGCCTGGGCCATCTTCGTGGTCGTTAAATTTGCCAACAGGCTTAGAACGGAGAAGCCCGCGGAGCCGGAACAGCCGCCGCGCCTCTGCCCCTACTGCTTCTCGGAGATCAACGAAAAGGCGACCCGCTGCCCGCACTGCACCTCCGAGCTGTAAGCGCCGGCCGCCGTCTTCGGCCCGACAACAGGGAAAACCTTTGAACGAAAGGTTTTCCCCTTTTGTTTTTTTGCCTAAATTTTAACTTTAACGCAAATTCTCTCATTGACATTTAGCCGGTTCAGTGTGATATTACACTGGTAAATATAATGTAACGATTTTAAGGACGGTGGAAAAAGATGACGTGATCTAGCGCTGATAAAATGCACGGGATGCATTGCGCGGTTGCCTGGTCCTCTTTTTCCGCCGGATCTTCTTTTCCGGCCGGATAACGGTTCCGGCTCCCTATAATAAATTTCCCCCTGCATTGATGTGGCGTTTTGATATGGCGGCGGCCCCGCGGCTGCTGCCGGTCTTTGGCCTGTGACTCGGCCTTTTATATCGGACAATAAAAATATTAAGGAGTGTTTCTGTTATGAAGAAATTTCTTATCGCGGCAGTAATCTGTCTTTTCGCGGCCACGGCCTTTGCGGCCTCACCGCTGGACGTTTTCAAGGGGCAGAAGGGCAAGATCGATATCGCGGGCGGCACCGCGCATATTCCGGTCATGAAAGAGGCGGCCAAGCGCATCATGGGCGCGAATCCCGATATCCGCATCACTGTGGCCGGCGGCGGCTCGGGCGTCGGCGTCAAGCAGGCCGGCGAGGGGCTCGTGGAGATCGGCAACACCGGCCGCCCGCTGAAAAAAGACGAGATCGAGAAGTACGGTCTTGAGAGTTTCCCCTTCGCGATCGACGGGGTGGCGGTCGTCGTGAATCCCGCCAACAAGGTGGGCGAGCTCTCCTTTGAACAGCTTATCGACATCTACGCCGGCAAGATCACCAACTGGAAAGAGGTCGGCGGCAGCGACGCGGAGATCAATCTCTATGTGCGCGAGGACGGCAGCGGCACCCGCGAGGTCTTCACCGACAAGGCGATCAAAAAGGGCAGCGTCGCCGCGAAGGCCAACGTCGTAAATTCTAACGGCGCGATGAAGACCGCCGTGGCGAAGGACGCCCGCGCGATCGGCTACGTGGGGATCGGGCACATTGACAGCTCGGTCAAGGCCCCCAAGCTCGCTGGGATGACCGCGACGCAGGAGAACGCCGCGAACAGCAAATACTCCGTCGTGCGCGACCTTTTCATGAACACCAAGGGCAAGCCGGAAGGGCTTACGGCGCTCTTCATCGACTATATCTACTCGCCCGAGGGCGCGCAGATCATCAAAGACAGCGGCTACATCCCGCTTCCACGAAAGAAGTAAATCCTGCGGGGCGCCGGAAAAATCAACCTTGGCGCCCCGTCTTTATAAAAGGCGGCTTATGATGATAGATTCCCCAAATACCCCGCTCTGGCTGCGGGCCTCGGCGGTTTACGTGACGGCGCTGCTGGCGACCGTCTTCGTCTTTATAACCTTCTGCGCCGCGGAGGGGCTCTTTATGAGCGG
>JAEXBS010000057.1 GCA_023393915.1 Bacteroidota bacterium | reverse complement strand
AAAGTAACCATCGTCTCTCCTACCAAGAGTTGTGCGATGTCTTAATGCGAGAGATGGGAGTCAAAGAGCGCACAGCAAAGAAGTATATTGCTTATATGAGAGAGCAACGTATCTTGTCACAAGATACTGCAGGAAATTATCAAAAAGGGGAACTATGTCATACTTAGACTATCTTACAGAAGATCCTTGGCAAAAACGACTGTTTGATAAGCTAGCGAATGTGGAAGAAAAACTAGACCAGTTGCTGGTATTACGAGAGCAAGCCATAGACGCTGCTGTACAGCCACCGCTCAAGCCTGAGTATCTTGACATCATTGATGTGTCTAGATTGCTAAAGGTTGAGCAAAAGACCATCTACAATTGGGTATGGGCGGGTAAGATTCCCTACCTCAAAGCTAATGGTCGCCTATTGTTCCTTCGTGAGGAAATTGATGAGATGCTACGAAAACGAGATGACTGGTAATATAGTTTCTCCCGATCGTTTGGTTGAATTAAAATAATTGCTTACCTTTGCAAGCAGAAAGATAGTCGCAGGTTGCCTGCACTTCAAATATAACAGTACTCGCTTAGCATACCGTAAGATCTGCTGGCGAGTCATTTTTTTTTATAGATACTATGTCGAATAAAGAATCACGCTCCATTCAGGAACAAATCGATTTACTGAAGCATAGAGGCATGATTATAGAAGATGAGGAGTTCGCCCATCTTCATTTAAGTCATATCAGCTACTACCGTTTGAAGGGGTATTGGTGGGATATGCAGAAAGACAAAGAAAACCATGTTTTTCAAACGGGTTCTCGCTTTGAAGATGTTATTGCACGGTATTCTTTTGACAAAGAATTACGGCTTATCTTGTTTGATGCCATTGAAACAATAGAGATCGCCTTACGAACAAAGATGATTTACCATCTGTCTCAATCCTATGGTGGTCTGTTTTATATGGACAATACTCTCTTTGTCAGCGAATCGCTTCATCAGCAGCATTTGGAAGATTTAAGGACTGAATTTCTGCGTAGTCGTGAGGTTTTCATAAAAGAGTATAAACGAAAGTATGGTGTTTGGAAAGGTGGAAAATGTGTATCTCTTACTCAGCAACCTGATGCATGGGTTATTTTTGAAGTGGCTACCTTTGGCACGCTTTCAAAGTTATACAAGAATCTTAGCCACCAAATTCCTGAGAAAGCGAAAATTGCTAATGAGTTCGGGCTCAATCTGCATAATGAGTTATCAAGTTGGTTAGAAGCTATTTCATATTTGAGAAATATTGTAGCCCATCATTCAAGAGTATGGAGTCGAAATATGGTAAAACGTCCAATGGATATTAGTAATCCAAGAGGCATTTGGCTACAATATCCTTTATCGGAATTCTCCAAAAAGAAGCCATATCTAATCATTACTTCCATGTTATACTTGTGCAATGCTATCAATGCAGGAGATACATATAAGAGAAAAATAATCTCACTGATAGAGGAAAATCCGGACATCCCTATTTATAAGATAGGTTTTCCAGACCATTGGAATAGGGAATCTATCTGGCGATAATTTTGTGCGGGAATATGAATCGCAGTATTCTTGTACTTTGCTTATGTCTACTAAAAAATATTGCTGTCCGATAAAAGTCAGAAAGGGCATACCGAGGGGGGTCAATCGCTGAATTGAAGCGGTTGAGCTTTCTATTTTTGCTTTCCAAGTCCCCCTTTGAGCAAAATGTCTTCTTGATCTCCAAATATTACTGGTTTTTCAACAATGTTGTCTCCTAAGCAAATGTCCTTCAGAGAGTAAATCGGCTGTCCGATAAAGATAGACTGCTTTTTATCGTCTGATTAGCTCTATAGTAGGGGGAAATCCTTTATAATAGACATTTGATGGACTTTCTGCTAGCATCAGAGATCTGACAAGCTGGAAACTCGGCTGTCCGATGAAATAGGAAGCTTTTCTTTCGCCGAAAAACTTTTATCGGACAGCAATGTTTGAAAATATGCACGGGACTATCTGAGATTTCTCACGGGAGTAATAATCAATAGTTCGGAGATATCAAATGATACTTCGGAGATATCAAATCATAGTCCCGTGAATAATGTTTTGTCGTCAGCTGTGGAATTGCAAATAGCCACGAGAGGAATGCTCAGTCTTCCCGTGGCTATTCGATTTTACAGGGTGATGGTCTTGCGACAAGGAGAACCCTTCCGCTCCCCCCCCCCACACACATTGACGCAAATACTCAAGACATCCTTTGTGAGCATAGGGGACAATCTTTTTACGGAACGATAAAATTCGCCGTATACACGCCTCCTCTTCGATCTATAACTGTAGCTATGAACTTTCCTTCCTTATCAACTGTACCTGAACAAGTATACTGATCTGACTGGCTTACTTGGAATTTCTCCATCGACATTACAGATTGAATCTGACAAGAGCTGATAGGAACTTCGGACTTTACTGTGACAATATTTCCATCTACAATTACCTTGATAGGATTGACGGTATGTGACCGAAGAAGCCTAGTCTTTGTCTCGCCAGCCTTATTTCTAGCAACTATGGTAATGTCAGAGTCCTCTGAAGAAAGCTGGACGCTACACTCTCCTGATCTAACGGGGTAGGTGGTGTATATAGGCTCACCAAATAAATACTCTGTCTCTATAACCTCCACCTCTTGACTGAAGAATCGCTCTGTGAAGTGTAACACATTCGTACGCTCATCTATGGTGTATTGGGGGCTTTCGGGCTCGACCATAGCATACAGATAGCGGATATATGCTTGTGAAGTTTCACCATTGTAAAGAGCTCCTACATTCATCAGTTTGATAAGACCATCACTTGTCTTTGCATATGTATCCATATTTCTCCCAGCGAAGTATTTCATAGGGTCTTTCCCACAAAAACGATCTAAGTACTCAGGGAATTGATAGTCTCGCTCGTAAGAGAACACCCGCTCCATACTGCCATCCTTTTTTTGTACATAAAGCCCCGTTACGCTTTTACTTATCGGACCTCTCTGGTCAAGGCGGTAAGCACTATACCTATTATCGTATGAGTCCGTTTCTTGATTTGATGACCATGCAAGAGCGTGTCTTGATGGGCTGGATTTGGAGAATATCATAAAGTCTTTGTTCACGCTAGAGTTTGGCTCTTTTTCCTCATTACCAAGTCCCACAATAAGAGGATTACTTTCGACCCAACCAGATACAAGTAGT
>JAEXBS010000049.1 GCA_023393915.1 Bacteroidota bacterium | reverse complement strand
TCAAGAACATCGACATCGTCTCAAAAGAGGGGGAGGCCACCTACGTGGTGAAAAACGACGAGCCGCTCGCCGCCTTCTCCTTCCTGCACTCCTATATGAACTATGTCATCGACAGATATCTGCGGCGTTATATACCCTCCGCCTGATTAAATTTTTCGCCGGCTGTGCGTGATAAACACAGTAGAGGGGGAGGCTGTAACGCCTCCCCCTCTTATTTTGCCTCTAATATATATTAGCTGTTACCTCTTCTTACGCCATGCCAGCGGCAGCAGGGCGAGGAGCGCAAGCGCTCCGAGACCGACGCCGCATCCACCGGAGCCGCCGTCGTGTTCGATGGAGTTCCAGAGGACCTTATACTGGCTCCTGGGGTCGCGCTGTTCCGAGGCGAAGAGATATGGCGAGAAGGCACGTACAGCCACGCCGTTGTCGTAATCGCAAAGCTTAGGGTCGTAGACGAAGCTGAAGGTACGCTCCTCCCCCGCCCTGATGAGGGGGAATTCCGTCGCTCCTAGCAGCGAGCGGTTGACGCCCCTTTTGCCAGCGAGCAGCCCCACACGCAGTAGCGGCACATAGTTTATCTCTTTTTCTTCGCCGCCGATGTTGAGCCTGCCGCCCGTATATTTCACCCTGACGTCGATCTTCATCTTCTTGGAACGCGATTTTTCGTCGATCGTCAGCGGTTCTTGAGAGACGGTGCCATCTTTCGCCATTTCGTAGGCCGTGACGCCGGTTATCGCGATATCGGGATAACTCTCAACGGAGATAGAGGCCGCGCGCGAAACGTTCTTCGCCTGGGCGCTCACGGTGCCGTAGAAATCTTCCGGCCTGTAGCTCCCTACAAGCACGCAGCCGTGGTCGTTGTCGGTGCTGAGCTGCTCACCGTTGTAGGAGATCACCGCGTGCAGCCAACCGAGGCCGGTATCCTTAGGGGCCGTCCAGCCGTTAAGAACGGCGTATTCCCAGTTATCTCCCGTCTCTTTATTTTTTCGCCCTTTTATAGCATCGATCGCAGCTGCCGGATTACCGTCATCACTATGTATCTCTTCACATCTGCCGTCGAATTCGGGGCTTTCGGCGGGATAGTTTTCCCCTCCGTCATTCCACGGCTGGTAGTAAAATTTGACCTTGACCTCGCCTGTGTCAACAAAACTGTAGTTTATCACGCGCAGTCTCAGGTTATACTTCTGGCCGCATTCGAGTAGTTTTGTCGCAGTGCCTTGATGATCCGCAGTTGAGGCCAGCGCGCCGCCGTCCGTCATTTCAAAGCTCAGGCCGCGCATCTGGTGGCTTGTATTAGGGTTGTCGTTTTCTGCGAGGTAGTAGATCATGCTCTCTAAATTTTGCCCCGCGGATTTATTCTTTATATCGTTGCTCCAGCGGAAGGGCAGCAACAGCCCGGGGTCGGCATGGGTATTATAGGGGCTGCCGCTCCCCCATATCTTGCTCTGGAACGATTCGAGCTTCGGCACCGCGTAGCCGACGCAAAGAGCCCCGTCGTCCTGCGTGAAGTAGGCGATGTCCGACTCAAACTGCATGTCAGCGGCTGTCCAATCCTCTGTGTACATCGTGTAATTGCGGGCTCCGGGCCAGGCCATCGTCACACTGAACATCTCTGAGACGTCGGTTGTGGTCGTCGTGTCCGTACCCCAGGTACCATCTCCCTCCATATCGAATTTAATGGTTCCTTCCCTGTTGCCAAACGGGAAATGCTGCCCCACCGTCGGATGAAAATAAACGTATCCTCCGAGTGTATAACGGGAACTGCTCATCTCAGAATTGGTCGTATTTGACGAGGCGTCCAAACGAAATTCGCTGGCATCGAGATTGCCTATAACGTTGCCGGTACCGTCAACAAATACCTTGCCGTTGATGTCGGCCCAGGGATTGTACTTATCTACAGCTAATTTTTCTTCCGTTCCCTGCGGGTATCCCGTTATATCGGAGAGCCGCCTTGGGTAGGTAAAGAGATTGTAGTTATCGTGCAGCGGCTCGTACCAAGAGATACTCCTCCCCGGAGTCGGCGTGAAGGTAGAGGCCGTCTCCGTGGGGATAACAAACTGAATATAGTTCTGCGCCTGGTATTCTTCGCCATTGTCGTCGGAGACAGTTATGAACTTTTTATCCTCCGGGAAGATCACCGGATAGCGGCAGATATTGTAATCGTTGGCGCGGTAGTAGAGCTGGTCGTCACGGTCCGCCTTGTAGGAGAAGGTATAGCTTGAGGTCGAAGACTTATCCTCCGTATTGTCATTTACCCATTCGCCGCAAAATTTCCCACCAACATCAAGCATTGGATCCTCGTTGGCGTTGTTTTCCGAGCGATTGAATATTCTGTCCATCACACTGCCCCTATGCGAAATTTCCAACCCCAGTGAAGCGCCGAATTTTCCGCTGCTTGCATTAGTGACGGATGTAGATCTTCCCCATTCGCCTCCGCGCTGCATACCGGTATAGTAGCCATCTGTGTCGAAGACGGCGAAGGAATCAAGCGTCACTTTGCCGTCCTCTTCGGCATAACCCGACAGCGCGCTACCGGCGGCGTTCACACGGTCCCAGTGCTTCGGCGGAGCCTGCGTCACCATGTAGAGTTCGATGTTGTCCTCCACCGTGATGACCGTCGGCTCTCCCAGCACCAGACTCTCGCCGTCGAGGTCGGCGGCGACGATCCGCGGGACGAGATTGGCCGCCTTCGCGTCATTGACCGGAGTTGGCTGGCCTTGTGAATTGCTGCTGCCAAGTCTGATAAAGCCGTCATTGCTGTTCCATTCGTAGATGACCCAGTCAAGGTTCCCGCCGTTACCCAACTGTGTGACGCCGATCTGGCTGGGGTATGTAACAACGGCGGGCTGATTTGCCGAGGGATAGTTAAAATGCCCACAGGCCATGGAATAGCGCATGAAACTATTCGCCATCGCCCAGCCGTTGTGCTCCATATCCCAATAGCATATCGACGGATCTGAATCCAGCGCGACGCTGCCGTAACTTCCCGGCCATTTCGCCACAAAGAGCGTCGTGTCATGTTCGGTCTGAGAGGTGGCGGTGAACCACACCAGCTCCGGCACGCCGTCGCCGTCCAGATCGGCGAGCTCCGCGTCTATCGGCGGCATGGAACAATTTTCTCCGCTGATGCTCAGGCCGTCAAAGGTCCGCTCTCCCGTATCGTGGTTACCGCGGCGTATCGACCAGGAATCCAGCCCGCCGGTACATTCCAGCACGGTAAGGTACAGCGACGATTTCTGGTAATAGGCGCTCGTATCGGCATTTACAAGACAGAGCTCGTCCCTGCCGTCGCCGTTCAGGTCTCCCGCGGCGATACCGACGCTGTCGTTCTGCAGATACGACTGACCGACCTCCGAGTCATTCTCATATGGTTTGTTTATTTCGCCCTTGGCCAAATCGATGGAATATACATGGAGGCTGTTGTTATGTCCCAGCCCGTCCGGACCCTGCGCCATCGTATGATAGAGCGCGACCTCCTTGACGCCGTCGCCGTTGAAATCTCCGAGCGCCGTTCTCATGCTGCCGGCCGGTTTGACCTGCGTCAAGCCGCCAACTATATTCGAGGTGTCGCTGAAATGGTCGTCGTCGCGCCAGAAGTAAGTTATATTACCAGGATTTGAGTCGTTTTCGAGAAGGGATTTGCCGTCCACATAGAGCACCGCTATCCCCACCGCCTCATTGTCGCCCTTCGGCCTGCCGTTGGGGTTGTAGACATAGCTGATCACATAATCGGTGTAGCCGTCCCCGTTCCAGTCATACCCCTGTACATCGGTACAGACATTCATGTCGAGGGCCGGAGCGTCGACCCATGAGCCGTCGGCCTTGAACCTGTACTTATAGGCCGGAGCCGGCGCGCGTTTCCCGTCGGTGAGACAGGCTATCGACCGCAGACCGTTCTTATCCAGCAGTTCAATGGCAAGATAGGTAGAGCCGTTCTCCCCGTCTTTCATATATAAATATACGTTACAAACTACGCTGCGCGGCACGGCATACTCGCTCTGTGTGTAGAAGTCGGGAGATACCGTGATCTTTTCCGTGATCTGACCCGGACATGAGGCCATCGCGAAGACGCGGTTGTTGTCGTTGACATCCAGAATCAGCGTGTTACTTACATCCAAAAGCGTATCGCCGACTTTTTTGAGCGCCTCGTCGTTGGCGACGGATTCATTCTGCCCGCGGAAAGTTCTTATACTCCAATTATTGTCCATATAAGAGATCGTTGCCCGATTTTTGGGCACTATATGATATTTCCACGCGCCGTCCAGCGGATCGTTCGCTATCGACTCCGGTATCCCCGTGGAATCGGCGTCAGCCTTCAGCAAAGATCCGCCGGCATAGACCGCCGCGACAAGAGCGACGGAAAAGAGAGCCGCCATAAGATACTTTTGGAAAAGCCTGATTCCGTCTCTTTTAGGTCTCATTAAGCCACTTCCTTTCACATATTGTACAAAAATTAATATTAAATTGCCCGTAATATCATAAATTATAACAGAGATATTGTTAATTTTTTTGATTTTATTGCTTTTTTATAAAAAAACGGCAGTGCCGCTTGTCAGAAAATAATCACCGCTCTAAAAACCTCTGCCTCATTCTCCGGTATGATAAACTGAGACCACCGTCGACAAACCGGCGGAAAAAATCTTCAAAAAAGGGAGGCGTCGGGATGAGAGATCACGGCGTAAAACTCTACAACGTAATATTTCCAATATGGCTGCTGTGGCTCTTCCCGGGGACATGGCTCGTCGTCCTGCCCGCCTGTTTTCTCATAGATCTGCTCGTCGTCGCGCTGACCTTAAGATACC
>JAEXBS010000029.1 GCA_023393915.1 Bacteroidota bacterium | reverse complement strand
CCGTGCCCCATTTCTGCACCTTAGAGGCGGTCAGCAGTTCAAACCATGGTTCGCGGGCGGCGATCTTGTCGCGCTCTTTTTTAAGAAATTCGGGATATATGTGTACGTGGGAATCGATTATCTTCATAGTCGCTTACTCTCTCTCTTCATGTGCTCCTATGGGGAAGGATATTATCGCGCTCTCTCTGCCGCTTATATAGTGATCCGTTATCGCCCGTTCTGCGGCTTCCGGATCGCCTTTTGCGATAGCAGCGATAATTGCCTCGTGTTCTCTGACCATCTTGCTGGTGAAAATTTTATTCTCATACATCATATTTCTTAGAGAACGCACTTCATTCCAGAGATCGAAAAGACGGGATACTAATAACTTGTTATGATAATTTTCATATAGTTTTCTATGAAAATTATCGTTGGCGCGGGCCATCCCTTCGAGGTCGTTTTCTTTTATGTGGCTTTGCAGTTCTTGGTTTATGGTATTGAGAGACACCATATCAACAATAAACGGCATTTTTGCGAGCTCTTTGACCAGATAGGTTTCAAGGACTTGGTGTATCTCTGAAACTTGCAGGTATTCGTGAAGGGTAAGATTGCGGACCGAATACCCTACCTTTGGTCTATAGACCGCGATCCCCTCCGCGATAAGTTTCTTTAGCGCCTCTCGAATGGGAGTCTGGCTTATGCCAAATTCTTTTGCGAGAAAATCTATGTTGATATGCGCGCCAGGCATTAGTTTATTTTCCTGTATGAGGCTTCTGATTTTGTTGGCGGCCTGGTCGGCAAGAGATATTTTGGGCAATGTTTTTCCTCCGCATTCAGCATATATACGTTATTATTGATACCTATTTTAGCATAGAACATTATACTGCTAAAAATGGCCGCAGGAAAATTTTCCCACGGCCAGGCCACTTTATAAACCCTTGCATTTTCTTTTTAAAGGATATTTTTATAGGTAGATCCTTTTTGGATAATGAGTTTTATGTTGTCTCTTACGGTAATAGATTCTGCATTTTTCAAAGGATTTCCGGCAACAAGTATCAGATCTGCCTCTTTGCCAACTTCAAGTGTACCTATTTTTTTATCAAGTTTCATGAGCCGAGCGTTTTCTCTAGTCGCGGAAATAATAGCCGCTTTCGCACCCATAACTTTAGCCTTCAATCCTATTTCCATATTTTTATGATATTGCCCATCACCCACTACATCAGACCCTGAGCCAATATCAAGGCCGGCGTTTATGGCATGCTGTACCGCTTCAAGTGCGTTTTCGCGCACCATCTTCATCTTGCGAAGAAAGTATGCCGGAATGCCCAGCTCTTCGCCATGCTCGCTCATGTAAAAATATGTGGTAAGGGTAGGTACCAGCCAACAGCCTCTTTCCTTCAAGTAACGCGCCGTCTCTTCATTAAGATAGTTGCCATGTTCGATGCTGTAAACGCCGGCGTCGGCACACATCTTCATACTGTTGTTCGAGTAGCAGTGAGCCAGAACTTTTTTGTTCGCCGCGGCAGCCTCGTGTACAACGGCTTTCATTTCGTCGATTGTATACTGAGTTGTGTCCGGTTCATCAGCCTGGCTGGCACAACCGCCGCCTGCCATTATTTTTAGATGGTCGACACCCTGTCGAAGCTGTTCGCGGGCGGCCCTTTGAACTTCTGCAACGCCGTCCGCGATCACTGCTGAAAAAGGTGATATCGCCGGCGCTGAGAGTTCCGTGGAGTAACGCATGTCGGCATGCCCGCCGGTCATTGATATGGACTTTCCACAGACGGTCAGCCGCGGCCCGGGTACAAGCTTCTGCTCAACGGCTACTCTGAAACCGGCATCTGCGCCTCCGGCATCACGCGCGGTCGTAAATCCTTGGTCAAGCGTATCTTTTAGTACCCTTAACGCCTTTACATAGTGCATCGCAGGGTAGTCCCGCCGATGCAGATTGCCAAGGTCGTTATCAAAAAGGCTCAAGTGAATATGAGCGTCGATAAGCCCAGGCATCAGCGTCATGCCGCGGCAGTCGACTTTTTCTGCGCCGGAAAATGCCGGGGCCGTGCCCTCACCGATCTCTTTTATAGTTTCATCTTCCGTTACAAGCCAGCCGTTATCACATGGCTCATTGCCGGTACAATCAAAAATCTGCGCGTTATAAAATAGTTTTATAACCATTTCCGTCTCCTCCACGTATGTGTTTTAAGCGGCACTACGTTTTTGAAATACACAGAGCACTAGGATAGAACAAATCACCGCCGGAAGTACAGAGGGATATGTAACTGCAAAACCCCAGCCCTGTTTTTTTAGAACTTCCATCACAAGAGTGACTACACCGCCGGCAACCATGGAACCAAGACCGCCAAGCTTCGTCACCCTTTCAGGACATACGACCGCCGCCACAAGCGCAGGCGATATCGCGGCTCCATACATCGTGTAGGCATACATCTGAAGGGCAAGGATATTCGGGAAGTATTTGATCATTATATATCCCAGGACGCCAAGCCCAAGGACACAGATTCGAGAAACCTTCAGCATCTTCTTCTGATCCGCATTACGGTCAAAATAGCGTGCGTATAGATCCCAACTCGTGCTTACGCCTATAGATAACAGGAAAGAATTTGCTGTAGTCACTATAAATGCCGCGACCGCCGCCACCGATATCCCCCCTATGAACATTGGCATCCCATGCTGGGCAAGGTAGATAAAGGCCTGTGCCGGTTTAATATCCGGGTAAAGGGCGCGCGAGGTAATCGCCGCTATCGATACGATTATTCCAATCAGCAGCGTCAGCAGCGACCACCACAGGCCGCCCTTTAATGCCGTGTCTTCGTCTTTAGCGGCAAAGAAACGCTGGTACATATTCTGATCGCCCATAAGATAGACGAACGTCGGAAGGAAAAATCCCAGCACCTGTACAAAAGAGAGATTTCCAAATCCCATATGTCCCTCCGGAAG
>JAEXBS010000052.1 GCA_023393915.1 Bacteroidota bacterium | reverse complement strand
CATCAATGCCACGGTACTTACCTACCCTAAAAACCTCGAAGGCAGTCTGACGATTTTAGGAGAAAAAGGCACGGTAAGAGTTGGAGGCTTTGCTCTCAACAAAATAGAACACTGGACATTTGCCGATAATGACCCAATGGACGAAGAGGTAACCAACGCCAGTGAAGCCCCGCAGTCCGTCTATGGTCATGGACATCTGCCGTATTACAGACATGTACTGGATGTGCTTGACGGAAAGACAGAGCCGATGTGCACGGGGAGAGAGGCACGGAAAACTGTGGAAATTATTATGGAAGCGTATATGAAGAATATAAAATGAGTACATGGTTTATGAATAATATAATATTAAGAAGTGAATGTAGAGGAGATTCGTATATGGGCAATGATAGATATAATAAAATTCAAACATTAGAAGCTTTGTTTGAAAATTTTATTGTTATATTGTTTTTTTTTGTTTTAGAATTAAGATGGCAGATAGAACTTTTCTATGGTCATGTTATTAATCCATATTATTTAATATCCGGAATATCGATAGTTTTTATCATATATAAAATATTGTTATCTATTTTGCATAAAAAATACTTTAATGTAGTTTTCATTGTTGTCTTATTTAGTATTTTATATTGTTTTTGTATATATGTTATTAATATACGAGAACTAATAACAATAGATAAATATTATGCTCATACTTATTTAGGAGTTTGGTGTATTAATTTAGCACTTTTTATAATAGCTACCGATTATTGCTTTTTCTATAGAATAAAGAATAGTAAGCTATTTGTATATTTGTATATAATTCTTCTTCTCTCCCCAATTATATTAATGCTATATTTGGGACATTACATGGAAGCTGGTTTTTCCTTAAATAATCAAGTTGAAATGATGGGGCTTTGGAATGAAAGTAATCATGGCATTGTATATCAGAGCTATGGTGATAAGATAGTTTTGTTAACATTATTTTTTATTAATATATACCCCAAATATAAGAAAATTATAATATGTATAACATTGATTTCATTATATATTGTTGGTAGTAAAGCAAGCTTCGTGGCGTTTGTTGCAACACTCATAGTTTATTATTTAGTTAAATCCTACAATAATAAACAGTTTGGCCGGATGTTGAGTGTCATATCTTTAATACTTGGAACGGGAATATTGTTTAAATTATTGCCTAAGTTTATTGAATATTCATCGTCAATGGCAAATAGCTGGCTTTTCAATTTGTTGTATTTAAGAAATAGAGATATTTCTTTTATGACGAGAGAAAGTATTTTTATGGAAAATATGAAAACATTCTGGGATAGATTTTTTTTGGGCGATTACTTATTTGATGTAAAACTGGGGCGCCCCGGGACATATACGCACAATGCACTTGCTTTCATTGACTATTATGGAATTGTCATTTTTTTGTTCTATATATTAGTCTGGATGTCCATTATTTTCTCCCTAACTTGCGAAATTAGAAAAAATAATTTTGTTATTAATACTACATTTTATTCGATGGTTTTTATGTCAGTTTTATTTATTGGTGCAAGAAACGGAATGGATTATCTTACATATTGGGTATTGGGTATGGCTGTTTTATCTATACAATATAAATATAAAATTAAGAAAATATAACAATTGGTATTTATATATATAATTTATAGCATCTTAAGCCAATAAAAATAATGAAAGAACATCCTAATATACATGTAGTAAATATATAATTAAATTTAAAAAGAATCAAGATAGAGGGAATAGTTAGAAGCAACACGGATTCTTTTAACACAGGAAATAAATATGCAAGTATCTTATTTTGGATTTTTAGAAGATAAAATGTATACCATAAACGCCCTGCAGTTAAAATTAATCCAGTAAGCATGAGCAAAAATATTGATGTTTTCGCATCATTCCAGATGGTACCAATGATAAACGCTGCTATGCGTGTGAGAGAGTATAATATTTCTATTAGCATTGCCTGTTTCTGCTTGCCTAAAATAGACAGAATGTTACTTAATGGTGATTGTATAAACATGGCAATTGCCCAAGGACCCATTATCATAGCAAAGATTCCAGCCTCCTTCCACTCCGAGCCCAAAATTACAGAAAAAAGATATGGAGCAGTTAGTGAAAGAAAAAGGCCTGGGTATATTCCCGTGACGAGTAAATTGTGATATGTCTTTATTGTCACCTCTTTTAAAGAGCCTTCGTAGTAGGCTATAGCGGCTCTTTGTAAAAAAACTTGTCCAATGGCTGTTCCAATAAGGGCTCCCGGTAACATAAGTAAATTATTTGCCATTGCAAAATATCCAGTTGTTCTAGAATCGTAGTAAATCAATGATAAATATGGTATCAGTTGATAGCCAGCCACGTTAAATATGGCTGTCCAAATGTCAAAAAGGGGAAAGTTTTTGTATCTTATTGCTACTCTTTTGATATCTTGAAAATTCCATTTTGGCAAAGATCTTTCCTTTAGAATACCTATAAGTAATGAACCTAGCCCTCCCATTTTAGAGACGATATCTCCCAATATTAGTCCTAATGGTGATATCCTCAATACTCCCAAAACTATCTTTGTTATAATACCTGCGGTTATTTGAGTGATTTTAGTCTTTGCTATCACATTGAAACATTGCCTTCGAATTGCCCATTGTGTTAGCATTCCGTAAATTCCTGTCCCTAAAACTCCAACGGAAATGAATATTTTGTAAGGTATGAGGACCTCGAGCCTGGCTTTATACATGAAATTGTCGGAGGCTAAGTAGACGATTATCGTTAATATAAGGACAAAGATAATCTGTATCAGAAAGCTTATCAGCACGGCAGCATCAGCGTATCGCTCTGTTTTAGGTAACGGGATGGCAAGCTCATATCTAAGTGCAGAAATAACTGAAAGTATGGACACTACTGACATGAAAACTGCTGCAACCCCAAAATCTTCCGGAGAATAGATTCGGGAAATAACAGGAGTAGCTAGAATATTTACTAATTGGGCTAGGGTAGTACCCCCTGCAATCATTGTTATATGTTTTAACGATGTGTTGCTTTTTAATAAATCCTTTACCTTCGATATGATCATAGCGTGATGTCACCTTTTTATCCTATAATTGTCTCTAGCTCAATATTTGTTAAAGGTACTGAAATGTATACAATATTTTTAGTATTATAATATCTAAATGTAATTATTATTTGTTATTACAAGCTTGTTATAGGTTTTTGTTATGCCATTGCAAGGCTATATTTGTGAAAAATATTGACATTAACAGAAGAAAAGTTACTTCTCCTCTAGAAACAGGAGTCTCATAAGAGTAAATACGAGAGAATGTGGTTATTGTACACAAGTTGAATTCTTGTGCTATAGGTAGACCACTTGCACTGTTATCTCCCATACGAATCGTAGGTTGATACAGTTGTAAATAATGAATTATTGTAAAAAATGATACTAAGATTACCATTAATGGATGTCCTATTCTTAATGATTGTTTCAGTGTATATCCTATCCATTCTGTCTGTGACTATTATCCCTCTATTTTCTCATTTAGTATATTTTAAATCTGTAGTTAGTACCGCAAATAATTTCTAACCGTTATATAAACGACGATTTTTATGCAGAATGCAGTAAATTTGGTAATGGCATATCTTATGAAAATAGTCGCTGTCGCCCATGCTACCATAGACCTCATCGATAGATCGGTCGACATAGCTTTCCGCCGCGAGGTGGAAGACCGCGTCTACGCCATATTTTGCAAGTGTTTTGTATACCAGCGCCGTATCGCAGATATCGCCGTTTACAAAGGCGAGGGATTCAGTGGGAATGCCGTCGAGGGAGGCTTTGTTTCCCGCATAGGTCAGCTTGTCGTAGACAACGACCTTATCGCCCTTTGAGGCAAGGTGATGTGCGAGGTTGCTGCCGATAAAGCCCGCCGCTCCGGTTAGAAGATAGGTTTTTCGCTGCATCATAAATACACCAGCCTGACGTAGAATGATCTTCCTTGATTTTATGATTATAGCATATTTATCGGCGTTGCGATAAACCGCAGCTGCGGTGTATAAGGCGAACGCATGAAAGCCCGCCGCCAACATCCATGTTACCGGACAGCGTCATTTTTAGTGCTTTCACAA
>JAEXBS010000038.1 GCA_023393915.1 Bacteroidota bacterium | reverse complement strand
GAGATAGAGCGGGGCAGTTCAGTATCCGCGTCAATGACCGCTGGCGTATCTGCTTCACATGGGAAGACGGAAACGCGTATGATGTCGAAGTAGTAGATTATCATTAGGAGGAAATATGCTTGCTATCCATCCCGGAGAAATTCTCCGCGAAGAATATATGGCCCCGCTCGGCTTGAGCGCGAATGCCTTTGCCATCGCCCTCGGCATCCCCGCCACACGGATTCATGAAATCCTGCACGAAAAGCGCGGCGTCAGCACGGATACAGCCATGCGTCTGGCCCGGTATTTCGGGACTGACATGGAGATGTGGATCAACTTGCAGGCGCAGTATGAAGCCTGCCTTCTGAAAAGGGGCAGGAGTTCATGCGGATCATCCCGCATCGGGCTGTACAGGCTTCCCTTCAGTAGCTATGGAAAAGTATACCTATCGCGTCATTTGGTCGGAAGAGGATCAGGAGTTTGTGGGGCTGTGCGCCGAGTTTCCCATCTTGTCATGGCTGGAAGAGGAACAGGACGCGGCCTTGCATGGAATCGTCCGGCTTGTCTCGGATACGTTGAAGGACATGGAAGCGAACAAGGAGCCGATCCCTGAGCCGCTTTCCCTTCGCAAGTTTTCCGGGAACTTTGTCGTCCGCACGACGCCTGAGATGCACCGTCAGCTTGCGATCCTCTCCGCAGAGGCGGGAGTCAGCCTGAACCGCTATGTGAATAGCCGATTGCTGTAGAAAAAGTAGGAGTGCGATACCTAGCCAGCGGAGAGGCGTACACTCTGATCTATTCTGGTAGAGCTCGTGCCCAGTGAGGGAAAGTTCCATTGTTGACAAAGTTCCTTGGGCGACCGATATCTAGAAATATATAATAGAGGAAAGGAACGGTTAATCATATCCATCCGAGAGATTTTGTGTTACTCTTGGACTACAAATAGGGAGTCTATACCCCAAAACAGCTTCCGCTCATAATTCTTGAGGAATATTGTTCCCGAGCGACTCCAGAAGTAGACCTTCAACTGTAGTCTTGCCGTAGGGTGATTGAGCAAAAACTCTGGCAATCATCGAAGGAGAAAAGAAGTGAAAAAAACGATCATAGCCTTTGCAGTGTTGGGTATTCTGCTCTTGGCCAGCATCGGCGCCTATGCCTCGTCCATATCCGACAAACAGGCCCAGGCATGGGAACAGGCACTGAAAGGCGAGAGCCGGGCGGATCTCCCTGAGTGGATATTCCATGGACTTACGGCACTTGGAACGGCCAATATGGTACAGTGCAATGGTGAAACATATCTTGTCAGGCAGCAATGCAAACCGCATGATTGCGGCAATAATTTCATTATCAGCGCCTACCAGCCTTCATCTCAAAAAGCTTGGGGAATGATAGTTGAAGTGAAAGATGTACCTGAAGCAATAGATACCCCGAGTAAATATGCCCGTTATATATTTATCGGCAAGCCGGACAAGGCGATCCAATTTCTTCTGATGGAGCAACTGAAGGAAGATCCCAATTGGAAGTAAGCGAGTCATCACGCTTTGATGATATAATCACCCTCCATGATGCGAAAGCCCCGGTCAGCCTAGACTGCCGGGGCTTTCGCATCACCCTTGGCCTTTCTTCCCGGGCTCCTTGCTTTTGATCTTCACCGTCGCCTCGCCTACATCATACGACTCGTTGTATTTCGCCTCGATTCCGTCCTCCTTAGCTCCAAGCCACCGGGCGGCGAGCTTCCAACAGAGGGCTTCCGCGCTGCCGCTGCGCCGGGCGAAGCTGGCAAGCTGCGTGTCGAGCTGTGTTTTGTCGATGGCCTTGGACTCGGCGGACTCTCCCACGGCGGACTGTGGACGGACCATGCGAAGGGCGATTTCCCGCACGCTGGCCTCGTCGCGGGCAAGGGCTTCGGCCTGCGCCTGAAACGCGGTACCCGACGGCTCCACGTACTGCGCGGTGATGCCGCCCGGTTCCGTGCTCATGAGGGCGTTGGAGCTGGCGACCACGAACGTGTCCCAATGCTCTTGGCTTACGCCGCCCACGTTGAGCAGAGGGACGGCCCGGTCGAACAGCATCTTGTCGAGTTCCGAGTCCCGTCTGTAGATGCGCAGGATCAGGGACAGCACATCGTCCGTGGCGGGGAGCCCGGTCATGGGGGAGGTCGGCTCGAACAGGAACGGCACCAGCGGCACGGCGCCGAGCCCGTGCCTGCGCTCCCTGTCCTCGGCAATGGGGTACCGGGAACGGCAGCACAAGATCGAAGCGCAGGGCAAGGAACGCGCCGCGTAACAACAGCCCCGCCCTGATAATCAGGCGGGGCTTTTCTTTCCCTCAGCAGGAGATTGTATGAGCAGCCTCAACAAGGTGATGATCATCGGAAGGCTCGGGCGCGATCCCGAGATGCGCTACACCCAGGCCGGAAAGCCCGTATGCAGCCTGAACGTGGCTACGGATGAGGGCTACACCAACGACCGGGGCGAGAAGGTCGACAAGACGGAATGGCACAAGGTCGTCTTCTGGGACCGGCAGGCCGAAACCTGTTCGCAGTACCTTGCCAAGGGGAGCCTCGTGTTCGTCGAGGGCAGGCTCTCCACCCGCAAGTATCAGGACCAGCAGGGGCAGGATCGCTACGTCACCGAGATTCAGGGGCAGCGCGTCCAGTTCCTCGACCGCAAGGGGGACGGCGACGGGCAGCAGGGCCGACAGGGAGGCGGACGCCAGACACAGGGGCGGCACTCCGCCGACTATGAAGACCTCGGCCCCGCCTTCCCTTCCGAAGCCTCCGGCCTCGATGACGTGCCTTTTTAGGCAAAACCAATAGGATAGGAATATGGCACAGACCGCAGAAATTCTGGAAGCCCTCCCGCCCGCGCAGATGCAACCCACCGGACTGGCGCAGTTCGACCTGAACGTCACCGCGACGCCGTTGGTCATCACATGGGACAAGGACGCCGTGTCCACGCTGTTGGATACCGTCCTAGCCCAGTATGCGGGGCTGGAGGTACAGGAAGCCGACGTGCCCGCCATCAAAAACGAAATGGCGGGGCTGAACAGGCTCAAGGAACGGATGGACAACGCCCGGAAGGACATTAAGCGGCGGATTGCCGGGCCGCTGGACGGGTTCGACGCCGAGGTCAAGGCGCTGATCGCCCGCATCGTGGATGCCCGCGCTGCGCTGGACACGCAGGTCAAGGACTTCGAGCGGCGCGACCGTGAAGGCCGACGCGCAGCCGTCCAGTGTGTCGTCGACAACATCAAGAGCTGTGAAGGTGTGCCGGAACTGGACATCCCCATCAACCCTTCATGGCTGAACAAATCCACGAGGCAAGCCGAGATCCACGAGGATATCAAACGGATCATCGCCGCATACAAGCGGGAGTGCGAAGAAACCCGCCGGATGGAACAGGCCAAAGCCGACCGCATCGCGCTGGTGGAGGCCACGGCAAAGGCTCAGGCGGAACAACACGGTTTCGCGCTTCCCCTGTCGAAGTTTGCGGCCTGCCTGACGCCGGACATTTCCGGGGAGGACGCTGCGGGCATCATCGGGCAGGTGTATGCGGCGGAAGCCGAGGCCCGCGAAGAGAGCAGGCCTACCCCCGTCGTCAAACCTGCGGGACCGCGCCCCGATTCGTTCATTGAGCAGGAGGAGGGGGTCCCCTTCGCCCCGCCCGTGAACGTGG
>JAEXBS010000051.1 GCA_023393915.1 Bacteroidota bacterium | reverse complement strand
GGTGTCACCTTGAGACAGCCCGTTCCGAACTCAATATCCACGTAGTCGTCTTCTATCACCGGAATCTCCCTGCCTACGAGTGGCACGATGACGTGCTTACCCCTCAGCCATTGATTTTTGGGGTCGTTGGGGTTGATGCACATGGCCGTGTCTCCCATGATGGTTTCCGGACGCGTGGTCGCCACAACGGCATACTTGCCGGGTTCTTCCACAACGTTGTAGCGCAGGTAATACAGCTTTGAATGTTCGTCCTTGTAAATCACCTCCTCGTCACTGAGGGCCGTCTGAGCCTGCGGATCCCAGTTCACCATCCGCACGCCGCGGTAGATGAGGCCCTTGTTGTAGAGGTCGCAGAACACCTTGATGACGCTCTCCGAACGCTTCTCGTCCATGGTGAACGCCGTGCGGTCCCAGTCGCAAGAGGCGCCCAGTCGACGCAGTTGCTTCAGGATGATGCCGCCATGTTCGTGTGTCCAGTCCCATGCATGCTTCAAAAACTCGTCTCTTGACAGGTCAGTCTTGTTGATGCCCTGTTCTTTGAGGCGCGCTACCACTTTGGCTTCCGTGGCAATCGAAGCATGGTCTGTGCCCGGTACCCAGCAGGCATTCTTGCCTTCCATACGGGCGCGGCGCACCAAGATATCTTGAATGGTATTGTTGAGCATGTGCCCCATGTGCAAAACGCCAGTGACGTTGGGTGGAGGTATGACAACCGTATAAGGTTCGCGTCCGTCAGGTTTTGAACTGAAAAGTTTGTGGTTCAGCCAATACTCATACCATTTTGATTCCACTTCTTTGGGATCATACTTACTTGCTAATTCCATTTGATGTATTTCTGCTTAAATAATAAATTCGTATAAATCGTTGCAAAATTACGAAAATTCAATTGAAAATGATTACTTTTGCCGTAATAAAAAACACCTATATGCACACGAAAGAAGAAAAGCTGGCGGCTTTTAGTCGTTTGCTCGATGTCCAAGAGCGATTGCGAAAAGAGTGTCCTTGGGACAGAAAGCAGACCAATGAGAGCCTCAGACCCAATACGATTGAAGAGGTTTACGAACTTTGCGACGCGCTTTTGAACGACGATAAGAAAAACATTTGCAAGGAGTTGGGCGATGTCATGGAACATGTGCTGTTCTATTCCATCTTAGGGGAGGAGACGCGCGACTTCGATTTGGCAGATGTATGCAACAAGCAGGCCGACAAACTGATGTTCCGCCATCCGTTCATCGACTGGACGGGATGGGAGGGAGATCCCAAACAGGGAAAAACGGCCGAAGGAGAAACGCCGACCGACAATCCTAAAACGGAGCAACAGGTGGAACAAACCTGGGAGCAAATCAAGCAAAAGGAGAAGGATGGAAACAAAACAGTGCTTTCGGGTGTGCCTGATTCGCTGCCATCCCTCATCAAAGCTTATCGCATTCAAGATAAAGCGCGCAACGTAGGGTTCGACTGGAAACAGCGTGAAGACGTGTGGGATAAAGTGCGTGAGGAGTTGAATGAGTTGGAGGTGGAATTGAATCAGCATAGTCAAGAGAAAGCAACGAGTGAACTCGGTGATTTTCTCTTCTCCGTTATCAACGCCGCACGCCTGTATCATCTGAATCCAGAGAACGCTTTGGAAATGACTAACCAGAAGTTTATTCGTCGTTTCAACTATGTGGAACAGCAAACGTTGAAGAAAGACAAACAGTTGACTGACATGAGCTTGGAAGAAATGGATAAACTATGGGTTGAAGCAAAGATGATGGAAAGGAAAGCAACCCGTGAGGCCAACAATAGCGCATGCGATACGGCTGCAGATGAAAGTGATTGAGTTTGTGCTTCAAAGTCATTGGGTTTGCGCTCCAAAGTCATTGAGTTTGGTGGCTAATAGCATGGGAATTGCAAAATCGAACAAAACTCTTCTTTGCTAATTCTTACAAACGGTTGGAAATCAGAGAAATAGAACGTAATAAAACAGATTATCATGAAAAAGAGTATGAAAGGCTTAGTGGTTGTGGTTTTGGCCACATTTTTAGTGTTGGGATGTGTGGACCGTAAGCCCAAGCAAGTTGCAGATAATAACGATGCCACTGTTGAAGAAACCAATAACGATTCTACTGTTTATGGCGTTTGCGGGGATGGTACGGCGATGCACACGCTGCAAATCATATCAGATGCTGGTGATACGCTGATGTATATGTTAAACTCCGATGGCGACGTCATCTCTGATGTTCAGGGAGGTTTGATGGTTGGCGACCGACTGGCCATCGTGGGTGTTCAGGCCAACGGTGAAAGAGTGGCTCAGAAAGTCATCAATCTCACCACGCTCTTGGGCAAGTGGTCGAGTCTGGATAAGAACTTTGAGATACAAGAAGGTGGAGGCGTGCAGTCGTTCGTCAAGGCAGAAAGCAATCCATGGACATCCTGGAAGATTCTCAACGGTAAGTTGTTGCTGAATAAAGACACCTTCAGCGTGAACACCTTGGGAGCCGACAGCCTTTATCTGGAGAACAACGAAGGCATCTTTGCCTACAGAAGACAACAATAATCAAAGGCATTGGAACCTTTTAGAATACATATTTTAGGTTGTGGCAGTGCCTTGCCCACGCTCAAACACAACGCCTCTTCGCAAGTGGTCGACATACGTGGGAAGCTTTTCATGGTCGACTGTGGCGAAGGTACGCAAGTGCAGTTGCGCCGTTCCAGGGTGAGTTTCACCCGTATTCAAGCGGTGTTTATCAGTCACCTGCACGGCGATCATTGTCTGGGACTCATCGGTATGATTTCCACTTTCGGCATGTTGGGGCGTACGGCTACACTGCATGTTTATGCGCCAGGCGAGTTTGAGCGGATGCTTCAGATGCAAATGGACATGTTTTGCAAGGGCCTTGAGTTCGAAGTGGTCTTTCATGCCGTTGACACAACCAAGCATCAGGTGATTTATGAGGATAAAAGTTTGACGGTAGCGTCCATTCCCTTGGAGCATCGAGTGCCCTGTTGTGGGTTCCTGTTCAGGGAAAAACCGCTCTTGCCACACATCCGTCGGGATATGATTGATTGCTACCAAATCCCCATTTCGCAAATCAACAACATCAAGAATGGTGCCGATTGGACCACGGAGGAGGGCGAATTGGTGGAAAATAGCCGACTGACCTATCCGGCTGCGACACCGCGTAGCTATGCCTATTGCAGTGACACGAGGTACATCCC
>JAEXBS010000035.1 GCA_023393915.1 Bacteroidota bacterium | reverse complement strand
TGTACTTCACCTTCCGTAACTTCAAAGACAGCATGCTTATTTTTACTGCAATACCAATGAGTGCTATTGGAGGGGTCTTTGCACTGATGATAAGGGACATGCCCTTCAGCATTTCAGCAGGAGTAGGCTTTATCGCACTGTTTGGTGTAGCCGTACTGAATGGTATTGTACTGGTAAGCACCTTCAAGGATCTTCAGAAATCTGGGGTTACTAATATCCTTCGAAGGGTGATTCAGGGGACCAGTATACGTTTACGCCCAGTCCTGATGACTGCAGCGGTAGCTTCATTCGGATTCTTTCCGATGGCCTTTTCAAATGGTAGCGGTGCAGAAGTACAGAGACCATTAGCAACCGTGGTAATTGGCGGCTTAGTAACGGCAACTTTCCTTACCTTATTTGTTCTGCCGCTACTCTATATCATCTTTAATTCTAAAAACCAATTCAAAAGTAAAATGAGGAAAAGCAAAAACACATCGTTTTTGACGCTAATTATTTTATTCTGCACGTCCGTCAGCGTTCTTAGTGCGCAGGAAAGAATTTCACCAAAGGATGCAGTGAAAATAGCGTTGGAGAATAATCTACAGTACTCTGTAAACGCAGCCCAGGTAAATAAAGCTTTACTGGAAACCAGAACGGCACGTGAAATTCCTAAGACCGGCATTTTTATAGAAAATGACGATATGAGGCCAAGTGATCCCAATGGCGAATTAAAAATTGGAGTCCAGCAATCAATCCAATGGCCGGGATTATATAAGGCGAAAAGAAAGTATTTTGAGGAGCAGCTAAAATACCACCAGCTTAATAAAGGTATGCTCGATGCCGTAATTAAAAAAGAGGTAAACACAGCATTTTATCAGCTGTGGTACCTTCAGGATGTAGCTAGACTTTATGGGAAACTTGATGAATATTACACCAGTATGTACAAAGCAGCTAATCTTCGTTTCAAAACTGGCGAAGCTGCAGGACTAGAAAACATTGCTGCCGAAGCACGGATGAAGGAGCTGCAGGCGCAGAGACAGCAAAACCAACAGAATATTTCAGCACAGCAGCAGCAGTTGAGCCTTTTTCTCAATACTCATGTGCTGTACTTACCGGAAGACACCAATTTGCGGAAACTGGATGTGGATGATTTTCCGTCAGACAGTTTGCATCCTTCATTGGCACTGCAGCAGCAAAATATCGAAATTGCACGAGCTAATATAGATGTTCAGAAAATGCAGAATAAACCTGACTTTTCCGGCCGGCTATTCTCCCAGAGATTATACGGAATGAAAGATCCCATAACCGGCTTTTCTGTAGCGGTAGAATTTCCCATTTTTGGAAAAACTGCCTATAAAGCCAAATTGCAGGCTGCCGAAGCAGAAGTTGAAATTCAGCAGTCGCAGCTGCGCTATCAGGAAAGCCAATTCGCTGCACAAACGCGCACCAGCTACACCGAAATTCTAAAAGCTTCTGAAATGCTTAAATATTATGAAAGTATAGGTTTGAAACAGGCAGACCAGATCTTTGATGCGGCAATGTTAAGTTACAAAGCAGGTGAAATAGGTTTTTCTGAAATGCACCAGTTCTTTACCCAGGCAATAGACATCAGAAAAAATTATCTGATTGCATTAAACGAGTACAACATGGCCGTAATTCAATATAACTATTACATTAAAAATTAAGTACAAAAAGAGAATATAACATGAAAAAATATATCACCCTTATTTTTGCAGTCTCTGTCTTGTTGACAGGATGTAAAAAAGAATCAGAAGCCACTGAAACCAAAGAAGCAACTGAAGTAGAGAAGCCTGATGAGCACGAAGATCCCAATGTGGCTCATTTCACCGAAGAACAGATAAAAACTGTTGGTATCCAGATGGGCAGCATTGAAAGTAAGGAACTTTCTAATACCATAAAAGTAAGCGGTATGCTGACGGTGCCTAACCAGAATAAGGCATTTGTTACGCCCTCGTACAGCGGTATAGTACGCTCCCTGTACGTACAGCCTGGAAGCTATGTATCAAAGGGAAAAGTTATAGCAACCATTTCAAACCCCGATTTAATTGTGATGCAGCAGCAGCTTCAGCAGGTTAATGGTCAGATCCGGATGGCAGAGGTGGAGGTTACGCGTGCACAGCAGCTTTATAAAGGTAATGCCGCACCCTTAAAGAAATTCCAGCAGGCCCAGACAGATCTTGCTACATTGCGAAGCCAGCGCTCCGGACTCCAGAAACAGCTGGGCAGCATTGGCGCCGCCCAGGGGTACAGTTCGTCCCTTGCGGTGCGTGCCCCCATTAGCGGCACGGTAAGCAAAGTAATTGCGCAAATCGGGAGTAATGTAGATATGGCTTCTCCAATTGCGGAAATTGTAAGCAATGCGGCGCTCCATCTAGATATTTACGTGTATGAAAAAGACTTGGGTAAAGTTCAGCCAGGGCAAACCATTCATTTTACACTCACCAACAGTCCAGGTAAAGAGTACGATGCAAAAATTACCTCAATAGGTACAGCCTTTGAAGGAGAAAGCAAAACGGTTCCTGTTCACGCACAGGTCGTCGGTGACCGTACCGGCCTTATCGACGGCATGAATGTTACGGCAGTCATAAGTCTTGATAATCAAACTGCTGCTGCCGTTCCTACTGAAGCCATCGTTAATGATAAGGGCCAGGATTTTATCTTTATTATGCAAAACAAGGATGACAAAGAGGGAGATAACAAAAAAACGGTGGAAGAAAAGGAAATAAGTTTTGAAAAAATTCCTGTGGCTAAGGGAGTTACTGATTTGGGCTATACACAAATTACCCCCTTGAAACCCATGCCCCCAAATGCCAAAATAGTAACTAAAAATGCCTTCTTTATTTTAGCTAAATTAAATAACAAAGGAGAAGAAGGGCACGGCCATTAAAAAATAATTAATCAAAAATACTCAAACTCATCGCTAAAAATAAAACTTATGGCAAATAATAAATCACATATACATACCTACGACGAAAATGGCAATCAGCTGTGCTGCACGCCTCAGGAAGGGAAAATATATAAAAATGCGGGGGCAGAAAAATTAGTCGAAGACGGTTGTTGCGCAACGACCGATAAAGTCTATGCCCCAATAAAGAAAATGACTCCCGATACCGAAAAGCATCCCGCTGATGACGGCTCAAACCATACTGCTGAACATGCCGATGATGATGGACACGATCATTCTACACAGGAAAAATCAACTTTTCAGCTTTTTCTTCCGGCAATTATTTCATTCGTGATCTTAATGGCAGGCTTGGCAATGGATCATCTAATTCCTCAATTTTGGTTTAAAAATTGGGTGCGTATTATTTGGTACGCCGCAGCCTATCTGCCGGTAGGTTTGCCGGTTCTGAAAGAAGCGTTTGAAAGTATCAGGAAGGGAGATGTGTTTTCGGAGTTTTTCCTGATGTCTATCGCGACAATAGGAGCCTTTGTCATTGGCGAATATCCTGAAGGGGTGGCGGTCATGCTTTTCTATTCAGTTGGCGAAGTCTTTCAGACTTTAGCCGTTCAGCGTGCCAAGGGGAATATCGCTAAACTGCTGGATCAGCGCCCGGACGAAGTGACGGTTTTAGTTAATGATCGTCCACAGACAGTTAAAGCTGCTGAAGTTGAACTTAACTCCCTTATTCAGTTGAAGCCTGGCGAAAAACTCGCTCTCGATGGTATTTTGATTTCCCAAAGTGCTTCGTTCAATACCTCGGCACTCACCGGCGAAAGTAAACCTGACACAAAGCAAACAGGAGATACCGTCCTTGCTGGTATGATCAACCTCAATACCGTTGCACAGGTGAAAGTAAATACACCTTATGCAGATTCAAAACTTTCCAAGATTCTGGAACTGGTACAAAACGCGACAGCACAGAAGGCACCCACAGAATTATTCATCAGGAAATTTGCCCGCATCTATACCCCAATCGTGGTATTTCTCGCTGTGACAATCTGTCTGTTACCCTATTTGTTTGTGGATGAATATATTTTCCGGGACTGGTTATACCGCGCTCTGATATTTCTGGTAATATCCTGTCCATGTGCATTAGTAATTAGTATTCCACTAGGATACTTTGGTGGCATTGGTGCCGCAAGCAGAAATGGAATTTTATTTAAGGGCAGTAACTTTCTGGATGCGTTGGCAGAGGTCA
>JAEXBS010000006.1 GCA_023393915.1 Bacteroidota bacterium | reverse complement strand
GCCCTTAAATACTAGGATTTAAGGGCTTTTGTAAGAAATTGTTGTTGTTTCTCGTGGTTTCTCCAGGAATCGAACCAGGGACACACGGATTTTCAGTCCGTTGCTCTACCAACTGAGCTAAGAAACCTTTACTTTATCAGTTGTTTAAAGTGGTGCAAAAATAGGACATTTTTATAATAGCATGCAAATTTACTTGAAGGCTTTTTACTAATTAAGCGAAAAACTATTGATTCTCAGACTTATTTTTTTTCAAACTCCTTATGCATTTGCTCACTGATCTCTTCTAAAACGGGATTAATCGTGCTTTCTGGGATGTCACTTATTCGAATATACATGAGTCCATCGATTGCATCATTAAAGTCCGGATCCACATTAAAGGCAATTACTTTAGCATTTTGCTTAATGTATTTTTTGATGAGCACAGGCATACGGAGACTTGGTTCTAAATCATCAATCATCTTATCCAGCTTATTCAAATCCGCTTCTAAATCATCAACGAATAATTGTTTATCTCGATCTTTTAGTTTGATTTTAAACTCATGCTTCGGATGCACGTACTGCGCTACAGCAGAATCGTAATAATGTGAGCGCATAAAATCGATCATCAGCGATTTCGAGAAATCTGAAAACTTATTACTGATCGAAACCCCACCCATTAAGAACTTATGATCAGGATTCCTTAGACAAACATGAACAATTCCTTTCCAGAGTAAAAATAATGGCAGAGGTTTTTGCTGGTACTCAAGATTGATGTAAGCTCTTCCCATTTCAATCACCTTCTTAAAGAAAGGCTGAAGCTCGGGATCAAAATTGAAAAGAGAAGAAGTATAAAAGCCACTCACTCCGTGCTTTTTCATTACTTGTTTCCCTAAAGCCATTCGATAGGCTCCTACGATCTTTTCATTTTCGTGATCCCATAGAAACAGGTGAGAATAATGTTTATCGTATTCATCCAAATCGAAAGGAAGGTTACTTCCCTCTCCCACCGCTCTAAAGGTAATCTCGCGCTGTCTACCAATTTCTCGCATGACGGAAGGGATTTCGTCGTATTGAGCAAAAAAGACCTGGTAATTTCCGTTTTGAAAAAGAAGTTGATCCTTTTTAACCAGCTTATTGATATCTTCAACGAGATCCTCTCTGGGAGTTTCATCAATAATATTGGGAATTAGGTTTCCTGCCCTTCCAATAGGAAAACTCAGCTTCAAATTCGGAAGATTCATTTTCTCTATTAGGCTTCGACGTTTCTCATAATAGCTCTTGAGCAGCGCAACCTTGCGCTGTAGATAGGCTCCTAATTCTTCGATGGATTCCTCTTCATCCATTACTTTTACTGAAAGCGGTCTTCCTATTCGAATGCGAATAGGCTTATCTCGGTCCCGCATCATTTCTGAGGGAAGAAGTAAGGTTTGTAAGTCCGGATGTAGTTTAGCCATTCGGTAAAAAAACAAACTGTTTTTCGCATGAAAATACATAGGTACGACAGGGACTCTCGCTTTTCTAATGAGTTTAAGTGCTGGAGTCTCCCACTTTTTATCCTGAATCTCGCCAAAAGGATTGTTTCGATTCGAAACTTCTCCGGCAGGAAAAATACCTAAGCAACCACCTTCTTGCAAATGTTTTAGCGTAGCTCTCATTCCCGATGAAGAACTATAAAGCTCTTTTCTACCTTCGAAAGGATTCACTGGAATGACATAAGGTTCTAAAGGTTTAATCTTCTGAAGCAGAAAATTACCCATGATTTTAAAATCGGGTCTCACTTCAGAAATAATCTTAGCCATTAAGATTCCGTCAATGGCTCCTAAAGGGTGGTTGGAAACCAAAATAAAGGGGCCAGTGCGAGGAATTTTTGCTAGATCCTCTTTAAAGACGATGTAATCTAGTTCGCGATCTTTTACAAAGCCTTCAAAAAACGCAGCTCCCTCCAAATGCTTTAATCGATCGTAAAGAGCATTCACCTCCTCGATCTTGGTGAATTTCATGATGGATTTTGCAGCAAGGTTTTTTGCTATTCCGAGCCGAGAAAGCCCACCGGCTTTTATCAAATCCTCTTTTGTTATTAGACTCATAATTAAGGTATAATAGGAAGGTCCAAATCTGGCCTAAACACAAACTGCAGCACTTCATTAGAGGTCTGTTCCAAATACACGGTTTTCCCTTCTGTAAAACGCTTGCTCTCTCTTCCATCGGTATTTCGAACGGTAAGAAGGCTAAGTCCTTCTTGTAGATGGATGGAAAACTCAGGCTCCAAACTCGTAAGTAGGTTATCAATAGTATTGTACTTATCCTCCAAGCAAAGCTCAAGCGAAATCGCTGTATTTTGCATTAAGGAGATCTTTATTTGAAAGGCGGAAAGAAGCCTGAAAATTTCACTTAAATGCTCTTCCGCAATAAAAGAAAAATCTTTCGTGGAAAGCGTGAGAAGGTATTGGTTCTCCTTTAGAATGTAGGACTCTACTTTGTTTAAATGTTCTGCGCTACTAATCTTGGTTCCTTTCTTATCGGGCTCCAAAAAGGACTTAACAAAGAAGGGAATGTTTTTTCTTTGGAGGGGTTGCATGGTCTTTGGGTGGATGACCGAAGCTCCGTAATAGGCCATCTCAATGGCTTCTTCAAAAGATATTTCCTCTAAAAGGGTTACTTTGTGAAATTTGCGGGGATCCCCACTCATTACTCCAGGAACATCTTTCCAGATGGTCATCGAATCGGCATCAAGTCCGTAGGCAAAAATAGCTGCGGAATAATCCGAACCTTCTCTACCTAAAGTTACGGTTTGTTTTTCTATGTCGGACCCAATGAATCCCTGAGTAACATATGACCCCTCTGGACTGATTTCTTTAATTCTCATGAGGGTATCTTCCCAATTAACCTCTCCTTCACGATAGGTGCTATCGGTTAAAATGTAATTTCTTGCATCTAACCATTCATGCAAGAATCCTAGTTCCAAAAGGTAAGCACTTAAGATCTTAGAGGAAATCAGCTCACCAAAACTAACGATCTGATCGTAGTAATAATCATAACCTCCCTTATCTTCTTCAAGAGTAAATCCTCTTAACTGATCAAAAATAAGCTCAAGCTCAGAAAATAGAGAATGGGAAGGTTCAAATAATTCTTCAATAATTGCCTTATGGTACTCCACTACAGGCTCTAAGCTCTCCCCAATTCGGGCCGTCTCAATAAACTCTAAACATACTTTTTCAAGCGCATTGGTCGTTTTACCCATAGCGGAAACGACCAAAAGACAACTTTCAAAACCTTCTCTACGAAGGACTTCCCCAACATTCTTGATACTTTGTGCGTCTTTCACAGAAGCGCCTCCGAACTTAAATACTTTCATAGCTATTTTAACTAAGAGAACCTTCCACATGAAAGCAGAATCTCTAGTTTAATCAAAAATAGCAAAATTCAGCAAATTTTAAGCTACCTGAGATTTTTCGGTCAAAAAAAACAACTCTGCCCTAATCAAAAATAAAAGAGTAAAAAATATTTGTTTGATGCATCTAACTTTGTAATTTTGCAAAACTAATTATAAAACATTTGTCCTCATGCCTTCGATGAGAAATCTTCTTCTTTTTTCGCTCTTAACTTGGGCTTCTTATTCGCTTTCATTTGCTCAGACTCCGACTAAGGACTCATTGAGTGAATCAACCCAGAAGAAAACCGATACCCTTGATACAAATCAGATGATTGATGAAGTAGTTATTTCTTCTTCACTAAAAGAAGTTTCCAAGCTGGATAGTCCGGTAGCGGTTGAAGTGTACAGCGCAGGATTCTTCCGCAGAAACCCGGAGTCCAACCTGCTGGATGCACTTGGAAACATCAATGGAGTAAGACCTCAGCTCAACTGCAATATCTGCGGTACGGGAGATATTCATATTGGAGGATTGGAAGGTCCCTACACGTTAGTACTCATTGACGGAATGCCCCTTATGAGCGGACTAGGTTCTGTTTATGGCCTAAGCGGAATTCCTCAATCATTAATTGATCGTGTGGAAGTAGTAAAAGGCCCCGCCTCTACTCTTTTTGGAAGCGAAGCGGTGGGAGGACTCATCAACGTTATTACTAAAAAACCTACTTCCGCTCCTAAACTAGCAGCGGACATCTCGACCTCATCCTGGGCAGAAATCAATGCCGATGTGGCCGCTAAATTTCAGGTTGGTGAAAAAGCTACGACGCTTCTGGGCGTGAATCAATTTCGTTATGAGAATCCTGCAGACCACAACCAAGACGGTTTTACCGACCTCACGCTTCAAGACCGAATTTCCATTTTCAACTCTTGGAGTATTGAAAGGCCAGAGGCCAGAGAATTTCGATTTGCTGCTCGCTACCTTTACGAAGACAGATGGGGAGGAGAGATAAACTGGAACCCTAAACATCGAGGCGGTGATGAAGTATATGGGGAGAGTATTTACTTAAACCGAGCCGAACTCTTTTCTCGCTACCAGCTACCGACCAAGGAGAACCTTCACCTGCAAGTGAGCGCTTCGTACCACGCACAAAACTCTGCTTATGGAAACGTGCTTTTCCATGCGAGGCAAGGCATCTTCTTCTCTCAACTCCTTCACTACAAAACCCTAGGAAAACACGATTTGGTCAGTGGACTTTCTTACCGTTATACCTATTACGATGACAATACGCCGATCACGGCAAATCCCAATAATCTTCATTTAAACGAAGCTAGACACCAGAGACTCCCAGGTCTTTTTGTTCAAGACGAGTGGAGCATCTCCGATCAAAGCTTGCTTTTAATGGGACTTCGTTACGACTACAACTCTATACATGGATCCATTGTGACTCCCAGAATCGGATACAAATTCTCCACTCCTTCCGACCTCGATATTTTTAGAATTAATATTGGGAGCGGATACCGCGTAGCCGAAGTCTTTACTGAAGACCATGCGGCCCTTACAGGAGCTAGAGAAATAAGGTTTAAAGAATCTTTAAAACCTGAAACTTCCTGGAACATAAACATCAACTACGTTAAAACCTTTAATAGCTTTAACCCTATGGTGCAGCTTGATTTTAGTTTATTCCATTCCTACTTCACCAATAAAATCTTAGCCTCTTACGATGAGGATCCCAGCGCCATCTTGTTCTCCAACCTAAAGCAAAGTGCCGTTTCCAGAGGAGGATCCTTAGCGGTGAATATAAAAACAGCTTCAGGATTCTCCGCGCTAATTGGAGGAACCTTTGCGGATGTTTTCCATAGAGAAAACGAAGAGAAAATTCGTCCGGTCCTTTCCGAAAAATTCAGTGGAAACTGGACCATCAGCTATCCCATCGGCTCTCTAGGCCTTACTATAGATTATACGGGAAGCCTTTACAGTCCTATGCGACTTCCTCTTTTATCGGACACGGATCCAAGATCTCCTAATTCACCGTGGTGGAGTGTTCAAAATTTGCAATTAACCAAGAAATTAGGTAGAGGAGCGAATCTGTATTTTGGAGTAAAGAACTTACTTAATTTCCTTCCAACCCGTTCAACTAAATTTTTAATAGCTCGGGCCTTTGATCCGTTTGATCGCGGCGTTGAGTGGGATCCTAGCGGAAACGTTATTCCAACCGCATCAAACCCGTACGCCCTAACCTTTGATCCTTCTTACGTGTATGCACCCAACCAAGGAAGGCATTTCTTCTTAGGGTTTAGATACGAAGTCTTTTAAACTCTAACCTTATGAATCTTTTACCTAGACTTAGTTTCGCTCTAATTTTAATCTCTTCTCTGTCTTTTTCTCAGACCAAGTTTGAGCCCTTACATGAGTTAGACTCGATCAGTGCGAGCACCACTCCAGTAGCGATTCTACTTTCAGCGAAATGGTGCACAGTGTGCCGGGTCCAGAAAGCTGAAATTGAAAAAAGTACATTCTGGAGTGAAAAAGATCTTTTGCTTTTTGAATTGCCTTTGGATTATCCGGATCCCATCGAATTTAAAGGAAAGACTTACCGGTTCTTTCCTTCAGGACCAAAGGCCGGGTACCATGAACTGGCCTTAGAGTTTCTACAAAATACTCCGCCTAAGTCTCCCACCTGGGTTTTTATCTCAAAAAAAAGGAAAATAAAGCCTCCTATTACGGGACTTATCGAACCCAGAGCTCTTATGCAATTGGCTCAATAAGAAAGGGAGCTTTAAAAAAGCAATAGCTGGATTTATCTGGTATAAGCACTTGAATTGGGAAGACGAAAACGGAAATAAAGCAAAGTTTTTAACGCTCCTACTAAACTACACATAAACCCACCGGATTGATTTACAAAGCATTAAACTTATAAGTTCTCCCTCTTTTGGGCTGTTTTGAATAAAGTTTTTCTTCTAAAACTAATTTTCTAAATTTACGCAAATCTCAAATGATCCGTTATGTCCGAACAACCCCTACAAACGTTAGGTGAATTTTTAATTGAAAAGCAAGACGACTTTCAATACTCGACCGGGGAGTTTTCCCGGCTTTTAAGTGCCATCCGATTGGCCTCCAAAGTGGTGAACCGGGAAGTAAACAAAGCCGGAATTGCCGATATTATTGGTCACGCCGGAAACACCAATGTGCAGGGTGAAGACCAGATGAAACTTGACGTACTGGCCAATGAAATTTTCATTACTGCCCTTTCGCAACGGGAAGTGGTCTGTGGGATCGCTTCAGAGGAAAACGATGATTTTATTGATATTAAATCCAGCACCAACGGTCACTTAAGTAAATACGTAGTACTGATTGATCCATTAGACGGTTCTTCCAATATTGATGTGAATGTATCGGTAGGAACCATTTTCTCTATCTACAGAAGAGTTACCGAACCGGGATCTCCTGTGGAACTTAGAGACTTTTTACAAAAAGGTTCCGAGCAAATTGCTGCGGGATACGTTGTTTACGGATCTTCGACTATGATCGTTTATACGACAGGAAATGGGGTAAACGGATTTACCTTAGACCCAAGCTTAGGCACTTATTATCTCTCCCATCCTAAAATGACTTTCCCAGAAGACGGAAAAATCTATTCCATCAACGAAGGAAACTATATTAAATTCCCTCAAGGGGTTAAAAATTATTTGAAGTATTGCCAAATGATGGAAGGCGATAGGCCTTACACTTCAAGATACATTGGATCGTTAGTTTCAGATTTTCATAGAAACATGATTAAAGGAGGAATTTACATGTACCCTTCTTATGCTAACGCTCCTCATGGAAAACTTCGCTTACTTTACGAATGCAATCCTATGGCTTTTTTAGCTGAGCAAGCCGGCGGAAAAGCGTCCAATGGATTTGAGCGCATTTTAGATATAGAACCCACTGAACTTCACCAAAGAGTACCTTTCTTCTGTGGAAGTAAAAACATGGTTGAAAAAGCAGAAGAGTTTATGCGTATGGACGCAGTTAAAGACTAAGTCCTTACCTTAGCTGCTATGATCACAGGAAAAGTAGAGCCTTATACCTTAAAATTCATTACTCCCGGAGGAACTTCGAGAGGCGTTCTGTTAACGAAAGACACCTATTTTCTTCACTTAGAAAAAGAGGGGAAAAAGGGTGTAGGCGAATGTGCCCTATTTCGGGGACTCAGCCAGGAGGATTCTCCCAAGTACGAAGAAAAACTTCAATGGCTACTTGATCATTTAAACGAAGACTATGAATTTTTTAAAGAGGAGCTTCGAGCCTACCCTTCCCTATGGATTGGGTACGAACAGGCTATAAGAAATCTAGAGGAAGGATCGGATCTTTACTATCCAAGTGCTTTTACTGAAGGGAAAGACTCCATTTCAATCAATGGACTGATTTGGATGGGCGACCGCGCCTATATGGAAAAGCAAATCCAGGAAAAACTCGATAAGGGTTTTCATTGCCTCAAACTAAAAATTGGTACCCACTGGGAAGAAGAAAAGAAAGTGCTTGAGAACCTTCGAGGAACATTTCCTTCTAAGACCTTGGAATTAAGGGTAGATGCCAACGGTGCTTTTGGATTTTCTGAGGCGAAAAAAGTGTTAGAAGAGCTGCACCAACTCGAGGTCCATTCCATTGAACAGCCCATTAAAAAAGGACGTTACCAAGAAATGGCGCAGCTTTGCCGCTCCACTCCCGTGCCCATTGCCTTAGACGAAGAGCTTATTGGTGTTTTTGAAAAAGAAAGCAAAAGGGCCCTGATCGAGCAACTCTCACCTCAGTACCTGATTTTAAAACCCTCGCTCTGCGGAGGATTTTCAGGAACCGATGAATGGATTCAGGCTGCAGAAAGCCTCAATACAAAATGGTGGATCACTTCAGCGCTTGAGAGCAATATTGGTCTTAACGCATTAGCCCAGTATACTTATACCAAAAAACCAAGCATTCCGCAGGGACTTGGAACCGGAGGGGTGTTTAGTAACAACCTCCCCTCTTCATTAATCTTAGAACAGGACCGGTTATACAAAAAGAGGTGAAACTTAAAAATTTCACCTCTTTTCTTTCATAAGAACGCCTAAGCGTCCAAGTTGGTACACTTAAATTACGTCCTGCTGAATAAAAATTTTCTTTTTAATTTGTTCGATAAGCCCGCTTACCCATTTACGAAGTACTTTCATGGTCTTAATTAATTTAAGTTGATTATTAGGTTATTAGTGTTTATTTGAGATGCAAAAAATACGCCAATAAAAATACGCCAATAATAAATAGGATAAAAACTTTCACCAATGTCGGTTGACAAATACTGTCACACTGCGCCCTCTTAAAGGAAAGCTCAGTTTCTAAAACAAAAGAAACTATACTCAAGTGATTTTTAGTAAATTTGTGCCTTTATCGCCTTTAAACTATGGAAGAAGAAAAAAAATCCCTCAATTTTATTGAGCAAATTATAGAAGAAGACTTAAAAAACGGACTCTCTAAAGAAAAGCTTCGTTTTCGTTTTCCGCCAGAACCTAATGGTTATCTGCACATTGGACATACTAAAGCCATCTGTATTAATTTTGGCTTAGGGGAGAAATACTCCGCTCCAGTGAACCTTCGTTTTGACGATACCAACCCGGAAAAAGAAGAACAAGAATATGTGGATTCCATCAAAAAAGATGTTGAGTGGCTAGGGTTCTCTTGGGACAAGGAACTCTATGCTTCGGATTATTTTGAGGACCTTTACCGCTGGGCCGTTGAGCTTATTAAAGAAGGAAAAGCTTATGTGGATGAGCAAAGTTCTGAGGCCATCACAGAGCAAAGAAAAACTCCGGTGGAAGTGGGCGTAGAAAGCCCTTTCCGCAACCGTCCTGTAGAGGAATCGCTCGCGCTTTTTGAAGGGATGAAAAACGGAGATTACGAAGAAGGCTCGATGTCTCTTCGCGCGAAAATCGATATGAGTTCTCCCAATATGAACATGAGGGACCCTGTGATGTACCGCATCTTAAAGCGTCCTCACCACAGAACGGGTACTGAGTGGAAAATCTATCCGATGTACGATTGGGCTCACGGGCAAAGCGATTACTTGGAGCAGATTTCTCATTCCTTGTGTTCCCTAGAGTTTGAAAACCACCGTCCTCTGTACGATTGGTATTTGGATCAAGTTTACGACGAGGACAAAGTAAGAAACAAGCAGAGGGAATTTGCACGAATGAACGTCTCTTACATGATTACTTCCAAAAGAAAGCTTCAAAGGTTAGTGGAAGAAGGACTTGTAACGGGATGGGACGATCCAAGAATGCCGACCATCTCAGGGCTTAGAAGGAAAGGATTCACCCCTACTTCCCTTCGTAACTTTATTGAAAGAGTGGGAGTAGCGAAAAGAGAAAACTTAATTGACATTCAATTATTAGAATTCTTCGTTCGTGAAGATTTAAATAAAGTTGCTAGTCGAATGATGGCCGTTGTGGACCCTGTGAAACTAGTAATAGAAAACTATCCCGACGGAGAGGAAGAATGGCTAGAAACCGAGAACAATCCTGAAGACCCTAATGCAGGAACCCGTAAGGTTCCTTTCTCAAAAGAACTTTATATTGAGAGAGAAGACTTTATGGAAGAGGCCAACAGAAAATTCTTTAGACTAAAACTCGGCGGAGAAGTAAGGCTTAAATCCGCTTATATTATTAAAGCCGAGCGCGTTGACAAGGACGAAAACGGAGAAATCACGACCATTTATGCCTCTTACGATCCTTTAAGTAAATCCGGAAGCGGTACGGAGGAAAGCCAAAGAAAAGTAAAAGGAACCCTTCATTGGGTATCGGCAAAGCACGCGGTTCCATTAACAGTAAGAAACTACGAAAGACTTTTCACTACCGAACAGCCTGATGCCGAGAAGGACGTGGATTTTATCGATTTAATTAATCCTGATTCATTAAAAGTCGTTCAAGGTTTTGGAGAGCCTGCGTTAAAAGAAGCTGAGGAAGGCAAAGCACTGCAGTTCCAAAGAATTGGCTACTACACGAAAGACAGGGACTCAAGTGAAAACGAGCTAGTATTCAACCGAACCGTGACTCTTAAAGACAGTTACAGACCAGAATAATTAGGGAATGCCCCTACTTATAAAGTCAGCTTTTTTCTAAGAAAAAGGCCGACTTTTATTGTGGGGCTTTCTTTTCTCTCTTATCGAATAATCCTTACTTTTGAAAGTGTCCAAATTTTCTTTTTTTCCGAGTTTATTTTCCCTCTCTGCCCTAGTGTTAGTTTTGACTCCAGGCGCTTATTTCGCTCAAGAGTCGGATTCTTTGAACCTGATCGAGCCCATTGTTTTGGACGCTTACCAAAAAACAAGTGCGCCAGAATCAAGGGCCAAGTCCACTGCGAAAATTTCTAATGAGGATCTTAAGCAAGAGACTACTACACTTCTCTCCGCAATAAACCTAAATTCAGGAATCCAAATGGAAGAGCGCTCTTTTGGAAGTTACCGACTCTCGGTTCGAGGATCTACGCTTCGTAGTCCTTTTGGAGTAAGGAACGTAAAGGTCTATTTGGATGAATTTTTACTCTCTGACGCTTCAGGAGACTCTTATTTTCAACTGATTGATCCAAGAGAACTGGAGTCGCTTGTTGTTTATAAAGGTCCTCAAGGAGGCTCGCTAGGATCCGAAAATGGAGGTACGGTTTTACTCTCTACTACCGAAAAAGACCGACTGACTTTGTCTTTAGGCTCTTTTGGAGAATTTAATTCTTCCCTTTCTAAATCCTTCAATCTTAGCAAGCACCGCCTATCGGTATTTTTAGGCCAAAACAGAAGCGATGGCTACAGAGAGCAAAGCAGTCTCAACAAAAAGACAGTCCTTTTAAAAGATCGGATTCGTTACCATGAAAAAAGGGAACTTGGGCTTCTACTTCGCTACTCTTCCCTTCGTTACGAGACTCCAGGAGGCATCACCTTAGAAGAATGGGAAAAGAATCCCAGAAGCTCTAGATCCCGAAGAGGAACGTCTCCCAGTGCAATAGAGCAGAACGCGAGCATTGAGAACAAAACGACGCTTTTTGGACTCTCCCATAGAGCTAAGCTCTCCAGACATTTATCCCATTTCATTTCCCTTCAAGGTAGCTACACCCATTTGGAGAACCCGTTTATCACCAATTACGAAAAACGCTACGAAAGGCACGGAGCCCTTAGAACTTACCTAAGTTTTGAGAAAAACTTTAGGGACCTCCACTTAGAAACCCGCCTAGGAACCGAACTAAGCGAAAGCCAGATTTCAATAAAGAATTACGACAATGAAAACGGCGTGGCAACCCAGGTGCAAAATGACGATGAATTAAAAGCAAAAAACCACTTCTTTTATTTAACCCAGAACCTATCCTATCGAAATAAGCTCTTTTTGGAAGCAGCACTTAGCCTTGAATCCCCATTTAGAGGCTATAGACAAAACTTAGGACCTAAGGCAGAGGGAGCAAGGAAGTTTGATCTCTTAACCCTTCCGAGCCTCTCGGTGTTTTATAAACTAACCGATCACTTGGGACTAAGGGGAAGAATAAGCAAAGGTAGCTCCACCCCTACGCTGCAGGAACTGCGGGCCTCGGACCAAAACATTAATTTTCAGCTGAGTCACGAATCCGGATGGAATAAGGAACTAGGGGTGAGTGCCCTTTTTCCAGGTCTTTTTTCCGCCGAACTTACCTATTTTAATTTTCCGCTGAAAAATGCAATTACAAGAGAGCTGAATCCCCAAGGCGAAGAGTTCTTCTCCAACCGAGGTTTAATTAGTCAAAAAGGATGGGAATTTCAAATGGAATCTACCCCAAGAATGAAAGAGGCTTCTCCCTTTTCTTTCCTTTTATCGGGAAGCTATTTTGAGTACAAGTACGAAAAGTATAGTAGTGGTGAGGTGGATCACTCTGGAAAAGAGGTCCCGGGCATTCCGAAGCTCAGTCTTCAAGGAGAAGTGGGAGCATTAATTTCAAGAAAGCTTCAAATTAAAGCAAGGCAATTTTACCGCTCAAAATTTGCTTTGGCTGATTCGGGGCAGCCCCAATCAAAGGAAACTTGGATAACGAATTTGCACCTCTCCTATCCTTTTAAGATGGAAAATTCTTCGCTTAGCACTTTTGTATCAGTAGATAATATCTTTAACTCAAAGTATTCTTTGGGCTATGATTTAAATGCTTTTGGCGGGCGCTATTACAATCCTGCTCCCTCCAGGGGACTACGCGTTGGACTAGATATCCTGTTTTAAGACTTCTGAATTCTTCTTGCGATCTCTTCCACAATTAAAGAGGCGTGCACTCTAGAGTTTTCAATGAACCACAGATGGGTATCTTCTCCTCCACAAACCACGCCGGCTAAAAAGAGACCTTCGACGTTGGTTTCCATCGTGTCTTCTGAGTAGTAAGGATTGCGCTGTTTTCCCTGAAGCTCTATTCCAGAGGCTTCCAAAAATTCAAAATCCGGCAAATATCCCGTTAGGGCTAAGACAAAATCGTTTTCAATTTCTATTTCTTTGCCGTTTTCCTGCGTAAATATAACGCTCTCTTCTTTAATCTCTTTTAAGTTCGCCCCAAAATAGGCCTTAATGCTTCCTTCCTTAATTCGGTTTTCTATATCGGGCTTTACCCAATATTTAACGCTGGAAGAAATTTCTTTGCCCCGAACGATCATCGTGACCTCTGCTCCTTTTCTATAGCACTCTAGGGCGGCATCTACCGCTGAATTACTAGCGCCAACGACCACAATCTTTTGCCCGGAATAAGGATAGGGCTCAGAGTAATAATGCTTTACCTTGTCTTTTTCTTCTCCCTTTACTCCAATGAGTTTAGGAATATCGTAGAATCCGGTCGCAAGAACCACATTCTGAGTCAAATAGACCCCTTTGGAAGTTTTAACTTCAAACAAGCTTGCTACTTTCTCAATCTGGAGCACCTTTTCGTAATGATGGATGTTGAGCTCATTAGATCTTGCGATCGTACCGTAATACTCTAATGCATCCCTTCTACCGGGCTTGGCTCCGGTGGAGATAAAAGGAACTCCTGCAATCTCCAAACGATCGGCAGTGGAAAAAAACTGCATATACAAAGGATAACGGTAAAGTGAATTTACCGTAGTTCCTTTTTCAATAATGAGATAATTCAAATTCTTTTCTTTCGCTTTAAGGGCTGTATTTAGGCCTATGGGGCCCGCCCCGACGATCAGCAAATCCAAAATTTCCATAGCGTAAAGATAAGAATATTATAGGGCTCCGATCCTCCAAAGCAAAAGATTACCCCTATTGTTTTAAGGTTAATTCTTACCCCTTTTTGATTAGGATATTGAAACCTTTTAGGTCCTTTTGTTGTAGAGTTTCCCTTAAGATACTTTAAACAATGACAAGGTAAAGAAGAAAATAAATTACCTTTGATTAAATATTTTCCTTGTGAAAGAACTTCTTAAAAATTACAGCGGAATGCTTCTGCTCCTTTTGGGTATTGTGGTGGGGAGTTTCATTGGACTCTTTTTCCCTCAGTGGGTAAAGAGTTTAAAGCCTATTGGTGACGTCTTCCTGAATTTACTTTTCGTATCGGTTGTGCCCTTAATCTATTTTGCAGTCGCCAATTCCATTGCTTCGCTTGAAAAGGGAGGTAAATTTGGAAGGATTCTGTTTTCCATGATTTTTTCTTTCCTTCTTTTTATTATCATTGCGGCCCTATTCACAATTGTAGCAGTTTATTTTTTCCCAACCGAGGCGGTGGGAATGAACGATTCTTCTCTTTTGGCCGAGGCCCAAATGGAAGGCAGTTGGGGAGAAAGGATTGTGGACTTCTTTACCGTAAGTGAGTTTACGCTCTTATTTTCCAGACAAAACATGCTGGCGCTACTTATTTTTGCTTTCCTTACAGGGGCAGCTATACGAAAGGCCGGGGATAAAGGAGATCAATTTAAACTGTTCGTTCATTCGGGTTACGAAGTAATGAAGGAACTTCTTTTAATTGTAATGAAACTAGCTCCCGTAGGTTTAGGAGCGTACTTCGCTTATCAAGTGGCTACGGTGGGTCCGGAACTTTTCGGGTTTTATGGTAAACCTTTAGGGCTTTATTACGTAGCGGGCATAATTTATTTCTTTGTATTCTTTTCTCTTTACGCTTTTATGGCTCGAGGAAAAGAGGGACCCGCTCTTTTTTGGAAGAACAATATTGTACCATCTCTAACGGCGATAAGTACCTGCAGCTCTTTTGCTACCATGCCGATGAACTTAAGGGCGGCTGCAAAAATTGGGATTCCTGATCAAGTCGCCAATGTGGCGATTCCTATTGGAAGTACCTTACACAAAAACGGAAGCTCTATGTCTTCCATTATAAAGATTTACGTGGCCTTTTTAATCATTGGAGAAAACTTCTTTGATCCCATGAATTTGCTTTTAGCGGTGGGAATTACCATTTTCGTCTCTATGGTTGCTGGAGGAATCCCTAACGGTGGATACATCGGCGAAATGCTTATGATCTCGGTATACCAACTTCCCCAAGAGGCCATTCCGGCGGTCATGATTATAGGAACCTTAGTGGATCCTTTAGCCACCGTACTGAATTCCACAGGGGACACGGTGGCCGCTATGCTCACCACGAAGCTCTCGGGAGAAAAATTTAATACTCCCGAGGACGAATTGATTTAATAAAAATTCCTTTTCAAATGAATCCTACAAACCCGGAGCTTACGGCTTATTTTGATAAAAAAAGACCTTTTCAAGAGGGACTTATTGAGCTAAGGCGCATCATGCTTTCTTTTGATGTAAAGGAGGAAAAAAAGTGGTACCAACCGGTCTATACTTTTGGTGGTAAAAACCTCTTTATCATTGGAAACTTTAAAGACAATTTTGTCTTAAGTTTCTTTAAAGGAGCCGTACTACAAGGTTTTGATTCGCTTTTGGAGTTCCCAGGGGAAAACTCAAGGAGCTCTAAGGTCATTCGTTTCCGATCGAAAGAAGAAGTACTGGAAAAAGAAACAGAGATCAAAAAGGCCGTAGAAGCAATGATTGAGGCTGAGAAAAAAGGAGTACAACTCCCAAAAGCCCAAAAAGCGCCGTTAGAATACCCGGAGGAACTTTCTATAGCGCTGACCCAAGATATAGAGTTAAAAAAAGCCTTTGAATCCCTTACTCCGGGAAGAAGAAATTCTTGGGTGCTTCATTTTTCTTCCGCTAAACAGACCGCCACCCGAACAAGCCGAATTGAAAAGGCCTACGAAGATATTCTTAAGGGAAAAGGCCACAACGAAGACTACAAGAAAAAGAAATAAAAATAGCGAGCTTAAAAAAGGCTCGCTGTTCTTTTTCTATAGGTTTAAGGGCTTTATTTACTGATAATCATAGTTGCGCGCTCCTTTTCTCTCTTCTCGGTCCTGCTCAATTTGAGTTAGCTTAAAGCCTGCCCCCTTACTACCTACCGGCTGACTTAAGCTTTTCCTATGCAGCTTTTCATAAGTAGAAAAATCAATGGCCTCTCTTTGCTCTAACACTTCAAATAAATTCCAGCTTTGGGCTACTTCTTTCCATAAGGAAGACACTACGCCCGAAAACACTTTGGCCTTGGACCCACTTCCGTAGGCCAGAAATCCAATTTCTTTTCCTTCTAAGTCCTCCCCCTCTTTCAAACTTACCTCCAAGGCCGAAAGTAAAGCCATGAAAATCGAAGCGGTATAGAGGTTTCCAATCTCTGAAGAAGCCCTTTGCGAGGCTTCAATTTTTTCACTAATAAAAGCTTTATAATCCTCTGATTTACTTACCTCTTTTTGTTCTTCTGGAGTTTGATAGGAAAGATTGTTTTCTTTGCTGTAGATCTCTGTAAATACCCTTTTCCCATGAAAAGCATAAGGCAAATGAAAAATCAAGTACCTCCAATTTAGATAAGGCTTCTGTTTTCCACTGAGCTCCTTGTAGTGCTCGTAGGCTTCCAGTATTCGTTGTTGATAGCAACTGTTGGAATACTGACCATCAAACACCGGCTCGTCACTAAAAACCTCAATCTGATCGGGCATGGAATCTAATGCTCCCTTAAGGTCATCTTTTAAATAATTTCTTCTAGGTTTAAAGAAATCAAAAACGCTCTCTGTAGCTACACCCACTTGGGAATCCAGTGCCAAAAGCTTTGGATCACCTGAAACCAGTAAAGCCACAGCTCCGGCTCCTTGCGTGTATTCTCCAGAACTTTCTAGTTCGTACTTCGCGTAATCCGAAGCGATCACTACAGCCTTTCTTCCGGGATTCATCCGGCAATAATCTAAGCAGTTCTGTAAGGCATCCACCCCACCTATGCAGGCAAAGGTAAGATCGACGACATCGCAGTTTTTAAAAACCCTAGGACCAAAATTAGGTTCTAAAACCTTTTCAACCATCCCCATGGCATAAGAAGCCGTAGGCTTAGCTCCATCCACAGCGCTCTCGGTTCCTAAATAAATACGATCTATAAGTTTAGGATCGACCCCGGAGTCCGTAATGAGTTTTAAAAGGGCAGAGGCGGCAAAAGTAGCTGCATCTTCATTCGCATCAGGAAATGCCATTTTCTTAAGGCCCAGGCCTTTTTCTAATTTCCCTGGATCCAGGTTTCTTTTTTCTGCTAATTCACTGATGGGTAAATAAATACTAGGCACATAGAAGCTGGCCCACTCGATTCCGTACTGCATTTTCAATCAAATTTCTAACGAAATTACCAAAAATATTCGCTCCCTGGGGCAGGTGAAAGAGAAAAATTTACATGAATTTTAAACGCATACCCAAAAAGAAAACGGAACCCTTAAAAAAAGAGTTCCGCATCGTTAACTAATAAAAACTAGATAAAAAACTATCTATATACTTTGATCGCCTCGTTGAGTAGTTCTACTTGTGCATTGAGGCTTTTGCTTGAAGGCTCTTTTCTTAAGGCCTGAATTTTCAAATTCACTCCGTCTTGCAGGGCTTGAAGGATTAGCATTTTGGCTTGGGGGTTATTTCCGAGCTGACCGTGGGCCTGAGTAAAGATTTTTGTTATTTTCTCTGTGGCCACGTAATCATCACTGGACATAATCCACTGGTATCCTTTCTCTGCTACGGGAGCCAGTACAGGATCCTGGAACCTAATGAAAGGATAAAATGCTACGGTGGAGGCCATTTCTGGGCGGAGATTCTCTATTTTCTCCTCTACAATCATAGGAAGCAGCTTCTCTACCACTTTTGTGGAGATTCCCTTTAAATCCATTGCTACGGCCTTTTCTTTGGCTTTCTGCTTATTAAGCGTATAGATTGCAGCAAGAGCACTTCCTTTAACTGAATTGGATAGTTCCTCAGTGCTACTTTCATAGAACGCAAGAAATTTTGGATCTTTCAGCGCATCTAATGCCCTAATAGCCGCTCCTTTTACGAGCGTTTTTGGATCGTTCTTTGCGAGGGACTCGACCTCAGCTGCCGCTGCTTTTTGATGAGAACTTAAAGAGAGATCGAGTCCTTCTAAGGCCAGGATCCGAAGTCTAAAGTTGGGATCTTTTAATCCTGCGACCAGAGTTTTAATCGCATCGGGATTCGTTTTATTTTCAGCCGCATTTTCTAGTGCCTTGAACCTAGGTAAAAACTCTTTGGAGATCTCGTATTGCCTAAAATACTGCGCCGGAGTTTTTGACTCCGTGATCTCACTTAAAAGCACACCATCGGAGTTAAGCACTAATAAATCGAGTGGACCTTCTAATGGGAAAGTAAACTCATTCTTGGCCTTAGCACTCGTCCAAACGTTCTTTCTTTCTACTTTTCCTTTGCTTACCACATCCAGCGAAAGAGGGAACTCAAAATAACTACCGCCCTGATTCTGATACACCGAAACGGTTAACTGTTTTTTTACCGGCTCATAGCTCGTAGAATAAGAAAGTTTTGGATGTCCGCTTCCAAAGAACCATTGATTAAAAAACCAATTCAGGTCCTTTCCACTTACTTTCTCTAAGGAAAGTCTTAGGTGGTGCGCCTCAGCAGTTCCATACTCATGGGTTTTTAGGTAATGATGAAGCCCTTGAAAAAAAGCTTTATCTCCTAAGTAATTTCTAAGCATATGAAGTACCGCTCCTCCCTTATTGTAAGACACGGCATCAAACATGTCTTCTCTGGAATGGTAGTTGAATCGAACCAGGTCTTTATTAATATTGGAAGGATCTTGAAGGTAACCGTCGATTTCATTTTTTAAGCCGTAATCCGCAAGGTCCTTTCCATACTTGTATTCGTTCCAAAGGTATTGTGAATAGTTGGCAAAGGACTCGTTCATAGATAAGTTACTCCACGATTCGGTGGTTACTAAATCCCCAAACCAATGATGAAACAGTTCGTGGGCAATGGTTTCTTCGTACTCGTTGTGATCGATGAGCTGAGAAGGGGTCTGTTGGATTTCCTCTGAATAAAGGGAAGCCGTTGTATTCTCCATAGCTCCGCTCACGTAATCTCTAGCGGTCATTTGAGCGTATTTGCTCCAAGGGTAATCGTAGTTTAAAAGCTTCGAGAAGAACTCCATCATTTCTGGAGTATGACCAAAGATTCCTTTTGCATACGGCTCAAATTCTTTTTCAACGTAATAATCGACGTCAAGATTTCTCCATTTGTCTTTTACCACTGCGTAGTCTCCTACGCCCATAAAGAATAAATACGGTGCATGGGGCTTGTCCATAACCCAGTGATCCTCTCTAAGCCCTCCCTCTTTCTTTACTGAACCTTTCAAAAGTCCGTTGGAAAGCGTTACGTATTTATCAGGAACCGTCATGTAGATCTCCTGAGTAGTTTTCATATTGGGCTTATCGATGGTTGGAAACCACACTGAGGAACTCTCCGTTTCCCCCTGAGTCCAAATTTGAATCGGCTTATTAGGGTTTTTCCCTTGGGCATTGATAAAGTAAAGTCCTTTTGCATCCGAGATGGCCTCGCTTCCTTTCTGTTTTACTTCTCCTGGTCTTGCCGTGTATTTTATGTACACTTTATAAGACTCCCCTTTCTGGTAAATTTTGTCCAGCGTAATAGAAAGTTTATCGTTTTTGTAGTCGTATTTAAGAGGCGTTCTAGAATTTCCTTTTTCTATGGCGACTTCATGGATGAGCATGGCTTTGGCGTCCAATTCCAATTGGTCCGTAGGATAAAAATAAGGACTAGCCGAAAGGGTAGCCTCTCCGTGCATCTGTTCTTTTTCGTAATCAAAACTTACCCGAAGAAGGGTATGAGAAAGCTCGGTTGCTTTCGTATAAGTATGCTGATAAACCGCCTGTCGACCGCTTTCAAGGGTTTGCGCATCAAACGATAAAGTACCCACCCCTAAGAGAACGAGGGCAGAAAAAAAGATTTTCTTCATAAGAATAATTTTGGATTGGGATCTAAAAAGTCCCCTACAATGGGTCTTTGATTTCCTCTCATTGTTACAATTATAAAGGTAGAATTAAGAATCTACTTCCCTATAGAAAACGAGTTACGTACCAACAATTAAATGGCTACTGGCGCCTTAATTCCAGGATAAGGTTCGTAGTTTTCCAACTGAAAATCTTCAAACTCAAAAGAGAAAAGATCTTTCACCTCTGGATTTAATTTCATCTGTGGAAGGGCTCTAGGCGTTCTTTCCAGTTGTTTTTTTACTTGATCAAAATGATTGTTGTAAATATGGACATCACCAAAACTATGAACGTAGTCTCCTACTTCTAGGCCACTCACTTGCGCTACCATCATTAGAAGTAGTGCATAGCTAGCGATATTGAACGGTACGCCTAAAAACACATCAGCGCTTCTTTGGTAAAGTTGAAGCGAGAGTTTATTATCCGCTACATAAAACTGAAACATGGTATGGCAAGGAGCCAGGGCCATTTTATCAATTTCTGTGGTGTTCCACGCAGAGACAATGAGTCTTCTTGAATCGGGATTGGTTTTAATCTGCTGTAAAACCTGAGTAATCTGATCCACTACTTTGCCCTCAGCGCCCTGCCAGCTTCTCCACTGCGCGCCGTAGACCGGACCTAAATCTCCGTTCTCATCCGCCCATTCGTCCCAGATGCTTACTCCATTCTCTTTCAAATACTGAATATTGGTATCTCCTTTTAAAAACCAAAGCAGTTCATAAATAATAGACTTTAAGTGGGTCTTTTTCGTGGTCACTAGTGGAAATCCTTTCGATAGATCGTAACGCAATTGGTACCCAAAAACGCTTCGAGTTCCCGTGCCGGTGCGATCACTTTTATCGGTTCCATTGTCTAATATATGCTGAAGAAGTTCTAAGTAATTTTGCATGGTAAAAAATGAATTAAGGCAAAAATAGGCAAAAGATTTTTGTTGGAATAGAGTCGTTCTAAGTCGAAATAAAAAAATAAAATGCGAGGTTTCAGTTATTTGTATCTTTGATTTGTAATCCTTCTTTCAAATCTCTCTATTATGGCATTAGAAAATACACCTTACACAGTTCCTAGTCAAACTAGGATCGGACACGTTCACTTAAAGGTGGCCGATTTAGCGCGATCCCTTGAATTTTACTGCTCCCTTTTAGGTTTTGAAATCACCACCCTCTACGGTGAGCAGGCCGCATTCATCTCTGCTGGAGGCTACCACCACCATATTGGCCTCAATACCTGGCACTCTAAAGACCTAGGACCCGCGCCAAAGAATTCGGTGGGACTTTACCATACCGCTATTGTTTACCCTACAAGAAAAGATTTAGCCGTGATTTTTGAAAGAATCCGATCCCACAGCTATCCTATGACAGGAGCTAGCGATCATGGAGTCTCAGAGGCGCTTTATTTAAACGATCCTGATGGAAACGGTGTAGAACTTTATTGGGATCGACCTAAAGAAGTGTGGCCACAAAAACCGGACGGCTCTCTTGAAATGTACACCAGACCCTTAGATCTAGAATCCCTCAGAAGAGAACTGGATCAATAGCAATATTTTCTTTTCTCTTTAAAAAAAACCTTTGAGCTTCTAAAAAGTCCTTTTACGCAGGAGTTTAAATTTTCTCACTTGTTTTTCCAGCCCATCCATCCATACCTTATGGTGAAGAATGTAGCCGGTAAAAAGTCCAATAAAGGCACCTAAAGAGGTGTCGATCAGTCGCGCATAGATCAGAGCTGTAGTATCCACTGCAAATCCTCTTCCGGTCTCGGCCAAAAGAATGGTGAGTGGGGTAATAAAAAGAACGGCAAAAAGATAATTTCTTACGATCAATAGCTCAATAATCGCCTGTAGAGAGGCAATTAAAAGAACCATCCACCAAGGAGAAAGTTTCAAAGAAAGGATTATCCAAGCGATCCCCATTCCTAAAAAAGTTCCTAGGACTCTGTGCAGATTTCTTTCTGTGGTATGCAAAAGGTCTTTCCCTTGCAGAACCGCAAGAGCAGAGACCGGTACCCAATACGGACTTTCTTTATCTATGGTATAACCTACAATTAGAGCCAAAACCATTGCCAGACCTAAAACGAAGCTTTCTACGGTTTTGGTATAGCGGTTTTTTCTAGGACGTATTCTTAAGTAACTTTTCGATTCTTTAGCCACCAGTACGGAATAGAAAAAAGCTAGAACTACAGAAACCAGTATTCCAAAACTAAACATTCCCAGCTGTGAAGGAATCTCATTAAGGTCAAAAGGAATCTGCGTTGCTACCGCTGCCGCCATAATAAAAAAGAAATTTCGAGGAGGTGGTATATCAAAATAACTCGACAAAAAGTGCGCGAGAAACGTCACTACAAAAAAACTGATAAGCGAAGGAATCGGATGGAAAGAAAAAAGCAGCTGCAAACTAAAAGCCAGCATAAACCCAAGAGCACATACCGAGAGGTGAAGCATTCTTTTCTCTAGGGTGTCATGAGTGAAATAAAGAATCACGAGCGCCCCAAAACTAGCGATATTCCCGAGCATGGGCTGGCCTAAGAGTTGACCTACCGAAAGACAAATTCCAATACAAACACCGGCTAGAACAGGGAAATGCCAACGCCGCTCGGTCTCTTTTAGGGTCCAAAGCGATTCTATATGTCGGTTAAATCTTTCTTTTCTTGTTTTCATAAATTTTTAGAGTAGGCTTTTTCTTACGCTTCCTCTTTCTTTGCCTCTTCCCACAGAAGATCCATTTCTTTTAGGTTCATTTGGGAGAGCTCTTTACCACTTTTAGTAGCTAAAGCTTCCATTTTCTGAAACCTTGAAATGAATTTAAGGTTCGTTCCCTCCAAAGCGGTATCCGGATTGATTCCTGAAATCCTAGCGTAGTTCACTAAGGAAAAAAGAAGGTCTCCAAACTCGTTTTGCTTTTTCTTTTGGTCCTCTTCCCTTTCGTATTCCAAAAGTTCTTCTTTTACTTTCTCCCACGCATCATCGGCCGTTGCAAACTCAAAACCGATACCTTTTACTTTTTCCTGAATCCTAAAGGCTTTAACCAAACTTGGGATTCCTTTACTCACACCAGAAAGAACCGAGCGGTTGCCTTCTTTAAGTTTGAGTTTTTCCCAGTTTTGTTTCACCTCCTCTTCGGAGCTCACCTTAGTATCTCCGTAAATGTGCGGATGACGAAAAATAAGCTTTTCATTCAGCGAATTAATAACATCGGCGATATCAAAACTGCCTTTTTCGGAGCCTATTTTAGAGTAAAACACCAGGTGAAGTAGTACGTCTCCTAGTTCTTTTTTGATCTCGGTTAAATCTTCTTTAATCAGCGCATCGGAAAGTTCATAAACTTCTTCAAGCGTTAAGGGTCTTAAAGACTCTAGGGTTTGTTTTTTATCCCAAGGACACTTTTCTCTAAGATCGTCCATGATGTCTAATAGCTTAGAAAAAGCTTCTAATTTAGCTTGCTTTGAATTCATTTTTTTTCGCTTTGGGATTTATTTTGTTCTCTTTCTCTAACGTTAAGAAAAAGCACTTACAAAATTACGGCTTTTGACTACACAATAAAAAAGAATGGATTGAAATAAAAAAAGGGACAGAAAAATAGGGGCAGAATAAGTATACGGTAAGAGCTTTTTTTAAAAAACCTGAGAGCCGTTAAGAACCAATCTATAAATTTCTTTTTCCCTTTCAATAAATTGTAAAACCCTAGAGCCAAAAAAAAGCTTCATCCTAGGGACAAAGCTTTCCTTTATTACTAAAAAGAAAAATTATTTTTTCTTACTTCTCTTCTTTCTTAGAAGCTTTAGGTTCTTTTGCTTCTTTGGCAGGCTTTTTAGCTGCGGATTTTTTAGCTGCAGGCTTTTTTTCTTCTTTTGCTTCTTTTGCTTCTTCTACTACCTCAGTTTCAGCTGCAGGAGCGACTTCCTCCACAACCTCTTCTTTTACAAAGCTGTCTACAGTAATGTAACCGGCTTTATGAAGAATGTTGTACCACTGCACCAGTTTTTTCATATCAGAAACGTAAACTCGGTCCTCGTCGTAATTAGGAAGCGCTACCTCCATTACGTCACGAAGCTCTTGATCAGAACTCTTATGAGAAATAGCAGCCTCGTAGTTTAAATCTTTCGCTAGGTTTTCAAATACATCGAACAAAGGAACTTCCTTATCGGTGGTAAACATTGCGATATTATCTAAAAGACTTACCTGGGAAGAATTCCCGATACTCATTTTCTTTTTGGTAATTACATCTTCAATAATAAAACCGTTTCTTAATTGTGAAACCAGCTTGAAGAGTCCTGGCTTTCCCGAAATGGAAATAATCTTTTCTAACTGCATAGTATTTTACTTTTCTTTTTTTTTCTCTTTTTTCTAAATGTTTCTTTTTTATCGCTCCTTATTATTTTGGGAAACGCATTTTGTAGGGAACTTGAACGTCTCCCGAGGCGATTTTGTTTAGTTTCCCTTTCACTAGCTTTTTCTTTAGTGGAGAGAGTCGATCGGTAAACAGCACCCCTTCTATATGATCGTACTCGTGCTGAATAACGCGGGCACGAATATCGGAAAAAGTTTCTGTATGCCAATCGAAATTTTCATCTTGGTATTTGATCACAATAGTTCCTTTACGCTTCACGTCCTCACGAACATCGGGAATGGAAAGGCAACCTTCATTGAACTTCCACTCTTCTCCTGATTCTTCTAGGATCTGCGCGTTAATGAATACTTTTTTGCCTTGTTTTTCTAGTTCTTCCTTGATATCGGCGTAATCTTCGTCCTCAGCCAAAGGAGTAACATCGATCACAAAAAGGCGAATGTCTCTTCCAATTTGAGGCGCGGCAAGTCCTATTCCGTTAGCCCCTTCCATGGTATCGAACATATCGTCAATTAATTCTTTGAGTCCCTCGTACTCAGGTGTGATGGGTTTCCCCACCTTTCTTAGGACCGAATCGCCAAAGGCGCGAATGGGTAATATCATTTCTTTTTATCTAAAAAATTCTGTAAAATAATTGTAGCACTTACCTGGTCAATCAGCTCTTTCTTCTGTCTTTCCTTTTTGGATTTTCCACTCTGAGAGATGTACATCGAGGCCAGTTTGGAAGTGAATCGCTCGTCCAAACGGTGCACTTCTATGTCTGGGAAAGCCTTTTGGAACCCTTCAATAAAGACCAAAATGTCTTTCTCCACCTCCGATAGGTTCCCTCTTAAATCAATAGGAAGCCCTACCACCAGCGCCTCTACGGAATTGGAAGAAAAATAGCGACTAAAAAAATCCATTAATTTTGGAGTCTCCACTGTGGTGAGTCCTGAGGCAATCAGCTGTAAATCATCTGTTGCCGCGAGTCCCGAGCGTTTCTTTCCGTAGTCGAGTGCCATGAGTTGTGCCATCGTGCAAATTTACGATTTTTTTCATTTTTGTCTTTCGAAAACTTTTTTTGTCTATTTTCGTTTGTATAAAACAGAAAGGAAGTGAATAGTAAAACTCTTTTTTTAGTTCGTCACGCCAAGAGTGACTGGACTCAGGACCTGGAAGATTTTGACCGTCCCTTAAACGAAAGGGGGCACAGGGACGCTAGACAGATGGCCAAATACCTTTTGGACCACGACTACTCCATTGATCAATTTGTGTCTTCGCCTGCGAAAAGAGCCCTAACGACTTGTCGTTATTTTGCTGAAACTTTCTCTCGGCCACAAATAAAAAAAGTAGAGGATCTTTACGAACCTCTACTAGAAGATTTTTACCGTACGATTGAAAGAATGGACTCGGATCTCTCTTCGATTGCCCTATTTTCTCACAATCCTACCATCTCAGAGTTTGCTCATCGATTGGACGAGACGACTCCAGAATTTGCCACTTGCGCCGTAGCGGTCTTTCAGGTCTTTACTGAAGACTGGAGCCTTTTTTCTGGAGCTGAAACGAAACTTCTTCACTTCTATCTCCCTAAAGACCTGTTTTACTAGAACTTATTTTTCCTTTTCTACTTTCTTTAGATCCAAATCATCGAAGTCAAAGCTAAAGTCGGTGATATCTGAAATCGCGTTCATTTCGGCTCCGGTGGCCTTCCCATCGGGATCCATTGAAAGAGTAAAATACGCATCCGCGTCGTAGGAACGATCGTCGAAGCGAACGATAAAACTGGTAGGGGAATAAGGAATCAAATCTCCCTTCAGTCTTGGAGAGGTTTTACTTAAAAACCTAAGCTTCGCTCCTTCTCTTTTTAGTTCTACTTGTCCAAACCAAGGATCTTCATAGATTCCTACAAACTGCTCGTCTTTCAGAGCGCGATTTTTGTCTTTTGCAAAGTCCTTAGCTTTCTGATAAGCCTCTTTCTTTTGCTTTTCATAGCGCTCAGAAGCTTTTTCCATTCTTTCGCTATAGGTCTTAATCCATCCCCTGTCTTCAATTCCAAGGTAAGAATCTTTAATGGTATTGGTAATGGCATTAAAAGCGGCTCCACTTTGTTGGTTGGTCAGTACCACGATCCCTAGATTTAAATCCGGAATTAAAGTAAAGAGCGTCACGGTTCCAATAAGTCCTCCACTGTGCTGTACTTGCTTATGGCCTTTCACATCGGAAATGAACCATCCCAGTCCGTATCCATAAGAGCCAGAATCGTAAGGATTCTTTAGCGCGATAGGGCTAGGTTGTTGAATTTGCCAAAGGCTTTGGATCTGTCGATCGGAAACCAGCTTTTTTCCCTCTTTAGTAGTAAAGCCTTTCATTAAGAATTCGGCCCAGATGAGCATATCCTCCACATTACTCATTATTCCTCCGGCTGCATTCGCGGTTTCATTCCAGTCGTGCGGAATCTGAACAATTTTTCCCTCAACAGGAGCGTGCGCATCGATTTTGTTTTGGACAGCTTTTGCTCTATTGTAAGAACCAAAACTGGATTTCATTCCAACCGGCGCAAAAATCCTTTGTTCAATAAACTCTGCCCAAGAAAGCCCAGAAATTCTAGAAATCACTTCTCCTGCTACAATGAACATGATATTGTTGTAGTTTAGGGTTTCTCTAAATCCGCTCTCGGGCTTTAGATAGCGAACGTTATGAATTAATTGATCCAAAGTGATGGTTCCCCCTTCTGGGAAAAACATAAGATCGCCTTGTCCCAGTCCAAGGCCTGATCTATGAGTAATTAAATCCTTTACGGTAAGGTTTTGACTTACGTAAGGGTCGTACATCTGAAACTCAGGAATAAACTTCGTTACCTTATCGTTCCAAGAAAGTTTTCCCTCATCTGCTAATATGGCAAGCGCTGTGGCGGTAAATCCTTTTGAATTGGACGCGATTCCCACTAGGGTTTCTTCATCCATGGCTTTTTTGCTTGTAAGAGAGGCGAGTCCGTGTCCTTTGGCGTACACAATTTTGGAATCTTTAATAATTCCTACCGAGATTCCCGGTACATCGAAGGCTTTTAAGGTGTTTTCAATGAGCTCGTCGGTAGCCTTTTCAGAAAGCTGCGCCTGAAAGAAAGACGCAAAGAAAACTACGCTACCTACTAGAAAGGTTTTTTTCATAGATCGTTATTTGAATTCAAATATAAGCAATCCCCATGGCTTTTTCTTTAGGCCTGAAGTTTGCTTTGGGAGATTGGTCATTTTGACTTAAATTTGCCTAAACCCTTACATCAATGCAGAGCAAAAGAGAATTTTTCCTAGAATGCTACCGACATGAAATCATCAAATTTGGACGATTCACCTTAAAATCGGGTATCGAAAGCCCTTTTTATGTGGACTTAAGACCCCTGGCTTCGGACCCAAAAATCCTTAAGGATTTAGCCAACCGAATGCTAGACATTGTTCCTTTAGACGAATTTGATCTGATTTGTGGCGTTCCTTATGCTGCACTCCCTATGGCTACGGCTATGTCGCTGGAAAGCTACCTTCCTCTTATTATTAAAAGAAAGGAAGCTAAAGCCCATGGAACGAAAAAATTAATTGAAGGGCTTTACCAAAAAGGACAAAATTGTTTGGTGGTTGAAGACGTTATTACTTCAGGAACCTCTCTTTTAGAAACGCTTCCAGAAATTGAAGATGCGGGACTCAATGTCTCGGACATTGTTGTGGTTTTAGACCGCGAGCAAGGCGGAAAAGAACTTCTAGAAAAGAAAGGCTACCGCGTTCATACCCTTTTCACCATTACCGAAATCTGTGAGATTCTTTCTCAAGTAGGAAAATTATCCCAAGATGAAATAGAAAGAATCAAGGATTTTTTAAAGGGAAATACCGTTCAATTTGAAAAACAAGCTCGCGCTACTTACGAAGCGAAACTTGAACAATTGGATCATTCCAAGGCGAAAAAGATTTTAGAAATCGCGCTGGAGAAAAAATCCAATCTGATTGCCTCTGCGGACGTTCTTTCTACCGCAGAGCTGCATGCGCTTGCAGACAAAGTGGGACCTCATATTGTGGCGCTAAAAACCCACATAGATATTATTACCGATTTTGATTACGACAAAACCATACTTCCTCTAGTAGATTTGGCCTCAAAGCACAACTTCCTATTAATGGAAGACCGTAAATTTGGAGACATTGGTTCTACTCAAGAACTCCAATACGGATACGGGACCTATAAAATATCCAATTGGGCAGACCTCATTACTTCTCATGTGATTGGAGGCTACTCCTCACTGGATTTCTTTCACAGCAGCGGGGTGATTGCAATTTTAGGAATGTCTTCCAAAGGAACTCTAACCGACAGTCACTACCGTGAAGAAGCACTTAAAATTGCCTTAAGCCATCCTAATGTCATTGGAGGAGTGAGTCAAAACGCCGTTCCTTCTGAACTTTTACTCTTTACTCCAGGCGTTAGTCTAGAAAGTAAAGGCGATGGAAAAGGGCAACAGTACAATACGCCTGAGAAGGTGTTTTCCACTCTAATGACTGATTTCATTATTGTAGGACGCGGAATCTACAAAGCAGAAGACCAAGAAAAAGCAGCGTTAGATTACAAAATTGCAGGTTGGAAAGCTTACGAAGAAAGCCTTAGCTAAGAGCTTCTAATAAAAATAATTTACAAGAATCCCCAGAGCGCGCCAAAGCCTTTGGGGATTTTTTTACTCCTTAGGCGGCCGCTGAATGGAAAATTCTTTTTCTAAAAAAAAATGAAATTAGAGCGTATCTTATCAAATGTCAAGATTTTACTCCATAAGGAGCCGTATCTTTGTGGAAGAAATAAAAATAAAAAATGATGAGAGTAGATATATTCAGTGACGTACGTTGTCCGTTTTGTTATGTAGGAAAAAAGAAATTTGAAAAGGCCCTTGAGCAGTTTTCTGCAAAAGAGGACATTGAGATCAGATGGCATTCCTTTCAACTTGATCCTTCTTTAAAAACAGATCCTAGGATCGATCCTTTTGAATTCTTTTCCAGAGCTAAAGGCATCAGCGTAAAAGAGGCTAAATTGATGCACGACCATGCGCGCAACGCAGGAAAAGAAGCAGGAATCGAATTTAACTTTGAGAGTCAAAAAGTAGCCAATTCATTTAAGGCGCACTTACTGATCCAATTGGCTAAGAAAAAGAACGTGGCCAATGAAATGGAAGAGGCCCTATTTGAAGCGCAGTTCATTGAGGCAAAAAACATTGACTCCGAAGAAGATTTAATTGAAATAGGAAAAAAAGTGGGATTTTCGAAAGAAGAAGTCCTAGAGGCTCTTGCTTCCGATGATCTGGCCTACGGTATTAAAGAAGACGAACAACTCGCTCGTCAAATTGGAGTGCGCGCTGTTCCCTTCTTTATTTTCAATGACAAATACGGAGTTTCTGGAGCCCAGCACCCTTCTACTTTTCTAGGAGCACTTGAGAAAAGTTTCGATGAGTTTAAAAAAGGAGATAAAGGACTTGAAATTTTGTCTGGAGGCGAGAGCTGCACTACGGACGGAGAATGCAGTTAATAAAAATTCAACCTTTAGTAAAAGCTTCTTAACATAGGTCAATGCTTAGGGAAGAGCGAAGAATTATCTTTGCATAGTAATTAGAAAAACAATAAAATTTATAACAACTTAGTATTTCAAACCTTATGAAAAAAATCTTATCACTTGTAGCAGTAATGCTCTTTACCGTTAGTGTAATGGCTCAAAAAACTTTAGTTTCTGATGCTGCTCACTCAAGAATTCAATTCTCAGTAATTCACTTAGGTATTAACGACATCGTAGGAAACTTCGATACTGCGAACCTAACGATTCAAGCGGACGAAAAAAGTTTTGTTAACTCAAAAGTAACTTTTGAATTTGATCCAGCGTCTATCAACACTCACATTGAAGCTCGTGACAATCACTTAAAATCAGCTGATTTCTTTGATGTAGCGACTTACCCAACAGCTGCATTTACATCTACTTCCCTTAAAAAACTAAGAAAGAACTATTACGAACTTTCTGGAAACCTTTTAATGCACGGAGTAACTAAACCAGTAAAATTAACTCTTGTTTACCGCGGATCTACTGTAAACGCAATGAACAAGAAAACCACTCACGGATACCAAGTATTAGGAGTGATCAAAAGATCAGACTTTGGAGTAGGACCTAACTTCCCTGAAGCAATGATCTCTGATCTTGTAAGAATCAAAGGAGACTTTGAACTTACTGAAAAATAAACACAAACCTTGTGTTTTTTCATATAGCTTTTTTTTATAGGCCGCTTTGATTACTCAAGGCGGCTTTTTTAATCCTATAACTTGTCGGAAACTCTTAGTATTCAATAAAAATCCTTTGCAATTGAAGAAGGTGTAAAAACCCCTTTGCGGTTAACTGAATTTTGATATATTTGGAATTCTCAAACCCATTAATGCGCCAAGTAGCTCCTCTTTTTTTGCTTTTGTTTCTCTCATGCCTACTCTATGGGCAAAGCGACTCTATTCGTATCGAGGCTGAATTCTCCCAGGATTTAAGAACGCTAGAGGTGAATCAAACGATTCTTTACCACAATCGGCAAGAGGAAAGTATTAAAAAGGCCAAACTATTAAATTGGATTGCCGCCTACCGAAGGGCGGGTACTTCGCTTTCGAAAAGAAAAATTGAAGACCGAAATAAAGAACTCCACTTTTCAAAAAACGAGGACCTGGGTTATTTGGAAAACCTATCGGTAGGAGATTCCCTCTCTTTACTAAATTTGAACAGCGAAGAACTTCTTATCGATTTACCTTACGAACTTGCTCCTGGCGAGTCCATTGAGCTAAAGCTTAAATACCATCTTGTGCTTCCCAAAAGCACCTTTACCCACTACGGTTGGAACAAGGATCAGGTGCTTTTAAAGTACTTCTTTTTGGTTTCCGATCCCTTTTATGTTAACGAGGAAGCAGAAGAGCGGCATTTTAATGATACAGAGCAAACCCAAAGTGGAGGCAACCATTGGGCAGTAAAGCTGTCGCTTCCTGAAAATTGGTACTCAGAAAGCAACTTGGAATCCGACCTCTACCTTCCCCATGAGTTTTCAGGCTCATTAAAGGAAGATCCTGAATTTTTAATTACTCGGTTCCCTACTCAGTCCATTGACGTATTTTCCCGGTATGCTAAAAGCAAAGTGGTCTTTGGCTATCCCCTTCACGAAAAAGAGGCTTCGACCTTAAAATACCTTTTTCCTGTCCACTTTAATTTCCTAGGTTCTAAACTCGGAGAAGTTCCTAAGAAAATCCTAATCACTCAAAAATTCTACGATCAAGAAGATTTCTTTGGAAACGACGATATAAAATTCTGGAAGTTCAAGTTTGAAATGTTCTCTGATATGGAGAAGTCGGATTTGGATTACTTTAGTATTCTCTCGAAAAAAGCGATTCAAGAGTCAGCGGTGACAAGAAAAAGCACAGACCACTGGTTTAAAAACGGCATTCAGAGTTATTTGGAAATGCAATATTTGGATGCGCATTATAAGGACCAACTCCTACTGGGCGACTTGCCAGAAAACGCAAAAATCCTAGGCATTCGACCTTTAAAATACCTTACGGCCGCCCGATTAAAACTCTCTGAGCGCTACGGACTGGCCTACCAATACATGGTGTCTCAGAATCTGGATCAGAAAATTGGAACCTCCTATCCGACCTTAAGTAATTTCAATGACATGGCCATCAGCCGCTTTGAAACGGGAAGTCTATTGAATTTTATTTCTGAGAAAATGGGCAAAGAAGCATTCGAATCTTTTTTAAAAGAATACTTGCAAGAACATAAGGACGAGGTACTAGACACGAAAGATTTTTTAGATGCCCTTACGCGCGCCTCGAAATATTCCTCGAATTTTCTTGAAAACTTTATTTATAAAGAGCACCGCGTTAATTTCAAAGTGAAAAAATTTGAAAAATTAGATGAGGGCTACCTGGTGAAAATCCGTAAAAACACGCGAGAGGCTATTCCTATGAAAATTACTTCAGAGGATTTTCAGGGCGCGACGCGAAGTTTTTGGTACGATACTTCGAATAAGAATTTATACGGAGAGTACTTAATTCCAAGACCTGAGGTCAAAAAGATTTTAGTCAATGATGAGTACATGTTCCCAGAGTCCAACTTTCGGGACAATTACCTCTATACGAAAGGACTCTTTTCCAACACAAAAAAAATCCGCTTAAAACTTCTTAGAGACATCCCGAATCCTGAGTACAATGAAATCTACATTGAACCTAAGCTTACCTTCAATGCCTACGACAAAGTTCTCTTAGGTATTGGATTTAAAAACAAAAGTCTTTTTGAGCAGCCCTTCCTCTACTCTATTGCTCCCTACTTTAGTACGGGTACCAATAGCTTTACCGGTTCCGCCTCGGCCACTTATACGTTTAGGCCTACCGATGCCTTTTTCTCTTCCTGGCAAGTAGGACTCAGCGGTTCTTATTTTCACTACGATCATAATTTAGCTTATAAGAAACTCTCCGTTTCTTCTCAGCTTAATTTCTCCAAAGTACTTCGTAGTGATATTACTCGAGCCCTCTACTTTTCCTTCAGCCACTATGAAAAAGATTTAACCCCAGAGCTGATCGCTCAAAACAAATACGATCGCTACGGACTCTGGAGCATGGGCTATGCTTACTCGGATCGAAAAATTATTCATGAGATTTCTTTAGGCTCTCAGCTGCAGCTGATGAACGATTTTCAAAAACTCTCCGCAGAAGCTTCCTACCGCTACGAATACGCAAAAAATAAAAAGATTCATTTCCGCCTCTTTGGAGGGGTATTTTTCTCCAATAATACACGAAACGACTTATTTAACTTCGGAATTCATAGAGTCTCCAATTACGCATTTAATTACAGTCTCTTAGGGCAAAGTGCCACTTCCGGGGTATTATCTCAGCAGTACATTCAGGCCGAAGGAGGAATGAAATCCGCCATTGGAGATACGGTTGATCAGTGGATCTCTACCTTTGGAGTGGACGCCCACCTCTGGAAACCTTTCAATATTTACGCTGATGTAGGAGTCTACAAAAACGAGGGAATAAAACCTCAGTTCATGTGGGACTCGGGCATCAAAGTAAAGGTCATTCCTGATTTCTTAGAAATTTACTTACCCGTGCAATCTTCTCTAGGATTTGAACCTTCGCTTCCGGATTACGCCAAGCGAATTCGCTTTACCTTGCAGCTCAACCTTTCGGCCTTAACCAGCCATTTTAGAAGAGGTTGGTATTAAGTTACTTGCAAAAATTATTCAAAGAGCGAAAAAGTACAAATTTTCGTAATTTTGCGCCATGGTAAAAATAGGTCCCATTGAACTTCCGGATTTCCCTCTACTCTTAGCTCCTATGGAGGACGTGAGTGATCCTCCGTTTCGTCGACTTTGTAAAGAAGCGGGAGCGGATCTTATGTATTCGGAATTCATCTCTTCGGAGGGACTAATTCGTGATGCAATTAAGAGCAAAAAGAAACTCGACATCTTCGATTACGAAAGACCTGTAGGAATTCAGATCTTTGGAGGCGATGAAGAAGCTATGGCCTTATCTGCCCGCATTGTTGAAACGGTGCAGCCCGATATTGTCGACATTAATTTCGGATGCCCTGTGAAAAAGGTAGTAAGCAAAGGGGCCGGGGCCGGAGTACTGAAAGATGTGGACCTCATGGTTCGTTTAACCAAAGCAGTGGTAGGTTCCACGGATTTACCCGTGACGGTAAAAACAAGACTGGGTTGGGATTACGATTCGATTAACATTCAGGAAGTTGCCCTAAGACTTCAAGACGCTGGAATTAAAGCCCTAACGATTCATGCGCGCACGCGTTCTCAAATGTACAAGGGAGAGGCAGACTGGAATTATATTTCCATGATAAAAAACCATGGAGACATCGAGATTCCCATCTTTGGAAACGGCGATATTGACAGTCCACAAAAAGCTTTGGAGTACAAGGAAAAGTACAACTGCGATGGAATTATGATTGGAAGAGGAGCCATTGGCTACCCTTGGATTTTTAATGAAATCAAACACTTTTTCAAAACGGGAGAAATTCTTGATCCTCCTAACTTAGAAGAAAGACTATCGGCGGTAAGAAAACACGCAGAGTGGAGCGCCGAGTGGAAAGGCGAGAAAAACGGGCTTTTAGAAATGCGCCAGCACTACAGCAATTATTTTAGAGCCATTCCTCATTTCAAAGAGTTCAAAAGAAGATTCTTACAGGCTCATACCCTCGTGGAGTTGGATGAGCTCATCGAAGAAACCAAAGCCTTTTATGAGGCTGCTGAATTTTCTGTATAAACTCTGCTTTTTTGACATAAAAAGCACTTTGCTTTTTCTAATTCCATTGCTTATCTTTGAAAGTGGCCCTTGCAATTCTTTGCGGTCTCAATAGGTATGTCAGATAAATCCGAGCGACTTTTAAAAATTTACTCCTTACTAAAACGTGGACCTCTCACCGTGGAGCTGTTAAATCAGTGGGCGGAGCGGCACGGAATTCAAATCTCACCACGAACCTTTTACCGGGATTTAAAAGATCTGGAAAACTCACTCTTTATAGAGGGTGAGAAACTTGTGGTCACGACGGGTGAAAAAAACAAAAAGGTCTGGAAAATTGAATACCAAAATTCCCATAAGGGCCTTTTGGATTTTGATATCAGCTCCTACATTCTTTTCAAAAACTTCCTTCCCCTTCCGGTAGTCTCGGCACGGCGCGCTTCTTTAGATAAAATGGTAGAGCTCTTTTATAAAAGCTACTCCAAAAGTAAGTTTGAACAGTTCGCAGAACTTGGAGATAAACAAATCGTAGGAACACATTTTTACGAGGTCTCGGTGATGGAGAACTATCAGAAAATTCTTGATGATTGCCTTTGGAGCATTCAAAACAAAAGAGAAATGGAGGTTTTAGAAATCGAATTTGACTACACCTCCAATCCAAAGCACATCCATTCTCCGGTTCGATTCCTTCCCATGCAGCTACTCTACCATCGGGGCGTGGTCCATGTGGTAGGTTTTGTTAAAGGCGATGTAGAATTGGAACTGGTTGTTTTGGCTTTAGAACAATTTAAACGATACCAGCTGACCAATGACATGTTTAATAGCACGAAGCTAGAAGCCACATTAAAAAAGAAAATGCTTCGTCGCTTTGGAATCACAAAAAATACCGACAATAAAATTTATAAGGTAGAACTCGAGTTTAGTCGTTTGACGGGCGCCTTCATCCGCAATCAATTCTGGCATGAGACCCAGGCGTTCGAGGAGCTTGAAAACGGAAACGTAATACTTAGAATGAACTGTGGTCTGAACCGAGAACTGACCGGTTGGATTTTCCAATGGATGAGCAATGTTAAAGTAATCGGACCGCCTGAGCTGAAAGAGATGTACTTAAAGAAACTAAAAGATATTGAAGAATCCTACAATTCGGATGCTCCTTTAGAATCCAACAATAGTTTTCGTCCGGATTAAACTCGTTAAAGCCTTCTAGAACATGATTGACATTACTTGTCAACCATTATCAATACCTTTGCCTTAATAACCAAGAAAACTTATAATTAAACCCACAAACCCTAAAAATACGTAATAAATTTCCCTAAAGTTTCTACCATTATTTCGTATTAAGTAACTCGAGTTAAACCTCACTAAAAACACAATTTTTTATAATAGGTTTATTATTATTGGTTCAATGGGACCGAGGTTTTCCCCAAAACCCTCTTTGCTTTTGCACAGAGGGTCTTTTTTTTCTTAGAGTAAAAATTTAACGACAAGCAAAAAATCTTAGCAACAGGAAAAAAACAGCCTTCTAGCATTCAATTCTAGCAAAATCCTTCCCTTATCTGGTTTTTTCTATTAGCCATTAATCCGTATTTTTACCTCTTTGAATTAGAAATTCTCCATGTTAAAAGCCACTCAAGTTACCAAATCATACAATGCAGGAAAGAAAATCGCTTTAAAGGATTTTGATCTTTTCGTTCCAACAGGAAGCATTTACGGTCTACTAGGTCCAAACGGAGCAGGGAAAACCACCTTCATTCGGATCATTAACCAAATCTTAGCCCCCGACAGGGGAGAAATTTTTCTCGATGGGGAAAAGTTAAAACCCGAGCATATTTCTTCCATTGGCTATATGCCAGAAGAAAGAGGGCTTTACAAAAACATGACCTTAGGGGATCAGATCCTTTACTTTGGGGAACTAAAAGGTCTGTCTAGGCAAGTGGCCCTTTCCCAAGCCAAATTTTGGTTTGAAAAACTAGACATAGAACAGTGGTGGAAAAAAAAGCTCTCGGAGCTCTCCAAAGGAATGGCTCAGAAAGTCCAGTTCGTGGTTACCGTCCTGCACCGTCCCAAATTACTTATTCTTGATGAGCCTTTCTCGGGCTTTGATCCAGTGAATGCAGGGCTTATCAAAGATCAAATTCATTATTTACGAGACGAAGGAACCACGATTATCCTTTCCACACACCGTATGGAAAGCGTCGAAGAACTTTGCGATTCGGTCGCACTCATTCATCAATCAGAAAAGATCCTGGATGGAAAAGTATTTGAAGTCAGGGAAAAATTCAAGCAAAATGTTTTCTCTGTCCTTCTCTCCGAGGTGGATCGTGAAGCGTTAAGTCGATTTTCACTTAAACACGAAGTGTCGCTTGTTAAAGAAGAACCGCTCGGAGTTTCGTTTGAACTGCACGGAGAAAAGGATCAAAACCAACTTCTTTCTGAACTCATTCAAGTCGGAAAAATCCGCTCTTTTGACGAAAGAATTCCAAGTATGAACGAAGTATTTATTAAGGCCGTAAGCCAACCCAACTTTTAAGATTCCATGAAGAACATTATACTCATAGCCCGAAGAGAATACTTAACACAGGTAAAAAAGAAGTCTTTTATCCTTCTTACCTTACTTGCTCCCATTATTCTTGTCGCCTTTGGTGTTTTAATTGGCATTATGTTTAAGGCCAACGAAACCAGTAGCTCGATCAATGTCATAGATAAAAGTGGCCTCTTTGAAGGTCAATTAAAGTCTTCGGCCGATCTCAAATACATAGTACTCGATCCGAGTACTGAAAAACAAATGACGGTCCTTTTAAAGGAAACAGAAGACATCGATGGGCTCTTAATCATTCCTTCGCTCAAGGATCAAAACTACGAGGAGCTCGAAGGTCAGACGGAACTACTGACCAATAAAAAGATAGGTCTAGAGGCTAAAAATACGATTCAAAATGATTTAGAAGAGGTGATTCGCCAAAAGAAGATTGAGGACCTTGGCTTAAGTGAGCAGCAAGTAGAGAATCTAGACAAAGGTTTTTCATTAAAAACTCGAAACATTATTGATGAAAAATCTCAGGAGAACGATCTTGAGTTTACCGTGAAATACATGCTGAGCATGGTGCTAATGTATGTGATTTTCATGTTCATCATCATCTATGGGGTTCGTGTTATGAGAAGTGTTTTAGAAGAGAAAAACAACCGCGTAGTAGAAATCATCATTTCTTCAGTTAAACCTTTTGACCTGATGATGGGGAAAATCTTAGGGGTGACTTTCGTGGCGCTTACGCAATTCATCATTTGGATAACGATGAGCGTAATTGCTGCTTTGGTACTAAATACCGGGTTTATGGCCATGAGCGAAGGAGCACAGATTGCAGGACAAAGTGCGGAGGCCTTCGAAAAGTTCGACTTCCAGCAAATGGCAGGACAAGTATCCCACACGCTATTAAACTTAAATTTCCCACTGATTATCATCACTTTCATACTGTACTTTTTGATCGGATACATTTTCTATTCCGCGATGTACGCTGCCATTGGATCGGCAGTTGACAATGAAACCGAAACTCAGCAGTTTACTCTCTTTGCGATCCTCCCTCTCACTATTGGTATGTACGGCAGTATCACCATTATCAATAATCCGGAAGGTCCCCTCTCCTTTTGGATGTCTATGATTCCATTCACTTCGCCTGTGGCGATGATTGCTAGAATCCCGTTCGGTGTTCCGATTTGGGAAATCGTCTTGTCTCTAGCTATATTGATTATTTCCGCTATTGGAATGGTGTTTTTAGCCTCGAAAATCTACAAAGTGGGTGTTCTTATGTACGGAAACAAAGCTTCGTTGAAAGAGATTTGGAAGTGGATAAAAAGCTAAATATTTAGCTTTCTATAAAAACAGAAGAAGCTGTCTCAATACTTGAGGCAGCTTCTATCTTTTTGCATCTGCATTAATGCTGGAACTTTCCTTTGGATGAATTTAGTTAAGACTTACTTCCAAAGCACCCACCCCAGCAAGAGTCTTTTGAAACTCTTCTCTTAGCTCGTCAACAATAATTCCTGTCTCTTTTGAGTAGTTTTCATTAAAAGAAGGAAGAGAAAACGTCCCCACAATCTCAGCCCCATGAATTGGAAATCTTGTTTTCGCAGCTTCTAAAGCGGAGATTCCCCCTCTTGGACCTGTCGCAGTTGAAAGAAGCAGTACTTTTTTGGATTCAAAAAATTTAATATTTACTCGAGAACTCCAGTCAAAAAGATTCTTAAATCCAGCAGAATAACTACCGTTGTGCTCTGCTAAAGAAATGATGATTAAATCAACTGAATCTATTTTTGAAAGAAAATCTTTGATTATTTCTGGATGTCCAATTTCCTTTTCCAGATCTACGGTGAAAAGCGGAAGTGAATACTGAGTCAGGTCTAAAACCTCAACCTCAGCGCCAGGTATTTTTGAGGCCGCGTAGGCAGCAAATTCTTTGTTGATGGATTCTTTACTATACGATGCTCCAAATGCTACTACTTTCATATAAGTGGTTTATTTTTTATCTATTGTTATTTCTAATTCTTTATTTAAACACCAAGGTATTGGCGCTATCTATTTCATCCGGATTGATACTGTGTCCAAAATTTTCATACACTTTTAGACTCACTTCTGCGCCCATTTCTTTTAAAATATTCTCTGTGGCGTACACTCTTTCAATCGGTACATGAAAATCCGGATTACTTGTTCCTATAAAAACAGGAGTTCCCTGAAAATCGCCCTTATAATTAGAGCGCTCAATCGCTTCACCAATTACGCCTCCAATAATGGCTACAGCTCCCCCGTAGCGTTTTGCATGACGAGCTAAAAACTCGAGACTAAGACAAGCTCCTTGAGAGAACCCAAAGAAATAAATATTCTCCGCCTTAATTCCTTCTTCCATTGCCGTTTGAACGGTTTTCTTAATCGATTCTAATGCAGAATTAAGCCAAGGCTCGTTTTGCTCAGTAGGCGCCATAAACGAATAAGGATACCAGGTATGACCGGTCGCCTGAGGGGCTAAAAGCGCGTATTCTTTTACGTTCAAATGAGAGGCTAATGTTAAAATATCTTCAGCGCTCCCACCCCTACCATGAATCATGATCAGGGCTTTCTCTGCCTCTCTTAAGCTTTTCCCACTCTTTCTAATATCAAGTTCGTGCTTCACTATTTAAATTTTTCAGGTGAGTAAGTAAACTTAGGTAAGGATTCATTTAATTTTGCTCTGTTCTCCTCGAACTGCTCAGGGAGTTGAAGGTTAAGACCTAAATCCTCAAACTCTTCGTCTACGTCGAATCCAGGGCCTAGGGTAGCAATCTCAAAGACCACTCCCCCCGGTTCGTTGAAGTAAATAGAACTAAAGTACTTTCTTTCTCTTACCGGCATTCTTGCGATTCCAAAGGCTTCTAATTTTTCAATCATTTTTTCTTGGGTCTCTCTACTTTCGGTGGCAAAAGCAACATGATGCACCATGGCCGAGCCCGGATATCCTCTTGGAGCCTTAGGATCTTCTACTAGATCAATATAATGACCCGGCTTATCAATAACTCCGTAGCGAGAACGATTGGCCTCTTGAAACAAAAGCTCGTGGTCCATCACTTCAGTTAGTAGTTCAGCAGTTCTTTGAATACTACCTTGCCAAATCTCGACATGGTGAATACCACGGATGCTGTGCTCTAAAGGAACATTATCAAAAAAATCTGAGCCTTCTCTTTCTTCTTTTGGATCAAAAACGAGCTCAATACCAAGACCGTCCGGGTCTTCTAGAGAGATGAACTTTTCCTCCCCTCTCTTTTGAGGCAGAGAATAAGCCACACGATATCGATCTAAACGCTCGAGCCAATACCCAAGGGAAGAAGATGGCAGAGAAAAAGCAGTCGTATTAATTTTACCCGTTCCTTTCCTTCCTTTTGCTAAACCCTCTTTTCCGTAAGGAAAAGTGGTCATAATGGTTCCAGGAGTACCTTTATCGTTCCCAAAGTAAAAATGGTATACCTCTGGATAATCAAAATTAACCGTCTTTTTTATTAGGCGCATGCCTAGAACTCCTGAATAGAAATCTATGTTTTCTTGCGTATCCCCCGAAACTGCTGTAACGTGATGGATCCCAGTAATTAATGGACTCATGTCTTAATCTTTTTTATACCAAACATCGGCGTAGTCATCTTCTCTACGCTTAAACTGTGCATGTACGTAAGGACATAATGGATTTATTTTTAAACCCTTTTCTCTTGCGTAGCTGACTAGCTTTTCGAGTAGAAGTTTAGCATAACCTTTTCCTCCGTAGGCCTCATCGACCTCTGTATGATAAACGGTTAAAATACTTGAAGAAACGGAAATATCCATTTTTCCAATTTTTTTGTCTTCTAAAAATAATTGGATTTCTCCTCGATTATTGTCATTTATTGCAATTTCTAATCTTTCCATAATAATGTGATTTGGTGTTTATGTGGTTGTTTTTGGTGTTTATAATTTAGGCAGTCTTTCTTCAATCTCGCTTCTGTAGCCTTCGTACTGTTTTGGAAGTTTTAGACCACTTCCCAGTTCTTCGAGAGCTTCATCCCTTGTAAATCCAGGATTGTCTGTAGCGAGCTCAAAAAGTACGCCTCCCGGTTCCCTGAAATAAAGAGAATAGAAATAATCTCGATCGATCTTTGGGGTAATTTGTAGTCCAGCAGAAAGAATCTTCTCTCTTATTTCCATAAGAATCGTATCGTCTTTTACTCGAAAAGCAATGTGGTGGTTGGTTCCTGCCGCCCCTCTTCCTTTAGGAAGATTACGGTTTTCAATAACATCCACTATATTGGCCGAATCAACGGTTGAAGTTTCAAAACGATAGCGGTCCCCTTCTTGTTTTTTAAGCTCGTAACCCAAAAGATCCGTAAGAACTTTTGAAGTTAATTGAGCGTGATTAAGGCTCAGCGTAACATTATGAAATCCTTTTAATGAGACACTTGACTCGATTTCTTTAGTGATCCATCCTTGTCTTACATCCTTGTCACTAACTTCAATAATTTGAAGTTGCAGTCCGTCCGGATCCTTTAAGGAAATAAGCTTTTCTCCAAAAATTTCGTCTTCTCCATAAGCGATGCCTTTAGAAGTGAGCCTTTCTTTCCAAAAATCGAGAGCGCCTTTTTCAACTGCGTAGCCAATATGCGTTGCCATGCCCGATCCATTTTGACCTTGTCCTATTCCTTCCCATGGAAAGAAAGTAAGAATACTTCCTGGAGTTCCTTTTTCATCTCCAAAATAGAAATGATAGGTTCCGGGATCATCAAAGTTGACCGTTTTCTTTACTAGCCTCTGTCCTAAAACATCGGTATAAAAGTCTAAGTTTCTTTTTGCATTATTTGCGATGGCTGTAATGTGGTGCAATCCTAAAATTCTGTTTTCCATAGTATTTGTGATTTGGTACTACAAAAGTACTGCACAAAAATGTTCTCATCCATTGATATGGGATAAGAAATAAAATCTTGCGCGCTAAAGCTATCCAGCTAGTTTATTCATTAGAATTACTTTTTGAGAGTGCTACCGTCTTGTTTATAGGAAAGAGATCTTATTCATTAAGATAAATAGGTGCAAAGCACAGAACTAAAGCTCTAGCCTTTTGCTTCCATTTATCTTTTTAAAACTTGATTGGTGTAGAAAACAGGCTAGCGCTCAAAGATCAAAGAAATTTAGTTATTTTGAACTTAATGCCTTGCTTACAACCCCTATTGCAAATGGTTTTTTAGGATTAAGAGCATAATGTTTTTGAAAATAAACCATGGAGAACCCGTATATTTACTGCAGTAGCAAAGAAATATACCAGACAAATTAAATTCTCTTCTAAATGAAACAAGCCTCTTGCCTTAATTGCGGACATAGTGTAAGTAGTAATTTTTGTCCAAAATGTGGTCAAAGGACTAGTGTACATAGGTATTCATTTCGTCATTTCATTGAACACGATTTAATTCATGGATTCTGGCATGTAGATCACGGAATATTTTTCACAATTAAAGAACTGTTCACTAGACCAGGTCATGCCGTACGTGAGTATATTCAAGGAAAAAGAGTTAGATATTTTAATTTTGCCACTCTACTACTAGTGATTCTAACACTGACTCATTTTTTGGGAGGCTTTGCGCAAGTGCAACTACCGGATTTAATGCCTGAAGAAGGTAAAAGTGTCACCGATGAGATCCAAAGATTCTCGACTGAGAACCCTAAAACTTTACTCTTGCTGACGATTCCACTCTATTCAGTCTTTAGTTTTCTCTGGTTTAAAAAGGCAAATTTAAACCTTACCGAACATTTTGTTTTGAACTCCTATAAAACCGTAGGTGAATCTTTGATTGCTCTTTTTTTCGTATTAATTACCTTATTTTATTCGAATATCCAAGTTCTGACTATTATTTATAGTATTATCAGTGTGGGAGTAATGGTATATTCTTTTTGGTTTTACCATCAGTTTTTTTCAGTTTATGGATACTCTTCTAGATCATTAATAGTAAGAAGCCTCGCGGTTGTATTTTCATATACTTTATTATCGATGCTTGTAGGCTTAATTTTGGGAATTCTAGCGCATGCATCCTAAATCAAGGTGTACTAAAGAATAAGATTAATAACAAAGTATTTTTTTCACTCCCCCTTACTAGATAAAACTATTTAAGAAGCATTTTTAGCAGAAAACATTTATACTTAATACTTTACGAGTTATATCGCAAAAAGTGAGGCCGCTCTAGAGAATACAAGCAAAAACTTGGTACTTCCAAAATAAAAATTGAAAAAATTTACAGCTAGAACTGTCGAAAGAAATAATGAGCTGAAAAAAAATCGGTCACTTCTGTTGAAGTGACCGATTTTTGTATAACCAATAAAATAATGTTATCCTAAAACTTTTGCTACCGTAGCTCCGATATCTGCTGGAGAATCTACTACATGGATTCCGTTCTCTCTCATGATCTCCATTTTAGCTTGTGCGGTATCTTCTGCGCCTCCTACAATTGCACCAGCGTGTCCCATTGTTCTTCCTTTAGGAGCGGTTTGTCCTGCGATGAAACCAACTACAGGCTTCGTGCTTCCACTAGCTTTGTACCAACGTGCTGCTTCTGCTTCTAAAGCTCCACCAATCTCTCCAATCATTACTACCGCTTCTGTTTCTGGGTCGTTGATGAAAAGCTCAAGAGCTTCTTTGGTTGTAGTTCCGATAATTGGATCTCCTCCGATACCGATGGCTGTAGATACACCGTATCCAGCTCTCACTACTTGGTCTGCTGCTTCGTAAGTAAGGGTTCCTGATTTAGAGACGATTCCTACTTTTCCTTTTTTGAAAACGAAACCTGGCATAATACCGATTTTCGCTTCATCAGAAGTAATCACCCCTGGGCAGTTTGGACCAATAAGACGAGTATCGCGGTCTGCGATGTATGATTTTACTTTAACCATGTCAGCTACTGGAATACCTTCAGTGATACATACGATCACTTTGATTCCGCTGTCTGCTGCTTCCATAATAGCATCCGCTGCGAATGCTGGGGGTACGAAAATAATAGAAACGTTGGCTCCGGCTTTTTCTACCGCTTCAGCTACCGTGTTAAATACCGGTTTTCCCAAATGCTCGGTTCCCCCTTTCCCTGGAGTTACCCCTCCAACTACTTGAGTTCCGTATTCAATCATCTGGGAGGCATGAAACGTTCCTTCGTTTCCAGTGAATCCCTGTACAACCACTTTAGAATCTTTGTTTACTAATACTGACATGTGATTTTATTTAATTGTTTTTTTATTGCCGTTTTAATGCTCACAAATTTACTCAAACTTTAGGAGTTATAAAAAATTTAAGACCTTAAATTTCCCCTAGGTTTTACTTAAGGTTTTTAAGTTTTACTTCTTTTCTTAAGTATTCTTTAAATTCTGTCGCTAGCGGACCAAAATAGGTTCCTTTGGTAAGGCTTCGGTTCACTCCACACTGAGCTAAAATAACCGTCCCCTTTTCAATATGAACTCCGGAGGCCATTCCCACTTGCCCCCAAATCGTTACCTCATCTCCAATATCGCAGCATCCGGCAATTCCAGTCTGCGCTGCAATAAGAACTTTATTTCCTAGAATCGTATCGTGGCCTAATTGAATTTGGTTATCTAGGACACTTCCCTTTCCTATTGTAGTGGAATGGGTGACACCTCGATCAATGGTACAGGAAACTCCGATTTCCACATCGTCTTCTATTACTACATTTCCAACGGAGACCAATCGGTCATGTCGATCTGCTAGCTTTCGGTAATAGAAAGCCTCTCCTCCTAAAACAGTTCCGGCTCCAATGATTACTCGATCTCCAATGATTGTTCCCTCTCCTATAATCGCTCCTGCATGAATCTGGCAGTCTTTTCCAATGGTAACAAAATTTCCGATAATGGCTGAGGCATGAATTTGGGTTCCTTCTCCTACAACAGGTTCTGAACTAGTACCTTCAGAAAACTTGTACGGAGAGAAATGAGTATTGATTCGATTGAAATCTCTAAAAGGATCCTCTGAAATTAAAAGGGCTTTTCCTTCAGGCACTTCTACTTCTTTGTCAATTAGTACCACGCTGGCACTAGATTCTAATGCTTTTTGGTAATATTTTGGATGGTTGACAAAAACTATTTCACCTTCTCCAACGCGGTGAATCTCTCCGGTTCCGTAGACTTTAAAATCGCTAGGCCCTACGCTTCTAGCACCTAGGAATTTTGCTAAAGTATCGAGAGTTTGTACTTCGTTAAAACGCATAATCTGTTTCTATAAATAAAAAAGACCCCTTTCAAAAAGGTCTTATAAAAATAAAAAACCGGAAACTTTACTAAAACGTAAAAACCTCCGGTTTTAAAAGTCTTATTCCTTTACTCTTTCCAGGTAGCTTCCGTCTTCGGTATTTACCTTGATTTTGTCTCCTGGCTCGATGAAAAGAGGAACACTTACTCTAGCGCCGGTTTCAACGATGGCATTTTTAAGTGCATTGGTTGCTGTGTTTCCTTTTACTCCTGGATCCGCTTCTACCACTTCTAAGTACACACTTGGTGGAATTTCTGCTGCCAGTGGAGACTCGTCAGCTTCCTTAAGAACGATCGTTACTTCTTCTCCTGGCTTCATAAACTGCGCGTTTTCGATCATCTCTTTGTTAAGGTAAAGTTGAGAGAAATCGTCGTTGTTCATGAAATGGAATCCGTTTTCATCGTCGTAAAGGTACTGGTACTTACGAGTAATTACTTTTACTTCTTCAATTTTGTGTCCCGCAGAAAAAGTGTTTTCTAGAACTCTTCCTGTCGTTACACTTTTAAGTTTGGTTCTTACGAAAGCAGGACCTTTCCCTGGTTTTACGTGTAAGAATTCAATTACTTTGTAAATGTCGTTGCTGTATTCGATGCAAAGACCTTTTCTAATGTCCGCTGTTGTTGCCATTAATTATAGTATAGTTATCTTATTAATCTTTTCCTGTTCCGTACCCTCTTACAATTCCTCTAGGGGAATTGCGGATGAACTCTAGGATTTCATCTCTTTCTGCGGTGGGAAGCATTTCTTTTTCAATTTGGCTCATGGCTTGAGTCACGTTCATCTTCATTTGAAAGATGTAGCGGTAGATCTTTTGAATTTCAAAAATCTTTTCGTTCTGAACGCCCCTTCTTCTTAGTCCCACAGAGTTGATCCCTGCGTAACTCATAGGCTCTCTAGCCACTTTAACGTATGGTGGAATGTCTTTTCTTACGAGCGTTCCACCGGAAATCATTACGTGTTTTCCTACTTGACAAAACTGGTGGATCGCAGAAAGCCCTCCCATTACGGTATAATCACCGATCTCCACGTGGCCTGCAATTCCACAACCGTTCACAATAACCACATGGTTACCGATAACGCAGTCGTGCGCAATATGTGAAGTAGCCATAATTAGGCAATCCTCCCCAATTTTGGTGTATCCTAAAGCTTTGGTTCCTCGGTTGATCGTAACGCTCTCTCTTACCGTCGTGCGATCTCCAATGTAGACAAAGGACTCTTCTCCTTCAAATTTTAAATCTTGGGGTACCGCAGCAATCACTGAGCCTGGAAAGATTCGGCAGTTTTTACCGATTCTAGCTCCGTCCATGATAGTGACGTTGGGACCAATCCAAGTCCCTTCCCCAATCTCGACATCGGCAGCGATAGTGGTAAAAGGTTCTACCGTTACTTTTTTTCCAATGATGGCCCGTTTGTCGACCGCAGCTAATTGATGTACCATAGGCTTAATCTGTTTTGTTTTTTGCGACTTGAGCCATAAGCTCTGCTTCTACCGCAACGGAATCTCCTACATAGCCGTAGCCCATCATATGGACAATTCCTCTGCGAATCGGTTCGATTAGCTCTATTTTAAAGATTAGGGTATCTCCTGGGATTACTTTGCGTTTGAATTTTACTTTGTCGATTTTGACAAAATACGTTGAATAGTTTTCTGGATCGGGAACATTAGCCAGAACTAAAATACCTCCGGTTTGCGCCATGGCCTCAATCTGCAAAACCCCCGGCATAACCGGTTCTTTCGGGAAGTGACCTACGAAGAAAGGCTCGTTCATCGAAATGTTCTTAAGTCCTACGACGTGAGTATCGGAGAGTTCTAAAATTTTATCCACCAAAAGGAAAGGAGGACGGTGCGGCAAGAGTTTCATAATGCCGTTGATATCGAATACCGGTTCTTTTGATAAATCAAATTCCGGTACGTTTTTTCTCCTCATTAATTTCCAGTGGCGGTTGAGTTTTTTCGCAAACTGGGTGTTTACAAAATGTCCCGGTTTGTTGGCAATAACTTTTCCTTTTAATCTTACTCCTGTAAGGGCTAAATCTCCAATCACATCCAAAAGTTTGTGACGGGCCGCTTCGTTAGGGTAGTTGAGTGTAAGGTTATCTAAAATACCGTTCGGACGGATTTTTACGTCTTCCTTTCCGAAGGCTTTTTTCAATTTTTCAGTCGTCTCTGGCGTTAAGTCTTTATCTACGTATACAATCGCATTGGACAAATCTCCTCCTTTGATCAGTCCTGAATCCATGAGCATTTCTAATTCATGGAGGAAAGAAAAAGTTCTGGCCTCAGAGATTTCTTCTTTGAAATCTTTAATATCCTTTAGAGTAGCGTTCTGTGTTCCAAGCACTTTGGTTCCAAAATCCACCATGGTGGTGATCTCGTAGGTATCGGAAGGGATAATGGTGAGCTCCGATCCACTATTAGGACAAGTAAAGCTTAACACTTCTTTTACAACGAGGTATTCTCTGGGTTGCTTCTGCTCTTCTATGCCGGCTTTTTCAATTGCCTCTACAAAGAATTTGGACGAGCCGTCCATAATAGGAGGCTCGGAACTGGAAAGCTCCAAATACGCATTGTCAATATCGCAGCCTACTAAGGCAGCCAAAAGGTGCTCACAGGTGTGAATTCGTACTCCTAATTTTTCAAGGGTCGTTCCTCTTTCTGTAGTTGTAACATAATTTACATCAGCTTCTACTTGAGGATGGCCTTCTAAATCCGTTCTTACAAAGACAAAACCTGTATTCTCTTTGGCCGGTTTCATCGTAAGGGTTACTTCTCTTCCTGTGTGCAGTCCGATACCTGAAAGCGAAACTTCTGATTTCAGGGTTTTTTGCATATCCGTCATTCTTTTGTGTCTTTATTATTTTCTTCCAAACGGTCCAAACGGGAAACGATTTGACCGAAATTCTTAAAATGTACGTAATTTCTTCTGAACTCTCCTGCAGGCAGGGCGGGTGATCCGTACAGAATCTGTCCGTCTTTTACATTAGAGTTGACTCCACTTTGGGCTTGAATGCCCACTTTATTTCCGATAGTAATGTGTCCGATAATTCCAACTTGACCTCCGATCTGGTTCCAGTCACCGATTTGTGTGGATCCTGCAATTCCGGCTTGGGCTGCAATAACATTATGCTGACCAATTTTTACGTTGTGGGCCACTTGAATAAGGTTGTCGATTTTGGTTCCTTTTCCAATAATAGTGGAACCTATGGTGCCGCGATCAATGGTGCAATTGGCTCCTATTTCTACATCGCTTTCAATCACAACATTTCCTAACTGAGGAATTTTCTTAAATCCTTCGGCCGTTGGCTGAAAACCAAAACCATCGGATCCAATTACGGTGTTTGAATGAATCACACAATTATCACCAATCACGCAGTAATCGTAGATTCTTACGCCAGAAAAAATCTGAACGTTTTTTCCGATTTTTACGTTTTGTCCAATATAAACATGGGGGAATATCTGCGTTCCGGATCCTACTTTTACTTTTTCAGCTAGGTAACTAAAGGCTCCGATATAAACGTCTTCTCCTAAAACTACGCTTGGATCAATCATTGAACCTTCCTCTACTCCTTCTTTGCGCTTTTTAAGTTTCTGATAATAATTCATCAGCACCTGAAACGAAAGATAGGCGTCTTCTACTACGATCAGTGTACAAGGATACTCGATCGATTCATCGATAAGTTTCTCTGAAACAATAAGAACGGAACAGTCGGTTGAGGTTAAAAAAGAAGAGAATTTTTCTTGAGCGACAAAGGAAAGGTGGCCTTTTTCTCCCCGCTCTATTGGGGACACACCCACGATCTGAGCCTGGGGATCTCCTATAATACGGCCGTCAATGAATTCGGCTATTTGGGATGCAGTAAATTCCATATCATGCAAAGATAGAAATTATTGAACATTTGTTCTCTATTTTTTGACTCGGTGGTTTACTTTCTATGCAACAAATAACGAATGCACAACTAAGCCTCTTGTTTCATTATTAGATCCATCCTTCTCTTACCGAGCGCACAAGGAGCTCCTGAAGGCTTCGACAACCGGATTTCTCAAGAATGTTTTTGCGGTGGGTCCTTACCGTATGAATACTACGGCAAAGTTGCTCCGCGATATGCTCACTCGTGTGCCCTTGGAGAACAAGGGTAAGAATTTCTTTTTCTCTTTGGGAAAACAGCTCTCGCCTTTTTTGAAAATCCTCATCTAAATGCACATTATAATAAGAAGGAGCGCTTTCCATGCCAATAAAGGAGAGTTTGGGTACTCCCGAGAGTCCTAAGTGCGTAACATCAGTAAATACCGCTAAGGTTCTCGCTCCACCCGTTGGAAAATAATAGACCGGGATCACTTGCTGCAACACTCGCTTGTAATAGTCGTTGCCGCATTTAATTCGATAATCGTAAGAGAATTTATACCTAAAAAAATCCTTTTCATCTAAGGACGAAAAGAATTGAACTGCGCTTTTTTCGTAGTGAAAGAAATAAGGCAGATCCTCCGGATGAATGCGGTCTAGTAGGCTAGTCAAATTGAAGTCAGAAACCGGAATCCCTAAAACCTTTTCAATATTAGGATCTATAAACTCCATTTCCGTGGTCTGGGTGTTGAAAACAACATAGAAAAACTCCCCAAAGTGGAAGAGATTGAGATATTTACGAACGACTTGTTTAATTGTCATTTCTACCTGAGGCATCTTCTGACGAGGAATCTCCCCCCAGATTCCGGCTAGTTTTCTGATTTCCTCCATGATTTGATAGTTTTTTAATTTATTGATAAAAAATAAAATGATTAATTATCAACGTGCTAAATTTAAGAAAAAATAAGTAAACTATTAATATTTGTTAAAATAGTATTTTATTTCCTCGTTTTATTCATTCTGAAGATTGATTTCCACAAGGTCAACTAGCACAAAAGCACCTCTATTAAAATTCCCTATTATGAATAAAAAACCGATCGAGAATAGAATCACCTAGCAATCACTCCTTTTTATAAAGAGTCCTTACCGTTCTAAAGGCTTCTGAATTTAAAACCTCCTTAAACTGCGAGGGCGTAGGAGTAAAAAGATAAGTATGCAGGTCATCACCTGTGTCGTTTCCTTCGTAGGTCATATTTTTCATCTTTTTTGCTCGCTCGTGCGCCGTTTTTCCATCTTCGTCTCCAAATTCACTTAAAGTAAGTGCACCACCTAATACATGGATCGCATAAATCCGATACTGAATCTTAGAGCTAAGTTCCTCCTCTGTTAAATCTTTAACCGCCATTAAATACTGACCATCCACCTTATACAAAGAATACGGCGTACCACTACCGTAGGGCCCATTATAATCATAAATGGTACCTCCACTATTAAATCTATAAGCCATCCCTTTATCGAAAATACGCACATACTCTTCATCTCCTAAAGTATAATTGCCGTACCAATCCTTAGGGAACTCAGCACTCACTCCATCTCCAGGGTTTGGCTCAGAATAATAAATCGTAGTACAAGACGATAAAGCCAGTGCAATACAAAGTAGAAACAAGAGTTTTTTTATTGGTAAATTCATAGTAATTAGTTTTTATTATTTATTTGATTAGTCAAGCAATAACTGTTGAGCGCTAAACAAGACAAAGGTAGAAGTCAAAAGACCTGTAGAACTACTAATTATGCAGCGAAAGAGTATTTTCAAAGGCGCGATGGGCTAAAAAAATATTCTCTATTATAACCAGAAGGCTTAAGGCCAATCGGATATCTGTCCGGTGCCATAATGCAATGAAAACAAAAGCGGAATGCCCTTCTATATCTAAAGAGCAAAACGGTTTACCTCTCTTACTTTACCGGGGCAGAATTAAGGCTCGCATAGGAAGACAACTCTTTTTTCAGCTCTTCTCCTTTCTTTTCAAAACCTTCTAACTTCTGATCCATTTTTTGAAGTTCATTATAATAAGTCGTTGCAAATAAACTTTCCTGCTGGTAGCGGTGATCTAATTCTTTTATTTCTGATTTTAGATTGCTCTCAAGGCGGAAATAATCATCGCAGTTGTATCCACAAAGCGCCATCCTTCTTTGAATTTCTTGTAAATTAAACTCCAGTCTAGCAATTGTACTTCCGATTTTATGGGCTTTTCTTTTGCATATTTGATTCCATTCAAAGACCGTTTGCCTATTATCTACATAATTAAAGTACTGCTTATAATAGTCATCCAATTCTTTTATGAGCTCCTCTCCTCCCTCAGCAGTACTAATAAGCTCACTTACAAAACTCTCCTTTTGATCCTGAGAAGTATTTTCCGGGAAATAATACTTCATAAAGTCGGGATACTTCTGAGCTTGAGCGCCCAGGTCTTGCGCAGAGAGGAATAAAAACAAACAAACAAGGCTTGAAAAAAATAGATTTGTTCTCATGACGTTAGGGTTTTATAGCTATAGTTAGTATCGGTTCTAAAAAATTATTGATTTACAAAATTTCAGTCTGATGCTTTTTTTTTAGCTAAGTGGCTTTCATTAGGGATTTGAGCCCCCTTATTTTTAATTCAATGATCAGAAAAAAAAACCAAAGAAGAGAAAAACTATAAAAGCAAATGATCGTGCTACGCACCTTAAAATCGTTAAGCACTAACCGATATTAGTAGAATTCTAACGATTTTGCACTTCTTATAAGATAACAAAAAATAATCCCCTTCTTTTGTATCAATAATTAATCCTATGCAATTTATACATAATAAATTAACAATCCAAGAGTACCGAGGGCTTTTATGAGTAGCTACTTTTTGTCTTTGAGTTTAGAAATAAGCTTTAGTAGCGCTTCACGGTTTTTTTTCTCGTGATAAAATTTGGGTAGTTTTTCAAGCAGCGTAAAATGCGTTCGATCTTTGTGTTCTCTTAATTTAGCTCCGATATAGTCTTCTAAATACTTAAGATGCTCCAAATTGAGCGCCCAAAACACCTCGTTTTTGAATTCAGAAATATACCAGAGAGAACAGTTAAAGTACTCATCCGCACTTATAAGTACCGTACCAGTAGTTTTTCCAAAAGCCACTTCCATGGAAGCTTTTTCACTGTGCCCACAATGGGAACAAGACAGGATCGCTAATTTCTCCTCGTCCCTGCGCTCGGCCACAGCTTTCTTTTGACACTTTGGACACTCAACCTCCACTTTTTTATAAAAATCTTGGAGCCGGTAATTTTGATCTACAAATCGATCGCTTTTTTCTTCCATAATTAAATAATTCTTTGTTTAAAGTCAAAACTAACTTTTAGTGGCTAATAACTTCATACTATAAAAATACTAGTTTGAAATAAAAATAGTGCAAGTCTAGTCGAAAATGTACAATTCACTGAAAAACAACAACTAAAATAGTCGCTATCAGATTAAAAACCTTGCTAAAATGTCAGAAAAGAAATAGGAGCAAATAAATAATATAAATACTACTTTTGCATTTATTCGTATATTAGTATCTCAATGGATAAAGTCATAAAATATTTAAGTAAGCTAACCCCTATAGAAAAAAAAACAGCCCTAAATATTTTTATTTTCACGGTGACTTTTCATTGCTAGAAGTGGGTCGTCGAGTCTCGGTTGTCGGCTCTAGAAAAATTTCTGAAAAGGGTCTTGAGCAGACTAATATTTTTGTCAAAAAACTTATAGAACTAAACATCTGTATTGTAAGTGGCCTTGCCGAAGGGGTTGATACAGCTGCTCATTTAGCTGCGATAAATAACTACGGGAAAACTATTGCAGTGATCGGCACTCCACTAAATGAATTTTATCCATGAAGAAACAAAGCCCTTCAACTTGAGATTGCAAAAAACCACTTATTAGTTTCACAGTTTCAGGAAAATCATCCTATAACTCCCAAAAATTTTCCAATGCGAAACAGAACAATGGCGTTAATATCTGATGCCACGCTGATCATCGAAGCGAGTGAGAAAAGTGGAACTAAGCATCAAGGATGGGAGGCATTACAGTTAGGTCGAGAATTATATATTAATGAGGATTTGATCAACAATAATATCTCTTGGGCTAAAGAAATGTTAAAGTATGGAGCTCAAATAATTAACATAGAAAACGCTAATTCATTACTGCAAGCACTCCCTATTTGGCAACAAAAGAATATTATGTCCTTTAATTATCTTACAATTCTTGTATATAATGCCTGGGGACAATCAATCGAAGCTCAAAAAAATCGAGAATTCATTGTGGAGCATGCAAGAATGGTGTTATTAATTTTAGCAGTCGACTTGCTGCTACAATATTAAAGAAATCTAACGATCAAAATTACTTTGACAACGCTGTCTTAGTACCTGTACCCAGAAGCACACCTCTGGTTGAAGGAGCTGTTTATCCAACAAAAATAATCGCCGAAACTTTTGTAAAAAAGGGACTAGGTAATACAGTGATAGACTGCTTGGTTAGAAAATTCGCCATACCTAAGTCAAGTTCTGCTCCAGCAGCAAGTACTAGAACCAAATTATCAGAAATAATTGATAGTTTAGGTGTAAAATCGCATGCATTTGAAGAAGAAAACCTAGTAATTATTGACGATGTACTTACATTAGGTCGAAACTCAATGGCAGCCGCTTTAAAACTTTCCGATGCTTATCCCGATAAAAACATAAAAATATTTGCAGCTTTTCGAACCAGAGGAGTTGATCAATCGACACTAGTTGAAATTCAAAAAGGAGAAATGCGGTTAAACCGTTCTCAAACTGACGTTATATTACCCGATTGAAACAAGGAACTAGATTTACACCTTGCAATAAATACACTATAGAATAGATTTTTCAGTAGAAACCAAAAGACCTTAGATCTATCCTTGTTACAAGTACAATTTGCTAAACTTCCCTATTTTAGAAGTACAAATCGGGAATAAAATATCATCTAGCACAACCAGCAAAATAATCCAATATCAAGTTTTTATCAATTATAATAGACAAAATGGCCCAAAAAGCAGAATCCATGAGTTATAATGGACAGATTTTCGAACAATAAAGGGACTATTGATTCATAAGTTCTAAACTTCGAACTTCACCTAACCAAAGAATTGACTTAATTCCCTTTTAGTTCCCGCGGAAAATAAAGAATGTACTTTGTGTTCTTCTCGGTCATTGAAGAAGTTAAGATCTGGTTTTCGTACTCACTTAGCTTTACGGTCTCTTGGTTTTTACGAAGTAGTTTGATGGGTTGCACCTCCTTATTATAAGCTAAGAGGCTTCTAGAGATTTCTTCTACTAGACTCCCTCCTACCTCAGGCCCAAAAACAGCTTTCGCCTCTGATTTTTTCTCTTCGATAAACTCTTTTGAAAAGGACTCCGATGAAATTAAGGTCTTAGGTATTTTCCTCTCATTGACCGCCTGACAGAAATAACTTAAGAGGGGATCCGAATGATTTTGCCAAAGCTTTATGGATTGAATCACATCGTTGTCATCCAATTTTGTAAAACGTTCTATATCTTCCTGATTGGCACTCTCTCCTTTAGGTTTATGTAAAAAATAACTTAGGTGCATCGGCGCATCGATAGAAACCCCACTTAGCGTAAGCTCTCTTGCGCGGCCTAAAATCCGAACTAGTAGATGCTCTAATAAAGCCGCCGTCTTATGGTAATACACCTGCCAGTACATAAACATACGGGCCGTCAAATAATTTTCAATGGAATAGACCCCTTTCGCATCAATCACGAGCTCATCGCTAGCAACATTGAGCATGGAGAGGATTCGTTCCGTATTAATACTCCCCTCGGAAACCCCTGAATAAAAACTATCTCTTTTCAAATAATCCATTCGATCCACATCCAGTTGTGATGAGATGAGTTCATTAAAAAACGGTCTAGGGTACTTCCCCTGAAACATCTCAATGGCAAGACTAAGCCCACCCCCAAACTCTTCATTGAGCTTTTGCATTAAAAGAAGCGAGAGCTTCTCATGATGGAAATCTTCCATTACCATATTTTCTAAGGCGTGGGAAAACGGTCCGTGTCCCATGTCGTGCATTAAGATGGCAAGAAGAGCTGCCTCTTGCTCCTGAGCGGATATTTGAGTTCCTTTTAATTTAAGAGTTTCTAAGGCCGTAAACATAAGGTGCATAGCCCCAATGGCATGATGGAACCTCGTATGGGTAGCTCCTGGAAAAATAAGAGAGAGCAGTCCTGTTTGTCCAATTCTTCGAAGCCTTTGAAAATAGGGATGCTCGATCACATCAAATATAAGAGGCGTTGTGATTTTAATAAATCCATGAACCGGATCGTTGATGATTTTAAGTTTATTCTGCATCCTATAGTAAATGTTTACGCTTTCTAGTGGCAAAGGTAAGAAAAAGGCTCAGCTCAAAGGCGTTAAAAACCCTTAGTTTAATTAACTAGAATTTAACTTTTTTGCCTTTTTATTTTATCATTAATTAAGAGTATTTGGACGTATTTTTGGACTTTAAAGTTCGATGAAAAGAAAGGGGAATTCCTTCCGTATTAAGAAAGAGAATTCATTAACCGACAAAAAAAGTAGTAGCAAAAACGTTTTCTTTTCTTGCACTTTAAATTATTTAAAAAACCAATATTTGGGTTTGCAGTCCTTTAAAGAGGTGGAAGTTTTTTTCATAGTTTATTTTCTTTCGCCTTAAAAAGGCTGCGTCGGAGAAGGTTGAGATTCAATCTTCTCCGTTTTCTTTTGCTGTTTCCCTTTTTAAAGGCCCTTTTTATTTCGTAATTTTACGCCATGAAGCTCATTAGTTATAACGTGAACGGGATCCGCGCAGCCTTTACCAAAGACTTCGTGGGATGGCTAAAAGTGGCCGATCCTGATATTATTTGTATTCAAGAGAGTAAAGCCGGAAACGATCAAATCGACACCGAGCAATTTGAATCGGCTGGTTATCATAATTTCTGGCACAGTGCTCAAAAGAAAGGGTACAGCGGAGTAGGGATTGCAAGCAAAGTAGAACCCAAACAAGTCATCTACGGCTGTGGTATTGAAAAGTACGATCACGAAGGAAGAATTATAAGAGCGGACTTTGAAGATTTTTCTGTGATTTCTGTCTATGTTCCTTCAGCCTCAAATATCGAGAGATTGGATTTCAAAATGGAGTTCTGTCATGATTTCTTAGAGTACATTAAAGAACTTAGAAAAACGATTCCGAACTTAATTATCTCTGGAGACTTCAATATCTGTCACAAAGCGATTGATATTCATAATCCGGAAGGGCTTAAAAACACCTCGGGATTTTTACCTATGGAAAGAGAATGGATGGACAAGTTCATAGCCGAATGCGAGCTAATTGATTCCTTCAGGCACTTTAACGATCAGCCGGATAATTATTCCTGGTGGTCCTATAGGCAAAACTCCAGAGCACGAAACAAAGGCTGGCGATTGGATTACAATTTCGTTTCTTACCCAATGAAAGACCGACTTCAAAGAGCAGCTATTTTAAATGAAGCTTTTCACTCGGACCACGCTCCGGTTTTAGTGGAATTTTAAAATAAAAAATAGGCCGTTTTATTTACCTATTTGAAAGAAGAACAAAAAGAAGCTGCTTCTACCATGAAACAGCTTCTTTTTTTAGATTAAAAGTAGACCTTAGTTAAGCTCCTCCGCTTTAAATCCTTTCTTTTCAATAATTTCAATCACCTCCTCACTAGAGATTCCAGTAGAATCTACAGAAAGAATTTTATCCGGATTATCCGTATCTACCTCCCACTTCTCTACTCCACTAGCTGAGTTTAAATCTTCTGTTACTTTAGCTACGCAGTTAGAGCAGTTTAAATTGGTTTTAAATTTTAGTTCTTTCGTTTCCATTATACTATCGTTTATAGGGTTTACATCCTTTGAAAAAGGACTATTAATATTTCTTTTTACAAATATCTGAAATAATACCTCCCTTTTCTTTGTACTATTTTGTAGTGGTTTTATACTTTTTTTCTTTTCCAAAGAACTTAAGTATTTTTTTCTCTAATAGATTAAATATTAGTCCACTCATGATTAAAAGTGAGGCCCAAAGTTTCCAGAGAAACAGCTCTTCTCCTAGAAAAAGCGCCGAGCTTAAAAAGCCAACCACAGGAATCAAGAGCGTGTAAGGAACTACTGCAGAAGTAGCAAAATTCTTTAATAAATACGCCCAAAGTCCGTAAGCTACATGCGTTGAAAAATAAACCGTATAGACTAAAGCTCCTACCGTCTGCCACGAGATCTGACTAAAGGCTAAGGCAATCTTATCGGGTCCTTCAATAACTAAGGAAGCTACCGTCATAAAAGGAAGCGCTATTAAATTTCCCCATACTACTAAGGAAAGGGGATGATCTGTATTAATCTTCTTAGTGAAAATATTCCCCAGCGCCCAAGACAGAGCGGCTAGGAGGGTGAAAACAAAACCCCAAATCGTCGCATTCCCTTCAACATAGAAAGCCACAAGCACAATTCCAGCAAAAGAGATAACGGAGCCAATAACCTTTAAAAGACTGGATTTCTCACCAAAGAACAAAAAGGCGAGTCCCATGGAGATAAAGACTTGAACTTGAACGACTAAAGAGGCCAGACCTGGAGAAAGACCTAAGGCCAGCCCAGTAAACATAAATCCAAATTGAAGCACAAAATTAAAGAGACCAAAAAGCAGTAGATGCACAAACTTTGCTTTAGGTCGAGGCATAAAAAAGACAAAAGGCACGGCTGCAAAAAAGAAGCGCAAAGCTAAAAACAGTAGAGGCGGCAGTACTTTTAGACCAATAAATACAGCAATAAAATTAAGACCCCAAGTCACTACAGTGATTAGAGCGAAGAGCGTTGCTCTTGGAGTTAATTGTGCACTTGGAATCATTTACTTCTTCGGTGGTGTTTGTTTTAGCCTATAGCTATTTATCTTGGTTAACTTCTCGTAGCACTTTGCAAGGATTTCCGACAGCTATTACGCCACTGGGAATGTCTTTAGTAACTACGCTTCCAGCACCAATGATACTTCCTTCACCAATGGAGATTCCTGGTAGCACCGTTACATTTCCGCCAATCCATACGTTATCCCCAACTGTAATGGGCATAGCGTATTCAAGACCCTCATTTCTTTTTTCTATGTTTTCGGGATGTCCCGCCGTATAAAACTGACAATTAGGTGCAATAAAAACATTGGATCCGAACTTTACTTTTGCCCCGTCCAAAATCACCAGACCATGGTTGGCATAAAAGTTTTCACCTATTTCGATATTGTAACCGTAGTCACACCAAAAAGGCGGTTCAATAATAAAATTATCTGTCTTTGGAGAAAGGAGTTTTTGTAAAAGTGCTTTTTTTTGGTCTTTTTCCCCGTAAGGAAGCGTATTAAAGGTCTGACAAATTGATTTTGCCTCGTCTCGATCTCTAAGAAGCTGAGGATCGTAATTGGCATCGTACAGAAGCCCTTGTGCACATTTTTCTTTTTCCGTCATGAAGAAGTTATTTTATGGTTATTTGCATTAGAACTTCCAATGATAACAAGAAGTAAAAGTCCTCTTTTTATTTGAATTGTAGAAGGAAATTTTCATGATAATATCGATTGACAAAGTATGATTCCTCTATCAGCTTTTTTTAGATAGAGGAATCTAAACTTGTTCGAGTCTTAGAGAACTAAACTTCCTATTTTTTCCAGCGAAGTCTTAAGGAGTTACTCACTACGCTAACGCTACTTAAGGCCATTGCTGCTCCTGCAATCATAGGGTTAAGTAGGAATCCGTTGATGGGATAAAGTATCCCTGCAGCAATTGGAATTCCGATAACGTTATAAATAAACGCCCAGAACAGGTTCTGCTTAATGGTATTCACGGTTTGTGAGGAAAGTCGAATGGCTCTTGGAATCTTCTTTAAGTCTGAAGAAATAAGCGTCATCTTAGCCACATCCATGGCGATATCTGATCCTTTCCCCATGGCAATGCTGACATCGGCAGTAGCAAGCGCTGTACTGTCATTAATTCCATCTCCCACCATGGCAACCACTTTGCCTTCCTTCTGTAGTTTTTTAACGAACTCCGCTTTGTCCTGAGGTAGCATCTCTGCTCTGTAGTTTTCGATACCTGTTTCTCTAGCCATTGCCTCAGCTGTAGCTTCGTTATCACCGGTAAGCATATAAAGTTCAATTCCTAACTCATGAAGCTCTTTGATGGCTTCTTTGGAAGTCTCTTTAATTTTATCGGAGATGGCAAGTGTGGAGAGAGCCTGCTTACTATTAGAAAACCAAATAACGGTTTTCGCTTCTTTGGTCCAAGCCTCAGCCTGCTCTAAAAGTGACTCAGGCACCTGAATACCGTTTTCTTCTAAAAGCTTTTTATTTCCGACAAAGTATTTCTCCCCATCCACGATCGCTTCCACTCCTCGACCTGTAACACTTTCAAAATGACTTAGCTCCACTAACTTTGAATCGGATAAATGATTTGCTACAGCGTCCGCTAAAGGGTGCTCAGAGTTTTTCTCGATGCTATAAAGTGCGTTAGAAAACTCCTTTGCATTTTCAGCCCATAACGCTCCACTCACTTCGGGTTTTCCTTCTGTAATAGTTCCTGTTTTATCTAATATCAGCGTCTGAATTTTCTGAGCTTGCTCTAAGCTCTCAGCGTCTTTAATCAAGATGCCTTCTTCTGCACCTTTTCCTACTCCCACCATAATGGCAGTTGGAGTTGCGAGTCCTAGGGCACAAGGACAAGCAATGACTAGGACAGTAATGGCCGTTAAGAGTCCTTGAACGACTCCGCTTTCTCCGCCCAAAATCCACCATAGAATAAAGGTTACAACCGCTATCGCAATGACTACAGGAACAAAGATTCCTGCAATTTTATCGACGAGTTTCTGAACGGGAGCTTTGCTTCCTTGCGCGTCCTGCACCGTTTTAATAATTTGTGATAAAAGGGTGGCTCCTCCTACTTTTTCAGCCTCAAAGACAAAACTTCCTTTTTGGTTTAAGGTACCGGCAAATACCACTTCACCTTCTTTCTTTTCTACGGGCAAAGGCTCTCCAGAAAGCATGGATTCATCTACAAAAGAAGTTCCTGACACTACTTTTCCGTCCAGCGCTATTTTCTCTCCCGGTTTTACTAGAATCTGATCTCCAATATTTACTTCCTCAATTTTAACCACTCTTTCTTCTCCTGAAGCTTCTCTTAAAGTAACGGTTTTAGGTTGTAGGCCCATTAATTTTTTTATAGCTGAAGAAGTATTTCCTTTGGCTCTTTCCTCTAAGAGCTTTCCTAAAAGTATAAAAGCAATAATTACGGCCGCCGCTTCAAAATAAACATGAGGCTCGAGACCTCTAGAAGTCCAGAAGGATGGATAGACCATATTAAATACACTGAAAATATAGGCAATCCCAGTACTTAAGGCCACCAGGGTATCCATGTTGGCGGAGCGGTGCTTTAACTGCTTCCAAGCTCCGGTGAAAAAATCACTACCAAAATAGAGCACCACAGGAGTGGAGAGGATCCACATTATTAGATTGGCATAAGGCATATCCATAAAAAACATTCCTATCACAACCACAGGAAGAGACAGAATGGAAGCCCAAAGGGTTTTTCTTTTCAGCTTCTCATATTTTGCCTCTTGAATCGCCTCTAGAGTCTCCTGCTGCTTGTCCTCTGCTTCTAAAAGAAGATCGTATCCAGCTCCTTGAACTACAGACTGAAGTTTTTCTAAAGTAGTAGATCCAGCCAAGTATTCTACTACAAGGTTTCCGGTTCCGTAGTTTACCTCTGCGGAGACTACTCCTTCTTCTCTTTCAATAACGCTTTGCGCAGAGCCGGCGCACGAAGCGCAGCTCATTCCAAGAACAGGAACGGTTGCTTTTAGAGTGGAGACTCCATAGCCTAAATCCCTTACTGCCTTTACGGCTTTAGGTAGAGCGGAGCGGTCTTTTATACTAATTTTAGCTCTTTTATTATTGAGTTCCACTTGGTGGAATTCCACACCTTGCACTTTAGAGAGTCCTCTATCTACGATAAGGGCGCAGTGTTCACTATCGACCTCTTCTAAGGGAAGATAAACGGTTTGAAATTCTTTTGTTGCCATAGACTTTAATTTTGTAGTACAAAGTTCCCTCTTTACTCCCAGTAAAGTATTGTGGTTTTTTGTAAAGGAGTTGTGATTTTTTTAAAAAGAGAAAATATATCTTACTCTTTCCGCCTAAAGCTCATCCAAAGGTCTACGTTTCCTTTGACCGATCTTTTTGAAATGACTGGGCGTAAGACCCGTTACTTTTTTAAATTGGTTACTTAAATAAGCCACCGAAGAGTAACCTAACCGTAGGGAGATTTCGCTTAAGGTAAGTTCATCGTACACTAAGAGCTCTTTTACTTTTTCAATCTTTTGAGCGATGTAATATTTCTCAATTGTAGTGCCTTCCACTTCAGAAAAAAGATTGGAAAGATAAGAGTAATCGTGGTGGAGTTTATCGCTTAAAAGCTGAGATAAATTTTGTTTAATCTCGCCGTCACTGTTTTGGACCAGCTCAACAATTAAATTTTTTATTTTCTCAATGATGCGCGTTCTTTTCTCATCGATGAGTTCAAATCCTAAAGGGGAAAGCGTGTCAATGACCTCATTTTTCTCCTCTGGAGAAAGCTTCTCTTCTAAGACCACTTCGCCTAAAACCACTTCTTTTACGGGAAGACCTAGGTTTTTCAAAGTCGTTTCTACCACCATAATACAGCGACTGCACACCATGTTTTTCACAAAAAGAGACTCCATCCATTTCGCTTTTAAGTTAGAATCAAAAATACGATATTTTAAAGTGCTAATATTCCTATGGGTATATTAGACTTTCAAAGTAGGCGTAACTTCCTGAAAGAAGATTATATACTCCCACCATAAAACGTTCGTTATTTCAATCATTTTGCCCATATTTGTTTGAAATAACAATCTTTTTCTATGAGAAAGCAGATTCTATTGCCCAAATATACTGTGATTTTAGAGCAGATGGGAGAGAACATTAAATGAGCCCGAAAACGAAGAAAACTCAAGGCGGTTCAGGTTGCCGAACGTGCTGGCATTGCACGTTCTACTTTGTATTTAATTGAAAAGGGCGAGAGTAGTGTAGCGATGGGCGCTTATTTTAAAGTATTGCGTGTGCTAGGATTACATAACGATTTTTTGAAGTTGGCAGCTGATGATGAAATGGGAAGAAAACTACAAGATTTAGATTTATTGTAAAATGGCAAAAAGCAAAAATAACATTCATGTTGATGCTCACTGGATAGAATAAGCCGAACCTCTGTTGATCGGTATTTCTCGATCGGAACAAGAGCTAATGCAGGTTGCTATCAAGTACGTTTAAAACCAAAAAAAAATCGACCCGAAGGGATCGATTTCAATCTAACTATTATTGATCTTAATCAATGATCTGGTACTCGATCGGCATTACACCTCTACTTAGGCTTCCGATCTCATCGAATGCAGCTTTGGATAAATCCAATGCTCTTTTTCCTACGAAGGGTCCTCGGTCGTTAATCACCACCACAACGCTTTCACCGTTTCTTAGGTTGGTTACTTTTACCTTGGTTCCGAAAGGAAGTGTTCTATGGGCTGCTGTGAGTTTTGAGTTTGAAAAAATCTCTCCACTAGCGGTTTTTCTTCCATTGAACTTGTCGTGATAATACGACGCATAACTTGTTTTCACCTCATCGTTATCGTTGGCACTGGATTTGAATGAATACAGACCAAGAGTTGAAATCATCATTATGACTACGAGAAAAACTCTTTTCATCATTTTGAATTGTTTTATTGGTTTTGACGGGGCAAAGGTAGATTCGCATTTTATTGCTCCAAATTCAATTCGTTAAATTCTCTTAAAGATTTGTTAATATTATGTTAATTTCCATGTAACCTATTGTGTTTCTAGGCTTTTACAAGTATTGTTAAAAAGTGTTAAAATAGTGGTTAAAATGTTAAGTGAATTAACAATGCAGAGAATAATACCCTGAAAAAATTAATCCAACTACTTGCAATTCAATTATTTATCTCTATTTTTATTCTCTTAATACAGAGTCTTAATTTCCGTATCGATCTCGATTGTAAACTCTTCAAAGAACCCGTCCATTTAATGGACATCTTTTCTAATTGAAAAAGCACTCCTATATTAGTCTCCATCAAATCATAAAAACAAAATAAGTATGAATTTCATGGAAAACTCGGCTTTTGATGACCAAAAGCATATTGGAGACCTTACAATAGGAGAATTCAAAAGCCTTTATACCGAAATGACTCAACCCAAAAGATTCGAATACGGAGTCGAAGGCCTGGCTAGAGTACTACAATGTAGCCGAAGCTCTGCGTACAATTTGAAAAAGACGGGACTTTTAGATCCCGCTATTTTTCATGCGGGAAAAATCATGATGATTGACATCGAACTTACTTTGGACATCATCCATGAAGAGAACAAAAGAAAGCTCGAAGAAAAGAGAAAGAGACTAGAAGAGAAACAGATGCGCAGAAGAGTAAGCTCTAACAGGTAAGTTAAGACGAGGGTATTACGCAGAAGTTTAGAAACAAAACTCACAGGTCTAGGATCTATTATCCTAGAGAATTTCCTAAGAAAAGACTTTCTTAATAATGGACCCTTACCCTCCTCCCAAAAGAAATCACCTAGGCTATAGAAGAGAGAAAAAAACTTACAATATATTTGTACTTTAGTTTTCTTTTCCACTGTCTAGACCTAGCCCTATGAAAAAGCTCGTATTTGTCTTTGTGCTCCTTTTTATCCCTGTAGCCTTCCAAGCGCAAGAGAAAGATTCTGATGAACTTTTTAAAGAGGCCCGAGATCTGGCTTTTGAAAAGAAAGATTACCCCGCTGCAATTAAACTGTCCAAAGAAGCCCTGGAGCAGTCTCCTAATTATACGGACATCTCTGTATTTTTGGCTCGACTCTACACTTGGAGCGATCAGCCTCAGGAGGCCAGAAAGGTCTTTGCTGAGTTAGAAGAAAGAGGGGTCAAAGATGAGGACTTCTTTTTAGCCTACAGTTCCTTAGAGTATTGGAACGATAATTCCGAAAAAGCATTAGAAATTCTAGGCAAAGGACTAGAGGCTAATCCGAGTTCGGAGCCGCTTTTACTTCTTCAGTCAAAAGTCTTATTTAGTGAAGACAAATACGAAGAGGCCGAAGCCGCTTTGGACAAAATTCTTGAACAAAACCCTTCCCAAGAGGAGGCAAGAGCCCTACTTGTAAAAGTGCAAGATTATGGAAAAAAGAATGCCGTAGGGATTTCTTACGTCTATACGCATTTCGATAAGCAATTTGACAAGGATTGGCACTTAATGGGACTCTCCTATAAAAGAGCAACTCCGATTGGATCGGTAATCGTCCGAGGAAACCTTGCTAGTAGGTTTGGATCCGAGATCTCAAAATCCTGATTGAGCACCCCAATTAAATTGTTGGTCAATCTAAAAAGTTCTCCAAAGTAATGCGCATGAGAAAGCGATCTTCTAGTTAAAAGCATTTCTGTGGTCGCCTCCCCTAAGGAAGAAAGTGTGGAAAGCTGCTCACTGGAAAGCGCTCTAGGCTTAAAATCTAAAACGCAGAGCGTTCCTAAAACAAATCCTTTGGGATCTTTAAGTGGAATTCCTAAGTAAAAACGAATGCCGGCCTCTTTTAGAATCTCGCTGTCTTTAGATCTTTCGTCCAAAAGAGTATCTTCGATTAGAACCCGCTCTTTCTTTTCCACAACGTATTTGCACAAGGTGTCCTCTCGGTCCACCTGGTCGAGTTCTATTCCCACGCAGCTAATCACTGATTGGAAAGATTCGTCCATGAGTGAAACGTGAGCGATCGGACTCTCGGCAATTACGGCCGCAGTTTTTGCAAACGAATCAAAAACCGACTCTTTTCTTAGGTCCTGCAATTGATAGAAATAGAGCTGCTGCAAGCGCTGTTTTTCCTCATCCAAAGGGAAGGCATTTTTCATAAAAGGGATGCGTTAATTGTTTTTGCCTTTTCTTTCTTAGAGTAAATCCTACGCTTTATAAGTTCTTCCTTCTATCTAAATCCGCAAAAACCAAATGCTTAACTTTAAGGTAGACTTTAAGACAATATCTAAACAAAAATACAATAATTCCCTATCCCGTAGCAGTTGAAAAATAACTTATTTTGATAAGAAATTTTCTAAAAAAAAACGCTGAATTTTCGCCTCAAATCAAAACTTACTGTACTGAATTCTCACAGCATTTAGAATGGCTAAAAGCGCTACACCGACGTCTGCAAAGACCGCTGCCCACATGGAGGCCAACCCAAAAGCTCCTAAAACAAGTACAATTGCTTTAATTGCAAAAGCGAGAATAATATTCTGCCAAACCACCCTTAGGGTCTTTTTGCCAATTTTAATCGCTAGAGGTAGTTTAGAAACCTGATCATTTTGAATGACCACATCCGCGGACTCAATCGCGGCATCGCTCCCGAGTCCTCCCATGGCAATTCCTACATCACTAAGCGCTAAAACGGGCGCATCGTTCACTCCGTCTCCTACAAAAACGACTTTACGCTCCGGAGTTTCTAACTCTTGCAGTTTTTCTACTTTGTCCTCAGGAAGTAGTCCTCCATAATAAGAGCGAATCCCGAGCTCATGGGCTACTTTTTCAACTACCTCCTTCTTATCTCCACTTAAGACGGTTGTTTTTATGCCCATCTTTTCAAGTTCTCGCAAGGCCTCATTGGCTTCAGGTTTTATTTGATCCGAAAGGCCAATAAAACCTTGGTACACTCCGTTTTTTGCAACGGCTACTTGAGTCGAGCTTAAAGATTTTAATTCTGGATCGTAAGGGACTCCTTCTAAATCGAGCAGTCTAAAATTTCCTGCGAGTAGTCTATTTTCTCCTACCCAGCCTTTGAGTCCGTGGCCTGAAACTTCTTCTACTTTATCAAAAGTAATATTGGTTTTCTCCCCCCCAAGGTAGTTTTCAAGTGCGCTTGCAATCGGGTGAGTTGAGTGGGATTCTAGAGCGCTTACCAGAAGTAAAAGCTCTTTTTCCTCTTCTTTGTTTAAGTCAAGGAATTCAGTTTCCGACACCTGAAAAACACCTTTAGTAAGGGTGCCCGTTTTGTCTAAAACGGCGTGGGTCGTAGCGGCCAACCGATCCAAATACACCGATCCTTTAATTAATATTCCGTTTCTACTTCCGGCTCCAATCCCTCCAAAATACCCCAGAGGAATGGAGATCACAAGAGCACAGGGACAAGAAATCACTAGGAAAACCAGCGCTCTATACAGCCAATCTGAAAACTCATAAGAAGAAACAAACAGGGCTGGAAGAAAAGTAATTCCTAAAGCCAGAACCACCACAATGGGAGTATAGATTCTAGAAAACTTTCGTATAAAAAGCTCAGTAGGCGCTTTGTGCTTGGAGGCCTCTTGCACCAATTGCAATATCTGACTTAGGCGAGAATCTCTATAGGCTCTAGTCACTTCCACTTGAACCACAGAAGAAGTATTAACCATGCCCGCTAGAACTTCTTGTCCTTTTTCTTTAGTCTCAGGAAGGCTTTCTCCTGTTAAAGCGGAGGAATTAAAACTTCCCGAAGGAGAAAAAAGCACTCCGTCTAATGCCAATTGCTCTCCGGGTTTTAGTTCAACTATAGCCCCTACAGAAACTTCCTCGGCCCTAACCGACTGTTTTCCCTTTTCGGTAAGCACGGTTACGGAATCGGGTCTTTGGTCCAAAAGGTCTTTGATGTTGGAGCGAGCCCTTGAAACCGCTCGCCCTTGAATAAGTTCTCCAACCGAATAAAAGAGCATCACCGCTACTCCTTCCGCGTACTCCCCTATGGCAAACGCCCCTAGGGTAGCAATTCCCATAAGGAAGAACTCTGAGAAAAAATCTCCTTCCCTAATGGAGTGGTAGGCCTCCAGAAGAACGGGAAGTCCTACAGGAACATATGCGATTAAGTAAAATACAAATCTTAAGGGGCCCTCAAACCAAGTGGGGTGTAAATAATGTTCAAAATAAAGTCCTAAAAGAAGCAGAACAAAAGAAAACAGAGGCCAGTAGATTCCTCCAAAAAAAGAAATGTTTCCCTCGCGATGGGAATGCTCGTGGGAATGACTACCCTCATCCTTCTCGCTACTACTATCTTCTTCGTCGTTACCCGCTGCGCAGCAGGCATCGACTTTTCTTTTCTTTCTTTTTCGCACAGCCCCAGAATTTTCGTTTTCGTTTTGAGCACTAACTGGAGTATTACTCGATTCACTTGAGGCTAGTTCACTAGAGCACGAGCAAGAACTTTCTGAATTGGACTTTATGCTCGTTCTATTTTGGTATTTAGCGGAGTAGTTGTTTTGTTCTCCACCGCAGCAGGATTTGGACATCTTTTTAATTTTTTAATTGGACTATTTGTTTCATTTCTTTTTTTGGGCGCTTTGCACCCTTTATGAAAACAAAGGTATAAAGTCCATAGGTCCCTTCCCTTGTAAAATTTAGGTTAAAAGTTTCCCTTTTTTTGGGTAGTAGGTGATTTCTTCCCTAGAAAGTAAAAACTCATTAAAGTCCCCTACTCCCTTTTTTGAGATCCCGAATTGCGCTCGAAGGTCTTTTACTTTGGCCTTAGAAAGCCCTTTAGTTAATTCCTCGGTCGCTTTATCTCCAGCCTCGTCGCCATCCAAAAGAAGCAGTACATTTCCTTCAAACTCACTGTACTCGTTTAAAAACCGATTGACCATCCCTACAGAGTTTAATGAAACGAGGGTTCTTTGAACGCTTCTTTTTTTTCTTACTTGCCACTGCACAAAAGAGAGCAAATCCGTCATTCCTTCAAAGACCACCAGCGTAGTGTTTGCTTCTCCTTTCTTAGGAGCAGTAACGGAATAAGAAGAGGGACCTAATTTCATTTTAAGGTTGGGGGCCCGAAGCTCAAGTCCGCCTAAAACATTCTTTAGCCCTAATGCCCTCATTTTATGTCCTTTGACGACAAAGTAGTACTCTAGCGTATAGCTTGCGAGCACTCCTATAGAGATTCCCCTACCTCGAAAGTAATTGCTTAAGGAAAAGGACCGAATCTTAGAAATCCGTAAAATCTCTGGAGCACGGTAGGCCTTCTGAGCACGGATTTCTCTTTCTTTGGATTCTTTGATGTAGCTCACGAGATCCGGGTGCAGTCCTGAAAAATCCCTAAGGTATTCTAAGGCCGCAACAAAACCTACACTTTCAAAATCCATCACGGCCTGGATCACGCCCCCGCCTTTGCATTTTTTAAAATCAAAGTAATGAGAACCCGTCACGGCCATCTTTACTCCTGAGGCCGTAAAGTAATGATGCGTTCCGGTGAGTCCTCGGTACCGAAGCAGCCCTCGGTGCTCTAAATGAAAACAATAATCTAATAAATTTACGGCGCCTACCACGGAGGAGATCCTTTCCGAGTTCCAATACGTGCTGTTCATAACAAAGGTTTTTGATTGAATTAGAGTTTTAGCTTTTTCCTTTGGGTTTTTAGTTCCTTTTCTACTTTAGTGCGGTAAAAGAGTTGAAGCGTCACCAGGACATCTTCTTTAGGATCGTAGGCTTCAATCCGCTCTACTCTTGCCCCGAGTTTTTTCTCCACCTCTGGATAGAGGCCGTAAGGAAGCAGCGTATCAGAGCGGTAGAGGTAATACCGGGCATAGCTCTTTTTAGAAGAAATCTCGATGCGCTCGAACTTCTTTCTAAAGACCACCGTATCGGAAAGCTTCCTTCTGTGCTCAAAATTCATAGGAAGTCCTTTATGAAAAGGAGCACCGAAAGCTTTTTCGTAGACCGATTTTTTGAATTCCTCTGCTTTGGGGTTTTCTTTATCCACTAGAAGAGGAGTAAAGCTCCCGGACTGAATCCAGCTCCAACGTTTACTCTCACCAGGGCCCTGGTCGGCTCGCTCTAGCATTCCCTTGGAACTGAAGTAAAGAGAAGAGAGTAAAAAGGTTTCTCCTAAGTCCAAGCCCTTAGAGGCTTTACGGTACAGTGAACACAGTAAATCCAATTGTCCTTCTTTGGGTTTTACTTTTTTAGAGCAGCTCCCTAGAGTAAAAACCACAAGAAGACAAAGCGTAAGTGGAGTTCCCCTAAATTTCAATAACCTAAAAGGAGGATTTAAAAAAGGTAGCGGCGCGGAAAAAAAGATCCGAGCTTTAGAAAATAAGAAAGGGCGTAAAAAGAGTAAAAGTCGTTTCATAACATAAGGGGGCATAAAAAAAAGTGAAAGAGTGCATTAGAAAAAAAACTTAAAAAGAGCGCGAGCGCCTCCTCTCAGGCGCATTATTTATAGCGCTCGATTCTTTAATCCCAGGGTCAAGAGAAGATTCGCTCAGAGAAGAATTAGATAATTTATTTACTTTAGGAAGGTCCCTTAACGCTTCTCTCTCTTTCTCGCTTTCCATAGCTACCGCTAGGCTTTTAGTTTTCTCTCTATACTGAGCTTGCAATTCTTCTCGAAGCGCAATTTTAGAATCGCTCAGTAGCGAGTGGTAATTTCCGCTCTGAAGCTTGATTCCGTCTAATGCAAAAAAGCCCACGAGCTCTAAGGACTCTATGTACTGCTGAAACTTTCTTTTGCTTAGGTGGTTTCCAAAGAGGATTACTGACGTGGCTCCATACTGCGTAAGTAGCTCTAACAATTTTTCGTATTGTTTGTGCTGGGGAAGTACGAACTTCCCTACCACTTCGTTGGCATTATTGAGAAGCAAAGCTTCGGTTTTATCGGAGAGCCCGAACTTTTGAGTCGAAATATAGGCGGCCGATTCCATTGGAGAGGTGATTTTTACCGGTTGGTAGTTCAATTCAAAAAGGTGTTTATTGAAACTATAGAGCGGAATTTCCTTTTGCTCTCCTTCCATAGAACGGTGCTCTCGAATCTGATCTAACGCTCCGGAGGAGGAGAACTCTAAATACTTTCCACTTCTTAGATTTAAGATGAGTCCGGGATTCACCTGAATCTTAGAATCCTTAAAGATGTCTTGGAGTCGCTCGAGCATGAGTTGATCCTGCCTAGAGGAAATCAGCTGTCCCGAAGGATGGTTATGAACCAGAGTAATGGACTTTGGTGCCATTTTATGGACATTTCCGGCCACGAGTCTTAAATCCACCACGGCGGAAGTAATCCCACCCGAAGAAAGGTGCTGCGCTAAATAACTATCGTCTTTAAAATGGTAAAGGATAAACGTATGCTCAATGGCTTCGGATTCCAGTGCCCGAAAAAGCCACGCGATATCGCTTAAGGATTTAATGTGGGTTCCCCCCACAAAACTTAAACCTTTGTAAAGGGAAAATTGCCTTTCCACTAAGGCGAAGTCCGTTGTTTTTTCTCCCTCGGGATCGTGAAGTTCATGTTTGGGCGTTTTGAATCGTTTACTCTCGGAGTAAAGTTCAAAAGGAAGCTTCTTTCCGCTCGAGGTCTTTAAATACTGAGTGTCCGTTTCTAAGGAAAAACCAAAATTGGTGTTTTCTGCGTAGCGGTTCTGGTAGTTGAATAGGTTAATGTTCATAAGAATACTGTTTAGGTGTTGGTTATTGATATAGGAGGATTATCTCCTAAAAGATCGGGGTCTTTGCTCCTCTTCTTTGATTTCTTTTTCTAAAGTTTCAGTACTAGATCGTCTCGTTTCTTTCTCCTTTGGCAAGAGAGTATTTGCATTTTCAAACAAGGTTTCTTCAAACGAGGCGAAGGACCCTTTTTCTAAAAAGGAAGGCTCCTTTTCTGCGCGCCCAGAAAGTCCCACTACCGAAGCTTTTTTGGAAGGCTCTACCACGGTTTGCTTCGTTGTTTTCTTGTTCTCGTTTTTCTGAATCTCCTTTCCCACAGACGAGAGGTACCCACCGATTTCTTTTGCTTTCTCGGGATGGGTTTTAAGAGATTCTAATAGGAATTTTCTCAATTTAAAAAGTTCCGCTCGGTACTTTTTCTCCAGGCCCTCATCTTTTCGTCGAAGTAAAATTTCTTTTAAAAGCGCTCGGTGCTCTAAAGGATCGATTTCTAAGAGCTCCTTGGACTTAGGTTCCTCAATAAAGAATTTGCGTGGGTAATAAAGGGACTTATTTTCTGTAGCTGCTTTTAAGTAACTAGGTCCAATTTCCTGAACTCTTAAGGTTTGAAGCGCTCCTGTTTGCGCTCTTTCCTTTAAAAGAGAAAAATCTTTGTCTAGTGAATATTGCTTGATTTGAAGGGTACTGCCCCGCGGATCCAACTGAAGTTCGAGCCTGGATTTTCCGTTAGTAGCGGAGAGTTTTTGTCCCGAGAGAAAACCGTAGACTTCACTCGCGGAAAGCCTAGAAGAAAAACTTTTGTCCTGATTTAAAAGCCCTAATTCTAAAAGGGTCTTTTGGGTTGTGGGGGATAAATTCATAAGTAATACGATTTAAGGATGAAATATTTTGTTTGTTTTGGTAATTAGAAACGATGCGTGGATTCACGATAAAATCCTTACGGTGGGAACTCAAAAATTAGATGTCTAGAAAGACGTAGTTCAATCTAAAGAAGGCTATGGGACAAAAGGGTTTAGCATCCTTTTTTACGGCAAAATGCAAATGAGGACCACTCGATCTCCCACTAGAGCCGCTTTTGCCAATAATGAATCCGGCCTTTACCCTTTCTCCCTTGGAGTAATACAGCTCCGAGAGGTGCAAATAAGAAGTTTCAAATCCGTCCTCATGCCTTAAGCGAATAAAGTTGCCTCCGCCTTTAGGATCCCAGCCGCTTTCTATGACCTCAGCATCCAGTACAGCAAACACAGGCTTAAAGGCCATCTTTAAATCAATCCCTGCATGAAATTTTTTCTTTCCCGTTAGGGGATGAATTCGGTACCCATAATTAGAAGTTATAAGTAAGGGCCCCGCTTTGGGAAAAGAAAAGCGCTTTCGAATTTCTTTCTCTCTAGTATTTCTTAAGGCGTTTAGCATTTCTTTTGAAATGGGAAGAAAAGTGCTCGACTCTTCTAAAGTTGAATCGCTTTTTTCAATAGGCGTAGAAACTTCAAAAGTTTTTCTCTCTTCAACTTTCTCTTGAATGGGAAGAGATCTTTGAGGCAAGGCCTCTTCTAAAGTGCCTGAAACTTCCTCTCTTACTTTGGAATCTTCTTTTTTCTTTTTGAGCAAAAAGCGCAGTTCTTTGGCCTCTTTCCACTCTTCTTTTAGGCGAGTTCTTGCGTGAACTACCGCAGGAAGTCCAGCAAGAGAAAAATGGGCTTTACCCTTTCTTTTCCCTTGGAGAGTATCCTCTGCAGTACTAGATTTCGGAGCTAAAGTCGTACGAATCGGTACAAACCAACGGGCGGGTTTTTCTTGCTTCTTCTCTTTAGAAGCTCTTAAGGTATCCTCTCTATTTTCTAAAGTCCTTTCGGACTCTAAGTAAACAGGAAGTTCTTTGTCTAAGCGCTCAAAGGTATACGTAGTAAATTGAGCTTTTAAAGGCAAAGCTATTTGCAGAAGAACTCCTACTAGGGTGCTTAGGGCAATTTTTGATAAAAGATTAACGGGAGGAAGAAGAATTAATTTTAACATAGGGGAAAAAGGGTTTTTAGTTGGGTAAAAAAGTTTATAAATCGCAGTCGAAAAGTGCTCCAAAAAAGGGTGTTAATACTAACCCAAAGGCATTTAAGGCATTGGGGAACTCATAATTTTATTAGATCTTTGATTTAAGTAGGTGCGCTTTTTTGTGCGAGCGCCTGCTCTAAGACCGTCTGAACTTCCTCATGAATCAAAAAGAAATGATCCATAAGGAGTTTTTCTTTTTTAGAAGGACTCATCTCTTCATTAAAAGGAGCATAGCGGGGAAGAGAAATCTTCTCTTCCGCTGAACGCTCCTTAGAAGAAGTGGGCACCTGAATCTTTCCAGAAAAGGCGGAGGTTTCGTAAGAAAGTTCCTCTAGGGCTCTTCCTTGCGCAATCATGCCTACCATTTCTCCGGTTCTTAAGGAAGCTATTTTCCCTGCGGGAATTAAGACCTCGAGTCGCTCAGAAAGCGAAAGGGATCTTCCTTGAGACGAATAAGACTCAGAGTAATTCTGCTGACGAATTTTTCCAAAAAGCCGCTCGAGCCAATCCAGAGTCTGTTTGTCTCTAACGCTGCCGGAGAGAATATTTCCCACCACAGCGCAAATCGTATCGGCTACTTCTTTTTTATAGCGCTGCCTTAGTTGAGCCAGCTCTTGAAGGCCTAAAAGCACAGCGACTTTATGACTTCTAGCCGTGGCTACTACAGAATCAATTTTATGGATATAAATGGTTGGAAACTCATCGGCTACCATCGCGCCCGGAAGGTTTCCTTTTTCGTTGATTTGTCTTAAGACTCTATTGAGTAGGGCCGCATAAAGAGCAGAATTGATTTCCTGGGTTTCGGGATTGGAGGCCAAAACCAAATGGGTGGGATGCTTTCGATCGGTTATTTTCAGCTGCACCTCGTCTTTAGAAAACACCCAGAAACTCTCTTTGGTGGAAAGTCTAGACATAAAAATGCGAAGCGTTCCCACCTGTCCCTCTAACTGATCAAAAGCCCGGTTGTCGTAAGCCGATTTAAAGGGAGACAAAAGTGCATGAAGTTCAATATGAGTAAAGAGCGTAGAGAAAATCTCTTCGTAGGTTCTATTTAAAAAGGCCAGCACATGAGGAAGCGAAGAATACTTCCCTTCTTTAAAACTGGCAAAAAAGTAGATGCAACAAGAAAGGAAGTTCACTGCTGATTGAGTAAAGAACTGATCCGCTCCCCCACCCACAGAGCCCCCTCGCTGAAGTGAAAACACCATGGACTCCGCCATTTCTTGAGCCATGGCTAGGTTCTTTACGTACTCAGGACTAAGGGGATTGACCCGGCAACTGTACTCCACTTCATTTAAGTTGAGCACGTGAAAGGAATGCCGGTAATGCGGGTTCTCTTCTTTTAGTTTTCGGTACTGATAATAAGCAATCTGGGTTAAATCCGGGGATTTAAAATCGTAAAGGCAAAGGCAAAATCCTTTTCTTATCATCTGACGAATGGCAGGAGCAATCACGCCAAAGGATTTTCCGCTTCCAGGAGTTCCGATCACAAGGGTACCCCGAAAAGGATCGAGATTGATCCAACCCGAAAGAAACTTTTTACCCATCCGAAATCGGTACGGAAAATTAAGGGAGCTGGAGTCTTCTTTCTTCTCCAGGTTTTGCATAAAGCTTTCTTCTTCTAAATTGAAGGGATCCTTTCCTAGTTTTCCTTGAACGTACTTCGAGATGGAATCGGCCCCTTTCTGAACCAAAAGGGCGCCTAGAAGGGAGAGTAGAAAATAAACCAGCTCCCTAAAATAAAAATGGGGAAGAATTTCTTTTCCCTCAGCTTTGGGAACAAGAATGAGAACCGCTAAACTTAAGGCCATAGAGAGAAGACCAAAAGCAATCGGATAAACCACCATAGGGCCCCATTTAAAATGGGCTTTCTTTCGAGCTTTGGTTCCAAGGGCTACTAAAAAAATCAGCACCAAGGTCCAGAACTTCCCATAGAGCGGCGGGTAAAAAATACCTAAAGAAGACAGGTTGAAAAGGACCTGTGAGAACACAGGAATCCCGGCTTCATTATACACCAGACTTAAAGTCTCGAGTACCACTAAAGCGTAGACGAGCTTTTGAAAAAAGCCGTAGATTTTGATTTGATGGGTTTGCTCTTGCATGGGACTGGGGTTGTTGTTTAGGCAGTACGGTTTCTAAAGAAAAAAGGGACTATTCTTAAATGGGATCGGCTTTTAATAACTGAGAATAAGGAATAACTAGCTCAATGGTTCTTGCTGAGAACCCTTCTTCTACCAAACGAATTTTTACCACCTTACTCGAAGGAAAACTCAGTTTTTCAAAAACAAACACATTGCGGTAGGATTTTCTAAAGCCTTCGCTTTTTTGATGCGCGAATAAAGGCTGTAAAGGAACCGATTGCTCGTTAGTGGATTTAAAAAGCTTCTTGTCTTCAATGGAGAACTTTAAGTCCGAGATTTCTACCGGGATCCCGGTGGAGTTCTTTAAGAAAAGATCTAAAAAGAGGTATTCGTCTCTACTGTACACTCCATTGAGTCCTAAGGTGAGTCCATAACTTTTCGTTTGTCTTATAGGAGCCTTCTTTTCAAAAGATAGGACTCTTGAAGAAAGTTCACTGAGTTCTTTTGGGGAAAGTGCAAGCCGAGTCATCTCCAGTGGTTGCATGTGCTCGGGAAGAATATAGAAATTGGTCTGAATCTCATGAGAGCCAGGGTCCGCAGGGAGGGCGTGGTATTGAGCAAGGAAAGATTTTCCAACAAGAGTAATAATCCCTAAGGGTGTCTCCTCTTCCTTCTTGAAGGGGGGTGTCATCCCTTTTTCTTTGGTGGCAGTAGCAAAAACGGAATCTAAAACCTGCTCTTTTTCAAAAAGTTCATCAATTTTAATGCGGGCAATGTTTTCTTTAGGAAGATCGCCTAGAAGTCTAGGAGAAGAAAGATCGACAAACTCTAAAGGTTCCGGAGAGATGATATGAAGTGTCACTCCCTGCTTCAAGTAGATTTGAGGTAAAGAGGAGATCTTTTGCTCTTTTTCTAAAGTCTGAGCACTAGAAAAGAAAGCCGTAGTTAGAGCAAAAGAAAATAGGGCCCGTTTTACTGGACTACTGAAAGAAAAGAAAGTAGCTTTAGGAAGGGAATAATTAGAGCGTTTCATAGAAAGGGTTTTAAGGTTAAAGAATTAAGAAGCGTCTTTTAAGTACAAAAGGGTTCCGTACTTGAGTCGAGCTTTATTGGTTCGAATCATTCGAGCCGCGCTTGAGGAGGCAGAACGAAAAGCGGAGGACAAAAGACTGGAGTAAAAGGAGGTTTCGGTGGCGGCTAGAGGATTTCCGTTCATGGAGGTTAACCCCAGTTCTTTGATCATTTCTCTATAATCACTTCCAGGAACATAAAGTCCTTTTTGTCCATCGAGATCGTAGATCTCGAGTTCCACACTTTGGACTTCTCCTAAGGAGAAAACCGAAACAATGGTAAGACCGACCCTCTCTGTAGAGAATCCAGAAATATGCGCATAAAGAAGAGTTCCGCTAGGAAGTTTTTTCTCTCCTATCCACAGGTCTTCTAAGAGTCGAATCCGAAAACGACTGCCCAGATACCCGGACCTATCTTCATCCAGGACCGCCCGGAAGAATGGATTTTCTTCTTTTCTATATATGCTTGAAAAAGCTTTGCTTCTTTTTTGCCTAGTCACTTTTTCTCTGGATTCTAAAAACTTCTTTTTCAATTTTTCATTGGCCTCGAGTCTAGAAAGCGCCTGCTGTTGTTTCTGGAATTCCGGATCTCTGGATTTCTCTAACGAATCCATCACTAATAGCTGCTCTTTTAGCATTCGGGCTGGATCTAAAGGGGGCGGTGAGGAGGGATTGGGATACGAGTTTTCATAAGAAGAACTTTCATAAGAAGAACTTCCCTCATGAGAAAGACCCGAAGAATAATTTCTTTGGTTATAGGAGGTTCCACTGGCTGTTGAACTTACGTTTTGCGGTGAGAGGTAAGGATTTGAATTTTCACCTACTGAAGAGGAGGAACTATAAGGAGCGCCACCACCGGCATCTTGCGCTAGATTAGAAGAATGAACCCGTTCGAGGGGCCTTCCTATCGTCATCTCATTGAACTGTCGGATCCAATCCCGATTGGAGGTAGCATGAGCTGAAGAGCTATTGGAATTTGCGCTAGAAGCCGTTTCTTTTCTTTTGGTTTCCACAGGCTCAGAATAAATAGAAGAAAGTACTCTCTGAGATTCCGGTGACATTGGATCCAACGATTCTGCATTCAAAGAATCACTATTCTCAAACAATACCGGTTCTTTTTCTATCGCATTTTTATACGCCACGTAAGCCTTGGTTTTGGAGAGGATCTCTCCCCTACTTTCTCCTAAGGAATTGTCTAAAGTGGCAGATTCTTCCGTTTCTACGGAAGAAGTTCCCGCTAGTAATTTAGATCCTTGCAGACCTAAAAACCCCAAAAACGGTAAGGCGATTATTGGCAAAAAATACCGAGGCGCCATAAATTGAATTGATTTTATTTTCATTGGAACTCTTTTTTTAGTTGAGTAGAAAGTATTTGCACTCGAAGCGAATCTTCCGGGGTTAATCCTATAGTTTTTGATTTTTCTTCTAAAAGCTCAAGCTCGGATAAAAACACTTCCAGCTGCTTTAAACTTTTGGGTCTAAGCGTTTTTTTTGAAGAAACTTTATTAGAATCAGAAGATTTGGAGGACAAGGAAACATCAGATTCCTCCCACCGAAAGAGAGAAAAAGTTTCTTTTAAGCTCTCTTTCTTCCCAGCCTCTCGATCCCAAAAGAAGTATTGAAAGAGACTTAAGCCCAGGGATAAAATAAGCAGCAGCATGCCAACGAAAAATACTTTCTTTGGTCTTTTTTCTAAGTAAGCTTTTGCCTTAGTCCAAAGCTTTTTTAATTGCCAATTCTTTTCCATTAGTAAGCGTATTTAGGCTCGCTCGAGAGCTCTTTGTTCTCTACAATGCTCCAATCCATTAGAAGCACCCCATGCGGATTCTGTGGACTTCTAATAAGGTCTTTATAACTTCCTTTGGTCTTTAGGCTTCGAACTAAAACCGCTGTACGTCTGTGGATGACCTGTTTTCCAAAGAAGGCAAACTTTTGGTTCTCTTCATCCAGCTGAATAGAGTCTACCAGAAGACTAACCATAGAGGAAGAAGAAATGAGTTGATTGTAAAAGCCTTTTTCTTTTAGGTTCGTGTATTCTTTCTTTCCGGATTCATCTATTAGGTAAAGGGATTTTCCTAAATTCTGCTCAATGAATTTTTCGTCCGGAGCGAGTGAGAAAAAAAGCTGATGGAAAAGTTCCACTTGCGATTTGTACTCTACGGACCGATTGACTAGTACATCCGACTGCCTAAGTAAAATGGGCGTTCCATGATCCAGCACGTAAAGGCTCTTTCTAGAATCTTTTACGAGCTTATAGGCCACAAAAAGAGACGAGAGACTAACTATAAGGGCTAAGAGAAGTCCAAAAAGACTTACTTTCTTATTGATGGCAATTTTTTCTTCAATGGATTTAATAAGCATAAAAGAGCATTTTTGTTATGAGTTGAGACTGTAATTTAAAAGCGTGCTATTTGTTTCTTAATTGACTTTTGATGTAGGATCCCGCGGACCGCGCGTTTTGGCTAATGACTGTAAGTCCGCCTTTGGATCCAGCTAGTAATTTGGCGCCAGCACCTTTGGTTTTACTCATCATGCCTGCACCCCCAGCAGAAACAATCGAATCGGCGATGGTTGGGGTCATTAAGATTCCCGCTCCGGTCACCAGATAAGCCACGCAGGGAAACAGCACCGTATGGACCATCCCACTATTGGATATGAAATAAGAGAGCATCCCCATGTCCACGGATCCGTCCGGAGCTATGAGTTGATTGTAGCGCTCGAGTTCTAAATGATAACCCGAGATAATGAGCTGTTGTCCTATTCCAATAATAGAATAGGCGACAAAAGTGTAGAGGTTCACATTAATGAACTTACTAACCCAACCCATAAAAGAAGACTCGAGTCCAGGGACGAGCGAGAGTCCCACAGCAATAGGTCCTAAGACAATGAGAAGGTAAGTCCAGATTTTTTGAATAAAGAAGATCAGGTAAGTAGCTACTCTTAAAAAGGTGAGTGAGAGCGCTTCAATGAGCTCGGAAGAAAACTTTTGAAGTTTAAAATCCATTCGGATTTTCCACTCTTCAATGGGCTGAAAAAGATCGCTCATGCCTTCAAGCATTCGACTCCCTAGGCCCGGATCTTCCGCCAACCTAAGCTCCTTCTCTTTTGCTTTTTCCTTTGCTTCGTGCTCAATTAGTATATCGAGCAGCTCGTTTTGTTTTTCAAAACGCTTGACTCGAACGAGGTTGGCGTCCTGTTCTAAAGAAAAAAACAAAAGCTTGGAAGGCTCCGCTAATTTCTGAAGCGGGTACTGAATCATTTGGTAAAAGCCTACCCAATGCAAAAGCACGAGTCCTATAATAATGGGCCTTAGCATCGGAGTCACTTCCCAAGGCCGAGCTCCTTCTTGCATCTGATACCCTAAATAACCCAGGTACATAAGCGCTCCTAACCCACCAATGCTTCTTCCCAGTAGACTGGCCTCTAGGGCAGTGGATTCTACGTCCTGATCAATTTGAACAAAGACTTCCATAAACCAAGTTTCAAAAGCGCCGTCTCCCTTTAAAAAATCCAAAAGTGATCCCATATCCCCAGAGCTTTGCGCTAGCAAAAACGTCGGTAATAGAAGTAGGATTAGAAAAGAAGCAGGCTTACAAAAGCGGTAAAGAGCATTCATGGTTGAAAAGTTTAGTTATGGTCTAGTAAGATATTTTCGAAAGGGTACTTTCTCCTGAAAAAGAAGAACTCGGAAGCTTAAAAACGATTCGATTTTAGTGAAGGAGAAAGTTTTTGCTTCGAGCCAAAGTACCACTCCAAAAGCTGCACTTCTCTATGGAGCCTTTGATTGAACTTTCGAAAGTCTAAAAGCGTTTTATGGTACAAGAGCACTCGTTTTCCACGAGGCATATCCAATGTTCTAGAAATCTGAAACTGTTCTTTGAGCTTCTCTAAATCTTTTCAATGATTGAAGGATAAGAAGGGCTTGATTTCAGGCGCTGGAGTGAGCCCTCCTTTTTCAAATTCCAATCCTTTTCCACCATCGGATCTAAGGGGAACGATTCAATGGGACTCAGCATCTTTTTATAGTACCATAACCATAAAGGGTCGAGCGAGGAACTTTGAGCTAAGTGGTATTCTAAGTTTTTAAGACTTCCCGTATGGAGGGAGTCAACAAAGGACCGAACTTTCTCGGACTCCCTTTTTTCTAGCTCCAAAGAAAGGAGTCTTTGAGACTCGAGCCCCCCAGGTCTTAAAGGCCTTAGATCTCTTCCTTCTTTGTAGGCTTGATTTCGGCTAGGCGCCCACATTCCCCAAACCGTAGCGTAAGCGAAGTTGGTTTGAATGCCCAAAAGGTACTTAGGGTGGGGATAAAAATCGCCCCAAGATTCGAATACCCTTCTTTTTTGCATGGCTAAGATCGAAGGATCGTTGAGCTTTTTTTGAGCACCTAGCTCCTGTGGAGCTATAAAGAGACCACACAGTGCAAAGGCTCTCACAAGACACTTTGTTCTTTGAACTAAGGGTTTTTTACCCCAGTTCAAAGAAGCTGGCTCAAGAGCTTTTGAAACCCTAAGCGTAGTTCCCAAATAAATAGAAAAATTTCTCATGACTCTTTCTTTAGTTCCATTTAAATCGACTACTGGAAAGCAAATCTTTGACAATCCTTCGGTCCTGATTAATATATCCCCCTAGCACAGGAATCCCTTCGATGTAGGGAGCCTTGGGCAAGCTTTTAAGTCTTACAATAAGGTAGTAGAGGTACCCTTCAAGTGCTCTCGATCGGTAGAGCAGCTTTTCTAACAAAAGCTGGCGATCGTAGGCAGAGAGTAAAAACTTAGGATCTTCTTTTAAAACTTCTAAGAGTTCATTTTTTAGTTTTAAAGATTCAATTACAGCGGCGCTATAGAACTCATAGAGAAGCACAGCGTACTGGGGTTTTTTGATACTAAGCTCCATCAACTGACCGGTCAGCCGTGGAAGGTTCGATAAGTTGCGTTCTAATTGCTTAAACTGTTTTCCTTGTTTAAATACGGATTCTACATTCGAGAGCTTGGAATGCAAATAGGCTTCAATGGCCACTATTTGCCCCAACTGCTCTTGGATCTTCTCATAACTCTTTTTTTGCATTTCAATCATAGACTTCTGAGCCCCTAGGCTCGAGAGTCGTACCGATTGGTTCTTTGATAATTGATAAAAGAGCTTTTCATTAAAGACAATAGGCATTTCTTGGGCTTTTAATCGGGCCAGAGCTATAATGAGCAGGACGGCAATGGATTTTCTATGCATGGGACTATTTTTTAATGGAGGATAAAAGAGACTTGACAAGCTGTTTGTCTCGGTTCACGTAATAAGAGAGGGTAGCTTTTTTTAGTTCGAACTTTTCTTTGAACTGCTGAGCCCTAAAAAGAATCTCGCGGCTTCTTCGCTCTAGAGCTTCTACTTCTTCTAGGGCAAAATCAAGCAGCATTTTGCGATCGATCGGTTCCATTTGATTCACCGTTCCATAGGAAGCTAAAAGCGCAGCGATGTAGCGAAGCACCATCTCAAGTTCCTCTGTCCAATCGATTTCTTCGCCAAGGACTGCTGCGAGCGCGTAAGGAGCCCCTTGCAAGGTTAGAAAAAGCTTTTGCTTGTTCTCTGCGATCTTTTGAGCCTTTTCACTTAGTAAATGCGCCGTCGGAAGGCTTTGAAAAAGAAAATTGAGCTGACCCAGCCTAGAACTAGCTTCCTTAGCACTGGATTCATACGCTTTCCATAAAGAAGAGTTAGAAGACTCTAGAGCTAGAGTGGTCGCGTTTTCCTCGCTAAGAGATTCTTGCCTTTCGTGCTCTTCCAGCTGGTGACGAATCTCCATATTGAGCATAGGAAAAGAGACGTTCTCCTCTTCCCAGGGAGGAGTCGGTTTTCCCCCACTTGCAGAAAGTAGTAGTACAGCGACCCCTAGAAGTAGACCCTGAGTCCACTCCTTTTTAAATTCAATAAAGCTCTTTGGCATTAGTACTCGGTTTTGTAACGATTTAAAATACTTTGAACAATGGTCTTATCGGTTGAGATATAAGTAGAGAAGGGATTAATGGCTCTTAAGAAGCCGAGTCTTTCGGCCCTTTCTAAATTCAGAGCAATGGTAAAGAGCCAAAGCTTTAGGGATTTGACCTTCTGCGAAATACTATAGAGTAGCCTATACCGATCTCCAGCTGTAGCGAGATTCAGATTCCCTGAAGTTAATAATGTGGAGACTTCCGAGCTCATTAGCATGATACTCTCCAGGGTCTGAGAAGTAGCCCGAGCTCCAAAAACAGCGTACTGAGGATGCCGCGCCACTAGTTTTGAAATCACCTGGGTTTGTTTCCTACAGTCCTCTAAATCTTCAAAAATTTCTTTAACCTGAACGGAATTCTGAAGCGTAGTGGAAACTTCTTTGAGTCCCAAAAGCACCGTGTTTTGAATTTCAGTAACCACAGCTAATTGTCCCGCCACAATACTCTGCGCCCCTCTAAGGCCCTTTTGCTCTGAGATCATTTTCTCCTGTCCTCCTTTGAGCTGATCGGAATAAACCAGAAGAGCGGCCGTAGTGGTAGGATCAATATAAGTGGCTTGCCCAGAAAGTGAATGAGCTCCCAAAACTCCCAGTCCAATAAAAACCCTAAAAAAGAAGTTTTTATAGAGAGAAGATATTGGTTGAATTCTAATTGGGCCTTTTACCCCTATAACGGGATCTGCTTTAGTATAAGCAGCGAGCCTCTGACTTAAAACTAATCCTTCCCAGGGTATAGATTGGACTCTGAATTTGACCAGAGATCGAACTCGCAAAGAGGACTTAAGGGAGGGAAAAGAATCTTTTGATCCCGAACTGTAGACTAACTTTCTCATAAGAGCTCAGAATAGATTATTGAATTAAAGAATAAGGTTTCTCTAGCTTATTCACTTCGCTAACAAAAGCGGGAAGTGAGGCTTTGGACTGCTTTAAATCCTGTACAAAAGCTTCAATCGCATTTTGTACTGAGCCGTAGAAATCAATATAAATTTCAACTGCGGACTTTTCGGGTTTCTCAGTGGTATAAGCTAAGTACTGCTCTAAAGAAACTTCGTTTCCATAGACTTCTCCCGAGCTTCCTCTTTTGAGATAAAATTCTTTGAATTTTCCTCTCCCTTCCTTGTTCTCTAGTCGGTTGAGCGTAAAGATTTTGCTTTGCTCTAAAGGATTTAAAGAGAGAAGGGAAGCGATTCGGTCAAACTGCTCTTGAAACTTACTTTGGTCCAAAAGTACAAGCGTATCGGAATTATTGATAATGGCTTCTTTCACCACAGGACTGGAGATGACATCATCCAGTTCCTGGGTAACCACAATGGCTTCCCCATAGAATTTCCTCACGGTTTTGTAGAGGTAAAGGATGTAGCCGGCCATATGCTCCGAGGCAATCGCTTTCCAAGCTTCTTCAATAATAAGCGCTTTTCTTCGACCTTTTCGATAGCGCATCTTTTGAATAAAGGTATCCATAATAATGAGCGTGATTAAAGGAAACAGCTTCTCATGGTCTTTAATCGAATCGATTTCAAATACGATGAAAGGTTCATTAAAAAAGCTTTCGTCCACTATTTCATTTAGGACCTTCTCGTAACTTCCTCCCCGATAGAATTCTTTTAGTACCATAAAAAAAGCACCCAGGTCAAAATCTTGTTTCGACATCTCGTATCTTACTGCGTCCTCCTTAGAGAGCTCTTTCTTTTGTGCCTTTAGAAATCTGGGTAAAAAGAGGACACAGAACTCATAAAAGGAATTGAAAGAAAGTTCTTTTACTTTTAGTGAGCGGTGTATTTTTTTGGCCTGAAGTAACAGCAGAGGTCTTAATTCTTCAAGGCTGTCTAGTTCACTGAAAAGAGGGTTTTCATCTAAATAGGAAACTTCTTTTTCCTCTCTTGGAGCAGGAAAAAAGACCTTTCCATCGTACGCTTCTCTTTTTTCTGGAACGCTTAAAGTCTCATAAGCTTCTAAGACTTCCGATAGAAGATCTAAGTCCTTTTCTCTTCTTTGCTCCTGAGCTAAATAAGACTCTGGCTTATCACTAAGAGAAAAAACATTTGGAGCTGCATCCGGATGGTACTTAGAAATTAAGACTTTTGTACTATGCCTGATCTCTTCAAAACTAGACTTAGAAGAAATCCCTAAAACATCGTAGTAGGTTTTTTCTTTGAAGCTCCGAGTCTTTTCTAAAGGTTTTGGTTTTTGATTTTTAGGTCGTTTAATTTCTTCTCCTAGGTCTTTGAGGTAAGAAGAAACAGCGGAAGTTTCGAGAGTCTCAAATCGATTTTCATCTTCAAAGAAATGCTCGTAATAGGATTTTAATGCCGCGTCTAATACCGACTTTTCTGTGCTTGAAATCGTCTTTTTTCCTCCTTGCCAAATCAGGTAGATCATACGAGTTAAAAACTCGAGCTTTTCTAAATTGAGCTCCTCCCTTTTTAGTAGGAAAGGATTCATGGTGATGGGTTTTTCTTCTGAGTATTGAATGTATTTTCCACCAAAGAATCGACAAAGACTCTTATAGGAATCTCCTGTATCAACAATCACTATATCGTAGTTGTACCGAAGGTACTGCTCTACAATACTGTTCATAAGAAAAGACTTCCCTGATCCTGATGGACCCAAAACAAACTTGTTCCGATTCGAGATTCTACCTGTCTCCATAGGCAGGTCCGCTAAATCAATTTTAAGCGGCGTGCCTTGCCTGTCGGTAAACTGAAGGAAAAAATCCGATTCTTCGTCTTTGGGTTTTCGCTCAGAAAAGAAAAAACAAAGGGCGGCTTCACTCGAAGAAACAAAGTAATCGTACGATTTTAGTGAGGATGCATTTCCTGGAAGAGCAGAGCGAAAAAGTTCCAATTGATTGTATGCATTTTTTGAGATTACTATTCCTTTTGAAAAGAGTTTGGTTTCAACAAAGCTTTCCGCTTTTTCCATCTCTTTTTGGCCCGGGGCACAAAGAAGAAGGGAAAAATGCGCATCCACGACTAAAGTTCCTTCTACAGCTACAGAGACAAGAAAATCGTCGATTTCATTGGCTATAAGGGCATTGGAAGGATTACTGGAGCTTACTCCATCGTGCCTTTTCTTCTTTTTCTCTAAATACTGAAGTCTTGGTTTTTGTCTAGGGATATGAATCACCTGATGGTAAACCACAACCGAGGAATCAGAGAGCTCATGAAGAAAACTAAAATTGTCTTTTGCTGCGGCGCTTAATTTTAAAGTAGACTGCAGAGTTAATTCAGAAGAAGCTTCCACTTCCTTTGGAAGTTCCATCTTCTCGGTATCCACTAGGGATAAAACTTTTACGTTCCTTTCCCCTAATTTTATTCCTTCAGCAGAAGTCCTTAAGTTCTGCCAAAAAGGAAGGGAGGAGAAATTCATCGAGAGCATCGAGCGAATTAAACGATCAAAATCTTTTTTTTCAAAAACTTTAGGCTCCAGTCCAAAGGACTTTAACGACAAAAGAATTTTCTGGACTTTCTCCCCAAGGATTTGCTGCTTCTCTTCGAGTCCACTAGAAGATTGTTTTAATACTTTCTCCTCATTTCCAAAAGCGAAAAACAGGTAAGAGTGAACCTTTTGTCTTAATCTTCCTGCAAAGTGCTCCTCGTACTTTTTCCCTAGAAAGCTTGTCTTCGCTAGAGCATCTGATTCCCACTCTTCCCTTGAGAAAACATCGAGCTTCTGTACCATCATTCCTTCTCCCAAAATGCCTAAGACTCTTTTCATTGCTTCGTGCTGAGCCTCGTATTTCAAAGGATCCTCTCCGTAAGGAAGACAGAGGTTTTCTACCTCAACTCCTACAATGGGTAGTCCTCTAGAATCTAGTAGAAAATCTAATGGGACTCCGTCGAGCCTACTGGTCTCGTAGCCTAAGAAGGGCAAAGGGAAAGGAAGAATTTTAGGTTTCATAAGAATTCGAAGATTTTAGGTTTAATAGATGGTTTTTAAATTTTTTGGCGTAGCGCCCGGATGAAGGGGACTAGGGTTTTTCTAGAACTATTGGTAGCTCATTTGTGGGTTTAGCTGACTATTGTAGATTTTGGTGACTTTGGTAGGTTTTGATGATACCCTTGGACTCCCTTCAAATCTTTCCATTCAATTATTGAAATAGGAGGATTTTTTAGGTTCTGGATTCCAGCAAAGCGTCTTAGGATAGACCAGCAACTGATCTGAAGTCTTCTCTTTTTGATAGAGACCTTTTTTGTCTTGTCTTTTGTAAGTCCAAAGGATAAGCACTCCACCAAGACCAAGCCCTAACAGCATTCCCAGAAATCCTAAAGGAAGAGAAAGAACCACCGCACTTACTAGGCCTAAGGCCGCTCCACCTATCGCCTGATAGATGAAGCGGTCTTTAAGACCAAAAAGCACCAGGGGTTTTCCTATCCCCCGAAACAGTGGATAGCTCATTACATTCCGAAAAAAGCGCCCACAAACTGAGGAACAATCACTAGGAACAAACAAGCTCCTCCCCAGCCTACAATCTCTTTGTTGATGTCTTGATCTCCATTGGTCCATTTGTTATAGATGCGAACCCCACCGATGAGTCCCACCACAGCACCAATGGCTTGAATGATGAGTTTCATAGGCTCCCAGTAGGACCGAATGGAGATGTTGGCTCCAGAAAGAGCGCTCGCGCCTCCTTGGGCATAAACCATCTGGGTGCTCACAAAAAGAAGAGCTAAAGCCAAAAGGCCGATAGAAAATTTTCTTGATTGAAATAAAGTTTTCATAAAAAATAAAAGTTTAGGTTAATAAAAAATTTAGGGGTTGGGTTTTACTATTTTCCTTTGGTTAGGAGCTAGTGTGGACTGATAGATTTTTACGCCCTGACTTGTTTCCACTGTAATACTGGTTTCGGCTAGAGCAAAAAGCTTATTCCATTTTTCTGCGTCGTACATTTCTTCTGATTCCTGAGACTGGTCCTTATTCAGATTAGCTACTACTGGAGGGGACTCTTTTTCCACCAGAGACTCTTGAACTTCTGGTACTACTTCTTGAGCCCTTCCACTAGGTTCTTTCTTGTAAGAAAACTCTGGAAAAAGTCTTGCGATTCTTTCTCGTGGATCTTCTACTTCAGGATCTGAAGTTTTACTAGAAGAGTCTAAAGGAGCTGATTCTTTTGGGTTAGTGTTTGTACTTTTTAAAGGTTTTTCTGCGGGCAAGGTGCTTGCCATAGCTGCCTGCTTAGACCTTGTTTTTTTAGCACTTGAATGAATAACCTTCTCACCTTCTTTTTCTAATGAACGGGGTGTTTCGTCTTCTTTGTAGGAGGATAAACGCGGAGATGAATTTTCCGTTTCCATTGAATGAGGTACTAATCCCACAGGGGCTGTTTTCCTATTTTCACCTTGAAGGCTTTCTGTAGGCACTGAATAGTCATGGTTACTACTTAAATCCTCATTTTGAGCAAAATCTTCCGTTAAAATCTCTTTTTCCTCCCCTAGGGCTCGCTCCTTAATTTCAAGTTCTACTTCCTTTTCATTCTCTGGACTAATCCCATAAAACTCCTCTCCTATTTCAAATTCAGATTCTTCAAACAAAGATTCTTTTCCCTCTTTTTTCCTACGAATAAATAGGTCATAGAGAAGATTCGCTCCATAGTAAAGGAGGTAGAGAACAATAAGGTAGTAGATAAATGTTTTCATAGGAGTCCTTTTAAGCAAGAAATAATTCTTAGCTTTTTATCTTATTTTGAAATTTTTAGAGCAATTGTTTCTAGAAGAATTTTTATTCGTTTTCAATTACTTGAATGTACTCATAGAGTTCATCGAAGGCTCGGGCTACTGGAGCTCTTTGCTCTGAACTTAGTCCTTTCACACTAAGCTCTGAGAGCGCTGAGAGGTTATAAACCGGATACCTTATAATTTCTCCTTCTTTTAGAAAGGATAGATCCATGGCTGATTGATTTTTATAAACCCGACTTCGATTTAAATTCCATCTCAGAAAGAAAATGGGACTTCCGTTATTTAAGAGTTTTAAATAATTGATAAAAACGAGAGTAGAGCGAAGCGTCAGAGAGGAATACTCATAAGGAACTACAACCAGATCACTTAATTGAATGAGCAGTTGATGCTCTTTCTTTGGGAAACTGGGCAGATCTACTATAAAATAACCCGGCTCCGTTTTCTTTTGTAAGAGCTGCGCATAATCCCATTTTTTCCTGGGATCTAAGTAATGCTCGACCGAATAGGGAAGATAGTTCGCCCTACTATACTCTTCTTTATAGAGACTATAAAGCGGAGCACTGGATTCCATATCCAGGAGCGTAACTTTCTGTTCTTTCTGAGAAAGATGAGAAGAGAGCGCAAGACTAAGAGTAGTTTTGCCTACTCCTCCTTTTAAATTTCCAATTAGAATGATCATACTATAGGTCTTTTACGTTTTCTTTTCTGAAGCTCGTCTTGAGGCTTCCCTTGAGCTACGGACTCTAAAAGCTTTTTAAGAACCTCAAAGCCTGTTGTTTTCTGCGTACTCGTTCTACTTTGAGTAGAATCCATCGATTCCTCCGAAGTCTTATGATAATTGAGGGCGATTCCTGCTTCTAATCTTTGGGTATACTTTTCATAGAGGCTGGGTCCTACTAAGGTTTGGAGCGGCTCTAGATAATGAGACCTTGTATGAACAGCGTAAAAGAGTCCATCGGCTTTACTCTGCACTACCTGAATTCCCGGAAGGTTAGGGTTTCCGATAAAGGCCCGCACCTCTTTCTGGATGTCTTTGTAAAGGGAAGGACGTTTTCTCTGCGCAGACTTAAAAATCATAAAGTCCTTAAGGTTAGGATCCTTATACACTTCTAGTAGAAGCTTTCTTTCCCTCTCACTTGAAATCCCATAATTATTGAGAGAAAGAAAAAGATTTCTTTCAATTCGATCGGGGGTGAGGGTAAAGAGCTTAACGATTTCCCCAGTAAGTTCCTTTGGGTACACTACCTTTTGGCTATGATCAATAACCGCTGCTTGTAAATGCTCAGAATCTTTCTCTTTCTCAAATACCAAGTCGAGAGAAAAAAGCTCCTTCATTTTAAAAGTAAGCTCCGAATGATAAGTTGTATCCTTTTTTTTAGGAAGATTCAGCTTTTTAGACTTCCATGGCTGCTCCATTCTATCGACTGCAAAGACTTTTGAGGAGTAGAGTTCTTTAAATTTTTCAAATTGCTGTCTAATCTCATCTAGCCGATTAATATCATTTGAAAGACTTAAAGAAACTTCTTCCTTTTGAAAAGACAGCACGGTTACAGCACCCACTTTAACCACATAGCTATCTTTTTTTCTACTGTAATAGCCAGGCATACTTTCCCGCCTGAAGAGCAGTAAAAGATCTTCTAGGGAGCTCGTTTTATAAGAAAGTAGTTCTTTTGCTTTCTTTTCATAACTAATGCCCAAAGTTTCTTCCATAGCCTTATGTAAAGATCGACCTATAGGATAGACCTCATAATAAGAAGGAATCCGTTTACCTGTTTCAATATCAATTCGAGTAGAAACCAAATGAATATGTCGGTTCGAAGTATCTTTATGAAAGATGACGAGATAGGGCTGCTTCCCAAATCCATGATGATGCATAAATCGTTGACCAAGAGCTAAAAATTCTTTTTTTGAATAGTTTTGAAGCCTACCACTGATACTCACATGAAACTGAGGTTGCTTGGACCAGCTTCTTGAACTTACTTTTTTCAGGTACTCTTTAATAAGTTCCGGAGAAGAGGAAAGATCAATAGGACTCGGGAAATTCTTTACTAGAAGTAGCTCTCCTGTATCAATATCCTTTTTATCGTAATGGTATTTTACCGCTTGAAAACTAGTACTAGTGGAACCTAGTAATTTTGCAATCATTTCCATGTCTATTAATTCTATTTTTGAGATCGGAAAAATTAGTATGCCTCTCTCTTTTCCAAAACTGCAAACTTTGGGTGAGCTCTAGGGTATAATTCCAAAAAGTTGTACTACGTTGTTAAAATTTGGACGCTGCTGGACGAAATCCAGGGGAATTCGCGAGTTTTTTGGACGATTTGTCCAAGAAATCTGCTTGATTTTCCATGAAATCCGATGGGAATTACCGAGTTTTTGGCTAAAAAAAGCAAGGAAAAGTAGAGCCGGAAAAGATTTATAAGAAAATGAGCTTAGTTTCCGTGCTACAAATAGTAGAAAATTACGCCAGAATTATGCATCCGATTTTCTGCCCACTGGCTTAAATATTTCACTCATTTTGAAGGAGAAAAGAGGTTAGTCAAAGTCCTACTTTCACCAAAAAAGAAAAGTTTCAAAACACCAAATACCAATCCTTATGACACCAAATAGCACCGAGTTTAAACTCGACAAAGAACATAAAGCTATTCATATTAAACGAAGCTTTAATGCCGATATCAGTGAAGTATGGAACGCTTGGACAAAAAACGAACTACTAGACCAGTGGTGGGGACCCAAACCCTGGAGCGCAGTTACCAAAAGCCATGAACTAAGTCCTAAGGGAGGATGGCTCTACTCCATGAACGGACCTAATGGAGAAGAGCATTGGGGTAAAGTAGAATATCAGAAGATAGAAGAACCTAACCGACTCATTTGGATTGATTGGTTCAGTGATGAAAACGGAAATCGTTCCACTGAACTCACCGATTCTCATTGGGATATAAAGTTTAAAAAGGAAAATGATCAAACGCTGATGGAAATTACTATTACCCATGACAAATTTGAAGACATTGAAACGATAATTGAAATGGGATTTAAAGAAGGAATCACTCAGTGTTTTGAGCAATTGGATGAGCTTTTACTCAAGAAATAAAATTAGGTGTTACCTACTACAAGAAAAGGTAATGTCAAAATATAATTGACAAAGTCCGGCACATTACCGCTCTCTATACTTAATTAATTACATATAGATTTGCCTCTGCCTGTGAACAAAAACAAAAGAACATATACAATGGATCTTTTTCGACAGTACGCAAAGTAAAAATATAAATAAACATAAGAGAACTGGCTAACACAAGACGAATTGAAAAAGCCATCCCGATAAAATTATCGAGATGGCTTTATGCCAAAATTCTAGATACTTTACAATTTCTAATCAGTTTACCAGTATTATCTGGTTAAAACTCTTCCAGTTTTTTGATGTTTTGATGAAAAATCAATTGTTGAATTTGGATTACCTCTCATCGCAATGCTAAACTCCTTTCCATTGTAGTAAAACCTGACAAATCCTATATAATTTCTAAAAGTACTCTGGAAATTTTGGTAGCTACCATAAATTATATCATGCTGAAATGGAAATCTCAGCCACCAGTTTGAATCTAAAGACATACCATTCCAATTATGTTGAGCTTTCACATTGCCCTTATCATCCACAACAATAAAATCATGGACATAAATAGTTCCTTTTAAATTATTCTGAATTTTCAATGCAGGTTGATAACTTACGTATCCTACTCCAATAGAAACTGAACCATCAACTGGTCGTAGAAAAAATTCCACAATGTCTGTTACACTATCAACGGTCACAATAAAATCTGTTGAATGTCCTTCCTCTGAAGTAACAGTTATGGTGGTTGATCCTGGGGATACCCCGGTAATTTTTGCTGAATTCGAACCTGGATTCATAGCAACTATAGCGATTGATGGATTCTCGCTAGTCCATGTGGCATTATAGTAAGGGGAACCTGAACCCATTTTGAGTACAGAGTTCTCTGCAATTTCAGTCTCAGCTATTCTAATTCGTTGAGTAGCCATTTCGATACCTTTAATCACTACTTTTACTGCACACGTTGCTGTCAACCGCCCATTTGCCGTCGAAGCTGTTATCACTGCATTTCCATCACTCACCGCTTTAATCTGACCATTTACAACAGTAGCTACATTATTGTCAGATGAAGACCAGACAACGTCTTTATTAGTAGTGTTCGAAGGCGTAAAGGTCACTGCTAGATCATAAACACTTCCTTGTGTTAATGTGAGAGATGTTGCACTTAATGCAATTTTACTAGCTTCAATTTCTTTAACAGTTACATCAACTGTTGATTGAACGCCAGATTCTGATCTTGCATATATTTTTGTACTTCCCGCCTTATGACCTGTGATTAAGCCTTTAGAACTTACAGTGGCAATACTTTCATTGGCTGAAGTCCAAATAATGTTCTTATTTGTCGCATTATCAGGTACTACTTTCCCATTCACTTGAAATTTATCACCTATGAATATAGACACGCTGGTTTTGTCAAGATTAATTGCTGTTACTTCAATTGCTTTTACCACGACTTGTACTGTAGCTTGAGTGCCAGATGCTGTTCTAGCATATATTTGAGTACTTCCAATTCCAATCCCTTTAATATTACCATTTGAACTTACGGTTGCAATACTTTCATTTGCAGAAGTCCAAATAATTTTCTTGTCAGTTGCAGTTTCCGGTAATACTGTAGCTTTTACTTGAAAGCTTTCACCTAAAAAAAGGGATACTGAAGCATGATCAACTCTCACTTCACTTGATGGAATGGGCAAAACTTTGACTACAGCTTCATCGCTTAAGTTGTTGGATGTTTTAATCGTAATTTTCGCCTCCCCTAGAGTCAATGCTTTAAGAAGTCCTGTACTATCAACTGAAACAACTTTAGAGTCCGAGGAACTAAAAGAAACTTTCTTATCTGTCGTATTCTCCGGATTTATCTTATAAGTCAGTTGGTGGCTTTCATCTATCATTAACTCAACTTCCTTATTGTCAAAATTAATTGACTCTGCTTCAATAGCAGAAACTGTAACTTTTGAAGTTGAACTGAATTTACTATCACTAGTTGAAACTTTAATAGTGGTTTCGCCGTTTTTCACTCCTGTTAGTAGTCCTGTACTAGAAATAGTTGCTATTTCTGTATCACTAGATTCCCATACATAAGTGGGTTCTTTTGCCTCAGCTGGAGCATAGGTAACTTTGTATTGATGGGTATCTCCAATCTTTAAACCTACTGTTGCTTCAGAGATTTTAATTTCCTTTAGAGCAACTGGAGTGGTAGGTTTTGGGGTAGGCTTCGGATCATCATCAGCGTCTCGACCACAGGTAACAAGTACCGTAACTGCAACTAAGAGCAGTAATAGAATCTTTTTCATAGTTAAATGTTTATAGTTTTTAATTGATTTTTTTTCTTAATCAACTTGCAAATAGAAGCTAAAAGAAAAAGTTCAGTATAGATCTTTCTCAATTGACCCACGTTTGCAAATAAAATGCTGTGACTAGATCCTTTCACGTCATCCCAATCCTCTTATGAGAGCATTTTCATTACTTGTTCTTATAAATTTAACTGAACAAATAGAACTAGATTAGAGTACTAATTTCTCAGTAATGCTCAAGCGACAAGAGATTAGATGACTTTTGATTTAACACTTTTAATTCGTTACGAAAGTAACTAATGTTAACATTTTGTTAAAAGTCCAAGTTAGTCCAACTTTAGTTGGGTCACGTTAAAGAATAAGTTGAGAAAGTAGAATCAATACCTTTCAGTACTTTGTATATCTGATGATAATTTGTCTTATTAACAATTATAACTAATTCATCAAATAATTTCTTTTTCTGAGAAACAGTAGTTGAAAGAAGTATTGATTGTGTAATGTTTAGAAGATGAGTATAGTCACTGTAGAGTAAAGTAGAAGGATGCGAAAAATCTGAAGGTCCTATTTCAAATTTTTCAATATTTCTATTCCCATTTGCAAGGAAGGTAAGAGAAGCAGTTAATTTAAAAAAAACATTATTCATTCCGTAGTAATGAAGACTTTCCATATCACTAGGTTTCAGTAGTTCTGTTATATTGAAATTTGATTTGTTGATCAAACTATATCCAGAATCATGAATACCTAACCAAAACAAGGTATTAGAAAAAAATACTAAAAGCTCCTGCCGCTGATAAGCAGTCAAATTCTGTTTGTTGAATTCTTTTAAATATTGATATACTATCCTCTCTTGATCACTGTCATGAGCCATTAAACAAACAGTCGCATAGCGCATTTCATGATAGGGCAAATAACCAAACTGCGCCTTTGCAGTTTCATATAATAACTTTAAATCCTTATAGAATATATCAAATTCATTATCATTGCATGTTAAAAAAGCACCAAGACACAAAAAGTTAGTTTGGGATAATTTCACATGTGAAATAGTAGTTCTTTTTATTTTATCAATTAGAATGGCTCTAAACCACTGTTGACCAAAAAAATTATAATTTGGAATCCATGCTAAAATATAATCTGCCGCCCAATTGTTTTCTTTATATCTAGTATAGAAGTATTCAAAGTTTTCTCTACTTGCGTAAATGATCTTGGCGTAATCATTTAAAGTTTCTACAGTAGAAGTTTTTTGAAAATAATCGGTATTATATTTCTCTCCATTTGAAAAGAAAACTTCCATAAAATCAATTTGCAGCTGAGCTAAATCATTTGACTTTTTACCATTACTGAAATCAGTCAAAAAAGCTTGCCAATCTTGAAAACCAACAAAATTAGAAAGGAGTGATAAAGATGATTCGTAGGTCTTACGATCGCTTTCTATTTTACCGAAAATTCGCCGAAGCGTTTGGTAACTAAGTTTAGTGATTTCAGATAATTCTTCAAAACTTTTATTTGAATCTAGAGGTTTGGAGAATTTACTTCTTACCAAAGATTTTAGATGTTCTTTCGCCAGCTTCTGCTTATCAACCGAATTATTCAACACTGTTTTTATGATAAATTAACCTATCTATATTTTAGTAAAAGTGATTCAAGAAAAAATCTTATCCCTCTTTACAAACAAGACCAATTTAACAAAAATTTAACATATATGAAATAATTAATTAATTCCGTCAATCAGAATGGAAACCAACCACTTAGGTAAGAAATACCCGAGATATTATAAAAGTAAATTGCGTAAATACTCCCCATATCCACTCTTACCGTACTTCTCGGCAGCTAAGAGTAACTGTTCCTTATCAATAAACCCCTTTGAATACGCAATCTCTTCAATACAAGAGATTTTAAAACCTTGCCTTTTTTCAAGGACCTTTACAAATTCAGAGGCTTCGTGCAATGATTCAAAAGTTCCGGTATCAAGCCATGCTGTCCCCCTGGTCATAACTCCTACTTCCAGTTCTCCTTTTTTCTAGGTATAATTTATTGATATCTATAATTTCTAATTCTCCCCTTTTCGAAGGTTTGAGCTGCATGCATACTATACTACTGAACTGCCATAAAAGTAATCTCGGGGCACTATGTAATTGTAATTAGGATTCTCAATCCTATACACTAAGATGAATTCCCTATTATTCATTAGATAGCGAGTAAGGTAAATCCGATTTGGAAATCTTTCTTGAAGTATTCGGTTTAGAATCCATAGTGAACTCAAGCTTAGCTCCTTTCATCAGCTCACTTAAACTAAGGTATAATTTTGAATAAGGTTTCCCGTTTACTTTTAAACTTTTTACATACCGGTTTTCATTACTGTTCTTTGGTGCTTTAATTTCGATCTTGTTTCCATTCTCTAAACTAAGAGTCATCTCTTTAAACAAGGGCGCTCCCAAAGTAAATTCGTCACTTGCAGGAGTAACCGGATAGAAGCCCATAGCTGAAAACACATACCAAGCAGAGGTTTGTCCGTTATCTTCATCTCCACAGTACCCATCGGGATGGGGATTGTACATTCTTTCCATGGTCTCTCTTACCCAATACTGCGTTTTCCAAGGCTCTGCCCCATGATTGTATAAATAAATCATGTGCTGAATAGGCTGGTTACCATGAGCATATTGCCCCATATGAGCTACCTGCATTTCTCGCATTTCGTGGATCACTCGTCCTGCGTAGTTCTTACCAAAAGAAGGGGATTGAGAAAATACCGAGTCTAATTTCTTATTGAAATTCTCCCTTCCTCCCATCAGATCAATTAGACCCGCAGTATCATGGAATACGCTCCACGTATAATGCCAACTGTTTCCTTCGGTAAATCCTTCAAACCAGACCAAAGGATCAAAAGGTGTCTTGAATGATCCGTCTTTGTTTTTAGGACGCATAAGACCGGTACTATGATCATAAAGGTTTTTATAATTGAGACTACGATTTTTATATAAATTCTGAACTTCTTTTGGTTTTCCCAATTTCTGAGCGAGCTTATAAATCGCAAAATCGTCATAAGCGTATTCTAGCGTTCGTGCTGCACTTTGGTCTGTTACATCATGCGCCACATACCCTAGTGAATTATATTGTTCAACTCCTGCTCTACCTACGGCTTTCATAGGACCTGCATTATTTGCCCCGTGGATTAAAGCTTCGTAGAGTGTAGCTATATCATACTTATGTGTATCTCCTATCTTTAAAAAAGCTTCTGATACTACTGATGCAGAGTTATTACCCACCATAATGTTTCGGAGTCCAGGACTAGCCCATTCTGGAAGCCAGCCACTTTCCTTATAAGCATTGGCGAGTCCTTCTTGAATTTGAGAATTCAGTTCTGGATACATTAAGTTTAAGAAAGGAAACAGGGCCCTAAAGGTATCCCAGAATCCCGTATCCGTAAACATATAGCCTGGAAGTACTTTTCCATTGTAAGGACTGTAATGAACCACCTTTCCGTTATCATCAAACTCAAAAAACTTTCTTTGGAAAAGAAGCGAACGGTAAAGACAACTGTAAAAAGTAGCGGTTTGATCGTATGTGCCCCCACCTACTTTAATCTTAGAGAGCTCCTCATTCCAAATCTCCCTACCCGCAGATCTCACCTGTTCAAAGCTCCTTCCTTTGGTTTCATTTAAGTTTCTTTCCGCTTGCTCAAAGCTAATAAACGAGTAAGCAACTCTTGCTTCAATCACTTCCTCGTTCGAAGTTTCAAAACTAATTACGGCTCCGGCATGATTGGAAGTCATTTCTACAGCTTCTCCAAGCTTGTCTTCATCAAAGGTATATACTGCTGAAATAGGCTGATCAAAAGTGATTACAAAGAAGTTCTTGAAATTGTCAGGCACTCCTTTACTGTTTCGTGTGGTGTAGCCAATGACTTTGTTCTCTTCTTGAATTACTTTTACATAAGACCCTTTATCAAATGCATCAATGACCAAATGAGCTTTATCTCCTTTAGTAAACGAAAACCGAAAAACGGCCGCTCTATCGGTCGGAGTAAACTCCGTGGTCATATTGTAATCGGCTAGGTAAACTTTGTAGTAGTATGGAGTAGCAGTTTCAGATTTATGAGAAAACCAACTTTGTCTTTCTTCCTCTTTGAATTTAATTGCTCCTGTAATGGGCATAATGGAAAACTGACCGTAGTCGTTCATCCAAGGAGATGGCTGGTGGGTTTACTTAAATCCTTTGATCTTTGTAGCGCTATAAGTATACGCCCATCCATCTCCCATTTTACCCGTTTGAGGCATCCAGAAGTTCATTCCCCAAGGTCTAGAAATAGCAGGGTAAACATTTCCGTTGCTTACTTCATAATTAGAATCCGTTCGCATTAGAGGATTCACCCAATCCACGGGATCTTTTTCAGTGATTACTTGGACTCCTTGGGCATGTAAAGAAAAAGAAAAAAAGACAGCAAGAATGAATAGAAGTTTTCGGATACTACTAGGGGTTTTAGGTAATTTATAATTGAATAAAGGAACATTTCAAGTTGTTATAACTGAAATCTTCCTTCTTTTACTGACATTTTTAAAGCAGGCTTCTTAAATAAGCGCCGTACCCACTTTTTCCGTATTTCTCTACCGCGATAAGGAGCTGATCTTTATCAATGAACTCTTTTCTAAAGGCGATTTCTTCAATACAAGAAATTTTAAAACCTTGTCTTTTTTCAAGCACTTTGACAAATTCTGAGGCTTCATGTAGAGACTCAAAAGTCCCTGTATCGAGCCAAGCGGTTCCCCTGGTCATGACTCCTACTTCAAGTTCCCCTTTTTCTAAGTATATTTTATTGATATCTGTGATCTCCAGTTCTCCCCTTTTTGATGGTTTGAGCTGCTTTGCATACTGAACTACTGAATTGTCATAAAAGTAAATTCCAGGGATTGCGTAATTGGATTTAGGATTTTCAGGCTTCTCTTCAATAGAAAGTGCTTTAAAATCCTTATCAAATTCAACCACACCATAACGTTCTGGGTCTTGAACTGAATATGCAAATACGCATCCTCCTTTAATATTTGTTTTGCTTTCTAATAGTTCTGCTAAACCAGAACCATAGAAAATATTATCTCCTAGTACTAAGGCTACAGAATCTTCACCAATAAATTCTTCTCCTAATATAAATGCCTGGGCTAAACCGTCCGGAGAAGGTTGAACCACATATTCGAAGCGACATCCAATCTGACTTCCATCTCCTAAAAGCTTTTTAAAAGAAGACTGATCGTCAGGGGTGGTAATGATTAAAATCTCTCGAATCCCTGCCATAAGTAAAGCAGAAAGAGGGTAATAAATCATGGGTTTATCGTAAACAGGCATTAGCTGTTTACTTACCGCAATAGTAAGAGGATAAAGACGGGTTCCAGAGCCCCCTGCGAGAATGATTCCTTTCATGAGTTTTGAATACTTATGTTTACTCTGCCTTTTAATCAAAAAGACTGAGGAAAAGTAAAATTAGGTTTTTTCTGTCAGATAGTTTAACCTCTTCCCTAAAAACAGTACACTTTTTCGGGGATCTTAAATTTAAACCATATGCTAATTATAGATCATATGATATATATCTCCGTTCGGCATCAAAGTATAGAAAGGTCTAACTTAATTCTCTATATTTATCCAATTTCAAAATTAATATGGAAGTAGTTTTAAGATTGGAATTTAATCACATTTATAAAAGTACTGAAAAGGAAGAATTACTAGAATATCTAAAACGATTATCCAAGGAAACTATTATAAATATAATAGGTTTTGCTGATAATAATAATCGATTGAACTATGATACTTTTTTCTCGAATCCTGCTAAACAAAAAGAAATTAATCAATTAGTTTTAGGATATATTCATTATACCAAGTTCGAGGGAAAAATTTCCGTTTGGTCACGTGAAGCTTCGATATTTCTTAGCGAAATGATTCTATCCAATAGAGAAGCTCTTATCAATGAAAATACTGTTGAGACCGATCCAGATGAAGAAGAATTAAATTTGTTTAAAGCATTCTTGGTTATTAATGAAAAAATTAAAAAAGAGGATGGTTTGAATGCTAGTGATACCAAAGACGGAGTTGAGAAAATTGCAGAGATTTCTATCGCATTGAAGTTAGGTACCGCTGATCTCGGACTGTTTTCTGAAATAGATATCGAGCTTTTAAAGTTAGCGTATGTTACATCTTACAAATTTAATGAGCTTTTAAATTTCCTAAAAACAAATGTTGAATATACCTATTTGATTAATGATTTATGTAATTATTTTAATCAGAAGTCATTGGAAAAACTATCATATCACGTAGATTTCTTATTGCTTCAAGTTGTGCGTTGCAATCAAGCCAACACATCTATATTAAAAATAGAAGATGGAGAATTAATAGACTTTTTACAATCACTAACTTCAAATGAAATAATAGCCGAAATTGATTTTTTACAAGTTCGTAATCATCCATTATTTCAACTTGATGAATCCACATACTCAATAATTGAGCCCTTCTTTGTTCTTGACAAATTCACGAAAAGTGTTAAGTTTATACTGAAAAAAAGTTATGAACAAGAGAACGGACTAGATCAAAATGACAGAAGTTTTTTTAGTTTTTATAACAAAATATTTGCTGAAGAATTTCTGATGACAAGACTCTTAGATTATATTTTTGCAAAACAATATTTTATCAAACTTGATGATGTTTCGAAAGATGATAATAAGCCCGATTATTATATAAGAAATAACAGTAATATTTTCGTTTTTGAATATAAAGATGTTCTAATTAATAAGGAAATCAAAACATCTGGAAATTATGTAGAAATCAGAGATGAACTAAAAAACAAATTTTTGTGCAATTCAAAAAATAGTAAACCAGTAGGAATTGGCCAGCTAATTAATCATATTAAAGCTATTTCTGATAAAAGTTTTGCTTTTGATGGAAAAATCAACCATTCTAAGAAGCATACTGTTTATCCTATTTTACTATTATCTGACAGACTATTAGAAATCCCTGGTATCAATTATATTATGAATAAATGGCTGAGAGAAGAATTGCCAGAAGTGCGCAACAATTTATTCGTTAAGGATTTTATTCTAGCAGATATTGATACACTAATTTTTTATTCGGAGTATCTAAAATCGAAAGATAGGAATTTCAGAGACCGATTAGATGACCATATTAATAAAATGAAAAAACCAGCAAAAGGATATGGCAAAACTAACCTAGACCTAACTCGTACAAGTACAAGCAAGATTAGTAAAAAACTAGCACCTTTTAGTAGCAGGTTTTCTATTGATATGTTTGACAGAAACCTCTTTGTTGATAAATTTTCACATTTAATAAGAACCTAATTGTATACCCTATTACAACACCACAGTCAAGAGGAGAAAATAAACAACGCTTACTCCGAATAATCTAAATCAAATATAGGTTGAAAACCTTAAACTAAACGGATTGATTTCTTCATTTAAATTAAGTTTGAAACTATTAAAGTTATTGCAAATTATTAATTGTATTGCAGTAATATTATCAATAAAAAGCTTAATAATAGACTCATAAAGAAATATCTCAAAGTCAACTAAAACGCTATCATTTTTCTTACGTGAAAAGCAACTACATTATAATTTAACTCCACTTTTATGTAAACATGCTACACAAACCCTCGCCTCCTATAAACATATAATTATTTCTAAAATAAAAAAGGTGCCTAATCTAGACACCTTTCTCAAAAAAAACCAAATCTATGTGAAAATTTAGGGTTTGGGTTTACTTAATTTAAATTGAAATTCATCTTTCGCTTCTTTTCTATAGGCTTTCTCTCTTGTGGAAGGAGAAATCCAGAAAAGTGGCGAAAATGTTTTTACAGTGACGGTCTGATTGTCCGGATGAAACTCTAGGATTCTAAGCCATCCGTCTCCTCCGTTTCCGTTTCTATGCCCTCCTCCTACACTTTGTTGATCAAAGAGCATTTGAGATACGATTTTGTTTTCACTGTTCTTATCCAGCTTAAATCCTTCTCCGCTAATATGACCACTAAAGACCATTTCAATGTTTGAAGAAGGCTGGATCAACTTTTGAAAAATCTGCTCTCCATTATTGGAACGAGGAAGCCTCATAGTAGGATTCTTCTGCGGTACGTTATTCACTACAAAGGGAGCATACTGAAACCATTTTACTTCGCCTGAAGTTCTTTCGCTTTTCGCATTAAGATAAGCGTGGGTTAAAACAATTACTCGGTGGTTATTGTACTCTGGCAAATCCACTACTTTTTTTGCCCACTCCAGCGTCTCATCTTTCGGTGCATATTCTAAACAAAGAAATAAGTAGTCTACTCCATTCAAATCCTTCAGCTCATAAGCCGCATTCTCTAAAGAAGGATCTCCTTGTTCGTTGTAAAGGTTCATTCTAAGAGCCTTCTTGTTGAGCGAATTAAAATCAATGGGGAAAAACTCATCTACTCTAGAGCGTCTTTCACCTTTTTCGTTGATACTCATATCGTGGTTCCCTGTTGCTGTTATATAGGGTACAAGACCATTAAGTCTACCTAAACTCGTCTGCATGGCTTCCCACTGCTTCTGAGCACTTTGATCTCCATCGTATCCTTGGTTGAGAATATTGTTGTGTTCCACAATATCTCCAACATGAAGCACCATTTTGATATTCAGCTCTTCCACATGATCTTCAATCCATCGAGTCATTAGATCAAAGATGGGTTGATTTCGGTTCCATTTCGCGTAGTTTTGTGTATCGGGAAGAATCACCATAGACCACGATTTTGGATCCTCAAGACTATGGGACTGAGGCTTTTCTACCTTTTCTTGAGCACTAAAGAGGCTAAGAAAAATCAGAAATATTAAACTAAAGCTTTTTTTCATTTTTTTAATTTTTTAAACACAGGGGACTGGACCTTAGAACTGATTATTATCGTCTTCGCTGCTCAAATAAAGTCCAGTCGATGAATTATAATTAAACGATACTAATAGCCTGGATTTTGCGTCATATTGGGATTGGCATCCATCTCTGCTTGAGGAATAGGCCAATACTCGTCTTTTCCTTGTTGGTAAATTACTTCTTGAGTCGTAAAATACTTCGTTGCTTCACTGTGGTTATAAATCGGTGAGAAACTCTCATCGAAACCTGTAAGAACGCTCTTAGTCCAAGGTTTTGCGTTTCGGTTGAGATAAAGGTATCCGTTCATTACTTCGTCTGCGATTCCCCAACGTCTTAAATCGTACCAACGAAGTCCATCGTTAGCCAGCTCAATTTTTCTCTCGTAGCGAAGCGCCGTGCGGAGCTTCTCTTGAGAAAGTCCACGAGGCAGCTTTGGCATTTTTGCTCGCTCACGAATTTGATCGATCGCTTGATACACGGACTCATCCAATTGTCCTGATTCAATTTTCGCTTCTGCGTAGATGAGTAAAAGTTCCGCGTAGCGGAAGATCCCTACATCCAAATCTGATTTACCACTTACAGAAGTCGTTTGGTAGTCGTTTAGGTCCACTCCCTTTCTCCATAAATAACCTGAAAAAGATCTATAAGCGTTAGTAGCATCTGTGTTAGTTACTTCAGAAGGCTCTGAAGCTCCACCGGTAGTTACTGGCCAATAGTTTTTCACTTTTGAAAAGGATGGATTCGGCTCAAACTGAATCCCTAGATACCTTGCGTGAGGTCTTGCCGTGTACATATCAAGTCTAGGGTCTCGGTTTTGGAAAGGATTATTCTCATCGTAAAGAGGAGATTCCGTAATTGGAAGTCCGTCTATGGATTGAAAGCTATCGATCAAATTCTGAGTAGGTCCCCAGTAAGAAACCCCTTTCGCAAGACGCGAAGCCATATAGTACTGCTGATTATGCAAATACCCAGAGACTGCCATGTTGTATTCAGCTACCCAGATCCATTCCTTAGAACTAGCGTAACCGGCATGTCCAAAGACATTGGCTACATCAGGTTCTCCAACGCTATGGTCCTTACCTGCAAAAGCTACAGTTGAATTAAATGGCGTTAAAGAATGGAGTCCATTAGCTGCATTGAGCGCCTTCTGAGCCGCTGCAATAGCTTCTGGGTACTTCTTTGCATAGAGTGCTACTCTTGCTTGAAGCATGTAAGCAGCCACTTTAGAAGCCCTTACGTTTCCGTATTGCGATTGAGAGCTTGGTAGTTTCTCCGCTAGTGCGGCCATTTCATCAATGATGAACTGCTGGACCTCCGCTATTGGAGTTCTCGGTTGGTTGGAATCCTCGATAGTGACGGCTGCTTTAAGCAAAGGCACGTCACCGTAGAGTTCTATTAATTGAGAGTAAATATACGCACGGATAAATCTTAATTCTGAGTCCAATTCATCGAACTGCTCTGAAGAGATTTTTTCTTTTAACTCAGGTAATTTGTCAAGTACAGCATGTACTCTCGCAATGGTTTCATAATGAACTCTCCAAGGTTTGTTCGTAAGAGAGTTTGTAGTAGTAATGGCACTTGTAATTGGAGAAGTATAATTGTTCCCCGGACGAGCGTACCCAATATCCGTAATGTTATCCATCACATGTAAGATCGGAGTTGAAGCAGCATCGAGTGTGCTTAAACTTCTATACGCTGCATAGAGTCCCATCTTAGCTTCTTGATAAGAGGCAGGAAAGGTTCCTGAAGAAGGTCCGTTGGGAGAGTCCAAATCCATTTCACGATCCGAGCAGGCCAAAGGCACAAGCACCACCGTTAAACTGAAAATAAAAATTCTAAGGTATTTATTTAAATGATTCATGAGTCTAAGGTTTAAAAATTAAGATCCACTCCAAAAGAGAACACTTTCACTTGAGGATAGAAATTTCCTCCTCCTAAGGAAACTCCATCGGTGGCTGCATTATTGAAATTGATTTCTGGATCGTATCCTTCATAAAAATTCGTCCAGGTGAAAAGGTTTTGAGCATTGATGTATAGGTAAGCTCCTTTAATAAAGTTCTGCTTTAAAAAGCTCTTTGGAAGCTCATACCCCAGTTGCACATTCTTCAATCTCAAGTAAGCTGCACTTTTCATCCACATTGTGGAGTTCTGCGTATTGTTCGTTGAAGTAATGGATACTCGAGGTAGCGTGGCATCTGTATTCTCAGGGGTCCAGTAATCGAGTTGCCAAGGCTTAATTGCACTGGAGTTGATCGTTGGAATCACATAGTGCGAGTTCAAATACCCGTCCACCTTACCAACACCTTGGAATAGGGCAGAGAGCCTTACTCCCTTATAACCTACATCAAAGTTGAACCCATAAGTATACCGAGGAACTGTGGACCCAATCATCACCATATCTTCAGCATTAATTCTTCCGTCAGGAATAGAGTTTCCGTTCTCATCTAAACCGCCAGCGATATCACGATAACGAATATCTCCTGGCTTAAGGGTTCCGATCTGTGTAGGTCCGTTATCAATTTCCTCTTGTGTTTGGTAAAGTCCCTCCGCAATGTATCCGTAAATGGAATTGATCGGATAGCCCTCTTCGTTTCTAAGCAAAGTCCCAGAGGCCTGCCCTTTCATGTCAATAATCTTATTCTTCACATCCGACAAATGGAAACCTACTCCAAAATCTACCCCACCAATTTGGTCTCTATAATTTGTAGAAAGCTCCCATCCTTTATTGCTTACAACAGCTGCGTTTTGAACAGGTGCACCTAGTCCAGTTAGCTCAGAGGTATTGAGGCGAAGTAAGATTCCATCGGTTGTTTTATCGTAATAATCGAAAGTGAAATTGAGTTTACGAAAAAAGCTCATGTCCACACCCACTCCACTCATTTCAGTTTCTTCCCAACGAAGGTTAGGATTGGACATTACGGTTTGCTCAATGGTCTGATAGATGTTTCCTCCCATTGAAGTACTTCCTAAAGAAAGAGGCTCGGAAAAAGGATAATAGGAAGAGGAAATGTTCTGGTTCCCTAGTTTTCCCCAAGAAGCTCTTAGTTTCAAAAAGCTAATCACATCACTCACAGGTTCCATGAAGTTTTCTCTTGAAACCACCCATCCTGCTGAAAGCGATGGGAAGAGTGCCCAACGATTGTCTCCTCTAAAACGGGAAGATCCGTCGTATCTTAAGTTGGCTTCAAAAAGGTATTTTTGATTGAAATTATAATTGAATCGTCCGAAAGTGGAAACCAGTAACCATTGATTTCGGTACCCACGGTTGTCTTTGGTCGCATCGTTCGCTCCCGCATCAATCACTTCATAGTCATCATAAACAAAATCCCTTCTGTAGGCAGATAAATATTTACTATCGTAGCTTTCTCTAGATGCTCCGAGCATTAAACTAAAATCATGACCCCCAAAACGTTTTCTAGCCGTTGCTTGTCCTTGAAAGGTATGGTAAAGGTAGCGAGCACCCGATTCGTTCAAATCTGTAAAGGTATTGGCAGACCCTGCCTCACTTCCGTCCTCGTAATAAGTCATTACACTTTTTGTGAAATGATGCACATTTTCAGAAACATACCTAGGAGCATACATTCCTTTTAGTGTCAACCATTCAACAGGTTCATAGGTTAGATTCAAATTGGCTAAGAGCTCCACACGATTCACGGTGCGGTTCCCTCCGTCATTGATATATCCAACCGGATGAATCTTTACCCAACCTTCAGAGTATTTGTTCTCGTCGTAATACACTGGAATGTTGGTTGGCATTCTTCCAAGGTAATTCCAGATGGTTCCCTCATCCGCAATCTGCTTTCGATCCCGGTTCATAAAAGAAAGGTCTAAAGCAATTTTCAATTTGTCTGAAGGACGAATATCCAAATTGTTTCTAAAGGTATATCTCTTGAAATCGGTGTTTCGGATAATCCCGTTTTGCTCCGAGTACCCAAAGGAAGGAGTAACAGAGACAATACCGGTCTTTGCACCTAGGGAAACGAAATGGTTCTGAGTGAACCCACTACCGTCTAAAATGGCTTTTTGCCAATCGTAGTTTCCTGGATTCTGATGGTAAGCCTCCTTAAAACGAGCAATATCTTCATCGCTATAGATTACACTTCCGTTATCGTTCATGCTCGCTTCATTAAAAACGCGCATATAGGTAAGTCCATCGGTTACTTCAGGAACAGCTGTTGGGGTTTGGTACCCAACATAGCCCCGATAATTGACTGAAAAATTTTCTTTCGCTCTTTTCGTAGTAATTAAAATCACTCCGTTCGCAGCTCTAGACCCGTAGATGGCAGCGGAAGCAGCATCTTTTAGTACAGAGATGGATTCAATTAAACTCGGCTCGACATCGTTTAGGTTTCCAGCGACTCCATCAATAATCACAAGGGGATTGGCATCCGATCCACCAAAGGAATTGATTCCTCGAATATTAATTCTTCCTCCATCTCCTCCAGGAGATCCCGTTTGAGTGGTTACAGTAACCCCAGGAGCCAGTCCTTGAAGTGCCGCTGAAGTAGAAACCACAGGTCTTCCTTCAAACTCTTCGCTATCAATGGTTGAAATCGACCCTGTAACGATACTTTTTCTCTGAGTTCCGTAGGCTACCACAACAACTTCTTCAATAGCTTCTTCTCTTAAGGTATCGCTCACAGGAGTAGCATTTGAAAAAGAAGCGATCGCCGTTGGATTCTCTTCACTTCTTGTTTGCACTCTAGCGGATCTGCGAGGAGTAGCTCCACTTCGAACGGTTACGGTACGGTTCTGCACCTTAAACTTTAAGCCATGATTCTTCTCTAAGTAGGTTAAGGCTTGGTAAAGACTAGAATAATTGATTTTTGAATCCTCCACTCTTACATCGGCTAAATCCGAAGCAGAATAAAGGAAATTAAATCCAGTTGATTTCTTAAGTTTGGCGAGCACGGTGGTGAGCGGTACTCTGGCCTGACTTTCCTTTTGAATTCCGTAGTCTGGAAGACTAAGCGCTTGCGCTCCTCCGGGAAACAAAATTCCTCCAAGAATGGCGATGGCCATTACTCTTTTTTTCATAAATTAGAAAAATTAATTGGTTGATTCACTTTGACTGATTAGTTCACTTTATTCTAGCACTGGTAGAGCAAGTACCAGTGCTTTTTTTATTTTATTTCGTAATGGTTTTTATTGATTTTATTTAACTCTAAATCATAGAGAAAGCTAAGTTGGCCTAAAAGTTCTTCTAAAGTTCCACTAAGCTCTCCGTAAATAGGCTCTAGGGCAAACTCTTTAGGATACGCTATCCTAATTTGATAAGTCTTTTCTATATCTTCAATGACTTTTTGAAAGGGTAATCCATCAAATGCGAATGATTGAACTGCTGCTGAATTAAAATACTGAACACTTCCCTTTTTAGTATAGGCCCAAGACTCTAGTGGTTTTAAAACAAACTCCTTTCCTTCCTTTTTGATTTTTACGCTTCCTTCTAAAAGCTCTACCCTTTGATCCTTCTTAGTAGAATTTAACTGAAACTCGGTTCCAAGTACAGTTACTTCAAACTCATTTCCTTTAATATGGAAAGGTCTTTTCTTATCTTTTGAAATACTAAAAAATGCCTCTCCTTCAAAAGCAACTTCTCTCGCAGTTTTTCCAAAAGCCTTACTTAAGGTAAGTGTACTTCCTGGCTGAAGTGTCACTTTGGATCCATCTTCTAGAACTACTTCTTTTGGTGCATTACTTGAGGAATTAACAAGAACTTTTCCGCTTGTAAAAGAATTCCCTTCAAAACTAGCCCACAACCCACTTCCAATTCCAAAAAGCAGTACAACGCTAGCTGCAACCGAGTACCAAGAAATTTTTCTTTTTCGGTTTTCTTTTTCAATTCGATTGGAAATCCCTTTCCAAAGTCTTTGATCGACTTTTGGACCTAGGGTATTTCTTTCGAATTTCACTCTTTGCCAGTTCTCTTTGAATTTCATTTAGCTATTGCTTTTATATAGTATTACGCAACAGCCTTAAAATCGTCAACCTCTTTTATCACAAATTAACGAAGTGTTCATTTAGAAGAGTATTTTCTTAACAAAGAGTTAATAGTTGGAGGTAGCTACTTAATATAAATGTAACTACTGGAGCAATTTGCTGAAGAAGGAGAAGTGGTCTAGAACCTTGGAATTAGAAATGTGCCTTACGACGGATTAATTAGTATAATTTGGAGCGGAAAAGTACTCGGAAGTGGCCTATACTCCAATTGCCCACTTACAAAAAGCTCAGAACCATCAGAAGTGGAACGAATACGGCTCCATCCTCTCCTAAATACTTTAGATGGGTACGCAAATAGCATAGGACTTTATTTACATGTTTTTCTACAGCCGTTTTTGAAATACCATATTCTTCAGCAATCTCAGAATAACTCTTTCCACTTAGCTTATTGTCTAAGAAAATCTCTTTGCTGCGTGGTGGCACTTGTGAAAGTGCTTCTTCGAGTTGTTTTTGAAAACCATCGTAGGAAGTAAGAGAAACTTCAGGCAAAACATCAAATGCCTGTAATGAAGTGGGTTCAGTTTCTAAAGAATTAAATGAGAGCTTCTCTCTGCGGTAAAATGCTGAAATTTCCTGTTTAGCAGATTTGAAAACAATAGCATCCCGCACCGAGGAATCTTTGAGTTGATCTGAGTGTTTCCAAAGGTGGACGAAGATTTCTTGCACTACATCTTCAATATCCTCGTCAGAAGAGAGGTACTTCTTTACGAAAAAGTAAACCTGATTTTTATATTCTGAGTAAATCTGCTCAAAGAAAGTTGTCATTTCGTGAGCAAAATTATCTAATAAAAGTGAGGAGATTGTTAAGGAAAGGTTAAGTTATTTGGAAAGTATATGAGTTGTTAAGTGCAAGATTTGTTATAAAATCGGAAACTTTCAGAGTAGTTTTTCGATCTACACAGGTAGTAAGATACTACCCATGTGGTCTTTCGTAGTTGTAATCCTTTACCCATTTTTCAGTAAGATTTCTTAGTATATCCAAGCTTTCAAAACTATAAGCATCCAAGATGTGATTCTTATAAGTTTTGTTGAAGCGTTCGATATAGGCATTTTGGGTTGGTTTTCCTGGTTGGATATATGCAAACTTGATTTCATTTACCATACTCCATAATTCGGCGATATTCGCTATAAACTCCAGCTCATTGTCCAAGGCGATTTTCTGTGGCTTTCCGTACTGATTCACCAGATGGTTCAGGTTCCAAATTACCCGAGAACTTTTCAAACTGTAATCTGATTCATCATGAAGAATTTCTGCGTTGTAATCATCGTATTCGCCCTTCCAACTACATATGGCTAAGACGGATACTTTCATTTGTTATACCTGTTCTTCTAAGTATAGGTACGATTGTGGAGGTGAAACCTTATAATTTTCTTTTAAAGAGAGAGGCTCATCATACTTTTTCACTTCTTTTATTTTGATAGCGTGAGCAATGTCTCTGTCTGCAAAATAATCATAAAAATACTGTTCTGAAATTCCAGAATGTTTTTTAGTAAGTTTCCAAATCTCATCTGGTGCAGATGTCAAAATATCATCAATTTCAAACTCTCCAATTACTTGTTGTACTGGTGAAGAAGCATAGACAACCACAGTCCTTACATTAGGATTCTTGAAAATAATCTTTCGAAATTCAAATTTCTTTATACCGTCAAATATCTTGAAAGCAAATTCTGGTTTAATCGACAATAAAACTCTCATCGCTTTTTGTTTCTTTTAAAATGATATTAAATTGTTCTTTTGTAATTGGTTTAAAACCTCTTGGAGGGTCATTTACACCACTTAGCACTTGTAGATCAATGAGTTCTTTCATATTTATTCTATGTGGAAATGAGTAAACATATAAGAATCTAACTACAAATGGTTTTGATTTTTGATATTTCCACATTGCTCGAAGCTGGTCTTCGGGGAAAACACTGCTTTTTCGACAATATAAAAGAAAATCATCTTCGCCTCTAAAATCGTATTTTACTTCTTGTACAACACCGATAGTAGACACAACACTTCGGTAATAACCTCCTGTTCTATAAAAAACAAGAATATCGCCCGATTTTGGATGTGGTGTTAATGCTCGTGAAACATAAACTTTATTTATGCCGTTTCGGTGTGGAAAATCTTCAATAAATTCTTCGGGTGATTCTGTGTTCAAAATAGAATCGGGTAAAAGCTCGGTATGATAATCAGGATAAATCGGGACAATAAAACGGTCATTTTTTCTTGAAATAAAAGGATAACTTTGTTTAAAGTTTTTAGCACTTGTTTGTTTGCTAAAATCCCTTACATAAACCAATTCATCATTTTTCTCGCCCCACAATACAAACCCCCATTGTTCAAGCAAATCTATCAACCTTTTTTGCTCATCTCGTTTATCAAAAATGGTTACATAGATTTCTTCTACTTTATTTTTGAGGGCATTATCAAAAATGATTTTCATAAACCGCTCTCCCAATCGAAAGCCATTATTAATAACTTTAAATGTTCCAATTTTTAAGCGTTTTTTAGAAGTAAAAGCAGGAGATATATCTGTATAATTTTCGTCTTTATCTTCAACTTTCAAGTACAAAAAAGACAAGAGTAATCCATTATTTGAGTTTACTGTAATATATGCCTCTTCATCATACTTCTTTATAAACCATTTATCAAAACCCGAGTAATCTTCTTTTAGACTTGCAAAGAAGTCATCTTCAAGATTTAATCTGCCGAATTTCAATTTCTGGACATTAAGAACCTTATAATTTACTAAATCGGGGTGTTCAGCAAAAGTCTTTTCAAGGAAAGAATCTATAGTAAAGACCTTGTCATCTATTCCTAATTCTATGGCTTTCTTACGTATCTTTTTATCCTCGGTAATTAAAATATCTACCCGACCAACAAAGACCTCATTTAATAGCTGTGTATCGCTTTTATCATTTTCATTAACATCTACTTTTTCTGAAACAGCTTTAACCTCTGTTTGTAAAGGAGAAGGAATTTCTATTTTTTCGTAACTATCTAATTTTATCTGAAATGTTTCAACTGCTTGCTGATTTTTATATTTCTCAATTTCAGAAATAGTCAAAGAGTGAACACACTTTGTGTATTTTGCCCGCTCCAACCAACGGTATAAAATACCAACATCTTGATTTATAACCCGTGAAGCTTCTCTATGAATTATAATATTTGTATCTAGTAATGCTTTCATAGTTTATCTTTTTTTGTTTTTCACTAAATCTAATATTCTTTTCCATATGCTTTGAAGCGATGGAAAAAAGAAATATAGGAATGTTAATGTAGCCAATCCAAATGCAAAAAATATTTCAATCGGTAATTTCGACCAAACCTGCGAAAACAAAAGTTCGGGGTTGAATGATTTTCTATATGCTGGTATAAAAAGTAAAATACCACAAATGATATTAATGAGAATTGCTAATGCAAACTGACCTATTCCGATTCTTTCCATTGAGTATATAGAAAAAAACGTAAATGATTCTGAATTTTGTTTTTTATTAAATACAACAATTAGCTCGTCTTTTTTTACTCTCTTGTCGCCTAAATATTTATTAAAGGAATCATACTCTAAAGTTCTTACATTCTTCAAGGAAGAGTTATCAAAGAATACAATATCGTATTTATTGGGTACGATGTTAAACGAAAAACAAGTCTTTATTTCACATAAAGCTTTATCAATGAAATATGAAACTTTGCAATCTGGAATATTTCTGCGTTCGTTAACCTTAATATCATAAATGATTGTAGATTTACTTATTCCTTTTTTTCTCATTGAGATATAAGGTGCAGACGGCTTAATCCAAAAACGAAAATATATGTTCGGCTTGGATTCTTGATCATAATCATTATATGATTGGAGATCTAAAGTAGCTGAAACAAAATTATTTTCTTTGATTTCAACTGTTGCGGGCAAAATACAAAGTTCATTTCTTCCGCTGAATTTATGAATAACACCTGAATTGTTTCTTCCTCCGTCTAATGAAACCGTGTTGATAACAGCATCATTAAAAATAAAACGACTATTTTGAGTAACACTCAATTTTTCATATAAATCTTTTGTTTCGCAATCTTTTGAAACCCAGGGGATAAAAAGGGAAATATTTAGACTATTATCCTTTATCGAGTCTTTAGATACTTCAAAACCAAACTCAACTAATGAGCTGTTATTATTAAACTCCCAAGTACATATATGAAACCGCTCTAATACAATGTGATTTTGTTTATCTGTAAATATGAAGAAAGAGTTTTCCATTGTGTTGTACTAATTAGTCTGTTTGATTACTTTATTAAGCGAATCTAGAATATTAAAGTAATCATCATTTTTGCCAATATATAATGGGATATTCAAAATATCTGACAAGGATTCTGAATAAGCTAATTCATTGTTCTGCAAATTCTCCAAAAGTTCATGTTCATATGGTTTGTTATCCCTTGCTTCTAGTCGGTTCTTAATTTCTTTTACATCTCCTACAATAAGAACTAATGCTATTGGACGAACTTTCTTAAATGTATCCACTGAAATATTTTCAACTTCATTGTCCTTGTTGAACAAACAATAGTGTCCGTCTAATACGTAATTCTTGTCTTTCTGAAGAGTGCTTTTTAATCCAGTGACAAGCCTGCTTTGTGTGAAGGGAATATCTGTAACTTTTTTATTTTTTACATCTTTATTTAGCTCATTCCATTTTAGTAGCTCACTTGCCGATAAGTATTCCATATTCAGTTCACGACAAATATGTTGGCAAATTGTACTTTTACCAACTCCGTGAATACCTCCTATGAAAATCACATTACCCAATGATATATACAATTAATTCAGAGAAATTTAAAATAACTCGATATTACTAGACCACTTGTGATTATTTCCTAACTGAAATATCCAACTGAATTTATTTGAATATCAATGTCAATTAAGCATTTCAGAGTCTCTTTTGCCATGATTTCCAATTAAAACACATCGGTTAAACACCGAACAACTATTCCTTTCCTGAACCCTACTAAATAATAACCTAATATAATCATTTTTTCATCTTGTATTTCCCCGTCTTAATATTATCTAGCCATTCTCTATTCTCCAAATACCAATCTATCGTCTTAGATAAGCCTTCTTCAAATGTAACTTAGAGTTTCCAGCCCAAATCCTTTCCTAGCTTTGTGGCATCGATTGCATAGCGCTTATCTTACCTAGGTCTATCATTAAAAATGAAATTAACTTTTCAGAGAATCCCTCTTCATTTCCTAGATTCTGATCTATATGTTTTATGTATTATACTCATATTAGATCAATATTGCACCATTCGTTAAGTCCACCATTATTATAAGTTTTTTCTGTATTTGCCTCATGAAATATTTAAAAGATCGCTTTAGCATGATCTTCTTCATAGAGTCATTCTCTTATGTACCTGGGGAATCTCAAAAATCAAACAACGTATCCTTGAACATAAATATCGGGATATACAATTGAATAATCATTTAAAGAAACATTTGCAATATTCAAAATACAAATTTGAATTGGTGGAATTAGATCCAAAAACGCTGGTAGTTTATTATCAAACCTAACTCTCTGTGTAAACTGTTCGTTCTTTTCTTTTCCAGCAATACTGTTTGTTCCAACAACTCTAATTGCAGAATGTTGAAAAAGTCCTTTTGCCTGCATAAAGCTTATAATACGTCTAACAGTAGTTTTTTCGTTGACAAGACCCTCATCTGTCATTAATTGAAATATATTCTTGAAATCTTGTATATGATTAAAATTGTCAACTAAATCATAGCAATTATTATCATTTAAGTTCGCTGTGGCTTCACATATAATATAATTCGAATAACGACAATTTTGACCCCAAAAGTGAGCTAATTCAATAAAATATTCCCAAAAATAATAGCCCTCACCTAACCACGCATTATCAGTTCTACATCTGAAAGGTCCACAATCTTGAACCTCATCAGGATTGCCTCTGTCTTCTAACGTTTGATAAAGCTTTTTCAAGACTTTTTACTTTTCAGAAGTGTTATCAGTCAAAGGTTTTTCCAAAGAAGTCAAATTCATTGTTGGTAATAAGATTGGCGGAACATTCGCTTGAATTGTAACCATGCTAACGAATCCTCTAAGAAATGGAAAAAGAATTGCAATACAATTTCTATAAAAATAAGGAGGGATATCTTCTAATTTATTTACATCTTTAAATTGAAAATCTGCTAAACAATTAATAGAAACAAAACTATCAATCATTTCATCGCAGGTCGCTGAAAAACTAAAATTAAGTTTAAATACTTTTTCATCTTTATGAAAAACTCCCGAGGGCTCAAACTCTATACGAAATTCATTTGTATTATAGTTTTCCAAATTAATATAAACCTTATCAAATAAATAATGTTCTAATGAAAAAACTGCTTGCGTTACCATATAAGTTATTAATAATTAGTACTAAAAAATCCGAAGTTAAACTCCGGATTCTGTATTTGATTGAATTTTCTACCTGTCCAGGGCGCTTGTAAATTCCTTATTTTAAAAGTTGTTTCACAAAAACGCAAAAAACTTTTAGCTGGAATACCAATTTCGTCTAATTTTTTTGTCTGCTCCCACTCCCTAAGTAATACATCTTTCGGTGTATTTTTCAAATATTCCTTCAGTAATTCAAAGTTTGTTTTCATATTTAGTATTATTGAAAAAATAGACATTCAAATATAATACCTATCTCATAAATATTATACAAATTTACAAAAAAATTATCTAATTAAGTATTTTAGTAATGCCATAGCACAACTAATTTTCATATGATATGATAATCAATCTATTAAATTTTAACTTCTGAGTGCTATGGAGCTTATTTGAGAGTATTAGTTCCAGCTGTCTCGCAAACCGCACAACTTCAAGACGTCCAACTAACTTTCTCGCTAACACTCTAAATCAATCACCTAATATAATCAATTTTTCATTTGGTACTTCCCCGTCTTAATATTCTCTAACCACTCTTTATTCTCCAAATACCAATCTATGGTTTTAGAAAGACCTTCTTCAAACGTAACGGAGGGTTTCCAACCTAAATCGTTTCCTAGCTTACTAGCATCGATCGCATAGCGTTTATCGTGTCCAGGTCTGTCTTTAACAAATGTGATTAACTTTTCAGTGAATCCTTCTTCTCTTCCTAGTTTCTGATCCATTTGCTTTATGAGTTCTCTTATAAGATCAATATTGGTCCATTCGTTATGTCCACCAATATTATAAGTTTCTCCTGTTCTTGCCTCATGAAATAGTTGAAAGATGGCTTTAGCATGATCTTCTACATAGAGCCAATCTCTTGTATACTTTCCATCTCCGTAGATAGGTAGTTCCTTCTCTTCAATTATATTTGAAATACAAAGAGGTATAAGCTTTTCTGGAAACTGATTAGGTCCGTAATTATTAGAACAATTTGAAATAATAAAAGGAAGACCATAGGTATTTCCGTAGGCTCTTACTAAATGATCTGAAGCAGCTTTGCTAGCTGAATATGGAGATTTCGGATCATAAGGTGTTTCTTCTGTGAAATAACCATCTTCTCCTAAGGTTCCATAGACCTCATCGGTTGAAATATGATAGAATAAATTCTTTCTTGGTCCTTCTGGGAAATTTCCGTGGGTATGATTAGAGTCTATATCCCAAAACTCCCTACAAATATTGAGTAAGTTTGCTGTACCCACCACATTAGTATTGATAAAAGCATTTGGATCTGAAATACTACGATCCACATGAGACTCTGCCGCTAGGTGAATTACAGCATCGGGGTTATATTTTTCAAAAACCGCTCGGATTTGTTCTGGCTCATTGATGTCCACCCATTCAAAACGATAATTAGGTAAATCATCTACATCCTTCAAGCTTTCTAGATTCCCCGCATAGGTTAAGAAGTCAAGATTAATAATTGTAGTATTAGGTAGACGAGTGATAAACTCTCTAATAACATGAGAGCCAATAAACCCTGCTCCTCCAGTAATAACAATTGAATCCATTATATTATTGAAATAAAAAAATCACTAACAAAGTAGTGATTTAAAAGTTACCTAAAGCAAAGGTAAGTTGATTTTTATCTTTTTCAGAAATTATCGCTTCCTTTTCTGGAATTTTCCAGTCAATATTGAGATCTGGATCATTCCATAGGATTCCACCCTCTGATTCTTTGTTATAGTAGTTATCGCACTTATAAGAAAATACAGCAGTTTCACTTAATACTGAGAAACCATGGCCAAATCCTCTTGGGATATAAAACTGTAATTTATTCTCACCTGACAATTCCACTCCAAACCATTTTCCAAATGTGGGAGAATTCTTCCTAAGATCAACCGCCACATCCCAAACCACTCCTTCTAAGCAAGAGACAAGTTTTGCTTGAGCGTGATTACCTTTTTGCAGGTGAATTCCCCGGACTACACCATAAGTGGATTTGGATACATTGTCTTGAACGAAATGACCGTTTAATCCTGTTAGGGATTCGAATCTAGATTGATTGTATTTCTCATAGAAGTAACCGCGTTCGTCTTCGAATAATGTTGGTTCGAGGATGAAACAATTACTTAAAGGAGTTGGAACAAGATTCACTTTGAAATTCTATCTCAAGTTTCTATTTTACTATTCTATCACCCTGCCCCTTACCACCTACAGTTGCAAAAATATACTTTAGATATTTGCTGAAATTTAAATCACGAAGCATTTCAGCATCTGTTTCTGCAAGTAACTTTGGTGTAGACATATCGATCTCTTGAATTTGGGCTAATCCTGTAATACCTGGAGTAGCATTATAAACACCTTGCTTATCTCTTTCTTCAATAAGCTCGGTTTGATTAAACAGATTGGGACGAGGGCCAACTAAGCTCATATCCCCTTTCACCACATTGATCAGTTGTGGAAGCTCATCGAGTTTTGTTCTGCGCAGAAAAGCACCAAATTTTGTAATCTCACTCTGATTTGCTAAATGCGTTGCAACAGATTTTGCATTCACGTTCATTGTTCTAAACTTATACAAAGTGAAAGGTTCTTTATTCTTCCCTACGCGCTTCTGTTTAAATATGGGTGACCCAGTATCAAATAACCCAATTATATAGAGTACTAAGCCTACCGGTAATAAAATAATGCATCCAACTAAAGATGAAAAAAAGTCGAAAAGTCTTCTCATGATTTGTTTTTTGTAAAACTACGAATTGTTTTTCTTAAACCCTCTTCTGCTGAAAGTGGTAATTTATCAATTCCCAAAGCTTCCTTAATTTTAGTATTTGAAATTACGTTGGAGGATGTCATCTTCTGAATTATCTGATTAATTTTTGAAATACCAATTCTTTCCGTCAATGATCCCAAGGCTAAGAAAACTTTAGTAGGAATTTTTAGCTTATATATTTTTCGGTCTTCCACAGTTTCTATTGTGTCAATAATGAAATTTGTAGACATCGGTTCATCGTCACTTACATTATATATTCCAAACTTAATTTTCTCAGAAAAAATAATCTTATTAATTAAAAAAAGTAAATTATCAATGGACAAAAAACTTCGTGAATTCTGAAAGGAATAGAATGGATAAGGTAATTTTTTAACAAAATCGTATAATTGTCTTATTGTTCCTTGATCATTTGGCCCATGAATTCTGGGAGGTCTTAAAATAATCACTTTCTTATCCAAAGCAACAGTTTGACTTAATAAAAAAACTTCAGCTTCTCGTTTAGACTTTCCATAATGTGATTTTGAATTACTGGGACTCTCTTCATTAAGTACAACATTAGAAGACAATTCTTCTATTGCAGCAATACTACTAAAATGAATAAACTTTGTGGCATTAGATTTTAAGAAATAATCAAATACTTGCTTAACTGTATCAACATTTGCACTATAATAACTGGAGAAAGAAGAATCATTTGAATCAGATGTCTTCCCAATACAATTTATAATTATATCCACATTTAAATCTAGCTTATCAATTCCCCTCCGCAGGTCTGCTTTAACTACTTCATGTTCACCTGCGAAAAAGTTGCTAATTACATTTCCGAGAAATCCACTACTTCCAAAAACTAGTATTTTCATAATTTATTCTTCAACGTATATATTATTGCCTCACATTATGTCATTTATTGCCATCTTAAAAAAACTATGATACAACAATACCAAGAAAATGATCCTTCAAATAAAAAAAGTTATAAGTTTACAAAACCTTCATGAACTTTTTAAGAATAATTTCCTCCGTATAATGAGATTTGACTAAAGTACGAGCCCGTTCCCCCATCAATTCTAATTCAGTTCTATCAATTTTAAAATCATTGAAGAATTTCTCTAAGTCGCATTTATTATTAGGGTTGAATGAAAATCCAATTCTACTTTCATTAACAACTCGGTCAATCTCACTATTACTGGGACCAATAAAAAGTATCGGTTTGCCTGCAGCCATGATATTATAAGTTTTGGATGGAACTCCTAATCCATACATATCTTTACCCAGACTTATAATTGATATGTCAGCTTGTTCTAGTATTTCAATCTGTTGGTTCCTTGGAAAACTACCGCTAAAGCTAACATTTCGCATATCATTATCTTCGACATATTTCACAAGCTCATCCTTCACCGGCCCATCTCCAACTATTTGAAATGATACAGATGGATTATCAATTCGATTTGCTAATTCTATAATTTCTTGTAGTCCTTGTACTCGTCCAACATTGCCAGCGTATTGAAAAACAATAGGTTTATTTTTCTTTTGAAAATCAATTGAAGAATTTGTATGATATTCCAAAATTTGATCTTCAGCCCAATTTTCTATTACAATTATTTCACAATTGGGTCCCACTTTGGATCTAACTACATCATCCATATCTCGACCAAGAACAATAAGTTGATCTGCAGACCTATAACCGAAATCAAACAACTTCTTTATCAATCTATACTTTAAACCTTTTTCATTTGAGATTATGCCTGCAGCAACAGCGTTTTCTGGGAAAACATCATGAACTAATAAAGTCCAATGAAATTTCTTTAGTCTTTTAAATATAGCTAATAGAATTAATAAAGGCTGGGGATTGGTTACACTGAATACTTTCTCACCCTTGTGAACATTAATCAATAATTTCATACAGATAGAGAAACTTAAATGCATTAACCGAATGCTTCTCTTTAATATGCTCGATTTATCCTCTTTAATTGATTTGACTCGTGCAACTTGTACTTGGTTACTTAGATTTAGTGAAGAAGATATCCTTGAGGCGCTACTAACTTCACCTGTTACTACGTTTACATTGTATTTGCTTGATAATGCATTGGCTATCTTCGTCAAAATATATGACGTCGAAGTTTCATCTGGATAAAACAACTCAGTAACTATCCAAAATTTTTTCATGAGATTAATTCTTGCTCCACACTACTCTATTTATATAGTCAGTATAGGAGATAATAATTCTTACTACTTTTTCAGACACATTAGGCATACTATAATCAGCTACTCTTCTAAAGTTCCTTTTATCTCCAACTTTCTGTTGATCTAACTGAACTAGACCTTGTAGTACTCTTTGTGGAGATAATCCAACCATCATAACACTTGCTTCCTCCATCGCTTCTGGCCTTTCGTGAGCCTGACGAATATTTAAGGCTCTAAAATTTAAGATTGAGGACTCTTCCGAGATTGTACCTGAGTCGGATAAAACTGCAAAACTTCGCATTTGAAGTGCATTATAATCATGGAATCCCAATGGTTTCAGAAATTGGATTTCTGGACGCACTTCCAACTTCATCTTATCAATCATGTTTCTAGTTCGAGGGTGAGTTGAAACAATAATTGGATAGCCATATTTTTCCGCGATCGCGTTTAAACTATCAATTAAACCTCTAAAATTCTTTTCTGAATTTATGTTTTCTTCCCTATGCGAACTAACAACAAAATATTTCCCCTCTTCAAGTTCTAATTTACCCAGTACTTCAGAACTTTCTATTTCAAGCAGATAATGATTTAATACCTCAAACATCGGGGATCCAGTCTTAATAATACGATCTGCGGGAAGTCCTTCTCTTAGCAAATATTCTCTTGCAATATCACTATAGGTCAAATTGATATCAGCCGTGTGATCAACTATTTTTCTGTTTGTCTCTTCTGGTACCCTTTGATCAAAACAACGGTTCCCTGCTTCCATGTGGAAAATTGGAATGTGTCGCTTCTTTGCTGGAATTGCACATAAGCAAGAGTTAGTATCACCCAAAACTAAAAATGCTTCCGGCTGCAATTCCTCTAATAAGGGGTCAATCTTAATCAAAATATTCCCAACTGTTTCTGTTGCAGTTTTACCTGCTGCTTCCAAGAAATGATCAGGTTTTCTTAAACCCAAATCCTCAAAGAATATTTGATTAAGCTCATAGTCATAATTCTGACCCGTATGAACTAAAATATGATCTACCGCCTCAGTGGCATCCAAAGCTGAAATAACTCTAGATAGTCTTATAATTTCTGGACGGGTGCCTACAACCGTCATTACTTTTAATTTTTTCATTATTAGTTATTTTTAAACTTCAACAAAATAAGTATCTGCATCTTCTGGATTGTAAGGTTCGTTAATCCAAAAAATAGTATAAAGTTCTTCATCTCCAATATTCTTAATGTTGTGCGTATACCAAATCGGCATATCTACGTAAGCAGGTTCTTCGCCATCAAGATAAAAATCTAAAACTTCAGCTGAATCAATCTTTCGCAGCTGAATTAATGCTTTTCCTTTGATCACAGCAAAACGTTCAATTTTTCTCGTATGAAAATGATTACCTCTTGTTATTCCAGGAACAGTGGTTGAAAAAGAACATTGCCCTCCGATTCCTAAACGAATGACTTCAACAAATGCACCGCGAGGATCTTTATGTTGAGTAATTTTCTTTGGAAAAAACTCGTTTTCGTCAATATAAGATCTAAAAGTATTAAACAATTGATAGTCAAATGTATCACTAAGTGTTGGAATTTCTCCGTTATCGAAATATAGTTCCTTATAGTCATTTAATTTAGATAGTACTTCTGAAACTTTCTTTTCTACTCTATGAGGTACGATGTACTGTTCCTCCGTTTCTGAATTTCTTATTTTTTGGATGATTTCAGAAACTAAATCTCCAACATAGATGAGTTTTACGCTACCGTCATTATCAATCGTAGGAGTTTCTCCATGTGTTAATTTATGACAGAATGTGGCGATAAAAGAATTATAGTTTGGCTTACCGAAGGGTCCGAAAACATTAGGAATAATTAGCCCTGAAAATTTCCCTCCATTCTCATTAGCCCAATTCAATAATAATTCTCTGCCTTCTTTTTTCGATTTACCATAAAGGTTATCTCTTTCTTCTTGAGATGATGAAGAGAATAATACATGTGCCTTAGATTCAGTTCTCTTAAGTGATTGCACAAGTTTAGTTGCAAGATCGACATTCGTTTGGTAGATGACTTCTTGACTTTCGTGACGATTCATCGCAGCTAAATGGACAATGACATCACACTCTTTCACAAATTCATCTAATTGACTAGGCTCATCAAAAAACTCTTTTTTAAAATCCACTAGACTAAATTCTTCTGGATAAAGTCCAAGTGTATTATAGAGATGTGAACCAACAAAACCTTTCTGTCCTGTAATTCCTACTTGTAATTTGTTTTCCATTTGTGTTATAGTTTTTCTCTTAATTACTAAAATAATCTAAATCGAATCGGTATTCATCATCTATCTCACCAACACCATAATCCGCCATTACTAACAGCTTGCTCTTAGACTCATTTGATTGAATTGAAGTTATACATCCAGGGGGAATATGCAATATATCCAAAGTCCTATCCTCAATATTGAATACTAATGGTTGTAATGACTTTGATGGGGTATTGAAATCATCAACTTCAATAACTTTAATTGAAAAACTACCTTCGATACAGGCAAACCATCTTTGCTCTACTCTGTGACCTTGCCATCCTCTAATAAATTCAGTACTATGGTTTTCAATAGTATAAATCCGTTTTATCTGTGAAGCATCAAAGTCATTGCAGTAAGTAATAATACCTCTTTCATCAAAGTGGCTACCCCCTCTTATTATTCGCATTCTAATCTAATAAGGGTATTGCATTACATCTTCTCCAAAAACTTCTTTTCGAATTAAAGGTAAAGTTGAAATCAGTTTTTTCAATCCGTCTACTCCTTGCTGTTCTGTATTGTGCGAGTGATAATCTTCAATTTTGGAAACATCTTGTTCTCCCTCTGAAAAATACTTTGCATAATTTAGATCTCGATTATCCGCTGGGATGCGGTAAAACTCTCCCATATCTTCAGCTTTTATCATTTCTTCACGAGTACATAATGTCTCGTATAGCTTTTCACCATGTCTTGTTCCTATAATCTTCACCGGCACCTCTTTCCCCGTAAGCTCAATTAAAGCTTTAGCGAGATCTCCAATGGAACCTGCTGGAGCTTTGTTAACAAACAAATCTCCAGGATTACCATTTTCAAAAGCAAATAAAACTAAATCAACAGCATCTTCTAAGGACATGAAGAATCTGGACATATTAGGATCAGTTATAGTAATTGGTTCACCTTTCTGAATCTGATTTAAAAATAATGGAATTACGGAGCCTCGAGAAGCCATTACATTCCCATATCTAGTCAGACATACAGTGGTATTTTTAAGATTTCTAGCCTCGGCAACTGCTACTTTTTCCATCATTGCTTTAGAAATACCCATTGCATTGATGGGATAGGCTGCTTTGTCTGTGGAGAGGCAAATTACCTTTTTAACCTCATTTGAAGCAGCTGCTCGAATAACATTTTGAGTTCCCTCAACATTGGTTTTAACGGCTTGCATTGGAAAGAATTCACAAGAAGGAACTTGCTTTAAGGCAGCGGCATGAAAAATATAGTCTACATCTCTAGTTGCTGGTTCTACACTTGCATAATCTCTAACATCACCAATATAATATTTAATCTTATCATTTCTATAGAGATTACGCATATCATCCTGTTTCTTCTCATCTCGAGAAAAAATACGAATTTCCTTAAAATGATCTGATTCTAAAAAACGTTTTAAAACTGCAGTTCCAAAAGAACCAGTACCACCAGTGACAAGTAAAATTTTATTTCGAATTTGATTTTTCATAAGAAATTCAATTAATATTTTTTAACTTAGTTTTTATTGTAAAAATTTCCACTTTAACAAAGTGAAAATCTATTTTCACCGCAGAAATCCATAATACAAAGCAAGTCTTTTGTATTTACAAAGTGGAAAAATACACATAAAAAACTAATGCTTTTTGTTAAATATAGTTTCGCAAAAGATTAGTTGTACTACATTTAATTTTTTCCGCACCACAAAAATATAAGATTTTATTCATTTATTGGCAATTCTATTGAAATCGAAAAAAGATTGTAACTGCCCTTGTGATCTATTGCCGAAGAAGATTTAATTGTATTTATACTGGCTTTTGAGAAAAAATAAATACAGTTACAATACTATATAAAATATTTCCTACTATAAAGTCTAAAAATAACAAGGATACAATAATAAATCAATAACACTCTAAAAATAAAATATATACTAGGCAAAAAACCAGATCGTGGAGCAATAAAAAAATATTGCAAAATAATTAAGGACAAAAACAAATACACTCGCTTTTTAAATACCAATTTCTCAAAAGCTGAAATAAAATATGCAAAAAACACAGCACCTAAAATAATCGCAATTAAACCAAATTCATAAAGCTCAGCAATAAAATTAGTACCTAACGAACTTCCAGACATGTAATAACCTGGGCTTAATGAATAAGTTAGGTGATGTCCAAGAGAACTCCTACTATTAACAACTTCTAAGCTTTGACCCGACGGATACATCCAACTCGTTAATGGATCAAGTAGATAAGGAAACTGATTGTGAATAATATCATCGTAATACTGCATATATAAACTTAGAACATACATTGACTGTGATTGATCGTACAAGAAAGTCGGAATCAGTTTAAAAAAAGAAATACTATCGTTAACATTTAAATTCCTTTTTATTGCTACTAGCTGAAGAACGGACAAGAGTAAAATCAATGGAACTACTAATCTTTTAATACGAACTTTAATATTGTAAATGTTTATATAATACCAAAACATAAATATTAGAGAAACAGCAAAATTGGCTCTCAAACCTATCAATAAATAAGGCACAATAGTTAGAATATATAGTCCACTTATTATTAAATAATTCTGTCGTTTTGGTATTGATGCTAATATAATCATATAAGCAACCTGAAACATCAATGCAAATAATCTAAGATAAAGGGGGGTAGATAAACTTGATTCTTCTGTATAATATTCAGTAAATGATTTCCCAAATAAATCAATAAATTCCAAATAACTTTTAAATGCGGTAAATGGTAAAAAAATAATAAAAATAATCAAACCAATTCTATACAACTTAGGTTCGCTAACTAGATTTGAAATACTTTCATTGCTAGCATCTCTTCTATTAGTAAAAATATTATATGATAAAAATATAATAGTTGTAAAAACTATATAAATAAATAATGTTTTCTGTACAACAATTTCCGATAAATTAATAGAAATCAATGATTCTGCTCGTCTGAAATCCAGATTCAAAATTGAATCCCAAAAAAATTTTTGAAAATTGAAAAGACCTAAACATAGTAAGAAAAGAGTAAATATACTACCCAAACCAAACTTTCTAAATGAAGTATATAAAGTAAATAAATAAATAATGAGCAGTTGAATAATTAATATTTGAGAAAAACCCTTATCAAGTGCGGTACCTTGGAATATTATTATTCCTTCAAAAATCAGTACAAATAATACCAATAAAATAAAAACTGATGAAAGTTTATCCCTTAAATTCATTGATTTAACTAATATTTAATTTTTCAACTATTTCCTTTAAGTTGTTTAAATCCTTATAAATAATCACTGCATATCCTAATGATTCATACTCATAGGCTAGTGTGGAGTTATAAGATACGACTATATCAACTTCGGGATTAAAATTAACTAAAGTGGCCACTTTGTTATAAGAACTATAATCTATAATATTTGAATTTGGATGTGGCTTAATTAATAAGTGAAATTTTTCTTTTGATAATTTATTTATAAAAAACGCCTCCTCAATATTAAACACCGAAGAATTTCCTATCAATAGGAGTACTCTTTTCTCATCTTCCACTTGATGATGATATGGTTTAATTACCAGACTGTAGCCAATAAAGATTGTTATATCTGGTTTGTTATCAAACTCCCCATCAATCATTACATCGGCTTCAATCTCATTAAAAGCATATAAAGTATTAATACTTCTATATTTGACCGGCATTTGTAGTGACCAAACATTATATTCTTGAATAAAATTAAGATATGGCTTCACTAAATCACTTGGAAGAACTCTAATAATATTGGTTCCATGTTGTAAAAGTACTTTTTGACCTTTAAAGTTACGGTCATATAAAATTGCCCAACGATCTTTCTGATTACTGAATAATATTGTTTTAACTTTTTCATTCAATATCTTAATTACATCGTACATCAAAAACCATTCAAAAGAATTAGCGGAGTAAATGACATTACGATACCCAAAGTGATACCATACACTTCCAATAGTTATTAAACTACTTAAATAGTTCATGATCAGACCTCTAAAAGTCACTATTTTCAATGTTGAAATACATTTATCTTTGAATTTATCATCGACTAAAATCCGTGAACTAGGTGTTGTTATAATTTTACTATTTTCAAAACCGTGTATTTCTAAGAATCGTAATGCATTCCTTGTCGTCAGCAAAATCACATCACTTGAATTTCCAATATCGCCTTGCTTTAAGGCTAATTTATTTATTGAAAATTTAACAAATTCATATGTCAACTTAAAAACAGAGATAACAGGTGAAAGTAAAATAAAAACTGGGTATATAATGTGAAATGTCTTATCGTATTTTCTCCTATATTTATTTATATTTGAAGGACTTACAGTATATTTTCTTTTTTGATTACCGTAAAGTAATCTATTCATGTAATCATCAACAAAAATGTTATTTTTAGAAGAGATTATAAACTCAGATATTTTTCTCATCATGTAAAAGCCTTTTAAAAAGTGACGAGTAGTTTTCAATCATTTTTTCATGAGTAAAATGCTCCAAGAAATATTTTCTAGCCGATTTTTTGAACTCTTTTATTTCTTCATCAGAAGAACGAAAAACCATTTCTATTTTTTCTTTTATATCGTCTGGATTCCTTTCTATGAAATCACCAAAATCACTTGTAAGCATTTCAGGTATCGCTCCTACTTTAGTTGCAAGAATATACATGCCTTGTCGCATTCCTTCAAGAATCGATATGGGCATACCTTCAGATTTACTTGGAAGTACCATTAAGTCCATACTTTCTAATAGCTTTGGAATATCATTACGTACTCCATAAAAAACAACATTATCAGTAAGTCCAACTGATTCAGTAAGTTCTTTTAAATCCTCTAATTTAGGTCCTGATCCAATTATATGTAATCTAATATTACTTCTATTATCAATTTGACTAAGTGCCTTAATAATTAATTCCTGTCCTTTACGACCAGAAATAGATCCTACGCAAACGATGTTAAAAAAATCATCATTCAAATACTTCACTGAGATTTCATCAATGCCATTATAAATAAATGTCGACTTACCTTCTAATAATAATTGATTATGATATAAAGCTTTCTCAGACAAAAAAACAACAGTAGAAATTTCTTTATATACTACCCTTTTTATTTCCTGTAACTTATTCTCAAATTTACTACCAATAATTGAAGGGTATGATAAAAATATCTGCTCATAAACATCAACATCACAATGCAATAATAGGACTGTCTTCACTTTGTAATTTCTGTTCCTATCTGTAAGATAGAAATACGCTGTTAAAATATCTTGAAAAAGAATACAGTCTTCCTCATTTATTTTATTTATATAATTTTGGACAACCCATCTCGCAGGCTCAATAAGATTCTTTACAATTTTAAATTGAGCAAATATTCTATGTTTGGAATGTAATAGCTGAGCCAAATTTTGCCTAAGAGTTCTAGTGAATTTATGTCTATATGAGTCAATATGTTTACCTATTTGAATATCATTAATGTTACTTAAATCCGTAATCCCATTCTTAGAAAACACATAGTTCATTTCTACACCATTGTCACTAAACAAATCTTTTCCCTTCACAAAAAAATTAGTAACAAAATTAACTCCATTAACAGCATGAATATCACCAAAGTAAACTATACTAAATTTCATAATTTTTTCTTTAAAGTATTAACTATTCCAATTAAAAATCTATCTCGCAATATATATAAAAATAAAAGATAAATTAAAAGTCCTATGAAAATAGAGAAAATATTGTAATGATCAAGTTTTAACTTATTAATAAAATAGATCACAATAAATGAAAACAGAAAAGAAACAAAGTAATTGCCAATATCTTTTGAAAATATCTTTTTAATATTGATAGTTTTATTAGCAACGATTAGGAAACTAATCATTGCTAATAAATTAGAAATAAATGAACTAATAATTACGGAGTAATAGGAATATTTAGGTATAAAAAATATGTTTAATAAAATATTAATAAAAATACAAACGATATATACCAATACAACTAGTTTAACTTTACCAAGCGGATATAAAAATTGAAAAATCAGAGTGTTGATAATGGACGTCAGAAGTAGTAAAGGACAAAAATACAGGAGGATGTCGCCCGCTTGATAAAATTTACTTCCCCCAAATAAAACCGATAAATCATGGCCTCCAAAAAACAAAATCAAAATAGCAGGCAAGCCAATGAAAAATATTAATGAATTACTCTTTTTCAAAAGAATATACATCCCTTCATAATTTTCATTCTTAATAAAAAATGAAACTCTCGGAAGCAAAGTTGTAGCAATAATTTTCAAAAACGAAGAAATTATATTATAGACACTTAATGCAAAAGTAAACAACCCTAATTCCTTCCTAGTAATATATTTTTCAAGTATTGCTACATCTCCCATACCAAAATATCTGTAAGTCACTTCTACCAAAAAAATTAATACTAAACCTTTATAATGCGTGAAATTCAATCTAAAAGTAGGCCGTGTAGGTGATTTAATTATTAGAATAATAAAATTAGTAAGTGCATTTAGAAGTAGTCCTAGTATAACAATAGATACGTATTTAATAAGATCTGAATCATCAGTTACAAAATAGAATATCAAAATCAAGGAAATTACTTTAAAAAAAATATTCCTAAAAAATATAAATTTTTGCTGCTCAACTGCTACAAAAAACCATTCAACTGATATGGAATTTGCAACTATCATAATACAAAATAGTATGGCAATAGGAAAATCTGCATTATCTGAGAAATATACGATAGGTAAACCTATAAATAATAAAGATATTATTGCATTGAAAACACTAATGCTTAAAAGCTCATAAGTTAAACCAATTTTTTTTTCCGTATTATCTTTTAATCTACCAATCTCTTTAGATGCATATAAACTGATACCAAATGAAGAAAACAAAGCAACATAAGTAAAAAGCAAGTTATAATAATTGTAAGTACCTATACTTTCAATACTTAAAACTCTAGAAATATAGGGGAATACAAGTAAGGGATATACTGTATTAACTGTAATATTAGACAGCGAATAAATTAAATTCTTTTTCATCGTTAACCTTCTACTCCTGATATAAATCTAGTAGACCTCCAACCTTTGATTCGACATAAGAGCTATCAGCTTTAGAAATGTGATTGAAAACTAAAACAGAATTATGAAATATAGCTTGAGGTAAAATAATTTCTTTTTTATATTTAGCATATGAATTTACAGTAATACTACTATTAAAGAGCTCCCTAAATGAATATGTATAATCAGGGGTTGAATATAAAAGATATGTATATGCATTATATAATTTCAAAAAATATTGATTAGACTCCGATTTGGTTGTTGCTTGTATATGAATTCCAGGTCTAAGGTCAATAATACTTCGTGCAGGTTGAAATATTTTAATATTTGAAATGAATCCTTCGCTATGCCGACCTCTGAAAATAGACTCCACAAGTGTCTTTCCGGTTACGATTCCATTTAAAAGACGGAATCCTCTTGCTCTAGAAAACTGAAAAACTCCATCATTAAAACCACAATTATTTGATACAAAATTTTCAATCGAAACACTGTGATTTGTCGAAGACTCCTTTAATCCATCCACTTGCTGAATCAAAGAAAAACCACTACAGTTTTCCGCATAAATATTCTTATAGGTAACTTTTATACCTGTATTGTTCTTTTTATTTTCATTAATATTAAAAAGGGTTGATAAAGCAAAGGTTGAATTATATATTTTAGTTCCATCGACAACAAAATCGTCTACTGACCTGTTTTCAACTTGAATACCTTTTCCACCAAGTTTGAATGCAATATTTCCACTTCTAAAATTTTTAATTATACCACCAATAACACGACCATATCCTCCATGAATAAAACTTATTCCATTTTCACCAGTACCACCTGCAAATATATTGTTACCGTCTAATTTTGGATTTACAATTGTAATATTTGTACTTCCTTCGTGATTTATTAACACTGTTCCTATAGATGTATAATCATATAACTTTAAAAAGGAGTCTTGAAATTCAAGTCTAGTATTAGAACCAATAAAAAGTGTTTCACTAATCTTGTAGTGACTTGAAACAGTAGGAATGATAACTGTACCTCCTCCTTTTAATGAAATGATATTCAAAGCACGCTGAATAGAATTTGTGTCGTCAGTCACACCATCACCTTTTGCTCCAACATCTAGAATGTTTATAACATTACTGGCAAATAAATTATTTGATTGCACAATTAAAAACAGAAAAAAAACATACAATAATATTGTAAATGACCAATGTTTTATCCTCACACCCACAGCTTTTCTTAAGTTTTGACGAAAATCAACCTAATGACTGCATAAAGACCTAATTATAAATCAAATGCATTCGATTGAAAAGTTTATATAAACTCAAATTATTGCTTTTTTTGCATCAAAAATTCTGCATATTCAAAGTCCTCAATACAATCTATATCTAATGAAGAGGTTCTATCCATTAAATATGCAAAAGAATTATTATTATAATACTTGCCATCAAAAAGAAGTTGGGATTTAAAAACATAAATCGCACCGTTCGGAAAATAAGTGCGAGGAACTTCTTGTCTGTTTTTTAAAAAATCACCATCAAATATCTCTAGAAATTTGCCTCCAGAATCGATAAATTTATGCCAAAAAATCGGATGATGTTCTTCACAATAGCTTATTACAGAATCAGCAGCTTTTTCATGAAATAATAAGATTGACTCATCTAAATGGACTGAAGTTCTTAATGGGCTAGTAGGTTGTAAAATAGCAACGTTATCTATTTTTGCACCTTCATCATGTTCTAGCAATCGTAAGGTGTACAGAAAAACATCGAGAGATTTGGCAGTATCACTAGCAAGTTCTTTAGGTCTGAGAAATGGAACTTCAGCCCCAAAATCTTTAGAGACAGAAGCAATTTCTTCATCATCGGTACTGACAATAATGCGTGAAATTAAATTGGACTTTAATGCTGCTTCAATCGTATATGCAATTAATGGCTTTCCATTTAAAGATTTAATATTTTTACCAGGTAAACCTTTTGATCCACCTCGAGCTGGTATAATTGCTAACATCCTATAGTTTAATATGTTTAATATCCTCTTGAGCCTTTTTAAAATCTTCATGCTTACCAATATCTAACCAGTACCCATTGATAGAATATTTAATTAGTACATTATCCATTTCAATAACACGTTGCATTAAATCAGTAATATCATAAAACTCATTTCTTGGAATGATGCTGAGTAATTTCTTCTTGATTAAATATATCCCAGCATTAGAAAAATATGTATATCGCGGTTTTTCTTTAAGGGATCTTACTTTCTGGTTTTCATCGACCTCCAAAACAGCATATGGAATATCAATATGATAACTTGTTGAAGCAACTGCCATATCTGCATCGTTTTCCAGAAAGCTTCGATAAAAATCTGCATAATCAATATTGGTCAATAAATCGCTATTCATTACCATAATTACATCATGCTTAAAGTTATCTACCAATAAAACAGATCCTATTGTACCTAATGGTTTATCTTCCCTTATATACTCAATATTAACTCCTTTTTTATCCCCATTGCCAAAATAGGTTTCAAGTTGTTCTCCTAAATAATTTATACTAAGATAGATATTCTCTACTCCAACATTGACAAGTCTATCAATGTTATGCTCTATTATTGGCTTATCTCCTACTTTCAATAATGGTTTTGGGGTATTTTCAGTCAATGGTCGAAGTCTTTTTCCTTCTCCTCCAGCCATCAAAACAGCATCAACTGGAATAATAGTAGATTTTTTCCTAAAATTAATAATATCCGTTATTTGGTGATTACTATTTAAAACCGGAATAATTTTAAAGTGTTTTGTCTTATATTCTTCCAATTTCATCATAGCATCTTCACCTTCATTAATATAAGAAGGATTTGGTTGCACAAAGGATAAAATTTGATCTTCAAATCCTAATCCTTTAATAAATCCTCGACGTAGATCACCATCTGTAAGAGCACCAATTAATTTCAAATTTTCATCTACAACAAATAAAATTGCATCAGATCCAAGTTCATTTAACTTTATTAGTGCGCTTCTGACTGAATCTTCCTTAGATATAATATGTTTTCTCATAATTGTATCAAATCATCAATACTATAGTCTTTATTAGCCAAACTACCTAAAACATTACTCCATTCCATAGGTGAGATTCCTGTACCAGGACGTTTAACACCAATATTATCCTCTGTATAAAATTCACCTTTTTGTATAGGGTTTATAGCTACTATACTTTTCCTTACTACCGGAATATTATTAACCTCAGATCTAGATGGGACTTTTTTACCATTTCCAGAGATTGCTTTTTCAATATTTCTAATCGACTCAACCATCTTCTTCAACTCTCCCTTTTCAAGAGAAGCCTTATGATCTGGTCCATCCATATTTTTATCGATTGTGAAATGTTTTTCAATTATTTTCGCTCCTAATGCTACTGCTGCAATAGAAACTTCAATACCCTCAGTATGGTCAGAGTATCCAATATTTTGAATTTGGGTCTTTTCTCTAATTTCATTCATAGCTAATAGATTAACTTCCTCAAATTTTGTAGGATACTCAGTATTACAATGAAGAATAGACACATTATCTAATGGTGTTCCATTATCAGTTAAAACTTGAACTGCATCTATAATCTCATTAATATTAGCCATACCAGTCGATAATATTATTTCTTTATTATATTTTGCAATGTGTTTTAAGTAAGGATAATTAGTTAAATCCGCAGAAGAAACTTTAAATTTTTCCATTCCAATGCTTACTAAATAATCAGCACTCGCAAAATCAGTTGATGATGAAAGAAACATTATATCTTTTGAGTCACAGTACTTCTTTAATGTATTAAAATCTTCAAATGGCAATTCCAATTTTTTAATCATTTCAAATTGTGACTCCTCATTACCCGTATTTGCAATCTGATAAGCAGCCTTTTTAACATGCTTTGTTAAAAGCAATTCTGTTTTCCATGTTTGAAATTTCACTGCATCCAAACCTGCTTCCACCGCTATATCAACTAATTCTATAGCATGATGCAATTTGCCATTATGATTTACGCCAGCTTCTCCAATTAAGAATACTTTTTTCATTCAATTGTTTTTTATAATATCTTTTCCTTTATGAATTCTAAAGCAAGACTTGCTGAATTACCATCTCCGTACTTATATTCCATTACTGAGATTTCATTTAAGAATTCAGTATTTCTACTTTGCTTAATTCCATCAATAATGGATTTTTTCTCATTAGTAGTTTGTATAACACTATTATGAAGGAAACGACCTTTCTGCCGATCACCTATATTGATAGTGGGCTTACGGAAAAATGGCACCTCAAATAAACCACTTGAAGAATTTCCTATAACAAACTCACAATGAGGAATCAAACTATGATATTTTTTTACACCCAAAGATTCAAAAAAATGGATTTTATTATTATATTTAACTTTATCAGCGATATAATTTATGATAACTTCACGTTCATTTTCTAAATTTGGAGAAGTAACAACTACCTGAAAATCGAATTCATCTAAAGCATCAAAAATGTTCTCAATTTGTTCTAATTGTGAATATTTACCTTTCAACGTAACTGGGTGATACGTCAGAATGATTGTTTTCTGAGACACATCGAGGTTTAAACTTTTAAAAAGCACCTGCTTATCACTAATACTTATATTCTTCATTTGCTCAACCACTAATGAACCAACCGTTTTAATATTATTTTCTGGTATTCCCATTTCCTTTATCTTCCTGGAGAACTCGTCAGCAGCAGTGAGATGAATAAATGAGGCCTGTGTTACCATATGTCTTATCTGATTATCAATAACACCTTCAGTTATTTCACCTCCACCAAAATGAATTATAGGCACATTAAATAAAATAGATGTTAATACAATAGGTACTAGTTCATACCTATCACCTAATAGACAAATATAATCGAATGAGTTACTTCTAAAAATTTCAGCTACTTGTTCAATACACTTTCCACATGATTTACTTAAATCAAATGGTGTATCTCCATCCTCCAGATAGTCAAATTTCCCATCTATTTCAAAACCAAAATTATTGATCTCATTAATTGTATATCCAAATTCCTTTTTTAGATGAGTGCCACCTACAAACAAAAGTGTAGAAAATGACTGGTCCTCTTTGACTTTTCTAATAAAGGAAGATAAAATTCCAAACTCAGCTCTTGTTGTTGTGAAAAATGCTATTGTCGTTTTCATTCTTTAATATCTATATTTCAACAACAAATTCATTGATTTTTTCTCAGGATTTTTCATTTCCCAGCTTTCAATTACTTGATCATAGATATCCTGATTATGTACCTTTTTACCTATTTTGAACCTAGATATACTTTTTGAAAAACCTGCTTTAAATCGAAATAAATGATCTTTTACATCAGAACTAGTTCCGCCTCCAAAATGAAATTTTTTACATCCTATTTGCTTTGCTAAATTTATTGCATGATGTAAAACTAAATTATTTGCCGCAAGTTTCGAAAAATCCCTTCTTCGTCCCGAAAGATGATAATGTGCGTAATCTCCTTTATACATCAATAACATTGAACATATAATTTCTTCATTATAAATAGCCGTCAATAATTTATGATTCGTAGCTAAATTTTTTCTGAAATTTTCGAAATACTTTTTATCAAAAAAATAGTAATCCTCAGCATCTACATTTTCCATAGTCTCTGAATAAATTTCATAAAAACTATCATAAGCTTTCTCCGAATCTGCGACCTCTACAATTACATTATTCTTCAATGCTTTCCTTATCATATTTCTGTTATTAGATGAATAACTAGACTTCCATAACTCATCTTCATCTTGCAAAAGATCTAGTACCACCGTGCCCCTATCATCTACCACATTTATAAAATTGTTAGAAAACACCTCATTTTCTAATAATGGATGGAATCTCGTAAACTCTGCGATAATTTTAGATTCTTCACAATACCGGTAAAAGTTTTCGTAAAAAGCAGAAATAAAACTTTCATCAATAGTAGATGATACAACACCATTATATCCATACGCACCTTGAATATCAAAATACTCTCCTTCTAGCTCATAGATGGGAGGAATTCGATTTTTAAGGAAAGGATACATGGCTATCTTTCCATCACGCTGAAACACAAAACATAAAGCTTCTCCATCCCCATTTTTTTCATAAACCTCATAATATTCGGGTGTGAAATAGATATCTGTATATCCATCTGGTATTAGAGATAATAAATTATTCCACCTCTCCTTCTGAGTTAAATTAAGTACTTCTACCACTTTGAATTATTTATTATCTTTTTGTTTTGCATAATAGTTAGATCGTGTAATACCGAGTAATAATTTATCCCAATATTTATTCTTCCTAAAATACCATTCTTTTGCAATCCCTTCAACCTCCCAGCCACATTTCTCAATATATAATTTTCTAGAAGCCATATTGTATTCGATTATTGTACTATCTAATCGATTTAGCCCTAATTCCTCAAATGCAAAAAACATGATCAGGCTAACAACCTCATAACCAATACCTTTACCCCTTACTTCTTTATCACCCAACAGCATACCATGGAATGCATTTTTATCCTTCCAATTAATATTCACCAAATTAGCAGTACCAATCAAACCTAATTCTTTATGTTCGATCGCAAATCTAATATTATTATCATCTGTAGTAATTCTTTCAAACCAATTATTCATTACAAATAATGATGAAGGTGCATGCCATCCACCTAACCAATATTGTATTTCCGGATTATTTGACCATCGTTGAAGCAATGGTAAATCGCTTTGCTCAATTGCTCTTAATATTATATTTTGTCCAACAATATTCATACCTTTCGTAATTTATTATTAAATTCACTTACAGTCATCACCAAACGATGCATATCATCTTCATTATACCTTTGATCTATTACAAGTGAGATTGAATTTGCATTCATTTTTAAAGATGTTTTTGAGTCTAGGTTATAATCATGAACTGGCCAATGAATTGGCAAAAAGATATTTTCACTAAATAAAGCTTTTCTCAACTTTTGACTATCATTAACCCATATTGGTATATGTTGAGGAATACTTTTTCCATCGTAAGAAAAAATAAAATCTAATCCAACTTCATTCCCTTTATCATAAACATATTTTGCATTTGCCAGTCTGATCTCTGCAAATTCTATAAAATTAGTATTGTTATATAAATGGTTAGCTAGTACGGATGCCTTCGTTATTTCTGTAATTTCCTCATCTAACTTACGCTCTCCATTTTGAAAAAAATGAAGAAAAATACTATCACTTGTATTTAAGAATTTAAAAGTTGCTGCGATATACTTATCTAAATAAAAGCTATTTTCTTTTGTCGTCCATTCCTTAAAATTTAATGAACGCTTTGAATAAATAATACCACCTTCTGGAATTGCAAAATGCTTCCTTAAACTAGTAAATGAATAATCGGAATAAGTAGATTGAAGCGTCCAATAGGACATTACATGATCACTAATGCAATGAATATCTGGTCGATTATTTTTTACTTTTTTAATAATATCGTTATCACTTACAATTCCAAAATAACAAACAGTAAGTAACACCTCATTAAACTGAATATTATCTAAATATTCCATAGAAAGTTCAAACGCAGAATTTATTTCATAAAATTTTAATTCAAAACCTTCCGTAATACAAACTTCCACGACAGAACTACAAATATAATATGGCAGATGAATGACATTTTTAGCTAAAGTTTTTTTAAGATGACATAGTATAACCTTTAATGCCATTCTACCTGTCGAGAAGAGAAATAATGAAGAATTAAAATTTAAATCTATTCCTCTCAACATTCCTAAATCTATCTCAAATTCTCCACCTATACTACGCATATTAAAATAATTAATCTATCTCACGCTACTTGGAATATTAACAATGCGCTCTTCTAAAAATGTCGCATTTTCCTGACCATCTCTTTGACAATGCTCATACATAGGTAGACGATACATTAAATTCCAAATAGGTCGCGTCATAATATTTTTTGCATTAGTTTCTTTCAAAAAATGATCACGCTCAAGTTTACTTTCCAATTCAACGCACATTAACCAATAATTAACTTTTGTCTCAGGATTTTCAACACGAAACTTCATCCCTAAGGTTCTGAAAAGTTCTTCATACTCAGAGGCTAAATTTCGTTTATCCTCTACAAAATTTTCCAAAACCTCTAATTGTGCACAAGCTAAAGCAGCATTTAAATTAGGCATTCTAAAATTATAACCTAAGTCATCATGGAAAAACTCATATGCATGAGGACGTTTTGCAGTAGTTGTCAAATATTTAGCACTAATTCCCAATTCCACATCATTGGTAATTATACACCCTCCACCACCGCAAGTAACTACCTTATTACCGTTAAACGAAAAACCACCTAAAAGCCCTAAAGATCCTGTATGTTTCCCTTTATATAAACTTCCTAATGACTCTGCAGCATCTTCTACTACTGGAATATGCCATTGATTACAAAGTGTTAATAATTCATCCATATGCACAGGAAAACCAAAAGTGTGCATTGGCATACAAGCAGCAATTCGCTTACCAGTTAATTTATTGTAACACCCGTCTTCTCTAATTTCACCAAATTCCTCTAAAAAAGCGTTAACCGCAATAGGGGAAAGTCCCATTGTATCCAAATCTACATCTAAAAATATTGGTATAGCATTATTATAAGTAATAGAATTAACAGTTGCTATGAAAGTTAAGGCCTGTGTAATTACTTCATCTCCAGCTTTAACACCCGCCAATCTCAACGCTACCTGTAAACTAGCGGTTCCATTAACAACTGCAACCGCTTTACTACTTTTAGTAATTTTTTGCATCATTTGTTCAAATTCATCTACATATTCACCTACAGATGAAACGTATGTAGAATCTATTGTGTCAATTAGATACTTTTTCTCATTACCTCTAAATCGTGGTTCATGCAATGGAATGAACTGGTTCGTTTTATATTGTTCCCGTACAAATGAAACAAGTTGATCTATTCTATTCATTACATTTTTGAATCTAAATATTTACCTGTCTCCTTATGGTTGAAATTCGGGATCATTTCATTAAACAAATCCACGAGCTCAGATTTGTTCCAACTTCCTCTTTGCTTCATCCCCATTATCCTATCTTCAAACAAAGAAACCCTCGCATGTTCATAATCAATTTCATTTTTAATTATACCCATATTCTGAAATGACTGTAGATCCAGTGTTTCATTCTCAGTAAAAAATTCCTCAAAATCTTTTTCTCCCGTCGTATCACTGGAAGTAAACAAGCATGGCCATTTTTTTTGACTAGTAAATTCTATCATCTTTGCTCTCGCTTCATCTTCACTATTCACCAATACAGGTTCATATCCAAGCTGTTCAAGATACTTTTCAGCAATCTCTGCAAAGGTTATTAAGTGTAAATGTTCACTTAATTTTGGAAAAAAAACGTCTCTATTCTCCCCAAAAATAGTCGACAAAAGACATAACTCTCCTGACTCTTTAGGAACTACAAAATAACGCTTAATGTCCTTAGGTGCCACTATGGGCTGCCTTTTCTGAATTCTTTGATTGAATCCGTACAATAAAGATCCATCCGAAAATGCCACATTAGCGAAACGAGCAGTCGAAATAAGAATTTCACTACTTCTTCTCATAAGAAACATTTCCATAATTCTTTTTGATGCTCCCATCATATTAACAGGGTTGGCAGCTTTATCCGTAGATACACAGAAATACTTCTTCGTTCCATTTTCGATGGCTTGCTGTATCGTTTTGTCAGTATTAAAAATATTAACATCAATCATACGCATTAAAGTATAAGGATCTTTTTCACTCCGAACGTGCTTTAATGCTGATAAGTTTAGAATGTAATCGTATTTCCCATCTGCGCTAATAAATGCATCAAATATGGTTGAACCTATATCCAATGCAAATGTTCTAAAATCACCTTTGATGTATCCGAGTGTGCTTCTAAGGTCTCGTACAAGTTCAACCAGATTATTCTCACTAATATCTACAACATGTAACTTTCGTGGATTCCTTTTGAAAATCTCCTTAGTCACAGCCTGTCCTATTGAACCAGCTCCACCTATGACTAAAAAAGTCGAATTTGACACTATTTCTTTCAATTCCAACTCATTCGCCATTAGATCTTGAGTGAAAAGTTCTTCGGTTCGTCCGATAAGATTTAAGATATTCACTATTCTATTTTCTTTTTAATATTTTATCAATAAAACTCTGCTCTTTCGCTCCATATCCGTATCCGTATTTATTTCCATAACCAAAATAATCTTTATCGACATCGTTCAAAACGAATCCGACATTCATTATCTTTTTTTGATCAATATTTTTATTAGCAAAATCAATTAAAGCTTTTTCAGTATAAGCTGATCTAGTAACATATATAGTCGCATCTGCAACATCTGCAAAAAGGAAACTGTCAGTAACTAACATGAGTGGTGCAGTATCAAGAATTATGTAATCGTAATCACCTCTTAGTTCATTCAACAATATCTCGTACCTACCATTAGTAAGTAGCTCTGTTGGATTTGGAGGTATGCTCCCCGAATAAATAACATCACAATGAGGATTAAAGGTTGTTGGATGAAGTATGTCCTGAACTTTAGTAGATTCATCGTATAGAAATTCAGTAAGTCCTGAAAATCCTTTCCTAGCAGTATTGTAACGTTGCAACTGTGGGTTTCGAATATCGGAACCTATTATTAGAACTTTAGTATTAGTAGTCGCCAATGTCAATGCTAAATTAACTGAAGTAAAAGTTTTACCTTCTCCTTTTACGGTTGATGTCACAAACACTACAATAGCATCGTTTTTCTTAGGTAGCATAAAATTCATATTAGTAATAAGAATTCGGAAGGCTTCTGCCATAGGTGACGAATCGTTTGGTCTTACAATATCTTCCTGACCTTTTTCTACCCTAGGTAATTCTGCTAGTATAGGTGCATTTGTTAGATTTTCCAAATCGTGTTTAGATCTTATTTTGTTGTCAAAAATTTCGTTTAGGTATATAATTGAGAACGGAAGTAATAATCCAACAGCAAATGCCCCTAAAAGAATCATCATTTTGTTAGGAGCAACTGGCTGATTAGATGCGTAAGCATAATCTACAATTCTCGCTTTATTTCCTTTTACAGCTAGAGAAATTGCTGTTTCTTCTCTTTTTTGTAAAAGCAATATGTACAAATTCTCCTTAATTTGTTGCTGTCTTTCAATATCTCTGAACATCTTCTCAATAGCTGGAAGCTTGGAAATTTTACCAGATACATTATTTTGTTCACTTTGAAATTCGTTACGAGCTAGTGATAGACCTGTTCTATTTTTCTGTAAGCTTTGAGAAATAGCCCCCTTTATATTATTAATTTGTTTTGTCAACTCAACTACTGCAGGATGTTCTGATGTAGCAGTTTCTAAAAGTCGATTCCTTTCCAATACGAGACCGTTATAAGTAATAATATTCGCAGTAGCTTCGGGATTTTTCAATCCAACATTAGAAGGAAGTGCTTGATAGCTACTTGATCTTCCAACATAATCAAGTAAAGAATTCGTTAATTCTAACTGGGCGTCAATTTCCAATTGGTTGGCACGAGCAGCTGCTGAACTTTCTAAATTAATTCTAGCTTCCGTTTCTATGTCTGTAATTCTATTTACGGATTTAAAATCCTGCTTTTTGCTTTCTACATCTCCAAGTTCTTCGGAAACCTTGGCTATCCTTTCTTCGATAAATGCCATAGTCTGCTCTGATTCTTCTCTCTTATCATTCTGTGCATCTCGATTGTAAGACAAAATCAAATTATTAAGAATGTCTTTTGACTTGTCTATTTGAGGATAATTCATATCTAAACCAATTACCGTTGCATCCCTATTAATAAGACTGACATTCATTAATGCTTGTAATTGACCTACACGTGATTCACGAGAAGCAAAATTCAATTTAAGTTCTCCTAATCCCCCTGCTTTAGTGCTATCAAAGTATCGATTTTTGGTAATCATTACATTTGCAAACGGCAGGCTTATCGTCTTATTAAAAGTTGACTCAATTCGAATATCATCCTCTTCCGAAACCAATGATAATTTATTGCCAGAAATTTCCAATTCGTACGGTTCTGTTGGAAACTTTACATTCTTCTTCTCATTAATTACCTTTATATGTACAGGAGACGTATCACCATAGAGCTCTCTTTCAATTAGCCCTTCATCAGATAAAATTGCCGTTTCTAAGTTTTTTCCACGAACAACTTCTCGCATTAGCTTCTTCGATTTAAAAACCTCAATTTCATTTTCAATGCTGTTTGTGCTCATACCTCCGATACCAGATAAGTCTCGTAGAACACCAACATCTACTCCACCAGCTACTGAATTAGCTTTTGCATCTTTAATCAGAACAGTAGAATTTATACTGTAAATTGGTGTAGTTACTTTTAAGTAAAACCAAGCAAGTAATAAAACTAAAAGTACAGATAAGACAAACCATGGCCACTTTAACAAATACGGTTTAATAACTTCACGAATATGAATTTCATTCGAATCCGAACTGTTTGGCGACACATATGATGAATCACTCATGTAAAAAGATTTTTTTTATTTTGTAAATAATGTTATGAAAATACCTGCAAGTCCAAGTGCTACTGATGCAATTGAAATATATGTACCTGTATTTGGATCAAGTTTAGCTGTTTTCTCTTTGGTTTCATTTGCTGAGACATAAACCACATCTCCTTGTTTCATTTGATAAAATGGTGAATCTATAAATGAAGCATCGGTCAAATCGATCCTTGTTTTTGTGATAATTCCATCGACATTACGAACCAATAACACATCATCTCTTTTACCATACATTGTTAAGTCACCTGCCATACCAAGGGCACTTAATAATGTTGCTTTCCCATCAGGAACTGTATATTCTCCCGGTCGATTAACCTCCCCTAGAACAGTTACCTTATAATTTGCTAATTTCACATAAACTGTGGGCTCTATAATATAACGAGAAATACGATTTTGCAATTCGTTTTTTAAATCAATTAAAGTACTACCTGATGTATCAAATACACCAATAATTGGAAAATCAATTCTCCCATCAACATCTACAATATATTTTGGACCCCCTTCGGAAACTATTGTAGATGATGTATTACCACCTGGTTGAGCATTTACCAAAGTTTCTCCAGAAGACCAGTTTTGATTGAATGGCTTTACCACATCTAAGTCTTTTGCCATCACTACAATGATTAACTCATCGCCAGGCTGAATAGTACTTACGGCTGACCTCACAGATGTTTCTTCAGCCAACCTTTCAATATTTTGCATGTAATTCAGTTCACTTTCTTTATCACGATCCTTCTGTAGAACAGAGCATGATGATAATAATAGTGTTACGCAAATAGTGATTATTAAATTCTTCATTTAAAACAGCTACTTAATATTATAATTCGTTTTTCTAAAATGTGTAAGATCCACCTAAAGCTGGATTCAATTTAAAACTGCAATAACTACATTCAAATTTAAATTAATTTTTAAAATCCAACTCCTCATAAATTGAATTATTACTCTTAAATTCTGGAACAATTAATTTCAAAAGCCTAACCACATTTCTTTTGTCGGGATTATCCGAGGTAGAGATAAGTTGAACAACCATTCGATTAATATCATCATATTCCATAGTTGGATCCTTTGAAATCATAATCTTTTCATTATGTGTAGGCAGAGTCTTACTGCCATCACTTAATAACTCTTCATACAATTTCTCACCTTTCCTAAGTCCAGTAAATTTAATCTTTATATCGGAATCTGGCTCAAATCCTGATAGTTTTATCATTCTTTTTGCAAGATCTAATATTTTCATGGGTTGCCCCATATCGAAAACAAACACCTCTCCTCCTTGTCCCATGGTGCCCGCCTGAAGCACTAGTTCACAAGCTTCCGGAATGGTCATAAAGTAACGAGTAATTTCTGGATGGGTAATGGTAAGAGGTCCTCCGGCTGCAATTTGCTTTTTGAATAAAGGAATTACTGAACCATTAGAGCCTAAGACATTCCCAAACCTAGTAGTTATAAATTTTGTTGTGTTACCTTCTCTATTTTGTAATGATTGAACAAAAAGCTCTGCCGTTCGTTTTGTAGCCCCCATAACATTAGTCGGATTTACTGCTTTATCAGTTGAGACCATTACAAAACGGTTAACTTTAAAATCACTAGCGAGACAGGCTAAGTTTTTACTTCCAAGAACATTGGTAAAAATGGCTTCATGTGGATTTTCTTCGACAAGTGGTACATGCTTATAAGCTGCCGCATGATAAACCATCGAAAAATTATACTTTTCAAAAAGACTTTTTAGTCTTCCATAATTAGCAACATCAAGCATAACAAATTTAAAATTGATATGGGGATGCGATTTTGTCATCTCCATCTCTATTTCATAGAGTGGAGTCTCAGCTTGATCTAATACAACTATAAGCTCTGGACTAAATTCTGCTACCTGGCGAACGATTTCACTACCGATGGATCCCGCTCCACCTGTGATAAGAACATTTTTCCCAAAATGTCTTTTCTTTACTTCCTCATTTTCAATCTTAATAGGCTTTCTATTTAGTAGATCTTCAATTTGAAGGTTCTTGATATTACTACCTAAATCGTTATCACGAAGTTTTTGAACAGATGGGGATTTATAAACTTGAAGGTCTTTTGAAAGAAACAAGTTAACCCAATCATTCATTTCTTGTCGGGTCATCATTTCTTTTATGATTAATACCCCTTCAATATCTAATGAATCTTTTGAGTAACTTTCTATTTTTTCTCTATTGTAAATGGGTTTACCTAAAAGTCTTACCCTTTTGGAATCTACTCTCGAAGTCAAAAATCCAACTAGTTGGTATGGCAAATGTGGGTTATCTAAAATTACTCTAGCAATAGCGACCGACTGATCGTCAATACCCAAAACTAATATTCTTTTTTTAAGAGTACTTCTTCTATATTCTCTAGCAATCTGAAAGACCTCTTTTACTATTAATCTAAATACAAAAAGAAAAGCAAAAGAAACCGCAAAATAAACAACTAGAACAGGAGTCCTAATTAGCTTATTTCCAATAGCAAAACTTGCAATTAGGTTTATTATTTCTAAAGAAATTGCAGTACAAAAACTTGCAGCAATTAGTTTGAATAAGTCAATGAATGTGGAATGTCGAATTATACCAGAAAAAGTTTTAAACACTAGCATGAACAATACGTTCATTCCGACAATTAGAAAGTATTTGTTGTTAATAGAAATGGTAGCAACCGGTTGTACTCCAAGAGTCTCTAGAACTGCATACGAGATAACAACAGCTAATAATAAAATCAGTACATCAATAAATAAAATGACCCACCTTGGCAAATACCGAATCTCTGTGAGATTAACTACATTATTGCCCAAATAAATATTATTAAGAACCTTTGAAATGCTCTTCATCTTATACTTTGTGTTTACCCTTTAGCTCCAATTTCAATATCTAAACTAGGTCTTCTTTTGAATTTCAACTGGATTTGTTTCTATTTCAAATCTGTTAAAAACTGGAGCGGTAATACAAATATAGAAGTATTTTCTAAACGAACTTAGATGCTTCTTCATTTTATCCCTTTTCAGAATATTTCAAACGAATATTAGTTTTTTTTATATTATCTGGCGTTTTATAATACTTTAACATCAACTACCAAATAGTATGCCTAGAGCGTGGCGAATGTACAAATTATTACTTCAAATTTACAAATGGTCGTATAAAAGATTGACTTAAAGTACATTTAAAATTAAATATTTTCAAAATAGCAAAAAGGAGAATAATGGTGTTTAGCGTATTGTTTAGAAAACGAAATTTCAAAATTAGGCCGCCAATAATCTCTAAAACTCTTCATTTTCTATGGATTGCTTTGGCTTATAGTAGACTTCTGTCCTAAGTTAAACTTTGAGTTAAATCAAATCGTTTAATAGTGCTAGGAAATGCATAATAAATCATTTATGAGCTAGTGTGAATAAAATTTAATATTTCAACGCTTAGAGATCGGGCGCGAAAAGAAGCAGTTGAGTAGAAGATTACCAGCAATTACCATCCAAAAACTTTAATATGAAAAGAACTATAAACACTTTTCAAATTGCTCAGTTAGGGAAGTACTACCAAACAATATAAGAATTGCAGCCTACAAGCCATCTCTAATCTCTAACTAGAGACTTCTAACTTTCCTAAGGGCTTTAAAGTAACTGCACTTCCCAAATGGGGATGATAGGAGGGTTCGTACTTGATTAGTTCTAATCGTTCTAATTCTTTTATGCACTTATGATAGGTGGTGATAGAACCTATTTTGCTTTTAGCCATCATCTCACTCCTTGAAATAGAAAAGCTAGTTGGGAAACCTCCACTACTCCATTTCTGGCACAAGGCAATATATAAGCTTATATGGCTGGGGTTTATTCTGGTGGATCTATGGATCAGTTCATAGAATTGGGATAAGTGAAGAGATTCAGGCATAGGACTATTAGTCTACTCTTTTCAATTCAACTAAAGATCACTTAATCCGTTAGAATCTTACAACATCTATCCTTTATGAAAAACAAAAGTTAGAGGACGAATTGAAAAGAAATTTCTAATGCCAATTTCATGAATTAACTTTGATTATCTTCCCAAGCAAATCGGTAGTACCGAAAGATTTTCCTTCGGGGTATCTCTTCAAAATCAATTCATCCGCTACATATAGACGAGCCCCTACAAAGCCTACCACCCCTATAATAGACGCTTAAGTTTAAGTCTCATCCTTTTCAGTAAAGCTTCGTTCCAGATTTTCTGAGAGTACAGAGAGGAACTTGGCTCGATCTATTTTTCTCTCTCTTAACTCTGATAGGATTTTATGGAAATTTCCTAAATCAACCGAGAACATGGTTTCAAAAGTTCTGATAATTTTTATAAGTTCAATCGTACCACTATTAATAGACCTGGATTGATGAAGAGCGTAAATCAGCTCCACGAGAGCTGCTTTAGATTCTGTCCAGTTAAGGCTACTAATAGTGATTTCCGAACTTTGCTGCAAATGCTTCTCTAAATTCTGAAAGCGTCTGTTGAGGTATTCTTCAAATTTGTCATTAGCTAAAATTTCAGAGAAGAGTCCGTCTTTTGAAGTTGAAAAATTTTCATTCAGGCTATGAAGACTTAAAGACTGTTCCATATAAAGATCATATTTGTATCGAAGGAAATATTCTGCATCCAAATAACTAGCTCCTTTTCTTTGGTAAGCAATAAGCTCTCTGTGTTTTTCTGAGAATTCACCAATCTTCTGAAACTCCCCTAATAGAATAGTTTCTATACTTTTCTTAGACGCATGAGGCAAACGAGATTCTAACTCAATTACTTTAGAAAAGAAAATATACTCCGAGATAAACTTTGGTTTAATTTCTTTAAAGAAAAGAATCTCTTGAGCGCGACTCTCAAATTTATGTGCAGAAATAAGCTGTTTTAAACTTCGAATGGACCCATCAATTTCCATAAGTAGCCTTTGGCATGTTTCCAGCGAAAACCTCTTCTCCCAATTACTTTGCTTAATACTACCAGAAAGTTCTGCCCAAATTCCATTTGCTTTATCTAATAATTCTTGTGTTTTCATTATTACTATTTTTCAGTTGATAGTGATTTCTTTTATTCAGTGATTTTCAGCTCTTGATGATTCTTAGTTTTTAGCAATTCCTTGTTTTCAGCAAATTTTCTTTTCTTTTGGACCCCTAATCAATATTCTAATCTATTTTTTTTAGCTGGCTGAATTTCTATTCTTTCTTATTCGATCTATAAATTCCTTTGGAGGCTCCCCCTGAAACTGATTAAAAAGTCTAGTAAAGGTCTGTCTATGGTTGATTCCACATTCTTTACCTAAAGAGTCTACAGAATACTTTAGATATTTCGGATCGGTTTCTAAAAGTTTTGTAATGTATCCTATGCGAAGTCGATTAACGTAGGTATTAAACTGCTGTTCTTTGCTTCGGTTCACTGCATAGCTAATGAGTTTTGAACTAAGACCACTTAACCTAGCAAGCGTTTCCACTTTGATTCCTGGTTTTAAAAATCCTTTTTCTATTTCAAAAGTCTCAAGAGCTTTTAAAGCAGATTCTATTTGCATAGGAGTAAAAGGATCCAGAGCGTTCTCTGTTTTTAAGTAGGATCCAGTTGGTTCGCTCAAAATCGCTTCCCTCAAGACCTTTTCACTGTTAGTAGGTGAAAAATCAACTTTAGCACTCTCTACTTGGGCAAAAACATTCTTCTTCCTTTTTCTTTTGAAAAATAGAATGGCTCCTACTCCAAAAAGACCAAGAGTTATTAGTGCTATAGAGTACTCTTTCAATAAAGCTGTACCTAGAAATGAATTTTCATTAAGATCAGTAGGAGAGCTAAACTCTGAAAACAGCTTCTGGGATAAATAAGGAAAATGCCTATGATAAATCTTTTCTGCGTTTAAAAGCTGATGGGTATAATACAGTTCCTCTTCTTTAGAAGAAGAATTACCAGACATCGTTTCAATTAAAAGCTCATAATTGAGTTTTAATTCTGGTATTGAAAAATAGTGTTCATTAAAAAGTCGATCCACCTCAAGAAAATGCACTCTTGCCTCTATCTTCTTTCCTAAAGCAAGCAAGGTCCTTCCTACATAAAACTCTGCAGCAGCTCTTGCAGTAAAATCCTCTTCTCCTTTTAGAAGTAGTAAAGCTTCCTTTTGAGTCTCTAAGGCTTTAAGGTATTTTTTGTCTTTTAATAGCAGCACCCCTTTTCTAGACAAGAGCTTTCCTCTCTCTAATGGAAACCCACTAAATTCATCTAAAATTTCAAAACCTTTCTGGGCCAGTTTTCGGCTCTCTTTACTCTTGCCCATTTGATCATACACTGACGATAATTGAATAATAGTATTCAAATACCCTTTTCGGTAATTGTACTCTTCATTGCGCTCGAGATTCCTATCGAGTTCTCTAGAATAAAAATCTATTACGCTTTGGAAGTTCTGTTCTGCCTCTTTGTAATAACCCATATAGGATTGAACTAGTCCTGTGTGGTACCATAGTTTATTTTTCAAATACCGATTTTCTGTTGCGTCAAGATGCTCTTTAGCTTTTTGATATTCGACTAGAGCTTTACGATAATCTCGCTCATAAAAATAAAACAGGACCCCTTTGCTTAAATGAGCTCTTCCGATTTCATTAGGATCCTTTGATAAGATCGCCGCACTGAGTGCACTATCTGAATACAGAAATTTCTGTCCTACTTCTTCAGTAAAAAAGATCTTATCCTCATACGCAGCGGATAGGTGCTTATAGTTTTTCGATTTCTTTGCTTCCGATATACTCGATTCTAAAATTGCATCGGCGCGCTTATCCAGAGTAGATAAGGATCCGTACAATTTCTCATAATAATAGTATCCTTTAGCTTCTTTTTGGGCCTTTGCAAAGGATATAACTGAAAAGAAACTTACAATTAAAAATAATTTGGTCACTTCAAAAGATATAAATCGAAATATATCAATTTTTCCTTATTTCATCGGGGTTAAGATAGATTAATTATCGGTTTTCTGTAGAATGTCAGTCAGAAGGAACTAGAACTATGATTATACAGGGAACAACTTAAGAAGTAAGACCGTAAAACCTTAAACTAAGACCTACATAAATTGCGCTGATCCCGCATCACCACTATATTTACCTGAAGAATAGAAAACAATATTCTCTACACAATTAACCCAATAAATTTTAAGAACTATGAAAACTTTCTTTATTGCTCTTGCTGTGATTCTAATTGCTTTATTTACTACGATCTCTTGCACCGATCGAGATCCCATCTTGGAGCCCAAAGTAGAAACAGTTGAATTAGAAAACCTTAGACCAAGGCTTCAACTAGAGGATGGGAGAAAACCCAAAGACACTACAGATTATAGCAAAAGAAAAGACCGTCACGACTGGCTTGAAGTCAATCCTTAATCTTTTCAAACCTATGGAAAACACCACAATCACAAAACGAAAAACCAAAGCTTCCCAACCGGCTATTATGTGCCACTCGGGTGAGAAATGCCAAAAAGAAGGTAAATGGGAAGCCCTTGGTCCTGTAAGCACTACTCTATTTCTGGCTAAAGACCAAATCACTCCTTTTTACTTTGGAAAGAAAGTGACTTGGAGACTACTCGAAGTAGGTTGAACTAAAAAATTATTCTAATTTTTTTTGTTTTTTTTAAGTCCCTCTACCCGGTTAAGTACCTGGAGTAAGGGGCTTTTCTGTATTCTGTGTTTTTGCCTGGAATTTTCGGTTCATGAGGAATCGCGCCCGAATAGTTAGTGCGACGCGGATAAGGAGCTGTGGAAAGCGTTCTTAGCTTTGCTCTAAGCACTCTGGGTCTTGCGATGCATACACTTTGAGAAGAACCTCCTGCTCTTAGGTACAAAGTTCCGTAATCAAGCAATTGCCCGAATACAGGAATAAAGAGTTCATGCTTGGTCACTTTTCTTAAGGGAATATCGATTTCAGATTTCATCCAGTATCCTTTTGAAACTAGTAAGTACTCCGAAGTAAGCTCTACTTTCACAAACCATTTGGCAAGAAAAAGAAAAAGGCCTTTAAAGAACAAATAAGTCAGAAACACTTCAATAGGAAACATCATCATAAAATACCCTTTAATTAGATCTAAGATCAGAAAGGGAACTCCAATAAAACCAACCAGCATTAACGTAAGAGGCCAAACAAAGCAGATCCAATGCAATCGAGAACGAAAAAGTACAGGCAGTTCACGATCGATGGGCGGGAAAGACATAAAATTATTCATGGGATTTAGGTGTTTTTTAAGGGACATTTAGAAGGAGAGAAAGGAGTCTTTTTCGAATCATTCCTACTATAAATATACGACTTTAATCACCTTATTACCAATATTTTAAACTAAAAGTTATTAACAATTTGAAGGTTTTTTCTATGAATTTTAGGAAGGATTTTCTTTGGATAACAAAGCCCTTAGAAAAAAGAATTTTTTCTTTCAATTATTCTAATTCACTTGTTCTTTGCTGTTACTTTTTCACTCTTAAAAATACCTATACCTAGCGATTGCAAATAAAGATGCCCTAATCTACTTTTGACTAAACTGCCTTAACCATGAAGACCATAACGTATAAGCTTTCTTTCGTGTTATTTTTTCTATTCAGTGGATCCTGCATCTTTTCTCAAAAGATCACGATCTCGGGAACCACTACTACCGATAGAGGAAGGTATAACCCACTAAATTTTTCTCTTTCTGGCACACTTATGAAAACAAAGAGTGCCATCGTACTACAGCTAGAGCGTATAGAAGTAAGTCCTACGCCAGAGACGACCTACTATGGCAAACCCCTAAGCTATTTTGGACTAAGTCAATGGCCCGAGCCCAAAAATCTAAACTTCCATATTAGTTCGGTCTACACCATAGAGCTTGACGGAAAAGAATTAGAAGCTTCTGTAAACATATCAGAAATGGGACTTGCGGGATCTCCTAGACCTAGTCACGTAGAATGGCTAAGTCAAGTACCCGGAGCGGACTTAAGCAGCGCTAAATTCATTAAAACCGGAGAAACGATTATCAACCACTTTGAAGTACCGGAACTTCAAAGGATAATTGAGCAAAAAGAAAAACTGCAGTAATAGATTAGTTTTACCATTTGGGAAATGGCAGAATAAGACTCAACCAAAAACGAAAGAGCTCAGTGCATTACCGAACTCTTTCTTTCTAATGGTATTTTGAATTTCGTCTAAACTTTTGGATGTGCTGTATTTATCTAAAGTTCTTTTTTTAAGGGCGAGGCAATTTGTATAAATACTCAGAGCCCTATCTATTTGGACTATAATCGACTACTTAGTCAACCCTTTTCAAGACCACCCCATAGCCTCCTCCAGGAGCTAAATCTATGGTAAGAACCGTATCACTCGAAACTACCCTTTCTTCAATAAGCACTGGGTAAGGATTGGTTTTATAGTCCGCTCCTTCTCCATCACGAAAAACCTTAGCTTTATACTTTGCCCCCTTTTCTAAGAAATTCAGCTTAACTGTAGAAGTTCTTGGTATTTCATTAGTGATACCGCCGATGTACCAGTCTTTTCCATTGACATCTCTTCTGGCTATGGTTACGTACTCTCCAATTATAGCTTCAGGAACTAGGGTTTTCGAGAAAGTCGTAGGAACTGTAGTTAGAAACTCAAAGGCGGGATCCTCCTTATAATTTTCAATCCTGTCAGAAGCCATTTGCAGTGGACTGTAAAGAATAACCGATAAGGCCAACTGTTTTGCTTTCGTAGTCCATACTCTTGTTCCAGGAATCACAGGATTTTCAAAAAGAAAAGTTCCTGGTGTAAAGTCCATTGGACCTGCCAGCCCTCTTGTGAAAGGAATAACGGTGGTATGACTAGGGGGATTTCCTCCGTCTTTAGACCAAGCGTCCCACTCTTGACCTCTAACTCCTTCTTGAGTCATTAAGTTGGGCCAAGTTCTTTGAAGTCCGGTTGGCATGGCGGGCTCGTGGTTATCAATCATGATTCCGTACTCGGCTGCTTTTTCAATAACTTTTCTGTAATGTCTTACACTGTACTGACTTCCATGAAGCTCTTTTCCGTCTAGGAGATTTCCGACGTATCCGGTTTTTACCGCGTCTACTCCATACTTCTTATAAAAAGCAAAGGCCTCATCCAAATTCTCTTCGTAGCGTTTCATCTGACCTCCAGTCTCATGATGACCTATGAGTTTTACTCCTTTTTCTTTAGCGTAGTCTGTAATCTTTTTAATATCAAAATCAGGGTAAGGCTCGGTAAAACTAAAGTCCTTCCAGTCTTCCCATCCCGTATTCCATCCTTCCACAAGCACTCCTGAGAAATTATGCTTTGCCGCAAAATCAATATAATGAAGCACATTAGAAGTTTCTGCTCCGTGCTTAGGTCCCATTTTCCAGGTATTGTATTCCATGTGGATTCCCCACCAGATTCCAATGTACCTTCCTTGCTTAATCCAAGAAGTGTCTTTGATTCTACTAGGTTCGTTTAAATTCAGCATGAGTCTAGAGAGCATAAGATCTCCGGCATTGTCCGCGATAATTAAAGTTCTCCATGGAGATACAGAAGGCGTACTTGCATAAACCCGATCTCCATTGGACCAGGGCGTAAGATGGGCTTTAAGTTTTGGAGTCCCCTTCTCTGTAGGCCTTAAGTTTAAAGCCGCATAATCCGTTAGGTTCGCTTCATGAAGCGCTAGGAATTTCCCAGATTCTGTTTCAATGGTTAACGGAGTCGCCACCGTATCTAATTTAGATAGTGGAAGCTTTCTGTAAAGCCCTTCATAGAACTGGGCTTTAGAAGATAAAGACCAAGACTTAGCATCCTTTGCAAAATGAAACTCGGTTAACTCTTCTTTAATCGTAAAGTCTTTTAAATTAGGTTGCTCTGGAAACTCGTACCGAAATCCAATTCCGTCATCAAATGCTCTAAATCGAAGGTCTAGAAAAAGTGGCTCTTTTCCTTTCTTTTCAATCGAAAGACTCAGTTCATTATAATGGTTTTTTACTTCAATTTCTTCTCCCCAAGGTTGATTCCAAGTCTCGTTTTTAGTAGCTCTTTTTGAAGAGACCACTTTAAAATCTCCGCTTAGGTCCTGTTCTTTTAATTCAAATCCAAGAAGGGAGGGTTTTAGAATCCACTCGGAATCTTTCTTAACCGAATAAAAAAGCTGGCCTTTTTTGTTTTCAATTTTAATGAGAACGCTTTTGTCTGGAGAATAAACTTCAAAGCGCTTTTGCGAAAAAAAGAGGACAAAAGAAAATAAAAAGAGAAATGAGAAAAGAATTCTGAATTTCATAAGAATTAAAATTTTAAAGGACGCTTCAAGCGCCCTATTTAGAAGATTTTTGTAAAACTAACGAAATAAGTGTTACCAAAACAAATTGAAGTCACTCCTTCTACTGTTTTGGCAAGGACCTTATCCAATATTTCGCTCAAGAGTTAGAACCTGAACTTGGAAATGGTTTTTCTACTTGACAAATCAACCTTTACAGCCAATTATCGCAAATTAGAGAATGCGAACGCGCTGCATTCGCAATTGAACATGACACAGTATTAGCTGCTAATTCAACTCAATAATCAAGGAAAAACAGATTTTTCTAATCGTGCTTTCTAAGCCTAAACCACCTCTCCATAAAGATCAAATTCTTCTGCAGAATTGATCTTTACTTGGACAAAATCTCCTATTGGAAGATAAATATCTTTTGCTTCAATTAAAACGGTGTTGTCTACATCCGGAGAATCAAACTCTGTTCTTCCGATAAAGTACTCTCCTTCTTTTCTGTCAATTAAGACTTTGTAAGTCTGATCAATTCTTTCTTGGTTTTTCTCCCAAGAAATTTGACTTTGAAGGTTCATGATCTCCTCTACCCTTGCTTCTTTGACTTCTTGTGGAACATCATCCTCTAGAGCGTAAGCTCCCGTGTTCTCTTCATGCGAGTATGTGAAACAACCTAGTCTATCAAACCTTTGGTATTTAACCCACTCTTTCATTTCTTCAAAACGTTCCTGGGTTTCTCCTGGGTAGCCTACAATAAGAGTTGTACGAATAGCCATTCCTGGTACTTTCTCTCTAAACTTATCTAAAAGAGCATCGGTTTTCTCATGAGTGGTTCCTCTTTTCATGGACTTTAGAAGGTCCGAGTTAATGTGTTGAAGGGGAATATCAATGTAGTTACAAACTTTAGGTTCGTTCTTAATCACTTCTAGCACGTCCTCTGGAAATCCACTAGGGAATGCGTAATGCAAACGAATCCATTCAATTCCTTCCACTTTTACCAGCTCTTTTAATAACTCAGCAAGCGCTCTTTTCTTATAAAGATCGAGCCCGTAGTAAGTTAAATCCTGAGCGATAAGAATCAGCTCTTTTGTTCCCTTCTTAGCAAGACCCTGAGCTTCTTTCACTAGATCTTCAATAGGTTTTGAAACGTGCCCTCCTCTCATTAGAGGAATGGCGCAAAAGGAACACGGACGATCACATCCTTCCGAGATTTTCATGTAAGCGTAATGCTTGGGCGTAGTAGTTAGTCTCTCACCTACGAGTTCGTGCTTGTAATCCGCTCCTAGTTGCTTTAATAGAAAGGGAAGATCACGCGTTCCAAAGTACTGGTCCACGTTAGGGATTTCACGCTCTAAGTCCGGCTTGTAACGCTCCGAAAGGCAGCCCATCACGTACACCTTCTCTACCTCTCCACGCTCTTTGGCCTCAACGAAATCAAGTATGGTATCAATACTCTCTTGCTTGGCGTTATCAATAAACCCACAGGTATTAATAACTACAATATCTCCTTTGTCCTCATGCACTACCTCCTTTCCGCTGGCTTCGAGTTGTCCCATAAGAACTTCGGAGTCCACGACGTTCTTAGAACATCCAAGAGTTACAATATTTATTTTTTTCCTTCCGGTTGATTTTGTGCGCATAACGTGAGATATTAAGACTTAAAGTACTGATTTTTTAAGGTCTGCAAATTTAGTAAATAATTAATGGAAAAAAATCCTGTACTTTTTCCTCTAGAAATTTACTTATTCGGCAGTAACGCACCCCAATGAATGTCAAAATCCACTACTATGAAAAGTGCCTTACAATGCACTTTTTTCTCCGTAATAGATACCTTTCTCCAAATTATGAGAATAAAGGTGTACTAAAATGCACTTTCAGTTTTACAAAGCAGGAGGCAATAGAAGCTGACTAATGTTTCGATTTCTGATTCAATCAAATCATTTATTTCTTTATTTTTGTAGAACCTTATTGAGGGTAAATGAAAAAGCTCATTCTTCTTTTCCTGTCTTTTTGCTACTTAGTACTTCTTTCGAGTTTTACTCCAGTAGAGAATTGCTGCAAAATGATGGAGCAAGGACAGAATTCTATGGCAACCTCCTCTAATGGAACAGAAGAAAATTCTCCTACAGATTGTCTTTTAAAAGAGAGCCTTTCAAAAGAAAAAGAACTCGGATGCTGCAAAAATGAACTGAACGTCTCAATACTAGACGATGCTTTAGTATCGAGTCCAAGAGAGAACCTTTGGCTTAAAACCCTACCTAATGGAACTGGAAGTGATTTTATTTTGGTACCGGGTCAAACTCTCGGCTTAGCGTCTACCCCAGTTCTCTCTCAATTAAAAATTCCTATTCAAGGAAATCCACTTTACGTACTTCATTGCGTTTATCGCATCTGATTCTTCTAGGCTAATTAACTCAAATTATCTGTAATCCCCGAAAGGGACGCACAGGATTATTTGAACCCATTAGTTATAAACTATTCATTGACTTTAATAGTTTATCCTAGGGAAAGTATATTAACTCCTATGCAAAATTTAAATCAAAAAGTAAAACCTAAACTTTTTTAAAGAGTTTAAAGTCCATTTCATTAAATACTAAAAAATATAAATATCACATTATGAATTTCAAAATCCCTTTTTTAAGCATTGCAGCCCTTGCAGCCCTTTCTCTTACTGCTTGCAAGCAAAATACATCGGAGTCCAATACCTCAACAGCTACCGCTATGGCTCAGACCAGTTCTCAGAATCCTAAAGTCGGAGACCATGTACCTAGTGATCTAGTTTGTATGGTGAACAATGAGTACATGGGAAAAGAGCAGTTAGTAGTGGAAGTAGAAGGAAAGACTTACTACGGATGCTGCGAAATGTGCCAAGAAAGACTACCTAAAGATGAAAGCGTTCGCTACGCTGTAGATCCACAAACAGGTGAAAAAGTAGATAAAGCAACCGCTTATATAGTTCTAGCGGGAGAACGTGGAGAAGTAGCTTATTTCGCAAATGAGAAAAACTACAAGGATTTTCAGTCTATGAACTAATATTTGGTGAAATGGTCGGATGATCACGTTACTACGATCCGATTCATTTTCAACTACCCTTCTAGGACAAGCCAGCTTCAAACTTTTGGTTTGTGAGCTGGCATTTCCCTTCGGTGCATAAACTACCGAAGTAGTCTATTAAATCCCGTTCATGTCATAAAATAAGGGCCGAAAAGACCACACAAATATTCTTTAATCTACCTATTTCTATCAACAATTAATTTATTAGCTAATTTTACAGTAGCGAAACCCACAGTTCGGAACTGTACATTTCGGAACTACTGGTTTCGGAAGAAAACGAAAGTTCTTAAGTAGCGCTAATCACTATGAATGCGAAATAAGGTGTAAGAATCATAGGACCTATTTAGGCTTATAGCCTAAGACTTTACGAAAGGTTTTGACAAGTTAGGTTTTAACCCAAACTTCCCTCAATATCAAGAATTTCTTCGTACTCAAATCCCCTTGAGAGCAGATAGCGAATTGTCTTTACCTTTCTTTGGTATTCTTTGAGTCCTTTTTGTTTTTCAAAATAAGATTCATAAAGCTCTGCAAGCTTTTTTTGATAGTCCTTATCGTCTATTTCTTCCAGCCCTAAAAGAATGAGTTTTTCTCCAATCTGCTTTTGCTTTAGGTGCTGCCGGATTTTGTTTCTTCCCCAACCCTTCATGTAAAACTTCCCTCGAGCGTAGCTTCGAGCATAACGCTCTTCGTTTAGGTAGTTTTCCTTCATTAGGTAAAGTAAAATCTCGTCCTTTGCCTCTGGTATCAAAACAAACTCTCTCAACTTCTTCTCTACCTCAAAGTGACAACGGTCCTGGTAGGCGCAGTAATACGCCATCTTTTGCTTGATCTCTTCGAAAGTGAAAAGCTTTTTTTCCATAGTTGAATAGGATTTTTAGGAACTAAATGATCTAGTAAATTTGCAGATCATTCTACAGAACTTAAACAAATAGAGGCATTTAGAAAGTGGTGATTAAGCTCCTTTTATGCCATAAAATTAAAGCATAAAAATAGAAAAAAGAGCGGAATAAAAAGGCGAAAGGCGAACCTAAAAACAGGTCCGCCATTACGCTTTAAAATAAAATAATTTAATCTTTTGTCTTATTTAGTAAGTGAAAAGTGGAATTCCTTCCATCATTGAATTCACTTTCTTTTTAACGTCGGCCAAAACCGTTTCGTTATCAATATTCTCTACTACATTATTGATCAGTTCCGCAATACTGTCCATATCGTTTTCTTTAAGTCCACGAGTGGTAATGGCCGCTGTTCCTAAACGAATTCCTGAAGTAGTAAAAGCACTCTTATCATCGTAAGGCACCATGTTCTTATTACAAGTAATGTCTGCTTTTACAAGCGCTTTCTCGGTTTCTTTTCCGTTTACATTCTTGTTTCTTAAATCCACAAGCATTAGGTGGTTGTCAGTTCCTCCACTTACAATATCAAATCCACGGTCTACTAAAGCTTTCGCCATCGCTTGCGCGTTTTTAATCACTTGAGTGGTGTACACTTTAAATTTGTCATCCAATGCTTCTCCGAAAGCAACCGCTTTTGCAGCAATGACATGCTCTAAAGGACCTCCTTGAATACCAGGGAATACCGCTGAATCTAGAACCGCAGACATCATTTTGGTTACTCCTTTTGGAGTGGTGTGTCCGTAGGTGTTTTCAAAATCTTTACCCATCATGATCAGTCCTCCTCTAGGACCTCTTAAGGTTTTATGGGTAGTTGTGGTTACTACGTGGCAATGCTCAAAAGGAGAAGAAAGGTGTCCTTTTGCAATGAGTCCCGCCGGGTGTGCAATATCCGCCCACAGAGTAGCACCAATTTCGTCAGCAATTTCTCTAAACTTTGCAAAATCGATGTCTCTAGAGTAAGCCGAGTACCCAGCGATCATCATTTTAGGACGTACTTCTAAAGCTTTTTGTCTTACGTTTTCGTAATCAATTAGACCGGTTTCTCTTTCCACTCCGTAGAAATGAGCCTCGTACTGAATCCCAGAGAAGTTCACTTGACTTCCGTGCGTTAAGTGTCCTCCCATAGAAAGATCCAGTCCTAGGATTTTATCTCCTGGCTTTAGTACGGATAAATAGATCGCAGCATTGGCTTGAGATCCGGAATGGGGTTGTACGTTAGCGTACTCCACACCAAATAATGCTTTGGCTCTTTCAATAGCTAGGGTTTCAATTTCGTCAACGACTTCACATCCACCGTAGTATCTTCTTCCTGGATACCCTTCGGCGTACTTATTCGTTAGAACACTTCCCATGGCTTTCATTACATCCTCGGAAACAAAATTTTCAGAAGCAATCAGCTCAATCCCGTGGGTCTGCCTTGCTCTTTCTTTCTCGATCAAATCGAAAATCACACTGCTGCTCATATTTATACTTTTGAATTAATTCTAAAGAAAAGAACTTTGAAAAAAATTTCTTTTTCAAAGCGTTTCAAATTTACGAAAAATAAAGCGGTAGAAAAAGAGGCCAGTGCACAAACTTGCTTTTACGAGTTAAAACCAGAAGCTAAATTAAAAAGGCCTATTGTACTTTTTCCTCGGTAAGAAAGAAATCTAAGGATCTGGCCGAATTTATCGTTCAACTATTCTTTTCTCTATTAGGAAATACCACAGCCTCCAAGGTGCACTTCGTCTCCAGTGGATGAACACACTTTTTAACTTCGCGTTCGAATTCAAAAGCGTAAATTTGAACCTCAAGGCAAAGAAGCTAGAAACAAAAAGTAAACCCAATTGGAAACGCAAATTGAGATTAAAGAGCTTTCTTCTTTTAAGGAATCTACCCAGGTTCCTTACTACCAAATATTGCTTTTTGATAAAGGGGCACAAGCCGAAATTGATTTTACTTCCTATAGCTTTTCTTCTAATGCTGCGCTCTTTCTTACCCCCTACCAACTACTAACCTGGAAAACTCCGCCTTCGGGTCCCATAAAAGTATTAAGGTTTCATGGAGATTTCTATTGCATTGAATACCATAAAAAGGAAGTAGCCTGCAATGGAATCCTTTTCAATAATATCTATGAAACTCCGCTACTTACTTTAAGCCCCGAGTTCTTCGAGCAGATCAGCTCACTTTTCTTAGAGATTAGTGCCCTGGAAAAGCAAAACACTTCCTTTGATTTATCTGTAAAGCGCTCCTACTTGCAGCTCATCTTAGCCTTATGCAGCAAGGAAAAACAAAAAGAACTAAAAGAGAAAAGTGACTTAGAACCAAGAGATCCCTTTTTGGAGTTTCAGGAGCTTTTGGAAAAACACCTCATGGAATCTCGGCCCCTATCCTTTTACAGTGAAAAGTTTGGAGTCTCAGAAAACGTCCTGAGCAAAAAAGTAAAAAAGCTATTTGGTAAATCTCCTTTAAGGCTCATCCAAGAGCGAAGAGTTCTCGAAGCTAAAAAACTGCTCCATTTAACCCATTACAGTATAAAAGAAATTTCTCATCAAATGGGCTTTCAGGACGAGTATTATTTTAGTCGATTCTTTAAAAATGAAGTGGGGGTTCCTCCTAAGGAGTTCAGAGAGAAAGTAGGAATCTCCATTGTGGCAGAAAAGTCTATGGAATAGACTTTTTTATCCATTTTCTAAAGAGTCGTGTCTTTCTAATTTTGCCTCGTACAAAACCAGACTCTAGATATGAAAGCACTCTTAACTTATTTCGCCGATTCTCAAGTAAAATTCATCAACGTCATTCGTATTGCCATCTTTATTGTAATGGCTTGGATCGGGGGACTCAAAGCATTTCAATACGAAGCCGATGGCATCGTACCTTTTGTTATCAATACTCCATTTATGAATTTCCTCTACCACAATACTGGAAACACCGCTATAAATGAAGAAGGAAAAGAAGTTGCAGAATACAATTTACATAAAAACCCTGAAGGAAAAACAGTTGAAAAGAATATTGAGTGGCATAAAAGCAATGGAACTTATCTGTTCTCATACGGACTTGGAACTGTAATTGTCTTAATAGGTCTACTCGTACTCTCAGGTATTTGGTTTCCAAAGCTTGGTTTCTATGGTGGCCTACTTACCGTAGGAATGTCGATTGTGACTCTCTCCTTTCTAATCACTACTCCAGAAACCTGGGTTCCCAACTTAGGTGGAGACTTCCCTACACCCCAATATGGATTCCCTTATCTATCTGCCGCTGGAAGACTTGTGATCAAAGACATCATTATGCTAGCCGGAGGTCTTGTGATCGCTTCTGATAGCGCAAAAAGAATCCTTCAGAGAAAAGAAGAAAAAGTAGCCTAAGCTCCTTTACTTTCCTTCTTACTTTAAGAGGATATCCATACGACAACTTCCTTTTATAGGAATAGAATGAGCAGCGAACCCTGCTTATAAAAAATCGCACTCCGCTTTTTAGGCGAGAGTGCGATTTATTATTCAAAAAAGATCTAGTGTCTAATTTTCAAAAATTCTAGTCCAGTCCTTAAGCTTCGCAGGCACTACAAGTCACAAAATTCACCATCATTTCTTTTGAAACCGAAGAGCTTCTCTGGTAGTAGAGCGTTTTTACCCCTTTCTTCCACGCTTCAATCATGACAAAGTTTACATCTTTAACCGGCATTGTAGAAGGGATTTGAAGGTTCAAACTTTGAGCTTGATCAATGTATTGTTGTCTCTGAGCAGCTTGAGAAACAATCTCCATAGGAGAAATTTCTTTAAAGGTTTTAAAGACTGCTTTTTCTTCGGCTGTAAGCTCCTCTAAGTGTTGAACAGAACCGTGGTTAAGCATAATGGTTCTCCAGGTTTCTTCATTGTCCAGACCTTTTTCTTGAAGAAGATTTGCTAGGTATTTGTTCTTTCTCATGAAGTTTCCTTTAGCTAGCCCTGCTTTATAGTAGTTGGACGCAAAAGGCTCAATTCCTGGAGAAGTCTGCCCTAGGATTGCGGAACTGGATGTCGTTGGAGCAATCGCCATAAGGGTGGTATTTCTTCTACCGTACCCTTTTAAGAGTTCAGGCTCACCATAGATGTTCGCAAGTTCAGCCGATGCAATTTCTGCCTGCTCTTTGATATGACGGAAAGCTCTGGCATTGAACTGGGTCGCTTCAAAACTCTCAAAAGGAATCATGTTTTTTTGAAGGTAAGAATGGTATCCTAGCACCCCAAGTCCTAAAGCTCTATGTCTTAGAGCAAAATTTCTAGCTCCTTGCAGATAGTAATTCCCTTCTGTTTTTTCAATAAACTCAGAAAGCACCGCATCTAAGAAGTAGATAGCGAGCTTCACCGCATTAGTGTCTTTCCACTCATCGTACAGTTCTAAGTTCATTGAAGAAAGACAACAGATAAAGGACTCTTCTTTCGTTGAAGGAAGCATGATCTCAGAACATAAATTACTTGCGTTCACGCTCAGTCCTAAATCTTTATAAACTTGCGGTTTGTTTCTATTCACATTGTCAGTAAAGAAAATATACGGAAGTCCTTTTTGTTGACGGCTTTCTAGTACTCTTGCCCAAATTTTTCTCTTCTCGGTGTCCCCATCAATCATGTCCTGCATCCAGTAGTCCGGTACACAAACTCCAGTGAAAAGGTTTTGGATGGGAGATCCAATATCCTTAATGGAAAGAAACTCTTCAATATCTCCGTGGTCAATATCCAGGTAGGCTGCAAACGCTCCTCTTCTAACTCCACCTTGAGACACAACATCCATCGCAGTATCAAAAAGCTTCATAAAAGATACCGCTCCAGAAGATTTTCCATTATCCGTTACGGCCGTTCCCCTGTTTCTAAGCTCTCCAAAATACCCTGAAGTTCCACCCCCAATTTTGGTTTGCATAATCACTTCACCCAGCTTATGGGTAATTCCTTCAATATTGTCCGGAACGTGAACGTTGAAACAAGAAATAGGCAGTCCTCTTTGGGTTCCCATATTGGCCCAAACCGGAGAAGAGAAGCTGATCCATCCTTTGGTAATCATCTCTTCAAAGGCCGGCTGCAGCTCGGGCTTGTATAGTCTTTTGGCTGCCGCCGTTGTAATTCTTTCAATAGCTCCCTTTACGGTTTCCCCTTTCAAAAGGTAGCCTCTATTGAGCATCTGTTCGGACTCTTCATTGAGCCACCAGATATCGGTATTTTCTTCCATAGTGTTCATTTTTTTTTGGGGGTCAAGTCCCCTAGAGATTAATTACAAAGAGTAATTTCTTACTTGGGACGAATTAAAATAAATCGTTCTCAGTAATACTCTTATCGTGTTTGGTGTAGTCCACCGGTCGTTTTGCAAAAAAGTCATCCAAAGAATTTGCAAAAACTTCTTCTTCAAACCAAACCATCGGACGGTACTCCTCAGGAGTCACATTGTAGCGCGTTTTCATTCCAATCTTTTTGAGTGAATCGTCTACACGGTATTTCATAAAGTTGAGCAGATCGGTTTTTGAAAAGTTAGAAAGCTCTCCCATTTCAAAAATCCAATCTAGGATTTCAGATTCCACTTCAATCGAGTGATCGACTAAAGTGTAGATGTCTTCAATATCGCTTTCGGTTAAAAGCTCAGGCTGCTCTTCACGAATCTTATTGATTAAGTAGATTCCTGCATTGGCATGAATCTGCTCGTCCACAGAAGTCCAGGCAATGATATTACTTACGTTCTTCATGTAGCCTTTAAAGCGGGTGAAGGACAATATAATAGCAAACTGAGAGAAAAGGGATACGTTTTCAATTAAGATGGAAAACAAAAGAAGTGAAGAAACGTATTCTTTTGGAGTAGTAGAATTCGCGTGCTTAAGAACGTTCGATAGAAAATCGATTCTCTTCTTAATCACGGGAATTTCTACCACTTGTAAAAACTCTTCGTTGTATCCAAGTACCTCTAAAAGGCGGGAATAGGCTTCTGAGTGACGAAATTCACATTCAGCAAACGTAGCTCCTAAGCCGTTGAGTTCTGGTTTTGGAAGGTGATGGTACAAGTTGCCCCAAAACGTTTTTACAGAAACTTCAATTTGTGCAATGGCTAGTAAAGCATGCTTTACGGCTAGTTTTTCGTGGGGCTCTAATTGAGAGTGAAAATCCTGAACATCGGCCGTAAAATCCACTTCGGAATGAACCCAAAAGGCTTTATTAATTGCATCAGTAAATTGGAGTACTTCTGGGTACTCAAAAGGCTTGTAGCTCACTCTTTTATCAAAAATTCCCATACGATTAAAATATATTAAACTAGATTATTTGTTTCCCCTTAATTTTGCACGTTATCAAAAGCATCGTACTGATAATGTTTGATTTACAAAGCATTCACACGAAGTTCATTTTAAGTCAAAACCATTCTGTGGAGTAAAGCAAAAATAGAAAATGAATCCCGAGCCTCAAAGGCCATAACAGTAAAAGGCATGGAATCAAGGGGAAAAGTTTTCCACATTAGTTCCTAGAGCGCACTGCAAAGTAGAAAACCTGCCCCAAGTCCTCGCAAACGCCCTATCTTCGAAAAAAAGAGTTAAACAATTCTATTAATATTACTAACTTAAAACGCTTTACAATTAAACAGCACATTCTATTGCATTGTAATTCAAATCCTAATTATTGCAATTGCATTGTATTCACGACACTCATTGATCTTGTGACTAGACCTTTAGGATCCCTTCTGGTCGTTCCAAGACCTAAGTGCCCATTTATCTATTAATAAAGGTTCACATTTTTTTGTCGTTCATAGGCCCCAGTTCCCACAAAAGGAACGAATCACTTTACTCTATGAGCGGTGGGTAACTTTAAGACACTCTTCATCTCCACCTAATTAAAAGCACCTTCTTATTAAAGTAGAAAACTCCTCTGTAACATTTTCTTTTTTTCTTACACTTATCATTAAAATTCAAAGAGTGCCCTATGTTAGTCATTAAAGATCTCCATAAATCTTACGATACGGGAAAAAGTAAACTTCACGTCCTAAAAGGAATAAATCTTTCTATTCAGGAGGGAGAGTTTGTCTCTATTATGGGAAGTTCGGGATCAGGAAAATCCACTCTTCTGAACATCATCGGAATCCTTGATGAAAAAGACGAAGGTATTTATGAACTGGACAGAGTCCAGATAGAAGACCTTTCAGAAACCAAAGCGGCAGAATACCGCAGTAAATTTTTAGGATTTGTATTTCAATCCTTTAATTTAATTGGATACAAAACCGCTCTTGAAAACGTAGCTCTTCCCCTCTACTACCAAAACGTCAGTAGAAAACAAAGAAACCAAAAAGCCCTCGAATACTTAGAAAAAGTAGGATTAGGGCCTTGGGCGAATCACCTTCCCAACGAACTTTCCGGAGGACAAAAACAAAGAGTTGCTATCGCAAGAGCTCTAATCACAGATCCAAAGGTCATCCTAGCCGATGAACCAACAGGAGCATTAGACTCTAAGACCACCTATGAGATCATGAAACTCCTTCAAGAAATTAACCGTGAAGGAAAAACCATCATCGTCGTTACCCACGAACCCGATGTGGCTGCTGAAACCAAAAGAAACGTCACTCTAAAAGACGGAATTATAGAAAGCGATGAGTTTATTGAGCAAAGAGTCCTAGCTTAATAAGCAAATCATTAATAAAACAAAGAAATTACAAAACACCTATTCAACCTATAGCTAAAAGCACCTTATGTTTGATTTAGACCGCTGGCAAGAAATATTCGCTTCGATTCGAAGCAATGTACTGAGAACCGTACTTTCCGGTTTTACAGTAGCCCTAGGTCTATTTATTTTTATCGTGCTTTTTGGAATTGGAACCGGCCTTCAGAACGCCTTCACTCAAGGATTTGCAAGGGACGCACAGAATTTGATTTCGATTTACTCTGGAAAAACGACCTTGGCCTATGGAGGACTGCAAAGTGATCGACAAATTGTCTTTAAAAACCAGGATTACGAATCTACCATAGAAGTCAACCGCGAAAACGTAGAATACTCGACTCCAAGGTATTCCACCAGCATGCTGGTCAAATACAAAAACGAGAGTGGAAATTATCAGATTTCAGGGTCATTGCCTGAGGAAAAAAATATTGAAAACCGTCAGCTCTTGGACGGTCGCTACTTAAATTCTGGAGACATTATAAGAAGCAATTACGTAGCGGTCATTGGAAGAATGGTTCAAAGAGACTTAATTAAAGACGGAAGTCCTATTGGAAAAGACCTAGAAATCAACGGAACCATGTTTAAAGTCGTGGGCGTTTACTCCGATGATGGAGGGGACTGGGACGAAAGGATGATTTCTGTTCCGATTTCTACGCTTCAACAAATGAAAAAGGGTTCTGATACGATCTCGACGGTCTTTATCACTTACGATCAAAAACTTTCTCCAGCCGAGGCCATCAAGTATGGAGACGCGCTAAAAGAAAACTTGAAAAAACAGCATAAAGTTGCTCCAGACGATGAAAACGCGATCATTGTAAGAAACAATGCCAAAAACATGGAAGAAACCGTGCAGTTCATGTTTATCCTGACCCTTATTGTAGGGTTTATTGGACTGGGCACGTTACTAGCCGGAATCATCGGGATCAGTAACATCATGGTGTACATCATTAAAGAAAGAACTCGAGAAATTGGAGTAAGAAAAGCCATTGGAGCCAAGCCTTCCAGCATTGTTGGACTGATCGTACAGGAAAGTTTAGTGATTACCACGATCTCAGGACTCATTGGCGTATTAGTGGGAATCCTATGTTTAAAACTCATAGGAAACAATTTAGAAGAATATTTTATTAAAGACCCAAATGTCAGCTGGGTCGTGATTTTCATGGCTTTTATTGCCCTGATCTTCTCAGGACTGATTGCCGGATTTGTTCCGGCCTATAGAGCGAGTAAGATCCGACCGATTGAAGCCTTAAGAACCGAATAATTAACTTGGAGTAAATGAACATCCTATTCAAGCTAGACACCTGGCAAGAGATTTACTACTCGCTGAAGAACAACAAGCTTCGGACCCTACTCACCATGATTGGTGTGGCCTGGGGGATGTTTCTTTATGTGGCGCTCCTAGGAGCGGCCAAAGGAATGGAAAACGGGTTCAACAAAGCCTTCTCGGGCTTTGCAACTAACTCCATTTTTCTATGGGCACAAAACACCAACATTCCTTATGCGGGATTCCCTAAAGGAAGACAGATGGATTTGCACTTAGGAGACATTGACTACCTTGTGGAAAAAATACCTCAGATTGATTACATCTCACCTCAAAATTCTAGAGGAAACTTTGGGTCTCCAGGAGAGCAAATGTCCAGAAATGGTAAAACCGCGACTTATACTCTAAACGGTGACCTTCCCATTGGAAATAAAATCTCAGAAAAGAAACTCGTTTACGGACGCTATTTAAATGACGCAGACGTAAATGGCAATAAAAATGTAATTGTAATTGGAGAAGAAATCTACAAGAACTTCTTTGACCATAAGAAAAACGAAAACCCACTTGGAAAATCCGTCAACGTAAAAGGAATCTTTTTCAACGTTATTGGCGTATTTGCTGTCAAAGGACAAGGCGGAATGGAAAGCGATCAATCGGCCTATATTCCTCTTTCTACTTTTACTAAAATGTACAACGACGGAGACAAAGTGGGATACTATGCCATAGTTAGTAAGCCTGAGGCGGACGTAACGGTAGTAGAAGAAAAGGTCAAGGAAGAACTAAAGGAAATGTATAATGTATCTCCTGACGATTCCAATGCTTATGGTAGTTTCAACCTTGGGAAAGAATTTAAAAAACTCACCGGATTTCTATCGGGAATGCAACTGCTCACCATTGTGGTAGGGACCTTAACCATTGTCGCAGGAGTTATTGCCATTTCCAACATCCTGCTTATTACAGTAAAGGAAAGAACCAAAGAAATTGGGATTCGTCGAGCGCTGGGCGCTAAACCCGCCGAAGTTAGAAATCAGATTCTTTTAGAATCCGTAGTGATTACATTAAGTTCAGGAGTCCTAGGCTTTATCTTTGGAATTCTCCTATTAATGGGACTCGATATCGCCACACAAAACCAGGACAGTTTTCCTTTTTACAACCCCACTGTTGAATACGTAAACGTACTGGCCGTAATGGCTATCATGGTCTCTTTAGGACTACTAATTGGAATGATTCCTGCGCAAAGGGCCGTTAAGATTCGACCGATCGAAGCCTTAAGAGACGAATAAAAAATTAAAAAAACAACTAAGAAAAATAAACGCTGCTAGCTATGAAGAAAAAGAAGTTTACCTTAAAAAAAGCCCTCTATATCTTTTTGGGACTTTTAGTAGCCGTCGGACTTTTTTCCGGTATTGGTTACCTCATTACTTCCAATTCCACCAAAAGCGAAGTCTTTTTAACGAAAAAACCCGTTATAAAAGACATGGAGGATAAAGTGATGGCCACAGGAAAAATCGTTCCTAGGGAAGAAATTGAAATCAAACCCAATATGCCGGGGATTATTAATAAGATCCTAGTGAAAGAAGGAGACCACGTGACCGCAGGACAGCTGATCGCTACCCTTCAAATTGTACCTTCCGTGCAGAACGTGAACGCAGCAATGCAGGAAGTAAATTCAGCCAACCTTCAGATCTCTAACGCGAGAACCAATCTATCGACTCAGCAAAAGCAGTTCGATATGCAGCAAAAGCTCTTTACTCAAGGCGTGATCTCTAGACAGGAATTCCTTTCGGCGCAGCAGCAATTAGAAAGCGCTCAGATCCAATTAAGAAATGCAAACCAACAGCTTTCTACTGCGCAAAAGAGCCTTCAGATTGCTCGTACTGGGGTAACTCCAGAACTTCAAGGCATGGCTACTACACAGATTCGTTCCAAAGCGACAGGAACCGTCTTGGACGTTCCGGTGAAAGTTGGGTACCAAGTAATCGAAGCCAACTCTTTTAACGCGGGAACCACCATTGCTTCGGTAGCTAACTTAAACTCTTTAATCTTCGAAGGAGAAATCGATGAAGCACAGGCCGGGAAGCTGAAAGAAGGAATGGATATGAATTTTGTGATTGGAGCCCTTCAGAATAAAAAATTCCCTGGAAAGCTAACCATGATTGCTCCTAAAGGAGTAGATGAAAACGGAACCATCAAATTCCCAGTAGAAGGAGACGTACTGAATCCAGACAACGAGTACATCCGCGCAGGGTTTTCTGCCAATGGAGAGATCGTACTTAGTTCTCAAAAGAACGCTCTTCTCTTAGAAGAGTCCCTAATCCAATACGAAAAACAGAACGGAAAAGACACACCTTTTGTGGAAGTAAAACAGCCGGACGGCTCGTATAAAAAACAAGTGGTCAAACTAGGAGCCAGTGACGGAATCAACGTACAAATCCTTTCTGGACTCAATAAAAACTCCGAAGTAAAAGTTTGGAACCCAAGTGACAAGGATAAGGAAGCGCTGAAAGAGCAGCAAAACAAATAACCTTCTATTTTATTATTGTTAGAATTCTGAAACGGCCCACCCCTGTGGAGACGTTTCAGAATTTTTTTTTGCTTTGTTTTCCTTCGCTCCGAGGTTCACTCGATTTCCAAAGAACTCTTACCTTCTACTTTGTTATGTTCTATTTTTGTTTTTTTAATTTCAATCATTCCCCGGTACCTCGCTTTTCTATATGCCTTCCCACTACGCTTTAAGCAAGAGAAAACAAAACCTATCCCGCTCTATTTTAGTAGATTAAAATAAAAATCCTCATTTATAAGGATTGCCCCCCGTGAAGAGACCCTATAATTTTGCGTTCATCAAACCCACTAAAAAAAAGTAAAATGAAAGCAAATGCAAAATGGAGTGTTCTCCTTAGTGTCCTTCTTTTAAGTTCCTGTTTTGAAAGAGACGAAGATCCCATAGACCCGGCGCCGGATCCCGATCCCATTGTCGAAGTACCCAAATGCAATATCATTGAAGTAAAAGACGACATCACCACGCCCACGACTTGGAAAGAAGGAAACGTATACGTCATGAGAGGAAAAAACATTGTGGTTAGAAACACTACCCTTACCATTGAAGCAGGAGTCACTGTAAAAATGGAAGACTCCGAAATAAGAGTCAGTGGAGGATCCGTTGTAGCTAACGGTACTTCAGACAAAAGAATCGTCTTCACCTCTCTAGCGGACGACCGGTATTGCGGAGACACTAATGGCGACGGCAATGCAAGTAAAGCGGAAAAAGGAGATTGGAAAGGGCTAATTTTATCCAGCGGCTCCAATCAAATCTTTAAAAATGTGGACATCTTCTATGCGGGTCAGAACCGTGGCGGCTATTATACGGCCGTAAAAATTGATGGAACCGTAAATTCTTTTGAATTTAATTCTTGCCGTATTGCCCATACCTTATTCTCCAGCGCAGCTTCCTATAACAGCGCTACCGCATTCTACGCAGGATCCTATATTGATAACGCCCAGAGGCATAGACTGATCAATAACGCCTTCTACGATAACGGAAAACCCTTATACATCTGGACGCACTATACCCTAGACACTTCCAATAAGTTTCATAATCCAGAAGACCCTAAGGTCACGAACTCCCATAACGGAATCTTTTTGACCCGCTCCTCCGGAGGAATGGAAACCTCTGCAAAATGGGAACATACCGAAGTTCCGTACGTACTAAGCGAAGTGCTAACCCTTTTCTCCTCACAAACCTTTACCATAGGAGAGAACGTCAAGGTCAAATTCAAAAATTCTGGTGATGGAATTTCCTTCCCAACTTTAAATCAATTTCAATATCATCCTTCCTCAGTGTTTACTTCTTACCGAGACGATTCGGTAGGTGGAGACACCAACGGGGATCAAAATACATCCGAGCCTAAAGTAGGCGATTGGAAAGGGCTTTACATAATAAATTCGCAAGAGTACATCGCGGGATCTCAGGTGAAGTACGCTGCTAAACCTTAAGCCCTAATAAAAATTAATCCTAGTTTTTCATTCATATTAAGGAGGAAGGCTCCCGAAGCTATTTTTAAAGCAAAAGGAGCCTTCTATTTTTTAGCCTCGAAAAACTACCATTATAAAAAAACCGTAACTTAGACTCCATTATAAATCCATGACTATTAACCGATTGGATCCTATGAAAATGATTTATTCCTTCTTTTTACTCTTTCTTTTTACTTTGAGTTTCTCCCAAAGTAAAAGCGGGTTGGAGCTAAAAAAAGAACTAAGTAAGCCGCAAGACCCTAAGAAAAAAGTAGCGCTACTCTATGATCTAGGTGATGAGTACAAAGAAAAAGATTCTGCTTTTTATTACTATGAAAAGGCAAAAAAGCTCGCAGAAGAAATCAACTACCTCCAAGGAGTTGCAAAATATTCCAGCCACGCAATTGAATTCTTAAACTATGAGGGCGAATTTAGAAAAGGATTAGAACTCACGCTATGGGCACATGGTCTCTATGAAGAAATTAACGATCCTAAAAATTTAGCCATATCTTTTCTCAACATTGGAAACCAATTGCATTACCTTTCTGATCTTAGGGGCGCCACAGAAAATTACCTTAAGGCTAAAAAAATTGTCGACTCATTAAAAAATGAGGGTCTTCAAAGAGTACTTGCTACCAATTTAAGCTCCATTTTTATTGAACAAAAAGACTACCCCAAGGGAATTTCCTATGGACTTTTTGCTCTTAAATTAGGCGAGAAATCCGGGGAGTGGCAAAACCAGGTTTCTTCTCTCTACAATCTATCGGTGGCCTACCAAGACCAAGGTCGCGATGATCTAGCCCTTAAATACACTGAGCGGTTGGAGAAAATAGGAATACAGGAAAAAGATACGCTTTCTCTTATTGATGCTTTCCTCGCTAAAGGACTCATTTTTGGAAAAACTAGTACCCAAAAGGGACTTTCTTTCTATGATCGGGCCATTGATTTATCAAAAAAAGCCCTTTATCCTGAGTACGAGATGAACGGTCTTGCAGGAAGGGCAAGACTATACCTAAAGGAAGGAAATTTTCTTTTAGCTCAAAGGGACATTAAGGAAGGAAAAATCCTAGCTAATAAAATGGAAATGGACTACGAGCTCACAGAATTTCTAGAGCTCTCTTCTCTTCTCCATGAAAAAATGGGAAACTTCCAACTGGCCTTAGCCGAAAGAAAAAATTTAGAAGCGCTTGAAAAAAAGCTAGAGAGCGAAAAGTATAAAAACGACATTTTAAATCTAGAATCCCGCTATCAATTTCAGCAAAAAGAGGCGGAGCTAATAAGTCAAAAAAAAGCGCTGAAAAACAAAAGCCTTCTGAATTATATCTTTATTGTACTCATGGTTCTTCTGGGCATCATTCTCTATCAGGCCCTAAAAAACCACCGAAACAAACAAAAACTCCATACCCAAAGAATCCAAGAACTTGAAACCGAAAGACAACTCCTTTCCACTCAAAACTTACTTTTAGGACAAGAACAGGAAAGAAGCCGCCTGGCCAAAGAACTGCACGATGGACTGGGAGGACTTTTAAGCGGAGTGAAAATAAATCTAAATCAAATGAAAAATAATTCGACCATTAATGACCAAGACCACGAGGTCTTTGAAAGAAGCGTTCATATGATTGACACCTCCATCAAAGAGCTTCGCCGAGTGGCTCACAACCTAATGCCCGAGTCCATTATTCAACTGGGACTAGAAGAAGCAATAAAGGAGTTCTTGCTTTCTTTAGAGCACGATGAAATGAGTATCATTTACCTTCCCTATGGAATCAAAAAGGGAACAGGCCGCGAGATGGACATTTCTATTTACCGTATTGTTCAAGAGTTACTTAATAACATTATCAAACACGCTAAGGCCACTCAAGTACTGGTTCAGGTAAGAAAAGATTCAGGTGTTCTTTCAATAGATGTGGAAGACAATGGAGTTGGATTCGATCCCAACAACAAAACCTCCAACTCAGGAATGGGACTTAAAAGCATACAATCCCGAGTGGACATTTGGAACGGAACCCTGGAGATCGATTCAAAAGAAGGAGAAGGAACAAGCGTAAGTATTGAATTGGAGATCAAAGAAGAATAAAAAGATGTTAACTGCCCTAATCATAGACGATCACCATGTGGTGGTGGAAGGAATCTCTTCTCTCTTGCGTGAGGACCCTTCAATCACTCACATCCTCTGGGCCGATACCGCAGAAAAAGCTTTAAACCAGCTTAAAAAAGAACACATTGATTTCATTCTTCTAGACATCAACCTTCCCGATCAAAGTGGACTTGAACTTTGCTCGAAAATAAAAGCACATTACCCAAAAATTCCCATCATCGCTCTAAGTACTTTTTCTCAGCCGGGAATTATCCTTAAAATGCTTCAAAATGGAGCTGAGGCTTATGTTTTAAAAAATGCCTCGGCGGAGGAACTCCACGAAGCAATTCAGGCCGTTTTTTCTAATGAAATCTACCTAAGTAGTGAGGCGAAAGAAATTGTCAAAAAATACAAAGCCGCTCCTTCCATAAAAACTCCCATTTTCACTCGAAGAGAAAAGGAAGTTTTAAAACTCATTGCCGAAGGACTCACCAATCAAGAAATTGCCGAAAAACTTTTTATTAGCCAGCTCACGGTCATCAGCCATCGAAAAAGCCTGGTTGAAAAGACAGGAGCCAAAAACACCGCTCAACTTGTGAAATTCTGCTTTGAAAACGGCTATTTATAATGCAACTGTACCTTTTAGTATATAAGATCCTGAGAGAACCTTTATCCTCTTCCATCAGTACGATAAGCTATTTTTCACTTTTATTTTTCTCCCAAATCTTAATTTCTATAAATTCCATTATTCTTTCAATCATTATTAGTAGGCTTTTAAAAACCTCATCAATAAGACAACGTTAATCAAGCCGATCTTAGCTAAAATATTTGTAGTAGTGGTCTCTAGGGCACTTTCAATTCTAGAAAATCGGCCCACAATTCCGAGAGAAAGTTCACAGAAAAAGACTTGGATCAAAAGAAAGTGATCCATCTTTTCTTTGGTAGTTTTTACAAAATTAGCCTCAACGGCTAGGCAGAGGGCATACACAAGGTGTTTCAGGACTCTTGGCTCTACGCGTGAGCGTTAGTCTAGAATAGAAAAAAAAAGAGGGAAAAACGAAAGAAGATTTTCTATTAGGAAAAGGCGCGTTTAATGCGTCTTCTTCTTTCTTTGAAAAATGGTAACCCCGTTCAAAAACAAAAGAAGAAGTGAAAAAGTAACCCATCCCCCTGTACTCATATCGTCCTGTCTTTGAGACTGAACTAGGCCTTTGGCCTTAGTGGAGAGTTTTAAACTTTGATTGATGTAGTTATTGATCTCTAAAACTTGATCCATGTTTTTATTAGGCACCGAGTGCTGAGAAAAATAGGCTAGGTTGTCTTTACCTAAAAAGCCTACTACCCAATACTCCGAAGACTCCTCCATCTTGAGGTATTCCACTCGAAAATGTTCGGTTCTAATTTTACCCGAATGCAAAAGTTCCATGGGTTCTCTATCCGAGAGGTCTTCTTTTACTTTCACTACGTAAAAATCCAAAGGCTGGGGAAGGTAATTGACAATTTTAAGACTCATGGAGTCTGGAATCACGCTCGGCACACTCTTTTTCACAAACCAATAAGTAAAAAAGCCGGCTGCAATCACCCATACAATAAACCGAAATACCCTCGCATGCAAAGCAAACTTACCCTTTCTATAAGCAGAGAGCGCCAGAGAGATCATGAGCAAAAATCCGATAACAACAACCAGGTATTCCATTGGGGGCAAATATAAGCATTCTTCCTTTTTTACTGATCAGACTAAAAAAGAAGAAAAGTTATTTCTTAGTCTCTATTTACTTTTGAGCATTCCATTCCTTTAAAAACTGCTCTAAAAACGCTTCCATAAACTCATGTCTTTCCCGTGCGAGCTCTTTTCCTCTCCCAGTATTCATTAGGTCTTTTAATAAAAGTAGTTTTTCATAAAAGTGATTGATCGTAGTCCCGTTGGATTTTTTATACTCTTCTTTGGATTGATTAAGCTTTGGAGCGGTGGCAGGATCGTACATAGGATTGTTTTTGTATCCTCCAAAATGAAAAGTTCTTGCAATGCCTATAGCTCCTATTGCATCCAAGCGGTCCGCATCCTGTACAATCAAAAGCTCCACGGGAGGATTTTCGGGCATTTCATGGCGGTTTTTAAACGAGACATTTTTAATAATAAAAAGGACCTGTTCAATCAAATCCTCCTCCACCTCCAAGGTTTTTAGAAATTCTTCTGAGATCGTAAGCGCTATCCTTTCATCTCCCCCATAAAACTTGGGATCTGCAATATCATGCAATAAAGCTCCTAATTCAACCACTAGCTCATTACAACTAATCGAGGCTGCAATCTCTTTAGCATTCTTCCATACCCTTTCGGTATGAAAATAATCGTGTCCTTTCTCAGCATTCTCAAGACTTTTTCTAACAAAGTCCTTAGTGGTTTCTATTAAATTTTGCATGGGCTTAAGTGTTAGAGTTATTTAAACGTCCACTAATACAATGTGAAGTTCCTTTCTTAATACAAAAATAGGTGAAACTACTCTTTTCCGCTTGCAATAAATCCTCTATTTTTTCTTTTTGCGAAGGATTAGAGTTATTCAAAAAAGAAGCTATATGAGTCATTTGCACTCTAAGAGTGCACTTTTATACAAAAAATGCACTCTCACAGTGCATTTTTAAAACAATTTACATCTTACCTCCTTAACGAAGCGGTTACTGAAGCTATTTCTACACTAAATTCCTTTAGAAAACTAAGAAGCTTAAAACATCACAGCAGAAAATCACTCACTTTTTTCCAAAGGTTCTGGTTATAAGACCTAAAAAAGTTGACGTGCCCAATGTTTTTTCTAGGACTTTCACTAGGATGCAAGAACTGAGAATCGGCTTTTAAGCTGGGATAAGTATTCTTAAGTAAAGACGCCACCCCTTTTCTCGTGAGCCAAGCATCGTCCAAAGCAGAAAGTACCAAAGTCTCTTGATTGAGGGACCTCGATCGACTCCTCTCCTTATCATCTAAAAGTGCGTTGGTTGATTCTTTGTGAAGTATCAGCTTTTTCCAATCTAGGGATGAGCCTTTCGGGAGTCTTTCCCCGAGCCCCAATCGGTTAGAAGGAAAATAGCCTAAAAGGGAAGTCGAAATCGGCTCAATCAAACCAAAGCCTAAATACCCTTGGACTCTTGTTCCAAGTCTCAAATTTCCGACAAAAGCTTCTTGAGTTCCTACAAAAACGAGTTTTTCAAATCTTTTGGACTCTTCACTATGACCTAGAATTAAAGCACCCACCGAATGACCTAGCAAATAAGGACTAAGCTCACTCCACTCTTTGAATAGGTACTTGGCCACGGCATCAAAATCCTTTCTTCCCCAGTCTCTCATCGAGGCGTTATAGCCTTTTAAGTTCTTGGGAGCTGAGAGTCCAATCCCCCTATAATCGTAAGTGATCACATGAAAACCTAGGCCCGATAAGTACTGAGCAAAATTAAAGTAAAGCCCTTGTTTTACGCCGGTCGCTGAATTGATAAGAAGGAGTTTTCCATTGGGCACTTTAGGAGAAAAATGGGAGGCAGAAAGGATCACACCGTCCTTAGTGGGTATCTGTAAAGGGGTCATTAAAAAAAAAGAAAAGTTGATTTTAAAAAGGCAATCTACTAGAATCTATCGAGAAAAGATTTGCTTTTCAAATAGATTCTCGATGCAATACCTAATTTTCTTTATTCCTCTATGTCCTTAGCGTAGGGAAGTCCATCCTGAGAACCTCGATTGATCGCTACTTTTAAAGAAACCTTATTTCCGGACTTAACGCATTCTTTGGTTGGAAGTCCCCGAGCAAAAGCCAAGGCAAATCCTGAAGTAAAGGCATCTCCCATTCCCATTTTATGAAGCAGCTCATCGTGGTCGTTTCTAAAATACTTCATTTCAGATCCGTCGTAGTAGGTCGTTGAATTACTATCGTCACGGACAAACAATCGATTAGGGTACTGTTTGGTTAAGTTTTCGCTTGGCGCGTTTTGAAACACCACGGAAAGCTCTGAACTTTTTGCTACGATAAAAGAAGCGTAGTCTATCATTTCTTTGGAAAGAGGCGCTGCAGGTGCCGCATAGATTCCAAGCTTCACGCCGTGTTTTTTAGCGAGTCTTAAGGTCTCTTCCACCACTTCCATGGGGATTTCTAGTTGCGTTAGAACTAGATCGGCCGACTTAAATTCCTCTTCTGCTGCAAGTACATGCTCCGGCTTTAAGAAATGATTGGCTGCAGGAACAACAACAATAGAGTTTCTTCCCTCAGAGGCCGTCACATACGCTGAGCCTGTATCGGCCTCACTGGTTTGAACCACATAACGGGTATCCACACCTTCTCTTTCCAAATGGTACAGAACCTCAGCTCCCCTGCGGTCTTTTCCTACCATGCCTACTAAGCTTACCTCAGCGCCAAGTCTCGAAGTGCCCACCGCTTGATTCGCTCCTTTACCTCCGAAAAAGTATTCCGATTTCTCGGCCATAACCGTTTCGCTTGGTCCAGGATGCTTGTGGGTATTGAGCACTAAATCAACCGATGTGCTTCCAATGATAAGTATTTTAGGTGACTCCATAGGGGAAAAGACTTAGGTTTCTCTTTGGGTTTCTAGCAAATTTAGCAGAAAAATTTTCAACTATCGCCTATTCTAAAGAAGAATTAAGCGCCAATCTCAATAAATTCGATAACGGCCTTAATTACCTGACTCTTTTCATCTCTTCCTAAGTAAGTTCCGTAAAAGCCTTCTCCATAGCCTGCTTGAAAGGCCAAAAGCACAGAGTCCTTACTTTTTCCCGTTTCTAAAAGGGCGTAATGGTCCATAGCTCCCGACTCCGAAAAGAAATGCTCATGGAAAAACTCTTCGTAAATTCCCATAAAATCATCGCCCTTCTTTTCAAACAGTTCCGACTCAAGTGCCCCTAGATCTTTCTGGGTCTCTGAGTCCATCACCGCTGCCATGCCCGATTCTACAGGAAAGCCGTAAATTTCTCCGTCCTGAAGCTCTAAAAGGTCTTGCCCGGGCAGAGTAGCAAGGGACCACTCAGAAGCGAGCCCTTTTTGAAACTGAATCTCTAGGTAGGCCACGCAGTCCGTAGCAATCTCTTTGTGTAAAATAACAGGGTAGCTTCCACTAGGAAGTTCTAGATCGAACGCAGGAAGATCACTAAACAAAACCGGATCACTGGCCACTAATTTTCCAGTGGGAAGAGGAAGTAGTCCCACTTCAAAACTTTCTATTAGAGGACTTTCAACATAGTCCTTTTCAAATAATTTCTTAATGTTCTCGATAGGATCCATAGGGAATCGTTTATAATTGATGTAGGGAAAACCGTGCCTTTTTCATTATTCCCCTGCTACTTTTTATCTTAAAATGGCAAAATAAATGAAAAAGAACAGGAAAGAAAAAATCACCCAAACCGGCCCCAAAGGCTTTTGGATGATTCTTTCCTCAAAGTTTATTTATTATAGACTCTTTAGCTTTTCTTCTAAAAGTGCTAGCTTTTCAAGCGCATCACTTTTTTTCTTTCTTTCAAGCTCTACTACTTTCTCTGGTGCTGAAGACACGAATCTTTCGTTAGAGAGTTTCTTTTCAACCGATACCAAAAAGTCTTTTAGGTATTTGATGTCGGAAATTGTTTTCTCTTTCTCTGCCTCTAGGTCTAAAGATTCACTTAAAGGAATTGAAAGCTCTTGGTTTCCAACAAGGAAAGTAAAGCTTGGCGCATCGGTTTTTTCTGTGAAATGAATAGAAGACACGTTGGCTAGTTTTTCAATCAGCTTCTGATTGGAAAACATCTCAGCGCTAGTATACACCTCTACCTCCTCTCTTGGAGAAATACCTTTACTCTGACGGTAATTTCTAATTCCAGAGATAATTTCTTTTGCTGATTCGAACTCTTGAATTTTATTTTCATCCACTTCTCCTGCTGGCTGTTGTTGAGCAATCACTAAGGCCTCAGAGGTTGAGCGAGGTTTTATGTTCTGCCACAATTCCTCAGATAAGAACGGCATAAAAGGATGAAGAAGTTTTAATAGGGACTCAAAATAACTAATACTCTTTTCGTAAACCGCTTTTGAGGCTTTTTCTCCGTAACCTGGTTTAATAGCCTCTAAGTACCATGAACAGAAGTCGTCCCAAATGAGTTTATAAACCAAATGTAATGCGTCGGAGATTCTGAACTTTTCAAACTGCTCATTAATCTCTAGAGTGGTTTTGTTCATTCGACTCTCAAACCACTCCATGGTTTCCAGTTCGTGCGTCTGAGGCTGAATCTCTTCGGATTTCTCCCAACCTTGCATCAGTCGGTAAGCGTTCCAGATTTTTGTAGCAAAATTCCTTCCTTGCAGCATTAAATCCTCGTCAAACAAAAGGTCGTTTCCGGCCGCGGAACTAAGTAGAATCCCTACTCTCACTCCATCGGCTCCGTACTGATCAATAAGACCTAAAGCATCGGGGGAGTTCCCCAGGGACTTGGACATCTTTCTTCTCTGCTTATCTCTTACAATACCCGTAAAGTAAACGTTTTTAAAAGGCACTTCTCCTTTAAAGGTTTGTCCTGCCATAATCATTCTAGCCACCCAGAAGAAAATGATATCCGGTCCGGTTACTAAATCACTCGTTGGATAGTAATACTGAATGTCCTTTCCTTCAGGATCCAAAAGACCATCAAATACAGAAATCGGCCAAAGCCAAGAAGAAAACCAAGTATCTAAGGTATCCTCGTCTTGAGTTAAATCCTCTAAACCTAAAGAAGGGTTGCTCGTTTTTATTCTAGCTTTTTCTAGTGCCTCTTCTTTTGTTTCAGCAACTACAAAATCCTCTTCCCCACTACCGTAGTAGAATGCTGGAATCTGTTGTCCCCACCACAATTGACGGGAGATATTCCAGTCACGAATGTTTTCCATCCAATGGCGGTAAGTATTTTTAAACTTCTCTGGGAAGAATTTAATCTCATCGTTTTCAACCACCTCTAAGGCAGATACTGCCATATCCTTCATTTTAAGGAACCACTGCACCGAGATTTTTGGCTCAATTACAGCGCCCGTTCTCTCAGAAGTTCCCACTTTATTTAAGTAGTCTTCTTTCTTTAAAAGAAGTCCTTTCTCTTCAAGTTCTTTAGCAATGAGCTTTCTTACCTCAAAACGGTCTTTTCCTGCGTAATGCATTCCGTGCTCATTGAGTTTTGCATCTTGGTCTAAAGAATCGATCATCTCTAGGCCATGCTTTTGACCAATTTCGTAGTCTACAATATCGTGAGCCGGAGTAATTTTCAAAGCTCCGGTTCCAAATTCAATCTCTACTTTCTCATCAGAAATCACAGGAACTTTTCTTCCTACTAAAGGAACCACTACTTCTTTTCCAATTAAATGAGTAAAACGCTCATCGTTAGGATTAACACAAACTGCCGTATCTCCAAAAATGGTTTCTGGTCTTGTTGTAGCTACCGTTAAAAACTCCTCACTTCCCTCTACTTTGTATTTTAAGAAGTAAAGCTGTCCGTTTTGTTCTTTATAAATAACCTCTTCATCAGAAATATTGGTCTTCGCCTCAGGATCCCAATTGATCATGCGGTAGCCTCTATAAATTAGTCCTTTTTCATAAAGCTCTACAAAGGATTTTATTACTTGAGCAGAGAGTTTGGGCTCCATAGTAAAACGCGTACGGTCCCAATCGCAAGATGCTCCTAGTCTTTGAAGCTGCTTTAAAATGGTTCCTCCGTACTCATCGGTCCACTCCCAAGCATGCTTTAAAAAGGTTTCTCTATCTAAATCTTTCTTTTCAATGCCCTCGCTTTTTAGTTTTGCTACTACTTTGGCTTCTGTAGCAATAGAAGCGTGGTCGGTTCCAGGAACCCAGCAAGCATTGTATCCTCTCATACGGGCACGTCTTACCAGTACGTCTTGAATCGTATTATTGAGCATATGTCCCATGTGAAGAATCCCCGTGACGTTGGGCGGAGGAATGACGACGGTATACGGCTCTCTTTCGTCTGGAGTGGAGTGAAAATACCCGTTATCCAGCCAGTATTGGTACCATTTTTCTTCCGTTTCCAAAGGATTGTACTTCTCGCTTAGTGACATATAAAGTTCTTTAATTTCAATTATTCTGCAAAAATAGGGAAATCCCCGATTAGTGCATAAAGATTGAAGCGCAATTGTCTTTTGGCTCTTTTGAAATCACTCCTCTTTTGCCTGTTAACAAAACTTGAAATCGGTATTTTCAAATAATTTTTAACTTTGTCTCTCTTTTCGGGTCTAAAAAAGGCCCCATTAGAAATTTAAAACCAAAACTTATGAAAAAAGTATTTACCCTATCCTTACTCTTTTTAGGATTTACTGCATTCTTTGCACAAAGTATCGCTTTTGATCAAACTACTATTAATTTTGGAAGCATCGCGGAAGGAAGCGTAGCTCAGCGTAATTTCACCGTTCAAAACACGGGAAAAAAACCTCTTATACTCAACAAAGTACAAGCTGCTTGTGGATGTACTACTCCAAAATGGAGCTCGGATCCTATTATGCCTGGAAAATCAGCTCATATCACCGTAGGATACGATACTCGTATTTTAGGAGAATTCTCGAAGCTAATTGAAGTTTATTCTAACGATCCAGATCATGGCAGAGTAACTCTTTACATCAAAGGAACTGTTGAGCCAAAGGCTACTACTGCAGCTAGAGGAGTTAAGAAAGCTCCCGTTAGAAAATCTTAAAAGAAAATAATCAAAACTACTACAAAGAGCGTCTCAATGAGGCGCTTTTTTGTTTGATTCTCACTTTGGTCAAAAAATTGTATTTTTAAAAGAACTAAACATAAAATTCAATGGAACTCGACTACAGCGAACACTTTAGAGCAAAAGGAAAAATTAAACTTGAAGACTTCTCCACCTCTTACGAAGGGGAAATGAGTAAATCTCAAGGAAAAGCACTCTTAGAGCTTGAGAAAAAGAAACTCTATGAACTTCAAGAAACACTTTATGCTGATGGTTCCAAGTCGCTTCTCATTGTTTTGCAAGCCATGGATGCTGCAGGAAAGGACAGTATGATTGAACATGTATTTGGTGGAGTCAATCCCCAAGGCTGCGAGGTTCACTCCTTCAAAACTCCTTCAACAAAAGAATATTCCCATGACTTTCTTTGGCGTCACTATTTGGCCTTACCCGAGAAAGGAAAAATCGGAATTTTCAACAGAAGCCATTACGAGAGCGTCCTAGTGTGCAAGGTACATCCAGAATACAACTTAAGTGAAAAAGTGTGGGACAATGTCAAGGACTTTGATGAAAAGTTCTGGGACGAGCGCTATGAAAGCATCGAAGATTTTGAAAAGCATATTGCTCGTAACGGAACCAAAATCGTAAAAATTTTCCTTCACGTTTCTAAAGATGAGCAAAAGCAAAGATTTTTGGACCGGATTAACGAAGAAGATAAAAACTGGAAGTTCTCCTTTGGCGATCTAGAAGAAAGAGCACTTTGGGAAGAATACCAAAAAGCCTACGAAGAAGCTATATCTAAAACTTCAAAAGACCATGCGCCTTGGTACATCGTTCCTGCAGACCAGAAATGGTTCGCTAGAGTGGCTGCCGTTCAAATCATTATCGATGCGCTAGAGGGAATGAAACTCGAGTTTCCCGATTTCCCTGACCAATACGATGAGAAATTACAGGAAGCAAAAAAGAGTCTAGAAAACGAAAAGTAAAAACCACAAGAAGCTCTATAAGCCGGATTCTGTACTCCCTTAAGAAAAAGGAGCGCTTGTTATTTATCTACGTTTTATATTGCTATAAAACTTGAGCTGATTACCCCTCGGCAAAAGGCGGGCCGCCCTTAGCTGCCGATATACTTACCATTGCACCGTATAGAGTTTACCTGGTTTCACTACAGCCGAACTGTACTTGCTTTCTGTTGCACTGGTCCTCACATCACTGTGGACGGATGTTATCCGCTATACTGCCCTATGGTGTCCGGACTTTCCTACCTTTACTTTAAACGTAAAAATCAACAAGCCAAGCTTCTTATGGAGGGCAAAGGTAAGGATTAATTGAAAAAAAATACAGGTTTCTAATTAAGGACGAAAATCGATTACTGGTTTATCCCAATTAAGAACAGCTAAACTTTACTCTCGAATCTATTAAATTGTAAAGCTATTCTATCTACCACCCAACTAGGTAAACCCACATCGTCACACAATAATTTAAAATCATTTGTAGTATTAAGATTAGCATCGATAATACCGCTTGCTCCCTTTATACTATAAGCAACTGCAAGTTCTAAAAGGTCTTCGCGACGGATTTGATCCCGTTTTCCATTCACAGAAAGGGCCCGATTAACTTTTGATACATTGAGTAAAACATTAAATGGATAGTTCAGATCGTACGCAGGAGCCAAGTTCCATCCGTCTATTTGATCGTTATACAAAAAAGAAAAATTTTTCAAATGGTCATCACTATTAGCAAAAACCACATTAAAAACCATACGCTTAAAAAGCTGTACTAAATCTCGGTGGGGCAGGTGTAATGCATGCGACAACTTGAATAGATTTTCATAACTCGAAGGCTCCGGATCTTTATAGTTCCAACCCGTTAGACCAGAAGCGGTTAACACATGCTGCTTCTGCCCATTCTGTCGGTCGAATCTCAAAGTTGCAAAATGTTTACTATGGATTAGTTTTGAGGGCATCATTTCGATTCCAAGCCCTGTGGCCAATTTATAATAAACAAATTCCAACTGCTCCTGTACATAGGGTTTGTCTTGCTCCAATGCTAACTTTACTAACCAATGATTATAATCAGAGGAAGTATATAAATCACCGGGATCTAGGATCTCAGATTCTTTATGCTCTGACACTATTATTTTGGGCCTAACTCCTCCTGCCGAAGTTCCAATTTTAAAAATATTTAGTAATAAAACACCCGAAAGCCCTTTCTCCTGGGTACTCAACTTCAGGTCTAACACTTTTCTAAGAACCTCAGCAATCTTCTCTATATCAATGGTAGTACTTGCAGTTAGCTCTTTAGCAGGTTGAAACTCGATCGCACCCATAGCACGTTTACCCACATAGGTGAGCTGTTCTAAAGCAGTTAAGCTCGTTGATTTCTGGTTGGTAGCTTCAAGCCATTCTCTAAAAATAAAGTTTCCGAATGTATCTGGCAAAGAGTCAGCAATCATTGGAGGAAGTCCACGAAAAGCGTCGCTATTATAATTTGAAAAAACCTGAACGGACGGAGTCCTTTTTAAGATAAAGGGAAACAAATTCTTATAAATTCCACTCTTCAAAAATTCAGCATGGTACTGAAAATAGGACTTTTTACTATTTTCATCGTAGCCTACTCTTCCAATTTCTACATCTCGATAAGAAATGGTGATAATCTGAATTTTTGCCATTAGTACAATGATGGTTTAGATTCAAGATCTTGTATTTTTTCCACTATCCACCTGTTCAGCGAATCCATTTCTTGAAAATACTTCATGACTTTCAAAAGAGTATCCAATGTAGGATTTTTACCTTTCTCAAGCTTTGAAATGGTAAGGGTCGAAAGGGAAAGCTCTCTAGCTAATTCCGCTTGTGAAATACCTCGCTCTTTCCTAAGGGCTTTGCACCATATTCCAATATTCGATTTGACTTCTTGAATGGTTAAAAATTCTAACATGTACATATATTATAATATGTAAATATACACTTTTTCGCGTAAAATACATATTTTAATATATAAATAATATGAAAAATTAGACGATTTTACTATGCTCCTCCGCCTGAAATACGAATGAGGTTAAATGCGAATTGAAAGTACTGAAAATCTTTGCACTTTACCCAGAACATTGGGGCAATGCTTTCACTAGAAAGTTGCATTCAAAAGCATGGGATAACAAGTACAAATTGAACCTAAATCAAGAATTATTTTTTCCACACTGACACCAATTGAACCAATATTGGACTTATCTACTCTGTATTTTTCAATCGAAATAGTTGGAGAAAAGTGTAGTATATGACGTAAAAAAACTGGAGAAAAGTGTAATATTTTAACGAAAAACTGAGAGAAAAATGTAAAGCCGCAGTATTAAATTGCTGAAAAAGTGGATGTTATCATACAAAAGAGCAATGACTGACCAATATACCCATATTTGTCATTAATATAATAGAAAGTGAACTGAAATAATCTAAGCAGTAATCCCCTAGATTTTAAATATGCTCATTACTATAAGTTAAAGTATTACTCATCTTTAACGGAGCTCTCCGTGAAAACCTCTAAAAGACCTTCCGGAAGATTCATTGTAATCGTTTTCTCCTCGCGACTAACCTCCGTAATCCAATCTTTAATGATAGGAACTACAATCTGCTTGCCTGAAAGTGTACTTAAGAAATAATGCTGAGCGGTTTGATCGTTGATCGATTGAATCACCCCATAGTTTTTCCCTTCCGTATCTTTTAATTCAAATCCAACGACTTCATGGTAGTAAAAGCTTTTCCCAGAGAGCTTTGGAAGAGTCGAAAGGGGAAGAAAAACGTCTTTTCCAACCAATTGCTCCGTCTGAGCCTCGGTAACATTTTTGAAAAGTAAGAGTTTGGTATCTCCTTTAAGCCACTGTTGTTTCTCAACAAAAAAAGGAACAAGGAGACCATTGATCTCAGCAAAAACCCCTTGAAGGCTGGTGTAAAGCTCAGGTTGATCGGTATCTAACTTAAGAACCAAGTTTCCTTTTAGACCGTGCTTACGGGTAATTTTACCCAGCAGATAACATTCTTCTTTTTTCAATGACTTAACTTTTTATATGGACTTTCTACTTCTTTAAAAGGAGTCCCAATGAAACATCGTGCAAATATACTGTAAACTAATAGTATAGGTCAATTCTATTTTTTTTGTTTTTATACTATTTTGAGTGGAGCTATGATCTTAGTTTCTATCTTTGAAAATTAATAAAAAGACAATTTATCCCTATCATTCTAATAGACCAATTTTCAGTAGCTTCACGTGCAAAATTTACAACCTAAAATCACCTCCCATGAAAAGTATTATTCTAGCGCTTCTTTTCTTTTTTTCTAGCCTTTCAATAGCTCAAACTCCTAAGTTAAAGTTTAATGAGGAGGGAGAGTTTAAAATACTGCAGTTAGCGGACATCCACTGGAGTGGAAACCCAGAGAATGCAACTAAAACGGAGCAGAATTTAAAGTCACTTTTTAGTAAGGAAAAGCCTCAGCTTATCGTTCTAACCGGAGACAACGTTAATAGTAAATCCATGAGAGAGGGACTTGATCAACTGGGACAAATACTTGAGAGTGCAGGCACTCCTTGGACCTTAATCTTTGGAAATCACGATGAGGAACAAGACCTTTCCAAAGAAAAAATCTATGAGCACTTAAGAAAATTCCCCAATTTCTTTGGTGAGAAAGGAGAGGTATCAGGGGTAGGAAATTTCAGTGCTACTGTATTAGATAAAAAAGGAGAGAACATTTCCCATGTACTCTATTTTCTAGACAGTGGAGATTACACCAATAATCCCAAACTAGGAAGTTACGACTGGATCAAACAAGACCAAATTCATTGGTATGTAACTCAGAGTAACAATTTCAAAAAGAAATCTGGAACACCGGTTCCTTCCCTTATGTTCTTTCACATCCCTATACCCGAATTTAATTTCGCTGCAGAAAGCAACACAATGCTTGGGGTGAAAGGTGAGAACGTAGCCGCTGCCGAGGTCAACTCCGGCGTATTCGCTGCTTTATTAGAACAGAAGGATGTAATGGGCGTATTTAGTGGGCATGATCACATAAACAATTACGTGGGCCTTTATAAAGGAATCGCTCTTGGGTACGGTGGTAGATCCGGAGCAGACAGCTATGGAGACCTGCCTCTTGGTGGTAGAATTCTTCAACTCAAAGAAAATGATTTTACTTTCACTTCTTACCTTCATACTTCAAAGGGAATCGAATACCCTTTTCATTACCCTAGCGGACTTACCACCATAGGAAAAGACTCAAAAGTACTAAAGGCCGAAAATTACACACCCAAAGAAAAAGGGTTGAACTATGAGTACTATGAAGGAAAAATCGAGTCAGTAAATGAAATTAAGAACCTAGAGCTTAAAAAATCGGGCACAAGCCTTTCTATTGATCTATCGCCTTCTGAAAAGAAGGATCATTTTGCGCTTATTTTCAAAGGTTACCTTAAGATTCCTACCACGGGATACTATAAATTTTACACTTATTCCGATGACGGCTCTCTTCTTAAAATTGGAGACACTGTAGTGGTTGATAACGATGGAGGACACAGAGCTAGGCGTATGGAAGGAATTGTAGCACTAGAAAAAGGATTTCATAAAATTGAAGTCCAGTATTTTGAAGACTATATGGGAGAAACTTTAGAGGTTGGTTTGGAAAGCATCGAGTTAAAAGAGCAGCCCCTACCTTCTCAAATACTTTACCACTAGTGAAGTAGACTAAACGCTAGAAGCACTACAATCAAAAAAATCCGTCCCACTAAAAAGTAGGACGGATTATTTTTGATTGGAAGAAAAAATTAAGCTTGCGCCTCCTCTCCTTCAGCTTCTGCTGCTGGAGTTTCAGTAGCTTCTTCAGTAGCTTCTGCTTCTGCTTCTGCTTCTGCTTCTGCTGCAGCAGCCTGAGCTTCTGCTTTTGCTGCTTCTTCAGCTGCTTTAGCTTCAGCTAAAACTGCTTCTTTAGCTGCAATTCTATCCGCATTTACTTTCGCTTCTGCTTCTAGAGCTGCTTTTTTAGCATCTGCTTTCTGAGTGCTTAAGCTTTCTTTTTTACCTTCTACTGCTTTTTCTTTGTTTTCTAGCCATTCATTGAAACGCTTTTCAGCTTCTGCCTCATCGAATGCCCCTTTTGCTACTCCTCCTTGAAGGTGCTTCTTAAGTAAAGCTCCTTTGTAAGAAAGAATCGCTCTAGCGGTGTCGGTAGGCTGTGCTCCATTGTTTAGCCAATTAACTGCCTTATCCACATCTAGTTCAATAGTTGCAGGATTGGTTACAGGGTTGTAGATACCTAGTTTCTCAATGAAACGTCCATCTCTTCTTGATCTGGAATCGGCAACTACGATGTGGAAGAAAGGTTTTCCTTTTTTCCCGTGTCTTTGTAATCTAATTTTTACTGACATAAAGTTTAAATTTTGGGATACTCGTCCCGGTTAATATTTTTGAGACTGCAAAATTACAATATTTTTTTAATACTAACCTTCTCTTTATTAAAGGAATTGATAAAAAAAGAGGTCTTTTTATCAAAAACTTTCGGCTTAAAAAGTTAGGGCTTTCTTAAATTAAGTCTTTTCTGGTTTTAAAGGACATCTCCTATAAAGAAGAAGCCAAGGCATTTTTGGTTCTCCTGCAGGTTAAGCTCATTTACCAAATGATCCTTGAGCCCAGGAGAAGACCAATAACCTCCAAGCCCGTGAGCGGTAGTCATTAAGTACATATTCTGAACCCCCATGGATACGGCGGCAATTTCTTCCCACTCAGGAACGATAGAAGAAAAATTAACTACAATGGTAATTACAGCAGAGGAAGCCTTCCACTTCTGTGGTATGTCCAGGTACTTTTTCTCTAGGAAACTTTGAGGTGGAGTAATTTCTTTATAAATCTCAGCTAAGCGCTCCCCCATCTTATCTTTCTTGTCCCCTTCCAGAACCTCTAACCTCCAAGGACGGGTTCTTTTATGGTTGGGCGCAAACTGAGCACTTTCTAAAATCTCGGCTAAAACTTCTTTATCAATTGGATTTCCACCGTATTCCCGTGGAAACCTGCTTCTTCTTTCTTTAATAAGACTAAGTAAAACGTCTGCTTTTTTCATGGGGATAAAGATACCCTATTCTTGCTCTCCTAAAAGAATCTTCTCGTAGATTTTCTCTATCCTTTGGAATATCCCATTGAGCGTGAATTCCTCCCCCTCCACTTTTCCAAGTAAAGTTTTTGCCATGGGACTCTCTGGCGAAATCGCGTAAAACCGATCCTTCTCTAAAAAAAACTCACCAAGGGACACCGAGATGTAAAAACGGGCTTTACTGGTAATGACTATGGATCCTAGTTGAACCCTTTCGCTCCTTGTGACCGGAAGTTTTTTAAGGTCTTTAGAAAGCAGTTGAAGTGTAGCCATTTGTCGGTCAAGGTGGTAAAGCTCCTCTTGGATCTCTTCGCGAATGGAGTCGTATTTTGAGGTTTTTTTTACGTCTCTACTGGCCTCCAAAGTAAAATTGCGATAAAAATCCAAGGTTTTTATCTTTCCTCTCACTATCTCAACTACGTAGTCTTTTAGTGATTTTTTATCGTAATTTCCATCCAGCACGCCTCAAATCTAATGATTTTTGAAAAAAGAGGTGAAAACCTCTTGACACATCAGAACCCAACTTCAGTACAAAAAAGCGCTTAAGCGTTCTTAGTTCCTGTGTAAGGAAGGATCCCTAAAGTCAGTAGACTCTGAGCAACCACATAAAAGAGCATCACGACCAAAGAAAAACCTAGAGAAGAATAATAGAATAAAGAAATCGCTAAAAGCGAATCGGAAATTAAAAAGAGTACCGCTCCCCAAAGCAGCTTTTTACTTGAAGTTTGGTAAGCCATTAAAAACATTACGGAAATCACCACGGCGTATGCCAAGACCGGCACTTTCATTGGCCCTAGGTGAGGATACAAAAAACCAACTAAGCCAGCCAAATAAATTCCAACGACCCCTAGAAGCCAAAAAGGAACTTTTCTTTTTCTAAGCTTAAAAAAGGTAATACTGTAAAGCACATGAGCCAGAAAAAAGCTTCCTAGCCCACAAAGAAAATAAGAATCCCAAAGCAAAAAAGTATCCCCCAAAAAACTAAAGAAAAGCCCTAAAGCAAAAAGTAGCCCTTCTGTTTTTCTTTCTCTTCCTTTTTGAAGAAAAAAGTAGACGAGAAGCAAAGGAAGAAGTAGGGTTTTACTAAAGACCCGAAGCTCCTGCTTCCCTATAGCTATTAAGGACAAATCGACCAAAAAGACCAGTCCTAAAATAATCAGAACTAGTTTAGTGGTAGGATTGCTTTCTACTTTCATCGGGTAAATAATAATCGCTCCCCATTTCTCTCTTCCGAGATCTCTCCGTTCTCAAAGGCTAAAAAGCCATTAACAAAGGTGTGGGTCACCTTAGAATGAAACTCCTGACCTTCCAAAGGAGACCATCCGCACTGGTAAAACACATTATCTTTTGAAACCTCCCAAGAAGCTTTAGGGTCAACTAAAACTAGATCTGCTTTGTACCCTTCTCGAATAAACCCACGGTCTTCTATCTCAAATAAAACCGCAGGATTGTGACACATTTTCTCTACTACCTTTTCAATAGAAATTTTCCCCTCTTTTGCTTTCTCAAGCATGGCTACTAAGGAGTGTTGCACCAAAGGCCCTCCCGAAGGAGCTTTTGTGTACACCTGCGCTTTTTCTTCTAGGGTATGAGGCGCGTGATCGGTCGCAATGACATCAATACGATCGTCGAGCAAAGCTTCCCATAGTCCCTCTCTATCTTCCGCTGTTTTTACAGCGGGATTCCATTTGATGAGCGTACCTTTTTCTTTGTAATCTTCTTCACTGAACCAAAGGTGGTGCACGCAGACTTCAGCTGTAATTTTCTTATCCTTTAAAGGAAGATTGTTCTCAAAAAGCTCTGTTTCCTTTTTAGTAGATAAATGAAATACATGTAGTCTTGCCCCTGTTTTTTTGGCCAGTTCAATGGCCTTAGAAGACGACTTATAACAAGCCTCCGCACTTCGAATTTTCGGATGCAGTTCAATCGGGATATCTTCTCCGTAGATACTCTTATAATGCTCCGTATTCTTTTTAATGGTTTCTTCGTCCTCGCAGTGCACTGCAATCAGGAGTTTGGTGGAAGAAAATATTTTTTCCAAGGTCTCTGGATTATCTACGAGCATATTTCCAGTGGAAGATCCTAAAAAGAGCTTGATTCCAGCTACGTTTCTGGGATTCGTTTTAAGCACCTGCTGTAAGTTATCGTTCGTTCCTCCCATCATAAAGGAGTAATTGACGTAAGAAGTCTCTTCAGCTCGTTGGTATTTCTCTTCTAGAAGTTCTTGAGTAACAGCATTAGGAACTGTGTTGGGTTGATCGATAAAACTCGTCACCCCTCCAGCTAGGGCCGCTTTACTCTCCGAGGCAATAGTTGCTTTATGGGTAAGACCCGGCTCTCTAAAATGCACCTGATCGTCAATCACTCCAGGCAAAAGGTATTTCCCTTCCGCATCGATTACTCGGTCTGCCTCAGAAGCTTCTAAGTCCCCTAGTTTAAGAATTCGATCGTTTTCTATTAGAACATCCATTTTCTGGACTTTGAGTTCATTTACTACCGTGGCGTTTTTGATTAAGGTCTTCATAGAAAAAAGAAAATTTTGATTTTCGCCCCCGAAAGAAAGGCTAGAAAACAAATTTAGGTTCTTTCCTTTAGAATAAGAAAAAGAAAAGGGGATTTTTATCTTAGGGCAAAATATTTACCTTTGCTTTCAAAAGTAAGGAGCATTGAAAAAACTCTTAGGTGAAACACTGATCTACGGAATGGGAGCTATTCTCCCTAGGATTATTGTCTTTATTTTAAATCCACTCTACATCCACTTCATAGCTCCCGAGGCCTTCGCGCAGTTCACTTCGCTCTATGCCCTCATCTCCTTTGTCAACATTCTTCTGACTTTTGGCTTTGAGACGGCGTACTTTAGGTTTTCCGCAGAAAAAGATCAGGAGCAAAAAACCTTTAACACCTCGTTTTGGTTCGTGGCCATTAACGCTCTAGTCTTCCTTGCTTTGTGTCTCGTCTTTACTACTCCCCTGAGCAATTACTTAGGGTACGCTCAAACACCCGAATACATTCAATGGATGGCTTGGATAGCCTTTTTAGATGCGATTTGTATTGTACCTCTCGCCTACCTACGATTCAATAACAAACCCGTTACCTACAGCGCGGTAAGAGTACTGCAGGCCTTAGTGCACACGGTGTTTGTCATCGCACTGTTCCTTTGGATTCCAGCTTCTTTCTCTGAAGGATTAGGCATGAAGGAAAAAGTATCTTACACATTTTTCTCCAACCTCATCGGATCTTTGGCCGGAGTGCTGCTACTTGTGCCTATACTATTAAAGGTGAAATTTTCTTTTGATTTTACGCTCTTTAAGCGCATGTTTTCTTACGCTTGGCCCGTCATGATTGCAGGAATCGCATTCATGATTAATGAGAATTTAGACAAAGCGATGCAGTACTATAAGATTCCGCCTGAGGAAGCTGGCGCCTACGGAGGATGCTACAAATTAGCGGTACTTATGACCCTTGTGGTCACCGCCTACCGCATGGGAATTGAGCCCTACTTCTTTAAACAAATGAACGATAAAAACGCGAAATTCACCTACGCCAAAATCACAGAATACTTCACTTATTTTGCTTCAATAATGGCCATGGGAATTATTGCCAACGTCGGTTGGTTAAAACAGCTTTTTATTCCTAACTCGAGCTACTGGATTGCTTTAGACATTATTCCTATTATCATTATTGCGAACCTTTTCTTTGGTATTTATTACAACCTTTCCACTTGGTACAAAGTAACGGACCGAACCGTTGTGGGTACTTATATTTCATGGATTGGAGCCTTGTTTACCCTAGTATTAAACCTACTTTTATTAGAGAAATACGGTTTCATGGTATCCGCCTACGTGACCTTAGGCGCTTATTTCCTTATGATGGTACTGTCTTATTTCTTAGGCCAAAAATACTACCCTATCCCTTACAATATAAAGAAAATCGGATTCACGATTCTCTTACTTATTGTGGGCAGCTTTGTTTCTTATGAAATATTTAACGCTAATTTCTGGATTGGAAATATTATTTTCATCATATTTACAGTCCTGATTCTTTATAGAGAACGATCGTTTATAACCAAGAGCATAGGAAAATGAAAATAAAAGTAATCAACCGCTCCTCGCACGAGCTCCCAAAATACCAAACGCCGTGTGCGGCGGGTATGGACCTCTATGCGTTTTTAGATGCTCCTGTCACTTTAAGCTCTCTAGAGCGAAAGCTGATTCCAACAGGACTCTCTATTGAACTTCCTGAGGGCTACGAAGCCCAAGTGAGACCCAGAAGCGGCCTTGCGATTAAAAACGGAATCACGGTATTAAACTCTCCAGGCACGATTGATGCCGATTACCGAGGAGAAGTTGGGGTGATTCTGGTCAATTTATCCAAAGAAGACTTCACCATTAATAACGGTGATCGCATCGCCCAGATGGTGATTGCAAAACACGAATGCGCTGAGTGGCAGCTTGTCGATTCGCTTTCTGAGTCCGAGCGAGGCGAAGGTGGGTTTGGCAGCACTCGCGTATAAAATCTATTTCAATTTATTTTATTCCATATAGTTAAACACAAGAAAAAACTATTTATAAATGAAAATCATAGTCCCAATGGCCGGTCGCGGCTCACGTCTTAGACCTCACACTTTAACGGTGCCAAAACCTTTAATTCCGATCGCAGGCAAGCCCATCGTTCAGCGGTTGGTTGAAGACATTGCTAAAGTAGCTGGGGAACCCATAGAAGAAATCGCCTTTATTATTGGAGATTTTGGAAAAGAGGTAGAAGACCATTTGATCCAAGTGGCCGAAAAACTAGGTGCCAAAGGAACCATTTATACACAAGACCAACCGCTAGGAACCGCTCACGCCATTAAATGTGCGGAAGATTCCATGCAGGGTGACGTTGTTGTTGCTTTTGCCGACACGCTTTTTAGAGCAGACTTCCATTTGGATAAAAACTCCGATGGGGTAATCTGGGTAAAGAAGGTAGAAGACCCTTCTGCTTTTGGTGTGGTGAAATTAGACGAGTACGGTTTCATTACCGATTTTGTTGAAAAGCCAAAAGAATTTGTGTCGGATCTGGCCATTATTGGAATCTACTATTTCAAGTCTGCTGAGAAGCTCATGGCAGAGATTAACTATATTATGGACAACGACATCCGCCAAGGAGGAGAATACCAGCTTACTACGGCTCTAGAGAACCTTAGAAGCAAAGGAGCTAAGTTCTCTCTAGGTAAAGTGGACGACTGGATGGACTGTGGAAACAAAAACGCTACAGTAGACACCAACGGAAAGATCTTAGGTTACGAAATCGAATCTTTCGCTAAGTATCCAGAGTCCGCTACGATTGAGAATAGCCTCATCATCCCGCCTTGTTTTATTGGGGAGAACGTAAAAATCACGAACTCTAAAATAGGTCCAAACGTATCTCTTGGTAACGGAACTACAGTGGCCAATTCCAATATTGACAACTCGCTGATCCAAGAAAATACGACCATCAATCACGGAAACCTAAGCAATTCGATGATCGGAAATTCCGCTCATTATTATGGAGTCTCGAGAGAAATTTCCTTAGGGGACTTCTCTGTACTGGACTTTCTATCGAAATAAAAAAGGACTTGGGTATAGACAAATTAAAAGGCGGAAGTTTTCTTAAACTTCCGCCCTTTTTATTCATGGTTATGTGATCTTTCCTTTTCTATAAAAAGGCCGTTTACTCTTTTTAGGTAAATCAATGGCCTCAGCCTCCAGGCAGAAACTAAGACAGAGGAGAAAAATTATTACCTACCAAAAGTATAGGCGAAACCTAACTGAAAAACTGAATTTTTCGCGTCGCTAGAGGCTCCGTCGTAATTAATTATACTACTCACTCCAAATACATAACGCGCAAAAAGAGTATAAGAATAGGCAAAATCAACACCTAGACCTACGCCCACGCCCACATCGAAACTATTTAGATCTTCTTTAATATCAACTTCCGTAGATGAATCGCTTCCCGTCCTATTTTTATCAACAGCAGACACTAAGTAGCTGAATTCAGGACCTGCTTCTAAATAAAATCCTTGAGCTACATCGTATTGAAACATTACAGGGAGAGAAATATAATCGAGCTTGATCGCACGATCGTCGTACTCCATCCCTTTCTGGTTGTAAAGAAGCTCAGGTTGAACCATAAAACGCTCTGCAACCGGAATGTTTGAAAAGATCCCCGCATGGAATCCCATCTTTGAAGAAGTAGATTCGTCCGAGTAGACATCAGAAATGTTTGCAAAATTAAATCCAGCTTTTAAGCCGAAGCTTTGTGCGCTCATGCCTATAAAGGACAGTACGAACAAAGAAAATAGAAGTTTTTTCATGATGATAATTTTTTATTATTTTGACAAATTTATAATTTTAAATTCAAACATTCAAACCTTTTGATAGAAATCCAGTGTTAATTTCAATTAAATATCACTATATTCAGTAATTTTAACTTCAATTTAGTAACCTCATTGGCGGACATTACTTATCGATCTGGCCCCATTCTTTACGCAGTAAAAAAGAACTATTAGGGAAAGAAGAGAGAGAAAAAAAAGCACCTAGGTTCTAGAGAACAGATAAGCTCTAAGTGCTTACCTTTGGCCTTAATATTGCAATTTCACTTTTCAACTATAAAACCCGCCAAAATGAAATCAAAATACTTACTTCTACTTTTCTCTTTTCTTCTCTTTTCCTGCGCAGTACAAAAACCTGCCAATACTCCAAAAGACATTAATTCTAGTGTAGAAGAAAAAGAATTTTATAGCCATATTACAAAAAGCCCTGAGTTCTCGGAGCTAAAAATAGCGAGTAAAATTACTCCGGACCTAGGGAAGTTCATTCCTCCTATTGATGCCACGATCTATTTAGAAAAGGATCAGAAAGTTTGGATGAACCTTTCTGCACTTTTCTTTAATGTGGGAAGAGCTTTGGCCACCCCAGAAAGAATCCAAGGCTACGAAAAATGGAATAAAACCTATATCGACACTTCCTTTAATTACGTGAATTCACTTCTAGGAGTAAATTTCATTGACCTAACTTCCCTACAGAAGCTTTTGATTGGAAAAACTTTCATTCCCATTAATCCCAGTGAGTTTGAGCTTTCCGTTTCACCTTCTTCCTTCACCCTGCGCTCTACTAAGAACCAAGTCTTTGAGCAAGGCTCTAAGCGTACTGAGTATCAAATAATTTTAGAATACGCTTCCAATTTTGATTTAAAAAAAGTATTATTGCAAGAAGTTAATTCCACTAGGGTCCTAGAGGTCTATTATTCCGATTTTGAACTAGTCGGAAGCGAAAGGCTAGCGAAAAATGTTAAACTAGTACTAAAAGGCGATAAACCGGGAACCGTTTTAGTGGAAAATACGAAATTTGAACGCTCCGAAATGTCGACTCCTTACAGCGTCCCTTCGGGCTATACAAAAGTGACGATTAAATGATTCTAAGAAGACTTCTACTGGCCGCTGCGCTTTTTTCATTTCACTTGGGGTTTGCTCAAAGCAAATCTCAGCTTCAACAGCAAAACAACGCGCTCAAAAAAGAGATTGCTAAAATCAATCAGAACTTAGCGAAAACCAGAGGCGAGGCAAAACTCTCGGTGGCCTACCTAGAGGAAGTGAACAAAAAGATCCAGCTCAGAGAAAAAGTCTATAAGAACACGCAAAAGGAAAAAAGACTTATTGAAGACGATATTTACCTTAAGCAATTAGAGATTAATCGACAAAGAAGAGAACTTGCTCAACTAAGAAAGAACTATGCGGATGTACTTGTAAAAGCGTACAAAAACAAAGGAGTTCAGAACAAAGTAACCTTCATTCTTTCTTCTAGAAACCTAGGAGAAGCCATTAGAAGAGTTCAATACTTAAAGAGCTATAGCGACTATCAGAATAAGAAAGCTGCCGAGATTATGGGCGTAGCTGATAAAATCGAGCAAAACATCGCTTCTAGGCAAAAATCCATGCAAGACAAGGAAACGCTTTTAGCTTCTCAAAGAAAAGAGCTCGGAACCATTGAAGCGGAAAGAAAACAAAAAGAAATCATCCTAGGTCAATTCAAGCAAAACGAAGCACAGCTGACTCAGGAGCTCAAACAAAAACAAGGCGAGTCCAGAGCCTTAGAAGCGAAACTAAGAAACATTATCGCCGAAGAGATTCGATTGGCTAAAATCAAAGAAGAGGCCGAAAGAAAAGCAAGAGAAGAGAAAGAAAGACAGGCACGAATCATTGCAGAAAGAGAAAAAGCACGAATTGAAGCAGAAAACCGAGCTAGAATTGCTGCTGCAGAAGCGGCTAAGAAAAAAGCAGCGGAAGAAGCCAAACGTCTTCAAGATCTAGCCGATAAAAAAGCCAAGGAAGAAGCGGAAAAAACACGTATTGCTGAAGCCGCTGAAGCTAAAAAAGCGGAGGATTCGAGAAAAGCAGATGAAGCAGAAAAAGCGGAAGCCCGTAGAATTGCTGCAGCAAGAGAAGCGGCCGATGCCGCTGCGAAAGCAAAAGCAGCTGCAGATAAATACGCTGCCGCTAGTGAAACAGAAGCAAAACTCAGCAAAGCCAACGAAGAAGAGAAAAAGACTGCGGAGGAAAAAACCCTTACCGCCTTTGGTGTAGGAAACGCCTCTGCTGCTAACTTTGCTCAAAACCGAGGCAAATTAGCCCGACCTGTAAACGGAACTATAACCCACCGTTTTGGACGTCAGCCCCACCCGGTATTCAAACATATCATTGAAGAAAACAACGGAATTAAAATCGCCGTTTCCAAAGGAACCGTAGCGCGATGCATTTATCCGGGAACAGTTTCAAGAATTTTTGTGGACGGAGGTTCAAAAACCGTCGTGGTGAGACACGGAAGTTACTTTACGATCTACTCGAACCTAGAGTCGGTGAGCGTTTCAGCCAACCAGAACATTCCAGCTGGAACCCCTATTGGAGTGGTGGGAGCCGATTTCGATGGCACCCATACACTGGACTTTCAAATCTGGAGCGGAACCACTCCGGTGGATCCTTTAGGCTGGCTTAGATAAACAAAAAAAAGCTACCTTTGTAGTCAATTTTTAACTCAAAAACTATCCCTATGATCGGTTTTAAAGAAATACTTATCATTGCCCTTATCATCGTGGTTCTTTTCGGTGCAAGAAAAATCCCTGAACTTATGAAAGGTGTGGGTTCTGGAATTAAAGAATTCAAGGACGCGGTAAAAGACGACGACAAAAAACCACAGGACAAAACGGGCGAGCAAAACCCAAATTAAAAAAGAACTCCTTATGACTTTTACAGAAAAAGCTTGGGAGGTTTTTTCTCGCTCCGTTGGTGATTACCACGTGAAAGATCACGTGGATACCCCAATTGAGAACCCCTACCCGAACGCTAGTTTGGAACAACTTTTGTATGCAAAAAACTGGATTGATACCGTTCAGTGGCATTTAGAAGATATCATCCGAGACGAAGCCATTGATCCTAGTGAAGCTTTAGCGCTGAAACGAAGAATCGATAAATCGAATCAAGAGCGAACCGATTTGGTGGAGTACATTGACCAATGGTTCTTTCGCGAGTACTCGGAAGTAGAAAAAAGAGAAGATTCTCGAATCAATACAGAAACGCCTGCATGGGCCGTAGATCGACTCTCTATTCTTTGCCTAAAAATCTACCATATGAATGAGGAGGCCCAAAGGGAATCTGCCTCAAAAGAGCATAGGGAGAAATGTCAGGCAAAATTAGACGTTCTATTAGAACAGAAAACCGATTTAACAAGCGCCATTGATCAGCTACTGGCTGATATAAAGAACGGAAAAGTTAAGATGAAGTTGTACAAACAAATGAAGATGTACAACGATGAGAGTCTTAACCCGGTCCTCTATAGAAAGGATGCGCCATAATGAAATTTTTTGTTGTACTAACTCTACTTTTATTTTCTCTACTGTCTTGCTCTTCGGAAAACACTGCGCTTTCTCCTTTGCAAAACAGCGTCAACTCGGCGGGCTCTAGCCCCGAAGTGAAAAACCCTGCGCAAAATTTCCAGGAGAAAAGTGGTAAGATATTCTATGCCTCGGAACTTTCGAGTCAAATGTCCACCATTCCCCAGTTTAATAATTCGGCGCTCAACCAAGAGGTTAACAATCTAAAGTTTCATGTAAAAGAATACGTGTACGCTGTGGGCTCTTACAATTTAGTGGGTCAAAACCGCGCGCTCGCAGAAGTAGAAAAGTCCTACAAAAAAATTCAAAAATTAAGACGTTTTCTTAATCCTTCGGACAATGAGGTGATTAATCGTTATCTGGTTCGAATAAAAAGTAACATCTCTCAGTTAGAAGAACTGAGTAAAAATGACCGAAAGCAGTAAACTACTTCTTTCCCCCTTTCTCATGATAAAAAAGCAAGCAGAATCGCTGGTACCCACGGAGTACGGAAATTTTCACATTGTAGCCTATTCAGAAGAAGAGACGGATTGGATGCCCCATATTGCGCTCATCGCAGAAGGCACCGATTACTCTAAACCTGTGAACGTAAGGTTTCATTCGGAGTGCATGACCGGAGAAATCTTCCACTCCAAAAAATGTGAGTGTGGACAGCAGCTCGACTATGCTATGGACTACGTAAGTAAGAACGGAGGCATTATCGTCTACCTAAGACAAGAGGGAAGAAACATAGGCATTATTAACAAACTAAAAGCCTACGCACTACAAGAAAAAGGACTCGATACGGTTCAGGCCAATTTGCAATTAGGTCTTCCGGCAGACGATCGGGATTTTTCAGTAGCGATAGAGATTTTAAGACACCTTGGGATTAGTGAAGTCAACCTACTAACCAACAATCCAGACAAGATGCGTTACGTTGAAGAAAGTGGAATCAAACTCAACTCCCGCATCCCTTTACAAATTGATGCCACCGATGAGAGTCGGGATTACCTCAAAGTAAAAAAGACTTATTTCGGACATTTACTAAAGGACGAAAAAGGCGCAGAAAACACTAAAGAATAACAATTATCCTTCTAAACAAGGACACAATAAAAAGGTCGCTTTCCTAATTAGCTAGAAAGCGACCTTTTACTTTTGAAATTCTAGGAGCTATCTATAGGCTCCTAGAATTTTAGTTTTTCTCTTAAGGAGCTAGTTCTCTAGGTCCTAGTACTCTCATTACCTCTTGGTAATTGGAAGTATCGACCTCAGCTGCTTTAGAAGCAGGAACAAGTACAATTCTAAACTGTTGCGAGTTCAAGTACTGAGCTTTCTCTGCACTAGACATCGTATTTTGATCAAAATTCGCTTCCGTATAGATCTCAACTAAACTACTATCAAATAAGAAGTTGTAGTCTAGTTCTCTGCCATCGCTTAAGTACTCGGTCTTAGGAATCAGTTGCCAAACGGCAGATCCACTAGTGGCGGTATTACGGTAAACTAAAACCACATCGCTCTGAGCAATCTGGATTCCTTGCGTAAGGGAATAATCGTTCGAAGACGAGAAGCTTCCGCTTACATCCGTCATCACGGGATAAGTATCATAATCCTGGCCATCGTCTCTTGAATCGGTGTTGTCACAAGACATAACAAAGAGTCCGAATAAAGACAGTAAAAATAAAGGTAAATAACGTTTCATTATAGTTATGGGTATTTGGGTTCTTTTCAAGTTCTAACTATTCAAAACAAATGCCAAAAATTCAGCACTATAGGGGGAATCCTCTTAGAAAATTGTATTTTTGCTTCTCAACCAATACGATACGTATGCATGTTTTCAATTCAATATCTAGAGTCCTAGCTCTTTTTTCTCTCAGCTTTCTGGCCTACGGCCAGTACCAGCCCCAAGGCTGGACCCAAGAAAAAGAGGAAAAAGCGCTTGAGTGGGTAGAGACCACTTATAATAACCTCTCTCAAGACGAAAAACTAGGCCAACTCTTCATTGTGGCCCTCTATACCAATAAAGGAGAATCTGAAATTCAGAAGGTAAAAGCCATCGTCGAGAAGGAAAAAATCGGAGGACTCATTTTAATGCAAGACGATGCCAAAAGAGAAGTTGAACTATTAAATGAACTGCAACCCAAAGCCAAAGTTCCCCTTCTAATTGGAATGGACGCCGAATGGGGACTTTACCAACGTATTGAAAAAGCGTACAAACTTCCTTGGGCCCTTTCCCTAGGTGCGATTCAAGACAAATCTTTGGTTTATGAAATGTCCTCGCAGATCGCCAAAGACGCAAGGCGTATGGGGATTCAGTGGGTATTTGCTCCCGTAGTGGATGTGAACACCAACCCTAACAACCCCATTATTGGCAACAGAAGCTTTGGATCCACAGTAGAAAACGTTGTGAACTCTGCCCGGGCTTATACCAAAGGACTTCAAGACCATAATGTACTGGCGGCCATTAAACATTTCCCAGGACATGGAGATACGGATACGGATTCTCACTTGGATCTTCCTGTGGTCTCTCACTCTATAGAACGACTAGAAAAAATTGAACTGGCACCTTATTATAAAATGCTAGAAGACGGCGTAGGAGGCGTAATGGTAGCACACCTTTACGTTCCTAGTTTAGAGAAAAAGTCAGGAGTACCTGCCTCGGTCTCTAGTGAGATCGTAGAAGGATTATTAAAAAAGAAAATGGGCTACAAAGGGCTCATTATTACCGACGCTCTAAACATGGGAGCAGTTGCCAAACGCTACCAGCCGGGAGCTTTAGACCTTCAGGCCTTTAAGGCCGGAAACGACATCATGCTCTTTTCTCAAGGCGTAAAAGAAGGAAAAAAACAAATTGCTGAGGCTATTGAAAAGGGAGAAATTCCACGGGAGCGTTTAGAAGAAAGCGTAAAGAAAATTCTTCTAACCAAATACTACTTAGGACTCGATCGATTTGAGAAAATCCCTTTAGATAACTTAGATAGGGACCTTAATAATTCGGAGCACCAAGAGCTTTCTCAAAAGCTCTACGCGCATTCCTTAACTCTATTAAAAAATAAGGACGCCTTTCTTCCTTTAAGTAAGAACGAGACCTATTATTACCTCCCTTTAGAAGAAGCAAGTTCAAAAGTGATGACTGAGATCCTGGGGAAAGAGTCCCAAGTAAAGCTTGTTTCTGCAAAGACACTAGGTCAGATTCCTTCCGGGGCGAAAGTTTTAATCGGACTTCATAAAGACAACTCCACTGCTTACAAGCCGTTTAAGATCTCTTCTTCCTCTAGAGCAATCATTGAAAAATTAAAACAAAAGCATAAGGTTGGAGTCGTACTCTTTGGTTCTCCTTACGGCCTAGGCCCTTTAAATCTAAAAGGAATCTCAAGTGTTTTGGTGGCCTACGAAAACCATCCTGATGCTATGAAAGCTTCTGCGGACGGCTTACTGGGCGAATCACCAATTACAGGAAGACTGCCGGTTGAAGTGAATAAAGAGCTTCAGGCTGGAAGCGGAATGGATCTTCCTGTTACCCAATTAGAAGCAAAACTCTCCACCCCTTAAAAATGTGTAACCCATGAAAATAGGTATTCTTTGCTATCCGACCTACGGAGGAAGCGGTATTGTGGCAACAGAACTTGGAATGGCCCTGGCCTCCAAAGGCTACGAAGTGCATTTCATTTCCAATAATCTGCCCGCAAGACTTGATATTACCAATCCCAACATCTTCTTTCATAAGGTGAACCTGCAGACCTATCCGCTCTTTCAATACCAGCCTTACGATATTGCTTTAAGCTCAATGATCTACAGGGTAGTTACACTCTACAAATTGGATCTTTTGCACGCTCATTATGCAATCCCTTATGCGTACGCCGCCTTTACAGCAAAGCAAATGCTCAAAGAGGAAGGAAAAGACGTTCCACTGGTAACCACGCTCCACGGAACGGACATCACTTTAGTAGGACAGCACCCTTCCTATAAACACGCAGTAGAATTTTCTATCAACCAAAGCGATGCGGTTACCAGCGTCTCAGAGAGTTTAAAACAAGACACTTTAAAGTTCTTTAAAATAAAGAAAGAGATCCAAGTGATCACCAATTTTATTGACAACCAGATTTTCACTCCTTCCCCTCCCTGCGAGCGGCACCAATTTGCCCAAGCGGACGAAAAAATCTTAATCCACGTATCGAACCTTAGGCCAGTAAAAAGAATTGGTGATGTACTCCAGATCTTTAAAAACGTAGAGAAAAGGATTAAATCCAAACTGATCATAATTGGTGAAGGGCCCGATATGGAAGTGGTGAATCAATTCTTAGAAGAAAATCCTCACCTTATTGACAAAGTGAGACTTCTAGGAAAAGTAAACGACCTTTACCGAATCTTAGAACTCAGTGACGTTTTCTTACTTCCCTCCGAGCAGGAGAGTTTCGGACTTGCTGCCCTAGAAGCTATGGCTGCTTCCACTCCAGTTATTAGTTCCAATGCAGGAGGAATTCCAGAGGTCAACATCCAAGGTAAAACTGGATACTTAGCAGAGATCGGAAACGTAGAGGCCATGAGTAACTATACCATCAAGCTTCTAAGCGATGAAAAACTGCTTCAAGAAATGAAAGAAAATGCAAGGCAGCAGGCCTTAAGTTTTGATTTGAGTAATATTCTTCCGCTTTACGAAAAAATGTACTCTAGCACCATCGAAGTTTTCAAAACCAAATCAGCCACTAATTCTATTATAGAACAATAACCTGAATCCATGAGAGAACCCAAGTTTATTACGAATTTAAGACACCGAGTTGAAAAAGAGTGGTTTGGCGTACTTACCAGAACGGGAACCCGCTTAGGAATCCCCGTTTCTAAACTTCGGGTCTTTTTCATCTATTCCACCTTTGCTACGGTAGGAATCATGACCTTAATTTATCTTATGATGGCCTTTATGCTGTGGGTAAAAGACATCTTTATTACGAGAAGACCCAGTGTTTTTGACTTGTAAGATAGGTTCATAAACTTTAAGCTGGATACTCAATAAAATACAAAAGCGTCGGTCTTACTGCAAAGACCGACGCTTAATATTTTGAATAGGAATCGCTTAAAGCAATATTCCTTTAAAAAAAAGCTTTTTGGTTAATCCCACACGTGGCTAGAAGAGAGTCCGTACTTGCCTCCACCGGTGAACACCAAAGTCAGACCTCCAAAAAGAAACAGGGTAATACCTTCATGCAGCCAGGCACCTGATTGTCCGAGTCCAAAGACTGGATCCCTATGCGCCATTAGAAAAGCAACCACCATTACTCCCGTAAAAGCAATCGCGGCCAGGCGTGTTCGATAACCTACGATAATAAGGACAGCCGCAAGGGTTTCACCAATGTGCACACCGTACGCTAAAAACTCGGGTAAACCGTATCCCGCAAGCATCCCTTTGATTCCGTCTACACCATGTACCAATTTATGGATTCCGTGCATCAGCATTAAAATTCCTAAAGTCAATCGAGCGACCAAAAGTCCTAAATCAATGTTTCGTTTCATTACTACTTTATTTAAATAAAAATTTGATGTTGATCTAGTACCCTGCTGTAAAGCGCTCTTGGTGATGTTTAGGCTCGCTGATTTCATCAAGAAGAACCACTGCTACATCTTCTGGAGAAAGTTTTGAAACCCCACTCGCATCAAAAACTGGCTGATCTTTTCCTAAACGGTAGTTTCCTGTTCTTCCTTCAGTGACACCAGGATGCATTTCAATAGCAGGAGAGAAAAACGCCCAATCCAAATCCTTTTCTTCTTTAAGTTCGTTTAAATAATCTCTTGCCGCAGTTGCTCCCGGTTTGATTTCTGCAGGGAAATCAGGTGAATCTACTATCTGGTCGGATTCATTAGCGTAAAGGCTTCCAGCCCCACCAATCACAATAAGTCTTTTCACTCCAGAATTCTTTACGGCCTCTTGAATGGATCTCGATCCTTTCAGAAAATCATCATATAGGTTCGGATTGGTCCATCCTGCATTGAACGAACTAATGACTGCATCCTGTCCTTTCAAGACCTCGGATAGCTCCTGAGTATTATTCACGTCCACTGAAACCTTTCTTACTTGATCTCCTTCCACTTTATCTGCGTTTCTGGAAACTGCCGTTACGTCGTATCCTCTGCTTACGGCTTCTTTAACTAATTTGGAACCTACAAACCCTGTAGCTCCGATAATGGTAAGTTTTTTCATTATGATATGATTTTATTATATTGTAATAGTTATTGTTACATTTAAGCGTAAAAAAATTTATTTGAATTGCGCTACAAAAGCTTTTAACGACTTTTTCTCTAAAGCCTTTAAAACCAGTTGATCGGTTTCGTTAAATAACTCTTCTAATTCTTTATTGATTTGCTTTCCAACACTGCAATTGACTGCTGTAGAGGCGTTTTTCTTACCCAGCACCGTGGAGTTTTTCACCCCTAAATAAAGCTCTCCGAGAGAAATATCACAAGAAGACTTATTTAATTTTGAACCTCCTTCTTTTCCCTTCTTACTTACGACCCAACCCTTTTCCTGTAAAAAAGAAAGCTCCTTTCTTACGACAGCTGGATTGATCCCAATACTCCCTGAAATCCACTCCGAACTGATCCACTCCTCTGGATGTTTGGCCAAAAGAGTAAGAATATGAATCAGCGTTGCAAATCTTGTATTGTTCATTACAGCGGCAAAATTACAACAAATTTTTAATTGTAACAAGTTTTATTACAATTAAGTTTCAATAATTTCTTTTCTTCACTATCTTTCGCTCTTAGTAAGAAGGTAATTCATATAGTATTCTCCTAGATTTAATAATGGTAACTTGCCCCGAGAAATTATGTAAAAAGAGCAAGACAGTTTATAAATATTTACTCCCTTCGCTTTTTATTTTTGCTTCTAATTATGACACAAAACAAAGCTTTAGATTTTCTTCCCATTACTTCAAAAGAGCACCCTGGGCACTCGATCATCTACCCATCCTACGAAAAGACTTTCCCTAGTGATGAGAGAAGGGAGGAAAATGAGTTCGTTAAGCTCTACAAGCATCCAAAAGTAAATGTCTTCCACGTTTTGGAAGGACTTACAAGTGTTGGATACGTCATACAATGGGACCTATCTACCGTGAAGTTCATTGAACATTTTGAAGTATTTGAATCCTTTAGGGGACAAGGATACGGTCAGAAAATTCTCTCTCAACTAAAAAAAGAGTTTTCCCGTCTCGTACTGGAATGCGAACCGGAGGATTTTAGCCCAACTGCTAAACGAAGACTGGAGTTCTACTACCGACAGGGATTTACAAGAGTGGACATTTCTTATATTCAGCCTGCGTACAGTGAGGATAAAAAACCCCTTCCTTTAGAATTATTAAGCAGTTTTCCGGTTGAAAAACCAAGCAGCCTAGTAGAAGAAATCTACGACGTAGTCTACTAGGACGGAGAAATAATTACAAAACCAAAGCAGCATCTTTTTAGATGCTGCTTTTCTATGTGTAGGTTAATTTCTTTGTCAATCTTAGTTCACCGACCAAACCGTATAAGAGTTCGGTGCAGATTTAATTTTCACCCAACGATCCGTTCGAACCGTAGGCTTGTGAGCCGTTTCATTTCCTGATAAATCCACAAGGGTTTTTCCACTCCAAGAAGAACTGGTTTCTACCCATTTTTCTTGATAAGTAGGAGAAGTGTTGAAATAAACAATAAGACCTGGATTCCCATTGTAACCGTTTCTTCTTGCGATGTACTCGTCACGATCTGCGTACAAAATACTCGTAGTTCCGGTAGCTTTTTCGTTATGAATTTTTATAAGCGTATTGAGTTCATTTTTATCAAGCCATTCTTCATAATCACGGTAAAACAGAACAGGGTAACCTTCGTGCGTTAAAATATAGGCATAAGCTAACCTTTTATTCCAGATTTCGTCCGTATCGTGGTTGGCCACGAAAGTAACAGACTTATGAGGGTTTCTTTTCCAATACATATCGTCCAATAGCTTGGTTAAATCGCCCCCATCAAACGCTTCGTCCATTTTATAGTAAGTTGAAAAATCCAGCACATTGGATCCTGATGCTTTCACCCAATCGTCAACCAACTGCAAGTTGGTGTCCCAAAGTTCTCCTACGGAAAATCCACCCACATGAGCGTTCCATTCTTTTACTACCCAAGGACCAAACCCTTTCACGTAATCAAACCTCCATCCATCAAATTTCATCACGTTTTTGTAGTACTGTCCTACAGATTCTGGGGTTTTCCAAAACCAATCTTGAACGTACGGCCTTTTATGGATTAAATCGGGCATGTCTCCAAAACTTCCTTCGTCATTATTACCGTAAGCGGTACTAGGATAAAAGTCTTCGTAATTTCTTTTGAAGAGCCCTGAAGCCACTTGAGTATAGTCGGTCCAAGTATTGGATTTAGTCACAGGGTTGTATTCGGATCCTCCTCCACTGTTATGATTCAGTACAATATCTGCATAAACCATCACATCATTATCGTGAGCGGCTGAAATGAGGCTCACCAATTCGTCTTTGGAACCAAAGCGAGTTTCTGTAGTACTGTGCTGGTGGAACTGTCCAAAGTCAAAGTAATCGTAAGGATCGTAGCCCATAGAGTATCCTCCACTCTGTCCTTTCGATACTGGAGGAAGCCACATGGCGCCAATTCCAGCATCTGACCATGCATCCACTTTAGAACGAATGTTATCCCACCAAGTACCGCCCATAGGAACGTCCCAATAATAAGCCTGCATCATAACGGACCCACCAGGTCCCGCCACAGAATTTCCGCTGGGAGGCTTAGCTCCTACTTCAAAACTTTTCCCCTCGTGGGTGGTTACATGTATAGGTGAAAAATCGGGCTTTACTACGGTTTCACCGCCTCCTCCCGGCTCAGGGGTCGGCGTAGGAGTTGGTGTCGGTTCAGATCCTCCAGGACCATCATCCGATGAACAGCCCGTGAAAAGAAGGACACTAATGGCTAGTATCCATAAGTTTTTATAGGTCATAATGATTTTTTCTAAGAGGATAAAAGTACTAAATAAAATCTTTTGTTTCCCTCTTTGAATCAGAGTCCCTCTCTCTTCAAGAAACTAAATTAAAATCTCGGCAAATTACAAGTATTCAACAGCTTTCCTTTCTACGAATTCTCCTAGCGAACCTCGTATTCAAGTTTCACTGTAATACTCGATTCTTTGTCTTTTGAAGTCGTGTTGTAGGTCCCGCCCCAAGAATATTCCTCTGTTGAGTTGGGCGCTGTAATTTGAATCACGCCGGTAGAACCTTTTTTTAAGTTTCCTAGTTTGGCTCCGGAATTCTCAGCTATCTTTTCCGCTCTTTCTCTTGCATCTTTTGTTGCTTCCGCAATCATTTCATGCTTAACTTGAGAGAGTTTGGTATAGAAGTAATTGGGAGGAGCGGAGGTAAACTCAATTCCACGGTTAATGATTTCAGTAATATTTCGGGATAAATCCTCAATCTTTTTCACTTCTTTACTTTCAATAGAAACCGATTGAATTAACTGGTAACCAGAAAAGCTTCTAGTTGAATTTCCGTTCGCATCGCTACCGTAACTGAATTGCTTTTGAATGTCCACTGCTGAAAACACCATTTCCTCTGGCTTAATCCCATTGGTTGTTAAATAAGAAGCAATCACTTCGCGGTCTTTGGCAAGTTCGGAGTAGGCACTTTGCAAATCAAAACTGCTCCGAGAAAAATTCCCGTTCCAAGTAATTAAATCCGACGTAAAGGTTTTGGTTCCTAGACCCGTGACTGAAATCGTATTGTCTGATTGATTTCGGTTTTTAATGGCTGATCCTAAAAGGGCGAGTCCCACAACGAAACCTAAAGCAGCAATGGCGATCGTGATAACAAGAGAATTTTTCATAGAAAAGGGGAGGTCACTTTAGGTCACCTCCCTTTTTAAAAAGCAAAAGCCGTTCCTAAAAAACGATAATCTTCTTTGTATAAGTCAATTACTTCTTAAAGCTGCGTGAGTACAGTACTTTACCGTCTCCATTCACCGCCACAACGTTCATTTCTTTTTCTTGAACTGAAAAACTAAGGAATCCTCCGTCGGATACCGCGTAAAGCGTTCCTTCTCTTTCTCCAGAAGGACGAATTTCACTTCCCGCTCCGGAAAGAAACTGAACGGTATGAATGCCCTTAGGTTCGATCACTTGAAGATCGTGCTCATGACCGGTTAAGTAAGCGTCCACTTTGTACTGCTGAAAAATAGGCTCGAAAATCTTACGCATATCTTCAGTTTCTTTTGCCACTTTTCTTTTTCCTCCAGTGTAAAGTGGATGGTGTCCTACAACAAATACCCATTTTACATCGTTGGCTTTGTTTTTAAGTTCTGATTTCAGCCAATTCAGCTGAGCCGTAGTATCTTGTTTTTTAAGATTGTCTTGCATCATACCGGGACGACCCTGGTATTTCTGAATAAAAGGAACCGTGTCGATAAAAAGAAACAGTACTTTTCCATCGCCCTCAGGAAGATCAAAAGTTTCCTTGAAATAAGGAGCAGGCATATTCCATCGTCTAGAAATATTAGAATACTCAATCTGCGCATCAATACTACCGTAGTAATCGTGATTCCCTAAAACCGAATACCAAGGCTTATTTAAATCAAACTGAAAATAGATGTCTTCAAAAGATTGTCTCCATTGCGGATCTAGGGTACTTTGAACTCCGTCCGGATAAAAATTATCTCCAACGGAAATAATAAATTCGGAGTCTAGAGTTTTAGACGCCTTCGCTAATTCTCTTGCAACGGGTTTTTGAAAAAACTCTCCGTTTCTTCCCCAGTCACCTAGAACAAGGAAGTTAAGAGCGTCCTCGTTTTCAAAAACTTTTAGTTCTGGATTAGAAGGAAGTTCGTAATACTCTTGAGCCTTTAAAACAGGCGAAAAAGTCAATAGGACAAAAAGAAGGGAAAAAGATAGAAAAGATCTCATGAAAATAATTTTTGCCCGAAAATAGCAAAGTATTACCAATAAGGCGTTAACCCAGTATTAAATAATCCTAAGGCAAGGTGGAGACCCGACTCAGCTGCTGAGCTTCCTCTTCTTTAGCACTAGATTGACTGAGTCTTTCTTTATACACTTGCATCGGCTCTGAAAGCTCGATTTGAGCGCCTGATCCGTTCTTAGCCTTGATATAGGTCTTTATCTTAGGATTCCTAGCCACCGCAAATTGAAGAAATTCATCAATTCGATTCTCCGGAATCTCATTATCTCTAAAATAATAAGGATCGATATTAACTTTAAGCCAAATAAGTTCTCTCTGAGCGTCTTGAAAATCATAGAGGCTTTGACGTCTTCTTCCGTCTCCTGAAATCAAATCGTACGCTGCTTGAATATTAAGACTTCCGAGCAGCATAGGTAGCAGTACTTCTTTTGCAGAAGTAGTAGCATGCTGCCGAGGATTAGCCACAGGGCCAGGAAGGCCTACCACCCTACGAATCTGCTCCTTCTTACTAATACGAGAAAGGTTTTTCGAATCCTCATGCAAGTTTCCGGTGAGACGCACGGGATTTACGTGTACTTCTTCAATTAATGTTGGTATTTTAACGAGACTCACCACTATTTCTTGAGAAGTTCCTGATACGATAAGTTCTTTTCTATCGTAACCTGATTTAACAAACCTAAGCTCATCGCCCGGATTTGCAGATACCTCAAATACTCCATCGCTTCGCGTTTGGGACTTAGTATCCTGAGTCACATTAACGACCAAAACTCCAGAAAGTACCACTCCCTGCGTCTCCACCCGACCTTTCAGGGTTTGAGCAGAAAAAGAAAGAGAAAAAAGTAGGAGAATAAAAGAGAAAGCGACGGGTTTCACGGTGTAGGTAGTATTTTGAGCAAATGTAATCAAGTAAGAGCTATCACCCTTCTATAAGGCGTTCTATGAGGGAAAACTTTAACCGCCCTTAACCAATTTTATGACTATTTAAGTAGAGCGCTCTAGTAATACCGTTAACAAATCGCTGCCATTCCTTAAAAGCATCAAAAGACTTACCGGGACAAAACGACAGGAATGAAACAATGGAATGATATTTTCATTATCTTTGCAGACTTATTTATTAGGGGCTGACCGGTTTCGACAGCAAGACTAGTGGGTAAGTAAGCATGCAGAGAACCTCAGCGCGATCTCTTAAATCCCTTGCTGAAAATTTTAACTGGCGACCAAGAGTTTGCTCTTGCTGCTTAATCTGAATCATAGTAAGATTAGCGTTTTTCCCGAAGTACAGTAAGGAAACAAGATGTCCCACAGAAGCCTCCGTTTTGCGGCGTCTGAATCCGGGGCATAGGAAAAGCAGAACTAAGTCCTATCGAGCTTCGAGATAGGAACAAAAACCAAAGAAGCTAAGCTGGAAATTGGGTGTTTGCCCTCTGTTTTTAGTCGAAAATTAATGGCGAAATAAGCATGTAGAAATCTTATGTACTACTTGTTTGGACGAGAGTTCGAATCTCTCCAGCTCCACAACATAAATTAAAAACCCACTGAATACCAGTGGGTTTTTAATTTTTCAGTCTTATATACGTCTAAATATTCTTCACAACTAAGTAGGGCAAGTAGATCTTCCTACTACCCCAAACCGGTTCTAATGCTGTTAAATTTAAAGTAGATAATCGAAAACGAACCGATTTTCTAGACTATTTTTTACATTCATATAATAAATAGCATTTTATAATTTAGCTCCTATTTTACTTTGCATAAAAATTCTTTAATTAGCATCCCCTATGATCAGTACAGAGCACCTCCTATTTGAAAAACCCAGTCCAAATGACTTTCAAAGATTCTACGAAATCAATTCAGACCCTGAGACGAACCTCTATAATCCACACGGTCCCATGAGTTATGAAAATGCGGAGATTCAATTTAACCGCATTTTGAATCATTGGGAAGAATTCGGTTTTGGAACATGGAAAATCGTTGAAAAAGAAAATCCGGACTTTGTCATAGGATTTGGAGGCATATCTTATAGAAACTACGGTGAAGAAACCAAACTAAATCTGGGCTATCGATTGGATAAAAACTGTTGGGGAAAAGGCTACGCTAGCCTTTTGGCACAAAACGCCATCAACTGGGCCTTTAAAGAACTTGGCGCAAATGAGATTTTCGCTTTAGTCAGACCCAAAAACTTAGCTTCCATAAGAGTACTCGAAAAATGCCAAATGACGTTAGTCGATACGCTAGACGATGTGCCCAATGAGGAAAAAAGCTTGGTTTTTCGTATTACAAAAGAAATGGGACCTAGCTAAAGACCCCACTTCTTAATCTACAATGTATGCCTAAACTGAATACCGCCTCAAGACGGAGCGTTTTCTTTAGGTCCTTCTTCACTGGAAAACTCCAATAGATCGCCCGGCTGACACTCTAACACCTCACAAATCACTTCTAAAGTGGAAAAGCGAACTGCCTTTGCTTTTCCGGTTTTAAGAATGGAAAGGTTTGAAACCGTCACCCCTACTCTTTCTGAAAGTTCATTGAGAGACATTTTCCTTTTGGCCATCATTACATCCAAATTCACAATAATCGCCATGCCTAAATCGTATAATCGTTTTCACTTTTAAACTCAGTTGCACTCTCAAGGAGCTTCTGAAAAACCCCGGCAGCGGTACCTACCACAACGGAAGATAACGTACAAACCAAACAAAGCATGATAAAGCCCGCAGAGTCATCATTTGGATTAATAACACGAATAAAAACTCCTGCAGCTATAATTCCAATGGCAAGAATGTATCCGCACCATTTGATGTTTCTAAGCCTTTTGACTGCACCCAAAGAAAACACCTCGCTACGTTGAATAAGCACAAGCAGTTGTATAGCCTGGTAGAGCGCTACAAAAAAAGGCAGGGACAATAAATAGCCATACAAAATAAAGGGATCAGAATAAATCTTAAACACCGAAAGACCTTCAGCTCTGCCTTCAATCGAAGGGAGATAAATCATAAGAAAGAGTACGCCTAGAGCAAGGACAAATAGTACACCTTGCAAAAAGACCGTCGAAAATGGCTTAACTATACTCATTGGGTATTATTTTTTTTACGTTTCCAAATTAAAACTACAGCACCAAGAAGACAAAGTGCTAAGGCTAAAGCTCCGGGTTCTCCTTCAACTGTAATCATGTAGATCAAAAGGATAAGTCCGAGGGCCAGTAGTAAAATTCCAATTCCTTGTTCCATAACAGGTATCATTCAGTAGTGCAAATGTAAAATAATTTATTGATAAACAATAAAAATAAATTGATTAAAGAGAATTAATTTATGATAATTGAAACTAAAACAATTCCTATAAACAAAAAACTTAACTTTAAACCATTAAACAACCAGCCATGTGTTATTACGTATCCTTACTTTCAGAAGCTCAAGAATTAGAAGAACACTTCGATGCCACCTATAAAGGAGCTCCTTTCCATAAGGAGTACCGCATTAGTGGATTTTCTCATCCCTTTCTTCCGGTCCTATTAGACGAAGAGCCTAGCGAAATCACTCTAGCGCAGTGGGGTCTTGTGCCCTCTTGGGCAAAAAACAGGGATTTTCAGAAAGGGACTCTAAATGCTCGAATTGAAACCCTCGATACCACTCCAAGCTATAGAGACAGCGTCAATAAACGCTGCGCTGTACTAGTCAATGGCTTTTTCGAATGGCAATGGCTGGATGAGAAAGGAAAAAAGAAGCAACCTTTCAAAATTGGAATTCCTCAGCAGCCCTTAATGGCCTTAGGTGCTCTCTACAATGAGTGGAAAGACCCCCAAGACGGAAAGCTCTACACGACCTTCTCAATCGTTACCACTGAGGCCAACGCCCTAATGGAAACCATTCACAACACAAAAAAACGTATGCCATTAGTTCTGGACAATCCCACCCTCTACCGCTGGTTGGACGACACCTCTTTTGAAGAGTTCAGCTTTCCAAATTGGGATCCAAAACTCGTTGCAGAGCCCGTAGAATAACGAAACCAAAAAGTAGAAGGAAAATCCTCTTAATTAATGTTAAAATGAGAGGCAAAAACCTTATTTTTGCTACCTATGAAACGCTGGTACTTCTACCCCCTTTCACTGCTTTACGGTCTAGGAACTAGACTAAGAAACCTGTTTTACGATACGGGACTTTTTAAGTCGACCCGTTTTAGAACCCCCATCATTTGTGTAGGAAACCTTTCGGTTGGAGGAAGTGGAAAATCTCCAATGGTTATGTATTTAGCAGACCTGCTTTCTCGTAACTTCAAAACAGGAGTCCTTTCCAGAGGCTACGGCCGCGTAACAAAAGGCTACGGGGTGACTAACTACGACTCGAATTACAAAACCGTTGGCGATGAAGCCATGCAACTCTTCGAGCGTTTTAAAAACCGATTTGTAATTGGGGTATCAGAAGAAAGAGTTCCCGGAGCAAAAAAACTTATCGAAGATATGGATCTTGAGGTTCTGGTTTTAGACGATGCCATGCAACATCGTAAAATAAAACCAGGCTTCACTATTATGATGACCGAGTACTCGGATCCTTATTTCAAGGACCATTTACTTCCTGCAGGAAACCTAAGAGAAGCACGCTCTGGAAAAAACAGAGCCGATATCATCGTAGTATCCAAATGTCCCATGGACCTTTCTGAGGAAAAGAAAAAATACTTCGTTTCGAGAATTCGACCGAAAAACAATCAAAAGGTATTTTTCTCTTCCATTCATTACGACGAACATTTATACAATAAACAGGGGCAAATCCCAGACAACAACCTCGCCTATTACGACGTGCTGCTTGTCACGGGAATCGCTAATCCCAAGCTTTTACTCAATCACCTTTCCAACTATACCAAGAAAGTAAAGCACCTAAGGTTTAAAGACCATCATAATTTCACTGATCAGGACATCGCTCAAATCATGAAAGAATACAATAAACTTTCAGAGTATAGAATCCTATTAACCACAGAGAAGGACTACGTTCGACTCAAAACTTTTGATTACCTTAGAGATCTGGTTTATTACTGGCCTATACAAGTAACACTGGACGATCCTGAATCCTTCAATCAAACCGTTTTATCTTATGTTAGAAAAAATTAAATCCAGCGCAAACTATATAAAAGAAAAAATAGGAGGAACACCTGACTATGCTATTGTATTAGGCTCAGGACTCGGAGCTTTAAAACAAGAAGTAAAAGCTGAAGTAAAAATTCCTTACGAAGAGATTCCCAACTTCCCTCAAACCACAGTCAAAGGACATTCGGGGGAACTCATCTACGGAGAATTGGAAGGAAAAAAAGTACTTTTAATGAGCGGTCGCTTTCATTACTACGAAGGCTACGATATGAAAACCGTTACTTTCCCGATCCGTGTATTTCATCTACTAGGAATAAAAAACCTTATCGTTTCAAACGCATCAGGAGGTGTAAATCCCGAGTTTATGGTGGGTGACATCATGATGATCCGTGACCATATTAACTTCATGCCGGAGCACCCTTTAAGAGGAGCGAACTTAGAGGAACTAGGACCTCGCTTTGTGGACATGAGCGAACCTTACGATCTAAAAATGCAAGAGAGTGCAAAAAAAATCGCTAAGGAAAATGAAATCAAATTGCATTCAGGCGTCTACTTAGGACTCCAAGGCCCGACTTTTGAAACTCCAGCAGAATACGGTATGGTACGCGCCCTAGGAGGAGATGCCGTTGGAATGAGCACCGTTCCAGAAGTCATTGTTGCCCGACATATGGATTTAAAAGTTTTTGGAATTTCTATTATTACCGATGTAGGAGGACCGGATATCGCCTTTAGCGTCTCGCACGAAGAAGTCTTAAAAGCAGCCGATACCGCGATGCCTTCTGTGATAAAAATTGTTAGAGGGCTGGTTGGAACCCACCCTCTCTAACGATTTTAGTTTAAATAATTAAAAAATTAAGCACCTGTTTAGGTGCTTTTTTCTGTATTTAAACTGATTTAGATCACGATTTCGCATTCAGTACTCTAGTTTTTTAGTATGATTAAAAATAGTCGTAACTTGATGACCTAGAACTAAGTACTAAAAAAAACACACCTGAACGAAAACTATTTATGATTAAATCACCTAAATCTTGGTCTATATTTCACTTAAGAAATTATCAGAGGGAAAAGGAACCGTTTAATTTTAAACGGCACAGCATCCTCTATACTGCATTAGACAAAGTGACTCTTTATATTCTGGACAAAGAAATAGTCATTGAACCGGAACATTTCTATTTTATTCCACCATTATCTACTTTCAATTTTGATAAAAAGTACAAAACCGCTTTTGTCTTCGAATTTGATCAAGAACTTTTTGTAGATCGACTAGAACTTCTTTACCAAATCAAAAATGGATCTCTATTCGACGACCCCAAAGGAACTGCCATAAAAAATGACTTCTTCCCTTATGACCTTATCCTAGAGCATTACTACTTACCCGTTAGAAGACCAGGGGCAAGCCAGCTTATTAGAAAAAGCAGTTTACTTAATTTTCTAGAATTTATTTTAATTAGGATACTTCTAAGCTCCGACAATGAAATACAAAGAGTGTCCAACACCTCCTACGAGAAAGACATCGTGAATCGCTTTCTATTTATATTAAAGGAAGAGAAAACAATCAACTTTAATGCTACCTACTATGCCGACCAGCTGAACATCACCAAAAGAACCTTAGACAATGCCGTGAAGGACACCTTTGGATGTACAGCCAAAAAATACTTAGTATCTAAAGCAGTAGAACAGGCAAAGACTTTACTGATCACCACCTCAGAACCAGTTAAGGTGATTAGTATGGAGATTGGATTTTCTCAAGAGTCTAATTTTGTCAACTTTTTCAAGAAACATACCGGCTTAACCCCAGGACAATTTCGCACAGAATTAGATAGTGGTGGTCCTGCACTAAACTTTATGTTCGTAGAAGGGGAACGCCAAGATGAACGATAAATGAATTTTCTTTTAAAAAACGAACGATTGTTAGGGAGTCAAAAACGAACGATTGTTCACCCAAAAAAATAGTCGATATTCGAAACCCCCTATTAATAAAGAGCTTAGAGAATTTCAATTATCAATTAAAACAAAAAAGTTATGCAAAACATTTGCATAACTTTTTTGTATTTTTTAATAATTAATTAACGTTGGGAGTGCCTTACATTTGCACACGGAAACAATGAGGGATTCCCTCATCCAACACCAACAATCAAATTTAACACAAAAAACCAAACCAACCAAACAAAATGAAAAAAATTACATTTCTTCTTGCTGCTACTCTAGGTCTAGTTTCTTTTGCTGCTCAAGCACAAGCTACAGGAACCACAACTCCAACAGATCCAGCACCAGTTGTTGATAAAAAAACAGCACAAGCAACAGTAAACGTGCGACTTCACCCAATCCAAACGATTATGGTAAATTCAGGACAAACTGTAAACTTAGATTATAAAACCGAACTGGACTATGCAAAAGGAGTTAATACAACTCAAGCGGATCACTTGACCGTATACTCTACTGGAGCATTTGCTGTCACTGTACAGTCAGATAACGAAAAACTTACCAGTTCAGACTCTAGAGTTAAATCAGACATTAATGCTTCTGACATTTGGGTAACTGCAAGTAAGGGTTCAAATACTATTGCAGAAGCTAAATTCGAAGATCCAGTATCTCTTTCAAAGAGTGCAAAACCACTATTCTCTAGTTCAGTAGGTGGAGTGCATAAGAACTTCAACGTGAACTATAAAGCTATGGGAGATGCAGATAAATATGTAAACAAATATTTCAGCGTTCAAGATCCAACCGTTTATTCTACGACTGTAACCTATTCAATAGTTGCTAAATAATTTTACATTAGCTTATTAATACAAAGGCAATTTGGGGTTTTTTCCTTAAATTGCCTTTTTTGACGCTTATGAAACGACTATTCTTATTTGTAGCCGTTGCTCTATTCTTCGGCTTCTCATCCCTACAAGCACAAACAGGAATTACAGTAGGGCCACCTAGAAATTATTTCATAACAGAGCCCGGAGCAACGCAAACGGAAAAAATTCTAGTCTCTAATCCAAGTAAAAACACGACGATGAGTCTCGTGGTTTCCTTCAAAGACTGGATGTACAGTGATACAGGTCAGAATCAAATCGAAGATCCCGGATCGCTTCCTAATTCACTATCCAATTGGATAAATGTGATGCCTCAAACCTTTTTTACTTTGGGGCCAGGAGAAGCCAAAGAACTTGAGATCACCTTAACAGCCCCTGATAAGGAGGATCCTTCTAATCCAGTTCACACATCTCTACTATTTATCACACAGACAAATGCGACAGATTCTTTTAATGAAAAAGGAGCACTCATCAAAGTTTCGGTTCGAACTGGAGTAAAACTGTATCATAGATTTTCAACGAAACCAGCCGAACACAATTTAGAGTTCACCAACTTTAAATTCAATAAAGACAGCGGGCAACTAGTACTCAGCTTTACTAATACGGGAAACATTTGGACCGATGGAACGATTAAATCGGAAGTAATTTCTCAAACCGATGGAACGATACGTGAACTTCAGGATGAAATCATCTACACGATGCCTGGAGATAAGCGCGATCTAATGATGGCACTGCCGGAAGATCTAAAGAAAGGAAAATATATAGTTACTTCCACCTTTTCCCACGTTGACAACGACATTATCAAGATGGCGGAGTTGACCTTTACTTATGAATAAAGTAATTCTCCTACTAGGACTGCTCCTAGGAACTATCGTTTTTGGGCAAGATTTTAAATTTAGACCCCATAACGCTGGATGGCTAGATATAAAATCATACGGAGGAGCAATCTCATCAAATTTAATCCATTTAAAAATGGATTTGGATTCAGGACCACGAAATCCTAATTTGAGTGAGTGGTCACTCCACTTTAGAGTACTAGGACCCATCACAAATGGAGTCACAACATTGTCTCCAACCGATTTACAGAAACTTGGCTTTGTACTCAATCGCGTAAATCCCAATGGTGCTAATGAACAGGGAATTATCCCATCAGTAGGGAACATAGGAGCTATTACTACTTTTGTTCCTTTTTCAGAAGTAATAACAGGGTTGGTTCCAGCCTCTAAATACAACCTAGCACAACACGAAAAATATTTAGGTATTGATATTATTTACGATATCGTTGCACAGCCAGGGGCTTGGATGAAAAGACACTTTAGTTGGAATAATTTTCAAGTGAATCTAGCTATTGAGTTTCGGGATAAAAACGGGAATATTATGCCGAGTGGTATACCTGCTAATCTATCTTTTGATATGAGAATCCGTCCTACCGACACTCCTCCGGTAGAACAAACATATGTTCTCACCCTAAGTCCAGCAGCTTCAAATGTTCTCTTGGAGTTCAAAACTCCTACAGATTACGCAAATGGAGTATCTGTTAAGCAGGAACGAGCTATTTCCGTTATTTCAAACACTCCCTACTCGATCCAAGTCTACTCCCTTTCGGACCAACTAGCCAGTAATTCCTCTACTCTACCTATGAGTTCTTTAAAACTTTCTCTTAAAGATAACGAAAATGGAATTCAAGGACCTGAAGTAAGCTTATCAACTTCAGAACAAGCGGTATTAAATTCACAGGCACATTCGACGACAAGATGGTATGATCTACAATATAAGATTACCCCACCAGCAATAAATGCAGGTTTTTTTAATAAGCCATACGAAACTTACAGCGGTACTCTACTCTACAGTTTGACACCACAATAAGATTAGTTATGCCTTTTAGATCACTACTACTTTTAGGCTTCTTTCTTTGCTCAGTACAATTCATTTTTGCACAGAACGATAGACTACTCCTTAAGAGTGATTCCATCATTCATGGATCTAACAATCAATTAATAGGTCTTGTGGTCCATGTAGAAAATAAAAGTGAGTTAGAAGGACAGTTTTTACTTCAAGTATCAGGTTCTGAGCGTTTAAATTTTTTAAAGAAAAGTTCGAAAATAACGCTTAAACCAAATGAAAAGGAGTTCCATAATTTTCAAATTTTCATTACAAAAATACAGCCCGCTGGCGAATCACCAATTGAATTTAAACTTTATGATAGTAACGGTAAGGTAGTTGCAAAGCACACTACTAAACTTCAAATAGAGACCAAGCGATCACTTAAAATAATTACACCTTCTCCACAAGAAGTCATTCATCAATTAGGGGACTCACTTCGCCTTGAAACTAAAATTATAAATGGTGGGAACTTAAAGGAACGAGTAAAACTGATTGCAACAATCCCTACGATAGGCGGAAGTCTGATTTCAATCGAAAAAACAGTCGAAGTAAATTCCTATACTACCGTACCTGTACAATTTTCAAAAATTATTGATAAAGATCTTCTCGACCAAGAGTTATTCAATGTAAACATAGCGATGGTCAGTGAGCACAATGAATACATTGGAAACGTTATGATCTTAGTTCAAAACGCACTCGGGAACCGACGGTATTCAGATCCCAATCTCCAACGACTATTGGCTAATCGAGCCTACCAGAATGAAGTAGGTTGGAGCATAAGCAATCCTTTTGGCAAAAATGAATCTACGCAAGTCTTTGACCTAAACACTACGATTAATGCTAGAAGTCTAACTTCTAAATTAAGTGTTCATGCTTTGCACTATAGCAATCCTGGCCTATCCACTATATTCCAGAATACCTTTTTGGATTTGGAGTACAATGGCAAAGGAGTGAGGTTTGGAAACATTGCGGGTACGGATTTAGATATTAGTATGAACGGAAGAGGGGTCGAGTTTTACTCAAGTTCGAGACCTGGAAAAAAATCCAGCTATAAGATTGGAGCCTTAGAAAAGGCATATGACCTTTTCTCCCCGTTAAATACAAATGACTCTCCCTATGGCTATAGCGCCTTTGCAACCAAAACCTACAAATTAACTAGCAATTCTGAACTGCAAACAGATCTAGTTTACGATATTGATCAGTATACTAAGAGTTTGCTTGCTAATTCTACCTATCAACACAATGGAATAAATTCGAGTTACAGCATAGTTGCAGGTTATGGTTATACCGAAAATAGGCAGAATGAAGACCTCGACAAGAGCAGCTTATATGATCCTAAACAGAAAAACTCATTGGCCATTGGCTTTAACTTAACAACTAAATACAGAAAGTATACTTTAAATACTCAAAATTATTATTCATCCCCCTACTACCCTGGAATCCGAAAAGGCTCGCTCCAACTGGACCAAAGAATAGGTCGCGCAGTGGGAAAACACAATTACTGGCTCGGTTACCACTTAAGTATTTACAACCCAAAATCAATCAGCCCACTATTCAATTTTGCTACAGAAACGAAAAGAAATCGTCTAGAACTAGGTGGAAACTTCAGATTCGACAATAATTTTAGCCTAACCGTAACCCCGCTCTACCAATCGGAACGTTCATTGAGCTACGCTGATGGTTCACAAGAATTAAAGCCAATAGAATTTCAGTCAGTATACCTCTCAACGAATGCGAGCGTCTCTACTAATAATTACAAACACCGATTCTCACTCAATCTTTCTCAAGGACTTTCACGATATTTAGATTACACTAAAGCAAACTATATTTTCAAAGGCCAGCTGAACTATTATTTCTCTAACCTAACGGTAAGCTTAATGGCTCAGAAAGGGAATTTCCAATTCTATGAAGGGGCAAGAAACCTGACCTTATCCAATGGCAATGATCGTTTTTCTGCCTTGGTCAGTTACCAAATGCAAAACAGCAATAAAAAACTCAATTGGTACCTTAACGCAATGGCTAGTAAAGACTCTTTCCTAGGCAACAGTATTTCGGGCTCTACTAATGTCAGTTACAATCTATGGAAGAATACTAAGATATTTGGTTACTATACGTACAGCAATTTTGCTCGTGACTCTTATAAGTATTCAAGCTCATATGTACAATTTGGAATCACTCAATCGCTTCCCGAAATTGGTGATCCTAATGTTGATTATAAAAACGGAACCATTGAAGTTTATATCTACCATGATTTAAATAACAATGGCACTTACGATCTTGAATTTGATCAGCCGGCGGTAGGAAAAAAGATAAGTATCAATAAAACCATCTTTATCACCGGCAAGGACGGAATGATTCGTTATAGAAGAGTCCCTTATGGTGACTATACCATTCGTTCTAACGAAAATGAATGGTTCTCAGATCCAATTTCAATTAATCTTAATTCCCGCTCCGAGAAACTTACTTTAGCGCTTGCGGAAACAGGACGAATCTCTGGACAATTAAGATACGACACCTATAACAAAAATCAGTATGAAGTATTGAGCGTTCTCTCTGGAATACCGGTACTTTTTAAGTACCAAAACAAAAGAATATTCACTTTCTATACAGACGAAAAAGGAAAATTCAATGCGTATGTCCCCCTAGGAAAATATGAAGTTCACGTTGATTCCGATGCACTTCAGCAACACGTATACGTCGATACTCCACCTCAACGGATAGAGGCCAAAAAAAACGAGATTTCCAGGTTACCGACAACCATACTAAAAATTAGGGAACGTAAGGTTGAAATCAAACGCTTTGGAGAGTAAGAAATTAATCCTGCTTTATTATGTGGCTTTTCGTAACTTCGTTAAAACCGCGCTAACCTTTCCAAATGATGAACCCTACACTTTTTCAAAGTTTCCATTGGTACAGTGAAGGAAACGCCGCATTCTACGATCAATTAAAAGAATCGGCGCCCTATTTAACCTCTTTAGGTATTACTTCTGTGTGGATTCCACCTGCCTATAAATCCGCTGGCGGTGGCTATTCGGTAGGTTACGATCCTTACGATCTGTTTGATTTAGGGGAATTTGACCAAAAAGGAACCGTTGCCACTAAGTACGGAACCAAAGAGCAACTCCTCTCAGCCTGTAAGGCGCTCCAAGAAGAAGGCATTGGAATAATAGCTGATATTGTCATCAACCATAAAGCGGGAGGAGACGAAAAAGAAAAATTCCACGTAGTGGAAGTTAGCGAACACAACCGACAAGAAAACCTTTCGGAACCTTTTGAAATAGAAAGCTATACTCGATTCACGTTTCCAGGGCGCCAAGGGAAATATTCAGATTTTGAGTGGAATTTTAGTTGTTTCTCAGGCGTTGATTTCGCTGAAGGAAGAGAAGGAGGCATCTACCAGATCATTAATGAATTCGGAGAAGGTTGGGAAGAAGTCATTGGTTATGAGAAAGGCAATTACGATTATTTAATGTACAACGACATTGAGCACCGAAATCCTTTTGTTCGCGAAGAACTAGGACATTGGGGCAGTTGGTACCACGAACAAATCTTCTTTGATGGAGTTCGGCTCGATGCAGTAAAACACCAAAGTCCTAGATTCTATCAGGAATGGCTCAACAATTTACGCTCCAATACCGGAAAAAACCTCTTCGCTGTTGGAGAATACTGGGCACCAGGGCACCTCCCTCTCTTATTGGACTACATTGAAGCCACCAAAGGATGCATGAGTCTTTTTGATGCTTCCCTTCAACACCTATTTCATCAGGCCTCCAATCAAGGCGCTGAATTTGATTTAAGAAACCTTTTAAAAGATACTCTGGTCAGCGCAAGACCGGATTTAGCCGTAACGGTGGTGGACAATCACGACACCCAACCCCTTCAACAATTAGAAGCTCCAGTCGAAGCCTGGTTCAAGCCACTAGCCTACGCCTTTATTTTACTTCGGCAAGAAGGTGTTCCTTGTCTTTTCGCCCCTGATCTTTATGGAGCTTCTTACGAAGACCACGGAAAGGATGGAAATTCCTATGAAATCCATCTCTCTAAGACCGCGCACATTGAAGAGCTTCTCACAGCTCGAAAAAATTTCGCCTACGGGATGCAAAGGGATTTCTTCGATGGGAAGAACGCTGTAGGTTGGACCCGAGAAGGAGATGAGCAGCACTCAGGCCTTGCAGTAACACTTTCCAATTTTGAGGCCTATACGATTCCAATGGAAATAGGATCGCGTTACGCTGGAAAAAGATTCTACGACCTTTTAGGAAATTCACAAGAAGAAATTGAGATTGACAATGAAGGATGGGGTGATTTCCCATGCCCTGCAGGAAGCCTCTCCGTTTACGTTTTAAAAGAAGACTAAAGAATTACCTTTACTTCAGTACTTTTTTCACCGTCCTAGAATTCCCATCGATTGGATGCGAGAAGGGAAGATTTAGGATTTCAGCTACGATAGGATAGACATTCACGTTAGGAAAACTTCCTACCGTTTTTCCTTCTTTAAATCTAGGACCAATACCATAAAAAACGCTGTGCATTTCCTTTACTTTCTTTGGATCGTAGCCGTGTTTACCTGGGGTGGGATAATCCTTTGAACTCAAAAACACTTTTCCTTTTTTTGGAACCAGGTAAATGTCTCCCATTCGGGTTCCAAAAACATCATCTGATTTAGAGTAGTGAAGCCATTTCGGGAATTTCGAAGCTAAATAAACTTTATAATCGGAAGTTTTTTCTCTTTTCAATTTTTCGTACGTTGCTCCAATTTCATTTGGGTCTTTTACTTGAATACGAAGAAGGGTCTGTGCATTAACGAATCGGAATTTGGTCTCGTCCTGAAGAAGAGCAGGTATTTCCAAAGGATTTTCTAAATCCACCCCTATCATACCGTGGTCCGAAACAAAAATAAAATGGACATCCTCTAAGCCTAGCGCCTCAACTCTTTGAACTAGGTCTCCTACCGCCTGGTCCACTAAAAGTACCGCCTCACGCGTTTCTTTCGAATCGGGACCGTGGAGGTGGCCCATTTTATCCACTTCAAAAAAGTACATACTAATAAAATGAGGTCTTTTTTCTGCTGGCAATTTTAACCAATCCACTACAACGTCCACCCGTTTCTTTGCATCAAACTGCTCATGGTACTCGTAATAATAGGAAGGACGAACACCTCCGGCCGTACCGTTCGAAGCAACCCAAAAGAGCGAAGCCGAAAGCACCCCACTTTTTTCTGCTAGCCCCCATAGAGGAAGACCTTTGAGCCAAGAACCGTCGGTGATTTTCTCTCTTCTACTCATAGAGAAAAAGTCCTCTCTTTTAGTATCGTAAAAATAATTGTCAACAAATCCACTATGGGAAGGATAGAGTCCCGTTATTAGTGCGTAATGATTAGGGCCTGTAACTGAAGGATAGGAAGGCCGCATCGAACTCGCCTGAGTTCCTTTCTCAGCCAAATCCAAAAGATACTTTGCACCGAATTTCTTCGCGTAATCGTAGCGAAAACCGTCCGCTGAGATTAAAATCACATAGGGTTTCTTTAAGGCCTTAGTGGAATTCTCTCTTCCGGGAACCACGACTTGAGCAGTGTCCACTTGGGCTAACGAAAAAATTGAGCTAAAAAGAAAAATAAGAAGAAGGGTACGATTCAATTTCATCATAAAGAATTTAATCCAATGCAAAATTAAGTGAATTCTCCCATAGGAAAGAATTAAATATATGTTAAACCTTCTTGTCAACTTTTAGAAATTAAAAAAAAGAGTTAACTTTATTGAAACCAATAAAACCTACTCATCATGACCCATATTGTATTTCCAGTGGATTTTTCCGACTCAACCGACCAATTGGTGCAAGCGGCGATTGACTTTGCCAAAAGGACAGACGGTAAAATATTTTTGATTCATGTCGCACCTTCAGATATAGGATTTGCCATCGGGGACATGGGCTTTCAGTATTTTCCCGAAGTGGAACAAAACGAGATTAAGGAAGAACTTAAATTACTTAATAATTTAGAGCAGCAAATTTTAGCTCAAGACGTAGAATGCGAGCATCTTCTTCGCCAAGGAATAGCCAAGGATGTTATATTAGAATACGCCGAGGAAAAGAAGGCTGATTTTATTGTCATGGGTTCCCACGGAAGAAGTGGGATTTATGACGTTTTCGTAGGGAGTCTAACGAAGGACCTAACCAAAAGCTCAAAAATTCCGGTTCTAGTGATTCCATGTCACGGATCCTAAAAAAGCATGCTATGGTGTAGGGATCATTTCGGGCTTCAGGGTGATCGCCTTTCCACGAAAGTGATACAGTTCCTCTTCCCCTTGATAAATGATCAAATAATCTGATTCCGTATTCTGGGGATAAACACCTATTTCAACTTTCCAGCCCGTACTAGTCATTATGATCCAGGACTCAAACATTTCGGAATAGACCACGTTAGATATTTTTGCAAGGGGCGCCTCACTTATAAGCTTTCCTCCCCCTTTCCCAACGACCTGCAGTTTCATCTGCCCACGATCGATAATAAAATCTTCCTCCGAATCTAGATACAAATGTTTTCCGTATCGATCGTTCTTTGAGTGTGCGACACTTTCCATTTTAAAATAATAGGACTGCGCTGTAAGAGGAGAAACGCCGCAAAGGCCCAAAAAAAGGACGATAAGACCAAAATAACGTGGGATTCATAGGTTTTATTTAAGCGGATTGTTAGTTAGTAACGTTTTAAGGAAATGTTTTTGTGTAGCCTTGCATGTGCACTAGTTCCTTTCCATCTTGAAAAAAAATCAAATCATCTAATTTCGTGTGTCCTTTTTGAATTTCTAAACGAAATTCAACCATATCGGCAGTTAGACCATTCCATGTGACCGACTCCTCAGTATTCTTATATTGCGAAAACTGCACGAGTGAAAATTCATCTAGGATCTCCCCTCCTTCTTTTTCTATAAATAGGAGCTTTTTCTGTTCAATGTCAATCACCGCATCTTCCTCTGAGAACTTAAAGACATGTTTACCTGCAGCATCGTTCTCACTTGATATGGCGACCTTTTGCACGGCAAAGCGATACTTTTGCGCCTTAAACAAAGAGGGCGTTCCACCCAAAATAAACAACACAAAAAACGAGGCCCAAAAACTTTTCATAGTACAAGTAAAAGAGTTAATGAGTAAAGTTAATCTTATTTTTGCAGTGCCCAATACCTAGATCTAGGTATTTTTTGCTTAATCGAGATAAAAAAATACCGCTCTAAAATCAGAGCGGTATTCTTAACAATCAATTAATTAATCTTTTTTGTAAATCTCAGGATCATAATATGGACGCTTCACCTTTGATGGAGATTTGTACGCATTATCTTTGTTATTACCTAGCGGAACAACCAGCTCCCAGCACCAATAAATAAAGATTACTGAAGATACTATAAACAGAATCCAGTTTAAAACATTTCCGAAGATATCGTAAAAACCGAAACTCCACTGAAATGCATCGCCTAAGAATAAAAAGAATGAAGTCATTATTTCCTTTTTTGAATTAACTTTGCACAAATTTATTAAAAAATGTTCAAACTCCTTTCAAAAGAAAGTAATATTTTTTCCATACCGGTCTATATTGCAGTGCTTCTTTTGATTGTGCTCTTTTTCAATGTACTAAATTTCAATTATATTGATTTTTTTTCAGTACTAATTGCATTTCTAGGGGTGTCTCTAGGGTATTTCGTGTTCCCAAAACTCAACCTTACTTACCAATCGCACCTTCCATTTTTCCTCTATACGGCGATCGTATTTTCTCTTTACGATGGAAACTTAGACATAGGCATCTCTTTCACTCTATTAATCAACTCGGTTTTACTCTTTATTCTAACCGGAACGGACCAGTACTCCAAACAATACCACTATACCTTAGTGGGAACCCTATGTGCGCTCAACTACCTCGTGCTTCCTGCCGTGTGGCCTATGATTATCTTTGTCATTCTGCACATTATCGCAACGGCTCAAGGAGTTTACCTTAATTTATTCCGCTTTTTTCTAGGGGGATTGCTGGCAATTCTAAGTTATTTTTCCATTGCCTATTTTCTGGGATTTAACTCCTGGGATCCGGCCTACTTGCCGTTTAGACCAGGGCAATGGATGACCCAGTTTTATCCCTTGTATCTGCTTTTGCCCGTAGCACTACTAACAATTTACGGAGTTTTAGATCACTTTAATCACATCAACGAGAAAAGTCCTAACTCTCGATTCAAATTCACTTTGGTCCTTCTTTTGACTTTAGCACAGCTCGTAAGTATTGTGCTGTATATGGGACATTTCTACGAATATTTACTTGTCTTAGCCTTTCCTGTAAGTCTTATTCTTTCGCGTATGCTCTGGTTTTTACCTAAGTACGCGTACAAAGAAATCGCTCTTTGGATCATTGTCCTTAGTCTTTTTCTCTACAAAGCAGGAACCTACTTTCAAATTCTGTAAATTTGCAGCATGATTCAGATAGAGGATAAACTAATCTCCGAAGAGATTTTTTCAGAAAAATTCGTTTGCGACTTAACTCGTTGCAAAGGAGCTTGTTGTGTAGAAGGAGATGCTGGGGCTCCTTTAGAAAAAAATGAAACAGAAATCCTGGATAACCTCTACCCTAAAATCAAACCTTTCTTAAGAGAAGAAGGAATTAAAGCGATTGAAGAGCAAGGCACCTGGACCGTGGATCCAATGGACGGAGACTTTGTCACTCCACTAGTAGGTGGCAGTGAATGTGCCTACGTGATCTTTGATGAGAAGGGTGTAACGAAATGTGGAATTGAAAAAGCATACGAAGAAGGTGCGATAGATTACCACAAACCCATTTCCTGCCACCTCTACCCTATTAGAGTTACTGAGTACACCGAATTCTCCGCCTTAAACTACCACGATTGGCCGATCTGTGCACCTGCCTGTGACCTAGGGAAGGAACTTAGCGTTCCGGTTTACCGTTTCTTAAAAAGCCCCCTGATTAGAAAATACGGAGAAAATTTCTACGAGACGCTTACTGAGGCTGCGCAGGAGTACGAAAAGGAGTTCAACTCCTAATTTAATTTCTACTCAAAATACTCATCGTACGTTTGGTAAGAGGACTTTAATTCTTCTACTATAACTAAGGCCTTTGAAGGATCGGACTCTTTCGAAAGCTCGTCCACAAGTTCTAAGTGGGGATGAAGCCATTTATGAAGCTCCTCGTGGCTTTCCCCTTTCATAGTACAACTTTGGATTAACTGATCGTTTTGACTCGTTAGTTCTTTTGCAAGAGTGGAAGGATCACCGCCTTGAGTAGTCAAGTAATTATCCACAAGCACTTTACCCTGATTAACAAAAGGCTTCATCTCCTCGTTAACTTTCCATTTTTCTCCCTTATTAAGACTAATGGCCTTCGTTTCCTCTGCCCCTAATTCATGCGAGGTGGAATCCTCTACCATCAAGGTATGATCGTTATGATCATGAGGTTCAGAAGAAGCTGTTTTGGAACAAGATGTGAAAACAAGCAGCAACGCTGCTACAAGGAGAGATCGTTTCATAACGGTACTTTTATATAAATATTAGATTTTAGTGTAGTATAAAGCTACACCAAAAAACTCTAACGAAAGAACGTTCATTCAATGATAAATCTCAGGAATTCAATAATTTAAAAAAGGACCCTTCTAAAAATAGAAAAGTCCTTTGAATTCAACTGAAAAAGTTTCTTACTTTTTCAGTTCTTCTAAAAACTCATCGTGTGAGATTTTAGTAGCCTCTTTCTTAGATTTTTCAAGAATTACGTCTTTTAATTTCGCCATTCCAACCTCAGAAGAGATTTGTCTGATCTGTTCTTGGTCGTTTAGCATCTGCGCCGCATACTTCTGGATTTCTTCATCCGGTAAGTGGTGGATACCGTACATTGCTAACTGATTTCTTACGGTTTGTTCGCTTTGAGCTAATAAATCGCTGTACTCGATTTGAATATCGTTTTCACTCATTAATCTACCTTCGATGATTTGAGACTTAACGATTTCTTTTTCGTTTTCTAGAACTTCTTTTGCTGCCTCTTCAGACTGAATGTTCTGGTTAGAGAACATAAGCCATTTTACTAAGAACGCTTCCGGAAGTTGTACTTCTTGGTTCTTATTTACTTGTTCTAAAATTTTATTTACAAAGTGAATGTCTGCGTTTTGTTGGAAATACTCATCCAGCTCAGTTTTCACTTTATCTTTTAGTTCTTCTTCACTCTTAATGTTCCCTTCTCCATAAACTTTATCAAAAAGCTCTTGGTTAAGTTCGTGAAGTTCCAAAGAGTAAATGTCGTTTACTTTTACTTCTAGCTCATCGTGGTGAAGGTGCTCCGCTTCTTCTTTAGAAAAACCTAATTGCTTAGCAAGTTCTTCGTTTTCAAGAACCTCAGATTTGTTGATTTTTAAAGTCTCGTCAACTTTTAGTTTTTTTACTTTATCAAAAAGCTCTTTGGTTTCATTGTTAGCCGTTACGGTTTTTGGAGCATGGTTGTGCTCTCCTTCCGCTCCTTCCTCTACTACTTGGCTTACAGAAAGTGCAACGTATGAATCTTTACCAATTTTCTCTTCTGCTTTTCTCTCTGCAAATCTTTTTTGCATGTTTTCGATGCTTTGAGAGATCTCTTTCTCAGAAGCCTCTACCTCGTAGTGAGGCGCTGAGTAAGAAGAAAGATCGATCGAGAATTCTGGCTCGTATCCTACTTCAAATTCAACAGAAATTTGTTCTGCTTTCAAATCAATATCGTCTACAGGAACCGGAACCGGTTGTCCAACGAGTCTTAGTTTCTTTTCACTAACGTAATTGTTTAATGCCTCAGAAACCACTTTATTGATCTCTTCGAAGGAAACAGGAGCTTCGTATTGTTTTCTCACCATACCCATTGGCACTTTCCCTTTTCTAAAGCCAGGAACCTGAGCATTTTTTGCGTAGTGGTGAAGTTGTTTGTCAACATTTTCCTTGTAATCCGCTTTATCTACAGTGACGGTAAGTAATGCACTTACTTCATCGTGATTTTTTGCTGTAACGTTCATTATTTGAATTTATTATTTGATTTAAATTTAGGTTCGCAAAAATACGAATTTTTTATATAATCACATGAAATTAGATACAGAACTAACTAGCACTTAAATAGAATAGGATAAAAAGACTGGACATAGTGGAAAGAATCGCCTCGTCTGTGCCACTTAGTTCAATTTGGTTCACGTTTCATTTGCACTATTAAAAAAAGAGCTAATTAAGTTCCCTGGTAAAATTAAGGTTCAAAACCAACAAAAAGTCCAGCAAAGTAATCTCTGCTGGACTCCGAAATTCACCCCGAAGGGATCGTGAAAAAATTAATTGATATTAATTTGCATGTTTACATCGGCGCTGCCTCCCGTCACTTTTCCCAATTGAAGTTTTTCAGAAGGAACATTAGCCTCTACGCTAGAGGAACCGTGATAAAGCTGAATCGCTAGCTTTCCCTCTCCCGATTTGCTAAGGATTTTCCACTCGGTATTTACTCCGAGTCTCTGTCCATCCGTACGCACGACATCGGTTCCTGTTCTTACCAGCTCCAGCTCTACACCTGCAAAGCTGTAAGTGATAAAGTGTTCATCTTTTTCCTCTACAATCTCTTCGAGCATACTATGGAAATGATCGTCGTGGGCATGAAGGAAATCTAATTTCACATCATAGGTTTTCCCCGCTTCTAGAGCAATGGCTTTGTCGGCCTTTCCTCCGATGTATTGAATAAGTTGTTTATTCGTCTCGTTTCCTTTTTCAATCAGTTCCAAGTTGACTAGCTCCACTTCTTCGTGCTCGTGGATGTCTTCTGGAATGGAGTCGTGCCTGCAAGAAGCGAGAAAGAAAAATAAAACAAGAGAATAAAGTATAGTTGTTGATAATTTCATTTTTAAAGTTTTGTTGAATTAAAATTGATAGTGAAGGGAAAGAACTATATTTCTTCCCTGTTCAGGAGCAAAATAGCGGAGTCGATTCATAAGATCCCGATACTCCTTATTAAAGAGATTCGTTACTCTTAAATCGGTCTTAAAATGCTTCCCAAAAGTTTTGCCTATAGAAAGATCCCATAAGCTATACGCATTGGGTGTAGAACTTAAATCCAGCGTTCTAGCAACCACCTGTGAATTTTCAATAAGACTAAGCTCAATGTCGCGGATTGGAAAATGATTTTGTTTCATGACCGACAGGTTTTCTACCTGAATATAAACTCCCTTAGCAAAAGAAGGAGTCCACTCCAGGGCACTACGAATTTTGGTCGGCTGCATTAAAATCAGTGGCTCCTTTTGAGTAAGGTCCTCTCCTCTTAGGGTACTTAAACTAGAGCGGAAATTCAGCTGCGGTAAAAGCCCAAGATTTAAATCGAGATCCAAACCATAGATTCGAGCCCTGGTTTGAAGGTAATCCCATACCATGAAAACCCCACGATTCGAGTTTTGCACTCCGGTAGGTACCTGAGTAATAAAACTAGGAGAACTCATAAGGTAAGGCACCGCTTTTATAGAAAACCCTTCTAAGATAGGGTACTTCCACTCTACCTCTGCCGACAAATGCGAAATAACCTCTTTTTCTAAACTAAGATCTCCGGTTTCAATTAAAGCGGCACTGTGGTGAAGTCCATCAGCGAAAAGTTCCGCCGCACTAGGAGCTCTAGAAGCCTGAGAAAAGTGAAGCGCAAAGTTCCACTTATCTGAAGGTTTAAACTCAGCACCTAGATTAAAGGACCACAAAGCAAAATCCAAGACCGGTCGCGTTAAAATTCGACTTCCACTTTTCGCTACTTCAAAAGAACTGAAAGTAGAAGCAAACCTACGGTCCCACTCACTCTGGTCGTAGTATTTGTACGCATCGTACCGCATAAGATCTAGTCTTGCTCCAAGATCGAAGGAAAACTCAGAATTCATTCGGTACTTTAGGGCAGAGAAAAGTCCCGCATCATAACGGAAATAATCCGGTATAAGACGGCGAGCCTGGGTGGAAGGATTGGGATAGTTGTCCTGCATTCCTCCACTAAGGCCGGATTCCAATTGCCACTGATCTCGCTCCAAAAGATGACCCAATTTAAGTTTGTGAGTAAGGAGCCTTAAGTCCATAGAAGGCAGACCTTTTAATTCTCCCCTTCTTAAGTCGAATTCCTTTCGGTGGTTGAGCTGAAAATCGTACCGTACACTTAGCTTCCCTACTCGAGAAAAACGTTGATACCACTCTATAGAGGCTAAATGATGTTCCACTTCTTGGAATGGCTCCTCTATTCGGTAAGAAAACTGATCGCGGTACAAAGGAATTCCTTCCACAATGGCGCGGTAAAAGTCCTCCGGACCTCCCAAATGGGAGCCTTTAAAGATTCCGAACTGTTGATTCATCCCTCTGTAGGAAAGTTCCCAGCCTTGAAGAAAACTTCGTTTTCCCGCTCTAAAACTAAAAGACTGTTCTTGAACTCCTGTATTTTGAAGGGTGTACTTTGGTGTACTTAAATCACCGAGCTTTTTAAAGGTCCCGGTCGATTCAATATACCATTCATTCTCCCATGCTTTAGCGAGATTCACTCCTAGCTTCATTCCTCTTCCACTGGAAATACCAGACAAAGAAACGTTTCCAAGTAGAGTATCTTTCTTGGGCAAAATACGAGGTTCAAGTACCACCATTCCCCCCGGGGCATCCCCTCCGTACTTTAAAACCGAAGCTCCTTTAACTACTTTAAGGGTTTGAAACGAAGTCGGCTCTACGCTAGGAGCATGCTCCACTCCCCATTCCTGTTCCTCTAGACGAGCACCTCCACTAATAAGAGCTACTCTACTTCCGTAAAGACCATGAATAATAGGTTTAGAAATGTGGTTTCCGGTCTTCATTTCCCCAATACCACTTAGGGTCCCTAAAGCTCCCGCCAAAGTCTCCCCGGCCAAGCGATCGATCTTATTTTTAGAAAGCTCTACTGTGGCTCCCGGTGAAAGCGACCCACTCTTTCCTTGCACCAGTACTTCTTCAATTTCCTGCGTGTGGTGTTCTAGGTAAACACGCAGCTGCTTATCGGAGTCCACCACAAGAGTGGCCTTATAAGGATCGCAGCTAGGATGACTTACCAAAAGTGAATAAGTCCCTTTAGGAACTGCTTTAAATCGAAAAAGTCCTTTGCGGTCGGTTTGGGTTTTTAGCGCTCCGAGCTGGACCTCAGCTCCTTCTAAAAAGGTGGCATTGTGAAAATCCTCTACACTTCCTTTCACTAGAAAGTGGGACTGCGCATTTAATGAGAGGACTCCAAACAAAAGAAGTCCTATCCATAATTGAAATTTCATAGGTGATTACTACTGAATTAAGTACTTGGTTCCCTTTTCTCTTCTTAGCAGAGGAAAAGGAACCTTAATAAACTTGAATTAAATCAGCTCAGTAGGAGGGCCCCGGAGTTGGGCAAAAAGGTAAGTAATCGCTTTTGCCTTTTCTACTGGGGTGAAAATAAGGGCAACGTCCCTTGGGGCAGGCTCCAAAGCAACAAATGGCACCCAACTCTGCCCATCGAATTGATGGGTTAAGAAATGACAAGCCTGGCAATCACTAAAGGAGTGCCCGCTTAGTTCCAAAGATTTCTTGCTTAGCGTAAAATTCTGTTCGTCTCCAACTTGATCCGCATGGTCATGAGAGTGACCCACTGATGAAAATACAACAGCAATCGCATAAAGTGCACTTAGCACTAGGGAGTAAAACGCCTTACGCTCACGGGTTTTCCGCATCTGGCAAAATTATACATTTCTAAATAAAGAATACCTACAAGCAAAGTAGAAAAATCATTTAGAATTTAGTAAATTTGTCTACATTCAAAAATTAGAGAAAAAAATCAATGACAACGAGCTCTATGGTAAAAAAAATTGGGGTATTAACCTCAGGTGGAGATGCTCCAGGTATGAATGCTGCGATTCGTGCCGTCGTTAGAACGGCGATCTTTCATGATTTGCAAATCATCGGAATTCGAGGAGGATACAACGGTCTGATTGAAGGTAACTTCACAAAAATGGGACCCCGCTCGGTAGCCAATATCATCAATTTAGGAGGAACGATTCTCAAATCTGCACGCTCAAAGGAGTTTAGAACTAAGGAAGGTAGAGAAATCGCTTATAAAAACTGTGTAAAGGAAGGAATTGATGCCTTAGTATGTATTGGTGGAGATGGAACGTTTACAGGAGCACAGATTTTCAGTGAAGAATTTGGAGTCAAAGTTCTTGGAATTCCAGGCACCATTGATAACGATATCTTCGGGACCGACAATACCATTGGCTACGATACCGCTCTAAATACGGCCATGGATGCCATTGATAAAATCCGTGATACCGCCACTTCTCACTCCCGAATCTTTTTTATTGAAGTAATGGGAAGAGATGCTGGATTTATTGCCCTAAATAGTGGAATTGCTACAGGAGCCCTGGACATCTTAATTCCAGAGCAAAACGACAGCATGGAAGAAATGCTGGAGACTTTCAAAAAAGCGCACAAAAGAGGCAAAACCTCTTCCATCGTAGTAGTAGCAGAAGGAGAAACCCTTGGTTCCACTTACGAACTGGCAGAAAGAACTTCCAAAGAATTTCCGGATGCTGATATTCGAGTAACGATCTTAGGACACATCCAAAGAGGAGGTTCTCCAAGCTGCGCAGACCGAGTACTGGCCAGTCGACTAGGCTACGGTGCGGTAACAGGACTTATGAAAGGACTCTCGAATGTCATGGCAGGAATTCAAGCCAACCAACTGGTCTACACTCCCATTGAGGACGCTATTAGAAAACACAATGAAATCAACCAGGATCTGTTGCAGATTTCAGAAATCCTGGCGCTATAACTTTAACAACTTAAAAAATCAGAATTATTATGTCAACAATCAAAGTAGGTATTAACGGATTCGGTAGAATTGGAGGTCTTGTTTTTACCGCGATGCAAAAAAAAGGCAACATTGAAGTCGTAGGTATTAATGACCTAATCAACGCAGAGTATATGGCGTACATGTTGAAATACGACTCAGTACATGGAAAATTTGATGGAGAAGTAAGAGTAGAAGGAGAAGATCTAATTGTAAACGGACAAAGAATCCGCGTAACTGCAGAAAGAGATCCTAACAACTTAAAATGGGATGAAGTAGGTGCGGACTATATCGTTGAATCTACAGGACTTTTCCTTTCAAAAGATAAAGCAGAGGGGCATTTAAATGCAGGGGCAAAAAAAGTTTTACTTTCTGCTCCTTCAAAAGACGACACGCCTATGTTTGTTATGGGTGTGAACCACAAAGAACTTACAGCAGATACAAAAATCTTTTCTAACGCTTCATGTACAACCAACTGTCTTGCTCCACTTGCAAAAGTGCTTCACGACAATTTCGGTATCTTAGAAGGACTAATGACTACAGTTCACGCAACCACTGCAACACAAAGAACGGTAGATGGACCTTCCATGAAGGACTGGAGAGGAGGAAGATCTGCTCTATTAAATATCATCCCTTCCTCTACTGGAGCTGCAAAAGCAGTAGGTAAAGTAATTCCTTCTCTAGACGGGAAACTAACAGGAATGTCTTTCCGTGTTCCAACTGCTGACGTTTCTGCAGTAGACTTAACGGTTAGATTAGAAAAGCCAACTTCATACGACGAAATCTCTGAAGCAATGAAAGCAGCTTCTGAAGGAGAACTTAAAGGGATCTTAGGATATACTGAAGACCCAGTGGTTTCTCAAGACTTCATCGGGGACACAAGAACTTCTGTATTCGATAAAGGTGCAGGAATCATGCTTTCTCCAACTTTTGTGAAAGTTGTTTCTTGGTACGATAACGAAACCGGATTCTCTCACAAACTAACGGATCTATTGGTACACTCTTCTACTTTGTAGGAATTTGTGCTTATGATATAAATCAACCTTCTGCCTTAAGGGCAGAAGGTTTTTTTTGGCCTTAAAGTTGTACCTTCTACATTACACTATAGTTAATAAAATGCAGGAAGAACAATTTAGAAATCATTCGAAAAAACCCCACTTTATCAACTTTTGGCAAAAGGGACTAGGAAAAGAACTACTGGATTGGTCCGAGGCTAAGCCTAACCTCTCAAGACTTGATGAACTGAGCCTTAATTACTATAAAGTAGATAAACTTGCTGATGAGGTGGTAAAACAAACTTACCTCAAATATCCCTATCCTGAAGCTACAAAAATTATAGAAAAGCATAAGAATAAAAATTCCGATCTACCGGAAGAAGAAAAAATAGAGAGCTTAAGCAAACTATTAGAACAGCTTGAGCAGACTCCCCAATGGCTTGATCCGTCTTTAGCCTTAGAAGGAACCAAACTCTGCCGCAGAGCTGGCGTAACCTCCTTAATGATCTTAAGAGATTTTAGCTTAATGGGAGGCTACGACTTTGCCTACCTCAACAAGCCCTTAATTTATACCGGAGCCCTTCGGAAGGGAGCAGTAAAACGTCTAAAGGACACACTTGAATTTTGGGTACAAGTAACGCGTCCTGCCGGACTTGAAAAAGGAGCGGAAGGATTAGAACTGATTTTAAGAACCCGATTAATGCACGCCTATTCTAGACTAGAAATAAAGCGAAACTTACCAGACTGGAACCAGCCCCTGTGGGGAGAGCCCATCAACTTCTTTGATATGAGTGCAACTTACCTCGGCTTCTCACTCGTCTATTTATACGGTCTCGAGAAAATGGGCATTCGACCTACTAAAAAAGAAGAAGAAGGACTCTTCCATCTCTGGAGACACATTGGATTCCTACTAGGTATCCCATCCGAGCTACTTCCAGATAATAAGAAAGAGGCAACCGAACTTTTCTACCACTGGACTTCGGTTCAAGCGGCAGGAGATCAGGATTCAAGATCACTCGCAGAATCCCTTCTAGATGAAAACTTAGAATCTCCTATGGCCTCCAACCCAACACAAGCTAAAATCTTATACAACTTACATCTATCGGTCTCAACCGCCCTACTGGACTCTGATGTAAGAAAAAGGCTTTCACTAGAAAAAGTTCCTTTCTACCAATTCTTTCCTTACTTAGTTAAGTTTAAGAATTTCTCCGAGCAAAAAATAAGTGAGTTCCAGGGACAAAAAGGAAGGGAAAAGCTAGTGGCCAGAGGACACAAAGAACAAATGAAGGTACTAGACGACTACTTAGATTTCCGACCAAAAGTTTAATCAGGGGTAGCCCTAGGTAAAACCAAGGGCATTTTGCTACAAAATATAGCAAAAGGCCTAAAGAAACTAAGTAATTAATTCCTTATTTTTGAGAAAATTTACAGACCCAATGAGTACAGCTGACGACAAGAAAAAAGCACTAGCGCTCGTGCTAGAAAAACTAGATAAAACTTACGGAAAAGGAACCGTTATGACCTTAGGAGACGATTCCGTTGATACTACTATTGAAGTAATTCCAACAGGATCTCTTGGTTTAGATATCGCTCTTGGTGTAGGCGGTTATCCAAAAGGAAGAATCATCGAAATCTACGGTCCGGAATCCTCTGGAAAAACGACCCTCACCCTTCACGCGATCGCTCAAGCTCAAAAGCAAGGGGGTACTGCTGCGTTCATCGATGCGGAGCACGCATTTGATCGTCACTACGCTTCCAAACTAGGAATCAATCTGGAAGATTTAATTATATCTCAACCTGATAACGGAGAACAAGCTTTAGAAATTGCTGACAATTTAATCCGTTCCGGCGCAGTAGATATTGTAGTGATTGACTCGGTTGCTGCATTAACACCAAAAGCGGAAATCGAAGGAGAAATGGGAGAATCCAAAATGGGACTCCATGCAAGACTCATGTCTCAAGCCTTAAGGAAATTAACCGCTACGATCTCAAGAACGAAATGTACTGTGATATTCATTAACCAGCTTAGAGAAAAGATTGGAGTAATGTTTGGAAACCCAGAAACTACTACCGGGGGGAATGCACTTAAGTTTTACGCCTCTGTACGTTTAGACATCCGTAAAGCAGGTTCTCCAATCAAACAAGGAGACGAAGCAGTGGGAAGCAGAGCCAAAGTAAAAATTGTTAAAAACAAAGTAGCGCCTCCGTTCAAACAAGCCGAATTCGATATCATGTACGGAGAAGGAATCTCTAAGACCGGAGAAATCCTAGATACTGCCGTAGACTTAGGTATTGTAAAGAAAAGCGGATCATGGTTCTCTTTTCAGGACACCAAACTAGGCCAAGGTAGAGATGCGGTGAAAGATGTTTTAAAGGACAATCCTGAACTTGCAGAAGAGCTTGAAAACTTAGTAAAAGAAGAGCTTGCTCAGAAAAAAGAGAAATAGAAAAACACTTTCTTCATAAAGTAAAAACCGATAATTTTTTTAAGTTATCGGTTTTTTATCTCTACGGAGTAAAGGCATCTAAAGGATCCCAGAACCGCCGCTTAAAATCCTGAATTTTATTCCCTTTTACCTCGACCCCTTCCTTCTTCAAGAGCTGTGTGAATCGATCGAGACATGAAGCAGTGATGTGACCACTACTATTACAAACGCGGTGCGCCGGGAAACTTGATGGATAATCGCGAAGCGCATTACCGACATGACGCGCATGATTAGGATACCCCACTGCCTTAGCAAGCGCTCCATAGCTCGTAACTCTTCCCTTAGGGATGAGCTCTATAAGCTCATAAACTTGCTTCTTAAATAAAGGATCCATATTCAAAGGTACATAATAGAGAATAAAAAAATCGGCTGCAGTTTGCAGCCGATCTTATTCTATCGCTTTTTAAAAGTGCTAAACTTTTAAGAATTCTCTAAAATGTATTGAAACATTAGTGGAGCGCAGATGGTCGCATCACTTTCCACAATGTATTTTGGAGTCGTAATATCCAGCTTACCCCAAGTGATTTTCTCATTAGGAACAGCACCACTGTACGATCCGTAAGAAGTAGTTGAGTCAGAGATCTGACAGAAATAAGACCAGAAAGGAATATCGGTCATCTCTAAATCTTGGTAAAGCATTGGAACCACACAAATTGGGAAATCTCCAGCAATCCCTCCACCGATTTGGAAGAACCCTACTCCTTTTCCACCGGAGTTCTTTGGATACCAATCCGATAAGAACATCATGTATTCAATTCCAGACTTCATGGTCGAAGGCTTAAGTTCTCCTTTGATACAATAAGATGTGAAAATATTTCCCATCGTAGAATCTTCCCATCCTGGAACAACGATTGGAAGGTTTTTCTCTGCTGCTGCAAGCATCCAAGAATTCTCTTTTGGAATTTCATAGTACTGTTCTAATACTCCAGATAAGAGCATTTTGTACATATATTCGTGCGGGAAATATCTTTCTCCCTTACTCTCCGCATCTTTCCAGATCTCAACGATATGTTGTTGAAGTCTTCTAAAGGCTTCTTCTTCTGGGATACAAGTATCGGTTACTCGATTAAGTCCTTTTTCTAATAAATCCCATTCCTCTTGAGGAGTTAAATCACGGTAATTAGGAACTCTTTCGTAGTGGGAGTGAGCAACAAGGTTCATTAAATCTTCCTCTAAGTTAGCACCCGTACAAGAAATAATATGCACTTTGTCCTCACGAATCATATCGGCTAAAATCTTACCCAGCTCTGCAGTAGACATCGCTCCTGCAAGGGTAATCATCATTTTTCCTCCGTCTTTCAAATGCGCAACGTATCCTTTTGAGGCATCCACTAGTGCTGCAGAATTAAAATGCAGATAATATTTTTCAATAAATTCGGAAATTGGTTTACTCATTATTTTGGTTTTGAGCAAAGATAAGCTATTGCACTTGAAAAAGAAATGGATTTGTTTTTCTAGTGAAATTTAAAATCGAAAATTGCGGTTTTCTTTTTTCTCGGATCTTCTTTTCTTGTCATCTAATCGCTTTTCAATTTTCGCTTTTGAAGGGCGAGTTGCTTTTCTTGGAGGATTCACTTTTAAAGAATCTAATACGAGCTCGGAAATGCGGGTAATAGCAATCTTCTTATTCTGCAATTGAGTTCTTGAATCGCTTACGGTAATTTGCAGAATCCCTTCAGAATTTATGCGGTTCTTTAGTTTAGATAAAATTCTTTCTTTCTGATCTGAATCAAAAAGCAAGCTTTCGTTCACATTCCAAAGAACCGTGACAGAAGTTTCTACCTTATTTACATTCTGTCCTCCCTTCCCACTACTGCGGGAAGTTTTAAAGAAGAGTTCAGAACTAAGATCTTTCATTATCTGTCAGTTAGTAATTGTTCTTTGACTTGAAGGCGACTCACTTTTCCATTAGGAGTTCTTGGAATCTCCTGCAAAAAGAATACCTCCTTGGGTTTAAAGTAAGATTTAGCGTACGGTAAGGATAAAAGCTTTTCTTTTTTCACTTGATCGAATTCTCCTTCAATTACCGCCACGAGTTTCTCACCTAATACGGCGTCCTTAACCGAAGAAAACACAACCTCTATATCTAGATGGCGTTTAACAAACCCTTCTAGCTCTTCTGGAAATAATTTAGCTCCCCCTGAATTAATAACATGATCTAGTCTTCCTAAAAATCGAAACTGCTTCTCTCCTTTTAATTCGACTAGATCTGTTGTTTGAAGCGTCTCTGAATTGAGCTTTGGCGCCTTAATTCTTAGGGCACCTTCTGAACTCGTAGAAATCTCAACCCCTTCAAAAACCGTAAATAACTCCTGTCGATTAGGATAGAGTTCTTTAAGAGCTATATGGGAAAGTGTTTCTGACATTCCATAGGTCTCATAAACTCGAAAGTCCTCTGAATTCTTTTTATCAAGAGTAATTTTTACTTTAGCCAGTAAAGACTCAGAAACACCCGCTCCCCCAATGATCAAATTCTTAATTTTATGCAGCCAATCTAAAGAGTTTTCCACTTGTAAAGGAGTCATTGCCGCGAAATCAAACTTATCGTTTTCACCCAGCTCTACAAAGGCAGTTGGAGACTGAACGGTCAGTTTTAAACCTAACTCCCAACTTCTTACTACCATCATTTTTCCTGAAATAAAATCTACAGGAAGACAGAGCAAAGCACGATCTGCTTCTTTTAAACCTAGAAAATTTCCTGTCATACGAGCAGAATTCCGCATCTGATCTTTTTCAATCTCAAATATTTTGGGTGTTCCAGTGGAACCTGAAGTTCGAACGGGAACCGTTTCTTTTTCATTGGTCCATTCTTTTAAAAAATCAATCACCTCTTTTTCAAAAGAGCTTTTAGCTTCTAAACTACTGAAATCTAAAGACTTAAAATCAATAACCACTTTTTCTTTCTTTTACGAACCTTAAAATTATTATTTTTCAGTGGAAACTATTGCAAATAAATAAAATTTCTTTAAATTTGCACCACTTTAATGGACAGACCCATGGTGTAGCGGTAACACTACTGATTTTGGTTCAGTCATCTGGGGTTCGAATCCCTGTGGGTCTACAAATTTCGGTATAACGCTCTGATTTTCAGGGCGTTTTTGTTTTGTTTAGGAAATCATTAGGAAATATCTTTATTTTAACGAAGAAATTGTTGAGTCCGATCACATGACAGTGGAGGTCAATTATGCACTAAAAAAACAAAAGTTTTTTTTTAGCAGGCTGGGAGAATTATCACTAGGGTTACAACACACCACACTTTGATGTTCCATTATCATTAGCTTGTTCAGCTTTTAAACTTAACCTTACGTGCCGATGCGGGTACCATCTGTGCAAGTTTCGTGTGCAACACCCGTAAAAGGCTGGCGGTTATATTTTATTAGCAAACTAAAAATCTTGCTCCCATATATATATGCGAATAATGCCCATTCTCGCTAACAATCAGAGGACACTGACATATTAATTTTAGTGCAGTTTTCGTCAGTAGATAATAACCCTTGATCGTTGACGACGGAACGATTAAACCCAATGGTCACAAAATAAAACATAACGCTACCTACATTTTGGAACCTACGCTACCAATTCTGGAGTTATCTGAAGTGCATAAATACTGAGTATTACCGCAACAGTCGCACCACATGCAACAGTTAATATCACGCGAACTTCCCAACAACGTAAGCGCTATCACTTGAGCACTTCGCGCCACCGAATATAGTATCCAAAAGATTTACAACCCATACTATAACCAGAGCAGAGCTCCAAAATAAAGTTGTGAAACACTGCGCAAATAGATTTACTCTATCTTACATAATAAAATATTACTTTTAACGCTGTAAAACCAATACAACTCACGGTGACAAGAAAGTTAGCGCATCAATCATCAATAAAAAAATCAAACAATTTGAATCCGTTTGCGAGAAAGTTTTTCGCAAATTCGAAATCGAAAACTCTACACCTGGAAAAGAGAACTTTAAAAACTTGTTTAATCTTGAAATAGGCAAGAAACCCGTAGTTCTGATTGAGCGAGATAAAACTTTGTTTGAACTATTTGATGTTTTTACGAAAGAAGAGTCTTTGCTGAATCTATGGTCTATTAAGACACAGGCAAAAATGAAAACCTTCAAAAAGCATTTGAAAACATTTGATGAAAATCTAAGTTTTAAATCCCTGGATGAAAACAAATTAATAAAATACCAATATTTTTTACAAGACGATCTAAAACTCCAGAACTCCACTGCCTTAAAAAATTTTTCGTTCCTCCGGTGGTTTTTAAGATGGGCGACTAAAAAAGGTTTTAATGAAAACAAAGCATTTGAACTTTTTAAACCGAAACTCAAAACTATTCAGAAAAAGATAATTTTTCTTACTCAACCCGAGCTAAGTCAATTGAAGAATTTTGACATTCCAAAAGAGAAAAAATATTTAGAAAGGGTGAGAGATGTTTTTATGTTCCAATGTTTTACCGGTTTGAGATATTCGGACGTAGAAAATTTAAAACAAAGCGACATTAAAGATAATTTCATCGAAATAATAACGGTAAAAACTTCTGATAGTTTAATTATTGAACTCAATGATCACAGCAGAGCCATACTTGAAAAATATAAAGATGAAGTGTATGAAAAATCTAAAGCTTTGCCGGTGATTAGCAATCAAAAAATGAATGAATATTTACGGGAACTAATGGAAATGGCGGAAATTGATGAACCTATCCGCAAAACCTATTATAAAGGAAACCAAAAATTTGATGAAGTTTCCCCAAAATACGCACTTATGAGTTCCCACGCCGGGAGACGAACTTTTATCTGCAACGCTTTGGCTTTAGGAATTCCACCGCAGGTCGTGATGAAGTGGACAGGTCACAGTGATTATGCTGCGATGAAGCCCTATATTGATATTGCAGATCAAACAAAAACAAATGCTATGGCAAAGTTTAATATGTTGTAAACCCTAACTTTTTTAAGGAAGTAGTTTACACAGATATTGCTTCTAAAATAATTCCCTATCTTTGTGCTGTTTACTTACAATGGTCGGAAATTTTAAAATACTGTTCCTTTCCCTTACACTCGCGTTATTTCTGGCGCCAGGGATTTCTCAGGCTTGCAGTAAAAAGGAGAAGCAGGTTATTAAAACCGCGACCAGTTCGCAAACTTTCATAAAACAGTCATTCGCACAGATACAGCCGTCTTGCGACAGCGGCGATTGCAAAGAAGAATGCTGTCACCCAAAATCACACAATTGTCAAACCGATGGATGCTCAGGAAATTGCAGCGGTAACCTTTGCAGCACTGCTCAGTATACCATTCTAGCAGACAGCAAATTTTTAGAGGATTCTAAAAACGAAGCGTCCGGTTACGATGACAAAAATTCTAATTTCTTTTATCAGAATCCCCATTACTCTGGAGGATTCCATACCATTTGGGAACCGCCCAAAATAGGTTAATCACTTCTTTTACAGCCTGAATTATGTCCGGTCGGTAAGTGTTTTTAACACTTTATCCCTGATGACTTATCAGCGCTGTATATTCCTTTGAAAATCAACTTTTTCTTTAAAAGTAAATCTTTCACAAAAGATTTTCCTTTTGGAGCAAGGACAATTTGAAGATTAGGATACACGTAATCAGTTTCTAAACACAGAGGCTCACTATTAACCTTTAATTTAAAATTTAATGAAGAATATTCTTTTGGGAATACTCGCTTTCATAGCGGTGTTCCTCGTTTCCTGCAACAATTCAAAAGCTGAAAACACCCAAATTGCGGTCGCACAGTTAACCACGGGTGACATTGTCCCGCACGACCAAGTCTGTATGGTAAACAACGCCTATATGGGCAAAAAACAACTCGAAGTCAAACATGACGGCAAAACCTACTATGGTTGCTGTGAAAACTGCAAACTGAGAATCCCGCAGGAAGAAAATGCGCGCATGGCGT
>JAEXBS010000064.1 GCA_023393915.1 Bacteroidota bacterium | reverse complement strand
GGCGAGAGGAAAGGATTTTGAGGTTCTCTGTGAGACGATCAAGAAGACGGCGTTTAAGATCACGAGAGTCGGACAGCTGGTTGCCCAGGAAGCTTCCAAACGCCTGAATATTCCGTTTGGCATCATCGACCTGTCTCTGGCCCCGACTCCGGCTATCGGCGACAGCGTTGCTGAGATCCTGGAAGAGATCGGCTTAGATCGCGTAGGCGCGCCGGGAACGACAGCGGCTCTTGCCATGCTCAACGATCAGGTGAAGAAGGGCGGAGTTATGGCTTCCTCCTATGTAGGCGGCTTAAGCGGCGCGTTTATTCCGGTAAGCGAGGATCAGGGAATGATAGATGCAGTGTCCATGGGAGCCCTGACGCTGGAAAAACTGGAGGCGATGACCTGTGTCTGCTCTGTGGGACTGGACATGATTGCGATCCCCGGTGATACGCCAGCGACGACGATTGCAGGTATTATCGCGGATGAGGCGGCTATCGGCATGATTAACCAGAAGACGACTGCCGTCAGACTCATTCCGGTTATCGGAAAGACGATTGGAGACACGGTGGAATTCGGCGGACTGCTGGGCTATGCTCCTGTTATGCCGGTCAATCCTTATTCCTGTGAGAAGTTTGTGACCCGCGGCGGAAGAATCCCGGCTCCGATCCACAGCTTTAAAAATTAAGATCAGAACAACAAAGAGAATGAACACAGGCCCAGATGAACGAGTTACCATCTGGGCCGTATTTGACAGAGAAGAGAATGAACGGGAGGAAGACCGGATGAAACTGTATCTGATTCGCCATGGGCGCCAGTGCAGCCAGCTGTGCAATGTAAATGTAGATTTGGCCGAGGAAGGCTTCCGGCAGGCAGAGCTTCTGGGGAAGCGCCTGGCGGGAGAGAAGATTGAGGCTGTTTATTCCAGCCATTTACTGAGAGCGGTTCAGACTGCGGAGACGGCGAACCGCTTCTGGAATGCGGAACATATCATTAAGGAGGAGCTGCGCGAGATATCCTTTGGAGAGATGGAAGGAATGTGCGACGAGGACATCGCCGTGAAATTCGCTGCATTTAAGAAGGAGCAGGAAACGATGGAGACCGATTTGCCGTATCCTGGAGGAGAGTGCGCAGGAGATGTCATCCGGCGGGCGATGCCGGTATTCCTTGAGATGGCTGAGAGCGGTTACCAGAAGATCGCGGTGGTCACCCACGGAGGCGTAATCAGAAGCATGCTCTCCGCATTTTTAGGAATGGAGCCGGCCAGATACCGGATCCTGGGTAAGACACTGGAAAACTGCAGCATCACAGAGGTGGTATATCAGCCGGACAATCAATGCTTTACAGTAGAACGGTTTAACGATTACGCACATTTGGAGCCGTATCCGGAGCTTTTAAGGAGCAGCTGGGTATCTGCGGAGAACTAAAGGACAGGGGAATTTGAATGGAGCAGAGCGGTATGGATCGGGAAAAAAGAGATGAAATTAAAATACTTTTTGAGGACTTTCTGGATGAAGGACTGATCAGGATAATTTTGAGCAATCCGGTCCTTAAGGAAGGAGCAGGACCGGGCAAAGTGCTGAAGGTCCGGGTGCGCCCGGTTATGCTGAAGGGCGGAATGGTTTTTCAGGCGGAAGAACTGACGGAAAAGCAGGCGTTTCACAGAAATCTGACGAAAGAGGAAGGGGTGCCTTACTTACTCGGACTGCTTGAGGGCGGTTTTAAGCAGGCGGAGGCGGAATCTGTCAAAGGACAGGCCCGTGTGATGGTGGGAAAGAAGGGGACCGTCACGGTCAAAGTTAAGAAAAATCAGCAGAAAATAGTGGCTGCTCCCAATGTGGCATCCCATAACAGGCAGAAACGCTACATCCTGGAGGAAGGAAAACCGGTTGCGTTCCTGGAGGATTTAGGCGTCATGACCGCGGATGGGAAGGTAATCCGTTCCCGCTACGACAAATTCCGGCAGATCAACCGGTTCCTGGAATTCATCGAAGACATTCTTCCGAGACTGGATAAGAGCAGGGAAAATGTTATTATTGATTTCGGCTGCGGAAAATCCTATCTGACCTTTGCCATGTATTATTATCTTCATGAGCTGAGGGGCTATGAGGTGCGCATTATCGGTCTGGATTTGAAGCAGGACGTGATTGATCGCTGCAACCGTCTCAGCGAGGCGTACGGCTTTGACAAGCTGAAGTTTTATCACGGCGATATTGCCTCCTACGACGGCGTGGATCATGTGGACATGGTCGTGACGCTCCATGCCTGTGACACAGCTACGGATTACGCCCTGGAAAAAGCGGTCAAATGGGATGCTTCCGTGATTCTCTCCGTCCCCTGCTGTCAGCATGAACTGAATAAGCAGATGGATAACGAACTGCTGCGTCCGGTGTTCCAGTACGGATTGATCAAGGAACGTATGGCGGCCTTATACACCGATGCCCTCCGGGCGGAGATCCTGGAAAACAGGGGGTACCGGACTCAGATCCTGGAGTTTATCGATATGGAGCACACTCCGAAGAATATACTGATCCGTGCAGTGAAACAGGGAGGCCCCAAAGATAACCGGAAGGAGATCGAGGATATCCTGAAGTTTCTGGGGACAGAGCAGACGCTGGCCAGGCTGCTGCTGGAAGATCAGGGCATTTAAGATTAGGGCATTTGAACAAAAACAGGGCTGGAATTACGGAAATCTGAATGGCATTTTCTCTTTGACTGTGGTATGATAGAGAAAATTACAGGAAGGAGTAAAATTATGCCATTTATTAATTCCAAGGTAAGTGTGCCGCTTACGGACAGCGAGAAGGAAACGCTGAAAGGTAAGCTGGGACAGGCAATATCCCTGATTCCGGGGAAATCAGAAAGCTGGCTGATGGTTGGCTTTGAGGACAATTATTCTCTTTATTTTAAGGGGAAGAACGATACGAAACTGGCTTATGTGGAGGTGAAGATTTTCGGCGGTACTACGGATGAAGCTTACGATAAGCTTACGGCCAGACTGTGTCAGATCTATGAGGAGGTGCTGGGGATTCCTCAGGATAAGATTTATATCAAATACGAGGAAGTGGAACACTGGGGCTGGAACGGCGCTAATTTCTAGTATCATCAGGAAAGTGGGCATATTCCCACTGACATGAGTCAGACATGGAGGAAAAACCTATGGAATTGTGGGATGTTTACGACGAAAACAGGAAACTGACCGGTAAGAAACACGAGCGGGGCGTGCCGCTGGGACCAGGGGAGTACCATATCATAGCCGATGTCTGGACCGTGAACCAGAGATCGGAG
>JAEXBS010000062.1 GCA_023393915.1 Bacteroidota bacterium | reverse complement strand
TTTGAACTCGACAAGGCCCCCGAGAAGTGCCCTGTGTGCCAGCATCCGCAGGCATATTTCGAGATCGAGGCGAGAAACTGGTAGATAAATTTCTGACAAACTGAAATTGTCCCAAATGGCGCGCGGAGTTTTATCTTCGCGCGCTGTCTCGTTATCGGCTGCTGCTTCATCTCACGGGCGCTCTTTCTTATTTTTATGCTGAGATGCCCGATTTTATCCGTAACGTTATTTTTCCGCAGGACAGCACATAAAGAGCCGTATGGTCCCGGAACCTCCTAAATCATTCGTGTAGCTTGTGCAGGTTCCATTCTGCAAAGTTTATTATCGGCAGGCCTGAAATATCACAATGTTTATGTTCGTCTATTCCTGTTTTGAAGTGGCCGGCAAGGAGATATAAACGCTTAATGTAGACTATTTGACACCTTGATAAAAAGGTGTATAGTTGCTATATTTCACTTACTTAGCCATATTTTGTGTCATGGTGACTATTGTACAGTGTAAAAATGCTTATTATAAAGAAGTTATATTTACGGCTTTTAGCCCGAAACCTCGTTGACAGACGAGGATATGTGTATGTGTTTAAAGGCTGGAATGAAAGATTGGCATAAGGGTCGCCGCTGCCATTTTTGCTGTTTATGTAGTCTGGACTATTCAGGCTTAGGAGGAAAATGGGTTGGATTACAATAGGTACGCCTCAATAATCATTGAACAGCAGGATACTATCTGCGATATAGATACGTATGAGCTGATGTACGTCAGCCCCGCCGGCCGCAGGATCGTTGGTGCGGTTTCAGATGCCGGCTGGCTGGGGCATAAATGCTATAAGCTCATTCAGGGAAGAGACGCACCCTGCCCATTCTGTACAAATTCAAAGCTGCGGCAGGGGGAAAAATACTGCTGGGAGTTTTTTTTAACCCCAATCTCCAACGATATGTGGCCTTAGAGGATACGCTCGTGGATATCGACGGCAAGCTTTGCCGGCTGGAGATGGCGACGGATATTACGGACCAAAAGATGGCCATTCATGAGCTTAAAAACCAGCTGACAGCTGAGGAGGCGTTGGTACACTGCATCCAGACGCTGACGCTCGAAAGCGATATGAAGCTCGCGATAGACAGGCTGTTGGAGAATATCTGTAAATTTTACGCCGGTTCCCGCGCCTATATCTTTGAATATGAATTTGAAAACAAGATAATCAAAAATACCTACGAATGGTGCGCCGAGGGCGTCAGTCACGAGATCGAGAACCTTCAGAATATCCCCATCGAGTATATCGCAGGCTGGAACAGGATGTTTGCGGAGAGAGGGGAATTTTTCATCACCTCGTTAAGTGGGGAGCTGGACCACAATTCCGAGGAGTACCGTATTCTCGACGCGCAGGGCATCAAGAGTCTGATCGCGGCGCCTCTGCTGAAAGATGAAAAGATAATCGGCTTTCTGGGTGTGGACGACCCCACCGTAAATACGGAAGATAAAACCCTTCTGCGTTCCGTCACCTGTTTCGCACTCGCGGATATTGAGAAGCGGCGTCTGCTCAAGCAGCTGGAATATATGAGTTATAACGACGCGCTCACCGGCCTGCAAAACCGTAATAAGTACATCGACGTCCTGCAAAGCTACAATGAACGGCAGCCAGAGAGACTGGGGATTTTATTTTTAGACCTCAACGGCATGAAAGCGGCGAACGACTCCTACGGGCACGCCTACGGTGATTATCTGCTCTCACACGCCGCCGAGATACTTCGCAGGAATATGGGGGATAACTCGTTCCGCATCGGCGGCGACGAGTTTGTCTCACTCTGTGAGAATATCTCCAAAGAAGAATTTGAGAAGAGGGTCGATTCTCTGAGGTGTGAGGTCCGCGAGGATAAAGACTGCAGCGCCGCCGTTGGTTTTGTCTGGAAGAGCGGAGATTTCTCCTTCAACGAAGGTATCAGCTACGCGGAAAGGCTGATGTATTCTGAAAAACAGGATTATTACAGACATATTCTCGACCACGGCAGGGAGCATCGAATCGGGGTTTCCGGACAAGTCTGGGAAGAGATAGACAACGACCGCTTTGTCGTCCATCTGCAGCCTGTCGTCGAGCTGGAGAGCGGAATGATAGTCGGAGCGGAGGCGCTGGTACGTAAGGTGGGTACGGAGGGGCGGCTGATCGCTCCCGATAAGTTCATCTCCCAGTATGAGGTTGAAGGCGTGATCTGGCACGTGGATTTCTATGTATTTGAGACGGTCTGTTCAATGCTTAACCGCTGGCTTAAAGCTGGGATATCATTAAAGGTGTCCGTCAATTTTTCCAGATATACCCTTATAAAGCCGAGTCTGGTGCACGATCTCCTGTCTATCTGCGAAAGGCACGGCGTCTCGCCAAAAATGCTGAATATCGAGGTAACCGAAAGCGTCAGCCAGGTGGACCGGGATCAGTTGGCGAAGATAGTGGACGACCTCAAGAGTGCGGGGTTTTTCATCGTCCTTGATGACTTTGGCACGAAATATTCCAACCTCTCCATCCTAAGTGCCGTGGACTTCGACTGGGTCAAACTTGATAAGTCGCTGGTGGCTGATATAGAATACAATATAAGAAGCCGCATGGTCGTAAAAGAGACGCTCAGAATGTGCGGAGATTTTAATGGTACGAAGCTGCTGGCCGAGGGTATCGAAACGGAGGGACAGCTGAAGCTGCTCAACGGCTACCGATGTGATTACGGTCAGGGGTTTTATTTTTCTAAACCGCTCCCGATAAAGGACTTTGAAGAGTTGTATCGCGAGGGATCTTTTCTGCCGCGTATGGATTCGGGGGCACAGCCGGCGGGATATCTTAAAAATTAGAGTAAACGAAGCTGTGCTGGCTGCCGCCTGTTCTTTTATATTTTCGGGACGCCCCTTCTCCACTCGTGCCAGTTTCCAAGAATCTCTTTAACGAGCGGCGCCGCAGCGCGATAGTTGTTAACTACGCTGATCGCGAAGGCGCCGCTCGAAACGGCCTTTTTCATGCCGTGAGGCAGCTGGTCGAAGTCCGTTC
>JAEXBS010000080.1 GCA_023393915.1 Bacteroidota bacterium | reverse complement strand
CATATAATACATGGGGATGGAGGTGATTAATGCGCCCACAACATGATAGACAGAGACCTTTGCCAAGGCCCTCAGCTTTCTCACTGCTTTCAGTATAGCCAGTTCTACTCGGGTGATGGCAGCCATTCCGATGATGACGGACAACAGAGCAAAATGCAGTGAATGGTCGCCCCAGTCAAAGATCCATCGATCCAACACGGGACTCAGGGCTACACATACGAACATACCCAGCAAGGATGTGAAAACGCCCCAAGTACGAACCACGGTGATTTGGTGCTGAATGGCAGACTGATCGCCCGTTTCGTAACAGGCAGACAACTCTCTGACCGCACTCATGCCCAAGCCAAAATTGGTGGAATCGGACACCAGTTTGATGGTGGAGTTGAATAAGGACATGAGTCCCATACCCTCCGGTCCCAAAATCAGTGCCACAAGCTTGTTGCGGATGATGCTGATTAAGACAATGAGTCCCTCCACACCACCAAACAAACTGGTATACTTTAAAATATGCGTATAGTTGTTGTTACGTCGTTCCACGGTCATCATTGATAAAACGACACCTAATAACATTTATTACTTTCGTCGACAATTATTTTAACACAAAAGAATTATCGGAGCAAATGTGCAAGGTATGAAGAAAACCCTTATCTTTGCATAAGATAGGCGGCACCTCAACAAAACAAACAAGTTTGCTTTGTATTCGGTTTGCACTATCTTTGCATAAAATAGGCATCGCCTTAGCAAAGTAAGTAAAATGATAGGAAAAACATCTATGTCAACTCAACAAATATATTCACAAGGTTCATCAAAGATGACGTTAGTTAGTTTTATTATTCCTGTCTACAACCTGCCGGTCAAGTTAGTTACAGACTGTTTAGACAGCATCATCATGTTATCACTTGATGACACCGAACGAGAAATCATTGTGATTGACGATGGTTCTTCAACATCACTATGCAGTGATTTAAAGGACTACTGGAATCAAATTATTTATATTCGCCAGCGCAATCAAGGACTATCGGTGGCACGCAATGTGGGCATGCGAATGGCACAGGGCAAATACATACAGTTTGTGGATGGCGACGATGCCCTTATCCCTTTCATGTACGAACATTGTTTAGACATCGTACGCTATCACAATGCCGACATGGTGGTATTTGACCATGTGCGGACGAAACAACCAGGGACACCAGCGTGCCATGTGCAGGGACCGATGACGGGGAGCGAATATATGAGTAATGCCAACTTAAAAGCATCGGTATGGAGGATGTTGTTTCAGCAAAAAATACTACATGGTTTGCAATTTACGCCCAATTTGGCAAACGAAGACGAGGCGTTCACTCCCCTGCTGGTATTGCACGCCGAACAACTGTATGTAACCGATGCCAAGGCTTATTACTATAGAAGACGTGAACAGTCGATTACCAATACCACGAATAAGAGATACAAGGTGAAAAGACTGAATGATTTATTAAAAATCATCACGCAGTTTCAAACGCAATTAGACTCGTTTCCACCTCTGGAGCAGAGTGCCCTGCAACGACGCATATCCCAGTTGGCTATGGACTATATCTACAACACGGCACGAGATACCCACAGCATGAAGCATCTACAAAAAGCAATAGCACAGTTAAAAGAAAGGGGTTTATATCCACTGCCCAACAAGAATTACACGCATAAGTATCTATGGTTTAGGAGATTGATACAAACATCAATGGGTCGCTGGATGCTGTTGTTAGTAACATGGAGATGAAAATATTACTATTAGGCGAATATAGCAATGTACACTGGACCTTGGCTGAAGGCTTACGACAGCTGGGTCATCAAGTGACCGTTGTCTCGAATGGAGATTTTTGGAAAAACTATCCACGAGATATCAACCTTACCCGCACGCCCGGCAAGCTGGGTGGAATGACTTACATGCTAAAGTTGTACAGTATCTTGCCCCAATTGCGCGGATATGATGTGGTGCAGGTCATCAATCCTGTTTTTTTAGAAGTAAAAGCAAGCCGCATTTTACCTGTCTATCGATATTTGCAAAAGCATAACAAGAAAGTGTTCATGGGTGCCTTTGGCATGGACTATTATTGGGTAAAAGCTTGTTGTACCACCATGCCTTTGCGCTATAGCGATTTTAACATGGGGCACGAACTGAGAAATACGCCTGATACACTGAAAGAACGAAAAGACTGGCTGGGCACCGGTAAACAACAGTTGAACGAATACATAGCAAACTCTTGCCATGGCATTATAGCCGGATTGTATGAATATTGGGCATGTTATCAGCCTATCTTCCCGCAAAAGACAACCTTCATCCCCTATCCTATTCGTGTTGCAACAAGCAACGCCGTTGGTAAAAATAAAGAGGACGACAGGTTAAAATTGTTTATTGGCATCAACAAAGAGCGGTCGGTCTACAAAGGAACGGACATTATGTTGGCCGCTGCACAAGCCATCGTGCGCAAATATCCCCATCAAGTTCAATTGAGAATCGCCGAGAGTGTGCCTTTCGAAGAATATAAAAAAATGATGAATGGTTCTGATGCCATCCTGGATCAACTATACAGTTATACGCCATCCATGAACGCTCTGGAGGCCATGAGCCGAGGTATCATCTGCATCGGTGGCGGCGAACCTGAGAGTTATGAAATACTGAAGGAGACGGAGCTTAGACCCATCATCAACGTAGAACCTTCTTACGAAAGCGTTGAGCACGAGTTGGAGCAGCTGGTACAACATCCCGAACGGGTGAAACGGCTACAACAACAAAGCATAGAATATATCAAGAAGCACCACGACTACATGCAAGTAGCCGAGCAATATGTAGATTTTTATAACGCAAGTTTCACTCCCTAAAACAGTTTTTGCTGTTGATAAGGGAGTGAAACTTAAGCTATACAATCATCTTTTTCAGAGGCGGAATCGTGATGTATCACGCTCCTACCGTTTCAATAATGATGACATTTGTTTAACTTACATTATTGTTCGTGTGCTTTAACAGCATATTTACTGTCCTCGCTGTTTACAAGCTGTCACACTCTTCTAACC
>JAEXBS010000009.1 GCA_023393915.1 Bacteroidota bacterium | reverse complement strand
ACTCGGAGGTCTTGAGCGCGTGCCCGACAATATCCTCGGAGACCGCCGCCTGGCTGAAAACGGCCGTTATCTCCGCGCCGCCGGCGACCGTCCCCTGCGGCGAAAAAGAGCGGATGATAAAATCCCTCTCCCCCACGCCGAGAACCGGCGCGACGATGAAAAACATGACCGCCGCGGCAAGCGCCGCGATCAAAGCTCCAGAGCGATATCTTTTATCTCCCATCGTTAGACCTCCGTATATAGATGATTTTACTGATATAGTCAACGTACCATGTCATAAGCATACACTGAAAATGTGCGGATGATAAGGGGATAGTGTGAGTTTTTTGTATTATATGAGTGAAGTGTGCTCACTGTAAATTATAAATTTCTGATATATTGTTTTAAGATGTAAAATCTTATTATAATGTATATGAAATACGGAATAAATAAAATTATATTGAGGAGTAAAGAAATATGACTTATGTTCGAGCTTCAAATACAAAAAAATCGTTGTTGTGGATACCGACAGGGAAAAAGGAAAATATTTCCGAGAACATTATTCGGCAGATTATAGATGCGATAAAAGCTAAAGAAATCTCTCCATGTGACAAGATTCAAGGCGAAATAGAACTTGCGGCTAAGTTCGGTGTTAGCCGTAATAGTGTAAGAGAGGCTTTAAATGCTTTAACGTGGTTTGGTGTGCTTGAAAAGAAACAAGGGTCAGGAACGTTAGTGTCGGAGCAGGCCCTTCAAAAGATAAACAGCCTAGAATTGATAAGGTCATTAAGTACAGATTTATCAATGTTGGATATTTCTGAAATTAGGATGATGTTGGATTCGCAAATTGCATTTTGGGTTGCTGAGAGGGCATCAGACAACGATATTGAAGAACTTGATATTATCGTTCAAGATGAAAGGGCTCGCATAGAAAATAGAGAGTTTGACGAAAAATTTCTTGAGGAACCTTCATTATTCCATATTGGATTAGCAGAAAAGTGCGGAAATAATCTTGCACTTAAATTATTTGAGACATTGACAGTGGAGATAAAAGACTCGCATAAAAATTATTTTCTTAAGACGACTGATAAAGAAATTATCAGGAAAAAGGTTATCTGGAATTGTAATGACCATGAGAAAATACTGGAAAAGATAAAACAACGTGATTGTTTTGGTGCTCATGAAGTAATGAGGCGGCATTTATTTACGATGCTAGTACAAATGGTTGAAAATGAAAAATAGAGATTTTTTCTACAGGACTCTTATTGCGTTTTTAGTTTTGTATTATTGAAGATTAGATTACGCCTAACAAGCGTAATATTTTTTATAATTGAATATATGCTGTTTTAATTCAAGATCCCCTTCTAATCATTCTAATGATGACTTCATGCTGTAGCTTTAATGATAAAAATAAAGTATAGATAATAATATCTATATATTACACTCTGATATTTTTAAAAATATTTTAGTATTATTAACCATTTCTATAATTTATATTTGTAAACCTACATTAGAATACTCTAATTTTCTAAAAACAACTAGAAATTTTTAGAAAAATAATAACTATTGACAAAAAAATATAAACAGATATACTTAAGTCAAGTTGTTGGACAACTATACAACTAGGAGTATAGAGGAGGTTTCTTTTAAGGATTTATGTCGAAACACAGAAAATAATTGAAAAATGGGGGGTTATGTAATGAAAAAATTGGCTATTTTGTTGATTATATTGTCCATGTGGGGTATTTTATGCGCACCTTTATTTGCCAATGAAAAACCAGTAGAACTTCGTTTTGCATTTGAACTTCCTCTTGCACATCCTTGGGGAAAAGCTGCAGAACGATTTAAAGAACTAATAGAATCTGAGCCAGAGAATAATATCAAAATAAAACTGTATCCTGCAGGACAATTAGGTAAATCTGGCGAGGATATACAACAAGGAGTGATGATGGGAACGATAGATATAGGCATATCTTCTACGCCAATTGTTCTTATTAATCCTATACAAGAAGTATTTGATCTTCCATTTATTTTTAGTGGCAGAGAAAAAGCATGGAAAATATTGGACGGCGAAATAGGAAACACTGTCGCGAAAGGTCTTGAGAGTAAAGGGTTAAAAGTTCTCGCGTATTGGGAAGACGGATTCCGTCAAGTAACAAACAGTAAACATCCAATAAAAAAACTAGAAGATTTTGGTGGTTTAAAAATCCGCACTCCTTATAGTCAACAACGTTTAAAGACATTTGAAGCATTAGGGAGTAAACCGACGGCTATGCCTTTTTCTGAAGTATTTGCGGCGTTAGAACAAAAAGTTATTGACGGACAAGAAAACCCTCTTTCGGTGATATGGGATAGCTCTTTTTACGATGTTCAGAAATATTTAACAATTACCAATCATGTCTATTCTCCAGCAACACTTTTTATAAGTATGCGTAAATGGAATAGATTGTCCAATAAACAGCGCGAAGTAATTTTAAGTGCGGCATGTATAGGGCGTGATCTTAATAGAAAGTTGAATCAAGAAAATGATGTCAATGTAATAAATAAATTACGTTCCAAAGGTATGGATATTCAAGAATTAACTCCCGAAGAACTTACTAAAATACAAAATGCGGTAAAGATAATATGGGATGAATATAAAAAGAAGCATGGCAGAGTTGGCGACGACATAATCCAAAAAATTATTTCCGCAAAATAGCTTTTTAAACAAGGGGGGGGGATGACAAGTGAGCTCTTGTTTTAGAAAAATACGAAAAGGAGTAGCTGGCGCCACAGAATTTATCGGATGCAGTATGTTGCTTGGAATGGCGGCCTTGGTCTTTTTTCAGGTAATCATGAGAAAAATATTTAATTCACCAATGGCTTGGACTGAAGAATTGGTACGTATACTTTTGGTATGGACAACATTTTTAGGGTCCTTTGTCGCACTGTATAACAAACAGCATTTGCTGATGTCAGTGTTTGTAGAGAAATTAGGCAGCTGTAGAAAAGATGCGTTGTTACTATTTACGAACTCAGTCATGATGCTCCTCCTTTTAATAATAGTCTTTTATGGAATTGAGTATATAGAACAGATGGGAATGATTCCTATGCCGGTCACAGGACTGAAAAATTTTTATGTATATGGCGTAATGTGGATTTCATTTCTATTAATGTTCACGGAAACTATTTTTGTAGAAATAGAAGTTGTCAACAGTTTAAGGCTCGGAATAAGAATGGGGGAAAGAAAATGATAGTTATAAGCGTGCTCCTGCTGCTCTTTATTCTGTTGGTAATAGGTGTACCTATTGCATTTTCCCTTGCTATTTCTGGAATTAGTGCCATTTTTGTGCTTGGTGACGTACCTCTCACATATATTTTTCAGCGTTTCTACATGGGCTCGGAAAGTTATTCTCTGGTAGCTTTGCCAATGTTTATACTTGCTGGCAATATTATGAACCGTGGCGGAGTGTCCAGGAGATTGATAGATTTTGCGGGTTCTCTCCTTGGAAGAATGCGAGGCGGACTGGGCATGATTACAATCGTTGCATCTGCGTTTTTTGGGGCTATCAGTGGAACTGCCACTGGCACTAGTGCAGCGATAGGAAGCATGATGATACCAACCATGATAAAGAAGGGATATGACCCTGGATATTCTGCGGCGATAGTTTCTGCTTCTTCATCGTTAGGAATCGTCATTCCTCCCAGTCTTCCGTTGATACTATATGGTTCAGTGTCGGGGCTTTCTGTCGGCATGTTATTTTTAGCTGGAGTGCCCTTAGGAATCATAATGTCGATGGTATATATGTTTGTTACGCACTTTCTGGCCTTGAAATATAAGCTGCCACTAGGTGAAAATAAAATATCCGTGAGAAGTATAGTAAGAGCGTTTTTACCTGCGATACCAGCATTGACTTTACCAGTGCTCATATTGGGAAGCATAATCTATGGAATTGCAACCCCTACAGAAACTGCTGGAATGGCTGTGGTTCTTTCCATAATTGTTAGTGTTGCATATAAAGAAATAGATATAGATATTTTTGTGCGGTGTTTAAGGGAATCTCTCGTTGGAAGTGCTACAGTAATGTTGATAATAGCTTCTGGTGATCTTTTAGGATGGGCTCTGACTTATCTGGAAGCTGCTCAGGAACTTATGAATCTGATGCTGAGTTTTGCTACTTCAAATATTTCAATAATGATTATAGCCAGCATAATATTGTTGATTGCAGGTTTCGTATTTGATGGTACGGTAATGGTAATCATAATAGTACCGTTGTTTCTCCCTCTCGTTAAACATGCGGGTATTGACCCGCTTCAATTCGCTATGGTAGTACTAATGTGCTGGTGTATAGGTCAGCAAACGCCGCCAGTTGCAAGCGGTTTATATGTTTCAACTGCCATAGCTGGTGTCGATATGATATATGCGGCGAAATATATCATCTACTACATAGTGGCTTTGACATTCATTTTGTTGGCGTTGATATTTTTCCCAGATTACATCTTATATTTTTCAAAAATTGTATCAGGTTATTAATGTTTGAATGAACACTAAAACCATAATTTTCACTTTAACGTAGTGAAAAATAATTTATAAGGGGGAAGTAAATTGAAGAAAGATATTTTTACTATTGACAGCCATACGGATGGAGAGCCGACAAGAGTTATAGTTGGTGGAATAGTTAATGTACCTGGCCGCGACATCCAGGAAAAACGAGAGTACGTCAAGGAACATTATGATTATGTTCGCAAAGCGTTAATGTGCGAGCCAAGAGGGCACCGAGATATGTTTGGATGTTTTCTTGTGGAACCAACTGTCCCAGAGGCTGATTTTGGTATAATATTTATTGATAATTACCATTACTTAAATATGTGTGGTCATGGGACGATCGGTATTGCAACAACTGTTGTTGAATCAAATCTTGTTGATGTATCACAAAAGAAAGATAAAACAGTAGTTTTTGAATCGCCTGCCGGCATTATAAAAGTCAATGTAGATATAGATAAAGCAGGTAAAGTAAAAAGCGCATCCCTAACCAATGTCCCCGCGTTCACAGAGTATAAAGATCTGGAGGTTAACCTTCCGGGCTATGGTTTAACAAAATTGGATGTTGTGTTTGGAGGAAATTATTTTGCGATATTACCAGTTGAACAGTTTGGCACAAGTATCGAACCTGAGAATACAACAAAATTAAAAGAACTCGGTGCTCTGGTAAAAGAAGCTGTTAATAAAAAGGTAGAAATTGTACATCCTGAAAAACCATATATTAAAGGAGTTGACATTGTAACCTTTTTTACTGAGAATACGGCTCCTGGTATAAAATATCGTAATGTCCATATTTTTAGTACAAAACAGGCGGATCGTTCTCCAGGAGGTACAGGGACGTCAGCAATGCTCGCATATTATCATGCCCGTGGGGAATTAAGGGTAAGCGATGAAATATATTCTCAGGGATTACTTGGCAAAGGTACCTTTAAGGGCAAAATACTTTCGGAAACAACGGTCGGTAATTTCAAAGGAATAATTCCGGAAATAACAGGAACGGCTTATATAACCGGCTATCATCATTTTGTTATAAATGATGAAGATGAAACAGGAATGGGATTTGCATTGGAATAAATTCATCTAGTAGAATCAGAAAATAAATATTAATAATTGAAAACTCCCGGTGCCTGGCAGTAACCGGGAGTTTTTATATGTTAAATGGATTATACTTTGCCGATGATCTTCGCTATCGTCTCCGGCACGACCTTTTCAACGTCGGGGAGCCATACTCTCTCGAGCATCTGGTGGACATTGCCGCTGTGCGGGCCGAGGTTGTAGCAGGGGATGTTGAGCGCCGCGATGTCGTCGAAGGGAATGTCGTAGAGGGAGCGCGGGACGGAGAGCTGTTCCATGAGGGCCTTTTCCGCCGCGGGATTTGTGCAGGACATATAGCTGATGTCGGCCATGCCGGGCAGGTAGGGCATCATATCCAGTTCGTAGCCGTATCTGCCGGTTACGACCTCACGCACCGCCTCCTCAAATACGGATATATCGCAGTCAAGGTGTTCGTTGCTGTTCGCGGGAT
>JAEXBS010000032.1 GCA_023393915.1 Bacteroidota bacterium | reverse complement strand
GGTATGTAAGCCGTAGGCAGCAATATTATGATATTCGAGTAGGTCTCGGCATGAGTGGTGGATAACATGAACAAATTACAGGAGGCACATAAGATAATCGCAGGCGTTCGGCAAAAGTCGGACACCTGTGTTGTTTTTTGTTCTCTCGGTAAAGATTCTATTGTGACTTTGGATTTGGTTTACCCTTGTTTTGAGAAGGTGGTATGTGTGTTTATGTACTTTGTCAAGGACTTGGATCACATCAATAACTGGATAAGGTGGGTGAAGAAGAAATATCCAAAGGTTGAATTTATGGAAGTTCCTCATTGGAATCTGACGTATATTCTTCGTGGTGGTCTGTATTGCGTGCCTAATCCAAAAGTGAAGTTGCTCAAACTCACAGACGTGATAAAGGCAGTCAGACTAAAGACAGGCATTTACTACACGTTCTTAGGAATGAAGAAGGCGGACGGAATGAACCGAAATCTTATGCTAAAAGGGTACGAAGCGCAAGAGTACGAGAATAACGGATTGGTCCATCCGCTTGCACCATGGACGCAAAAAGACGTGAAAGCGTATGTGCGCATGAAGCGACTTCCGCAACCTGTTCTTTATGGGAACAAAGCATCAAACGGTTTGGGCTTCAATGTCGATTGCTTCACATGGATGCAGCAACACTATCCGCAGGATTTACAAAAGATATACAAGGTTTTTCCAATGAGCGAGCGCATCCTTTATGAGGAAAATTATAAACAGGATAACAATTAAAAATTATGGCAAGAAGAGCAAAATCATTGGTAACTGATTACTCTCGTTTTAATGGGAGAAATTTATCTAAAGCTTTCGACATGAAAGCATACGCACGTAAAACGAGATACGGTGTACATCTGGGTGCAAAGTCCACTAAGAGCGGTGTTGCAGCAAAGGCTCGTGGCGCAGTTTCAGGATAACAAATTAAATTTATAGAATTATGGCAAGAAAAACAAAAGAGCAAATCGGTGCACAAACCATGCGTATGCTTATCGCTGATAGCAACACGGGAGGAGGTAGGCGCAATATGATTTTAAAAGCAAATGCGAGAGCGTTACTTCCAATATATGCTCGTGAGGGAAATAGGGACGCAGTAAAGGCTATGAGGGCAAGATTAGGCGCAGTTTCAGGATAACAAGCAAAGGAGACAAGTCAGATGGACAACAAATATTTCACATCTGTGAGTGTAGAATTGAAACGCTCACAGATAAAACTTCACGATAAGAACCCTCGTACGATTCCTCCAGAGAATCGCAAGGCTCTCAAGCGTGGTATCAAGAAGTTCGGTATGGTTGGAGGTATCGTTGTGAACAAGCGAACAGGCTTCACACTTGTCAGTGGACACCAACGGCTTTCGGTCATGGACGAGCTTCAAAAGTACAACATTGACACAAAGGAGAACGATTATATCATTCGTGTGGACTTGATAGACGTTGAGGAGAAAGAGGAAAAGGAGTTACTCATCTTGCTCAATAACCCATCAGCGCAGGGTGAGTGGGATTATGACGCTCTTCGAGAACTTATCCCCGACATTGACTACAAGGACGCAGGACTTACGGAGCAAGATCTTGACATCATTGGCGTGGACTTCCATTTTCAAACTGATGAAGAAAACACTATTGCTGGAGAGCTTGACAATCTCATGGAGCCAGTACGAGAAGAACATCAAGCAGATTTGGCACAGAGACAAGCCGAGAAAGCTGAAAAGGTGGCACGCATGAAGCAGGTTAAGCAAGAAGTGAAAGAAGCTGCTACAAAGGCGGCTGCCAACATGGATGCTTACCTCATGCTTTCGTTTGACACATGGGAAGCAAAGGCGGAGTTCTGTGAGAAGTTCGGATTTGACCCAGAAGAAAAGTTCCTCAAAGGCGAAGTGTTTGGAGACAAGATAGAAACACTTTTAACTGAATAATATATGGCAAAATCAAAATATGATTACGACAGCGATTACTTCTACCAGCGCATACAAGAGAGTGCGGACAGGCAGATGCAGGAGAATCATATCATTTGGGATAAGGTCATAGCAAAAGACCTCGATTTGGAATCAAGCGTCTTTTCCGCAATGAAAAGTGGGTGCTACCCTCAATGGACGAAAGAGGAGAATGAAAGAAGAAGTGAACAAATAAACAACGTATTATCGCGCGCCCGTGCGGGTGTAGAGCCAGAAGTGTGGAAGATGGTACTCGAAATGGGGCTTGGAAAAGTACAGGCACAGGACATCACCTTTGACAAGATTGGCGACAAGATACAGGACGAGCAGCGCATCACCGTCCACAAGCTCCCTCCCAACCTTAACGCCTTGCAGATGTGGTTAAGACACCATTCGCAGATGTACCGAAGTATAGAGAGTGGGAAGTTGGGGGATGAGGAAAACAGCGACATTCCAACGGATATCAATCATGGCATTGATATTGGCAAGTGGATAGAAAAGGAGGTGAGTGATGATTAAGACGCATAAGGTCTATTATCCTATATATGCCAACAAGGACAAATTCATCATCCTTATAACAGGAGGTCGTGCATCCGGAAAGAGCCATTTTGTGTCTTCATTCCTTGAGCGTCTGACGTTCGAGATGACACCAGTGGAGAAGATTGTGCATCAGATTCTTTATACCCGCTACACGATGGTATCCGCCAACATTTCCATTATCCCAGAGTTCTTGGAAAAGGCTGAATTGGACGGCACGCAAAAATACTTTCGATCTACTCGTTCCGATGTAACCAATCGAATGACAGGAAGCACAGTGATGTTTAGGGGACTGAAAACAAGTTCGGGAAACCAAACGGCAAAGTTAAAATCTATTCACGGTATCACTACTTTTGTCGTTGACGAGGCAGAGGAATGGGTATCTGAGAAAGAATTTGAAACAATCATGCTCTCCATACGTCAGAAAGGCATACAAAATAGAATTTTTATTATCATGAACCCTACGGATAACAACCACTGGGTTTACAAACGTTTCATAGAAAACACACATAAGGAGGTGATGTATGACGGCATTCCTGTTCAGATAAGCACGCATCCTAATGTGTTGCACATCCATACCACCTACTTGGATAACCTTGAGAATTTATCACAGGAGTTCATCAAGGAGGTGGAGGATATGAAAGCTAATAACCCTGAAAAATATGCTCACACCGTTATGGGTAGGTGGGCAGATGTCGCAGAGGGTGCGGTGTTCAAGCATATCAGTGTCGTTAAGGAGTTTCCGAAGTGGTGCAAAAAAGTGGCAATTGGTCTTGATTTTGGCTATACAAACGATGTGAGTGCTGCCATGATGTGCGGAATGATAGACGACAACCTTTATGTTGACGAGTTGTTTTATCGGACAAGCATGCTCTCTTCCGACCTGATTAAGGCTTTGCACAGATATGAGATGAAAGTCTTTTCAGACAGCGCAGACCCACGTCTTGTGCAAGAAATTCATAACGGTGGAATAAAGATATACCCTGTTGAAAAGGGCGCAGGCTCAATTATCGCAGGAATCGACAAAATGAAGTCACTTAATATCTTTGTCACCGAAAGGTCTTACAACCTCAGAAAAGAGTTCCTTAATTACGTTTGGGACAAAGACAAGGACGGAAATTATATCAATCAACCGATAGACGCATGGAATCACGGAATTGATGCTACTCGCTACTGGGTTTTAGCAACACTTTTAGGTAAGATACAAAAACCAAAGGGCGACATCGCAGCAGCGTTCGCCAGATAAACAGGGTAACGATATGAAGGAATATATAGTGAAATCTTGGTCTTCCGCACATGGGAAGCAAAGGATAACGAGAGTTGAAGCCGAATCGGAAGAAGATGCAAGGCAAGCCGTAAGAGT
>JAEXBS010000011.1 GCA_023393915.1 Bacteroidota bacterium | reverse complement strand
TAAACGACGCGCTCATTTTTTAACCGCTACGCGTAAGTGCTCAAATCAATACCTGCTCTCTTCCGCTTCCTCGCCCACTCGCTCACTAACGTTCGGTCGCTGGGGCTGCGGCGAGCGGTGCCACCTCCCGCATGTTGTCGGTTATTCCGTTGCTGTACTGTTCGGAAATTCGTTCTGTGAGCCATCCAGAACACCAGAACTCGATTTTCTGGTCCCGGTAATGGTATCCCACGTCTTAGCCCTTAAAACGCGCTCAGAAACTCTCTGAGGCGCTAAAATGCCAACAGATGCCCGTCAGGGCATGGAAGGTGCGAAAAACGCTTACAGAGGGTTTCAGGAGGCCAAGCGCGCCGATACCCCTAACCAGGGGCTTTCAGGTCGCTAAGAACCGCGTCAGCCCCCTGCAAAGCAAAAATTGCACGAAACAGGCAGCCACTCGGTTGGCAGGTGGTCGTAGACCGTCGATGTTGCAGCGATGATTGTATTAATCATCTAATGCTATGGTTGGTGACTTCTTTTTCCAGAGCCTTATTAACAAAAGCATTCAACGATAAATCTTCTTCCATCGCCATTTCTGCTACCCGACGATGCAGTTCTGGATCAAGCCTGACGTTAAACACGCCTTTAAACGGGATATCAGGTTCCTTTCCATCCTCCACACAAGACTGTAAATACAGATCAACCGATGTTTTAAACTCCTGTTCCAGTTCAGCTAATGTAGAAGCCTCATAAGTTACCAGGTCCCGAATAAACGCCAGTTTTCCATACAGGACATTATTTTCAAAATCGGGTTCAACTGTACCTAAATATCCTTTATATTTTAAATGTTTCATAATAATCCGGCCTCTTTCAGATTCTGTTTAATCGCTTTCAGCGTACCACCTTTAATATAACTTTCCGGATGTGGGCGATGCATTAATATGGTGTGGTTGATATCAGCATTGAAAAACCGCACTCTTGACCCCTGCATTTCTTTTTTGACATATCCCAAAGAGGAAAACAAAACGACCAGTTCATCCCATTCAAACGTTTTTTTGCTGTTTAAAAACTTCGCCAGTAGTTTATCTGTTTTTCCCATACGCTCCCCTTGTTTGTAACTAATTATAGTTACAGTGTTGTTTTTGTCAAACGTGCCCTCAATGGAACATTTGAGCAGAAACTAAAGCTTGGAGACCCCCAAAATTAGAGAGGAATTACTTAAAGGCTGCAAAGAACCAATGCAGGATAGACAATCCACTAGAAATTGCATGCAATTTTCAGTAGATTGTCCAAAAACGATGTTTTTGCCTGTGCCTGCCGCAGGCTCTATGGTGAAAGAATGAAAAATGTATGTTTTAGATTAAATGATGATGAATATGAACTTGCGAGAGTAAATGCAGCTTCATATGGAGTTGATAGTGTAAATGTATTCGCAAAAATGAAAGTTCTTGATGTACCAACAAAGCCAGTATCTATTCCTGTTAAGAATGAGGCTGCAAAACCAGTTTTCACTTATCTCTACCCTCATGAAATAGAACTTGTTAAACGTAATGCTGTCCTTCACGGCATGAGCATGAGCAGAGAAATTGCTATTCGTGTACGTCAGTCTTTGTTAAAGAATGAAGTCTGTCTTTACCCTGATGAAGTTAAGGAACTTAAAAAACTATCAACTGCTGTAGATCGTGTTGGTCGCAACATTCATTTTATCATAAAAGGTGAAAGATTCTGCACGGTTAACGATCCAGATTTCAGAAAAGACGTTATTGAAGTGATTGAACTGTGTAAGCAAATTGATTCAAAACTTGAAACGTTAACCAAGAGTGTTGTTAACAGATTTGGTTAAAATCAAGGCCATCAAATAGATGGCCCTAGCTGTTATCTCATCGTAAATCGCATTACGATTAATAACAGAAGTAAAATACAAAACAGCTTCAACGTAAAAAGGAGTCTTTCTTTTATACCACCGCTGGGAACAAACCTCTTTTCAATTCTATCAGTGATAAATTGCAATGTGCCATAATACATAAAAGCATTAACCAGCTTTAACGTAAGCTCCATACTTAAAACAATAACTATTATTGGTAGAGATATTAACAGTGGCGGCGGTGTAGAACCGGTACTATTCAATCTAGACCAATGATTATCTACCCATTCTTTTAGCTTATTTAGCTTTATCATATCATTCGAAACTCGGTATTTTGGCATTTTTCTGACGTAAACGATACTCTGCATACTTTTGTTCTTTCAACATTTCCGCATCAGCCCTGTTTTTACTATCCCATACATCATACTGCATTTTAATTGCCTGTATTTTTAACGACTGAGCCTGTAATGCGTTAGCTAAATCCTGGGATTCCTTCATATCCTTTGAAGACTCAATTCGGCTACTTAAACTCTGAATCTGAGACATTGCACTTGATAGCTGCTTATTTATCTCATTTCCCTGTTCAATGCTGGCGGCCGTTGAAACTATTCTGGCCTTACAAAGGTTATCAGAACTTTCAATGCCTGTATTACACATATCAAACGCTCCATACTTACTGAACAGATTTTTAGCCTGGCTGCTTAATGCACCTTCGGGATTACTGGTAAAATCAGAAATATAACTGTTCCCCTGCTTATAAATGTTTGCCAACTCTGATTGCAGGTTACTTAGTTCATTTGTGAATGCCGCAATATTCCTTATACCTGTTGCCGTGGCTAACTGGTCTTTATATGCCTGAATCTGACTTTGATAATGCCGCGCTGTTTCAGACCATTGTTTGAGTCGTTCTGTCCATCTTGTGGCTTCAATGGCCCATTCCGGACTGGCATCAATAGCAACCGGAATACCTGCGACAGAACCAAATGAAAATAAGCACAAAAGTACTGAAAAAATTAGTTTTTTGTTCATGCTGAACTCCTCGCACGTGCTTTTTCCAGGGATGCTCGTCTTCTTGCTTCCATTCCCAATGCGCCTGTTGAAGCCCGTTTCTGCTCCACTTTTTCACCTGCCCATTCGGCGGCTGTTTGCGTTCCCCGTTTCATTTGGTTTCTCGTTTTCTCTACGGCCATCCCAGCAGCCCCAATCCCTAAAAGAGCCATTCCCTGAAGAGTACCTTCGACACCTGCACCAGCAAGCTGCTGCGCGAAACTCGATGATTTCCAGACAAAGACAGCAATCAGAACTCCAATTACAAATGCCATTGCGCCCATTGTTAAAATATTTGTTGAGTTAGCATCTCTCGATATCTGACTAAGCATATCAGTTTGAAACTCAGTACCAATTTTGACGAGAACTCCTGCAAAAATAACAGTAAATACACTAGAAAATAATATACCAAGCCAGTTATTAAACATTACTCTGGTGAATCCAAACATATGACAACCGATAAATATCGGAGCTACAAGAATAGCTAACTGCATTGTTACATCGGCAAGCATGTAAATAACAGCCGCTACAGACATAATCAGGATGCTTCCTCCCCAAACCAACATTGAACCGATCCCACCCTCAACTGACACATATTTGGATTGATCCATAGCATAAACTTTGTCTGCCAAAAGCTGAGTTGTACTCCACATGGTATCTAGCGTTGCCCATACAGGTTTACCAAGGAACCCATCCTTCATAGATTTAATAGCATCCATTGCTGCCGTCAGATAGCCATCAGCATTGCTTACGAATGTTAAAATAATGGCAAATTTTGATAGGTCCCAAACGAGATCTTGTAATGGGGTTTGGCGTTTCCCTGCCAATATTTGATAGCCAACCCAGAGGATATAAACGCTAATACCTGCACTTAGAAGAGATAACATATCTTGGCCTAATTGACTTTGAAGTGGTTTGGTCATCTCTTCGATTTTACTAACAACTTCGCTATTAAACTTTTCAAAGAAACCAGACATGTTATCACCTGTTCAATCCATGTTGCTTATCATATTCAGCTGACTCAGCCTTAAGTATTTCAAGCATAGGCCCATAGGTTCTACCAATAATTCCGGCAACTTTTTTAACATTTTGACAATTAACAGAGTCTTCCCCTGACTTTTTACACTCCTTATATTTCTCCGTTGCTTCTTTGGGATGATTTAGCCACCAATCTGATGATTTTGTATCTTCACCACATGCGGAAAGAATAAAAATAGATATCAAGAGTGTACAAATTTTTTTCATCTTTGATTCCTCGTATGGACATTACAATTGCTGATGCAATCAGCAATTGTAATTTTTGTCAACTAAAAAAAACACCTATTGCATTATGCTATTTTTTGCAATTAATCCGCTTCAAATCCAAAACGAATCTCTTTTATGTTCAAAAGCAATCTCAATAAGATCATCGGTCTTAACGATGAAGCTGAAGCACAACTTTAGCTCTTGCATTAAATAACTGCCCCTGAACTGTTCCCGGTGTTGTATTTCTAAAATAAGCTATTTCATCAATAGTAAATCCTATGCTGTATAAAATGGTCACGCTCTTTTCCGCATCGATTAATCCTTCATCGTCGTAAAAGATTTGATGAAGTTGAGAAATGCGTATAGCATCATGCTTAGTCATAATAACCTCTAGCCAGGTTGTTGTGATTAGCGGTTTGTCAGAGTTGCAACCTCTGGCAAATCGCGCCGATTAAATATCAATTTTTTATAATCTTTGATTGCTCATCTTTTTGAAACCAGAATTCAAGACGAACGACTTTTTTGCCTCTTTTTAATGGCTTCCACTGGATTATCCAATTATCTTTTTCGGTCAACTCTTTTACGGCAGGTTCTATCACCCTTTCTCTGAGTAATCCAAAGGTTTTTTTATAACTTTCAGGAGATTCCATTGCGTGATGAAAATCATCCAGCGATATAGATAACCATCCGTTATTGTCTTTGTGGGTATTCATTTGCTCGAATAATTCAAGCAACCGCCATGAGTGAACAGAGCGCAGTCCGCAAGCCTGAGATAGCTGGTATTTAGTGAAATTTTCTTCCAGTTCGCATAGATAGGGGGTGACCTGTGGTGTGAAGCTCAAAACAACGTGCGCTTCACCTTCATTGTATTTATAAGCACCTAACCATCTGATTTTCCAGACATCAACATCTGTTTCGCTTACTTCGTTTATTCTGAAGCTAATGTAGCGGTTAAAAAAATTGTCAGCAGCGATTTTTAATTGTGAATACGCTTGTTTTAAAGGCATTCCAAATGTATTGGCGTATTCTTCAGCCGTGATTTTAATCGGGGTGTACTGTCCGCCCATTTTGGCTATTGCAGCAAAAATGATGCGTTTTTCAGCCAGTGACAGGCTTTGCGCTGCTCTCGTAATGGCATTGCTCATCACGATATTTTTCCCGCGCAGGTTCAAGGTCATGGTAATGGATTCAGTTTTTTTCCCTTTCATCTCTCCGCCTAAATAGGTCAACTGGCACTTGGAAAAGTAACAGGTATCGGGCAACTGTAACGAAGATAAACGATGTTATCGCACAAGTAAAGTAACATTGCTTGTTGCTGTTACTTTTGCCTGTGGATATTGCCCGAAAAAAGTTACTTTTAACCCGAAAAAAGTTACTTTTAACGCTGTAACTTGATGATTCAAAAGAATTTCTAGCGACTAAAAAGGTTTTAAAAAAAAAGATAAAAAGGATTTAAAAAGGAATTTACCCCCAAAATCTGTGGATAACTCTGCTTAAACCAAGAGGACAGATCACGTTACGTTAAGACAACAAACCTAATAAACGACGCGCTCATTTTTTAACCGCTACGCGTAAGTGCTCAAATCAATACCTGCTCTCTTCCGCTTCCTCGCCCACTCGCTCACTAACGTTCGGTCGCTGGGGCTGCGGCGAGCGGTGCCACCTC
>JAEXBS010000007.1 GCA_023393915.1 Bacteroidota bacterium | reverse complement strand
AGAGTACAGCTTGGGAGACAGAGCACCGGGTGCTAACGTCCGGACTCAAGAGGGAAACAACCCAGACCGCCAGCTAAGGTCCCTAAAATTGGCTAAGTGGGAAACGAAGTGGGAAGGCTAAAACAGTCAGGATGTTGGCTTAGAAGCAGCCATCATTTAAAGAAAGCGTAATAGCTCACTGATCGAGTCGTCCTGCGCGGAAGATGTAACGGGGCTAAGCCAGTTACCGAAGCTGCGGATGTGCAATTTATTGCACGTGGTAGGAGAGCGTTCTGTAAGCCTGTGAAGGTGTCTGGTAACGGATGCTGGAGGTATCAGAAGTGCGAATGCTGACATGAGTAGCGTTAAAAGGGGTGAAAAGCCCCTTCGCCGTAAGCGCAAGGTTTCCTACGCAACGTTCATCGGCGTAGGGTGAGTCGGCCCCTAAGGCGAGGCAGAGATGCGTAGCTGATGGGAAACAGGTCAATATTCCTGTACCGATCAATAGTGCGATGTGGGGACGGAGAAGGTTAGCTCAGCCACCTGTTGGAATAGGTGGTTCAAGCGTGTAGTCGTGCCTGGTAGGCAAATCCGCCGGGCTTAGATGAGGCGTGATAACGAGTGTGCTTGCACACGAAGTGAGTGATACCCTGCTTCCAGGAAAAGCCACTAAGCTTCAGCTATTGATTGACCGTACCGCAAACCGACACTGGTGCGCGAGATGAGTATTCTAAGGCGCTTGAGAGAACTCTGGAGAAGGAACTCGGCAAATTGATACCGTAACTTCGGGAGAAGGTATGCCCTCGGTATGTGAAGTTGAACAAACGGAGCAGAAAAGGGTTGCAAAAAATCGGTGGCTGCAACTGTTTAATAAAAACACAGCACTCTGCAAACACGAAAGTGGACGTATAGGGTGTGACGCCTGCCCGGTGCTGGAAGATTAAATGATGGGGTGAGAGCTCTTGATTGAAGTCCCAGTAAACGGCGGCCGTAACTATAACGGTCCTAAGGTAGCGAAATTCCTTGTCGGGTAAGTTCCGACCTGCACGAATGGCGTAATGATGGCCACACTGTCTCCTCCAGAGACTCAGCGAAGTTGAAATGTTTGTGATGATGCAATCTCCCCGCGGAAAGACGGAAAGACCCCATGAACCTTTACTGTAGCTTTGTATTGGACTTTGAACGGATCTGTGTAGGATAGGTGGGAGGCTTTGAAGCCAGGACGCTAGTTCTGGTGGAGCCGACGTTGAAATACCACCCTGGTGCGTTTGAGGTTCTAACCTAGGTCCCTAATCGGGATCGGGGACAGTGCATGGTAGGCAGTTTGACTGGGGCGGTCTCCTCCCAAAGCGTAACGGAGGAGTTCGAAGGTACGCTAGGTACGGTCGGACATCGTGCTAATAGTGCAATGGCATAAGCGTGCTTAACTGCGAGACTGACAAGTCGAGCAGATGCGAAAGCAGGACATAGTGATCCGGTGGTTCTGTATGGAAGGGCCATCGCTCAACGGATAAAAGGTACTCTGGGGATAACAGGCTGATTCCGCCCAAGAGTTCACATCGACGGCGGAGTTTGGCACCTCGATGTCGGCTCATCACATCCTGGGGCTGTAGCCGGTCCCAAGGGTATGGCTGTTCGCCATTTAAAGTGGTACGTGAGCTGGGTTTAAAACGTCGTGAGACAGTTTTGTCCCTATCTGCCGTGGGCGCTGGAAATTTGAGAGGACCTGCTCCTAGTACGAGAGGACCGGAGTGGACATTCCCCTGGTGTACCGGTTATGACGCCAGTCGTATCGCCGGGTAGCTAAGAATGGACGAGATAACCGCTGAAAGCATCTAAGCGGGAAACTTACCTCAAGATTAGATTTCCCCGGGGCTATAAGCCCCCTTAAGGGTCGTCGAAGACCACGACGTTGATAGGCAGGGTGTGGAAACGCAGCAATGCGCTAAGCTAACCTGTACTAATTGCCCGTGCGGCTTGATCCTATAACCTTGGATCACACAAAACCAATAACCAATCACAAAACAACCTTCTACCAATTCAACGCTAGCGCATATCGTCCCCAAAAACGAAACCGCGCAAGCTCCAAGCTTCGCTTGGCGGCAATAGCCTGCTGGACCCACCCCTTCCCTTCCCGAACAGGACCGTGAAACAGCAACGCGCCAATGATAGTGAGCATCTCGCTCGCGAAAGTAGGTCACCGCCAGGCAACACACTCCAACAAAAGCCCCTAGTTACCAAAGTAACTAGGGGCTTTTGCGCTTGAAAAAAGAAAATTCGGTGAGGCAATAAATCCGGAACGACAGGTGCTACGTTATTATTCCTGTCACTCTTTACCTGAAAATAGCCCCATGTCCATTGACGCGCATTTGATCGAGACTGAACTGCAGACGGAGCAAGTGTTTTCCGGTGGTTTTCTGCAGGTGCACCGGGCGCGGGTTGCCTTGCCCAATGGTGCCGAGTCTTTTCGGGAGTTCATTACCCATCCCGGGGCAGTCGTCATTCTGGCCTTTCTACCGAGTGGTGACTTGTTATTCGAGCGGCAGTTCCGCTACCCGTTGCGGCGCGTTTTCCTCGAATTGCCCGCGGGAAAGATTGATGCGGGCGAAGATCCCCTGCAGACGGCGCAGCGTGAGTTGCGGGAAGAGACGGGTTATACGGCGGCGAGTTGGCACTCCCTTGGGGTGATGCACCCGTGCATTGGCTATTCGGATGAGCGGATCGAGATTTTCGCGGCGTATGATTTGGTGCGCGATGGGGAGCAAAAGCTCGATGCCAATGAATTTCTTGAAATAACGCAGCTGTCACCAGAGGCAGCGACGGCCGCTGTTTTTGCTGGCCAGATTACTGATGCCAAGACGATTTCAGCGCTGTTCTGGCTGCCGCGCTGCCAGCAATCGGGCACGAAATAAATTCAATCGAACAGGGCGAGCAAACTGTCCAGTCCGCCGAAGTTGATGCTGATATCGGCTTTGGCACGGGTGGCCGGTTTGGCATGATAGGCAACGGATAATCCCGCCTCAGCCATCATCAGCAGATCATTGGCGCCATCGCCGACGGCGATGACTTGCTCTTTTCGCAGCCCCAGTTGATCGCGCAACCGGGCCAGATGCTGGGCCTTGGCGTTGGCGTCAATGATGTCGCCAACGACCCGGCCGGTCAGTTTGCCTCCGGAAATTTCCAGTTCATTCGAGGTGGCAAAATCGAAGCCGAGTTCAATACGCAGGCGCTCCGTGAAGTAGGTGAAGCCACCGGAGAGGATGGCTGTGCGCAGGCCGGCACGCTGGCAGGCGTCGAGCAGCTCACGTGCGCCGGGTGATAGCAGCAGGCGCTCGCCGAACACACGTGCCAGCACGCGGGCATCAAGGCCTGCCATGAGGGCCAGGCGGCGGCGCAGACTTTCGCGGTAATCGATCTCACCGCGCATGGCCGCTTCGGTGACGGCCGACACTTCTGCTTTCTTGCCCGCAAAATCAGCCAGCTCATCGATGCACTCGATGGTGATGAGCGTGGAGTCCATGTCGAAACAGATCAGGCCGAAATCGCTCAGTTTTGTGTCGCTGGCGACAAAGGCCCAATCCAGTTTTTCCGCTTCGATCAGAGGCAGCAGCTGTTCGAATTCATTTGTACGGCACGCACCATGGAAATGCGTGCTTTGCGGCGGGCGAGGTTCGATGCGCTCAGCACCTGTCGCGCGAGCGATGTTCTCGAGCAGGAATGTGGGCAGTGCGGCTCCCTGGAGCACCAGTTTCATCGTGTACATATTCCTATTGCGGCTAGTCCGGAGACGTCAAGCCGAGTGGCCATTCAGTCCGCCAGGCGCCCTGGCAGGACATCGCGCAGCAGTGTGGCTGCTTCCCGCAGGGTTTTTTCCGTGGTGTTCCAGTCGATGCAGCCGTCGGTTACGGAGCAGCCGTATTTCAGTTGCGACAGATCGGCTGGAATCGGTTGATTGCCTGCTTCGAGGTTGGATTCGATCATCACGCCGAGGATGGAATTGTTGCCGGCACGGATCTGGCTGACGATGTCGGCCATGACCAGCGGTTGCATTTCCGGTTTTTTGGCGCTGTTGGCATGCGAGCAGTCGACCACCAGGTTGGCGGGTAATTTGGCTTTGGCCAGGGCGGCTTCTGCCAGGGCAATGGAGACCGTGTCGTAATTCGGCCCGTTTTCGCCGCCACGCAGCACGACATGCCCGTGCGGGTTGCCACGGGTGCGCACGATGCTGACCTGGCCATTGCTGTTCAGGCCAAGGAAGGAGTGCGGACGCGAGGCGGACAGAATGGCATTGGTGGCCACGGTGAGGTCGCCGCTGGTGGCGTTCTTGAAGCCGACCGGGGTGGACAGGCCGGAGGACATTTCGCGGTGGGTCTGCGATTCGGTGGTGCGGGCACCGATGGCGGCCCAGGAAATCAGGTCACCATAGTATTGCGGACCATACGGGTCGAGTGCTTCGGTGCCGGCAGGCAGGCCGAGTTCGTTGACCGCCAGCAGGAAGGCGCGGGCCTTTTCCATGCCGACATCGACCTGGAAGGAGTCGTCCATGAATGGATCGTTGATGTAGCCTTTCCAGCCGACCGTCGTGCGTGGTTTTTCAAAATAGACCCGCATCACGATGCACAGCGTATCGCTGACGTCATCGGCCAGCGCCTTCAGACGGCGAGCGTAGTCGAGGCCGGCTACCGGGTCGTGAATGGAGCAGGGGCCAACGACGACGAACAGCCGGTGGTCGCGGCGATCCAGAATGTCGCGCAGGGCTTGGCGTCCGGCGGCAACGGTGTCGCCGGTGGCTGCGCTCACCGGCACACGGGCCTGGATTTCGCCCGGGCTGGGCATGGGGTCGAACGAGGCGATGTTGATGTTTTCGAGTTGAGTTGTAGTCATTGTGTCAGTTCGCGAAGCATGTCCTTGATGGCGGCCACTTTGTCCTGCAGGCTGGGGCAGTGGCGCAAAAGCGTGATTTTATCCTGCCCGGCGAGCTTGTAGTGGCGGTTCTTCTGAATCAGCTGAATGATACGCAGCGGTTCGATGGGCGGATTTTTGGCAAATTCGGGTGCAAACTGCAGGGTGATCTGGTCGGCGCTGGCATCCAGCTTTTGTACCAGCAAGGGTTGCAGCAGCAGGCGCAGGCGGTGGGTGGCGATCAGGGCTTGTGCCTGGGGTGGCAAGGGGCCGAAGCGGTCGATCAGCTCTTCCTGCAGGGTGTCGATGTCGGCTCCGTTTTCGCCGTTGGCCAGTCGTTTGTACAGATTCAGACGTTCGTGTACGTCCGGACAGTAAGCATCCGGCAGCAGCGCCGGGGTGCGCAGGTTGATTTCGCCGGAGACGCCGGGGGGCTGGGTGAGATCGCCCGCATCCAGCGGTTTGCCCTGCTTGAGGTGGGCAATGGCACGGTTGAGCATGTCGGTGAATACGTTGAAACCGACTTCCTGCATGTTGCC
>JAEXBS010000041.1 GCA_023393915.1 Bacteroidota bacterium | reverse complement strand
CATCAATGCCACGGTACTTACCTACCCTAAAAACCTCGAAGGCAGTCTGACGATTTTAGGAGAAAAAGGCACGGTAAGAGTTGGAGGCTTTGCTCTCAACAAAATAGAACACTGGACATTTGCCGATGAGGACCCCATGGACGAAGAGGTAACCAACGCCAGTGAAGCCCCGCAGTCCGTCTACGGACATGGACATCTGCCGTATTACAGGCATGTGCTGGATGTGCTTGACGGGAAAACGGAGCCGATGTGTACGGGGAGAGAGGCTAAAAAGACTGTGCAGATTATAAAGGACGCATATTATAAAAAATGATAGAGATAGCTACTACGATATATTTGTTTATATCGTTTTGTTATATTTTTTATTTTTCCAGAAAAGAGGGGCCATCCCCATCTTTGTTATGGGTAATCTTCCAGGCGGTAATTTATGTGGGCATTGCAAAAATTGCTGATTTAGATATTGCTGCGGATAGGATGCTATTATTTTTACATTGGATTGCTTTGCCTATATTTATTTTAGGTAACTGCCTTTGTAATTTAACGCATTCTTCACGTCAAAATAAACAAGGAGAAATGCTTTTTTACGTAAGGAATACGTCGTTATTTTGGATGAAGTGTATATGTGTAATTACTGTTTCTTTTATAGCGTGTATTTATTTGTATTCACATGCTCCTAATGTTATCTATGTTTTGGTAAAATCCATTTTAAGTAGCGGACAAATTGTTTCAATAGAACGTTTACGTTTTGCTTTTACCCAAGTTAGAGGTAACGGATATATATACCAGTTCCGGGTTGTGTTATTACCGTTGATTAATATGGCATTTTTATTATCTATAGATAAAAAATACCAAAAAATTGCATTTCTATTAGCGCCATTTACTGTTTATTTCCTATTAGGGACAGGACAAAGAGGTGGTGCGGTAATTATGTTTATAGTATTCTGCGTAAATATTATTTTATTTAAAAAATATGCTCGTTGCACTACCCCTAAAATTTTTTATGCGATTGTGATATTAGGTGCATTTATGTTTATCGGATTGACGATAGCAAATGGCAGAGCTCAAATTTCTGGGAGTGTTATTATGGCTATTATTGATAGGATATTTTATGATAATCAATATACAGCCATTATTGGTTTTCGCTTTATATACGAACAACCAGTGCAAATTGGATATGATTGGCTGATGAGAATACGAGATATCTTACCTTGGAAAAGTGGGTATGTACCACTAGACTTTATAATAAACGATATAATATATGGTGGAATGGGGGGGACTTGCCCACCATCTGCCGTTGGTAGTATATATTACAATTGGGGTTCATGTGGGACATTAATATTTATATTTTTTATGGGTTATCTTTATCGTAGGATTGCACTATTTTTCATGAATAATAGAAAAAACATATTTGATTTAACTTTCTATTCCTTTTACTCTGTTAGTTTAGGCTCATGGATGGCTGGTGATATTTTATTTTTGTTTAATGATGGAACTATCGCTGTGTTGTTGCTTCAGCTATTAATAAACTCGTTTATGAAAAAAAACATAGCCTATAATCATGCACTTTCAACAAATCATGGCCTTACTAATTCATGATATCGCAGTCTTACAAATATAGTTAAAGACATCACTAACGAACATGCTGTTAATATTTTGTTAAATTCGAATAGCATTAAAGCAGATGGGATTGACAAAAGGAATATAGCTTGTTTTAATGTGGGGAATAGGTATTTAAGCATCACTTTTTGTATTTTTAATAGATAGAATATGTACCATAAGCGTATAATAGTGAAAATAAGCCCTGTAAGCATGAGCAAAAATATTGATGTTTTTGCATCATTCCAGATGGTACCAATGATAAACGCTGCTATGCGTGCGAGAGAGTATAATATTTCTATTAGCATTGCCTGCTTCTGCTTGCCTAAAATAGACAGGATGTTACTTAATGGTGATTGTATAAACATGGCAATTGCCCAAGGTCCCATTATCATAGCAAAGATTCCAGCCTCCTTCCACTCCGAGCCCAAAACTACAGAAAAAAGATATGGAGCAGTTAGTGAAAGAAAAAGACCCGGGTATATTCCCGTGATGAGTAAATTGTGATATGTCTTTATTGTCACCTCTTTTAAAGAGCCTTCGTAGTAGGCTATAGCTGCTCTTTGTAAAAAAACTTGTCCAATAGCTGTTCCAATAAGGGCTCCCGGTAACATAAGTAAATTATTTGCCATTGCAAAATATCCAGTTGTTCTAGAATCGTAGTAAATCAATGATAAATATGGTATCAGTTGATAGCCGGCCACATTAAATATGGCTGTCCAAATGTCAAAAAGGGGAAAGTTTTTGTATCTTATTGCTACTCTTTTGATATCTTGAAAATTCCATTTTGGCAAAGATCTTTCCGTTAGAATACCTATAAGTAATGAACCTAGCCCTCCCATTTTAGAGACGATATCTCCCAATATTAGTCCTAATGGTGATATCCTCAATACTCCCAAAACCATCTTTGTTATAATACCTGCGGTTATTTGAGTGATTTTAGTCTTTGCTATCACATTGAAACATTGTCTTCGAATAGCCCATTGTGTTAGCATTCCGTAAATTCCTGTCCCTAAAACTCCAACGGAAATGAATATTTTGTAAGGTATGAGGGCCTCGAGCCTGGCTTTATGCATTAGGCTGTCTGGAAGCAAATAAATTATTATAGTTAACAAAAGGACAAAAATAATTTGTGCCAGAAAACTTACCAAGATAACAGCATCAGCATATCGCTCCGTTTTAGGCAAAGGTATTGCCAAATCGTATCTAAGTGCTGAAATGACTGAAAGTATGGAAACCATTGAAATAAATACTGCAGTTACCCCAAAATCTTCAGGAGAGTAGATTCGAGAAAGAATCGGAGTGGACAGTATGTTTATTCCTTGAGCCAGAGTTGTCCCTCCTGCAATCATTGCTATATGTTTTAAAGAGGCATTATTATTTAACTGTGTCATTATTTTTAATTTAATCATTATATTCATTCCGTCCCTTACATTAATTACGTCAAGAGTTGTCTGTATTTTTAACTTTATACATTCTGCGCTAATATCTATATGTGTTATCTAAAGTAGTTCCAGTTTCGAGACAGACTATTGTCATTTCAACCTGATGTGAATATTTGTGCGCTGCTATATTCAGTTTTCAACCACTTAGGCTTATGCTTTTATTCTACATCTATACTGTATCTTATGGTGGTCCGAAACGGTGTTACTTTACGACATAAACATATAGCTTGTACATTGCTGTAGAAGGTGACATATATGTTAATTTATAATTATCAATTAAATATGAATGCAATTCTGTATCATTATTGGCAACTTTATACGGAGAACCGTCCCATTCAATAATCAATACCGTGTCTGCAAGTTTTCCAGTCACCTTGTTATACCGAACCATAGTATCTATCTTCTTAAATCCATATGTCTCAAGCATTACGCCTTCAATCCAATATGACTGTATTTTTTGTTCTGAAATCACGTAAGCAGCGGGGAATCTATTCCCAACCATAACAGTTTTCCCGTCAGGAACATTATCTCTAATTTCATTCTCTAATACCTCAATCGCGTCTTTACGTTCACGTGTAGTTAAACACCCTCTGAAGATCCCGGACGATACTTTCGAAGTCAATTGAGTTACCGGAGCGTCACGGTAGATATATGTCCAGAAACAAAGTAAATTTAATCCAGAAATTATTATTGTAATAATAGCAATGAATAGAATATTTATATGTTTATTATATTTACCGCTCGTATTTTGCTTGTTTTGTTTAAGATATAATGCGTATATAAGCGAAATAATAGATGGAAAAAACGCCCAAAACTGAAAAATTACAGAATGATTGTTACTTGAATATGAGCGTAATATCACGATCAGCATCGATGCAACAATTGTAGTGATAAAGACTGGTGACATTGTTTTTCTTTGTTTTAATAAGATTAGTAAACTGATTATTGTGGTTATGCAGAAAATATGAGCCTGTAAGAAGCATAAATTATATCCATATTCGTTGAGTTTTTCGATTACCGGTAAGAATATTATAAGGCCAATGATAATAAATACATACATAAACCAAGATAACCATTCTCTCTTATAAGAAAGGTAATATAAAAAAGCACATGCAACGCAGGAGGGGAGGGTATATATTAGAAATATTGGGCTCAATATATATGACTTTAACGGATAAATGAAAACTTGCATGACATAGCTGCCATTAACGTGGCTAGCTTCTTGATAATTTGAAGACAATATGCCCTTTATGCCATTAATGATGTTTTCACTGCCGCCGGCCCATAAAAATAAAAATAAAAGCATTATGATGCCAGCAATTGCCCCAGTTGCCGCATATATAGCGCATGGGGCAATCTTATATTCTTTATAAATAAGGACGGTTTGTTTTTCTGTAAGACAATAGACAATGCCAATGTTTATGAAACAAGCCAGCAAAAAATGTGGATAAACCATAACAGCGAGAGCATGAAAAATTGCCGCAAAAACAAGATATAAAGGTAGCGTGTTTCCTTTTATATCAGAGAACATGTATGATAATATCAACATATATCCTAGAATTGCAAATTGCATATTTAATATATTATAAGAAAGATAAGGGAGAGAGCTTGGTACAACAAAAAATAGCGGTAATATGCATAGAAAGGCAATTAGTGTTGGAATATATTTCCTAAGCAGAATGAAAATTATTCCAACAAAAACCATATCAAATAAAAAAAACATCTGACGCATAAAAAGCACGCATCCATTGTAACTGCCAGTAATATAATGGTATAAACCCAACAGGGGGGCCGTAAAGAGTGCAGACAATATCTGTGGTTCCCATGCGTTTTTTAATGGAATATCACCATTAACGATACGATACGTCATTGCAAGATAGTAAGATTCGTCAGTTAGCTCTACGGAATATGAGAGACGAATCCACATAAAATAAAGAAGCAAAGATGTTGAAACGCCAATAGTCAATATAACCAATATGTTAAGGAAATAAGAGAGATTGTCTTTTGAATTTAATGATACCATATTTAAATACCTCCAGAATAAATATCGAACAGATAATAATTTTGTAATCTTTTATCTCTTGAAGCTTTATAAATGCAACTATATAAATTAATAATCCTAAAAAAGGCTCCTCGATATGTAGCATAATGCCCCTTTTTTGTTCTATTATCTAGATATTATATTATATTTTATTTGCCAATACGCATTATATCTTTATTACACTCGTTTTCCCGCCATAACCAAACTTATGGAAGGAATCCTTATGTATTGTTTTAAAATTGTTTTTATTATCTCGATGTTATTTGGAAATAACGACTTATATCCATCAATACTCCTAGCAAAAGGCCCCCTGTCTTTTCTAGCTATATAATTATTTATAGGTTTTTTCTCTAATATGACAGGATCAAGGGTTAAGATAATAGTTCCTAAAGGGAGTAAATCTGTCGTTTTTTTTAAAAATGAGGTGGCTTCATTATCAGAAAGGTGGTGGAGGAGGCCAAAAAGGCATACGACATCAATTTGTGAATAATCGATACAGTTCTTAATTTCAGCGCTAGTAATATCACAGTTGAGAAATGTACCTAAATGTCCGTAGTGAAATTTGGCATATTCTATGTACTCTTTGTTATAATCAACGCCGAAGTAGTTACCGTATTGGGCAAGAAATAAAGATTTCATGCCATCTCCGCATCCGATATCTACGATATTTATTTTACTAGTTGAGTTTACATTTGTAGCAAGAATATCTGCAATATCTTTATAAAAGCCATAATAACCACGGTTGCCCCATACTAAATTTTGAGCATACCGGTATGATAAGCCATATTTAAATATAGAATATAATCCTCTTTTTTCTGTCATTATATTTACCACCCTTATCCTGTAGTGCTAATTAAAGTTAATCCTTTTTTCTTCAATTACCAATGGACGCTTCATAACTCGCTGATTAATTGTAAGAATATATTCGCCAATAAAGCCTATAAAAAATAACTGGATTGCACCTAGGAACATCATTCCTATAAGAATCGGGGCTGTCCCAGCCGGGAATCTATCCCAATATATTAATTTCAATATTAGGTACACGGTTGCTATGATCAGACTTATCAAGCCAATGAAAATGCCTGCAAATACGGCAAGACGCAGCCCTATTTTTGTGTAGCTAGTTATGCTCAACATGGCGGCGTCATACAGGGAATATAAATTATTGCTTGTTGTTCCGGTCTTGCGGCACGCTTGTTCGTACGGTATTTCTTTTCTTTTATAACCAAATTCAGCCACTATCCCACGCAAAAACGGGGTTGGATCGTCAAGATCACGAAGAATGTTTATAAAACTTTTATCATAAAGACCAAATCCAGTGAAGTGCTCTATTTGGTCAATATCGGAAAATTTCTTTATAAGCTTATAATACAAAGTACGTAGATTATACATTAACTTATTTTCCTTGCTGGTTGTTTTGATGCCTATGACTATTTTATAACCGTTCTCCCATTCACGTACGAATTTATGAATCATATCTACAGGGTCTTGAAAGTCAGCACATAAAAGAATTGTGCAGTCTCCAGATGTCTGTTGTAACCCATAGTATGGGGAATTAAACTGTCCAAAGTTACGTGTATTAAATATAGCTTTGACGTTCTTGTCTTCTCTACATAATTCAATTAATTTTTCTCTCGTTCCATCTTTTGAATCATTATCTATAAATATAATCTCATAAGAATATTCAGGTAGCTTTTTTGATAACTCATCGTAAATAGCATCATAAAGAGGGAAAATATTATCTTTTTCACTATATGTAGGAATTAATATGCTGATTGTTTTCATAATATTTCTGCCTTATTGTTTCTGTGCTATCATAAATAAATTTCCAAGAGGTAAAGGTAATTTAATATTGTTAATGCTCTGGAATTTTTTAAACAACGCATTTCTTTTTATTACATTAGAAAATGGAAACAGATGTAACAGATACGGCAAATTATATTTATTATAAGCGGTACCACAATTAACAATAGTAAAACCGCATCCTTGTAACAATCTTGTCATCGTCTTCGGGCTATACGATATAGTATGTTCAATATCGAAAATAGGGCTGCGTTCACCAAGTACCTTGGCTGATACTGCATCCACATTATGGTTAAGGCAGAGTAAAACAGCACCTCGTTTTAATATGCGAAAGCATTCACGAAATGTTTCTTTAGGATGAGGCAAATGGTCAGCGACTTGAAAAGCACAAATATAGTCTAAGCTTTGTTCAGAGAATAAGCCTGGTCGAAATATATCATTAATAATTTGTGGCCTAATAACGTTACTAGCGTTAGCGATAGCATCCGAAGACGGCTCAACACCATAAACTAAATCAACACCCAGCCTGTGCGCTCCCTCGAGAAAAAAAGCATTCCCACAACCGATTTCCATCAACGAAGAGCCCTTTGAAAGAGGGTGAAAAGCTAATGCCTTTTTAAAATAGTGTAAATAAGTTCTTTGTATGTCATCCACAATAGGCCCGTATGTAAATTTACTTTTTTCATATAGATCGCTGAGAAATTCAACGTCAGTAACTGGATTAACATACACACAGCCACAAGTATTACATTTTACAAACTGACCATGGAGACGATCTGGTATACGCCTTGCCGAGAAGATCTCTGGAGTAAATGAATCTGAATTTAAGGTCGAAGCGTATAGTACATCAAAATCATCGTCATCACAAATTGGACACGGACGGGTATTCAAGTCATTTTTCATCGTCATTGGTTTCCTTTCTCAAAACTAAACAGCAAATAAAAGAATTATACAGTCACGATACGTTTATCTGTAACACAGGATGTAGGAATTAGAACACTTATTCTTTTACTCATTCAGCACCTTATTTTGGGGTACATCTTACTACTGTTCAGCAACCTCTGTATGGAATACTAAATCGAATTCATCGTTAGGTAATGTAAAATCAATACCGTTATTGTATTCAACCTCCGGGACATGGTAGTCAAAGTCATTTTTAGCGCCATAATAATCTATATCTTTATATACATAATCCTTTAGCGTATAACGATAGGGTGGATCACCGCAATTGACATCTAAAACATTCCTTCCATCTTTATGCCCTTCTAAAGCTAAGATACGGTTTAACCCGCGATATGTCGAGCAAACTTGCAAATCAAATATCATACGCAAAAATCCAGCCATATTTTTTAGTGGTCGCAATGCCTCATTATTCATAATTTTCCCTGTATCTCCCTATTGTTTAAAGCTAAAATATCGGTGGCCAAACCAGCTCAGCAATGTAATGAGTACTATATTTATTGCACCGGCAAAGTATGAATTGCATTTTAATATATAAATTTGTATATAGGAGGACAAATTTATAAGTAAAAAATTTATTACATAGACGGAGAAGAAACGCAAAGCTTCTGTTAAAGATCGCGTGTGTTGCCTAAAGGTAAAATGCTTATGTAAAATATAACTTATTGGTACGCCAACGACAGTCATTGCAATATTTGCAATGAAATAGTGCGCACCTAAGTAGATCATCGTAACATATGTTACGTAGCTTACAAAGAAATTGATTCCTCCGACCAGTATGAATCTTATTCGTTGATCATGGAACATAGATACGATCATATCCGTTGACGATGCCATTCTATCGTTCTTTGTATTCCAGTATTTAATGTGTAATTATACTTTAATCCAAGACGTGCCATCGCTTTTGATGTATCAGGAACGTATCTTGGAGGCAATAAGTTAATATTGTCTTGCCCTTGTACGAGTACTGTTAAGTTTTTATTAGAAACACTGGCAACAAGATTCGCCAGTGTTTTAATGGAAATGGCTTTATTTCCGCCAACATTGTATATTTGCTTATTGTCGCCATTAAGTAAAATTGTCCATAGCCATATCATTAAATCAGCAATATAAATATATGAGCGCAAGGGACGTCCATCGCTTTTTATTTTTATAGGTTCATCATTTAATAGATTTAGAATAAAGTTCCCTACGGCATACTGAATATCAAGTTTGAGCCATGGCCCCACCGACGCATAACATCTAGCAATCGTACAATTAATATCGCTCTCCAAACAGAGATTTTCAGATATTTTTTTTGCTTTTCCATATATCGTAGTAGGCATTCCTTGATACGTTTCCGGCATATTGTCTAAGTCTGGTGGCTGAATCCCATAAACAGCACCTGAGCTTGTAAGCAATAGCTTTTTTACACCAACTTGCTTTGCATATTTAAGTATCCGTTCAGTGCCATATCTTGCAACAGCAAGCATTTCATCAGGAGCGTCTTTTTCCTGATTGGTCGCCACATCAGTTGCCGCATGAATAAGGTAATCAAATCGGCCATAAGGGGTATCTAAATTACGTACGTCACTTTGAATAAAAGAAATCGAATTTTGTTCTGCAAACTCTGGATATTTTTTTTTAAATAGCTCAGGAGAGCGGGAAATTACACTTATATGAGCGTTTAAGCTTAAAGCTTCATTTATGTATAGAAAACTTTTTAAGAACCATTTACCATAGTATCCCGTTCCGCCTGTTATAAGAATACGGGAATCTCGCAAACACTCCCAGCAAACAGGAGCTTCTTTTAAGATAAAAATACAGTCCTCACGAATAATATCCATTGAATTTCTCCTAAATTATGTTTTTGACAAAATTTAAAATAGATTCACGGTTTAGGTTGCTTTCTTTCCTGTAAAAATCTTGTGAACCATATAGGCCGCTTGAATACCCATTAGTGCGACGATGATAAAATTTCTTGGGAGATACGCCGTTCTCAAGAAGGCATTTAATAAATTGTTCTCCTAGTCCCCCTACAGAAACATGATCTTCAATAATAAATAAATATGGTTGAGTATGTATTTCTTTTATTAGCTCCGATGGTATTTCCTCGAATTGTACCGGCAGTTTGCCACAGGACCATATGGATGGATGTCTTTTAGTTTTAAGAAAAACGTCAAGTACAGATCCAACAATGCCACCTAATGCCAGAATTAATCCATAGGCCCCGTCTATGAGTTTCCTGTAATTATTAAAAGCAGGAGGTACAAAACTATCACCTATCTCGTCTCTACCCAAACGCAAATACGCAGGCGAGTGTATGTTCATCATAATAGAAGTTAGGCTGTCGAAATCTTTTGTAAAACTTGGAACGTAAACTGTCATATTCTGCAAACTACTCATAGTACCGCAATCTTCCAATGCGTGATGGGTTGGCCCATTTATGCCATAACCGTAGCCAGCACCACTGCCTATAAAACATACATGTAAATTATGCAGACATACATCATTTCGTATTTGCTCAAAAGCTCTGGCGTAGATGAATGGGGATATACTATATATCCAGGGTTTCATTCCAGAATGCGCTAATCCCGCAGAGACAGAGATCATATTTTGTTCTGCAATACCAGCGTTAATAAATCGATCTCCGAGTTGTTCTTGTAATGGCTCTAAAGCGTTAAATCCTAAATCGCCACATAGCATACAGAACGTGGGGTCTTCACAATACGATAATAAAGAGTTAACTAGACTTTTTCGCATTTATTACTCTCCAAGTTTTTCATAACACGTTTATATAAAACATCATTCATTTGAATGTAATGAGAATCCAAAGTATTTTCATAGTCCAATAAACCTTTTCCTTTGGTTGTTTTCGCTAAAATAACGGATGGAAATGAACTATCCAAGGGGCGAATAAAAATATCGCTTAATACTTTAGGGTTTTCACCATCGCAACGAATAATTTTTGCGCCAAAAGAGGATATTTTCTCAGCCAACATATCATCCCCATGCCCTACTGTACTTTGTACTGAACCAAATCCTTGCCATCCATTGCAGTCAATATAAAATACGATATTATTCAATTTATGATGCACTGCAAAGGCCAACGCCTCCCAGCATGCTCCTTCCTGCCATTCTCCATCGCCGCAAATGCAATATATAATTCCTGACTCTTTTTTGTATCTCTTTGCAAGAGCAAGGCCGCATGCAAGGGAAGGTCCATGCCCAAGGCTACCAGTAGCAAACGGGATAAATTGGAATAAGTGTGAAGGTACGTGTCCTCCGAATCGGGTTCCATCACTTGAATAAAAACTCATTAGTTCTTGTTCGCAAATATACCCGCATGCGAAAAGAGTACAATATAATGCAGCGACCGTATGTCCTTTAGAAAAGACTAATAAATCTCGATCTGTCTCAAGTATTTCGTTAAGCAACACATAAACAGCAGGAAGGACTGAAATTCCTCCCCCCATATGTCCTGCTCCTGTGTCTTTATACAGTTTTAGTAACCGAAGATATGTATCAGTATATGTAAGCATTATATAATGATCTCCCTTAAATTACATAATCATCTATCTGTCTATCCATAATGGTGTAAATATCTTCTTTGTTGATCCACGCTTTTGTCCATTCACATGTTTTCTCTATTGCGGTTTCTATATGCCATTTGGGTTTCCAACCAATCTGTGTTTTAATTTTAGAGCAATCCAACTTAAGGAAATTGGCCTCGTGCGGACCTCCTGAATGTATGTTTTCCCATGTTATGCCATCTCCCCAACAATCACAGAATGTTTGCGTCAATTTTCCGGTGGTTACGCAATCGGCATCATCTGGTCCAACGTTATAGTAACCGGCAAGATTTTTATCTTTATATTGTTTCTCTGCAATCATAATATAGGCCATTATGGGTTCTAAAACATGCTGATAGGGACGCGTAGAATGAGGGTTGCGCACGATTATTGGATCTTTGTTGATTGCCGCACGAATACAGTCCGGTATTATGCGGTCTTTTGCAAAATCCCCTCCGCCTATTACGTTACCGGCTCTTGCCGTAGAGATGGCAAGAGGCGTATTGAAGAAAAAACTGGACTTATAACTGTGGGTGACCAACTCAGAGCAGCTTTTACTGTTGGAATATGGGTCATATCCGTCAAGCGGGTCAATCTCCCGATAACCCCAATGCCATTCGTTGTTCTTATAGACCTTATCTGTGGTCACGTTAAGAAAACTTTTTACGCCTTCTGTATTGCGCAAACATTCTAAGATATTTACTGTTCCCATGACGTTTGTCTCATAAGTATAACGGGGCTTGGCGTAGCTTTCCCGAACGATCGGCTGTGCTGCCAAATGGAAAACTATTTCCGGGGCTGCGGCTCTAAAGGCGGACTCCAGCCTTTTGTAATCGCGTATATCCCCTATTACATCATTAATTTTATGAGACAACCCAATAATATTATATAGACTAGGTTCAGTAGGAGCGGGCAGGCTATATCCTGTAATTTGTGCCCCGAGCTTCAAAAGGGTACAGCAGAGCCATGACCCTTTGAAACCGGTGTGTCCGGTCACAAAGACTTTTTTACCGTTCCAGAAAGAAGCTGTTACCATAGTTTCCATGGAGCCTTGCCGTTCTGCCAAAGGTCTTCAAGATATACTTTGTCACGCAATGTATCCATCGGACGCCAAAATCCGCTGTGTATCCACGCGGAAAGTCTGTTTGTGTGGGCAAGTGTTTCAAGCGGAGCTCGTTCAAATATAGTGGTGTCGCCTTCTATCAAGTCAAAAACTTCCGGTTCCAGCACAAAGAAGCCTCCGTTTATCCACCCGCCGTCACCTTGTGTTTTCTCTTCGAACGAGGTTACTTTATATCCGTCCAGATTTAAAAGCCCCCAACGTCCCGGCGGCTGTACGGCTGCCATCGTAGCGCAGTTTTTGTTTTCTTTGTGGAATTCTATCTCAGCACCGATGTTGATGTCTGATACCCCGTCGCCATATGTCATACAAAATGTCTCGTCACCGATATATTTTTCTATGCGTTTTATACGTCCGCCAGTCATGGAATGTTCTCCTGTATCTACACATGTGACTTTCCACGGCTCCGCATAGTTGCTGTGCACTTCTATACTTCCATTTTTCATCTCAAATGTGATATCAGACATATGCAGGGCGTAGTTAGCGAAGTATTCTTTTATCATGTACCCTTTGTATCCGCAGCAGACAATAAAGTCATTTATTCCAAAGTGGGAGTAGAGTTTCATAATATGCCACAGTATAGGATAGCCGCCTATCTCTACCATTGGTTTAGGCTTTATCACAGTTTCTTCTGAAATCCTTGTACCAAGTCCTCCTGCAAGAATTACACATTTCATGATGTAATAAGCCCCTTTTTTACTTTGTAATCTATTACTTAAAGTCTTCTGTCTGTAACATAGTCATTTTATAGAGTTTAGCATTACACATCGGTTTAAGGTTTATCATATACCGGCATCAGCTGTTTGCTGACGGGGATGGTCAGCGGCCAGAGGCGTGTGCCGGAGCCGCCGGTGAGTGTTATACCTTTGGTGATCATTCCTGCATTCCTCCCAATCCGAGCCGTTCGCTGCGGTATTTCCCACTTAGTATATTTTCAATCCATGGCTGATTATTCAAATACTATTCTACTGTCTAGCGAATGCCGCTTTCAAAGGTTTCCTGCGGCTGCCATCAGAGTTCTTGCTTTATCTTTGAGGCATCGATAGCATAGCGGCGGTCATGGCCCGGGCGGTCTTTTACATATGTTATCTGTGATTCGTATTTCGCGCTACTGGCCTTTGGACGTATTTCATCAAGTATGGCGCAGATTGTTTTTACGATCTGGATATTCTGCCGCTCACAGTTGCCGCCGACGTTGTAGGTCTCTCCTGTTGTTCCCTTGAGCATTACGGTGTGCAGGGCGCGGCAGTGGTCTTCCACGTAGAGCCAGTCGCGGACATTTTTACCGTCGCCGTATATCGGCAGAAGTTTTCCCGCGAGGGCGTTGTGAATAATGAGAGGGATCAATTTCTCCGGAAACTGACGAGGACCGTAGTTGTTGGAGCAGTTGGTCGTCAGCACGGGAAATCCGTAGGTGTGGAACCAGGCACGCACGAGATGATCCGACGACGCCTTGGAGGCGGAGTATGGCGAGTTGGGCGCGTATGGCGTATCTTCCGTAAAATAGCCGCTGTCGCCCAGGCTGCCGTAGACCTCGTCGGTTGATATATGCAGGAACCGGAAGTCTATCTTTTTCTCATCGTCCAGCGTTTCGTAATATTTACGCGAGGCGGAGAGCATGGAAAATGTCCCGTTGATGTTGGTCTCGATGAATGCCGCTGGGCCGTCGATAGAGCGGTCGACATGGCTTTCCGCCGCGAGGTGGAAGACCGCGTCTACGCCATATTTTACAAGTGTTTCGTATACCAGCGCCGTATCGCAGATATCGCCGTTTACAAAGGCGAGGGATTCAGTGGGAATGCCGTCGAGGGAGGCTTTATTTCCCGCATAGGTCAGCTTGTCGTAGACAACGACCTTATCGCCCTTTGAGGCAAGGTGATGTGCGAGGTTGCTGCCGATAAAGCCCGCCGCTCCGGTTAGAAGATAGGTTTTCCGCTGCATCATAAATACACCAGCCTGACGTAGAATGATGTTCCTTAATTTTATGATTATAGCATATTTATCGGCGTTGCGATAAACCGCAGCTGCGGTGTATAAGGCGAACGCATGAAAGCCCGCCGCCAACATCCATGTTACCGGACAGCGTCATTTTTAGTGCTTTCACAA
>JAEXBS010000097.1 GCA_023393915.1 Bacteroidota bacterium | reverse complement strand
GACGCGTTCAAAACAAAGAATTCAACTCCAGGGGCTTCTTCGGCGGAGGATTTTTCGATCTTTCCCAAGTTCGATCGAGGCATTATGTTCGATAGCCTGGGGCTTTCATGCTACATAGCATGGAGCTTCGTTTTTTGGAACGGCTCGATTCTGTTCGGCGATTTACGGCACGAAGTCCCTGTTGGCGAAGCTCAGATTCTGCAAAGTCTGTTGACGGCTGCGGCTGCGCTTTTACTGGTGCTGCTGGCGCGCAAAATTGCTCCTTTGCGCCGCCGACGCGTGCTGCTTGCCCTGCTCGCGGTGATTTCGAGCCTGGCTATCGTACTTGCTGCTTTTGCTGGCTTCGGCAAAGCTCCGATGGGTTGGATGCTGGTTGCGTTCGCTTTGAGCGGCGTCGGAAGCACGCTACGCTTGGGTTGGGAAGAGCGCTTGAGCATGCAAGGAGTGCACCGAACGGCCGTGTGCGCGGGGACGGCTTACCTTTTCGGTTTTCTGCTGTTCGCGTTTGTCTCTTTGCTGCCTGAATGGCCTGCGTTGGTTGCTTCTGCGCTGCTGCCGTTCGGCGCATACGTTTTGCTGATGGTCGCCGATCGAACCGGGTCTTTGAAGGGCTCCGCCGAGATGGACGTTTCGTTCGACTGCCAGGACGTTCGGAGTTTTCGGGCACGTGCGTCCTCCATCCCCTGGAAGCTGATGGCGGCCATTTCCCTAGCATTTTTCAGCTACGGCGCCACCAGGGTGAACGGCATCATGGGCGGCTTCGAGGCGGCTGCCGTGTTCCATGGCGCTTTGGCGGGTGCGCCTGCGCTGGCTTCGTTCGCGGCGATCGTGCTTGCGTACTTCTTCTATCGGAAAAACGCCATGCTGGCTTTTTATCTGGCGTTTCCCCTGATGGCGCTGGCTTCGCTGCTGCCTGCCTCGCTTGATCCGTTCGGCGGTGGCACCACGTTTTGCGTAGCGCTTGTAGGGGCGGAGCTTGTCAAGTACCTGGTGTGGTTCCTGCTTGTCGACTCCTTTTTCAAAGACGGGTTGGCGGCGTTGTTGTGCTTGGCCCTTATGCGCTTCGTGCAATGGACGGGAAGCTGCTTGGGCCAAGTTGCGGCGGACGTGCTTCCTACGCCGGAGTCCGTCTCCATTGCCGTTTTGCTGTCGCTTATGGTTGCGCTGCTGATCATCATGGGATCGCCCGCGTCGTTTAAGGGCGTTACGGTTGCCGAAGATGCCGCCAGCGTTTTGGAGCGGCGAGTTGCCCAGGTTGCCGCGCGATGCAAGCTGTCTCCGCGCGAGCAGGAGGTTCTTGCTATCTGGGCGACCGGCCATACTGGTGCGTACATAGAGAAGCGCCTGTTTATCTCGAAGAATACGGTCAAGACCCATCTCAATCATATCTACGCGAAAACGAATACGTCCAATCGCGAAGAACTATTGCAGCTTTTGGAGTCCGTCGACGTGAGATAAGCGACGAACCCGATCGGTGTCGAGGCGTGGCTGGAAAAGCGGCGACGCATCACGTGATCGGATGCTCTCTGCTTTGGTTGCGAAACTCGATTTTGCGGCCGAAGCCTCCGCTGTGTCGAATTGCCATTGATGCGAGCGGGCGCATGTCGATGACGGTTGAGCAGCGGATGGCGAGCGTTGCGCCTGGTGATCCGTCGAAGCTTGTGACGGCTTGACCTTACTTCTCCCGGTTGCTTTCTTGTTCCAGCAGGTCGATCAATTCTTGTTGCGAATGCACGTTGGCCTTGCGGTGGGGCGGAGGCTTCCGTTCTACCAGAACAGTTGCGGCTCTTTTCGTTCGAGGCACTTCGATTCCAGCATGGCTATCAGCCGGTCGGTGGGTTCGCTTGAGAAGTACTTCGCGTCCTCGGGGCAGCTTTTGACGCAGGCGCGGCAGTGAAGGCACCCGGCGTCTACGAGCGCAGGATCGTCCTCGTCGATGATACCAAGCGGGCAGCACGCGACGCATACGCCGCAATTCGTGCATGCGTCCGTGGTGATCGGGCGTACGTCGGCGCCGGGCTTGAGCTCCCGGTACGGGCGGTTGCCTTCGATGGTGGGCTCGGGCACGCTGCGCGACTGTGCCAGGCGCGCTCCCATCTGCGCGCCGAAACGCTGCGCGACGGCGATGTCGGCACTGTCGGGGCGTCCGGTTCCCACGCGGGCCGTGAGCGAGTGCTCGCCGATGAACGCGCCTGCGGCCACCACGTTGAACCCCTGTTCGCTCAGCAGGTCGGCGGCTTCCAGGAGGGCGTCGTCGAAGTGGCGGTTGCCGTACAGCCCTACGATCACGGCGGGCGTGCCGTGGCCTTCCAAGTGCGCGAACTCGTCGCGCAATAGCACGGGTACGCGTCCGGCGTATACGGGGAACCCGAATACAAGCACGTCGTCGGCATTGCACAAAACGTCGGTCGGGCGCTGGCGGGGCAGCGTGAGGTCCGTGGTCTCGATCGTGGCCGAGAGCGGTGCCGATAGCGCGCTTGCCACCTCTCGCACGATGGCTTTGGTAGTGTGCGTGGGGCTGAAATACACGGCGCGTACGATCGATGACATAGCGGCTCCTCTCTTTTCGGAGCTTTCGATGATACTCCTTTTCGCCTCTGCATGTGACCGGGCGCGTCTCCCGCCTTGTTCTTCGGCAAAATACGATGCTCCATCTGATGCGGTGAAATGGGGCGTAGGTATCATGGAGCTTGCACTTGATTCAAGCGATACTAGGAGGAACCGATATGGGACGAATCGTCTTGCCTGTATACACCCCGCACTATCTTCCCAATGGCAACGAGGTTGCAGTTATAGAGACTTCGCGCGGCACGATTCGCGTTGAGCTTGCCGGCAAAGACGTTCCCGTGACGACGGGCAACTTCATAGAGCTTGCGGCACGCGGATTCTATGAGAACTTGAAGTTTCACGCGCACAAACCCGGCTCTGTGGTTCTGGGCGGGTGCCCTACCACGCGAACGCTTGGTCCGGCTCAGGTGGATTCTGCAGCGCGCGGCTTGATCCGCGGCATTCATCCCGGCACCGGAGATGCTCGCTACACTATCGTCGACGAATGGGAAACGAACCCGAACAACAAGCATGTGCTAGGAAGCCTGTGCTTCGCTCATAAGTCCGAGCCGAATTCAGGTAGCTGCCAGTTCTACTTCTCGTTGTCCGAGCAGCCGGAATTCGACGATAAGTTCACCGTGTTCGGGCAGACCGTCGAAG
>JAEXBS010000027.1 GCA_023393915.1 Bacteroidota bacterium | reverse complement strand
CAATTCTTACTAAAAATATCTTCCTGAAATTTTGCTGGAATGAAAATAATCTCTATCTTTGCACCGCATTTAGGAAATGCAACAACATGGTGGCTGTAGTTCAGTTGGTTAGAGCGTCAGATTGTGGTTCTGAATGTCGTGGGTTCGAGTCCCACCTGCCACCCACCACACAAACAAGCGGAAAGCCCGATAAGTAAAGGCTTTCCGCTTATTGCTTTTATAGAGAAAAGTCTTGAAAATAATTGAAAGTAAGTTCTGAATACAGAAAGTAGTTAATAAAAAGGGACTAAAAAGGAACTAATTATGGCAACATTAAAAGCAGTAATAAAAAATGGAAACAGGAGGAAAGATGGTACGTGGAATATAGTTATCCGCTTGACGCATAATTCTACTAAGCGTTTTATTCCTACGTCTATGTATGTTTCTAAGAAAGACATCACATCTTCGTTTAAGATAAAAAATGCACAGATACTTGAAAAATGCGACATGTTGATAGCTGAATATAGGAAACGACTAAATGATCTTGATTTAGAGTTGAATGATTTTTCTATTGACGCTATTGTAAAACAACTCAAAAGAAAAGAAAATGGAGAAGATGTGTCGTTTACAGATTTTGTGAATCTATGGCTTAAGAAGAACGCAGATAAAAAAGGATTGAGAAACTACAAGACTTCTGTTAATTCGTTTAAACGGTTTATAGGACATGAAAACATATCGTGCAAGGAATTGAACGTAAAGACGCTAAAGTCCTTTGAAACGTCCTTAAAAGACCGCCCACGTGCGCAATCACTATATGTCAATAGCTTGAAAACGTTGTTTGCAGCTGCAAGGGAATACTACAACGATGAGGATAACGGCATTATTCTTGTTAAGCATTCGTTGGAAAGATATAAAACTGTTTCACAAAATATAGCGAGGAAACGTGCCTTAACCCTTGACGAGGTGCGATCTATCTTTTCACTACCTTATGATAATGTAAAGGTACGTGGGTATTCGAGTAGACATGACCTTGCGCTCGATTGCTTCAAATTATCGTTCTGTCTTTTGGGAATGAACTCGGCTGATTTGTTTAACGCAAAAGAGTTCGATGGAAAAACAATTACTTATAATCGCACAAAGACAAAGGACAGAAGAAACGATAATGCGATTATGCAGGTTGATGTGCATCCAATAATAGCACCATTAGTTGAAAAATACCGTGATAAGGAAAGAGTTTTCAATTTTCATGAAAGATTTTCAAGCATGGCAAGTCTTAATCGCAATATCAATATTGGCTTGAAAGAAGTAGGAAAAGAAGTTGGAATAGACAATCTCCAATTCTATGCTGCACGACATTCTATGGCTACCATTGCAGTTAATGACGTGGGAATAAGTAAGTACGTTGTTAATGATATGCTGAACCATACTGATCAAGCATTGAGAGTTACAGAGCTTTATATAAAAAAGGATTTTAAGGCTATCAATGAAGCAAACAGGAAATTGCTGGAGTATGTATTTGATAAAAACGTGTAACAATCACATTTTTAGATAAATAGCTTACACAAACATCCTATTCTTTTCCTTATATTTGTGTATTCTTTCAAATCACAAATATCAATGGAAAAAGTTATAGATACCATTAGAAACATCAAAACGGCTCGTATGGAACTGCAAAAGGCTATTCGTAATGACAAATTGGCAACTTCACCACAGCTGACGGATTTATCTTTTGTTGAAAAAATTTATAATGCCTTTCTTGAAGATAAGGGAAAGCATATTACAGTAAATGACCGCAAGGTGTTCATCTTTGTGGTGATCTATTTATATGCGCCACAAAAACTATTTGGAGGAAAAATGCCACATGGAATGCGCAGGGCTATTGCGAACGTCTCTGGGATAACTTGTGCAAGCTTCATTTCTTCAACTTGTGCTGAATTGCTAATCCTATATACAACTTATGACGATTTTCAACAAGAAGTAGATAGGCTTTTGAATAAGGTTTACTCTATTATTCAATAATTTATATCATATCTTTTCACATAATTTCAAACTGTAAGCGAAACAGAAAACGAAACAAAAAGTGAAACAAAATTCATGTGATATAAAAGCATGTATATCAATATATTGAAAGAAAACTTTTAACACATCCGAAACAAAATCCGAAACAAGAAGTGAAACAAGATTTTAAGATAACCATGTAAAATAAATTCTAAATTATTATGAGTAAATTTTGCTTACTATCCTTGCCAGTTTGCTGATATCATAACTGGTCATCATATTGAACCATATTGATGTAAGAAAGTGAATAGTTTACGAGTTGACGGAAAGGTAGTGAAAATAATAAGGGTAGCCTTATCGACTACCCCTTTTATTCTATCTAAAATGACCTGCAACTTGCCTTGTTGCTTTTTCTTTTTCCTCTTTACTAATTGTTAATGGTTTAGGTGTTTCTTTTTTATCACAAAAATGTTCTGTTAATTTCCTAACATCATTTGTCATTATCCACAACTTAAAGAATAGGATAATTTGTAAGACACCAAAAATTATCAATAAAATCGAAACAAAATTTAAGTTTTCCATAAAATAATTATTTAGTTGTACAAAGAATTTCTTTTAACTCATTAAAGTTGTCTGGATTTTCCAGATCTCCCCAAAAGAATTTTCTATATTTGTTTCTATCGAAGCCATTTTTATTGGTGTAAACAAGGAGTATCTCTTTATCGCATAATACAATGATAGAAGATTCCATTAAATGTGCGTATGAATTGGCTTGTTGAAAAGCTTCATATATATCCTTTTTGTTCCGCATGGATAGTTTTGCTTCAATTAGCACTTTGGCGATATACCCATTTTCCGTTTTGGTACAACGTAAAGCAAAATCAGGAAATATTCTTTCTCCACGTCCTGCACGCAAAGGTATCTGTCGCATATAATCAGTTATACCAATATTATGAAGCAGAGGAATAAGCAGCTTTTCTTCTACGTCTTTCTCTAATTTTATGTCTGAGCGGATTATCTTAGGAGCATACAAAGTTGGTAATTTGTTAGTATCGTAGCCTTTCTTTTGAACAATTCGCAAAATTTCTTGATAATCTCTATTGCTCATCTCCCAACCATTTACACCCTGAAAGTTTTTCCTTATAAGTGGATGGGAAGAAAAGTACGCATCACTCTTTAATTCATGAAGTGATATGTGAGGTAAATTTGTACGATTTCCTAAGTATGTATTAGCATAATAGTAAAAGAAAGGGTCGATAACACCATCTGTTTGTGCTATCCACATGCATGTTATTGCGCATATAGGATGTGTCTCATAGTGTATGAGAATATCACCTCGCATGGTATCTTCATTGGCTTGCCAAAACATAAAATCTAAATCTTCCTCTGGATGAATCTTCCCTCCAATAAACCAAGCCTTAGATGGTTTAGGTATCTCCGTTAGGGTAGCCTTCGTAACTCCTTGACCAAAATCATAAAGTAAGGCGCATAGTTCGTAGGGAGATAATCCATTTTCTTTACGAAAGTAATATAGCACTTTGCATAATTCCCAGTAATACATACAGCGAGCCCTATAATCATTCTTTTTTGGAGGTATTGGCATATCTATGCCAAAGACATCGAAGACTTTTGTAAGGTCAAAGAAGTGATACCTGAACATATTAGGAAAGAAATATTCTGGTTCTTTGAAAAACAGCATAAATGACAAGTCCATATTAGCAATGAGATATGTCTTATAGTCTGCTTTTTCTATAAAAGGTTCTCCGTCATCAAACAATATCGCTCCGTTTATTATATGTTCGTATAGAT
>JAEXBS010000023.1 GCA_023393915.1 Bacteroidota bacterium | reverse complement strand
TGGTTAGGGAAGTGCAGCCTTTGAACATCCAACTCATGCCGGTGACGTTTTGGGTGTTGAAGTTGCTCAGGTCGAGCGATGTCAATGCCGAGCAGCGATAGAACATCCAACCCATATCGGTGACGTTTTGGGTGTTGAAGTTGCTCAGGTCGAGTGATGTCAATGCCGAGCAGGCAAAGAACATGTAGCCCATGCTGGTGACGTTTTGGGTATTGAAGTTGCTTACATCGAGCGATGTCAATACCTCGCAGTTACGGAACATCCACGCCATGTTGGTGACCTTTTCGGTGTTGAAGTTGCTCACATCGAGCGATGTCAATGCTTGGCAGCCATAGAACATACAGTTCATGTCGGTGACGTTTTGGGTGTTGAAGTTGCTCACATCGAGCATCGTCAATGCCTTGCAGTCACGGAACATTTCACTCATGTCGGTGACGTTTCGGATATTTAAGTTGCTCAGATCGAGCGATGTCAATGCCTTGCAGTCACGGAACATTTCACTCATGCTGGTGACCTTTTCGGTATTAAAGCTGCTCAGATCGAGCGATGTCAATGCCTCGCTGCCAGAGAACATGCCCCACATGTAGGCGACGTTTTGGGTGTTGAATTTGCTCAGATCGAGCGATGTTAATGCCTTGCAGTCAGAGAACATCCAACTCATATCGGTGACGTTTTCGGTGTTAAGATTCCGTATGCCGTCGATATCCTGCAAATTGATGGAATGTGCGAACCAAGAGCTGGTGCTGGTAGGGTGGTACCCAGAAAAGGAGGCATCGAATACAACGTGCTTAATATCTTCTTGAGAAGGAAACCAATGCCCTGCCCAAGCAGGTTCGTTCCCAGGTTTGGGCATGTCGTAGATGTACTTATAATTCTGACGGGTGGTGCGCTGATTGTCATAATAGAAAGTGAGCGTTCCGTCGTCAGGTGTTAATACGGCATAAGCCTCTTGTGCTACCGCAGGCAGGCTACCCGTGACCGCCAAAAGGGCGACGAGGAGTGAAAGTAGATGATTTCTCATGATGATGGTTTTGAATGAATAAAAGGAGGTCATCCGTCCGTCTTGTTTCGCAATGGGATGCTCTGGCAAACTCGTGACCGTGATTAACTATCAATTGCATATTGCAGTACACATTCATCTTTTCGTGAACAGATGATGTTCCTGCATCGAAAATCTCACCTTAGCCATATCGGTTGCGTGTCGCAGAAGGTGAATACGAACACAAAATTAAATATAAAAACCAGGAAAACAACGGTTTACCCTAAAAATATTTGAATGATCTATCGTTTAAAGTGAGTTTCAAGTGAGTGAGCCGCCACCTACATCAGAAAATGGGATTGAGCGTCATGTTATTTTGCAGATATTCTAAAGGTGTACACAGCGTGTAGTTAAAAAATCACTATATTTGCAGCTGCAACCCTTTAATCTCAAAACATTGATGGAAAAATCCGTTTCCGACCGTCAGCGAGAACAATCCATATACCGTGTCACCATTGCCGGCAGCATCATCAATGCTGTGTTGCTGGCATTGAAGTTCACGGCTGGAATCTTGGGTGGGTCGGCTGCCATGATAGCTGACGCTGTGCACTCGCTGTCCGACTTCATGACAGATATCGTGGTACTGCTGTTTGTCAAGTTAGGCAACAAACCGCAAGACGAGGATCACGACTATGGGCATGGCAAATACGAAACGCTGGCCACCGCCCTCATCGGCATAGCGTTGATGGGCGTGGGTGCCATGATCTGCTACAACGGCCTGACCAAGACATGGGCTGTCATCAATGGTGAGCAACTGAAGTCGCCGGGGATGATAGCCTTCATTGCGGCCATCGTGAGCATCGCGCTGAAGGAGTGGGCCTATCGGTTCACCGAAAAGGTAGGGCGCGAGGTAGGCTCCCAGGCCGTGCGGGCCAATGCCTGGCACCATCGGTCGGATGCCCTGTCGTCCATCGGAACGGCCTTCGGTATTGGTGGCGCCATTCTATTGGGTGCGCAGTGGGCGGTACTGGACCCGCTCGCGGCCATCATCGTGAGTTTCTTCATCTTGAAAGCGGCCTATGGACTGATTGTTCAGGCCACCAATGAACTGTTGGAGAGTAGTTTGCCCGAAGACGTTGAGGCGCAAATGGTGGCACTGGCGGCCGAGGAGGAGGGTGTGGCGGACATCCACAATCTGCGTACGCGCCGGCTTGGTAACAAGATAGCCATTGAGATGCACGTGCGAATGCCGGGCGAGATGTCGCTCTATGAGGCGCATGAGAAGGCTACCCGCATCGAAAAACGGTTGCGCGAGCAGTTCGGTGAGCATACCCACATCGCCCTGCATCTGGAGCCTTTGAAGGTGAATGGCTGTTATGTGAGTCCGAAAGAAATGAACCAACACAGCTGCACGTCAACACAGTCTTGAATGAGTGTGTAATGAATTGTCAACTAAAAGATTAAGAAAAGCCTTTCAAAGTCAATGACATTGAGTGGAAAAGTCATTGACATTGAAAGGCAAAAGCATGGAGATTGGATGCCAAAGTGATTGAGATTGGAAATCAAGGAGAATGGTCATTGATGCTAACAGCTTCGACCTTTGATTTCAACAGCTGTTTCATTTGATTTCAACAGCTTTTTTATTTGATTTCAGCAGCTTTTTCCTTTGATTTCAACAGCAGCGAAAACTCTCAGCTTTCGCCTGTGTTTTTAGATACAAATCATCAGCTCAAAATCTGCTGAGGCTGGTGCTTCAAATCTACCTTGTTAGATTTTGAGTTTGTCACTACCCGCGGCTTTCAGACTCATGTCCAGTCCCTTCACGCTGTGGGTGAGCGCGCCAAAGGAGATAAAGTCAACCCCCGCTTTGGCGTATGGTATCATGGTGTCGAACGTGATGCCGCCACTCGATTCGGTTTCGCAGCGTCCGTTGACCTTTTCTACGGCCTGGCGGGTCTGCTCGGGCGTGAAGTTGTCGAACATGATGCGGTCGCATCCCTCGGCCAATGCTTCGTCCAACTCTTGGAAATTGCGCACCTCACACTCTATCTTCAGGTTCTTACCATGCTCCTTGCAATACTTCTTGGCGCGCGAGATGGCGTTGCGAACGCCCCCACAAAAGTCGATGTGGTTGTCTTTGAGCAGAATCATGTCGAACAGTCCGATACGATGATTCATGCCCCCGCCTATCTTCACCGCCTCTTTCTCGAGCATGCGCATGCCCGGCGTGGTTTTTCTTGTGTCCAGCACGCGTGTCTTTGTGCCAGCCTCAATCAAGGCTTGCTGGTAGCGGTGCGTCATGGTGGCGATGCCACTCATGCGTTGCAGGATGTTCAGCACCAATCGCTCGGTCTGCAAAAGGCTTTGCTCGCGCCCTTTAACCGTCAGCACGATGTCGCCAGGGTGGACGTGTGTACCATCGGGTATGTGTATCTCGACCTCCAAGTTGGGATCAAAACGATGGAACACCTCTTGGGCTATGTCTGCGCCAGCCAATATTCCTTCTTCTTTGATGAGTAGCTTACATTCGCCCATGGCATCGGCAGGGATGCAGCACAGCGTGGTGTGGTCGCCGTCACCAATGTCTTCACTGAAGGCGAGGTCAAACAATTTGTCGTTCAATTCTTGTACGGAGAGCATGATTTCTTGATTTTGTGATGATGAAAAATGATGAGTTGACTGGCATATAGTCGTTTGAAAAACGGTCAGAGTCCCAGCTTCTTGGATATCTCCAGCATGCGGTTGATGGGGCGAATGGCCTTCTGAGCCACGTCAGCAGGAACCTCTATGGTGGGCCATTCATACTTCAAACAGTTGTATAACTTGCACATGTTGATGAGCTTCATGTAGTTGCACTCGTTGCAAGCGCAGGTGCTATCGTTGGGAGGAGCAGGGATAAATGTTTTCTGCGGAGCCGATTTCTGCATCTCATGCAGGATGCCGCTCTCGGTAGCCACGATGAATTCTTTCGCATCATCGGTGATGCTGTATTTCAACAAGGCAGCCGTGCTGCCCACCTTGTCGGCCAATTTAACCACAGGTCCTTTGCATTCGGGGTGTGCTAAGATTTTGGCACCGGGATGTTCGGCCTTGAGTTGGAGAATCTTTTCCACCGAAAACTTCTCGTGCACATGGCAGGCACCCTTCCAAAGCAGCATGTTACGACCGGTCAGACTGTTGATGTATCCGCCCAAATTCTCATCAGGACCGAAGATAATCGGGGTGTCTTTGGGGAATGATTCAACGATTTGACGTGCGTTGCTGCTGGTTACCACCACGTCGGTGACGGCCTTTGTGGCAGCGGTGGTGTTGACATAACTAATCACGGTGTGGTCTGGATGCGCCTCAATAAACTGCTTGAACTCGTCAGCTGGACAACTCTCGGCCAGCGAACACGAGGCGTTGAGGTCGGGAACCAGCACTTTCTTGTCAGGACAGAGTATCTTATTGGTCTCGCCCATGAAGTGAACGCCGCACATGACGATAATCTCAGCATCGGTGGTGGCAGCCTTTTGCGCCAGTGCCAAGCTGTCTCCCACAAAGTCGGCGATATCTTGAACGTCGCTCTCGGTGTAATAGTGAGCCATGATGATGGCATTCTTCTCTTTGCACATCCGGCGTATCTCATCCTTGATGTCTGTTCCTTCTGGGATGGGCTCGTTGACAAAGCCTTTTTCCTTCCATTCTTGTTTAATCATAATGTATTGTATAATTGCCTGTTAGAGGTCGTAGGCATGTTTGGGATAGTCTATCGTATAGTGCAGTCCTCGGCTCTCTTTGCGCTCGATGGCCTGCCGTGTGATGAGGTAACCCACGTTGATAATGTTGCGCAGTTCGCAGATATCTCTGGTGGCTTTGCCGCGTTTGAACAGCTCTTCGGTCTCCTCGTAGAGTAGGTCGAGG
>JAEXBS010000088.1 GCA_023393915.1 Bacteroidota bacterium | reverse complement strand
GAGATGTAGAGCAGCCAAGCCCATCCGAGAAGCATGGAGAAACGGGCGCAGAACGACCATTCCGGAATGTTCGGGTCGAGCAGCATAAAACTGATGGAACCGTAGGCCAGCGCCAAAGAAGTCGGTATCCATGCAAAAAAGACGAAGTAACGTATTGGAAGTTTCATCTCTCCCCCGCCGTTTTCAGACATCTTCCCGTTCGTTATCGTAGGCTTCAGCCGTCTTGCCGAGCAGAGCCGCCAGATCGGAGTCCTGCGTCAGGCAGAGAAACAGGATCGGCTTGTCATTGCCCTTCACGGTAAACATCACGGAGCCCACGCCATACTCTTCCAGACGCTCCAAGGCCGTATCGAAAGTGTCCGTTGACTTCAGGTCTAGAAACAGGTTGTTCATTGAGTGTTCCCTTGGCCGCATTTCCGGCCTTTTCCTTTGGCGGGGTTACGGAAATACTGGTTCATCCCGGAATATGAGGGAACCTCACACTCAAGAGGGACGGCCTTAGCTCGACACCAGCTCAACCGTATGTCCTCTGAGTGATCGTCCACGGCACAGTCCCCGCCTCCCAGGAGGAAAAGATCGCCGTTTTTGGCCTTTTCCAGTGCTTCTTCAGGAGAGTCGGCAAGGACGATGCGGGTCTGGATGCCCGTGTACGGGATCGAAACTTCAAACTGCGGCATAAGCGCCTCCCTGTTGGCGCAGCCAGCCGGCAAGACTCATTGGCGAGGCCGTGGAATCCAGATATTCACGGGCAAGGGGGACAAGTTGGCCAACGTCGAGCTTTTTCCCTTTCCCTGCCAAATAGTTAAGGAACCCGGTGACGGGAACGCGCTGTCGCTCTGGTTCTGGCCAGAGCGAGATTAGCGCATCCGCGTCGTCACCGGGGAGGGGGGGTGTGGCTGAGAATGTGGGCGTAGCGAAGCGTTGGCAGAGGGCTTCCGCTCGGGCACGGTAGATTTCAGCCTGATGCCGTTCTTCAGGCGTCAGGACGGGGTCAGGATCGGGCTTGCCGAAGAGCTTCCCGAAGAAGCTCTTTTTCGGGCGCACGAGGGGGGCCTTTTCAAACTGGCGGGTATGGAGCCAGTTTGAGCATTCAGGCGGGTAGCCGTTGAGCCAGCGGCTGTCGTTGAGCTTGTATTGCTCAACGATGGCGAGGAGCTTTTCGATGGGCGGCAGTTGCCTTGCGCGTCGCATCCGGCGATAGACGCGCAAGGCAAGCTGCCTGTTGTGGGGCATGTCCCAGGTCGCGGTTTGGGGCCATGCAGCCCACAAGTTCTCGAACTCGTGCTCCGTTGGGCGGTGCAGTACATTGGTTGTCTGTGGCGCACCAGTTCGAGATAAAGAGGAAAAATCCCCCCTCCCTTGTACCCTCTGGGTAGTTGGAGCTGACGAGGGGAATCCGGTACGGCTATGGCAGGAGGGGGAGGGAGCCGCCGGTTTCGGAAGGGGGGAAAGGGGGGTATCTTGATCTCTTTGATCTCTTATATAGGGCGAAAAATTTTCGTGTGCTTCCTGTAAGCCTTCATTCTTGGCGGCGGTACCGGAAATCTGCGTTTCATGCGTGGGAATGCCGAGCTTCCTGAGCAGGGCAAGCAGGCGGGGAGAGAGCAACAGGTAGTAGATGTTGCGTCCCGTCTTCTCGTCCTTCTTGACGGCGATGTACTCTGCCTTGACGAGCTGCGCAGTGTAGTTCTGAACCGTGCGGGTAGACGATTTGCACAAGAGCGCCAGCGTGGTCTGGGATGGATAGCAGTGATCCTTGTCCCCACAGAACTCAAAGATGATCCCGTAAAGATAGGACGAGCCAATCGAAATGAGTTCATCGTGCTTGATGAAACGCGGCTGGTATTTATCCCGAACATGGAAAAAAAGACTCGTAGGAGAAAAAGTTCTCATATTTCCGCGACCTTGTTGGTTGCAGAAAAAAGAGTATAACAAAGCCCCCCTAGCTTGACGCCGGAAGTCAGTCGTGATAAAGTCGCTTTGGTTACTTCACTTCACGACTTTTCCCGCTAAGGGACTTGAGGCCGGTGTCTGGTTGCCGCCAGATGCCGGTCTTCTCTTTTTTCTTGGTTACTTCACGCTAACTACCTTCTGTCGTTACACCGCAAGCCCGAACTTCGCACGGGCGGTCTGCACAAGGATTTCCTGCTGGCGCGGGCTGAACAGCCTCTGGCGGTATTCCAGAGCCGTTCTGTAAAACGCCCGTTCATCGGGGTTGTCGAGAGCCCGTTCCTCATCAAGGATGTCGTAGAATCGTCCCTTGATGGTGAGATCCTTCGTGTTACAGAGCGGGGCAAAAAGCGGGTTTACGAGCGGATGCTGCTCCTCATTACGAGGAGTGGCAGCTCTGTTCCTTTTCCGGCGCACACGCATACCATTCTCCTTTGTTTTCATTTGGCTGACAGGTTGCTCGTCAGGGGTGGGCCACCCGGCCACCCGACGCAGGGCGTTTCGCTTTGTCAGATTTTCAGCTTACAGAGTAGATGAGCCACAGGAGGATAAGCAGCGTTCCTATATCGAACAACGTTAATTCCCGCAGGAGCAATGTCTTGATGAGAAGCATCCCAAGAATGAAGCAAGGTAGGGCTGCCTTTGAACTCCACAACGCCTCCGTATCTATATTGATGAGCCCGTCCTCATATGGTGTGTACACAGACAAGGTGATTGCAGCGACGCAAAGAAAAAATGAAGGTACTGTGCATTGTTTAATTTCAAATCCTGATAAATAGTTTTGTATTGTATTTCTCATTGTTTTTCCTTTTTTGATGAGATCGGTGTTGCCGCTTTTTCCTTTGCTGATGCGAATGTTATTGCCGCATATCTTGTTTTGTTTTTTTCTTCATATGATCTGAGCAGGAGCAGATGGATCAGAATCAAAGAAAAGAGGATGCCGAGCAGTAGACAGAAAATGCCACCCATAGGATCATCCTTGGTGTGATAGAGAGCTTGAGCCATCCATGTCATGACCAGACAACAGGCCCACCCGAGCCATTGAGCTAACCTGAAAATGGAAATTTTCATTGGGCATCCTTCATTTTCAGTTCATAGCCACGCTCCTCAAGGTTCTTGAGGAGAATGTCCGTGATGATGTCCTTGTTTTGGGTGAAGAAGACCTGTCTCAAACGTTCATTGGAGTTGAGCATCATGACCATATGAGCGTCAAAGGATGATATGGACAGCGCCATCCGAGCCTGCATGTAGAAGGCGAATCCGAGTCCAATGGCCAGAATGATGGAGAAGAGCGTATCCCCTCTGTCCTTTTTGCGGAGCTTTCTGACTTCGGCTTCCAGGTCCATCGGGCCTTCCGGGGATTTGAACCAGTTTTTGATGTTCATTGGACATCCTTCATTTTCATCAGCGGATATTAATCGTCCATCGGGTTGTGATCGGAGGACCCGTCGAGCCACATGAGGGCATCAAGAATGCCCTGTTCGTAGCTCATGCCGGGGTATCGGGTTCCTTGATCGACGCCCTCCTGAGCCCAGTTCATGAGGTCATAGATTTCTTTTGATTGGCGTTCTACTTCAAACATTGTGTTTCCTTCTTATCGGCGGACATGGCGTGAAAAAGGAAAAAACACGCCACGTCCGCCTTGCCCCGAAGGGCATTATTCGCGGAAGGGCCTATTCCGCGAAAGCCTGTTTGTCCCGCTCCATCGAAATGATGTAGTGGGCGTTTTCGTATTTGATGGTGCATGGGAGGCCGTCAATCTTGTCGATGAAGCGCTCCTGCAATGGTTTGGTTGCGAAGAATTCCGCGTCGTAGAGAATGCCGGGAGGCAGGTTCGTGATGAGCGGCATGGCTTCAACGGGGGAGAGTTCCACCCGGTGGTTGTCATTTCCTGTGGCCATGTAGAAATAGCGCACCAGCTTTCCATCTTGGAACAGGACGTGCTCATTCGGAGAGAGAATGAGCATGAGCTTACCCGAGGACGAGAGGATTTTTTGCTCCTTCAAGGTGCGAAGCGGCATTCCGTAGGCCTCGTCTGGAGTGAGAAACATGATGTCGACCGGTTGCGTCGCGTAGGACTTGTACTC
>JAEXBS010000085.1 GCA_023393915.1 Bacteroidota bacterium | reverse complement strand
GTCGTGAGTCGGCATTAATGATTGGCGATTGCAAATGTTCTGCTATTTGCAACGCCAACTCTGTTTTTCCCACTCCAGTAGGGCCTAAAAGCACAACAAGTGTGTTCATTTATCTGATGATGCCTCGTTGAGAACTTTCTACAAAATCGATGATGTATTGAATTTCTGGGGTAACTGTTAGGTTCTTTCTGATTTCTTCTATACCTTCTTTCAAAACACCTTTGCTATAAAGCAATCGATAAGCTTGATGAATCAGTTGGATTAACTCGTTGCTGAATCCTCTTCGTCTCAGCCCGATAATGTTGATACCGGCATATTTGATGGGTTCTTTTCCCGCTATAATGTAGGGCGGAATGTCTTGTGAAGACCGACTTCCACCTTGTATCATCACAAAACCACCGATGTGACAGAATTGATGACATAAAACCGTGGCACTGATGATGGCATTGTCGTCAACCGTCACTTCACCCGCAAACTTGGTGGAATTGCCAATAATCACATTGTTGCCAATGATGCAATCGTGTGCAACGTGCATGTTTTCCATCAACAAGTTGTTGTTTCCAACCTTGGTGGTTCCTTTTGATGCCGTTCCTCTGGAAATGGTAACATTCTCACGGATGCTGTTTTTGTCACCGATTTCGCAAATCGTATCTTCGCCAACGAACTTCAAATCCTGCGGCTTCGTGCTGATGCTGGCACCAGGAAAAAACTCGTTGTCATCACCTATTCGTGCTCCATAATTGATGGTGACACTATTTTGTAGGATGTTACGGTTGCCCAGTACTGTATTTTTGTCAAGATAGCAAAATGGGCCGATGACATTATTGTCACCGAGTTGCGCTTCTGGATGTACAAAAGCTAATGGGCTTATTTGATTCATAGGGTATTGATGACTTTATGATGATAAAAAACATCGAATAACAATTCTGTTTATTTGTTTTTGATAATCTGTGCAGTAAACATTGCTTCAGATACCACTTGGTCGCCAACAAAGGCATAACACTTCATGCTACTGATACCATGTCGTACAGGTTGAATCATTTCCACGCGGAAGATAAGCGTGTCGCCAGGAATCACTTTCTGCCTGAACTTAACGTTGTCAATCTTCAGAAAGTATGTAGACCATCGTTCAGGTTCTTCTACTTGGTTTAAAACCAACAATCCTCCACACTGTGCCATGGCTTCAACCTGCAACACTCCAGGCATGACTGGCTCTTGTGGAAAATGCCCCGTAAAGAAAGGTTCGTTGCTTGTAATATTCTTTACCCCAACAATCGTGTTGGATCCTATGGCGATGATCTTGTCTACCAACTGCATAGGATAGCGATGGGGGAGAAGTTCCCTGATTCTGATGTTATCCATGATGGGTGGTTCGTTAGGATCGTATATCGGCGCCTGTATTTCATGTTTGCGAATCTCTCTGCGCATTAAGCGGGCAAACTTGTTGTTGATGGTGTGTCCTGGCCGTGTTGCAACAATTCGTCCTTTGATGGGTTTGCCTATCAAGGCCATGTCACCGATAATGTCCAGCAATTTGTGACGTGTGCACTCGTTTTCCCACATCAAGGGCTTATGCTGAATGTATCCTATCTTGGTTGCATCCATGCGTGACACTTTCAAGATGTCTGCCAGTTGGTCCAGTTGGTCTTGTGACACTTCTCTTTCGTAGATTACGATGGCATTGTCCATGTCACCGCCTTTGATGAGATTAGCTTCGAGCAAAGGAAGGATGTCCCTGACGAATACAAAAGTACGGGCAGGCGCGATTTCTGTCGCATAATCATCGATATTATCGAGTGTCGCAAATTGACTATTGATGAATTTTGACTCGAATGAGCACATGGCCGTTATGCTGAACTGGTCATCAGGAAGTATCGTGATACACGAACCAGTCTCGTCATCTTTGACTTCTATTTTCTTGCGAATGATGTAAAAATCTTTTGGCGCATTTTGCTCTACGATACCAATTTCCTGGATTCTATTCACGTAGATGCCGGCAGAACCATCCAAAATAGGAAACTCTGGTCCATTTACTTGAATCATACAGTTGTCTATCCCCATTGCATACAGGGCAGAAAGACCGTGCTCAACGGTAGAAACGCGCACGTCGCCACGCGCCAGAACCGTGCCACGTTGCGTGTCAACCACGTTTTCGGCAATGGCATCAACGATGGGTTGTTCTTCCAAGTCAATCCGTTGAATTTTATATCCAGTATTTTCAGGAGCAGGGTTAAAGGTAACAGTCAAGTTCAAACCCGTGTGCAATCCTTTGCCACACAAGGAAAAGCTACCTTTTAGTGTTCTCTGTTTGATTGTATCCATGTTATGATTTGTTTATCAAGTGCTCAAGTCTTATTTCATGTTCTTTTTCAACCGTTCCACCTCTTCTTTCAGGGTGTTGATTTCGTTATAAAGCTTAGGTAGTTTACGGAAGATGGCTTGAGAGCGAAAATAGGCCCTCTCTTTCATGGGTGGTGTGCCAATGAGTTGTTGATTGTCCTGAATGCTTCCAGGTACACCCGATTGTGCGCCGAGGAACACCTTGTCTCCAATGGTGATATGGCCGGCAATTCCCACTTGTCCACCAAACATGCACCACTGTCCAACCTTTGTCGAGCCAGCCACACCTACCTGCGCACTCATTACGGTATGTTCACCAATGTCGGTATTGTGGGCAATTTGAACCAAGTTATCCAGCTTCACACCTTTCCTTACATAGGTGCTGCCCATGGTCGAACGATCAATGCAGGTGTTGGCACCCACCTCTACATCATCTTCAATGGTCACAATACCAATTTGCGGTATCTTGTCGTAGCCATCTTCAGAAGGAGCGAATCCGAAGCCATCGGCTCCAATGACAGAGCCTGCATGCAGGATGACACGGTTGCCTAT
>JAEXBS010000028.1 GCA_023393915.1 Bacteroidota bacterium | reverse complement strand
AAGCTCTAAATCAAGCCTAAAAAAAATCCTCCGTGAAACTTAAAGTCCCTCCTTCATTTATCCTCTAACTCTCTTCTGCGCCCCTACTCTCTTTCGATTTGGGATTGCAAAGATAGGAAGATTTTCTATACCTGCAAGTTTTTTCTTACAAATTTTTAAAGAAGTTTTTCAACTTTTAAATATCTTCTGCTCCACTGTAAAGTGACTGCAAAGATAAGACAAACTAATCACGCAAAACAAGTAATTTCTATTTAAAATTTTAAAAGTGGAAAAACAGGCTGCACTTCGTATTGATTACTAAGCAAATAGCAGGCATATGATAGTTTTCCACATACGAAATCTAGTGATACACTAACTAAAAAACAGGGAAAACCTTCTTCTACTATAGGCTGGATTCGCCTAAAAATGAAACTCTATCTATATAGTATAGAACCTTAAACTTTCTTTCTTGAAAAGGTTTAAGGTTTTAAAAAGAATGAACTAAAAGAAGTCAATTAAATGGATGCACTAAGAAGTAGAAAAAAGAAGGAACTTATCTACAAAGCTTTAGTGGCTCGAAAAAGATAGTAGCCCAGTGCCACTCCTACCATATCGGCTAATAAATCTAAAGATTCTAAAGAACGGCCTAAGCCCATTTTATCCTGAAGTATTTCGGTAAGCAATGCATAAAGCAGCATAATCTGAAAATAACGAATTGGTCGAATCTTTGGAAACGTACAGCTGAAACAAAATCCTAGAAATAAGAATATAGATAAATGAATCACTTTATCTATACCAGTAAAAAGAAACCAGTAATCCTGGGTCTCTGAACTCGGACGCAAAAGCATATAAGTGAGAAATGCCCAATAAATGGGCAAAATCTTACTAAATATTTTTGAAATTCTATCCAAGTGAAGCTTGGTACTCTTCAGCTGATAACAATTCTGATAGATCAGCATCCTCGGAAATAGTTAATTTAATAATCCAACCTTCTCCGTACGGATCAGAATTTAGTAGCTCAGGCTGGTCTTCCAATGCAGAATTAAACTCACTAACCGTTCCTGAAAGTGGCAAAAACAAATCGGAAACTGTCTTTACGGCTTCAACGCTTCCAAAAACATCGCCTGCGGAAAGCTCGTCGTCTACTGTATCTACATCGACGAAAACAATATCTCCTAGTTCTCCTTGTGCAAAATCAGTAATCCCAATTGTAGCAACATTGTCTGTAATTTTCACCCACTCGTGGTCTTTGGTGTACTTAAGTTCTGATGGTGTATTCATTTTCCCAATATTTTATTAATGAATTCAAATTTACTCTAATTCTCCATATAGGACAAATATTTAATTTGAATTTTGCTTAGAGGTTCTTTAATATTTGCTTAATTAACTCTTCTACTGCTAAATCAGCTTGTGATTTTAATATGCGGTCGGCTATTTTCTCTGCACTTTTTCGTGGGATACCTAGCACTTCCAGAGCCGTCAACGCTTCATTCTTTTTGTGGTTGCTCGAAATACTAAAATCACTATCCGGAAGTTCAATCTTTGAAATCTTATCTCTTAAATCAATAATTATTCTTTGTGCGGTCTTCACCCCTATCCCTTTCACTCGCTGTAGTAGTCCACTATTACCAGACAAGATAGCTTCTGCAATTTCTTCTAAGGAGAGCGAGGACAACATCACCATAGCAGAAGAAGGACCCACACCGCTAACACTAATCAAGTGACGAAATACTTCTCTTTCTTTAATTGAATGAAATCCGAACAATAGACTTGCATCTTCACGCAGGATATGTTGAATATAAAGAAAAGCCGTTTCATTCAACTTTAACTCCATTGAGGTCTGCACACTTAATCCTACGTAGTACCCAACTCCTGAAACATCCACAACTGCATGAATGGGACTTAATTCCTGAATTTTACCGTTTAGCGAATAAATCATTATTTCGTTTTCTTTGATTTTTGGGCCTCCTCTCTTCTCTGGGCATCCAATACTGCGATCGTTGCTAAATTGACGATTTCTTCTACGCTGGATCTCATCTGTAGCACATGAACCGGTTGCTTAAGCCCCATAAGTATAGGACCAACGACTTGCGCAGCCTTGATCCCTCTAATAATCTTATAGGAAAGATTAGCACTTTCAAGACTTGGGAACACAAAAGTATTTGCGGGTGTATTTCCCAACTTAGAAAAAGGATAATCCGCCAAATGATCTGCATTTAAAGCAAAATCAGGCTGAATCTCTCCGTCTACAATCATCTTAGGGAACTTTTCATGCAATTGACTCACTGCTTTGGCTACTTTCTTGGAAGTATCTGATTTACCCGAAAAATTCTCAAACGAAAGCATAGCGATACGCGGTTCAATAGCAAAGCTTCTAACCGTTAATTCTGCCATTCGAGCAATATTAACTAAATCGTCACTTGTAGGACGCTCGTTCATTGAAGTATCCGCAAAGAAGATTGGATTTTTCTTCCCGGTTAAAATCATCATCATTGCAGCAACCTTATCTACTCCCTGTTCCTTTTCAATTACCTGCAATACGGGACGAATAGTAGAAGCATAACTTTTTGAAAATCCAACAATCAATGCGTCGGTATCTCCATGTTTTAACATTAGTGGTCCAAAATAATCTCTTTGTCTCACAAAACGCTTCGCTTGATATTCATTCATTCCTTTTCGTTGACGAAGTTTCCATAATGATTCTCTATAGACTTTTCGTTTACTCTCCTGCTCTTCATCTGATGGATCAATAATTGGTACGTCAAGCTGCATACCATAACGCTCCATCTGAGCTTTAATAAATTTTTTCTCACCTAATAAAATGGGCTTTGCTATCCCTTCTTCATACAAAATTTGAGCAGCTTTAAGTACATTATACTCCTCAGCATTACTTAGAGTAACTCTTTTCGGATTGGACCGCGCACGATTTTGCATCATACGAATCAACCTTTCATCTCTACCCATACGGTCAAGAAGTTGATTTTCGTATTCTTCAAAACTTTCAATCGGCTTGCCTGCAATACCACTTTCCATCGCTGCCTTTGCAACGGCAATAGAAACTTTGGTAATTAGTCGGTTGTCAAAAGGCTTAGGAATAAAATACTCTCTTCCAAACTGTAAGTTGGTTAAATTATAAGCCAAGATAACCGCTTCAGGAACCGACTCTTTTGCTAAATCAGCAATAGCCTTCACCGCAGCCAATTTCATTTCTTCATTGATTCCACTGGCTTGCACATCTAAGGCTCCTCTAAATATGTAAGGAAACCCAAGAACATTGTTTACTTGATTGGGATAATCACTTCGGCCGGTCGCCATAATAACATCCTTGCGAGTTTCTACAGCAAGATTATAATCAATCTCAGGTGTTGGATTTGCCAGCCCAAAAACAATGGGATTATCACTCATAGATTTTAGCATATCTGGGCTCATCACATTTCCTTTGGAAAGTCCGACAAAAACATCTGCACCTACCAATGCTTCCTCAAGGGTATTCAATTCGGTTTGAGCAACAAATTCTAACTTCTCTGGCGTAAGATTTTCACGACGGTGATTTATTACACCCTTACTGTCGCACATCAAAATATTCTCTTTTCTTAAACCTAGTGCCAGGTAAAGCTTAGCACAAGCGATTGCAGCAGCTCCTGCTCCATTCACCACGACTTTCACCGTCTCGATCGATTTTCCAGCCAACTCTAAAGCATTAATTAAAGCAGCGGCTGAAATTATTGCTGTTCCGTGTTGATCATCGTGCATAAGAGGTATATTGAGCTCTTCCTTTAACCTTTGTTCAATATAAAAGGCTTCAGGTGCTTTGATATCTTCTAAATTAATCCCCCCAAAAGTTGGAGCAATTCCCTTTACGATTTCAATAAATTTATCTGGATCTTTTTCATCGATCTCAATATCAAAAACATTAATATCAGCAAAGATCTTGAACAAAAGCCCCTTACCCTCCATTACTGGCTTAGAGGCCTCTGCTCCAATATCACCTAACCCTAGTACAGCCGTCCCATTAGAAATTACAGCAACAAGATTTCCCTTTCCAGTATAGTCGTAGGCTGCTATTGGATTCTTTTCTATTTCTAAACAAGGGATTGCAACTCCTGGTGAATAAGCCAAAGAAAGATCTCTGGCGGAGGAATGTGGTTTGGATGGAATTACTTCAATTTTTCCTTTAGGTTCTGCTTTATGGTAATCCAGCGCTGCTTGATTAAAATTCTTCTCGTCGCGCTTTGTATCTCTTGGCATGGTCAGTGGTTTTATAAAATAAATTAAAAATTTTCTATCTGTGGAAAAATATACGTTTTATGATAGTCAATAAGACTTTCAATAGGCTTTTGAACAATTTTCCCTATATGTAAATGAAGATCGGCAGCAACGGCTCTTAAAATATCTTCATAATAGTATGCTATGGAACCGACAAAGTTTACTTCGCAATTTTTGCTTTCCTCGTAGGGTAAAACTTGATATTCGAAGTAGTTCTTTAGTTCTTGATAAACTAAATGTTGTAAGTAAGGGTGACCAATTCTAGGAATTATGAATTTACTGAACTGAGCCAAATACGCATTTGCTCTGGAATTATGGTACAGGTTCCCAATAACAGTTTTAATATCAAGATTGTATTCTTGATTGAACTCTTCCCGAAGATCTTCAGGCATTTTATTCATAAAATAATGCTTGAGCAGTAGCTTTCCTAGCGCGTTGCCACTTCCTTCATCACCGATTAAAAATCCTAATGAAGGTAAATCACACCGCACGGCTGTCCCATCAAAATAGCAAGAATTTGAACCGGTTCCCAAAATACAAACAATGGCCGGTCTACCATTAAAAGCAGCGTAAGCCGCCGCTGTCATATCATCTTTAACGGTAATTTGAGACTGAGGAAACACAATAGAAAGCGCTTTCTCCATATGCTGTCTATTTTCAAGAATCCCACAACCTGAGCCGTAAAAATACAAGTGCTTGACTTTTCTTTTATTCTCGGCTATTACTGAATTCTTATCAAGTTCTTCCGGAATCCTAGTTGTATCCGCAATATTTGGATTGAACCCTACGGTTTGAGTTTGAGAATAGAGGCTTAATTTTTCATCTAAAAACACCCAATCGCATTTCGTAGAACCTCCATCAACAATAACAATCATAGAATTTTTTTTACAAGGGGCTAAAGTAGCAAATTTTTGTCAAGTTTTCTCATTACTCTTCCCAAGGGCGGCCAATAAGCCAATCTTCTATCTCATCTTCTAAATACGAAGTTTGAAGCTTTACTGCGTTTATAAAATCGTCAGGCACTGAGGAATTAGGTTCTGTTTCTAAAACCCATAATTCTTCGCTCATCATTTCATACTCAGAATAGATTCGTCTGAATCTCGGAAATTCTGCTTCTAGTTTTTTAATTTTGTCCCGATTGGGTTCAAACTTGCTTGTAGGTTGTAATTGGTTCATTGGTTTGCTTTTAGAGTCAGAATTATCACTAATTTCAATCCACTGTCAAGATACTAACACGCAAATTTGTCTTCTAATTTCACGAAGTTAAATACCAGGTTAACTTTCAATCTTTTGATTAAAGATATATTTTATTTTGAAAGTGGAAAATAAATTGTGTTAAATTTACCGTTCTTTAACATTTTCTTTAAAGCCATTCAATATTTGCAAAGAGCCATGAGGCAATTACTTCTAAGACAAAAACAAATTTTATTTTTTGCCCTAGCCGGTGGCTTGAGTGCCCTGATTGAAATTTTGAGCTTCAAATTATTTAGCATAGAGATTCCCTATTTTTTTATATGGGAAGAAAACTGGCACGGAATCCACTATCCGTTAAGTAATACTCTTTCCACTACTCTGGGAATCGTTTCCAATTATTTTTTCAGTATTTGGTTTGTCTTTAAGAGAGGAAAGCATTCGAAAAGAAAAGAGGCTGCTTATTTTTTTCTGCTCTCACTTCTAACAATGCTGCTGAGCTTAATCGTATTCCAATTCTTTTATTCCTATTTATTTACAAATCAAAGTATCGACCTGAAGTTTTATATCTTTAGCTCGGAAATGTTAAGTAAAGTTTCGGCGATTGTGCTCGTATCTATAATCAATTATTCTATTAAAAAAAGAGTGGTATTCAATGGGTAATAAGTCAGTACTCCAAACTATCCTATTATTCTTCTCTAAGGTTTTGAACTATATTTGGAGGCTTTGGTTTATTCTCCTAGCATTTCTTTTCATTCTGATTTTTATTCTGCCGGTTTTACTTTTGTCCATTCGGGAGAAAGATTTTAAATACGCTTACGTCTTTATACGTTGTTGGTGTCTCATTGTATTTTATGGAATGGGATTTCGCTACGAACTTATTCGCAAAACCCAACAAAAAATTGATAAAAAGCGCCACTACATCTTTATTTCAAACCATACGTCCATAATAGATATTTTACTTATGGTTGTCTTGCACCCCAACCATCCTATTTGCTTTATAGGAAAAGCAGAGTTAGCTAAAATCCCGATTTTTGGAATCATCTACAAACGCATCTGCATACTTGTCGATAGAAAGGATCCAAGGAGCCGTGCTGATGTTTATCGAAAAGCAAAAGTAAAAATGGACCACGGCCAGAATATCGTCATTTTTCCCGAGGGTGGGGTTCCTGACGACGTTAACGTAGTGCTAGACATATTCAAAGACGGGGCTTTCATTCTTTCTACTCGTCATCATTTCCCTATTGTAGTCTATACCTTCATTGGACTCAAAGAAATGTTCCCTTTTCGATTAGATTCGGGGCACCCTGGAAAAATTAAAGCGATTAAAAACCTGATTTTAGAACCAGTAGAAAAAGCAGACACTCTCAAGTCAATCTCTCATAATGAGATAAAAAAAACCCTTCTCGCAGAGAAAGGAGTAGAATAAATATTTATATTTGTTCGAATATATAAAGAAATACTATGAGTTCAACTACTACGCGTCCGAATTACACGCTTCCCATCATCATGATGTTCTTGCTGTTTTTCATCATATCATTTGTGACAGGACTGCAAAATCCAATGGCAGAAATTCTAAAAGGTCAGTTTAGTCTTTCCAATGCCCAAGCTCAGCTGGCCAATGCAATGGTCTTTTTAGCCTACCTTTTTATGGGGGTTCCAGCAGGACGAATGCTTGAGCGTATCGGTTATAAGAAAACAGCACTAAGCGCATTAGTAATAGGGTTTGTTGGAGTATTACTTCTCTTTATTGCCGGCGGTGCTAGTAGCTTTCCTTTATACCTATTAGGAGCTTTTATCTCTGGTTTCTCCATGTGTCTTCTCAACGCAGTTGTGAATCCAATGTTATCCGTGCTAGGTTCCGAGGAAGGTGCGAATCAAAGGTTAAATTTTGGAGGTGCAAGTAACTCACTTGGAGGAACTCTAGCTCCGATGCTAGGTGGGATTGTTCTAGGAAATGTAGCAAACGCTCAAATTAGTGATGCAAACCCACTTCTATACTTATCTATGGGGATTTTCCTACTTGTATTTATTGTACTAAGCATGGTAAGGATTCCAGAGCCTCACATAGTTGAGTCGAATGCTGAAAAAAGCAAACATAGTCCTCTATCTTTCAGGCATTTTGTTCTAGGAATGCTCGCCATTTTCCTTTATGTGGGAGTGGAAGTTTCTCTTTCCAATACAACACTTAACTATTTAATCAATGGATTGCAGTTTGATGCAGGCATTGCAGGATCCATTGTAGGAACTTATTGGCTACTAATGCTTGTTGGTAGACTGATAGGTGGTGCATTAGGAAAGACCTTCACTTCGAAACAAATGCTAGTAACGGTATCTTTAGGTGCTTTAGCTTTTATTTTAATATCAATGTTCATTGGAACCGACTCTAGTGCCATGCTACCTGCTTTTTCAAGCTCTAGTGGCTCATTTGTAATGACCGAAGTTCCGTTTAGTATCCTACTTATTATTTTATGTGGACTTTTCCTATCCGTTATGTGGCCTACAATATTCGATTTAGCCACTAAGGGATTAGGTAAACATACTGCTAAAGGTTCAGGACTGTTCATGATGATGGTGTTCGGAGGTGGAGTTTTACCTTACGTTCAAGGTTATCTAGTGGACTCAACGGGAAGCTTCCCAGCTAGTTACTGGCTTGCGGTTGCTGGGATCGGATACATCTTATTCTATGCACTAGTGGGATCGAAGAATGTAAATACAGATATTAAAGTAGATTAAGAAATGACAGATAAATACGCAATTGGTATCGATGTAGGAGGAACCAATACAAAATTTGGTGTAGTGGATCACAAAGGGACGATTTTAGTTCAAGATCGAATTAAAACCAATGCACATGAAAGTGTTGATGGATTTATTGAAGACTTGGCTCTAAAGCTCCAACCTATGATTGATCAGTACGGAGGAAAGGAAAATATTGTTGGAATCGGAATGGGAGCTCCCAATGCAAACTATTACGCCGGTACGATCGAATATGCAGCAAATCTTAAATGGAAAGGTATTATACCTATGGCTGAACTTCTTACAGCTAGATTTGGGCTTCCCACCAAAATGACCAATGATGCGAATGCTGCAGCGGTAGGAGAAATGCAGTACGGAGTCGCAAAAGAGTGTAAAAACTTTATCACTATCACATTAGGAACAGGAGTTGGAAGTGGAATTGTTATTGATGGTAAAATTGTTCTTGGCCATAATGGATTTGCCGGAGAGCTAGGACACGTAATCGTGAGACACCAAGGAAGACTACACCACGGTACGGGACTTAGAGGTTCGCTTGAATCGTATGCCTCTGCAACAGGAGTTAGAGATACCACCATTGAAATGCTTCAGCAATTTCCTGAAAAGCCAAGTCTATTAAGAAGCTATTCGCTCGACGAACTCACAAGTGAAACCGTATTTAAATGTGCAGAGCAAGGTGACGAACTAGCCAATGAAGTTTTCCGCTTTACAGGGACTATATTAGGAGAGGCATTAGCCACCTTTATTTTATTTTCTGCACCAGAAGCTATTGTACTTTTTGGAGGACTTACCAAAGCAGGTGATTTACTCATTCAGCCAACTAAAAAGGCAATGGAAGAAAATTTACTTCAAGTTTTCAAAAACAAAGTGCGCATTGAGTTTAGCAACTTAAAAGAAGCAGATGCTGCAATATTAGGAGCCAGCGCATTAGTGTGGTAACATGATAAGAAAGAATAGAAAATATCAAAATTGGATTTGGGCAGGTGTTTTACTTGCCCAATTCCTTTTTTTCTATCTTGTTTCGCTCAACTCTGAAATGAACCGAAGGCTTGAGAATTTTTTTGAAATTCAAAAAGGCCTACATCAAAAAGTCTTTTCATTGGCTACATTTTCAATCGGTGATCTATTTTATATAGTATTCATCGCATTTTTTGCTGCTACCTTATGGCGGTTAAGAAATAAAAAGAAGAGAAGCAAAACAATCTTTCTGCTTCTTATCACTGCCAACCTCCTGCACTTTTTCTATCAAATTTTTTGGGGCGGACTCTATTTTCAAAAACCTATCTATTCCCTCGAAACCATCAGGCAGCCCACCGAAGAACAACTAAAATCATTAACACTTTATTACTTAGAAAGAGCGAAATCCTCAAGAGAAGAGGTCCACGAGGATGAGCAGGGAGTATTTACAATTAAGGAATTAAATGCTTTGCAATCAGAAATATTGCTAAATCAGAAAAAAGCCCTTAGAGATCAGCCACACATAAGCCCCACAGGGATCAATAATTTCAAACCTTCACTTTTTGGCAAGATCATGAACTATACAGGAATATTAGGATATTACAACCCTTTTACTTCTGAAGCACAATACAACGCTCACTTGCCCTCTACTAATCTACCCTTCACCTTGGCACATGAAAGCGCACACCAATTAGGATATGCGCGTGAACAGGAAGCTAATTTCATTGCCTTTCTAATTGGTCAAGACTCGAATAACCCTGAACTACGGTACAGCACTAACTATACGGTACTAAAACATTTGTTATGGGCTATTCACGAGGAAGATCCAAATTTTGTAAGATCGATAGTAGACAATTACTCAATCCCTATGAAGAAAGACTACAGAAATGAACAAAATTTTTATAATAATCATGCAGGATTATTATCCCAGCTTTTCCTATTTACGAATGATCTATTCTTAAAATCAAATCGACAAGAAGGCAGAGTTACCTACAGCTATTTCATCCAATTGCTCAATAGGTATCACCTTGATAAACAAGGCAAATAAAAAAGAATCGCATCCAAAGACACGATTCTAAAAACACAAATGATGAAAAAAAATTTATTGCTTTCTAAGGTCTTCCTTTCAAAAGCGACGTAAAGGTAATAAATTAATTTAAGATTACAACTTTTTATAATCCTATTTTAAAATTTCCATAAAACCAGAACCAATAGCATATTACGGAAATTCTTTAACAATTAAAATAATAACTAATTATTCGTATTATTCGCAACAAATAAATTTTAATTCCAAAACAATTACTACCTTCTTAACCAAAGTTCAAAAATTAAAACACAGTTCAAAGCAGGAAATAGCATAACATCTTTGAAGCGCACTAATTTCTAAATAATTAGAAAGCAAATCATTATTTATATTATAAATACTTTTATTTTTTGCGTCAAAACTTTTACCGAAATTATAGGAAATAATAAAACAACGCGATCTTGCTACAAGACGGAATGTAATGGTTCGCCATTATTTTTGTCAAGGTAAAGTCAAAGTTATTTCAGTCATAGATAACCTCAGCAAATTAATAAGACCTCATTTTGAAAATCTTATTATCAACTTATCTTTTATTTCATACGATGCCTAATGTCAAAGTTCACAAGTCCTTTCTTAACTTTACCCAGATCTTAAGAATGTTTTTGAGCTAGATGATCTTTTACTCACTAGGCAAAATCAAAAATAGACCAAGTCCATCGCAATATAAAAGTGCGCACCCAGGATCAATTAAGTTGAAGCCATAAAAAACAAATCTTTCAACACCCTCACTAAAAACATAGTGAATCCCTTTAATGAAATGCTAAACTACTTTGAGAGAAAAATCACTTATGCTTATTCAGAATATTTTAACTCAAAAACAAAAGGATTAAGAATGGAATTAAGAGGAATCAGAGATCTAAGTTTTTTCCTTTTTAGATTCTAGAAAACTTACGCCTCAAAATCAAAATCCCCAAAGTTAAGTTCTTGGTACAAAAACTCCTACGTTTTATAGCGGCATCATTTCATTCTTGAAACTAGTTTTGATAAAATAGCACCACTAGTTATTATAAAAAAACCACCCTATTAATAGGGTGGTTTGTAGCGAAGACGGAAGTATCTTTATAACACAATAAATCCCAATAAATAATTAAAAAACAGATTATTAGCAATTTATGAAATTTTACAACCAAACAAAACCCAATTAATATTATTAGATAATCTCCG